>NZ_WEHZ01000001.1 GCF_012641745.1 Pseudoalteromonas peptidolytica
TCAAGACATAGAAGCTTGCATGGAATGATATTAACAGTCTTGGGTGCGCTGATTGCATACAGCCACAAAGAAAAAAAGCCATCAATTTCTATTGATGAACTGATGGCTTAAACCGATCTCGGGTTAATTAAGTAATTAAGCAAATTGGTATTGGAGGAGTTACAAAACTTTCGAAGAAAACCCAAGAAGTAGTTAAAGGCCCATCTAAGAACCGTAGGTAGGTTTACTGCTAAATGCTATTCCCAGTTAATAAAATTATTTTACCTCCAGCCTAGACAATCCTTGAAGCTTTTCTATATTTAAATCTCAACACATCAAAATGCGCCACCACGCCAATGGGCGCTTGCTAAAAGGGAACAAGGATCCATCATGATTTCGAACAAAAAATCTTTACTCGCTTTATCTGTAGCGTCAGCTTTAACACTGTCAGGTTGTTTTAGTGATGATGATGACAACAAGGTTGTGGTGGTACCACCAACAGAACCAACAGATCCCGTTGTGGTTGCACCTGAGCTGCCCGATGCACTTGCTTTGGTTGTGAGCGCAAACATAGTGGATGCAGCAACGCAAAGAGTGGTCGACGCTAATGTTCGATTCTTGGAAAACGGTGTCGCATCTCAAAATATCGTTGATGTTGATGGTAATGCCATCTCCATGATTGAGGGGACTGGTGGAAGCTTTGCATTTACAAAAAAAGAGGATGCAACACTAACAGAGGTAACTGTGAGTGTAACTGCTGACGGTTATATCGGTAAAAGTTTTGTGGTTAACTTAGCGGCAGAAGAAGGCCAAACGGTATTGCCCGTGCAGTTAGCGATCACCTCAAAAAATGCTGATGGTGTATCAGATACTGTGGTTCCAGCAACGATAGGAGATGATGGTTCGTCTTCTGAAGCGATTGTAGCGCAAACTTCAGGTAAAGCAGCCGCTGGGGCTAACATACCCGCAGGGGTTATTTTGCGAGATGCGTCTGGCAACCCTGTTACTGGCCAAGTTTCGGTCAATGTCAGTGGCGCAGACGCTTCAACCAGTGCTGTTACTGCTATTTTACCTGAAGGGTTGAATGCAAGCGGCGCTGCTAATGTCGAACAAGCAGTTGGGGTGGCAAACGTGTTAGTGAATAGTGCGACAGGTAGCAAAGTTAAGCAGTTTTCAAACCCAATCACAGTAACGACTTCTATCCCAGCAACAACAACGTTGAACGGTGTACCAATCAAGACTGGCGATACATTGAGCCTCAAATCTCACAATGAAGATACCGGTGTATGGACTGCAGAGTCTACCCAAGCCACGGTTGGGAGCTTTAATGCTGAGACCAATACCTATACAGGGTCTTTTCAAACTGATCATCTAACGTTTTTTGCCTTAACCCGAACAACAGCTGCTTGTACCAATGATATGGTGGTTAATTTTACTGGAGCTGCCGTGCCTTCTTCAGGCCTCTTAGTAACAGAAACCTCATCGGATGCTAGTGCCAGTGGTTACGCGCCTGGGGGCTCAAGCTCTTTGAGAATATTAAGTGGTGCGCTTGCGACTCGTTATGGCGTTTCTGCTGAAGCAACAGCGCGAGTCAGGGTATTTGATTTTTCTAATAACATTTGGTTTGACTCGGTAAGTGAAGTTCCAGTGTGTGGAACGGTGCAGGCTGAGCTTGTTGAACCTGTAACCTATGTTGCTGAAACCTTCAGTCTAACAGCTACGTGTAGCAACGATGCTACTGTGTCTGTACCACTCACAGCTTCAGTTGTACGTTACTCTTTACCAGGCTTTTCTGCTAAAACAGCTGTAAATTTAGGTGCCGGCTCTTATCAGTTTTCTGACATGGTTGAAGGTTCAACATACAACGTGAGCATTAACCCTCGTGTCAATGATACCAATGGCCCCGTCGCTGCTCAAACTACGACTATAACTGCAGGAGGTGCAGCAGAGTCATTGAATATCACAATATCTTGCTCTGAGGTAACAGGAGCCTAATATTTTATAAAACAAAGCAGTAGAGCTGGCATTTGGATCAGCTCTACTGAAAATCTCTTCCACAAGCTGCACCAGTTTTGAAGTAACGGGTGATCAGCGCCATAAAAACCTCATTCCAAAGCTGGAGAAATTTAAAACCTCTTCTATAGTTTTTATTTGATATTAAAAAAATGCGCTATTGCGCACTCGTGCGCTTTCAAAATCGGAACAAGGATTAATCATGATTTCAAATAAAAAGTCTATACTAGCTTTATCAGTGGCTTCTGCACTGGTGCTTTCTGGTTGTTTTAGTGATGACGACGATAATGTTGTTGTGCCACCGCCTGAACCAACGGATCCTGTAGTGGTTCCACCAGAAAGCTCAGATCCGCTTACTCTAGTGATCAGTGCGAACGTGGTGGATAGAGCCTCAAATGATATTGTGCCAAGCACAATCCGCTTCCTAGAAGGTGGAGCGGTATCAAGCAATATTGTAAATGTAGATGGAAATGCGATAACATCACTGAGTGATGACGAAGGTGCTTTTGTGTTCACCAAAAAAGATGGCGCTGAATTGAGTGAGGTGACCATTCGGGTGAGTGCTGAAGGTTACTTTAGTAAAGACTTTACTGTAGCACTTGAGACATCAGGAGACAGCACCGCTGTCAATACTCTGCTCCCTATCGTTGCCAAAACTGGTGATGATGTGTCTGACACAACTGTAGAAGCGTCAGTAGGTACCGATGGTACAACCACCAGTGAAATTGTTGCTGAAACAACGGGTAAAGCAGGAGCTAGTGCAAAAATCCCTTCAGGTGTTGTATTACAAGATGCTGACGGTGCAGCTATTTCTGGCGCTGTTTCACTTAACGTGAGTGGTGCAGACTCAAATAGCTCAGCAGCAGCCTTAGTCTTGCCTGCAGGCTTAAATGCCGGTAACGACTCTGGCAACATACTTCAAGCTATTGGAGTATCAAATGTTGTAATGACAGCTGCAAATGGTAAAAAAGTTAAAAAATTCTCAAGCCCAATTACCGTTTCAATGTCTATACCTGCTGGAAAAAAAGTCAATGGTGTAGAGGTTAAAACTGGTGATATGCTAAACCTCAGATCGCACAATGAGGACACTGGCGTATGGTCTGCTGAAGAACAAATGGTCACAGTTGGCGAGCTAAATGAGGCCACTAATACCTACAATGGCACCTTTCAAACAGATCACTTAACCTTCTTCGCTGTTACAAGAAATGAACCTCGCTGTGACGCTGGCGTGATAATCAATACATCCGGTGCATCAGTACCAAACACAGGGTTACTTGTGACTATGCAGTCTTCAGATATGGGGGAGTTATTTGCGGTTACACAAGATGGTAACACCACATTGTTGACTGGACCTCAATCGTCGCGAGTTAGAGTATCAGCAACAGCGACGGCGAGCATAAGGGTATTTGATTTTTCAAACAATACTTGGTTTCAATCAAATGGGGAAATCCCTGTTTGTGGCACGTTTGATACACCGTTGACTAACCCTGTTACATTAGTGAGTGAAAACGTCTCGATAACAGCGACTTGTACAAACGATAGCACCGTATCTACACCAGTACCTGCTGCCGTTGTGAGGTATGCTCAGGGTAGTAGCTCAAGAAGAGCAGCCGGAAATGCGGGGGGAGGCACTTACACACTAAGTGACATGGTTCAAGGGCAAACCTATACCGTGTCAGTTAAACCAAGAATAGCTAATGCGACAGGCCTTGTAACTGCAACAATTACAGCAGACGGTACAGCTGAAACAATTAATGTGCCGGTGACTTGCTCAGTAGTGACCGGTGCATAGAAAATAATGATTAGTCCAATCATCTAAGCCGCGGAGACGCGGCTTTTTTCTAGGTAACAGTTATACTAAGTAAGTTTGATACTTATTCAATTTGAAGGAGTAAGCCTGATGCCAATTAGGTTAAAGACTTCTAATTATTGAACAATTACATAGTAAGATTTTTGCCTAGCCTACAGGGCGTAGGTACCTCGGTGTGAGCAGGACGCAAAAGCGGTGTTACAAACAAGGCTTTATCACCTCAAATTAGCAAGCTTAATTAACCTGAGCTGCGGATAATTAATGCCTCTCTAGCAGCCAGTTTTAGCGCTAACTGCGTTGAATTCCCTTTCAATAGTCAGCTATTGGTGCGTAAATTCACCTTGCCTACAGGATGTAGGTACCTGAACGAGAGCAGGACGTGGGAGCGGTGTTTTCCCTAAAGCTCTCTGGCTAGACAAGGAAAAAACTAAGTTGTGCTTTGGCAACAATGAGTTGGAACATGCCTTATCCAAACCTTAGATTAATTAAGGTAATTGATACTGACCATATCTTAAGGGAGTCGTTTTTTATGTTGCTCGTTTATGTTGAGCGGCGTCAAACCAACTTATTGCAGTAAACCCAATATCATCAAAATCTGGCTTTATATTAAGAAATAAGGCCAATCTAACGGCCTGCTGACACACTAAATTAGCTGAAGAAAAAGTTGAAATCTTGCAAGAGTAAGCATAAAAGCTGCGTTATACCTAATTCTTTGCTGAAAAGTGTAATGTCAGGCGTGTGTAATACACGATAAACTCACTCGATCCCTAACGCAGCTTCAGGTTATCTCGCTTTTATCCTAAAGCTCAGATCAGCGATATACATCGCTTTTCTCAATAACTTCAATCTCATACCCATCAGGGTCAGTGATAAAAAAGAACTTGGCAACTAGCACATCTCGATTGTAAAAGTCTTTTATGGCCTTTGGCTGGTAACCAAGCGCCTGAGCTTGCTCAAAGGTGGACTCTAGTTCATCAACAACAAACGCAAGGTGCCCGTAGCCATTACCATGGATGTATTCTGACTGCATGTCATGGTTCCAAGTCAACTCCAGCTCAAACGAGGTTTGCTCATTACCCAGATAAATAAGGGAAAAGTTGCTAAAATCTATACGTCGTTTTACAGTCAATGCAAATACGTCGTGATAAAATCGAATTGATTGATCAGCATCTTTTACTCTGATCATGCTATGTATCATTTTTGCCATTTACAACCTTTGGAATGTTTATGTGTGAGCTATACGCTTCAACGGCACCGCATCGATATGAAGTTGATCGGCGCTCTATTCGTATTCAAGGCGTGGTAACAAGCCTTGCGTTAGAAAACGAAATTTGGTCTGTGTTAGAAATTATCGCAAAACAGGAGCAACTATCACTCGCTGAGTTTATATCTACACTGTATCAAGAGGCGATAGAACGTCATGGTGAGATTAACAATCTTGCTTCTATGTTACGGGTAACTTGCTTAACTTACCTCGCACATCATAAATTAGCAGGGGTAGAAAAGGGTAGTAGCTGAGTACTACATTAGTGGCGGTCTAAAAACCTTTGCCAAGTTATGTTCGGATTGATAACTCTAAGCTGAGAGGTGATCTGCTTTAATATCGCTAATGGCGGGCAGGTTACTATATCGCCATCATCCTTTAATCCAAGCAGGTAATGCAAGCTACTCTTATGACCTTGTTGGATGGCTGATATTCTTATTTGTTGCTCAAAATTCAAACGAAGGCTACTAATAGCCGTTTTCATTCCTTGTTGATCGACATTGGGTAAGCCGCATTTTTGCAGGTAGCCCTGTCGCTCTCCTTCTCCTGAAAACCAAATTCTGACTTTTTCACTGTACCTTCCACTTTTGGCCGGTAGATCAAATAAAATACGTTGTTGACCGAGTTTTTTGACCTGCGTTAAATATTGCTCGAGTCCACTTTGCCAAAGCGCTGGATGAATAGGTACCACGCGAGGCTGAATTTTACCATGGGTTTTAAAGTGCAATAGGTGAACATGGTCTTGTTGAAAAATATCATCAAGGGTGAGCGAGCCAATTTCGTCGCTGTAGGCACCAGTGTAGTAACTCAGTAACGGTAGCCAAAAGTGCCAATGTTTGGGCTGTTCCCGTTTTAATTTTTCGTCGGTATAGATGTACCCGTTAAATAGAGTATGAAGTTCCATTGTTGAGAATGCTCGTCTGCCTAAATGAGTTTTCATACAATGATCAACACCTTGAGTATTAAGAGCGGTTAGTGTAGCGGGTTTTGTTTTTTTACGGAAGGGTATGATATACCGCGCAGGTCACATAATCTATGGGCTAATCTAAACTTGAAGTAAGAAGCGAGTTAATCAACTAAAAGGCAGTATCCTAAAAGTATACTACCACTACAACGAGAGGTTGTTGCTTTCTGTAATGGAAACTACTGCCTTTAAGTTTAATGCAGTAGTATGGATAACAGCTGCTAAAGAGAATGCTGTTATCCATAAGAGCCATTAGTATAAGTCGCTGCTAAGTGCGAGGTGTGATAGTCGCTATCCCAGTCTGTGACTTGGCTATTGTAATTGCTTTAAAAATTGTGAAAACGCGTCACCTAGCTGTTCATCTCGGATAGCATATTCAACAATCGCTTTTAAATAACCAAGTTTATCGCCACAGTCGTGCGATCTACCGCTCATATGAAAAGCTTCAACGGTTTCTTGCTCCATCAGCATATCAATGGCGTCAGTGAGTTGTATTTCACCGCCAGCCCCCTGTGGTGTCTTTTTAAGGAGCGGCCAAATATTTTTAGAAAGCACATAGCGGCCAACCACTGCGAGATTAGAAGGTGCTGTCTCCATATCAGGCTTTTCTACCATGTGCTTAATAGGGCTGCTTTCACCTGGACAAAGCGTTACACCACCAATATCGGCGATACCATATTTGCATACGTCTTCTTGGGGAACAGGCTCTAACATGATTTGGCTGGCTTGTGTTTGTGAAAAACGTTGTAGCATTGCAGCTAGATTTTCTTGGCCTTGATCTGCGGTATATTCATCTAAAATGACATCAGGTAATACAACTACAAAGTCACTATCGCCAACAATGGGTTGTGCGCACAAAACGGCGTGACCTAGACCTTTTGCTTCACCTTGGCGAACGTGCATAATGGTGACATCTTCAGGGCAAATTGAGCGGACCTCATCGAGTAACTTACGTTTCACACGCTTTTCTAGCGTAGCTTCTAACTCAAAGCTAGTGTCAAAGTGGTTTTCAATTGCATTTTTAGAAGAGTGGGTTACAAGTACAATTTCTTTTATCCCAGCAGCTACGCACTCAGTAACGATATACTGAATAAGCGGCTTATCGACTAAAGGTAGCATTTCTTTAGGAATTGCTTTGGTCATTGGGAGCATTCGGGTACCAAGACCCGCAACAGGAATTACTGCTTTCATAAAAGTCCATATTTTGACTGATTTCCAAGTTTCATCGGGCATTGTATCTTTCTGTCAAAAAGTTGCAAATTAGAATAACTTGATAGTTAGACAGAAGGTGTGAACGCTTGTTTATTTTTTGTTTTTTATTTTTTGTTTTTTTGTATCGAGGGGGAAGTATTGAGCGCTTAATGCCAATTTGCTTAATTAAGTGGTCTATTTTGAGGCGAGAAAATCTTGTCGATAACTCCGCTACCGCGCCTTGCTATCGCTAAGGTACCTACATCCATATAGGCAAGGCAAAAATTTTGCTATTTAGTTGTTCTAAATGAGACATTTTTAATAAAAAAAGCCCCAAGCGGGGCTTTGATTATCCACTGGAAGAGGATGATTAGAAGTTTACTGTGATCTCATTTGAGCAAAGCTCAGCAGATTGACACACTTTATAGGTGTAGCTAGTTGCCTCAAGGTCACGAGCAAAATCTCTGTACTTACCTGTGTTAGAAACGGTTTCAAGTAGTCGACCATCTCGGTAAATTGATACCTCACTTGCACTACTTCCTTCCCATGATAGTTCAACACGGATAAAGCCCAAGCGAGATTTATTTGCCCTCACAAGAGATAGTGCGACTTCGTCGCTGCTTACCACAACAGATTGCGCCGTTGTGTGACTATTGCCTTCGCTATCGGTAACGGTAAGTGCAACGTTATATTCACCGGATGCTGCAAACTCATGAATAGGGCTTGCGTCAGTGCTCGTGCTGCCATCTCCAAAATCCCATGCCCAGCTGACAATATCATCATTGGGATCACGGCTTTCATCTGTAAAGGTTACGGCTAAACCTGATGCACTATAGCTAAAGCCTGCCACAGGTGGTTGTGGTGCTACTTCACCAAGACCCGTTAAGTTTAAAGTCCAGCTGTTTAGTGAGCCGGTGTCAATGCCAGCATTATCAGAAACAGACAATGTCCAGTCACCCGTTGCAACTTCACCATTAAATGCCGCTGAATTGAAGGTTTGATTAATGTTGTCTGTGCTACCGCCCTGACGGTTATGCAGTGTAGCAACGGTTCCTGCTGGTGACGTTAACGTCACAATTAGGTCCCCGATATAAGTGTGAGTAATATCTACAAGCGTGTTACTGTCAAATACCGTAACAGCATCAGCAACAGTGATCACAGAGGTAATACCGGTCGCGTCGTTGTCAGGGATGTCAACTGCGGTGGTATTATCATAGCTAAAGTCACTTAAGCCTTGCGGAAGTACATAAAGTCCAACCTGTTCGCTATCAGCTAACTCTCCAGACGTCGCGTTTAGAGTCAAATTATACTCGCCCCACGGCGTCGTGCTGGTGGTTGGCACTGATAACGTTACAGTATCACCAGGCATAGCTGTATCAGCAGATAGTGCTGCACCCTCAAGAGGTGAAGCCACCGCAAGGTTGATGGAACCTTGCCAATCAGCAACTGATGTGAACGTAAATTCATAAGTTGCAGTATCACCAGCAACAATTTCTAGATTTGCTGGACGTGCTGAGACTCTAAAGCCTGGCTCAGGATCGGCATCAATAACAGCTTGATTTACATTTAAACGCGTACCAGAGACCGTTTTATCGGTAAGATCTGCGTTCACGTCACCACTTTGCATTAGTAGATTTTTAAGCTCAACAGCACTCAATGTTGGATTCACAGAAAGTACTAATGCGGCGGCACCGGCAACATGAGGTGTGGCCATAGATGTGCCTGAATAACTCGCATAGCCGCCACCAGGTACGGTAGACAGAATTGCGCTACCTGGCGCACCCATATCTACCGATGTTAATCCCCATTGTGAGAACGAAGACATAGCATCAGTATGTGTTGTGCTGGCGATAGAGAAAACAGTATCGTGATCATAGCTTGATGGATAATGTGGGTTTACATCATTATCAACCGCGCTGTTACCCGCTGCTGCAACAAACAGAATATCCGCATTTTCGCTTGCTGTAATCGAATCAGACAGTGCTTGGCTAAATCCGCCACCACCCCAGCTGTTATTTGTTACGCGGACATTGTGGCCTGCATTTTTTAATGCAACCATATAGTCAATACACTCGATAGCATCAGAAGTAGAACCTGAGCCTGACGCATCTAGGAATTTACAGCCTACAATGGATACTTCATGGTTGACACCAACAACACCTGTTGCATCATTACCAGTGGCACCAATTGTACCAGAAACGTGAGTACCGTGACCTTGGTCATCCATAGGGTCACCGCTACCTGTGATTGCGTTGATCCCGTATACGTCATCGATATAGCCATTACCATCATTATCGATACCATCTCCAGCAATTTCGCCAGGGTTTACCCAGGCATTTGCTGCAAGGTCTGGGTGTGTGTAGTCCACACCTGTATCAATAACACCGACAATCACATCACGTGAACCAATACTAATGTCCCATGCCTCAGGTGCATCGATATCAGCATCTGCTGTTCCACCTGTTTGGCCGGTATTGTGCATACCCCAAAGTTCATCGAAGCGGCTGTCATCAGGGATCCCAAGTGCTTTGACCTGATAGTCTGGCTCTACATATTCTACCGCAGGGTGGTTAGCTAGCTTTTCAATAGCTTGTTTTGCTTTGATGCTATCAAGCTTAAAGTTTGCTAGTCGTCCTTTCAAGACATGGCGATATTTGTCATCTACACCGTCAGCGTTTAAATCCGATATTTTTGCTTTAACAAGATTTCTTGCGTTAGCGCGCAGTGCCGCGGACGTATTTTCTTTAAATACCACTAAAATACTGTCGTCAGCAGTTGCGGTTGTTGTGTCAATTTGAACTGCTGCTTGAGCGGTAAACGCAAATGCAGGTAGCAAAGCCAAAGACAATGCAGAAAGTTTTGATCTCATTTTAATAACCTTTTTAATTTCAAGCGCTTTTTATTATCACGCTGTTTTAGTTGGTAGTTTTCTGGTAGTGGCTGTGGTCTTTTTGGCAACGCTTTAAAACGTAGACGCAGAAATTCGGCTATGCAATGTAAAAAAAGGGTTAAATAAAAAAATCAGGCATTTTTATTGGTTTGCAAATTTAAGAATATATTATTTAGTTCTTTTTTGTGAGTAGAGATAAGCTAAACGCGATGGAACTTTAGTCATACTTTTTTTGTAGTTAAATTTTTGATTTGTAATGGAATGTGATTTTTTATAGGTAAGTTTATGTAATTATGAGGTTATATATTTCATAAAACCTTCCTATTTATCTTCGGATGTTCCCAACTTAGAGTTAGAGATGGCAAAACGTAATGGAATATATTATTTCAGAATATCAAGGTGGCTGCTTTGATATAGATTATGTTTTTCACTCAAATGTAACACTCTGGTAACTGGCTTAGGTAGGAGCGGCTCAAATTATTGAGCCAGAACAGGACGTTGATTAGGTGAAGGTGGTATTTAACTGAGTAAAGGCAACTGCTCAGACGCAACACTGAACACTTAATTTTAAAACAATATAATAAATCTCTAAGGAGAACAGTGTGAAGTTTTCAAAATCAATTGTGAGCTGCGCCATAGCACTTGCATTAACTCATTCGTTTGCTGCACAGGCTGATACAAAATCAGACAACAAAGCGCTTTCTACTTCTGCACTTTCACAAGTTGAGCAAATCAATGGTACTAGTAACCAGTTAAAGCTTTCTCAAACTTCAAGAAGCCACGGTGATAACGAACTAATCTCCGTTCAATCTGGTGTTTCCAACCTAACCGATGTAACAACAGTTGGTGATGATAATACGACGACAGCAGAGCAAAATGGTACAGGTAATGTTGCTATTATCACTACAACCGGTAATAACAATGAACAAGTGTACAGCCAAGACGGAGAGTCTAACGGCGCACTTTCAGAAGTAACAGGTGATGATAACAACATTGATGTACAGCAATCAGGTGCTGGTCTGCTTGGTATTAATAACGAAGCGATTAACGTAGTAGCCGGTGATCAGAATACCATCTCGGTGTCTCAAGGTTCCGGTGGTCAATGGTTCTATAACCTAGACATGCAAGGCAGCCAAAACGAAGTCTCTGCAACACAAACTGGCACTTGGAATGAGGCTACATTAGAGTCACTGCAAGGTGATATGAACCAAATAACCTTGACACAAGACGGCTTGTACAATCAATACAAGGTGGTGAGTTTACAAGGTAACGAAAACGAGATTGAATCTAGTCAAAGTGGTGATTTCAATGTGGTTTCAATTGAGACAATCACAGGTGATGATAATCAAATAGAAATAGAGCAATCAGAAGGTAATAATAATAGCGTTAGCGTGTTTGAAATTTCAGGCGATAGTAATGAGCTAGCGATAGAGCAAGAGGGTTCGGGTAACCAGTTTGCATCTGATTTACTTGTTGGTAGTGACAATGAGATAACCACAGAACAACGACGCGAAAACAATAACATTTTGGCAGATGTTGTTGGTGACAATAACGAGTTTAGCGCACTTCAGGTCGGCGATAACAATGATATGTACCTAGGTGTTGCAGGGAACAACAATGAGTTTTCAGCCGTGCAAATCGGTGATGGTAACGTTGCGCATATCGCCAATTTCAACGGTAATGATAATGATGTTGAGGTGGTTCAAACCGGCAGCAATAATGAAGCACTTGTACAGTCATCTTATCCAAACGTGAACTTGGCAAGCAATAACAATGCGCTTGATATAACTCAAGACGGTGACAGCAATGGTGTCGCTGTGACAATGAGCAGTGTTTTTGAAAGTAGCGCTAACCAAGTTGATATTGCTCAGTCTGGAGAGTTCAATGCCATTGATCTGATGTTAGAAGGCAGTCGCAATATGTTAGACATCACACAAACTGGCACTAATAACTTTGTTATGGGGATGGGAGCTGACGCTTTTGTTATCAATGGTGATGATAATGCCCTAACAATTAGCCAAATGGGTGATGGTAACTTGGTACAAGGTGGCATTACAGGCAGTGGTCAAAACATCACGGTTACACAAGTAGGCGACAATAACGTTGCTACAATAACGCAGCAGTAACTGCGAATAAACGGGGGCTTAGTGAGCAGGCTCCCGCTTTGTACTGGTATCAATTTGTCTTGATGCTTGCTCAATTCGAAGGAGTAAACCTGGCGCTAATAGCGTTAAAAAAGTCTTATTTAGAACCACTAAATGGCAAAATTTTAACGGTATTATCGACAAGATTCTTTCGCCTCATAATACATCACTGAATGAAGCAAGTTGGTACTGTTTAGCCTATTTATCCTCAATTAATACTTGGCTCTAAACTGTAGTCTATAAGGAATACTCTCATCAACATCGCCAAAATAACGAGCAGATAAGTCATGACAAAAATAATAATACTACTAAGTGCGCAACTTTTTTTAGCCAATATAGCAGTGGCACAACAAGATGTTGAGATCGATGGTTTAGTGATGGATCAAAGTATTAGCCGGTTTGGCCATCAATTTTATTCCCAATTCTCACAACTTTGGCGAGATGTGCCAAATTCAACTGGAATTAACATTACGGTTAAAGAAACCGTTTTACCAAGAGCTGGTACTCGATTGGAAGTGTTAATGAATAATAAGCCTGTGTACGCAACTGCAATGGGAAGGCGAGGTGGCTCTGTTGACGAACGTGTTGAAACCGCGATTTTTACGGTAATGGATGCGATGGCTAAGGCGCAGTATCAGCAAAGTGGGTCTGAAGATTTGGCAGCTAGTGGGTGGTAAAATGAAGATAATAAAAATAACATTGTTACTCGGTGTGTTGGGCTGTGTTCACAGCAAAAATAGTATGGCAACTGAGTTGGTCTACAAGCCAATTAATCCAGCTTTTGGTGGTAACCCGCTAAACGCCAATATGTTACTAAGTAAAGCGCAATCACAAAATAAACACCGAGCGCCGATCATTGAAAAGACTTATGATGAAAAGTTTCAAGAATCGCTAGAGCGAACATATCTCAATCGTTTGGTCAGAGAGATCACTGATGTGGCTTTTGGTGATGATGTAAAAGATAGTATTTTTGATCAAGATGCCACATTTATGAGTGGAGATTATCAGATCCAAGTGATCACAAGTACGCCAGACACCATTACGGTGAGGATTACTAACACTTCGTCAGGTGAAGAAACGATCCTAGAAGTTCCTAGGTTTTCAGTCTCTCCCGACGGAGGGTTTTAAATGTACCGACTAGTAGTAATTGCCATCACGCTCTTTGTAACAGGTTGCTCTAATCTGTCTCGTGTTTTACCTCCTTCGCAGAGTGCTGCTATCGCATTAACAGAAACACAAACGTTTGCAGAGCTAAAAGCGCTACCTAAGCCCAGAGGTCGAATACCTGTTTCTGTTTATTCCTTTCGCGATCAAACCGGTCAATATAAGCCACAAGATAATGTTAGCTCTTTTTCTACCGCAGTTACGCAAGGCGCAAACTCAATTTTGATGCAAGCGCTACACGAGACCGACTGGTTTATTCCGGTTGAACGAGAGGGGCTACAAAACCTATTGACCGAGCGTAAAATTATTCGTGCAGCCAATGATGACAACGATGCTGCGCCATTACCGCCACTTACAACTGCAAAAATTATTTTAGAAGGCGGGATCATCAGTTATGACTCTAATATTCGCACGGGTGGATTAGGTATGGAGTACTTTGGTATTGGTGCTTCAGAGCTTTATCGAGAAGATGTCATTTCAATTTATATGCGCGCTGTTGATGTGCGTACTGGGCAAGTATTATTGTCTGTTGCAAGCAGCAAAAAAGTACTCTCAATGGAAGTTCGAGCCGGTTTTTTTCGTTACGTAAGTTATAAGCGGCTGGCGGAAGCGGAAGCTGGGTTTAGTGATAATGAGCCGATGCATATTTGTGTGACTCAAGCGATTGAAAAAGCGTTAACGTTAATAGTGAAGCAAGGGATAGAAAAGGGGGTCTGGTCAGCGGCTAATGCTGTTTAGTGTGTGGGCTTGGTTGTATAGAGTCAGGAGTAAAATGCCGAGGTAAGCACCTCGGCAATGGCATTACTGTGCAAAGGCATCTTGTAGTGGCGGGACTACTTGTTTTTTACGGCTTAGTACACCGTCTAACCATACTTTGCTTGCTTCTGGTTCAACATTATAGGCTTTAGCAATAATTGCTTCATCATCAGATGCGATTAGCATTTGTGAGCCTTCTTTCATGATGTCAGTCAGCAGTAACATCACACTGTGGCGATTACCTTCAGCTTTTAACTTGGCAATATCAGCGTGTAGCTCATCTTTGATGTTGTCGAACACAGCAAGATCAACGACTTCAAGTTGGCCGATCCCAACAAGGTTTCCATTCATATTGAAGTCTTTAAAATCACGCATTACTAAATCACGCACTGGAGTGCCATCAACTGCAGATTTTACTTTGAACATTTCCATGCCCAGTGCTTTTGCGTCATCAACACCAGCAATCTCAGCTAGCGCTTCAACACATTTAATATCTGCTGTAGTACAAGTCGGTGACTTAAAGATCACGGTATCGCTTAAAATTGCACACATCATGATGCCAGCAATATTTGCTGGGATTTCAACATCGTAAAAGTCATACATCATTTTGATAATCGTGTTACTACAACCGACTGGACGGATCCAACATTCTAGTGGGGCAGATGTGGTCAGATCGCCAAGCTTATGGTGGTCAACAACGCCGACAATCGTCGCTTTATCGATGTCATCAGGTGCTTGCGTCTTTTCAGTGTGATCTACGATGTAAACCTCTTCACCTGCGTAGCTCATTTTCAGCTCAGGTGCTTCAAAACCAAAACGGTCAAGGATAAACTGAGTTTCAGGTGATACATCACCTAAACGTGATGGGATTGCCTCTTCACCAATTTGATTTTTTAAATATGCAAGTGCGATTGCACCACAGATTGAATCTGAATCTGGGATCTTATGACCCACTACATACATTGCCATTGACGGAACTCCTAAAAATTTTGCCCACATTCTAGCAAAATAACTTGTTAATTAAATAGTCCAAATGTGCAATTTACCCCAGTTAGTTTGAGTTCAAGATAGCAAGCCTGCTTTAGGAAAGCATTGGCTTTTATAGCTGTGAATGTGGTAACGAGCATCTATAAGCGAGGGAAACTTTAGCCGTATTCACTTGGGCTGATGTTATACTCATGAATTGAATCATTTCGCTATTTGATAAGCTTAGTTAAGTGCCAAAGCGAACCGCTAAAAGGGCTTGTACCATCAAAAGCAGTGGTTAGGAAGCAGATAGCTATAAAAATAAATGCAAAAGAGCAGTAGACGCTAGGAGATGGCTATGATCCAAATGAGCCGTAAAGCATGGAATAACGTGGTTATATTTTCCATGCTGCTGATGATTTTCTTTCTCAATGGGTTACATTACAAATTGAATCCAACAGATGAAAAAATGGGAATACAGGCGGTGTTACCAGCGCAAAGCTTTGTCCTGACATTAGCGTTTCCCGGTTATAAGATTGAACGTATTGGTACTAGCTGGCGTATAGAACTGCCAAAAGGCGCGACGCAGTCTTATAGCGTGTCAGAGCTTAGTGCTATGGTCTCAAGTTGGCAAAAAGCCCAGCTTAATGTTATTGAAAAGCCGCCACAGCTAGGTGAGGCGCTTAGTGTCGCGCGTATTTGGTTAGCGACACATGAACTGCCATTAAGCTTTCAGTTATATCAACATAGCAACAGGTTGATTTTGTTTGATAAGCATAAGCAGCGCTGGTTTGAGCTTGATGAAGCACAGGCGCGCGCCTTGTTTTTACCCATATTATTTAGACAGCAAGAAATATAGAGCTAATTATGCCTGAATTACCAGAAGTGGAAGTAAGTCGGTTGGGCATTCAACCCTACTTAACTGAACAAGTGATCACCCATGTAAAAGTCTATAACGAGAAGCTAAGGTGGCCTGTCCCCCAAGACGTGCATTTGTTGGAAGGGGAGCAAGTCACCGCCGTGAAGCGCCGCGCTAAATATCTCTTAATTGAGTCGGCTCATGGCACCGCAATATTGCATTTGGGTATGTCGGGGAACTTGCGCGTTGTTGACCAAGGTGAACCGCTTAAAAAGCATGATCATGTCGAAATTATCCTCGCTGGTGGCAAATCACTTCGGCTGAACGATCCCCGCCGCTTCGGGGCTTTTTTGTGGCAAGCAAAAGGAGCACTACACCCGACTTTAGCAAAACTGGGTCCCGAGCCTTTGACCGTTGAGTTTACTGCGGAGCATTTGTTTGCAATGAGCCGTGGTAAAAAGCAAGCAGTTAAGCAATTTATTATGGATAACCACGTAGTCGTGGGGGTAGGGAATATTTATGCGAATGAATCCTTGTTTAAAGCTGGGATCCACCCTAAAAAAGAAGCAGGAAAAATATCCCTTAAACGTTATCAGGCACTTGCGCCCATAATTAAGGAAACCCTTAGTGCGGCGATTAAACAAGGCGGTACTACGCTAAAAGACTTTGCACAAAGCGATGGTAAACCTGGCTATTTTGCCCAAGAGTTACTGGTGTACGGACGAAAAGGTGAGCCGTGTGTTACTTGTGAAACTTCATTGAAAGAAGTCCGATTAGGACAGCGAAGTACAGTGTATTGTCCCAAATGCCAACGATAAATAGTTTTAGAGTTTGCTTATTTTTTTAAGTTTGTTTTCGCAGTCGTTTGATTGGTATTGTATAAGGTAGAGCCTGTGTAGGAGAGTTGCTTTATGTCAGTCAGGCGATAAAGAGTTTGTGTTCCTGTGAAGTCTCCTTGCCCCCTGATAGAGCAACTCAGTAAAAATGTGGATCAAGCGTTGCCCTTTAGGTTTACCCAAGTGCGCCTTGTTCACGATTGCCCAACTTCTACTTTGACTATTGGGCGGCAAGTTGAGCACCGCGACCAAAGTACACTCAAGGAGCAAAAATCAAAGGTCAACAGGCTCTAGTTACCAGCCGTTTTAAAATCAATTTTAACTTGGTTATCTTGTAATGAGGCTGTGCAAGGTGGATAGCTGCGGGTTGTTTTATAAACGCGATCAAATATATGTATTTCAACGCCAGAATGCAGCGCTTTATTTGCAGATAATTTTGTATCTTCTAACAGTTCATGTAAGTCATGGTCGAGCTGATAGAGCTGCTTCTCTAGCTGCTCGGCTTGCTGGCAATAGTGCATTTGTGTCGCACCTATCTTTGTTTTTAGCTGTTGCTTTTTCTCCGTGTCTTTGACTAACTCTGCTTTTTCAATAGCTTGTTGGAGTTGGTCTAAAGATTCATTGGTCGCTGCGACTTCTTTAAATAATGTGTCGGTATCTTCAGTGATTTGAATCCCTTTACGGGCTAAGTAAATCATCATTTTAGCCCCAGAACCACTGCCTATCTCTCCTGCTACTATCATCTGAGCATCAATGATAGAGCCGCCGATGAGTTTGCCATTAGGGTGCTCCCCAGTGCCTACTTGAACCAGCCGCTGCGCTTTGATATCACAATGGTTACTTTGCTTATTGATAAATATATTTTCACCTTCAAGGTAAGTATACTGACCATGAGCGATCTCGACATTGCCTTTTGCGCTGAGTTTGCAAGTTAAGCCTTGTTCGTTATTTTGGTGGTCAACATGACCTATAACGCCACCTTTTACTTCGATATTCCCACCAGCAACTAGCTCTCCTGATTCTACTGTGCCTAATATCGTTATATCTCCTTTTGCTGTAACCCGCATGCCCGGTTCAACATTGTGTGTGACGACTACGCTCCCATTGAAGTCAACGTGGCCACTTTTTACAGTTACATCAGCAATGGTAAAAACATCGTCTACCCGCATGCCGTTGCCTATGTCTGATGGACACCCCGCAATTGTTGCTATGAGCTCAAGAGGGTTACTGGGGTTAATTTCTGTACCTTCACCTGCCATCAACTGAAAAGACTCTCCTGCTTTGGCTTCTATGCTTTCACCCGTGACAGTAAACCCTTCTTTACCTGGGGTTGCTGGTCTTTGTGTAACCAGTAGATCTCCGGGGGAAACACTTGCGAGCTTGCCAAAATCACGCATATCCACAGTGCCATCTTCACGCATTCTTGGCTGTTTAAGGCGTTCTTTTAGCGTTTGTACATGAGGTAATAACTTAGCGGACTGACCATCTTGTGGTGGTCGACCTTGTGCGATGATGCCAGAAGCTTCTTCACCGGGAGGTAATTCAAACTGTTTGCTTAAAATCTTTTCTAGGTAGGCTTGCTTATAGCCACGACTAACGCCCGCTTTGATTATAACCTTCTTGGCTTCTTCTAATGCAATCGTTTTACCACCGCGTGCGGTTTTGAGTTGCCCAAAAGCTTGCATTTTGTCGTCGCTGAGTGTCACGGTAAATTCAGCGTCATATTGTTTCGCGACAACAAGCTGACTTTCAGGGAAGTCACTCTTGAAGTAAGCGTCAATAGAGTCATGGTCAACTTCACAGTCGGCAAACTGCGACTTTTCAAGGGCTTCAATGATAAAGGCTGCACTTGGCGGTGAAGCAGATTTCACATCCATTAAAATGTTGCCATTATGCGCAAGTTTGAACACGATCATCGCCTCGTTTATTTTTTGTCCTATAACTTCAGCTTGCTAAATAAACGTTAATTGGTCAAGTGCTTAGGGTGATTTTCTTACCTAAATATGGGCTCAGTTACAAAACACTCGACTATTGTCCATTTACACTAACTTTATAGGGCAATATAGATGCCTCAACTTTGGGTGGGGGCAGTCTTGCTATATGGTAAATTAAGTCTCTGTGCTACTGAACGTTTTATCGCTTGATGGCATGCGTAATGAGTATGGTCGCTAACAATCTCAACTTAAAAGGCTTCAGGGTCGCTACGTGCTTTATGTAACAACAGCTTAATCGCTTCAGGGATGACTTTTTTATGTGTTGAAATAGCATAAAAATATTCATAAATATCAGGTAAGTCTTGATAGTGCGTTAACACCCCTTGAGCAATTTCGTCTTTTACCACCACTGCTGGCAATACCGCCACAGCACCACTGTCTCTTGCAAGCAGTCGCATCATTGCCATGTCATCCACCTCAGCAAGTATGTTAGGAAAGAACTGGTGTTGCGCGCATAAGGCATTAAAAGCAGTGCGGAGATCAGAACTGGCTGGGGGTAAAATCCAGCGGGTGTTAGCAAAGCCTTTTGGAAACAATGTATCGGGTTTGTTTTGAGGTGGGCCTACAATGGCTAGCGGTTGCTTTGCCACGAGCTGACATTGCCAGTATGGATCGGATGTATCCAAGTTAACGGTGCGGTTGGTTAGTACTAAATCCAGTTCGTGCTTGGTTAGTCCGTTTAGTAGCTCAGAGATACTGCCTGATTTCAATTTAAATTGAACATCACTGCGCTGCATCAACGGGGTGATGAATGCCTCGACAAAGTTACGTGAGAGAGTTGTTAAAACCCCAATCGTAACATGAGTGGTAGATTGCACGCCTTTACTTAATAACGCCTCAAGTTCCTGTCCTGTAGTAAAAATATCATCCGCATAGCTAAGTACTTTTTTACCCTGCTCGGTAAGTATTAACTGTCGGCCGCTGCGTTCAAATAATGCAACTCCGCTATTGTGCTCTAGCTGCTTTATCTGTGCTGAAAGTGCAGACTGTGACACATGCAGATCTTTAGCTGCTTGAGTCAGGTTACCTTGTTTGGCGACTTGCCAAAAGTAATAAAGGTGATGATAGTTGAGTCGGCTCATTTATACATAACAAAAACAGAACGAATAGTTAAATTATATCTATTTTTATTAAGTTAAAAAGGTTGGAATAATACTGATACCGTAAAATTCGATAACGAAGTGTAGAAATTGATGCTTACCACCTTGGTGATTTTACTGCTCCTCCATTTTGTCGTTGCCGCTTTTGTGATGGGAAAAAGCATGGCTCAAAATGGTTTTTTATTCCGTGTTACTAACCTTTTTGCTCTGGGCGTTGGCCTTTGTTTGGTGTTAGCTTGGGGGTATTGGAGTACCTCAAAAAGCAATGCAAACACATTGTTTGAAATAAACTTTTTGCGACTTTGTGTGGTTTCTCTTATTGGCTTTATGAGCTTTGTGTTACTGCGCTATTCAATTCATTACCTTGATGGCGACAAGTTACGAGGACGGTATTTTCGCAGCCTGCTGATCACATTGCTGTGTGTGACTGTGGTGGTATTAAGCAATCACTTGATACTATTTTGGGTTTCTTGGGTTGGAATTAGCCTAAGTTTACATCGTCTTCTAGTGTTTTATCCAAACCGGCCAAGAGCTGCCTTGGCTGCACATAAAAAGTTTATTTTGGCGCGCTTGGCGGAGTCAGCACTCTTAGGTGCTTTTATCTGTATCTATTTAACCACAGGCTCACTGCAAGTTAATGAAATATTGGAATTTTATTCGACATATACAGGCGCGATCACAGCTTTGGATCAAACCGCCGCCATTTTATTGGCTGTTGTTGCATTAATAAAGTGTGCTCAGCTCCCCGTTCATGGGTGGCTAATGCAGGTTGTTGAGTCTCCAACGCCTGTCAGCGCGCTGCTGCACGCCGGTATCATTAATTTAGGTGGTTTTCTGGTGATGTTATTTGGAGCCTTAGTCTTACGGGTAGAGGCTGCGAAGTGGCTGCTTTTAATTGTTGCAGGGATCACCACGTTATTAGCGGCGCTTATTATGACTACGAGGATCAGCTTAAAGGTTCGTTTAGCTTGGTCTACATCAGCGCAAATGGGGCTCATGCTGGTGGAATGTGCGCTTGGGCTATACGAGTTGGCGCTGCTACACTTGCTTGCTCACTCAGCGTATAAAGCACATGCCTTTCTTAATGCGAGTCAATGGGTTCATGAAGACTTAACTCGACGGATGAGCAAGCAAGTAGAGCCGCCTTTTTGGCAGTGGTTTGGCGCACTTGGTGTTGCCATGGGTTTGGTTTATGGTGCAGCAAGCAGTATCGGGTACCAAGGGCCTGTAAGTATTTGGGCACTGATGATAGGCGCACTGACAGTATGGTTGGCACTGCGGTTCGAAGCTCAGGTGCTGCGTAGCTATTGGAAAATACTCGGTATTGCGTTGGTACTACTGGTTGTGTACAGCGTACAGAAATGGTTATTACATTTTATGGTCGCTTTACCCGACGAGCTAAGAACACAGGCTTTTTCTGCTTCAGACGTATGGCTGCTCACCATAGTGATCACATTAGCGATAGTCAATTATCTACTTTACTATCGCGCCCACTTACCTCTGGTACAAAAGCTGTCTCGATTATTATATGCCGGTCTCTATTTGGATGAATGGATGACTAGATTGACCATATTACTTTGGCCTGTGCAGCTGCCTCGTACCAAAAAGCAAAAGTATCTCGCTAAACATCATTATACCCCCAACCTTGAGGAGCTGAAGTAATGTTCAATCACAGTAATAACCAGAGTGTATTGTCAGCGCCACAGCAACAGCAATTGCTCGACGCAGAAATGCGGATCGCGCCAACTTGGCCGCTTGATCAGTTAATTGCGGTTAATCCGTTTTGGGGGATAAAAGCCTTGTCATTTGATGTGGCGGTGAGCAAACTGAGTGCGTTGGCACAAGTTAACATGTTGATGCCCGTTGATTTCTATCTTGAACAGTGGCAACAAGGGGCTATCGCGCCTGCTGCGCTACAACAAGCTGCCGAGTACTATCAGGTGCCGCGCAGCAATAATGAATTACTGAATTGGTTAAGGCAAAGTCGCCGAAAAGCGTTACCACATTGGCATACGTTGGCTGATCTATTTGACTGCTACCGCTCTGAACACAAGATGCCATGGCAAGAGGAAATAGCCCATCAAATTAGCCAATTTTGCGCTGCCCACTATCAGCAAGTGCAGCCTATCTTGAAACAAACCCAAGGACACAAAAAGCTCTGCGTTTATCGTCATTGGCATGAGACGGTTTCTCAAGATTTGGGCATAAGTATCGTGATGGGGGAGCCAGGTTTAGTCGAATACTTTAAACAGTTACCGACAGAACCTGATACGGTAATAGCACTGACCGTTGAGACATTAGGCATTGAGTTCACAGCGCTTGCGGACTACGCACATATGCTGCTGTTAGATATAAATGGTTGGGCGTCATGGGTTGGGTACGAGCGTTGGCAGGCTAATCTTACCGGCTGCCCAAACTCTGACATGCGAGCGCTATTGGCTATTAGAATGGCATGGGAGCTTGTGATTTGGCAGTATGTTAGTAAACGTTATCCTACGATGTTTAGTCAAATTAGCCATCATTGGAACAGGCAAAAGCAGCAGCTACCTGAAATCATCGCGGAGCATAAGCAAGCACTCTCGCCAAGGTTGTTATTCCAGCGTGCACTGGAGCTTAGCTATCAAACTAAGTTAGCTCAACAATTCGAGTCTAAGCAAGCACATGAGAGCAACGCAAATATACTACAAGCTATATTTTGCATTGATGTGCGCTCAGAGGTAATACGTCGGGCACTAGAAAAGCAGCACCTTGGTATTCACACGATGGGATACGCTGGTTTTTTTGGCTTACCGATAGATTATCGAGCCTCAGATAGCGGCTTTGAGCGGCCACAATTACCTGGTTTATTAAAAGCCCCATTAAAGGTAACACAAATACACGAGCCACAATCGCTAACCACACAACGTCAACATACGGGGCGCTGGCAGAGTTGGTCACACTCTGCCGCAGCTTCTTTTTCTATGGTTGAATCGATGGGGATGAGCTATTTTTACAAGCTGTTACGTAAAGTGTTTATGCTGCATCCCACCGCGCACCCTGTTGATAGC
This sequence comes from Pseudoalteromonas peptidolytica, assembly GCF_012641745.1. Taxonomy (GTDB): domain Bacteria; phylum Pseudomonadota; class Gammaproteobacteria; order Enterobacterales; family Alteromonadaceae; genus Pseudoalteromonas; species Pseudoalteromonas peptidolytica. The sequence continues at coordinate 22,978 of NZ_WEHZ01000001.1, forward strand.
CACATAGGTACAACAGCATGGCGGCTTACTCAAGATGAAAGAGAGATTTCGGCTACTGAACAAGCTCAATTGGTTGCACCTATCTTAGCAGGCATGGGACTAACAACATTTGCAGATACAGTTTTGTTAGTAGGTCACGGAGCAAAAACCACTAATAATCTTCACGACGCGGGGCTACAGTGTGGCGCATGCGGTGGTCAATCTGGCGAGGTTAATGTAAAAGTACTCGCCCAGCTATTAAATGATGTTGCGGTGCGTAATGAGCTGATAAAACTGGGGGTGCAGATCCCTGTCACAACTCGGTTCATCGCAGCATTACACAATACCACAACAGAGCAAATTGTAACTTATGGCGAACTCAAACCAGAGATCAGTCAGTGGCTAAAACAGGCATCACATCTAGCCCGCATTGAGCGCTCAGAGGCACTTGCAATCAACCCAGATATTTTGTCACAGCAACAGCTAGAACAGCAGTTTAGCGCTCGAACCAAGGATTGGTCTCAAGTTCGTCCTGAGTGGGGGCTTGCGAATAACGCTGGATTTATTATTGCGCCTCGACAGACAACGCAGGGGCTAGACCTACAAGGTCGAGTGTTCTTACATGAGTACGATTATCAGCAAGACCCAGAGTTAACTAAATTAACCTCAATTTTAACGGCGCCAATGCTCGTTACTAATTGGATTAATATGCAATATAACGCCTCAGTCACCGATCCTGGTAAGTATGGTAGTGGTAATAAAGTACTTCATAACGTGGTAGGGGGGCGAATAGGCGTTTTTGAGGGGAATGGCGGAGATTTGCGAATTGGTCTGCCACTGCAATCCGTTTATAACGGTGAAAAGTGGATGCACACACCACAGCGTTTGAGCGTAATAGTTCAAGCACCAACCGAGGCGCTTGAGCAAATCATGACAGCACACCCGGTTGTAAAACAATTGGTAGAAAACGAGTGGCTTTATCTTCTGTCTATTTCGCCTAATTGTAACGAAATTAGACGATTTGATAATGGTAAGTGGGAACTTCTTTGAATTCAAACGAAACTCGTTGCAACTTAATAAGTTATTGTGCAGAGTATTACATGAATTGAAAGGTGTGGCAGGACGCTACGTAAGCTAAACGACCTCCTAGCCACCGACATTGGACTGTTTATACAAGGAGGCTGCTAGTGGCTTTTGATTATGGCTCTATTGATTTAGGGCTTAAAAACCCATTTAAAACGGAAGGTAAAATCACTGCTTTTCGTGGTGCAATACAAACTATTGCGGGCATTGCACTACTTGTGATTGCCGCCAGCTCCGTTAAGAGCGATGCGGGTATGGGTTGGATCATCATGCTATTTGGCATGTTGATTTTAGGTCTTGGGATCACTTCTCTTGCAAAAGGAATATATGCAACGCTGCGCTTTTTTGTGGGTCGTAATCACCCCACCTCTTTAGCTTATAACTTCAGTAAGTCAGAAACTTCAACCGCCCAGCAAGAAAAGGCTGATGTGGCTTACCGGGCTAAAACGCTAGAAGAAATGTTGATTGGCCGAAAGAACAGCACGTTTGTAGAACCGAAAGGTTTCTTATCGCGTTTGCTTCACAGCATTGCACCTAAATTACTTTTTCTCCCTTATCCTATCAGAAATATGAGTCAACGCTTATTTGGTGCATGGGTGAGTACATTAACCGCACTCGTGCTTTATGGTGTGGTGGCGTTTGTATCGCTATCGGGCTTTGCCGGTGATGCTGGGGAGCTGACTTTTCCAATCTATAGCACCTTACTGATGATATATATTTTGTCATGTTGGTACAGCGCGGCTAAACCGATTTCACGCAAAGCGGAACATGCTATTGAATCTTTGGGGAGTGCGACCCTCGCTAAAGTGATTTCGCTCTCTTTTGTGCTACCAATCTTGATAGGCCTAACTTTGTCTTACATCATGGATGAAGGGAAGTTAAGTAAAGCCGATATTGAGCTCTTTTTTGCGCCGCTACCTAGCCTTCATACTTGGGCTTATCTCACGGGCGTTATCGTGCTTGCACTTGGCTGTAGCGCCATTATTGCTGTTATGCTTAAAGCGCGTTTAGATAAAGTAAACCCAGTGGTTGAAGTGTCTGAATTAAGAGAAAACTGGCAAGAGTCAGTACATCCAAACGAGATATTTATTAACTTAGATAACTTGGTGATGGCAAATCGCCGCTATAAAGAAGTACCAAACCGGGTTTATCGTGAGCTAGATCCCAGCTTGCAAGAACAAGTTGATGGTAAAGGTGGCTTTAAAGGCGAAATGATCCAAGAAGTACAACCTAAAGTTCTCCCCCTAGATTTAGGTAAATCATTTGAGCGCTTTAGGTTTTTATCTTTGCTTGGTGGTAACTTACTGCTACTAGTGACCCTTGGGTTAAGTGTCTTTTTTGCTTATGCCGTAGTAGATATTTACCACTATGTAACGAGCGCCAATATCAGTAATTTTTCTAGTGCCTTCAGCGAAGAAAACATCGCGTCGTTCAGCGCCGTTGTGATGGTAGCCGTGCATTTACTGCTAAGTGGCTTATTGATTAAATCGTTTGCATCAATGCTAACCAATGCTGCACACGTATTCTATGCCGAGATGCAGTTTGAATCTCTGCTGGTTTATTTTAAATGTGAAGGGACATTTACTGAGTCAAAAATATCAACAGGTACTGGTATTCACGATTCCACACGCTCTGAAAATACGCTAGTACGCAGCAGTATTACCCCTTGGGTAGTGGTGTCGAGAATAGTATCAACGACCTTTGCAGCAACGGGCATGAAAAACCTAGAGCACCCAAGACATATTCTAGAAATGCATAAAGACGATGCACAGCTAAGCGACATCCGTAAAGATGTGATTAGTTTCTTAAAAGATCGGGAGTCCATTGCCGCAATTACCAGTGAGCGTGATTTAGGCAACGCCTCACAAGTATACCAGCTCAACCAGCAAACGAGAGCTGTGGACCAAAACCACCAACTGCGTGCAAGTAGTGACGAAGCCGGTGCTTATCTGCGCCGAGAAGAAGCACTCGAAAATAAAGAAGAGTAACAGACAAATGCCACCCTCGGGTGGCAATCTAAACATTTAAAGACTCAAAACTCAAAAACTTACTGAAAATAAACCTTTCAAAAATGCCTGTTTGCCCACCAAACTGCTCACCACTGACCTATGGCTTTTACTAAACCTTAGTGGTTAGCAATGGAAAAATAGTGCCGTTTTTATGCTGCTAGGGTTTAAAAATATAAGTTTTGAAAGGCTTGAACGAGTGATTTTTCAACACTTCATTTATTCGTGGATACAATAGTATCTACTTTCTGCTTTATTTCGCTATAGTGGATATAACTGTATCCATTTTGCCTTTGCGGATGAAATTTACCTTACTTGATGATACCGATGTAAGCCAAGCCTATGCGGCTTATTTACGTGAGTTACGAAAGCGGGCAAAACTGTCACGATCTGCATTGGCTGAGCGAAGCTGTGTACCTGCGGCCACCATTAAGAAGTTTGAGCTAACTGGGCAAATTTCATTTCGCCAATTGTTGTTGCTCTGGCAAACCCTCGACTCGCTTGGGCGGTTATACGAGCTCACACAACCAAGCAAAGAACACGCTGCTGTACCCAAGAGTATTGATGAGGTGCTAAAAGATGAGTTTTAAACCCATTCAAAAACTCATGGTAACTCGTAGATTAAGCTCAGGTGAGCAGGTTGCTGTAGGGGTCTTGGCGCAGAATCGGCAAGGCGTTTTTTTCCAGTATGCAGACAGCTATTTGCAGCAGTTTGGCAATTTATCACCTTTTACTTTGCAGTCGAGCACACAAGTTCAAGTCGCACCTCAAGCGCCACATCAAGGTGTACATGGCGTATTTGGAGATTGTTTTCCCGATGGCTGGGGCATGCTGTTGCAAGATCGTATTTTCCGGCAAAAGGGCATCCTGCCTAATCAATTAACGGCGATGGATAGACTGGCCTTTGTCGGTGATAAAGGCATGGGCGCATTGTACCAATGCTAGCTTTTCGAATTGGAATGATGCAAGGCAAGTCATTGAAGAAGTCGCAGAAGCCATCAGCCAATTTACGTATCTTGCACAGCAGCAAGGGATCAGTAAAACAACAGTGTCTGCGATTGCTAAGACATTGCAACAGCGCAAACAGGAAAATGCAGCGCTTTTTCTATAACAATTAAGAAGGGACAACAATGAAGCTCGGCCGAAACGATCCTTGCCATTGTGGTAGTGGGAAAAAATTTAAACGCTGTTGTATGAGCAGCGTTTCCAAGCAACATGCCCAAGTTTTCGATGATGTTGAATCTATGTTGGCAATGAATCCAAATTGGAGCCTTGATGAGCTCAACGCAGCTTTGCAACACAAAGTTCAGGATCGCAATAATCAACCCCATCCCGATTTTTGTGGCGTAACGCCAACGCAGATGTCCAATTGGCTGTATGCGCCTTTTACTGAATTACAGTGGATCACAATCAGTACGCCAGACAGCCTTGCTGCCAGCCCAGTAATGCGCTATTTAGCCCTCATTCTGGATGAAGCGATGGCGCAAAGCGGCTCCTTCAAAGCAACGAGCAAAGGCAACTTACCGACTAAATTAGTCAAACAAGCCAGTGAGTTATTGCCCGAATTTGCCGTTGCTCAATTCGAACGTGAAATAAGCATCAGTGAGTTTGCGGGCAGCAACGAAGACAAGTTTAATGCCTTGCACTACACCCGAGTGCTTGCCGAAATTAGCGGTATTATTTATCGACGTAGTGGCCGCTACCATGTGAAAAAATCAGCGCAAAAGCAGTATCAGGTGTCAGGTATACAAGAATTTTTTAAACCTATGTTAGAAGCCGCCATCAGCAAATATAACTGGGGCTATTTGGACAGTTTTGAGTTTGATGCCGACTTGCAAACCTTTTGGCTGTTTATGCTGTGGCGTATTCAAAGCCACAGTAGTGTAGATCAGCTAGTTGAAGAGATGAAAGTGGCTTTCCCTGATTTACTACAGGGCTTCCCAGCAGATAATTACTTCTCGCCGGAAAGAAACTTGAGCATTCTCATCGAATCACGGTTTATTGAGCGATTTTTACAGTTTTGGGGATTTGTTACCCTTGATCCAAGAAGTTTTTTAAACACGGGATCTGTTGGTAGGACGGTACAGGTACTGCCTTTATTGAAACAAACTTTTCAATTTACAATAAATACATAGCAAGGTCATCGTGAGCGAATATCAATACTATAAATTCGAGCGTCTAGATGGGTATTTAGATGCTAAAGCACGTCAAGCACTCAGAGCCATTTCAAGTCGTGCCGAGATCAGCTCTACGTCCTTTCAGGTGTATTACAACTATGGTGACTTAAAGGCGGAGCCTTTTGAGCTGATGTTAAAATACTTTGATATCGGTTTTTATTATGCCGATTGGGGCTCAATCGATGTCTACATCAAGCTACCAGCAGCAACGCTCCCTGAAGCGTTACTTGGCTTTTCAAGTGATGGGCTTCATGTTCACGAAAACGATGAGTGGCAACTGCTGATTTTTTCCATTGAAGAGTACTACGAATATTTTGACGATGAGCATGCTGACGACTTTTTCCAGCATTTAGCCGCTTTACGCAGTGGATTAATGCAAGGGGATTGGCGCCTTGTGTACTTTATGTGGCTCAAAGCGTTTGATTTTAATGATGACGTTGAGCGAGTGCCGTTAGCTCAATTCGATTTTAAGCACCTCAGTGAAGAGGAGCAGGCGTTTGCAGCGCTGTATGATATTCCTTTAGCATTGGTTAAGGCACTCGCCATGGTGCTGAAAGAGCAACCCAGTCACCAAGCCAAACAAACCCAGTTTCAGTTTGATACGTGGCTCAATAGTCTCTCAGAAGCAGAGAAAGACACGTTATTACGCATGTTGTTTGAGCAGGGCCAGCTTACCCGTCACCAAGCCTTAGCACTGACGCGAAATGAACCTGCCAACACAGACGAACACTATCAGTATTGGCTAACCCCCGAGGTAATTTCCCCTTTTATCGAGGAAGCGCAAAGCCAATTACAGCAAGAGCAAGCCGCAGCCCTCGCAAAAAAATTAGCCATCGAAAAAGCAGAAAAAGAAGAAGTGTTGACGGATGTTTACAATCGGCGTGAGCACTACTGGCAGCAAGCACAAGAGCAAGCGGATCGAACTTGCGCCAGTGGTTACGATGCGGCATCACGCTATCTGCATCAGCTGTTTGATGCCTATCATTTTAAAGCGAATGAGGTGGCGTTTGAACAACGTTTTAAGCGCTTTGTTGTGGCGAACAATAGCCGTAAAGCGCTGTTAAATCGGTTGAGTGATTTGCTTAAACGATGAGGCAAGAGACTGGCCAAATGACGTTAGCAAAAAACTGATTGAGGGTTAATGGAAGGTTGTAAGCCCGCCAAAAGGTTTACAGATTGTTACCCATAAAGTCACTTTGTGTAGACCTCCAACCTCTGCATTCCACCGTTCGGTAAAACGCATAGAGGAGTACTCAACTTGCATAGCACACTTTTACGCGCAGAAAAGTGTAATGGCCTTACCGTTGGGCAAGGCTTTCCCTTTTGAGATGGCTTTGGGTACTTACCCCTCGGGCTTTTGGGGCAATATGGACAACGGCTTAATTCACGCTACCTAGCCACACACTAACCCAGCTTAACAATGGATACTTACCCGTGGTGGTGTGGTCGCCAATGAAGACCAACAAGCCATTCGCCAAGTGCGCAGTTTTATTGAGCAGCATGGCGAAAGCCGCTTTACGTCTAAACAAACAGGTTACAGCAGCCAAGTACGCCAACGAGCAGGTTGGCTAGACCGCTACTGCGCATCCATGCGCTCACGGCATACCGGTCATCCTTAACATAACACCACTGAGCCACAAACCCTTTACCTGTTTTACCCAACTGGCTGGCGTGAAGCCACCGAAGGCCTAAGCCCAGATCGCGCCGCCAAAGCACTGATGGCCGCAGGCAACCTAGTCCCTGATGGCAACCGACCACAGCGAAAAGTCAGCCTGCCCGACAACACACGCCTACGCACTTTCTTTAAAATAAACAGCGGGTGAAAGGCAGCATCTTGGATGACTAACTAGGTGGTGAATCCTATGTGGGCTTGTCGCCTTGCAGTAAACCGCTAGTCAACCTAGGGGCAGAGCTAGGCTCATAGGCTGAGGCAGACAATACCGCTAGTTTACTGGCTGTGTACCTGCTGTATACGTGGCTTATAATCGTCCTAAACAGACAATACCCTTGCGATATTATCGGTTGTTGATAAGATGCGTGTCTTATGTATAAGCGTACGGTCTTTTGATTATTTAAACGTTGTTTTATGTACTTGCTGGGAACCTAGTGAGCAAAGGATTCGAGTAAGCTATGCGAGTAAAGCAATGAAAAACGCAAAACAATCGCGCTGCGTGATTGGGATTAAAGGACAAACGTCTGCCCCAGGTTTCCCCGTTGATATTTGGTTCGACTCGCTGAAATCAGTGGCCAATGTGCTGTCGAAAGAAAACCAGCAGTTGTTAAAAGTGATTGCCGAACAACAGCCGCAATCGGTCACTGAGCTGGCCACGCTGACTGGCCGAGCGGTCAGGCTGCAATATCAATCCATGTTACTGTTAATTCAGCCATTGGAGTAAAAGGGACATTATGCAACAAGTCGGAATTTATGAGCAGCTTATAACGCAGCTTATCGAGAGTCGAATTGACCGAGATCGCTTCTATGTCGGCGAACGTGAGCTCAATAGTAGTGAAGCATCGACGTGGTTATCTCGTTTCCTATCACACATTCTTGAGTATGCGATTGAGTCAGTCCCCTCTGGCGATGATCGCCTACAACACCAGATTGCTTTATCTAACCAATTGTTACTATGGCTAAAAACACAAATTCAAGATAACGATTTTATCGAAGGCAATTTGCTTGCTAGTCAAGGTAAAATCCTAACTGCGCTCTATGAGCTCGAAAATCCTGTTTCAGCCGATTTAAAAAATTATATTAACGACATTTTCCCACTAACTGGTTTAAGTCAAAGCGAGCTGTTTTGTGGCAGTAATGCTGGATTGTCGCTTGAATCTGAATTGAAGCGAGAGATTCTATCCGCGGATAAGATTTACTGGTTAGTGTCATTTATTAAGTGGGCAGGGATACGGATTTTTCGTAAAGAGTTAGAGGAGTTTACCTATAGCGGTCGCGAGCTAAAAATTATCACCACCTCATACATGGGGGCTACAGATGCTAAAGCGGTTGAGTATTTGGCGAGTTTACCCAATACTGAAGTGAAGCTAAGTTACAACACCGAGCATGAACGTTTACATGCCAAGAGCTACTTATTTTTGCGCAATACGGGTTATCACACTGGTTATATCGGCTCTTCCAATCTTTCCCATTCAGCGTTAACTAATGGCTTAGAGTGGAATTTAAAAATTACCTCGCAAGAAATTCCACACATTATCAATAAATCATTGAGTACTTTTGAAACCTATTGGGCATCACATGATTTTGAACACTTTAGTGGTGATGCAATAAGCAATGAAAAACTCAAAAAAGCTTTGAACCAGCAGCGTGGAAATTTTGAGACCAGCCCAACGCACTTTTTTGATATATCGCCGTTTCCTCACCAAAATGACATTTTGGAACAACTGGCTGTTGAGCGCAGTGTTCACCAGCGCTTTCGTAATTTAGTGGTAGCGGCAACCGGCACTGGAAAAACCCTGATTTCAGCCTTTGATTTTGCGCGCTTTATCAAAGCCAAGCCGCAAGCTAATTTCTTATTTGTTGCTCATCGAGAAGAAATATTAAAGCAAGCCAGATCTGCGTATCGTGGGGTATTGCGTAATGGTACGTTTGGTGAACTTTGGGTTGGCGGACATACACCGGAGTACTATCGACAACTGTTTGTTTCTATTCAAACTCTGAACAATCAGCTGAACCAGCTTAACCTAACTGCTGACTATTATGACTACATTGTCATTGATGAAGTGCATCATATTGCAGCGACTAGTTATCGCGCGCTGCTGGAGCACTTTTCCCCAACTATATTACTCGGCCTGACTGCAACACCTGAGCGCCATGATGGCGGTGATATTTTAGCGGATTTTGGTGGTGTGATTGCGGCAGAGATCCGTTTGTCGGAAGCGATTAATCGTCGTCACCTTTGCCCATTTCAGTATTTTGGCATCGATGATGATACTGATCTTCGCAACATTCCTTGGCGTCGTGGACGTTACGATATTGCGAAACTAACAGACCTTTATACTCAGAACCAAGTTCGTTTTAACAAAATTTTACTCTGTATGCAGGAAATACTGACAGATACTAGCAAAATGAAAGCGCTAGCTTTTTGTGTGAGTAAAGCTCATGCTCAGTACATGACACAGCAACTATTATTAAAAGGAATTAGAGCTGATGTGCTGACCAGTGATAATAGCCATGAGCGCCAGCAAAAGCAGCAGGCCATTCGCTCTGGCAGCATTAACGTGCTTTGTGTCGTCGATATTTTCAATGAAGGTGTTGATATTCCCGAAGTCGATACGTTATTGTTTTTACGACCGACAGAAAGTCTCACCATTTTCCTGCAACAGCTAGGCCGAGGTTTGCGTTTATCGGATGGTAAAGAGTGCTGCACAGTACTCGATTTTGTTGGTAATTCCCGCCCAGAGTATGACTTTGCCAATAAATTTAGAGCTTTAGTCGGTAAAAGCCATCGAGCGATAAGCGAAGAAATAAAGCAAGGGTTCCCCCACGCACCACTGGGTTGTCGCATTGAGTTGAGTAAGCGCACTCAAGAAATGGTGCTAAGCAACATTCGTCAAGCTTCATTAACGTTGAAGCGCCTAGTCGCAATGATCCGCCAATATCCTCAGCATTCTACACTGCCGTTAACATTGTCGAATTTCTTAGCCTTAAATCCTCACATCGACTTGAATGAGCTTTATAAGCGAGGGAGTTGGTCTAAGCTGGTTCGGCAAGCTAAGGATGAAATCAACGAAAATTCAGCTGATGAAGATTTGCTGAAAATGCTTAGAAAGGCCATTCATAACCGAATTTTGACCTGTGATGATCATACCTATTTGAGTTTCTTAAAACAGCTTTGCCAAAGTAACTTTGTCATTGAAGATGCTGACCATCGTTATGCCTTGATGTGTCATTACGATTTTTGGCAGAAAACGGGGCCTGAATGTGGATTAGATTCCATTGTTCAAAGCTTAGCGAAACTGAATGCTTGCGAGTTAAAAGCAGAGTTACTGGATGTTGTGCATTGGCAACTCGCACAAACCAAGCATGAGCAACCAGCAATGCAGGCTTTGCCAGAGGTCGCATTGAGGCTACATGCACGTTATGCGCGTGAGCAAATATTGGTCGCATTTGGTGCTACCACGTTTGAGCGCCAACCGCCAGCACGTGAAGGTGTATTTGTACTTAAAGAACTAAATATTGAATTGATGTTTGTTACCTTGGACAAAAACGAAAAGCAATTTTCGCCAACCACCATGTATCACGATTACGCTATTAACGAACACCTCTTTCATTGGCAGTCGCAAAATAGTGCACGGCCCGATAAGGGGCGTGGCTTGGAATACATCCAACATAAAAAAATGGGTAAGCGTCTGTTTTTATTTGTACGCGAGCAAAGCAAAGATGAATTTGGCCGCACTATGGGTTTTGTGAATTATGGTGAAGTTGACTATGTATCGCATACAGGGTCACAACCGATGAGCATTACTTGGCAGTTGAAAGTGCCTATGCCGCATTTTATGTGGCAACAAGCCGCGAAGTTGGCTGTGGGTTAGCTATCATGATGACTTCAGTCATTGACATAGTATACCGATTTGGCGCTTTAGTTTGGTAGAAAAAACAGAACAAGATGCAGCGACCAGCCAGCAACGCGGGCATTTTCCATTGATGTGGTTGGCTAATTTTGCTGCGTTACGGGCGCGTTTTGAGCAAGGCTTAAAAGTGATTTGTGCAGCCCCTCATAGCCGCTTACAACCGGTGGTTGCCAATATCAAAGCGGCCAAATTAAAAGGCCGTTTGCCTCATAAGCTAGCGGAGCAAGTCAAACAAGACTTTGCTAATGGCCAGTACGATAAACGCTACGCAGTCGAAAAAAAGCAACTGAGTGTTGATACCCCTGAAAATCGTTTTATCAAAATGGCGGTGAGTAAAAGCAAGTGGCAATTAGCGGAGTTTGAACAAAAACTTAGGCAGAGTAACCAAGCACCAGAACGGCAACGGTTGTCAGATTCATTTTTAAATGAGCCGCATAGTTGGCAACAACCGCTGCAAAAAGTATTAGGTCAAAGCTTTTTAAAAGAGGTGGGGGCATACACAGGGTTAAACCGTGAGTCGTTAGTGCTTCAGCAAAAAACCGGTTACAGCGCGGTGTATCGCATTTGGCAGGAGCTGAAATTTTATTTAGATGTGTTTGGCAACCAGTCGAGCATTTCAATGAAATCAGTGGCCGAGATTTACGAAGTGTGGTGTTTTTTGTGTTTGAAACAGATTTTAGAGCAGGATCTAGGCTTCGAATTGGTTGAAAACAGTGCGACTAAGCTCGCCCAAAATGACTTTTTTGAGTACCAACTTAAAGATGGCTTTGCTGGGGCTTTTCATTTTAAACGCAGCGATGGTGTGACCGCTAGGCTGGCACACGAGCCGAAATTTACCAAAAAGGGTCAATCAATCCGCTCGTATTTAGTGAACCAAGAGCCAGATATTGTCTTGGAAGTGACACTGCCTAAAAGCGCCGATTTAACGAAAGCAGACTCATCAGAAGAAAGGCAATTTATTTGGCTGTTTGATGCCAAATATCGCATTAAAACCGAGAAAAATCGCTTTGATGACAGCAATGAAGATATTGAAAGTACTAATTACGTACCAGACGATGCCATTAACCAAATGCACCGCTATCGGGATGCTTTGATTTGCCTATCAGAGCCGGATAAATCTGATTGTTCATCCAGTTCAATCGCTGACCAATCGGCTAAAAAAAGCCGCCCAGTTTTTGGTGCGTTTGCTTTATATCCAGGCTTTTTTAATCAAGCCACAACACCCAACCCCTACGCAGCCGCGATAGAGGAAGTGGGCATTGGCGCATTTGCCTTGTCACCTAGTCAAAATGAGCCTAGTCAAACGGATCTTAGCCAGACAAAGAGTCTTTATTCCGGTCATCAATGGTTGCTAGCGTTCTTGCAAGCGCAAATTGGCACAGCGCCGAACACACAAACAGGTCAAAACAATGAAGCCATGTATCATGTGCCTGGCATGGCGGAAAGGCTCTACATACAAGAAACAGCACGAATACCGTATTACGGCATGCGCCAAGTGCTGTACCCTGATTTGACGATGACGATGACGATGACGATGACGATGACGATGACAGTGGCATTGGGCAAGTATAATGACAGATTCATAAATTGCTTTGAGAAGTTTAAAAATGAGGAATTACACTTTTATCACCTTCCAGTTTCGACATTTGAATTAAATTTTAAATCCCATGTTGTCAATGAAATTAGATACTTAGCCTTGATTCCAAATTACCAAGTGAGCCACGATATTAGACTAGTCTGGCCAATTAGAGATGTTCAATATGTAAAGAGACGAGAAATCGAATTATCCATCACAGGATATGAGAGTAACTCTGATGAGCCTTATATTTTGTTTGAGCTGGGTAAACCTTTTTCATTAAAAGATCCGGTTGTTTTTCAGCCTAATGATACATTTAGGCATTCGATAAAAATCACTACAATGGCACAATTAGAACGAGCTGAGTACTTAAATCAAGCTAAAGCAGTTTACCTAGAGGCTTTAGCATGATTGGGTATTGGTTTTTAAATATGACTTTGTTCATTTTTTAGTATTGATAATGTAGATATAGCATCAGCTCAGCTTAAAATTTAGCATATTGTTCGTGGAGACTGGTCAGCTTCTGTTTTGGCATCTTTAGTATCGTTATGTGACGCTCAAATTGGTGTACAAAATACCATCAAGCAGCGCTGTTTAACAGAGTTGACCTTGAGCAGTTATCCTGATTTGTTTGTTGGGCAATGTGTGCCATTTTATTTTTGTCCTCGTTCCATCATGTTGTATGTAATTGATCTAGCTGATGGTGAGGAGTTGGTTGACCCAACCATTTCGTGACTTGAAGTTCATAAGCTTTTGTATTTTATGCAAGAATCTACACTCAGATTTACTTTTCTTTCTCAGACAGGTCAGGACTAGTTACTCCACCGCCTGCTGCTCCTGTTATTTTTTAGCTATATCATTGGGTAATACAAATTTGATTTAATACTTGCTCAATTTGAAGGAGTAAATTTGACGCTAACAGCGTTAAAAATTTCTTATTTAGAACAACTAAATAGCAAAATTTCTGCCTGATTATCGACAAAATTTTCTCGCCTCAAAATAGATCACTTAATTAAGAAAATTGTTATAGCAATATCATGATAATTCTCCAGTTTTAATAAAAGTAACCTCTGCACGTTATGTGATAGTACAAAGCTAATTCACTCCGAGCCATGCTCTCACATTGAGCTACTGCGACTTGTAGAGTCACGACGAGTATAGAAACCACGATAAGCATCAATGACTAGTGAAAATACAACCAGCACGGAAAGAATAGTGAGTATGTGCATCAAACTTGGGTACGCGTTATAGATAAACATTGGGTTAAAGTCAGTTAGCTTTCTGAACCCTCGCTCTATAAGGGACGCAGTTTGAATGAGAGCAGCACTTGCTAAAATGAGTATGTAAGTGAGCTCATTTGGTGTTAGGGAAAAGTCTTTTGCACTTTTTTGTGCAAAGCGACTGATAAAGTTTAAATTGAACTGCGCTATATAGTTTGCAATCTGTTTGCGTTTTATGACGAGCGCCATCAAAAGTAAATTTTGCGTCGCCATTATAAAGTAAAACCATCCGCCCAGCTTTAAAGCAGGTTCATACAGTGCAATGTCTAATGTGCGTGCAAATAAAATATTGACTGCTAACCATTGAACATTAGGGCTGTCTTTACTTAGAAAGACTGAAATTATCAAAACCACCCAAATCGAAATATTGATTAGGTGGTTATTTTCCATTATGACTTGATATAACGTACTCATGATTTCTCGTTGCTAGATTTAAAGTAAGGCGTTTGTATCGCACCTTCCACTTGTTGAGGATCAACTTGACCGCCGCCTCCACCAGCTACACCGCCAGAGCCCGTAATTAGTCGCAAGTACTTGTGAGAAATGACTTGTACTACAGAGGTCGCTATATTGCCTCTTTCTTGTTTAGGGTTAATTTGAGCGCCATCACCGACCACACCACCCGAACCGATAATACTGCCTAAGTGTTCATCAGGAAGTAGCTGCTTTGAGATGTAATTAGGTTCTTTTTTATACACTTTGTATTCCTTATGTTAATAACATTTGTATGCATAGTGTAACAATCTTGATTGCAAATTGCGCTATTTAATCGAGGTTGGTATCGGTATCACCAAGTTCATCATTACTGCTTTTTTTTCGCTTTGGTAGTAAAGACTTGGGGTTCAATCCACAAACAATGTACATTCTAATTACTTGGTTTAAATCCGGTGTTGTCAGGCCGCTCTCCCAGTTGTAGATGGTTTGTTTTGAAACGCCCATCTTCTTTGCAAACTGAATTACAGAGTATCCTGCGGCAAACCTCAGTTGCTGTACTAAACTGCTTGCTTTAATTGTCATTTATCTTTTCCCTTTGGGTACTCCATTAATATTCTTTTACTAACAATGACAACGCTATAGTCCTGCCTGAGCCTTGTTTGTGTATTTTGTGTTAAACAAATGAAACGCTCAAGTGTAAAAATCTGAAACAGTCTAAGCTTTTGGACTCATACCTTTGTAAGATCTGACACTAGAAGGAACAGTAAGGCGCTGTACTTGAAGTAACGCACACTGAAAAAGCAATGCGTTACGCACATCACGTTCCTTTTTGGCATTTTCAGCATATTAAAAAGGACAGCAACATGAGAAAACGTAAGACTGAAACGTTTGAAACAAGCATGACGCAAATTGGTGAGCCAGAGAGTTCAACTGATTTAAGCACCATGAAGCTACGCGTTGAGACTCAAGACGCAATCGAAATTACATCCTTCAGATTACTCATCTATATTTTATCTGGAAAGTGTTCTTTTTTTAGTCTCTCTGGACTGCATCAAGATACTAAGTGCCCATTATGTGCGTTAGCGTATCGTCAACGTGAGCAAAAAGGTACACAACGAAAACTTATAGCTGACAAGCAAAACGGACAGATAAACCAACGATCCAAACCGCACAAAATGCTATGGCAGGCACAAGACTGGTGGAAATACTTGGAATAACTTAATACGAAAAAGTGTGTTATCGCCCTCATGCACAAAATTTGCGTCATGTGCTCAATGCTATTGAAGGTAGCTTTATTTCTGGTTATGTCGATGGTGGAGGTGCGCTTAAAAAGAGTTACAGCTAGTGCCCTGTGCTATAGAAGATGCGCAGGAGTTCTACCCACCACTAAACAGGTAGTTGGTAACGGACATCTGCAAACCTATTTGGACGGGAAAAATAAAAAAGCCTTGTATTTATTAGCACTTCGGCAAGAAATACAAGACTTTTAAGACATTCTCTGAACGGGTGACTTTCTACCCAAGAATCTATTCGATGTTTTGGATCTGCTCACGCATCTGTTCGATCAGCACTTTTAGTTCTACAGCGGCGTTGGTGATGTCGCTGTTGATCGACTTTGAAGCAAGGGTGTTAGATTCGCGGTTAAATTCTTGCATCATAAAGTCTAAACGACGACCACACGCGCCTCCTTTTTTGAGGATTTTGTGGGTTTCTTTAACGTGTGACTTAAGACGGTCGAGTTCTTCGGCAACATCTTGTTTTTGTGCAAGATAAATAAGTTCTTGCTCTAAGCGGCCTTCGTCAATGTCGGTTTTGAGTTCTTCAAGCTTTTGAGAAAGCTTTTCACGTTGCCATTTTGTCACCTCAGGCATATGCCCTTCAACAATGGCAACTTGTTCTAATATACCGTCGAGGCGGGTGGTGATCATGGTCTCTAGATTTTCACCTTCACTTGCACGCGCCGCTTTAAAGTCTTCAACTAGATCGTCAAAGCCACTTAACAGCTCGCTGTTTACGGAGTCCAAATCAACTTCTTCGGCTTCCATCACGCCTGGCCAGCGTAGAATATCTACGGGATTGATGTCGCCACCACTTTGAGATTGCAGCCACTTTGCGCTTTCAACAAGTTGCTTCGCGAGTGCTTCGTTGACACTGAGTTGGCCTACGTGCGCTGGGTTGGCGGTGAACTTTAGGAATACTTCAACTTTGCCGCGTTGTAGGTGCTTACGCAGGCGCTCACGTATTACTGGCTCTAAGCCTCTAAATTGTTCCGGTGCGCGGATAAAGGTTTCAAGATAGCGTTGATTAACTGAACGAATTTCCCAAACCCCAGTGCCCCAATCACCTTTCACTTCTTTGCGGGCGTAGGCGGTCATACTATGGATCATATAAAGTCCCTAAAATTTAGCTTGGTTTAACCGCAGCATTATAGCCGAATTTCCACACAGCCCTAAAGTGAATTTTATTTTTAGTCGGATCGCGTGGCATAGTCTTTGTGATCCCTTTATAATGTACGGCAAATTTTGATGATGGGGGAACGTGGATGCGTCCAAGCGAAAGAACTGCAAATCAGATCAGGCCGGTTACATTTACTCGTAACTATACTATGCACGCTGAAGGCTCAGTAATGGTGGAGTTTGGTAACACAAAAGTGTTATGCACAGCTTCTGTAGAAGCCGGTGTACCACGCTTTATGAAGGGGCAAGGCAAGGGCTGGATCACCGCAGAATACGGTATGCTTCCGCGCTCTACACATACGCGCAACAACCGTGAAGCAGCGCGCGGTAAACAAGGTGGCCGCACCATGGAAATTCAACGCTTAATCGCGCGTGCTTTACGTGCCGCGGTTGATTTAAAAGCGTTAGGTGAAAACACAATTACCATTGACTGTGATGTTATCCAAGCTGATGGTGGTACTCGTACTGCGTCAATCAGTGGTGCTTGTGTGGCATTGGTTGATGCACTAACGCACATGCGTGCAAAAGGCATGATTAATGTAAACCCATTAAAATTTATGATCGCGGCAATTTCGGTTGGGGTTTATAAAGGTCAGCCAATCACGGATCTCGAGTATCTTGAAGACTCAGAAGCCGAAACAGACATGAACGTGATCATGACTGAAACCGGTAAGCTCATTGAAGTACAAGGTACTGCTGAAGGCGAACCTTTCTCGTTTGACGAGCTAGACGAGCTACTTGGCTTGGCGAAACATTCAATTAGAGAAATTATTGATCTACAAAAGCAAGCGCTAGCATAATCAACACTCGGTAGAAAAACATGAAACAGTATCAAAAAGAGTTTATTGAATTTGCCTTAGAAAAGCAGGTGCTGAAGTTTGGTGAGTTTACGTTAAAATCAGGCCGCACAAGTCCTTACTTTTTCAATGCAGGCTTATTTAACACGGGTCGTGATCTTGCCCGTTTAGGCCGTTTTTATGCGTCAGCATTGGAAGATGCAGGTATTGAGTTTGATGTGTTGTTTGGCCCAGCATATAAAGGTATTCCTATTGCAACCACTACAGCGGTTGCCCTTGCCGATCATCACAATAAAGATGTGCCTTATTGCTTTAATCGTAAAGAAAAGAAAGAGCACGGTGAAGGCGGCAACTTAGTAGGTTCTGCACTTGAGGGTCGTATTATGTTGGTTGATGATGTTATCACGGCGGGCACTGCTATTCGTGAGTCAATGGAAATCATCGCTGCCAACGGTGCCGATCTTGCTGGTGTATTAATTGCGTTGGACCGTCAAGAAAAAGGCAAAGCTGAGCTTTCTGCTATTCAGGAAGTTGAGCGCGATTTTAATACTCAGGTAGTTTCTATCGTTAAGCTTGCTGATCTGATCACTTACCTTGAGCAACAAGGTGGTATGGATGCACACCTAGATGCAGTTAAAGCATACCGTGATAGCTATGGCGTAGCGTAATACAGCTCGCGTTTTGTATTATTGAGCGGTTAGGTTTACTAGCCGCCTATTCTCTTTTCACTTCTTTTACTTTGCGTTCGTATAATCAAAGGCACTATATTTTTCTGAGCGTTAAGTGAATTACTGATATTTAATTTAAACTGACTATGGGTATATGCCGTAGCGCCCAATTAGCTAGCTCAACGCGGTTGCGTGAGTTCGTTTTTTTAAACGCGCTATAGATATGAGTTTTTACTGTATGACTACTTATATTTAGCTTGTCAGCGATATCTTCATTTTTGGCACCCGCCGCGATTAGTTTGATCACTGATTTTTCTCTACAGGTGAGTATACTTAGCTCTTCACTGTTTAAGACTATATCGCTATTAGGCAGCGTTTGAGGGAGTGCAGCAAGTAGCTCACTAAATGCGGTAGAAATAGCACTTCGACAAAACCAAAGCTCACCTTTTAAGACTCTGCTAAGTCCTTTAAATAGAGTTTCGGGGGGGGAGTTCTGGTAAAGTAAGCCTTTCACATTACCAAGTAATGCTGTTTTTTCATTTACTTCTTCGGGATTGGCATTGAACAACAAAACTTTATGGGTTGCGGCCAATAGCTTAACTTCAGCACTTATCAGCTCGTTACAGTCTCGGTGTTCAGTATCCACCAAAAAAAGAGCGGTTTGTGCGCGTAAATTTGGCTCAGGAAGTCTGGTATCAACTTTAACTGAGCTGCCTAAGGTTTCTAACACTTTTATTAATAGTGTGTAGTTGGTAGAGCTTGTATCGGCTTTGGCGTGAGTTAAGATAAAAAAGTTGCGTTTTTGCCACTCGATGAAATCATTAGAATTTTCCTTAGTAAGCATGGATGTACTCAATCCTTTTTTATTTTATTTAAAAATTAATATACATAGTTTTTACAAAAAGTTAAGTTTTTTATAATTTGGGTTTGCTGAATTAACGACTCTATTTTTGGCGTTAAAACGTTAGGTAATAAGACGCTATTGTTGAATTTTACTGGAGCTTCAGTGCTTTAGAATGGTCATGTAGGTAAAGGCCAGCTACGTAGGCAAGCCTTTATCGAATAATACAAAAGTATAGTGTTATCTCTAGCTGAGGGGGTATCTTAGCCTCAACTTGAGATAAGAAGTTAGTTAATCAACTAAAATACCTAAACCCAGACGTGCAACATCACGCTAGCCGGAAGCTATCTCTTAAAACAAATTTCACCCTAAGGGATAACAGCGGCTAGAGAACAAGTTATCATCTATACCAATTTGACTTAATACTTGCTCAATTTGAAGGAGTAAATCTGACGCTAACAGCGTTAAAAATTTCTTATTTAGAACAACTAAATAGCAAAATTTTTGCCTTGCCTACACGGATGTAGGTACCTTGGCGATAGCAGGACGCGGAAGCGGTGTTATCGACAAGATTTTCTTACCTCAAAATAGATCACTTAATTAAAAAAATTGGTATTACTTATACAATGCTCTCCATGCACAGGTGCGGTAACCGTTTTTCTCAAAGTAGAAGCGGCTGCAATTATCGTCATAGTTGTAGTTACCAACGTCTATGCGATAGCCACTGATGTACCAATTATGAAGTGAAATATGCCCGCCATTATAGAGTAAAGAGAAGTGCACATGAGGGCCTGTTGATTGACCTCCTTGGCATAATGCTGTTGATTTGTCGTCGGCATAGCGGCCGAGCCACGCGCCTGCGGATACCACATCACCAGTATTATATTGGAGGCTTTCCATATGGTAGTACTGAGTTGAGTAGCCACTTGAGTGTGTTACTCGAATATTACATTGTGAGTAGCGCGTGACGGTACCGCTGTGCGCGGCTTGCACCCAAGGTGTATTACTACCCCAACCACCAGACCCATTATTAAAGTCCAATGAAGAGTATGGGTATCCAGATCCGGTATTCGAGTGTGCGCCACCACTATACCAAGCGTAACCTGAAGGCCAAGGAAAGTTGAGAGTGAAACTGGCGAGTGTGCCTACTTGTGAGTCTTTTGAGGCCGTAAAGTGTGAAACGCCACCTTCCTTGAGTGCCAAAGATTCACCATTAAATAATGTCTGATAAACATTAAATAGTTGATTGACTGGCATATTAGTCAGATCAGCAAGGGCAACGGTGGCTTCATTTACTGCTGGAAAGGCTTGTAAGCCCATTTCAGTTTGAAGTTTTTGGAACGCGTAATATCGACCACTTAAATTTAGCGCGATATCTTTAAGTTGCGCATCGAAGCCTGTTTCATGCGAGAGTTTTCCAAACGGTGCTAAGTATGCCTCTGGCGTTGGCGTGCTAATGATGCCAGATGACATTTCCATTAAAGCGAGCAATAGCTTTGGATTGATACTGGCATAGCCTGCGTAATGCAAGATGACCTCTAGTTTATCGTTGAGATGGGGCGCAGTTGTATCAAGAGTTTGTTGCCAATCAACATACTGCAGCGCGTTACTAAATAGAAATAGATCTGGGTTCACGGCCATCAGGCTGGTGATTGGTAAGCTACGAACATGCTCTGCGGTAAAATCAGGTAGCGAGATTGAGTCGTGTTGACCTGCTGCTGTAGCTTGGTGCGAAAGCAATGCGAGTATACATGCTGATAGATAGTGGTGTTTCATGCTGTATCCTGTTTGTTTGTTTTTTGTTCAGATTAAGTTGTAACCAAGTGTAATTGTTTTGTAAAATAAAAGTTTTGTTTTGACTGGGTTTAACAAGGGGGCTGTTTGGCTCGAAGTGTTCGGACGAAACAAAAGGAATACATAAACTATGCAATCGCTGAGGTGAAGGCCATCCAAGAGTGAATGATGCCAATTTTCTTAATTAAGTGGTCTGTTTTGAGGCGAGAAAATCTTGTCGATGACACCGTTTCCGCGTCTTGCTCTCGCCGAGGTACCTACGTCCTGTAGGCAAGGTAAAAATTTTGCTATTTAGTTGTTCTAAATAAGAAACTTTTAACGCTGTTAGCGTCAGATTTACTCCTTAAAATTGAGCAAGTATTAAGTCAAATTGGTATGAGTTGTTTTGTTATTGCTCAGTTGATTCAGTTTCGTTATATAGAGCGTATGGGAGCTGATTACTTTTGGCGAAGTACATGGCTTTATCTGCTTTTGCAACCAGTTCAGCGGCCGAAGCCGCGTCGGACGGATAAATGACAGCGCCGATACTTAAACTTAACTTTACTTCTTGAATACAGCCGCTTTCATCTTGTAAACAATAGGTATCGCTAAGCAAGTCATATTTGTGTTGTACGAGCTTTTTAAGTTGGTTTTTTTCGCAAAGATTGGGTGCAATAACGACAAACTCATCTCCGCCATAGCGGGCGACAAAATCAGATGCACGTTTGTACATTTTGAGCTTCGCTGAGATTATTTTTAACAATTGATCACCGGCTTGGTGACCGAGCGTATCATTGACCGGTTTAAAGTTATCTAAATCAATGAACAACAAACCAAATCCGTGACCATATCGCTCAGAGCCTGATATGGCTTTTTCTAGTTCAGTATCAAATGCTCCACGGTTGTGAAGCATGGTTAGTTTGTCCATGACAACTAAGTTTTCTAAATTGCGATGCATCTCATAACGTTCTTTTGAAAAGGTGATAGTGCGAGCAAGCAGTGGGCCGCTGAGTTCATGCTTAGGTATATAGTCTTGTGCACCTAATTGTATGGCCTTTTCACGAAAAAGCGTTTCTGACACCCCTGTTAACACTACGATAGGGGCGCGTATATTAAGCTGTTTTACTTTAATTAAAGTGGATAGTCCTTGGCTTTCTTCGATATTTAGGTCGAGCAATAACACGTCAGGCTTAACTGTGTTGATTGCATGATCAAGCTGTTCGAGATTGATAAAGTGCTTCACATTAAACTTTTGTCTGCCTTCGACTTTGGCAAGCGTGCGCTTTACCAAGTAGGCATCTTCATCGTTGTCTTCTAGAAGGTAAACAAGACATGTATTCATAGTTATCCCTGCACAACTCGATTGTTATCAAACCAATATTGTTTTATCAACTTAATTAATGACTCTAAATCACGCAAACGTCCAGGTTTGGTGATGTAGGATTTTGCACCGAGTTGATACGCTTTGCGGATATCACTGTGATGTGTGGAGGTGGTGTAACACACCGTAATTAAATTATCTATCATGTGCTCAGCGCGTAAAGCTTCCATTACCTCGAAGCCGCTCATCACAGGCATATTCAAGTCTAACAACAGCACTTGGTTGGGGGTTGTACAGGTGTTGAGATAATCCAGCAAAGCATGACCATCTGAAAAGATTTTCAACTCAGGTGCGTTATCTATACTGCGATAGGCACGTTCAAAGAAATAGACATCATCGGGGTCATCCTCAACTAATAACAGTTCCATTATTACTCCTTAGCTTTATTTGCAAAAGCCATTACAAATAAAGCACCTTGTTCGCACTCTATACACTTAATGGTGCCGCCGTGTAACTTAATAATTTGACGACACAAAGCAAGTCCTATTCCACTACCGTATTCTTGTGTTGTACCAAAGCGCCTAAATGGTTCGAATATTTGTTGTCGTCGTGATTTTGGTATTCCTATCCCATTATCTTGATAATAGATCATGGTTTCACTACTACTTTGAGTAACTGAAATACGAATAATAGGTACCGTATCAGGTGATTTAAATTTGATGCTATTACTTATTAGATTTTGCAATACTTGCAAAAATAAAGAAGCATCAAGCTGTAGCGGTACCTCAGCGTTTTCAAGCTTAATCTCGGCTTGACTTTCCTCTAAGCTAAAGCTCATCACTTCACAAACATCCTCAATTAGTATAGACAAGTTAGTGGGTTGTCGCTTTAAAGTGTGTGAATGTAAGCGTGAAAGTTTTAGTAGGTCTTGGATCATGACTCGCATTCGCTGACTGGCATCAACCAGCCTGTCGATTTCAAACTTTGCATCGTCATAGTCTTTAAGCTCAGGCGTGATCCTCTGTGCTAAGCTATCCGAAAAGGCGGTGATCTTTCTCAGCGGTTCTTGCAAGTCATGAGAGGCGATATATGCAAAATGCTTAAGGTGCGCGTTTGACTCCTGTAACTGAAGTAAGAGTTCTGTGTACTCAGTCATGTCGACGAAAGTACCTAACATCAATTCAGGTTCACCGTGTTTATCACGGGTGATAATGGTATCTACTGAGTAGCACCACACCCAATGCCCATCTTTGTGTTTAAATCGATACTTTATGGGAATAAGCACGCCATCTTGGCTAGATTTGATTTCTTCTATGTGCTCATACACCAAAGCGCGTTCACTCTCATGGAAACAACTATCAAGGTCACAGAGCTCTAGTTCTTTCATGGTGTAGCCCAGTATTTGTGTATAGCGTTTATTGATCCGAGTATTTTTATGTGCTTTCAAGTCGTAGAGGTAAAGACCACACACCGCAGAGTCAATCATTCGTTGTAAGAAATTGTGATTATCCTTGAGTTCTTTTTCTGCAATTTTTCGTGCGGTAATGTCTACAGCTACCCCGACAATACGCTCAACATTTTGTTTATGATCTTTTAACGGGTAGAGGGTAGTCTGATACCAGTGCGCTTTGCCTTTCAGTGGCATCATTTCGGTGTAGTCGATTGGCTTTGCAAGCTCTACGCAGAGCAAGTAGTTTTTTTCTATTCTGTCGACTAATTCTGCGTCAAATGTCGCGCCTCTGAGCTCTTTCAGTGTTTTCCCAAGCACTTGTTCTAATTTTACTCCGGTGCGCTGACAGGCAAATTTATTGTACTCTAAAAAGCGAAAATCTTGATTTGGTTCGACTTTCAATAACCAAATGGCTTGGCTTGAACCTTCGTAAATGGCATTTAAAATTTTGCTTTTCTCCGCAACCTGTAATTCAAGGGCTTTTCTTTGGTGAATATTTCTCAGCGCACCAGACATAATATGGGGTTTGCCATTGTCATCAAACTGACTGTTACCTACAGCAGAAAACCACGCATATTCACCTTTATTATCTCTGCCTAAATACTCTACAAAGTATTGTGCCTTCGTTTCAAAGTGTTGCTCGATAGCGGCTTGTACTTTATTTTGATGATCAGGGTGGATGTGTGCAAACCAGTCATCAAAAGTCACGTTTTCATCTTCTCTTTTGCCTATCATGGCTTTTAACCCAGCAGAGTAACTTACGCTATTGTCAACAACGTTCCACTCCCATATCCCATCTTCTGTTGCACCAATGGCTCGTTTCATTTTATCTATAGAGTCGGCAAGCGCTTGTTCCGTCTTCTTTAGGGAGGAAAGGTTATTGAATACTGCAAGAATAAGATGGGTACCATCATGAGGTTCTTGCACTAGTCGCATTTCCATCGGAATTTGGTTACCAAATTTATCTCGAACATGGCACAGTGACTCTTTACTGTAATCATTTTGATCAAGTAATGATTGGCTTACAGATTCGAGACTATCGAAGGGGTCATCCAAGCTGATGATGTCATGTAATCGTAATCCGATAAGTTCATCGGGGGAGTCATAACCAAGTTCACGATAGAAGTAAGGGTTACACTTACTTATCGAAAGCAACTCATCGAGCAGTAAGGTGCTTGTTGGCAGCGTATTGAGCATAAATTCAGCGACCCTATGTTGATCAAGCTGGGTATGTAGGGCTTGCTTTTCATCGGTGACACGTTTGAGTTTTGCGCTAATACCATGAAATTGGTTTGGCGTTGGAATAGCGACTGCGCTTGGAATAAGCCTGAATAAGTATACCGCTGTGATCATAGAAATAAGGGCGGTTGCGGCTTTTGAGATCCCGTGTATACCATACGCACCATGCCAAACGGTGTAGACACCAATAAGATGTGTTAAGCCACATAAGGTAATGAAGCTACAAAACAGCACGAATACCCAATTTTTGCCAACATTAGGTCTCTGTTTTGCATAAATGATGATCGCCATGGGGATGGAAAAATATGCAGTCGCGATCAGAATATCGGAGATAACATTTGTCCATAGCAAATGAGGTTGCCACAAGTAGCAGTGGCCATGGGGCATGTAGGCATTGTGAAAAAAAGACTCAAATGAGTTCAAATCCATGTTATTTCCCTACCTTAAGTGATACCAATTCCAGAGGGTAACTATCAAGCTGTGTTGGCTCTTTAACCTATTTGAGAAATATTCCTATACAATTGAATATAAAGTTTTTCGGCCTACGTAGTTGCAGTATTAATCTTCGAGTTATTAGCTCTATCGTTTTCTTTGCAAAATCGCGCATTTGCTATAATGCAATTAAAGATAATTAATTTGTTTCTAAGCTTAATTTGATTGTAGTATATCTATTTGAAACTTCGAAAAGGTCAAATCTGAACTATACCAATTAGCCTAATTATTAGACGTTCATCAGGTTAGTAAGCGCGCTATTTTGAGCTAATAAATTACAGATTAGAATTGTCTGTATAGTTGTTTGAGATAAGGCTATTCCTACCGTTAGCATCAAAATTATGCTGTCGTCTGAAACAAGTAGAAAAACAAATGGTATTTCTGAGGCGAGTGAAGGATGAAAAGAGAAAGTGAAGCCTTTAGGCTTCACGGATTTGGTTCAGTAAGGCGAAGATACTTTTCAGCCAGTTGATCGAGGCTTTCCTTATAGTTTGGGTCCGGCTTGATACAGTCTATTGGGCATACACTCACACAAGTTGGTGTATCGTAATGCCCCACGCATTCTGTGCACTTATCTGGGTCAATTTGATAAATTTTATCGCCCATATAAATGGCTTGATTTGGACATTCAGGGTCACACATGTCACAGTTGATACATTTATCGTTGATCAAAAGTGCCATGACTAAGCCTTTTTAAATGGGTTTCGTGTGTCCTCATGCTGACCTAAATTACGCATTAAAATCGCATGGTCTAAGTCAATATCTTCCGGCAATGGGATCTTTACAACATGGCCTGAGCCTTTAGCGTCATCAATGGTCTCACCTTTTTTATTTTCCATGTGTTCAAGGTTAAAGTGAATATTCCCTTTTGGTGTCATCAACTCAAGGCTGTGTCCTGTGCAGAATTTGTTCTTTACGTCGATTTCAACTAAGCCATTGTTTGTGCGACCTAGCACTTCACCGACAAATTGTTGTTTATCTGAAATAGAGTGGCCGTAGTCGTAGTTTTGGTAGTCCTGATGTACATGACGCTTTAAGAAGCCTTCGGTGTAGCCTCGGTGAGCAAGATTCTCTAGAGTTTTCATTAAGCTGGGATCAAATGGCTTACCCGCCACTGCATCATCGATGGCTTTACGATAAACTTGAGCGGTACGTGCAACGTAATAGAAAGATTTGGTACGACCTTCAATTTTAAGGCTATGTACGCCCATACGAGTCAACTGGTCAACATACTGTACAGCACGTAAGTCTTTGGAGTTCATGATGTATGTGCCGTGTTCATCCTCAAACGCTGGCATATATTCACCTGGACGGCCTTGCTCTTCGAGCATAAAGACTTGATCGGTTGGCTGGCCTTCACCCAAAGTAGGAATAATGGCCTTTGGATCCACTTTATGCACTACGTCACCGGTTTCGTCTTCTTGACCTGGCTTTACGTCGTAACTCCAGCGACAGGCATTGGTACACGTCCCTTGGTTTGGATCGCGTTTATTGATGTAACCAGATAACAAACAGCGCCCAGAGTATGCCATGCACAGTGCCCCATGGACAAACACCTCAAGTTCTGTTTCTGGGCAAAGCGCACGGATCTCTTCTATTTCTTGTAGTGATAGTTCACGAGAAAGAATTACGCGCTCAATTCCTTGTTTGGCCCAAAATTGTACCGCAGCATAGTTGACTGCATTAGCCTGTACAGAAAGGTGAATTGGCATATCAGGCCACTTGTCACGTACGAGCATAATTAGCCCAGGATCGGACATGATAAGCGCATCTGGTTTCATCGCGATGACGGGTTCAATATCACGTAAGTAGGTCTTTACTTTGCCATTATGCGGCGCAATATTTGACACCACATAAAGCTTTTTATTCTGCTGGTGGGCTTCATTGATACCTATCTCAAGGTTCTCAAGGTCAAATTCGTTATTACGCACTCGCAAACTATATCTAGGTTGTCCGGCATAGACGGCATCGGCACCGTACGCAAAAGCGTAACGCATATTCTTTAAACTGCCGGCTGGAGAGAGAAGTTCTGGTACAAACATGGTTTACCTCATACATTGAACTGATTACGGGTCAGCTGTTGAGTGATTTCGTGCGCTGATTCTAAAAAGCGGCGCAGTATAGAAGAAAGCCTGTAAAATAATTTTGATGTAGATCAGGTTTTTCGATGTTGTCTGTGAAGCAAATAGATTTCCCTGTCAGCTGGGCTGTAGCGGTGAATTATGGACGTTTATTGATATTAAATTGACTAAACTTCTTTATCTTCTCAAAGAAAGCGGCGTGAGATAGTAGGTTTTTTCTACCAAACAACGTATAATTCGCGCCCGTTAATATTCACAACAATATTTTGGAGCAAAAGATGGCTTTAGAGCGTACTTTTTCAATCATCAAGCCTGATGCGGTAGCTAAAAACCACATCGGTGCTATCTACAACCGTTTTGAGTCTGCTGGTCTTAAAATCGTTGCATCAAAAATGGTTCACCTTTCTCAAGAGAAAGCTGAAGGTTTCTACGCAGAGCACAAAGAGCGTCCTTTCTTTGGTGCACTAGTTTCTTTCATGACTTCAGGCCCTGTAATGGTTCAGGTTCTTGAAGGTGAAGATGCAGTTCGTAAAAACCGTGAAATCATGGGTGCTACTAACCCTGCAGAAGCGTTAGCTGGTACACTACGTGCTGACTATGCAGACAGCATCGACGAGAACGCTGTACACGGTTCTGACGCACCAGAGTCTGCTGCTCGCGAAATCGCTTACTTCTTCGCTGAAGAAGAAATCTGCCCACGTACTCGTTAATTCGAGACTAGGTGCCAAAAAAGGGCTTTCGAGCCCTTTTTTTGTCCCGTAGCCAAATGGTGTTGATATGGGATAAGCGTGCTTTGTAAAGTAATCACACTACTTCACAAAACACGTTTCATTATTTGTGATGTTTGCTGCTTTTTTGTACAATGCTCAGTTGGCAATTAAGCTGTTTTTACCGTCTATAACCGAGGTTGTTCATGACCACTATTGAGAAAAAAATTAACTTACTTGATTTAAATCGCGAGGGGATGCGCGAGTTATTTGCATCATATGGCGAAAAGCCGTTTCGCGCGGATCAGGTGATGAAATGGATTTATCATTTTGGTATCGATAATTTCGATGAGATGAGTAACTTAAATAAAAAACTTCGTGCACGTTTGCAGGCTGAGTGTGAGATTAAAGCGCCTGAAATATCAGTAAAGCAAGAGGCTTCAGATGGCACCATCAAATATGCACTGTTACTCGAAGGCGGCCAAGAAGTTGAAACCGTGTGGATCCCAGAAAAAGATAGAGCCACACTGTGTGTATCTTCTCAGGTTGGCTGTGCGTTGGAATGTACTTTTTGCTCAACGGCGCAGCAGGGCTTTAACCGTAACTTAAAAGTGTCTGAGATCATAGGTCAGGTTTGGCGCGTGGCAACCGACATTGGTCTACATAAAGGTGATAGCACTAAGCGCCCAATTACTAACATCGTGATGATGGGTATGGGTGAGCCTCTGTTAAACCTCAATAACGTTGTACCAGCGATGGAGCTGATGATGGACGATTGGGCGTTTGGCCTATCCAAGCGCCGCGTCACGCTCAGTACATCAGGCGTGGTACCTGCGCTTGACATCTTGAAAGAAAAAATAGATGTGGCACTTGCAATTTCACTACATGCACCAAATAACCCACTTCGCGATGTGCTTGTACCAATCAATAAAAAGTATCCAATTGAAGAGTTCTTAGCGGCATGTCGCCGTTATATTGATGGCTCAAAGGCGAATAAAGATGTCACCATTGAGTATGTAATGCTGCAAGATGTTAATGACAGCACGGATCATGCCCATGAGTTAGTAAAAGTGCTTAAAGGCACGCCATCAAAGATTAACTTGATCCCGTTCAACCCGTTCCCTGGTAACGAATATGGCCGCTCTAGTAATAGCCGTATCGATAGATTCTCGAAAGTGTTACAAGCGGCTGGACTGACTTGTATTGTGCGTCGTACTCGTGGCGATGATATTGATGCTGCATGTGGTCAGTTGGTTGGTGATGTTGTGGATAGAACCAAGCGTCTAGCCAAGAAAAAGCAACGTGATGACAACGCAATTGCTGTCAATGTGAGTGCACAATAACAAATAATGAGCTGGCTTGGGTCAGCTCATTTCATCTGAGTCTCAGATAAGTTCTGGTTATCTTACAAAAAATGGGTGAATCTCGTAGCCTTTTGGGTAATATAGTGCAGATATAAAACCCAGTGGCATTCAAAGGTGAGTGATGCAATCGCGAAATTATCGCAAAACAGGATTGGCTGCATCCATTCTCGCAGGTGCGAGTTTAGTTTTGTCAGGTTGTGTGACGGAGCGCAGCTATCGTGCTGATGGCCGTCCAGTAGCCGAGCAGCAAGTCAATAACACCAATGCTGCTAGAACTCGTATCGCGCTTGCACTTCAATATCTCAATTCAGGTAATACTACGTCAGCGAAGTTTAATCTTGAGCGCGCGTTGCAACTCGCGCCAAAGCTGGCAGAAGCACATTATACGCTGGCCTATTACTATGAGCAGGTGGGAGAGCAACAGCGTGCCGACAATGCGTACCAAGTGGCATTGGATATTGAACCTGATAATCCCGATACGCTAAATAACTATGGCACGTTTTTGTGCCGAGTAGGGCAGTACGATAAAGCTAATGCGTACTTTTTTAAGGCAATTGAAGTGCCAAGTTATCTCAGAGTTGCAGCCAGTTACGAAAACTTAGCATTATGTGCTTTGAAGCAAAATGAATATTTACTTGCTGAGGACTATTTGCAAAGCGCTATTAAGCATAATGCACAGCAGATCTCTTCACAGCTGGCTTTAGCCGGTCTGTATTATGCGCGCAGTGACTTTTTGCGAGTCGAAGATATTCTAGAAAGTATTGAAAAGCGGGGTTTTGTTTCTCCCAGAAGCCTGATGCTTGGCCACCTTGTTCACATGCAAATGGGACATTTACAAAAAGCGCAGGACTTAGCAACCACGTTAGTGCAAAGCTATCCAAAGTCAGCGCAGGCGGCCTTGATATTAACTGACAATACTGTGGCGAGTGAGTTTGAACGACTGAGGAATCGATACCGAGAAGCGCAGCTTAACAAGTTGGCTGGTGCGTCACCCAGTCATATCGTTGCAAATCCAAAGATAAAAATTAAACGTAAAAAAACGCAACGCAAATCAACGCCTATATTCACTGCTGATTCACCTGTAGAGACTAATAATTTTGCGCCAGTAGCAAAACCTGAGGTAGTTAAAAATTCTCCAGTGGCAACTACGTCATTGCGCTCTGATGAGCAAGTTGAGTTCTATCAACCAAATCCTGCAGATGTCACCTTTAGTGAAGTGCCAAAGGAACGTCATGTAGTGACCGCGGCAGCAACTAACACTTCTATACCGCTGCTAAACAGCGAATTAACGCCACCAAGGGTAGCGTTTCACACGGTTATAGCAGGTGAAAACCTATTTAGTATTTCTGTAAAATACGACATTAAAATGGTCGATTTGATGCAGTATAATCAAGTGCGTGAATCTGCAAGGTTAGTTGCGGGTCAAAAGGTGTATCTAAATAATCCCAATGTGATCCATAAAATCGCTGTGGGAGATACTTTGCTCAGCGTAGCCGATCGATATGGTGTGTTGATCGATGAAATTATGCGATGGAATAAGCTAACTCCTGACGTGGCGCTGCAAGCAGGCCACGGATTATTAATAGTAGACCCAACAAATTACGTTTTATGAACCAAAATATGAAAGAGCAAGAAGCACCTGAACAAGAGCAGCCTTCAATCGGGCAAACTTTGGCGACTGCAAGACAAAATGCTGGGATCAGTTTTGCTGAGATTGAATCACGTCTAAAGATGACTCATGCCCAACTCACTAAGCTCGAGCAGGACGATTATCAAGATTTAGGGCCTGAAACATTTGTGCGTGGTTATATTAAAAACTATGCTGCATTGCTTGGACTAAATCCGGTAGAGGTACTGGCCATGTACCAATCACCAGTGGTACCGCCGCAGAAAAAACGAATGCAGAGCTTTTCGCGTCGTACGCACAAAGAGGCACATGATAGCCGTTTAATGATGGTGAGTTATATCGTGCTTGCTATTGTGTTGGGATCCTCAGCGTTGTGGTTTTGGCAGACCAATACTTCGGAGCCTGAAAGCGCTCAAGAAAGCGCGATCACCACAATTGAAGCACCAGAGCTTGAAGTACCAGAGCTTGAAGTAACAAGCGATCAAGAAGAGATACAAAACGACGAGCCAGAACAGTCTGAGAGTACAGGCGCGCTAGAAGAGCAGCCAACAAGTACGCTTGAGGTGGCGACATCAACGCCTGCCCAGAGCAACCCGAAAGAGCAGACTAAACGCGCGCCAGGGAGCAGCACGGTGGTGATGTACTTTAATGAAGAAAGTTGGGTTGAAATGTTTGATGCAACCCAAGAGCGCGTGGCATTTGGGGTTAAAAAAGCAGGATATACCATGACAGTTGAAGGGAAAGCCCCTTTTTCTGTTATACTCGGCAAGCATCGGGCCGTAGAGGTCACACTTGATGGTAAACCTGTGACCTTGCCAGAGTTCACTAAAAACCGTCTAGCCAAATTTAATTTACCGTTAGCAGAGTAGTCAGCATGTTTTCAGAACCACCTATTAAGCGTAGAAAGTCAACGAGGATCTATGTCGGTAATGTGCCTATTGGTGATGGCGCACCGATAGCGGTGCAATCGATGACGAATACTAACACCCTAGATGTCGATGCAACGGTGGCGCAGATAAGAGCTATCCAAGATGCGGGCGCTGATATCGTTCGCGTTTCTGTGCCGACCATGGATGCCGCTGAAGCATTCAAAAGCATTAAAGCACAAGTAGACATTCCACTGGTGACAGACATTCATTTCGACTACCGCATCGCTTTACAAGTTGCCAAGTATGGTGCGGACTGTCTGCGGATCAACCCTGGCAATATCGGTAGTGAAGACAGGATCCGCGCTGTGATTGACGCAGCTGGTGAACACAATATTCCTATTCGAATTGGGGTCAATGGCGGGTCACTTGAGCGAGACTTGCAAGAGAAGTACGGTGAGCCAACACCTGAGGCTTTACTTGAGTCCGCGATGCGTCACGTTGAGATTCTTCAGCGTCATAACTTCGATCAGTTTAAGGTATCGGTAAAAGCGTCAGATGTGTTTCTGGCGGTGGGCGCTTATCGTCTACTCGCTAAAGAAATCGATCAGCCACTACATTTAGGGATCACAGAAGCTGGTGGCTTTAGAGCCGGTTCAGTGAAGTCGGCAGTGGGTCTTGGCATGTTGTTGGCTGAGGGGATAGGTGACACCCTGCGCGTTTCTCTTGCTGCTGATCCAGTACAAGAGATAAAAGTTGGCTTCGATATCCTTAAATCGCTGCGTATCCGTTCGCGTGGTATTAACTTTATCGCTTGCCCAAGCTGTTCAAGACAAGAGTTTGATGTGGTCAACACCATGAATCAACTTGAAGAGCGTCTAGAAGATATCACTACGCCAATTTCGGTGTCGGTGATAGGGTGTGTGGTAAATGGCCCTGGTGAAGCATTAGTGAGTGATTTAGGTCTTGCAGGTGCAAATCGCCGCTCAGGGCTTTACATTAATGGTGAACGTCAAAAAACACGTATTGATAATGATGATATTGTTGCTCAGCTTGAATCTCAAATTAGAGAGTATGTAGAGAAAAAAGAGAGCGAAGAAAAAATCGATGTAAAAATCATCGACTGATACGGATGTAATCGTTAAGATAAGCGAATTTTCAAGCTTTATACAGGTACGCAAACAATGCTACCTGAGCATGTGTTTAAGCAATAGCATCAACCAACACATATTGGCTGATGGCAAAGAATAATTAGGGTTTTCAGTGACAAAACAACTTCAGGCAATCCGTGGGATGAATGATTGTCTGCCAGGTGATACACAAATCTGGCAGAAAGTAGAATCGGTATTAAAAGAAACAGTGGCTGCGTTTGGCTACCAAGAGATCCGTTTTCCAATCGTTGAATCGACTGATCTATTCAAACGCTCTATTGGTGAAGTGACCGATATTGTTGAAAAAGAAATGTATACCTTTGATGATCGTAACGGCGACAGCTTAACGCTACGTCCTGAAGGGACGGCTGTGTGCGTACGTGCTGGTAATCAACATGGTTTACTGTATAACCAAGAGCAGCGTCTTTGGTATATGGGGCCAATGTTCCGCCATGAGCGGCCGCAGAAAGGTCGTTATCGTCAATTTCACCAATTTGGTGTTGAAACTTATGGGGTCGCAACGCCTGATATTGATGCTGAAGTGATCTTAATGACGGCGCGTCTATGGCAGCAATTTGGTATTCAAGAGCACGTCAAGCTTGAGCTTAATTCATTGGGCTCTAACGAAGCCCGAGCTGAATATCGAGATGCTTTGATAGCTTATTTAGAACAGCATAAAGCGGTACTTGATGAAGACAGTTTGCGTCGTATGTACACTAACCCGCTTCGAGTTCTTGATAGCAAAAACCCAGACATTCAAGCAGTTTTAGTCGATGCGCCAAAGCTTTCTGAGTATTTAGACCAAGAGTCGCGTGAACATTTTGCGAATTTATGTGAACGTTTAGACGCAGCTGGCGTCGAATACCAGGTTAATGAAAAGCTGGTACGTGGCCTAGACTACTACAACCGTACTGTATTTGAGTGGGTAACAACCAGTCTTGGTGCTCAAGGTACTGTGTGTGCCGGTGGACGTTACGATTGCTTGGTTGAACAACTAGGTGGAAAAGCGACACCGGCTGTCGGTTTTGCGATGGGTATCGAGCGTCTTGTGTTAATGTTACAAACATTAGAGTGTGTTGGTGAAATCCGCCGTAATGCTGATGTTTATGTAGTTGCTATGGGTGACAAAGCGGCAATCCAAGCTCCAGTAGTAGCGCAGCAGCTACGAGATGAGGTTGCAGGACTTCGCGTGATGGTACATTGCGGTGGGGGCAACTTCAAAAAGCAATTTAAACGTGCAGACAAAAGCGATGCAGTCGTGGCATTAGTGCTAGGCGAAGATGAACTGGCGCAAGGCAAAGTGACTGTAAAATATTTGCGTGAAGAGAAAGAACAAATCACCTTACCGCTTGCAGAAGTAAAAGCACTGCTTGCAGAGTCGGTAAGCTAAGAGGTTAGAATGGAAATTTATTCAACAGAAGAGCAACAAGAAGAAGCAATAAAGCGATTTTTCCGCGAGAATGGTACAACCCTAGTGATAGGGGCTGTATTAGGGTTAGGCGGTTTATACGGTTGGAAAGCCTATAATCAGAGTCAGATTGACACCGCAGAAGCGACATCTGAAGCCTACAGCCAAATCGTAGAAAGTGATGACGTACTTGCAAAAAGCGAAGCATTTGTTGCAGATAATGCTGATTCTAACTATGCCGTATTAGCCGCATTTGTTGCTGCAAAAGAGGCAATTGAAAAGAATGACTTAACATTAGCCGCAGACAAATTAACTTGGGCTGCTGAAAATGTAAATAATGCTGAGCTCAAAGCAACGGCATTACTTCGATTAGCACGTGTTCAGGCTTCTCAAAAGCAGTACGAGCAGGCGCTAGCAACGTTAGCAAAACCGATGCCTGAGGCATTCAAAGCACAGCAATCAGAAATCCAAGGCGATATTTACCTAGCGCAAGGTGAGCAAGATAAGGCACGTGACGCTTATCAGTCAGCACTAGAAGCGGCAACAGGTAATAATAACCCCATGCTGCAAATTAAACTGGATGATTTAGCACAAAAGACAACGGTTTAAGGAGTTGCCATGAAGAAGTTAACTATGGCCTCTTTGGCTCTATGTGTGGCAGCACTTACGGCTGGGTGCTCATCAAATGATGACGAAGAAGAACTGATACTGCCTGAAATCAATAACCAGTTTGAAGCGAATATTGTGTGGCAAGAGGGCGTTGGTGACGGTGTAGAGCATTATTTCTCTCATCTTGCCCCTGTGAGCTACCAAACAACGGTCTTTGCTGCTGCTCGAGAGGGTATAGTCACCGCGTTTGACGTCGAGACAGGTAAAGAAAAATGGCAAGTTGATGTGCGTAAAAATACCAGCTTTTGGCCATGGGAAGACAGTGACAGTGCTAAGTTGTCAGGCGGTATTACCCAAGCATATGGTAAGCTGTACATCGGCTCTGAGCATGGACAGGTTTTTGCCTTAGACCGTGAAACCGGTGAAGTGGTGTGGCGTAAATCAGTACCTGGCGAAGCGCTTTCTGCCCCTTCTGCAGGGGATGGCCTGCTATATGTTAACTTAGGTTCAGGTAAACTCGTTGCTTTACACCCTGATACAGGTGAAGAACGTTGGCACTACGAACAAGAAGTGCCAGCACTGACCTTACGTGGTTTAAGTTCGCCAACCAGCGCCAATGGCGGTGTACTTGTTGGTGAAGAAAGTGGCAAACTGACGGCATTAATCGCCGAGAATGGCTTTACCGCTTGGAGTACTGATGTTGCGATAGCAAAAGGTGCTTCAGAGTTTGAGCGTTTGGTTGATGTAGACACTAAGCCTGTCGTGAGTGGCGCATATGTGTATTCTATCGCCTATAATGGTAAACTAGTGGCTATTGATGTTCGCAGCGGTAACGTAGTATGGGATCGTGAGTACAGTAGTTATCGCGACTTAACGCTAGACCTAGATGTTATTTATTTGGTTGACAGTGACGGGGTGTTATACGCCCTAGACAAAAACTCAGGTATTGAACGTTGGACACAAGCTGCTTTGCGTGGCTGGTATCTTACTGCCCCAACAGTTGCAGGCAATTATATCGTGGTCGGTGACCAAGAAGGTAATTTACATTGGTTGGATAAAAACTCAGGAGAGCTAGTATCTCGTACTGAGTTTGATGATTCTGGGTTTTATATTGAGCCAATCGTCGTTGATGACAAGGTATTTGTATATACGCGAGATGGTGAACTTAGCGCAGTTCAAATTCCAAAATAACCTTCTGAATTTTGAATATTTTATGGGGCTTCGCTTTCGCGAAGCCTTTTGTTGTTTATAAAAGAGGTAGTCTATGCTTCCTGTGATCGCTCTGGTTGGGCGACCTAATGTGGGTAAATCCACACTATTTAATCGTTTAACACGTACTCGAGACGCGTTAGTTGCTGATTTCCCTGGCCTCACTCGTGACCGCAAGTATGGCCAAGCAAATTACGAAGGCTATGAGTTTATCGTGGTGGACACGGGTGGTATTGATGGCTCAGAAGAAGGCATTGAAACTGAAATGGCTGAACAATCTCTGCTGGCAATTGAAGAGGCGGATATTGTACTATTTTTGGTTGATGCACGAGCAGGCATGACTGTTGCTGATCAAGCAATCGCACAGCACCTTCGTAAACAGCAGAAAAAGTGCTTTGTCGTGGCTAACAAGACGGATGGTATTGATGCAGACTCCAATTGTGCAGAGTTTTATCAATTAGCATTAGGCGATGTACAGCAAATAGCAGCAGCACATGGCCGTGGTGTCACTCAACTACTCGAGTTAACCTTGCAGCCAGTCATTGCAGAGCTTTCTTTACAAGAAGAAGCCGTGGCGCAAGATGATGAAGACATTGCGGAACTTTATCTTGAAGATGAGGAAGTTGAAGCTGGCAAAACTGGCTTTGAAGACAAGCCTGTAAAACTTGCGATTATTGGACGCCCAAATGTCGGTAAGTCGACACTGACAAATCGGATTCTAGGCGAAGATCGAGTGATAGTGTACGACATGCCAGGTACGACACGAGACTCAATTTACATCCCAATGACTCGCAACGACAAAGAATACGTACTGATTGATACCGCAGGTGTACGTAAACGCAAGAAAGTCAGCGATGTTGTTGAGAAGTTTTCTGTGATAAAAACATTACAGGCAATTGAAGACGCAAATGTAGTTTTGCTAGTTGTTGATGCTCGTGAAGGGATCTCTGATCAAGACTTAAGCTTGCTTGGCTTTGCTCTGAATGCGGGTCGTTCATTGGTGATTGCAGTGAACAAGTGGGATGGTCTTGATGACTACGTAAAAGAGCGGATCAAAACAGAGCTAGACCGAAGACTGGGTTTTGTTGATTTTGCACGATTACACTTTATTAGCGCGTTGCATGGCACCGGTGTTGGTCACTTGTTTGAGTCTATCGATGAAGCCTACGAGTCGGCAACTAAACGTGTCAGTACAGCAATGTTGCGTCGCATTATGGATATGGCGCAGGCTGATCACCAGCCACCTTTGGTGCGTGGTCGTCGTGTGAAGCTGAAGTACGCACACGCAGGTGGTTATAACCCTCCGCGTATTGTTATCCACGGTAACATGGTGCACGAACTGCCAGATAGTTATAAACGTTACCTAATGAACTATTATCGCAAGGCTTTAAATGTGATGGGAACGCCAATTAAAATTGAGTTCCGCGAAGGGGACAACCCGTACGCAGGCCGTTCAAATAAAATGACGTTATCACAAAAACGCAAGTTACGTGCGTTTGCAAAAGAAAATCGTAACAAGTCTTAAACTATTTGGGCCGAACGATTGTTCGGCCCAACCTTTCTGTATAACCTCAATCTTGCAGCCCTCAGCAAGACCAGAATAATACTGGTGCAATAGATTCAACAATAAAGTCAGCCACCGATAAGCTGAGTATGTTAATCTAGCTAAAAATGAAAAATAAAGAATGCGAATGCTATGCACGTACATATTTTAGGGATATGCGGCACCTTTATGGGTGGTATTGCCGCTATAGCGAAGTCTTTAGGTCACAAAGTTACTGGCTCAGATCTCAACGTTTATCCACCAATGAGCACCCAGCTCGAAGCACTTGGCATTGAGCTTACTCAAGGCTATGACCCACAGCAATTAGTTGATGCTCAGCCTGATGTGGTGGTCATCGGCAATGCCATGAGTCGCGGTAACCCCTGTGTTGAATATGTGCTGGAAAAAGGGCTTTATTATACGTCAGGCCCTGAATGGCTTCGAGAAAATGTACTAAGAGAATCTTGGGTACTCGCTGTTGCTGGTACACACGGAAAAACGACTACCGCAAGTATGCTGGCTTGGGTGCTCGAATATGCTGGGTTACGTCCAGGGTTTTTAATCGGCGGGGTGGTTCAAAACTTTGGGGTGTCTGCGCGTACTTCGGACACACCATTTTTTGTCATCGAAGCAGACGAATATGACACCGCATTTTTTGATAAGCGGAGCAAGTTTGTTCATTATTTACCGCGTACACTAATCTTGAATAATCTAGAATATGATCATGCGGATATTTTTCCCGATTTAAACGCCATTCAGACGCAATTCCATCATCTTATTCGTACGCTACCGAGCCAAGGTAAAGCCATCTATCCTGCCGACGATAAGGCATTGCAAGAGGTGATAAATAGAGGATTTTGGAGCTTGCAGGAATCCCTAGGCAAAGAATGGTCGTATAACCTCATCAAAGCAGATGGCTCTAGTTTTACGGTACTGTTTGAAGGAGAAGAAAAGGGTGTAGTTAACTGGCAGGCCATCGGTGAACACAATGTCAAAAATGCCATGATGACGATTGCAGCCGCAAGACATGTTGGGATCCCAATAGAAGTAAGTATTGAAGCGCTAGGCCAGTTTATCTCACCTAAACGACGCATGGAGTGTAAAGGAGAAGTCAACGGAGTGACGGTTTATGATGATTTTGCTCATCACCCCACTGCTATCGCAACGACACTTGCAGGGCTTCGAGCAAAAGTAGGTGATGCACCCATCATTGCGATTTTAGAGCCGCGCTCAAACACCATGAAGCTTGGGGTGCACCAAGAGACTTTAATGCAGTCATTAGCAGTAGCAAATGAGGTGTATTTGTTTGAGCCTGAAGGCTTGTCTTGGTCGTTAAAAGCACAGGCTGAAAGTGCTGGACGGCGGTGCTTTGCTAGTGTCGATGAAATTGTTACACAGGTTGTTGCAAATCAAGCGCCGAATCAACATGTTTTAGTAATGAGCAACGGCGGCTTTGGTGGTATTCACGATAAATTATTAACTGCATTAAAAAAGTAATTTGTATGTCAGAACAAACATTTAAAGGGCCAATTACATTGGCATTCAGTGGTGCCTCAGGTGCACCTTACGGACTGCGGTTGTTAGAAGTATTAGTGTCGTTAAACTATCAAGTTTATGTGTTAATCTCTAGCGCAGCTCGAGTGGTTTTGGACACCGAGTCAAATGTAAAGCTATCTGGTAATGAGCAAAAAGCGAGCGAGCAGCTACAAACGCTATTCGCAGCCAAACAACAGCAAATACAAGTGTTTGGCAAAGATAATTGGTTTAGCCCTGTGGCATCTGGCTCGGCGGCACCAAAACAAATGGTGGTATGCCCATGTAGTGCAGGAAGTGTTTCAGCCATTGCGTTGGGAGCATCTGATAATTTATTGGAGCGTGCCGCTGATGTTGTGATCAAAGAGCGAGGAGAGTTGATTTTAGTGCCTCGTGAGACGCCTTTTAGCCCAATCCATCTTGAAAACATGCTTAAATTAAGCCGTTTGGGCGTGACGATTATGCCTGCCGCGCCAGGGTTCTATCACCAGCCACAAAGTATTGAGGATTTAGTCGACTTTATGGTGGCGCGAATTCTAGATCATCTGAACATCGAACATACTTTAGCAAAACGCTGGGGTTATGGAGAATAACAAAATATGACAATAGCACTGAACATCGAAGGATTAAAAAAGGTCTATAGTAACGGCGTCGAAGCAGTGAAAGGAATAGACTTACAAGTACAAGAGGGTGACTTTTTTGCTTTGCTTGGCCCTAATGGCGCCGGAAAATCAACAACAATTGGCGTTATCGCTTCACTGGTAAATAAAACCCAGGGCCGTGTTGAGGTATTTGGCCACAGTATTGATACCCATTTAGAAGACGCAAAATCTAACTTAGGGCTTGTGCCGCAAGAGTTTAACTTCAGTCAATTTGAGACGCTAAATCAGATTTTAGTGACACAAGCAGGCTACTATGGTGTGCCAAGAGATGTTGCACATCAACGAGCAGAAAAGTACCTCAAGCAGCTTGGACTGTTTGACAAAAAAGATAAGCAAGCTCGTACCTTGTCTGGTGGCATGAAACGTCGCTTGATGATTGCCAGAGCGTTGATGCACGAACCAAAGCTACTTATTTTAGATGAACCAACAGCTGGTGTTGATATTGAACTACGTCGCTCAATGTGGGATTTCTTACGTGAAATAAACCAACAAGGGGTGACGATTATCTTAACTACCCACTATTTAGAAGAAGCTGAGTTACTGTGCCGCAATATTGCGATTATCGATAAAGGCACCATAGTAGAGCATACAACTATTAAGGCATTACTTGCTAAGTTAGATAAAGAAACCTTTGTACTAGACCTCAAGTCTCCCATCAAGCCGGTGACGTTAGATGGTTATCAGTTTAGTCGTGTTGATGATCATACGATTGAAGTCGAAGTTGCTAAGTCACAGGGGCTCAATGGGGTCTTTTCACAGTTAACGCAGCAGGGGAATCAAGTATTGAGTATGCGCAACAAGGCTAACCGATTAGAGGAGTTGTTTGTGGGTCTATTAGAGCAGGGCAGAGGGGTATAATCGTGCTGAAATACGGCGTCGCGTTAAAAAGTATCTGGATAAAAGAGTGTATTCGCTTTTTGCGAATTTGGGTGCAAACTTTAGTACCTCCTGCGATCACAATGACGCTTTATTTTGTGATTTTTGGTAGCTTGATAGGTTCTAGAATCGGTGAGATGGGCGGCTTTAGCTACATGGAGTTTATTGTGCCTGGCCTTATTATGATGTCGGTTATTACCAACTCTTACTCTAACGTAGCTTCTAGTTTTTATTCTACTAAGTTTCAAAAAAGTATAGAGGAATTATTGGTTGCCCCAGTACCAAATTATATTATCGTGCTCGGCTACATGGGAGGTGGAATGGCCAGAGGCATGCTGGTCGGGTTAATCGTCACCATTGTGAGCTTATTTTTTGTTGATATCCAGATCCACAATCTTGCGGTGATTATTATCACAGTAATCTTAACCTCTGCGGTGTTTGCCTTGGGAGGGCTTATCAATGCGGTATTCGCCAATAGCTTTGATGACATCAGTATAATTCCCACTTTTGTACTTACTCCACTTACCTATCTGGGAGGAGTGTTCTACTCCATCACCTTGCTACCTGAGTTTTGGCAAGGCGTATCGCAGATAAACCCAATAATCTACATGGTTAATGCATTTCGCTTTGGCTTTTTAGGAGTCTCTGATGTAAATATCGGGGTGGCCTTTACAGTACTTGGCATCTTTATCTGTGGTTTATTCCTATTAGCGCTTAATTTGATTAAACGTGGTGTTGGGCTCAGGCACTAAGTGCGCTTGCGCTTAAATGGAGTGCTGTAAATGGTGGCAGCACTCTTGACTAATTTCAGGTAAAATCACCACAATTTCTTCCAAATTATCGATAGGTTATGACAGAAGCAAACTCTCGTAGTATTACCACTAATCAGCAAGGGCTGCATGAAAAGCTCGATGAAATCGTCACAAAACATTTAAAAGCTGAATTCAAAAAGCCGATAGCAGTGCACACTCAACGTGCTTTTGATGAGGTAAATAAACGAGTTCAGGCATTTGATGGACCCATTATTTTGGATTCGTGCTGTGGAGTAGGGGAAAGTACCGCGAACCTTGCTAAGCACCACCCTGAAGCGCTTATAATTGGAATTGATAAGTCTTCCCATCGCCTTGAAAAGCATGACGTAGAATATAAACAATCCGACGAAGGACAATATATTCTGGTACAAGCTGACTTAAATGATTTTTGGCGACTTGCGCTGCAAGCTAAATGGCAACCTAGCCACCATTACTTGCTCTATCCAAATCCTTGGCCAAAGGCTAAGCATATTCAAAGGCGTTGGCATGGCAGCGCAGTATTTCCCTATATTGTGAAATTAGGTGGCCAGCTAGAGCTACGTAGTAATTGGAATATCTATGTTAAAGAGTTCGCCAGAGCGCTTGAATTAAGTGGTGTTACTGCACATGTTGAAGCTTACGAAAACGAGCAAGCAATCACGCCTTTTGAGCGTAAGTATTGGGCAAGTGGGCAGTCGAGTACGCGCTTGTTGGCACAGATTTAATGCTCAGCAATGCGATTAAATCAACATAATTCAACCTAGGGGTGGTTGCTTTGTGAGGCAAGAAAATCTTGGCGATAACGCCGCTTTCATGTCCTGTTATAGTCAAGACTTACTCAGTCAAATTGAGCAAGTATTAAGTTAAATTGGTATTCATATCAAAGGTGGCCACTTGCCTTGCCTACCCAGCTTCCCTCTAATCGCGCCACTCCAGCTTCTTCTAGTTGTTTAGCCTGGCGACTCGTGGTCACACATGGGACAATCAGGTCAATGCGACGAGTGTTGCAGTGGTCAGCCAAGTAGGCGACGGAGCTCATTAGCATCTCGTCATCACTGAGCTGTTCACAAATACTTTTCTCGAGGCAAATTGCGTCGAGTGGTAATTTCAATATTCTGTTTATTGTAAGAAAGCCGCTATTCACACCGCTGACAGCAACATTGGCACCTTTAGCTTTTAGGGACTGCATCATTAAGTTCATGTCGCTAAAATTCTTTAGTACATCACTCTCATCAAACTCAAACGTGATAAGTTGAGGTTGCGGGTATCGTCGCAATATTTGACTGATATACTCAAAATATTCAGGATCAGCTATTTCTGCATGACTGAGTTGAATGCTCCAGGCATGGTTTGATTTTCTAAATCGAGTAACACATAGCTCAAGTAATTTCATACTAATTTGCGCGCGTAACTTGGGTTGCTTCATTACCGGATAAAAGTGCTCTGCATCAATAATTGCACCTCGCTCATTGAGAATACGAGCGCTGCACTGATATTGAATATTGTTGTGATCATGACAGGCCTTTCTGGGAGTAAAAAAGGGTATGATCCGATCTGATTCACACGCGCTTTGCAATAATCTTGTTAGGTGTAAGTTCTTTGATTGTTGCTGTGGGTTTATTTGTAACTGCGAGTCAAAATAACAAATCTGAATATTTTGTTGTTGTGCTTGTCTAAGCGCTAAAAAGGCATTCTCTAGCAACAAGGCACAGTTGCCTTTGGCAACGCCTGCGCACAAATTTACATACAGATGCGGCGCATCATAGATAGGTTTGGCGCAAGGAAAGGACTCAGTTAAATTGGCAAGGTAATGCTCGCTATTCTCAATACTCGTCACCAAGGCTATTTTAGATGTTGTTAGGCGATACACTTCAAATGGATGAGTAAACTCTGAGAAGTAACTCATTACTTTAGCCATTACATTATCACCAACCTCTGTACCATAAAAGCTTATGATATCCTCCAGCTCTTTGACCCAGACAACACTTAAGCACAAATGTTGAGATTTAGAATGTTTGAGTGCTTGCTCCAAGGCAATTCGATTGCCAAACCCTGTTCGGTTGTCACTCGTCAGAGTTTTCTTGTAGTACATAAAATATAGGCTGACGACAACCAAAAACATGATAAAGAAAAAGCTTGCATCAACTGCTGCATCTATCACACTCTCATTGAGCCTACTCTCAAGGTCATGAATAGTAATATCTGCGCCTGCAATATAAGTTGTACCATCTGGAAGCACAAAAGGAATGAATACACTTTTAAAATGACCCCATTTATCTTTCGCTACTTCAAAGACCGGCTCCGTTGAGTGAAAGGCACTTTTTAACGTTACAGAAGCTTCAGAGTAGATGTCTTGATAACGAGTGAGGCGTTTTAATTTGAGGTCTTCGCGAGTATAGCTTGATGCCGTAAAATGGACGTTAGGCGCTTTTAGCACCATAGTGTAAACATATTCTACGTTCAATGCGTTTGCAAGCTCAGTCAGGGCATGGCTTTTTTGTTTGAATTCAGCAGCTGTAATACTATCGAGAGAGCTGTGATAACCTTTGCCAACCATCACGTTTGCGCTGGTGGCTGCGTTGATAAGTTGCGCATCAATACTAGCCATAATGTCACGTCGTGTATCATAGTAGTTTGCAACAACGTAAATGGATAAAGCAGCTAAGAAGATCAACGATGCTAAAGCGAGCCACGCAACTGGTAATCTTGGGGTATAACTGGTCAGTCCCAATAATTGCGAGATTTTGGTCGACTCTCGCACTTTATTAGCTTTGAGTGGCTGAGCGATACTCCGAGTATTCATGATAATCCTTTATCCACCGATTCACTTGGTGTAAACGACGAAATACCGTTTCGGATTCAGGTGGTGTTGCCTTGTTACATAATATAAACAATACATCATAAGTTAATCACATGAAAAGAAATTGAGCAAAAAAGTTCCGCATTGATATTCTGCAAAATGTATTGTTGTCGAATAGGAGCTGGTCTACTCATAAAAGCTGAATGAGCATGACATTTTATACCTTATTTGTACCTGAAAAGTAAAATAAAAACGACAAATTTGAGCTCTAGCCTTCATTGAACTTTCGCTGGTTTTTCATAAAATTGTCAATGTTTCATGAATTTTGGCGCGACAATAGAAGACAATTCCTTTTCTTTACAGTAAAGTTAGCCATTTCATAGATCACAATCTCTTGTGTTATTGGCATTGCTCTAGTCTATTTTGATGGGAGAGTGTTAGTACACCTTTTGATGTTAGGTAGTATTGATGGG
The DNA here is from genome assembly GCF_012641745.1 of Pseudoalteromonas peptidolytica. Taxonomy (GTDB): domain Bacteria; phylum Pseudomonadota; class Gammaproteobacteria; order Enterobacterales; family Alteromonadaceae; genus Pseudoalteromonas; species Pseudoalteromonas peptidolytica. Next base: position 67,837 of record NZ_WEHZ01000001.1, read on the forward strand.
TCCAAAGCGTTGCGCCGTTGCCTCTGAAGAAAGCTTAATGCGTATATTTACAGTGCCTGAGGCACCTGATTCAACTTTGAGCAGAATCGAGCAAGAAATCTCGAGTAACTTGGCTGGTTTTTTGAATGAAAACATAGCTGCAATCGAGAAGCCACTTCATGAAGTTGAAAAAGACTTTCAGTCCGCACAGATCCCTGAAGTGCCAATGTTTGTCTCCGATTATGCTCAAGATATTATGGAGCAGCTAGTTGCGCATTCTGTGCATACTGCAGCGCCTAGTTTTATCGGGCACATGACCTCCGCGTTACCACACTTTGTATTGCCACTGTCCAAGTTAATGGTAGGGCTGAATCAAAACTTGGTAAAAATAGAAACCTCAAAAGCATTTACGCCACTTGAGCGCCAAGTACTTGGGATGGTTCACCATCTTGTCTATGGCAATAACGATACTTTCTACAATAAATGGATGCATAGTGCCAAAACCTCCTTAGGTGCCTTTTGCTCAGGAGGCACTATTGCAAATATCACTGCGCTTTGGATTGCACGCAACCGCTTATTAAAAGCGGACGGTGATTTTAAGGGGATTGGCGCATCCGGTATAGTTGCCGCGATGCTGCACTATGGCTACAAAGGATTAGCCGTACTGGTGTCTGAGCGTGGTCATTATTCATTAGGGAAAGCGGCTGATGTGCTAGGTATTGGGCGCGATAACTTCGTTTCCATCAAAACATCAGCTGATAACAAAGTTGATGTCAGTGCGATGCGACAAAAAGCACATGAATTGGAATCCCAAGGCATTAAAGTATTAGCGCTTGTAGGGGTCGCTGGCACAACAGAAACTGGTAATATTGACCCGCTAGAGGATATGGCTGATCTAGCTGAAGAGCTAGGTTGCCACTTTCATGTGGACGCCGCATGGGGAGGGGCAACATTACTTTCTAATAATTATCGTCACCTTCTCAAAGGGGTAGAGCGTGCTGACTCGATCACCATTGATGCGCATAAGCAGATGTACGTGCCTATGGGGGCTGGGATGGTGATTTTTAAAGACCCCGCAGCATCTGATGCGATTGAACATCATGCTGAATATATATTGCGAAAAGGCTCAAAAGACTTAGGAAGTCATACGTTAGAGGGTAGCCGGCCCGGTATGGCGATGCTTGTGCACGCATGTTTACGAGTGATTGGCCGTCAAGGTTATGAAATGCTCATTGACAAAGGCATTGAAAAAGCACGCTATTTTGCTGAATTGATCAAACAGACACCTGATTTTGAGCTCATCTCAGAACCAGAGCTTTGCTTGCTTACTTACCGATATGTTCCGGAAGCAATTAAATTGGCAATAGAGCAAGCGGATGAGCAAGAGAAGATAGACATTTATGCAGCCTTAAACAGATTCACTGCAAGTATGCAAAAGCGGCAACGTGAAGCCGGGCGCTCGTTCGTATCACGGACACGTTTGACTCCAGAGCAATATGAGCGTCAACCTACGGTTGTATTTAGGGTGGTATTAGCGAACCCGCTAACCTCTGAAGCCATGTTGACCGATATTATGGAAGAGCAGCGACAATTAGCTAAAACGGATCCGGTTTTCAAAAAGTACCTCGCGAAATATATTAATTAACTTGAGGTTTGGATAGGGAATGGGCTAACAAATTGTTTTAAAGTTACGCTAAATTACTTCCCTATCTAATCAACACCTTTCGGCGACAGAATTGCGCTTGCGTCCTGTGATTAGCATAGTAACTATACCCGGTTGGCAACGTGAATTTACATACAGGCAGTTATTCAGAGTCAATTCAACACGGTTTACGCTTAAATATCTCTTTTAAAAGATATAACTATCAGGGTTTTAGGTTGAATAGTCTGAACTTAAATTCTATGACTGACCAAAAAATATGGCTTACCCGAGCACACTGAAGGTGATTGGGTTGTATTACCACCAAGTTACTACAATTTGATTGGCTATTTGACTTGATTGGTATTAATCTAACTAAAAAGAGTCTACTCTTCGTATTATGTTGAAGAACTTTAGCAATGTAACCCAACGCCTCAGACGACTTAGCTCACAGGAGTTAGATGTATCTGGCACTTTTCAGAGCTTTCTGCTCGATTTACTTGATGAAGGTAAGCAGACCTTGAAGGTCGCTCGTGTGTCAGTATGGTTGTTTGATGACCTTGATAAGCCTTCAGAGTTAATCAATGTTGCTAATACTGATTGGTCTGGTAAAACACTTCCAGAACAGCTTCCAACACTTCAATATGAAGACTTTGCTGCTTATTTTACAGCGATTAACAGTGGTCGCTCTATTGATGCGAATGATGCAACAACAGATCCAAGAACCTGCGAATTTCACGATATTTATTTAGTCCCTCACAACATAAAAACGATGTTGGATACCGTTATTTTTAAAAATGGAATACCTCATGGTGTAGTGTGTTGTGAAGGGGATAAGATCCGTACCTGGCACAAAGATGAAATTGCATTTGCAGAAATGATTGCAGATTGCTGTAGCCGCCGCTTGCTAGTTAAAGCGCTATGGCAACTGCAATCACAACTAACAGAGCTGGCATTTAAAGACCCACTCACGGGGCTGAGCAATCGACGCTTTTTGATGGATAGTGCAAAGCGAGAAATGAGCCGTCACGCCCGCTTTGAGCACCCTTTTAGTCTGATGATGCTGGATATTGATCATTTTAAAAAGATAAATGACAACTATGGCCATGAAACAGGGGACTTAGTATTAAAACATTTTGCTGAAATTTGTGTTAACACGCTAAGACTAGAAGATTGTATGTGTCGCTTAGGCGGTGAAGAGTTTGTGGTACTATTGCCAAACACATCGATAAACTCAGCAATGATTATCGCTGAACGCCTAAGAAATGAAATAGAGCACGCCCGAATAGCGACGCCAGCAGGAGAGATTAGCGTTACCTCAAGTTTTGGTGTTGCACAAGTCAATACCAGCTTACCGTTTAGCCATGCGCTGAAAGCAGCTGATCATGCCGTGTATCAAGCCAAAGCGGAAGGCCGAAATTGCGTGGTTCCAGTATAATAATCCCTGCTCTTTTTTGATACTTATTTTAAACAGGTCGACTAGGTGATTCCTGCGTTAAAGTTTTTATCCAATCTGTTTTTGCTTAGGTCGCCCTGTTTATAGCATACGATTATGTAAATCTTGCACAAAATTTTCTTACCTCAAAATAGACCACTTAATTAAGATAATTGGTATTAAACTGATTTTACCTTGCCCAATATTTGTGCTTAAGTTATAAAAGGTTACGATTTTGTGTATAGCGGAGTGGGGAATCTGTGTTTGTTAAAACGGTGATATACGTAGATAGCGTTGAAGAAGTGCTAGACTTTTACTATCAAGCGTTTGGTCTGAGCACTTGTGACATGACCGATGATGGCGACTACGGCGAATTAGACACAGGTGAAGTTAAATTAGCATTTGCAAGCCACCCTTTAGCACAATCTCAATTCAAACAAGACTACATTCGTTGTCACCCAAAGCAACCCGCACTGGGCTTTGAAATTACCTTAAGCTGCGTTAATGTACCTGAATGCTATGACAAAGCTGTGGAGGCTGGTGCAGAGCCATTAAGTGCTCCAAGCCAAAAAGGGAGTGTGACACAAGCTTATGTTAGAGCAATAGAAGGGACGCTGGTCGCTCTGGTATCAAAAATATCTACCAATGAGTAATACTAATTAATTCTAATACAGACTCAATTTGAAGGAGTAAATCTGAGTTTACCTGCGTTAACAATCTATTATTTAGAAATAATAACCTGATAGAGATGGTAACTTGTTCTCTAGCAGCTGTTATCGACTAGATGTTCTCGTCTCAAATCAAAACAGCAAGCTAAATTAAGCGAATTGGTATAAAAAGCGTGGTGTAAATTGACGAGGCGCATATCAAGCTAGTACTAATACCAATTTGACTTAACACTTACTCAATTTGAAGGAGTAAACCTGACGCTAACAGCGTTAAAAATTTCTTATTTAGAACAACTAAATAGCAAAATTTTTGTCTGGTTATCGACAAGATTTTCTCGCCTCAAAATAGACCACTTAATTAAGCAAATTGGTATAATGCGCCCATGGCTATAGCTGCGTGAATCGTTATTTTATTCAATATCAACTAATAAGCGTGCAAGACCAACTGGTTCAATTTCAATACAGACATTGTCATCATTCCAGTTAAGGCCAACCAAAGCATCATCTTCTTTTAAATCTAGCACCCATTCGTCTAGGAAACTTTCAATATCTATGCTCATTGGTGAAAATTCGCTCCACTCATCACGGCACTGTGCTTGCGCTTTTTCTTCACTATCCCACAAAAGCAATACATCGGTTTCGTCGAACTGGTTAGAGTCAACTACAACCATGCCACCATCGCTTGAGCTGAGTGCCCAAACACTTTCAGTATTTTTTACTTGTCCAATAAAATCATTGACTTCTGAGCCAATTTCTTCTTCATTCATTATCGTCGTTCTCAATTTCGTGGATCTGTTTTCTGGGCAATAGGCTGATGTTGTAAGCGGTCATGAAAAGCCACTAGATTATCATAATCACTCAGGTCGATAAGCTCTCTAAAGAGAACCCAGTCAAGTAGGCAGTATAAACTTATTTGCAGATAATCACAGTGTAAAAACGTATCGCTTGTACATGCTTCGTTTAATGTGTGAAGTGTGTGACCAATTCGTTCACGTTGCAGATTAAAAAAGAGTTTATCTTGTTCAATATCGAAGCCGGAGCGTTTGCTAAGTAACAGTTCAATCAGTGAGTCACTGCACGCATTGATTAGTATTAACCAGTTCTCTTGATCCCAGCTAGGCACTGGAAGCTGGTACTTTTCACGTAGATAACGGATGATAAGATTGGAGTCGCAGACAAGTTGTGTATCGTCTAGTAGAAATGGTATTTTTCTGGCTGGGTTGTATTGTACTAACTCGTTGTGACCTTCTGGCGAAAAAATATCTATATGATGATAGCTTAATTCTATTTGCTTAGTCGCCGCCCACATTCTGATCCGACGGGCGTAAGGGCTGGTATTTGAGCCTATGAGTTTCATGCCATTATTCCTTAAACTGACGTTCTGTTGCTATTGCAACAAGCGGTGTGAGGAATAATGGCGAAACTCATATGATTTCGCAAGTGAATTAGTCGTTACGACTGGTCACTTCTAATAAGTGATATCCAAACTGGGTTTGCACAGGGCCTTGTACCTGGTTAATTGGCGCTGAAAAAACGACCTTGTCAAACTCAGGTACCATCATGCCGGGGCCAAACTCTCCCAACGCACCACCATCTTGACCTGAAGGGCAGTTGGAGTACTGTTTAGCGATTTCTGCAAAATCCTCCCCTGCGGCGATTCGTTCTTTTAACTCCAAACATTGCGCTTCACTATCGACTAGGATATGCCTTGCACTAGCGATTGCCATAATTTCTCCAATGATTAATTGTTATTCATACTTTATTCTAATCTAGGCAGATAGAAAAATCAGCTTATCTTGGTAATAGTTTTTCAATTTCGCTGGTAAGTTCTTCAGACATTGGCTTGGTGCGGCTATTAAAACGCTTGATAGTTTTACGGTCAGCTGAAACCAAATACTTGTAAAAGTTCCAGTTTGGTGAGCTAGTAACTTCATTCAAATGCTCAAATAGTGGGTTTGCATCTGAACCTCTAACCGCGGTGGTGGCAAACATATCAAAGGTTACACCATAATTAATAAAGCACACCTTTGCGGTTTCTTTCTCATCGTCTTCTTCTTGAAAAAAGTCATCAGATGGAAACCCAAGCACAACTAACCCTTGATCTTTGTACTTTTGATGAAGCTTTTCTAGCCCTTCAAATTGGCCAGTGTAGCCGCAGTTACTCGCTGTATTTACGATAAGCAGTGGTTTGTCTTTAAACTGGCAAAAGTTGATAGATTCATCGGAACGTAGTTTGCGCATTTCAACATTGGTGAAATCGTCGCAGCTTGGCGACTGTGCATTTGCAGCGCCACTTAATAATAAGCTAAGCGCTAGGCTCAGCGTGGAAATACTTTTTAGCATCAACACTTTCCTTTTAACGAAATTATCTCTTATCATACGGACACATCTATTTAAATGATCAGCTAAATGAATATACGACTTGCTAACTCACAAGATCTCAGTGTTATTGTCGACATTTACAACGAGACAATTCCAAGTCGCCAAGTAACAGCTGATACAGAGCCTGTCAGCATAGCACAAAAACAAGACTGGTTTGATGCACATACTAAATGTCGACCAATTTACGTTGTTGAGTTAGATAATACAGTGGTTGCTTGGCTGAGCTTTAGCAACTTTTACGGCCGTCCTGCGTATGCTGGTACCGCAGAAATAAGTATTTATCTGGCAAAGTCCGCGCAAGGTAAGGGGCTTGGCAGCCAGTTAATGATGTTTGCTGAAGCGCAGGCACCAAAGCTTAATATCACTACTTTATTAGGGTTTATTTTTTCTCATAATGCGCCTAGCATTCGCTTGTTCGAAAAACATGGCTTCCAAAAGTGGGGAGAGTTACCCCATATTGCGGAGATGGACAGAACTCAATATAGCTTAACTATATTAGGTAAATCTTTACGATAATCTTTTAGGTGTTTGTCTCTGTTGATTTTTGATGGCGGCTAAATCGCCGCTATTTTTTAGCGTCTCGCTATTCTTCAACTAAACTAAAATTCAGGTTTTTGGTTGAAGGATCAGGGTATGACGAGTCAGGTACTGATTATTGACAGCAGCAGTGTTCAAGCAATGCGAGTCAAGGTGTTGTTTGAGTTACTCGGTGGTGACGTTGAGCATGTTCATTATCGCAGTCTTGAAGCTGACCTAGACCTAGATAGGTTTGATGTTGTGGTGGTTGCACATGGTGTTCCCGCAAGTAAATTATCTCCAATTCAACAGCTTAGGTATCATGACAAGCTCGTTTTGCTAGCTCCAAAACCCGATAATGCAGAGCATTTGAAGTCATTTAGTGAAATAAATCGTGCGTTACCAAATGGTATTGTGATCTATCCGTTTTTTGCCAATAAAGATATTACCGGGTTATTGGAACGCTTGCTTGAGGTCGGTGCAACCAATTCTCTGGTTTTGCCGAAAGTCTTGTTGGTTGACCACCATACCCCCCGTTTGGAGATGCTTGCAAATAGTCTTCGAGGCGCTCAGCTTGCAGTGATAACTGCAACTACCTTGCCCGAAGCACTACATGCTGCAGAGCAGCACCCTGTCGATTTATTGATCTGTGACTTTAATTTAGAAAAAGACACAGGTCTTGATGTATTTAATAAAGTACGCCAAGTGCACCATAATTGCCGTTGCTTACTGATGACGTCTCGTGTCAATCAGGTAGATATGTTAGAAGCTGTGCGACAGGGGGTTGAGGATGTGCTTATCAAACCGTTTGATGAAAGCGATCTGTTGCAAAGCTTACATAAACTTTGGCAAACAGAGCTGCTGAGACGCCATAATCAAGAGCTGGTGGAGCGGTTGCAGGACACCGTAGATGCGCTTATCGAAAGAGACAGCTTGTTACGCGTTATTTATAAACACACGCCAGATCCTATTATGTTGTTTAATCGCCAAGGGCACATTATTGAAGCGAATGACTCGTGCTGTGAATTATTTGAACTCACAGAGGAGGAGCTACAACCTTTATCTATTTTTGAGCTATTTGATGAAGTGTCAGTTTTACAATTGCGCGACTTAATGAAGCATATCGGTATGCTAAAACATTTTGACTGTGAGCTAAGCCTTCCTAAAGTCGGAGAGCGCAGCATTCCACTTATGGGTACTTTTAACGAGATAGATCATCACGGTGAAATGGCCTTTGCGGTCATTTTTAAAAATGTGTCTAAGCTCAAAGAGCAGCAAGAAATGTTAGAAGAGACCAAAGAGCTGTTAGAGTTTGAGGTACAGGCGAGAACCTCACAATTGCTAAAAGCGAAGGAAGCGGCTGAGGCAGCTAACTTATCGAAGTCAGAATTTTTAGCCAATATGTCTCATGAACTTCGTACGCCGATGCACTCGATATTAAGTTTTGCGCGATTTGGGCTAGATAAGTTGATGAGCCCAGAGGTACCCATCGATAAATTAAAAAAATACTTGTCACGTATTGAAACCAGCGGAGAGCGCTTGTTAGTGCTGCTTAATAATCTATTAGATTTATCAAAACTAGACGCTGGTCGTTTTCCTTTTAATCCCAGTTTTCATAACTTAGTAAACATTATTCAAAGTGGTATTGAAGATGTTTCAGGGACTGCGCTTGAGAAGCGCATTAAGATCCGCTTTGAGAAGCCAAATCGAGGAGTAATGACATTCTGTGATCCAGAGCAAATAAATCAAGTGATAAGAAACTTGCTAGGTAATGCTTTGAAATTTAGCCCCGAAGGAAGTGAAGTGAGTATTGTGCTTAGCTGCGAAGGGCAGGATATTCATATCAAAATCATTGATCAAGGAGTTGGGATCCCAGAGGATGAACTAGAACAGATTTTTGCTAAATTTGTTCAAAGTAGTAAAACCGATAGCGGTGCAGGGGGTACTGGTTTAGGGCTTGCTATTTGCAAAGAGTTCATCTTGCTGCATAAAGGGCAAGTCTATGCACAGAATAACCCTGATGGCGGAGCCAGTATTCACATAAGCTTACCATTGGTTGAGTATACTGAAGGAGTAATCTAGTGTAATGATGCTAGCTGGCAAGCTTCACGGTATCGGTCTATAACTAAGAAGACTATGTTTTTATACTTATGGTATTGAGTATGTGTCCTATTTAAAGTTAGAAATTGTGCAGTAACAAACGCAGACTTCGTTACTTGCTTATTCATAAGTGTTTAACATGTGAATGGCGTACTTTTCCACTGGATTAAGTTATAAATTGAGATAATGGTGATAACTGGACTCAGTTGGATACGGAGAGTGTGATGTGTACTTAATACTGTCATATACCAGTAAAGGATAGCACCTATGGCGTTACAAAGAATCTTGGCGGTGGATGACGAGCCGTTTAATTTAGAAATCATTGAAGAAATTCTTGAAGATTTAGACTTTGAGCTTAAAACGGTTGAGAGTGGAAAGGCGTGTCTTGGCGTTGTTGAGGAGTTTGATCCTCAGGTTATTTTACTGGACGTGAGCATGCCGCAGATGAATGGCTATGAGGTGTGTAAAGCAATAAAAGCCAACCCGAACACCCAGCACATTATCGTCATGTTTGTCTCTGCAAGAGGATCAGTTGAAGAGCGTATGGAAGGGTATTCAGTAGGCGCCGAGGATTATATTGTTAAACCATTTGGGCAAGGGGAATTAAAAGCCAAGTTACAACATTTAAGTCAGATGCTCAAAGAAAAAGATGTGCTCGCACAGCAGGTTGAAGACGCTACTTCTACCGCGTTTAGCGCCATGGCAAATAGTAGCGAGATGGGTCAAATCGTCAATTATATTGAGCAAATAGGGGAAATTGACTCGATCCCAAGGCTTGCTGCTGCACTATGCCAATGCTTGAAAGGACTAGGACTAAATTGCAATGTAGAGGTAAGGCTTGAAGGGCAAAAACATCATTTTGCAACAACCGGAATATGTTCACCTATCGTGATTGAATTATTTGAAATTCTTCATACCAAGGGAAGATTACATGAATTCACAAATCGTATTTTGGTAAATTACCCTTGGCTGAGTATCTTGATTTTGAATATGCCCAGTGACGACCAAGAAAAACATGGTCGCTTACGAGATCATATCTGTTTTATAGCCAGTGTTACTGAGCAGCAGCTTCTTGCGATACTTACAAAAAGAAAACTAACACAGCAACGAGAAGACTTAGAAGCGGCAATCACAATGGTACAGGGCAAGTTCAAAAGTATGATTTCACTACTTGATAAAAATCGTCAAGAAAATGAAAAAGTGTTTAGAGTGCTGCAAGAGCTGTTCGAAGAGCGGATCCCTACAATGGGGCTAGACGAGGATCAGGAGCAATTTATATATCAAAATGTAGATAAAGCAATTCAAAGCTCTGTTGCTCGAGAAGCCAGCGTTCATGAAGTGAGAGCTGCCTTTCATGATATTGAAGAAGACTTAAAAGTACTCTCGCGTCGGGCTGAGCGATAAAAGAAAGACGTAAATTGCGAAGCGGAGCTTAGGTTACGCATCACGTGGCAGTCCTTTTTCTATGATACGGATTAATCTTTCATTTTTACGTGTAGATTGAGCACATTTGTCCCTTTGTTGTTGCAGTGCCCAATCTATATGCTCGATCACCAGCGCGGTGGTGCTTTGACGCTTGTCTTCTAATGCTCGAATTATTTCCTCGTTATACGGAGCATTACCAAGGCCTACGGCTAAATTGCGTAGCCATCGCTCGTGTCCAATTCGACGTATTGGGCTGCCTTCTGTATTTTTTAAAAATGTTTCTTCACTCCAAGCAAACAATGTCAATAGATCTTTATCTTTAAGGTGCTGCCGAGGAAGAAAGTCGTCTTCTTGGGTTAGTTGCCCGTAGCGGTTCCAAGGGCAAACCAATTGGCAGTCGTCGCAGCCATAAACTCGGTTGCCTATTTTTGCACGAAATTGCTCAGGAATAGCCCCTTGTAGCTCTATCGTCAGGTATGAAATACAACGTCTAGCATCGACAACATAAGGAGCGACAATGGCACCGGTTGGACATAGAGTCAGACAAGCTGTACATCGACCACATCCTTCATCTTCATGAGGTTTGTCGATTGGCAGTGGAATATCAACAAAAAGCTCACCAAGAAAAAACCAAGAGCCTGCTTGTTTATTGATGACTAAGCTATTTTTCCCTTGCCAGCCCAACCCCGCTTTTTGTGCTATTTGACGCTCTAGAACAGGCGCTGAATCGACAAATGGCCGAAAGCCTAGAGACCCAACTTGCTGCTCTATCATTTTACCAAGCTGTTTTAGTTTATTACGCATCACTTTGTGATAGTCTCTACCTAGTGCATAGCGTGAAATGTAAGCCGTTGTTTTATTTCCCAATGCCTTGGCAAAACTGGCATCGGGAGGGAGGTAATTCATTTTTACTGAAATAATACGTTGTGTTCCTGGAACCAGCTCCTGAGGGCGAGCTCGTTTCATTCCATGTGCAGCCATATAAGCCATTTCACCATGGTAGCCGGCATCCAACCAACGTTGTAATTGCGCCTCGTGCTGGCTCAGATCAATGTCTGTGATACCCACTTCTGCAAAGCCAAGTGCTTGGCCCCATTGCTTAATTTGTTCGGCAAGTTCACTATAATTAATGTTATTGGTTGTCACAGGAAGAAATAATGGCTAATGAATACTCGGATAATTTACCACAAGTTGCCTACACATCCCAGCAAGTACAGCAATACGAAGGTCAAGCCGCTAAATTATCTGGTACTAACTTAACCACGCTGATGCGTCGTGCAGGTCATGCCGCATTTTCTTATGTGAATGACACAATGTCATCCCATGAAAAGGTGCTCGTTATCACTGGTAAGGGAAATAATGCTGGCGACGGTTTTATAGTTGCGCAGCTGTGTCGGGAGGCTGGTATTGCCGTAACTGTACTGACATTGTTTGAACCTAAACGCTTAGCTGGAGATGCCCAGCAGGCATACCGTCAATACCATGGGAAGTTGGTGTCTACATATAGTGAAATAGACCTGAGCCAATTTACGACTGTGGTCGATGCTGTATTTGGAACTGGATTTCGCGGTGAGCTACCGGAGCATGTACGTACTTGCTTTGACTGCATTAATAATCTCCCTATCAGGAAAGTAGCACTCGACGTGCCTAGCGGTGTAAATGCAACAACTGGAGAAGTTGCGCCATCGGCACTGATGGCATCTACAACGGTTACTTTTATCGCCCTCAAACAGGGTTTGTTAAGTGGCACAGCTAAACGTTTTGTGGGTAATTTATTACTCGCAGGTCTGGGTGTTGATAAAGCATTTAATTCACAGGTTACAGCAACATCGAATTTCTTAAATCATGAAACTTTGATGGCAACAAGGCCGCAAAGAGCACTTGATAGTTATAAAAATTCACATGGCCATGTGTTAGTGATAGGTGGTAATCATGGCATGGCTGGAGCGGTTCGGTTAGCCGCAGAAGCCGCATTGAGAGCCGGAGCTGGGTTAGTTTCGGTGGCAACACACCCAGATAATACCGCCGCGGTGCTATATGGTCGTTATGAATTGATGGTGCATGCCGTGGCAACGGCTGAAGCATTATTACCGCTGCTTAACAAGGCAAGTGTGGTGGTACTAGGCCCAGGGCTTGGGCAAGATCTGTGGGCGCAAAGTCTATTTCGAAGAGTAATACAAACCAAATTACCATTAGTGCTCGATGCTGATGGCCTAAATTTGCTAGCTAAAGAGCCTGTTGCAAGGTCAAACTGGGTATTAACGCCTCATCTTGGCGAAGCAAGGCGGTTATTGAACAATGTAAACGCAAAAGTAGATGAAGCTGATAGATTTGCAGTGGTATCGAATATTAGCAAGCAATACCAAGCAACTACTGTGTTAAAAGGGCCAGGTAGCCTAGTGGCACAACAGCAAAGCATAAATATCAACCGTTCAGGTTGCGCCGCAATGGCAAGTGCTGGGATGGGGGATGTATTATCTGGTATTATAGGCGGCTTATTAGCGCAAGGAATGGAAGCATTTGCGGCCACAAACCTGGCCGTGTATATTCATGGTTTAGCTGCTGAACAGGCCGCTGATGATGGTGCAAAAGGTATGCTAGCCGGGGATTTATTCGAACATATTCGAGGTATTTTAGGGTGACAACAGGACATATTAAATTCGATTTGGCTGATGAGCCAGCAACAGTTGCGATGGGTAATAAAATTGCCCAAGTTGTCCGCCAAGGTGCCGTGTTGTTTTTACATGGTGATTTGGGCGCAGGAAAAACCACACTTACCCGTGGAATAGTGCAAAGCCTTGGTCATTCAGGTAAGGTAAAAAGTCCTACCTATACCTTGGTTGAACCTTATGAATTAGAAGATGTCTCAATATATCATTTTGATTTGTATCGACTAGGTTCTCCAGAAGAGCTGGAATATATGGGGATCCGAGACTACTTCGCAAACCATGCTATTTGTGTTGTTGAATGGCCAGAAAAAGGGGAAGGATTCATACCAAGCCCTGATATCGACATTACGATGCAATACGCAGGTGAAGGTCGTCAGGCTATTCTTCAGGCGAAGTCTAGTCGCGGTGAGGCGTTACTAAAACAATTACAAGACTATGCGTAATCATCTCAACAGTAAGTATTTTTTTATTTTTTTGTGCATGCTGGTTATAAGCATGCACAGCGTTGCTCAAAATGCCATTGAGAGTGTACGTGTGTGGCCTTCGCCAGAAAGTACTCGTATTGTCTTCGATATGAGTAAAAAGCCGGATTACAGCTACTTTGTGTTAAAAAATCCCTTACGCTTGGTGATTGATCTCGAAGGCACTAAACAGAAAAAAAACTTCCCAAATATTGCCGATGAGCATCGGGTGATTAACAAAATTCGCCATAGTAAACCTAAAAACAGTCAATCAGCGAGAATTGTGGTTGAATTAAGTCGCAGTGCCACTCCAAAGGTATTTGCACTCGCACCAACAGGGCCATATAAAAACCGTCTGGTGGTAGATTTATATGGCAAACAAACAAGTGCCTATAGCGATAACAAAACAGCTGCTCCGCGAAAAACGCTAGTACAAGATAGAGATATTGTGATTGCCATTGATGCAGGCCATGGGGGGGAAGACCCCGGCTCAATTGGGCCATCAGGTATTTATGAAAAGCTCGTGACGTTACAAATTGCAAAACGTTTAGCGAGATTAATTGACAGCCAACCGGGCATGAGTGCGAAAGTCATTCGTACAGGAGACTACTACTTAAAGTTAAATACCCGAACGGCAAGAGCAAGAGAGAGAAAAGCCGACTTTTTTGTTTCCATTCATGCTGATGCTTTTACCAGTCCACAACCAAGTGGGGCATCGGTATGGGTACTGTCGCTACGAAGAGCTAACTCTGAAATCGGTAAATGGTTGGAAGATAAAGAAAAGCACTCTCAACTTTTAGGAGGAGCCGCGGATCTAATCAAAGATACAGCAAATGAGAAATACCTTGCCAAAGCGCTGCTTGATATGTCGATGGAGCACTCGATGAAAACCGGATTTCAGGTTGCTGAAGAAGTTGTGAAGGAGCTAAAAAAGGTCGCAAAAATGCATAAAAGCCGCCCTCAAGCTGCAAACTTTGGCGTGCTAAAGTCCCCTGATATTCCGTCGATTTTAGTGGAAACCGGGTTTATCTCGAATCCAAGAGAGGAAAAGTTATTAACTTCACCTCATTATCAAGAACGCCTAGCCCGCGCTATTTTTAGTTCTGTTAAGGGGTATTATGAGAAAAACCCACCTGACAACTCGCTGTTTGCTCGTATGCAGTCTAACAAGCCGGTAACCCATAAGGTAAAAAGTGGTGAATCTCTGAGTGTGTTAGCCAGCCGTTATGGCATAACAGTCAGAGCTCTTAAAAAAGCAAACAACTTAAAAAACAATACCTTGTTTATCGGCCAAGTATTAACTATCCCAAAAGCGTAAACCATGACAATAGAAGTGCTTCCAGCTCGGCTGGCTAACCAAATTGCCGCAGGTGAAGTGGTAGAACGTCCGGCTTCAGTGGTAAAAGAGCTGGTGGAAAACAGTATCGACGCTGGGGCAACCAGAATTCAAATAGACATTGAACGTGGTGGTCACAAGCTGATCCGCATCCGTGATAATGGCAAAGGGATCGTTAAAGATGAACTTATGCTGGCACTGTCGCGTCATGCCACCAGTAAACTGAAAAGTTTAGATGACCTTGAGTGTATTGCATCGCTTGGTTTTAGAGGTGAAGCCTTGGCATCTATTAGCTCAGTGTCACGCCTGACACTAAGCTCTAAGCCGAGCACTCAGGAAACGGCTTGGCAGGCTTTTGCTGAAGGCAGAGATATGGCTGTTCAGATCCAGCCAACGGCGCACCCAGACGGTACTACAATCGAGGTAAAGGACTTATTCTTCAATACACCAGCGCGGAGGAAGTTTTTACGAACCGAGAAAACGGAGTTTAGCCACATTGATGAATTGGTAAAGCGGATCGCACTGAGCCGTTTTGATATTGCAATAACCTTAACTCATAATCAAAAAGTGGTTCGCCAATACCGACCGCGCGCGATGGAGCATGGAGTGCAACGGGTAGCACAAGTTGGTGGCAAGGTGTTTTCACAGCACGCCAGCTTCATCGAATCAGGCCACGAAGGTCTAAGACTATTTGGTTGGGTGTTACCAGCAGGCGTTACTAACTCGACCCAATATACTTACGTAAATGGTCGTATGATGCGAGATAAGCTTATCCTCCACGCGATCCGCCAAGCATTTGATGAATCAATTGGTCATGAAGAACTTCCTGGGTTTGTTGTCTATCTAGAGCTTGACCCTCGGCAAGTCGATGTAAATGTCCACCCAGCTAAACACGAAGTGCGCTTTCATCAAGCACGTTTAGTACATGATTTTATTGTTCAAGCGATTAAGCAAGTTGCAACAGCGCAAACGGAGTTATCTTGCGATAATGATACCGTATCGCTGCCCAGACCTAGCTCTGAGACGCCTTTATTTACACCTCAAGAGCAACAAGATGAGACTTATCATCAAAGCTATCGCTCAACACTCCAACCTAAAGCGCCATCTCATAGACATGAAAGCACTAGTCAGTACCCGAGTCTCGCCACACAAACACCAAAAGCAAGCCGTGGTCATACAGATAGCGCCGCGAGTAAAAAGAAACAGGTAAATGTTAATCAGCTTTATCAAGGCCTGTCACATCAACAGATGCAGCACTTTGATACGATAGCTGAGTCGACAATACCTACTGAGCAATTGACCAAAGCGCCAAGCTTGGCTGCTAAATCCAGTTGGATGTCGTTGCCTCATGGCAAAGTAATACTCGAACAAGATAATCAGCTGCGGTTTGGGGACTGTAAGCATGGCCTGTTGCCTTACTGGCAAGCGCAAATTGAGCAAGACGGCACGCTGCAAGGTAAAGCATTGTTGTTACCTGTGCGAATTAAACTGGATAAAACCGCACTTGCTGCTCTTCAGCAACGGCAAACTTGGCTCGCGATTTTAGGTTTTTCTATCGAGCTATTCGATACTCACATTTTAGTTAAAAAACTTCCTGTATCGCTATACAGCATCGATGTGGGGGAAATCTCAAAAGCGATGTTGGAGCCGGAACCGGAAGCTGAGCTCACTATCTGGTTACAATGGCTTGAGACAACCACGCCTAGCGCTTATTTTGATAGTCAGCACTTTGATTTAGTTAAAGATAAAATGCTTTCAAACACGGCATGTTTGGCTCGCATTCATGAAAATGCTGCTACAATAGATGGCCATAAGTTAGTACGCTTTTTGAGTGTTGATTAATTTGCCTAAGAAGTAGGTATTAATTCCGATGCACAATCAGCTATAATATAAGATTAGTGTAGTTTATTAGTAGGTTAGATGTGAACAAGTTACCTGTCATCACCCTAATGGGGCCGACAGCTGCGGGGAAAACTGCGTTAGCGATAGAATTATGCCAAACGCTTAACACCGAAATCATCAGTGTAGACTCTGCGTTAGTGTATCGTGGCATGGACATTGGTACGGCTAAGCCTTGCGCGCAAGAGCAAGCAATGGCACCACATCACCTCATTGATATTATTGACCCTGCGCAAAGTTATTCGGTGGCAGAGTTTCGTGCTGACGCTATCAGACTGATTGATGATCTGCATCAACGTGGAAAAGTGCCCATCTTGGTTGGTGGCACTATGATGTATTTTAAAGGGTTAATAGAGGGGCTTTCGCCATTACCTGAGGCCAACGCTGAGGTAAGAGCTGCACTTGAACTTGAGGCGCAACAGGTTGGGTGGCCGGGTCTACATCAGCAATTAACAGAGATTGACCCTGAAGCGGCACTAAAAATTAGTGAAAATGACTCACAACGGATAAATCGAGCGCTAGAAGTCTATCGTATTTGTGGTAAAACGATGACCGAACTACAGCAAACGAAACAAGCGGTATTACCGTATCAATTTCATCAATTTGCGATAGCGCCAAGTGACCGAAAAGTCTTGCACCAACGTATAGAAAAAAGATTTAAAATAATGTTGGAACAAGGCTTTAAAAATGAAGTTTTGACCCTATATAATCGAAAAGATTTACATCCTGATTTGCCGTCAATTCGATGTGTTGGATATCGGCAAATGTGGGAGTATTTAGCTGGCGAATGCGATTATGAAGAAATGGTTTTCAAAGGCATCGCTGCTACCAGACAACTGGCGAAACGGCAATTAACTTGGCTGAGGGGGTGGCAAGATGTAACTTGGCTTGACACCGATGGTCAAGAAAACTTGCAACGTGTTCTAACTTCGCTAAGCTAATAGTAGTTGTTAAATCAGCGTGTTCTGATTAAATCAACGACCTGACATAATAACACCTAAAACGAAGGATAAGAAAATGGCAAAAGGCCAATCTTTACAAGACCCATTTTTGAATGTCTTGCGTCGTGAGCGCATTCCTGTCTCAATTTTTTTAGTAAATGGTATTAAATTGCAGGGTAAGATCCAGTCATTTGACCAGTTTGTGATCTTACTTGAAAACACGGTAAACCAAATGGTTTATAAACATGCCATCTCCACTGTGGTTCCTGCTCGTGCGGTAAATTTCCAAAATGCAACTGGAAGTGACGCGAGTGACCAGAATGAAGAAGGTAATTATTGATTTTAATTAGTAGGAGCTTAATGCTTGTTTGACCGTTACGAAGCCGGCGAACAGGCAGTCTTGGTTCATATAGAATTTCCACATGAGGGTGATCGAGAAGATCTACGTGAATTGGAAATGCTAGTTTCTTCTGCTGGTGTTAGTAGTGTGGCGGTTGTGCAAGGCAGCCGTCAAGCACCTCATGCGAAGTTGTTCGTCGGAACGGGTAAAGCTGAAGAAATTGCCGAGATTGTCAATATCCACAACGCAGATGTCATCATATTTAACCACCAACTCAGTCCCTCACAAGAGCGCAATTTAGAACGCATTTGTAAGTGTCGGGTGTTAGATAGGACTACACTGATCTTAGACATTTTTGCCCAAAGGGCGCGAACCCATGAAGGTAAATTACAAGTTGAGCTTGCTCAGCTTAGGCATATCTCAACACGCTTAATACGCGGGTGGACGCACTTAGAAAGGCAAAAAGGGGGGATCGGCTTAAGAGGCCCCGGTGAAACACAGCTTGAAACTGATAGGCGTTTACTACGAGAGCGGATAAAAAGTATTCGCAAGCGACTAGAAAAAGTGGCTATTGTTCGAGAGCAGGGGCGTCGAGCGCGAAGTCGCAATGAAATTCCAACCGTTTCGCTTGTTGGTTACACCAACGCTGGCAAATCGAGCTTATTTAACCACATTACGGATGCAGAGGTGTATGCTGCAGATCAGCTGTTTGCAACACTAGACCCGACACTACGAAAGATTGAAATTGACGATGTTGGTGCTGTTATTTTAGCGGATACCGTGGGGTTTATTCGCCACTTACCGCATGACCTAGTCGCGGCGTTCAAGGCAACACTAACAGAAACACGAGAAGCAGATTTACAGCTCCATGTGATTGATGTTGCAGATCCAAGAAGAAAAGAAAATATAGAACAGGTACAATTGGTTCTAGAGGAAATTGAAGCAAATGACATTCCTCAGCTTTTGGTCTACAACAAAATTGATCTAATGGACGATGTTGCGCCTAGAATAGATAGGGATGACGAGGGAAAACCTGTCCGAGTGTGGCTCAGTGCGCATACGGGGGCTGGAGTTTCGCTGTTGTTCGATGCGATTAAAGAGCTGTTAGCTAAAACAGTTTTTACCGCCGAGCTGGCTGTGCCTCCTGCACTTGGGCGTTTGCGTG
Organism: Pseudoalteromonas peptidolytica; assembly: GCF_012641745.1. Lineage (GTDB taxonomy): Bacteria > Pseudomonadota > Gammaproteobacteria > Enterobacterales > Alteromonadaceae > Pseudoalteromonas > Pseudoalteromonas peptidolytica. Next base: position 86,792 of record NZ_WEHZ01000001.1, read on the forward strand.
GCGCTTTGTTTGAGCTTAATGCGGTCAACGAAAAAGGCTATGATGAGCAAGGCAATTGGCTTGTTTCAGTAAGAATGCCACAGATTGAATGGGAAAAGCTCAATAAAGAATTTGGGCAAAATCTCAATGATTTAGTCACTGGCAGTTAAAAATCGTTAATTTCGAGCGTATTTTTATATGAGAGTCGCTCGATTTTTGTTAGATTTAACCTAATTCATTTAAATAACAATGGAGTATAGCTATGGCCTGGAACGAACCGGGTAATAATGGCAATGATAACGATCCGTGGAAAAACCGCGGAGGGCGGGATCAAGGCCCACCTGATCTAGATGAAGTATTCCGTAAATTTGGCAATAAGTTCGGTGGTATCTTCGGTGGAAAACCGGGAAAAGGTGGTAACGGCGGACTAGGCGGAGCGGGCTTCGTCTTTATTTTAATTATTGCTGTTATTGTATGGGCATTAAGCGGTATTTATACCGTCAAAGAAGCCGAACGTGGGATCGTATTGCAGTTCGGGAAATTTGATCGTATTGCAGAACCCGGTCTGCGGTGGAAGGCCACGTTTATTGAACGTGTTATTCCTGTAGATATCGAAGCCGTGCGGTCACTTTCTGCATCAGGTTTTATGCTGACAGAAGACGAAAACGTAGTCAGCGTGGAGTTTGAAGTGCAATACCGTGTTGTCGATCCAACACTATATCGTTTTAGTGTGACTGATGCGGATCATAGTTTGCAACAAGCGCTAGATAGTGCTCTACGTTACGTTGTTGGTCACTCGCGCATGGATCAAGTACTTACTACTGGTCGTGAAGTAGTGCGTCAGCGTACATGGGATGAGCTGAACAGCATTATCGAACCTTACAATCTAGGCTTGATTGTGACTGACGTTAACTTTAAAGATTCTCGTCCTCCTGCGGAAGTAAAAGACGCGTTTGACGATGCCATTGCAGCACAGGAAGATGAAGAGCGTTTTATTCGCGAAGCGGAAGCATATGCAAGAGAGATTGAGCCTCGTGCTCGTGGTCAAGTGACTCGTATGACTCAGGAAGCTGAAGCATACAGAGAACGGATCATTCTAGAATCTCAAGGTGAAGTTGAGCGTTTCGAAAAGCTTTTACCAGAATATCAAGCGGCAAAAGAAGTAACACGTAAGCGTTTATATATTGATGCTATGGAGCAAATTTTAGGTCAAAGTTCTAAAGTTTTGGTTGATGTTGAAGGCGGCAATAACATGTTGTATCTGCCACTAGATAAAATCATGCAGTCACATGTTAGCGGCTCTTCTCCAGTACGCTTGCCGAGTCAAAGTGACATCGAACAACTGCGCAGAACGATAGAAGGTAATCAGCAGCAAAACAGCTCTGTGAACTCCAGCAATGATAGATTTAATCGCGATAGATTCGGTAACGGGAGATAATGAATATGAAGAATTTTAGTCTCATTCTATTAATCACTGCCGTGATCATGTCTTTCTCTGGTATTTTCGTTGTAAATGAAGGACAAAGAGCGATTGTCTTGCTATTCAGTAAGGTACAAAAAGACGCAAATGGAGATGCTTTGGTGTATGAGCCAGGGCTTCACCTTAAGGTGCCATTTTTTAGCCAAGTTCGTAAACTCGATGCGCGTATACAAACATTGGATGGACAACCTGACCGTTTTGTCACCAGCGAGAAAAAAGACCTTATTGTAGATTCATACGTAAAATGGCGCGTAAATGACTTCAGCGCTTATTATCTTCGTGCTCGTGGTGACAAACAATATGCTGAAACGCTACTGAAGCAAAAGGTGAACAACGGACTTAGAACAAACTTTGGTTCTCGTACAATTAAAGAGATTGTGTCGGGCGAGCGAAGCGAGCTGATGGAAGAAGCCCTTGTTCAAGCATCCGAAAGTGCAACTGAGCTAGGTATTGAAGTGCTAGACGTCCGTGTTAAGCAAATCAACCTTCCTAATGAAGTAAGTAATTCAATTTTCCAGCGTATGCGTGCGGAGCGTCAAGCTGTAGCAAAAGAGCACCGCTCTGAAGGTCAAGAACAGGCAGAGAAAATTCGCGCAGATGTAGACCGCAGGGTAACCGTAATGCTTGCAGATGCAGAGCGTAATGCTCGTGCTGTCCGTGGTCTCGGTGATGCAACAGCTGCCAACATTTATGCTAAAGCATACAATAAAGACCCTGAGTTCTTTGGCTTTGTACGTTCACTCGAGGCGTATAAAAATACCTTCAAAAATAAGAATGACGTAATGGTGTTATCGCCAGACAGTAAATTCTTTGATTATATGAAGGATGCAAAAGCGCAGTAGTAACGTGCTTTACTATACTGAAAAACCCCGCCAGCGTGTGGGGTTTTTTATATTTGGCAAAAGTTCAGATGAACACTGCGTTTAGTTCACTTTTAGTAGCGCATAATAACTATGCCAAACAGGGTATTAACAGAACACAGCCTCTAATACCAATTTGACTTAATACTTGCTCAATTTAAAGGCGTAAATCTGACGCTAACAGCGTTAAAAATTTCTCATTTAGAACAACTAAATAGCAAAATTTTTGCCTTGCCTATAGGGATGTAAGTACCTTAGCGATAGTAGGACGCGGTAGCGGAGTTATCGATAAGATTTTCTTGCCTCAAAATAGATCATTTAATAAAGCAAGCTGGTATAACAACAAAAAAGCGGCATAATAGCCGCTTACAGTTGGATCAATACAGTTTATTGTAAAATTAGAACACGTATTTTACAGAAAGCTGTAGTCTGTCTAAATCGCCTTCTAAGCCACTTTCAGTCTCACGAGTACCGATTTTATATTCAGCACCAAAAGTCAGCTTCTTCACTGGAGAATAAAGTAAATTAGCACTGTAACTTATGCTTGATTTTGTAGGATCTCCCGTTACCGCCAGTAGATTACTTTCGTTGTCAGCATTAAAAAATGAGTATAAGAATGTAGAGCGGAATTGATCATTCCAATTGTGTTGATATGCAACAAAACCAGATGTTGAGTCAATTGCATGCAATGAATTGCCATCGTACACAGCACCATTAGCAACATTTAGTCCTATGTAGCGGCCAAGTCCTTGACCTTGAGTGAGCATAAACTTCAGGTTATTTTTGCCAAAATTGACACGGCCAGATGCACTGATCCCAAATGAGCTTTCAGATTCATCAGCTCCACCCACTTTATAAGTGATCTGCCGAGCAAGGGCAGCTACCGCGATATGCCCCCAGTCTGCATTATGTGTGTAGCGAGCCGTAAAATCAGGCATGCTCGCATCATCCGTTACTACTCGACCGCTATCGGCTGTAGTTACTGTGCTTTCAGGGTTTTCGATTGAAAAAGACCAGTTGCCTGTGGTGTATTTTGCCATTGCTTGACGTACAAACACGGTACCTTCTGCAGGGCCTACAAAGTCCAAAGTTTCTGGTAGTGCACTTACATTTTGGAAGTTTGACCAAGCTTGACCAAATAAAAAGCCTTTATAGGTAACAAAAGCTTGTCGAATACGAGGGGAGTAGGAGTTACTGACACGCTCATTACCGCCGACAGAAGCAATAAAATCTAATTCAATTTTAGTTTTGATACTACTGCCATCATCAAGCTTGGTATCGGTGGCCAAATTGAAGCGAGATTGACGAGCATGCATATCAAAAACAGCGTCGCTGCTTGAGTTTGTGCCAACAGGAGTGGTGCCTGGGACATAAAAATCTCGACCTATATGTTGTGCACCTAACGAGCCATCAGAAAAGTCACTCCAAATTGCATCAAGTTTTATATAACCACCGTAATTTACTTTCGTGTCGCCAATCTCAGCTGCTGTGGCAGGAAGCGCACAAAGACTGCTGATAGCAACCGCAAGCAGTTTTTTATTAATGTTATTCGTTGTCATAATCCTGTTCCTCAATTGCTGTGCCTGACAGTCAGCATCAGCTGATATTCATTTAAATCAACACTAACTGTTGTGGAAGGTGGGTTTTTACTCAATTATCTATTGGTCTATTAGACTAAGGTGGTAGATGGTCTGCGACCCGAGAATTTGGGCTTTGCTGTAAATCTTAAATTGGTAACAAAGCATTTGTTGCGATGAAACTTTTTCGTTTTCATAGGTTCTACAACTAAGGTCTAATACTTAAACACCCAAGGCTGGGTGATCCTTATGAAAAGCGTGTCTAGCAGACCTAGACCTCTAAATATAATGGAGATGACTATGTCACAGAGCATTTATTCAGTTCCTGAAAAAATCAAGAACGCCGCATTAATCAACGACGAACAATACCAAGAACTATATCAAAAGTCGGTTGATGACCCCGCAGAGTTTTGGAAAGAGCACGGTCAACGTTTAGATTGGTTCAAACCCTATAGCAAAGTTAAAAATACCTCATTCGACAAAGGCCATATCAATATTAAATGGTATGAAGACGGCGTACTAAATGCCTCTTATAACTGTATCGATAGACACCTAGAAAAGCGCGCCGATAAGGTTGCATTGATTTGGGAAGGCGATAACCCAGAACAAACAGAAAATATTACCTACCAGCAACTTCATGACGAAGTCGCCAAATTGGCAAATGGCTTGAAGCACTTGGGTGTACAAAAGGGCGATCGTGTCGCTATTTATATGCCTATGACACCTCAAGCAATCTACGCAATGCAAGCTTGTGCTAGGATTGGTGCCATCCATTCGGTGGTTTTTGGAGGATTTTCGCCTTCAGCAATTGCAGATCGCATTAAAGACTCAGGTGCTAAAGTGGTCATCACCTCCGATGAAGGACGCCGTGGTGGGAACTGTGTTCCATTAAAAGCAAATGTCGATGAGGCGGTAGCGCAAGCTGGTGTAACCAGCATAGAGCATGTTGTGGTACATCAACTGACCGGTGGTGATGTTGAATGGAATACGCATGATGTATGGTGGCATGAATTAGTTGCTGATAAACCTGCAGAATGTGAACCTGAAATGATGAATGCGGAAGATCCGCTATTTATTCTTTATACCTCGGGTTCAACGGGTCAACCAAAAGGGGTTGTTCATACTACGGGTGGATACCTAGTGTATGCTTCTATGACACATGAGTATGTATTTGACCTTCAAGAAGACGATATCTACTGGTGTAGTGCTGATGTCGGTTGGATCACCGGACACAGTTATATTGCCTATGGTCCACTTGTGAATGGTTGTACTCAAGTTGTATTCGAAGGCGTGCCAACCTATCCAACGTCTGGGCGTATGGGTGAGATTGTTGATAAACATGGCGTTACTATTCTTTACACCGCGCCTACCGCTATCCGTGCTTTGATGGCTAAAGGTGACGAGCCGACTGCAAGTTCAAAGCGCGATAGTTTACGTATCTTGGGTTCGGTTGGTGAACCAATTAATCCAGAGGCTTGGTCTTGGTATTACGAACAAATTGGTAATAGTGAGTGTCCAATCGTAGATACTTGGTGGCAAACCGAAACGGGCGGCATCATGATCACGCCATTACCTGGTGCAACGGCACTTAAGCCGGGTTCTGCGACCCGTCCATTCTTTGGTATTGCTCCTGCACTATTTGATGCAGAAGGTAATACGCTTACAGGTGCAACGGAAGGCAATCTGGTAATTTTGGATAGCTGGCCCTCTCAAGCGCGTACCGTGTATGGCGATCATGAACGTTTTGAACAAACCTATTTCTCTGCTTATCCGGGCGTATATTTTACGGGCGATGGTTGCCGTCGGGATGAGGATGGTTACTATTGGATCACAGGTCGTGTTGATGATGTACTTAACGTTTCAGGTCATCGTTTAGGAACTGCTGAAATCGAAAGTGCGTTAGTTGCCCATGAGGCGGTTGCTGAAGCGGCCGTGGTAGGATACCCACATGACATCAAAGGCCAAGGTATTTATGTTTACATCACACCAAACGAAGGCGTTATGGTGTCTGATGAGTTAACCAAGGAAGTGAGAAGTTGGGTTAGGAAAGAGTTAAGCCCAATAGCAACCCCAGATATGATCCAGTGGTCTCCAGGTCTGCCTAAAACGCGCTCCGGTAAAATTATGCGCCGCATTTTACGTAAAATAGCTGCGAATGAATATCAGCAATTAGGTGATACTTCTACCCTTGCTGATCCAAGTGTTGTTGATGAATTAATCGAGAATAGATTAAATCGTTAACAGAATGACTTGAATTGCGACCTAATATAAACATACTATAACGGCTGTTATCTTTACGATAACAGCCGATTTTTTAGGAGCATAGCATGTATCAGTTTTTAATCGCGGATGATCATCCTCTATTTCGAGAGGCGCTTAAGGGGGCTCTAAAAGCGCAATTTGAAGGGCTAGAGGTATTCGAATCTGAAAACTTTGACACTACGCTCTCGGTCTTACAACAACAAGAAGAACTAGACCTACTGCTGCTCGACTTACATATGCCGGGCAATGGTGATTTATATGGACTAATTCGGATCCGAGAGGATCACCCAAGCCTCCCTGTTGTTGTCGTGTCGGGAAGCGAAGATCTTTCAATCATCTCAAAGGTGATGGGTTATGGTGCGATGGGGTTTATCCCAAAAGCAGCATCGGTCGAGCAAATTACAGAAGCTATCGAACAAGTGCTTGATGGAGAAAGTTGGTTACCAGAAGGAATGAAAGACAAAGTCGCAGAGCTAGAGGGGGAAGATAAAGAGCTTGCGCAGCAGGTTGCGTCATTAACACCGCAGCAATATAAAGTATTGCAATACCTTCATGAAGGCCTGTTAAATAAACAAATTGCCTATGAATTAAATATCTCAGAAGCGACGGTAAAGGCACACATTACTGCTATTTTCAGAAAGCTAGGGGTCTATAATCGTACCCAAGCCGTATTGATTGCTTCAAAACTACAATTAGAACCTATTGAAGCGAATGAGTAACCTCGCATCATTGCTTGCAAGACGCTTTCCTTGCAAGCAAGACTCTTTTAGCTTAACTCTTTAAACGCCTGACTTAGTCCCTCAATTGTTAGCGGATACATTCGGTCTTGCATTAATTGATTTATTAGCTCGATTGAATGGTAGTAAGACCAATAACTTTGCGGCTGAGGATTAAGCCAAGCCACCTTACTAAAGTGATTGGTTAAACGGTTCAGCCACGTGGCTCCAGCCTCTTGATTCCAATGCTCTACGCTACCGCCGGGATAGGTGATTTCATAGGGGCCCATTGTCGCGTCACCAACAAATATTAGCCGATAGTCTGAGCCATAACGGTTAATTAGCTGATAAGTGTCAAGCAATTCGCTGTCACGACGGTCATTATCGTGCCAAACATGTTCGTACACACAATTATGGAAGTAAAAAAATTCAAGATGCTTAAACTCACCGTGTGCGGCACTAAAAAGTTGCTCACATAGCTGGATATGGTCATCCATGGAGCCACCAATATCAAACAGCATCAAGACTTTAACTGAGTTATGTCGCTCTGGTGCCATTTTTACATCTAACATGCCGCCTTGTCTTGCGGTGGCACGAATAGTCTCATTCAGATCAAGCTGATCACTTGCCCCGCTGCGTGCAAATTTACGCAACTGCTTAAGAGCTAATTTGATATTGCGGCTGCTAATATCAGTATTGCAATCGAGGTTGCGGTATTGCCGTTTGTCCCAAACTTTTACTGCTCTGCGATGGCGATTTCCATCTTGGCCAATGCGGATCCCTTCAGGATTATAGCCGTAAGCCCCAAAAGGTGAAGTGCCCCCTGTACCAACCCACCTATTGCCGCCAGCGTGACGTTTTTGTTGCTCTGCCAAGCGTGCTTTCAACGTTTCAATGAGCTTATCGAGTCCACCCATTGCGTTGAGTTTGGCTTTTTCTTCTTCAGACAGTGATTTCTCAAATTCTTTACGCAGCCAATCCTCAGGTAATTGCTGCTGTTGAAGTTTTGAGAAGAGGTCTATTGACTCTATTCCCTCAAAGTAATCAGCAAACGCACGATCGAATTTATCAAACAAAGTTTCATCTTTCACGAAGATGGTTTTTGCCAAAAAGTAAAAGCCGTCCAAATCGGCAAAGCACACCTCTTTATCAAGTGCTTCTAGACAGTCCAGTAATTCTCGCAAACTTGCTTTAATACCGTAACGTCTAAGTGTGAGTACAAAATCAATAAGCATGATCAGCGTCGGCTCATAAAGGCGAGTTTTTCAACCAAAGAAACATCTTGTTCATTTTTAAGTAGTGCGCCGAATAATGGCATCAAGCCACCTTGATTGGATTTATCGTGTAATGTCTCAGGGGAAATATCTTCTGCGAGCAATAGTTTTAACCAGTCAAGCAGCTCACTCGTACTGGGCTTTTTCTTTAAGTTTGGTGTGTCGCGTAATTGGAAAAAGCTTTCAAGAGCACGTTGTACCAAGCTCGATTTAATATGTGGAAAATGCACATCCACAATTTGCTGCATCTCTTCTTTGCTTGGGAAGTCGATATAATGGAAAAAGCAGCGGCGTAAAAAGGCATCTGGCAGCTCTTTTTCATTATTTGAAGTAATAATAACGATGGGGCGCACCTTTGCCTTTATTTGCTCGTTAGTTTCGTAAACGTGAAATTCCATTTTATCGAGTTCTAACAGTAGATCATTGGGAAATTCAATATCAGCTTTATCGATTTCATCTATGAGTAAAACAGGGCGTTTTGTGGCGGTAAACGCCTGCCATAATTTTCCTTTGATGATGTAGTTACTAACATCGTTAACGCGAGGGTCGCCAAGTTGGCTGTCGCGCAAACGCGAGACCGCATCGTATTCGTACAAGCCTTGCTGGGCCTTGGTGGTTGACTTTATATGCCATTGGATTAACTCTGTGTCTAAACTTTTAGCAAGTTCTTCAGCGAGTAAGGTTTTACCTGTACCAGGTTCGCCTTTAATTAAGAGTGGTTTTTCTAATACAATGGCCGCATTCACGGCCTGTTGTAGTGCAGAGGTAGCAATATATTGATCAGTACCTTTAAACATAATTCAGCTTCTTGTGGTCAGATGAGATAACCGCATCTTGCCACAATCAGCTTTTCGCTGCCAACCCTGCTTCGGTTTCAATTAAGGTAAAGCGAGGTACCGCCTCGCCTTCGACCATAACGTTTTCTAAAAACATTTCAAGTGGCCTAACCCAAAAGCTCATATCTCCATATAGGGTTTGATAAACCACTTGTTTTTCCTGCGTTTCACTGTGTGTTGCCAAAGCATGCACACGATAAAGTTTTCCTTTGTAGTGGCGGTAAATTCCAGGTGTGATATCCACTAATTCAAGCTCCAAAAAATAAAAGCCGTACGTGACGGACTGAAATGTTATAATCCGTGCCATTAAGACTGAAGGTGTTTAAAGATGAATTATATTGCGCTGGACGATTATAAGAAAGCTTGGGTTTTCAAACATAAAGATCTTCCAATCGAAGCTGCCGATTTGGCATTGATAAAACCAATGTCTGCGGCGCGTGCAGCGGTGCTTTGGAGCACCATGGTGAGCAACGAAAAAGATCACCCAGATTTTTTTGATAAAACAGATTGGGTTGGCAAAGCTGAGTCATGGCAAGAAACCCTTAGTTGGGAACAGCCCTGGGAGGCTGGTGAGCAATTTCCAGAAGCGATTGAGCAATTTCTTGATTGGCAAGCCAATACCACGGTGTATTTTTGTCTCTCTCGAGATGATGCAATTGAGACCCGCTTTGATGTGTTCAAACGGTGTTGGCAAAACTTTATGTTTTTGACGGATGGAAGTTTCCTAATTGGTAAAAAACGTAGTTCGGTAGTCCAGTTTATGGCTGAAGGAGAAGCTAAACTAGGAACTAAACCATAAGGCTTATTCAGCTGCGCACTTTGCTTTGATTTGAAACATGGCTAGTGTATAAAGGATGTACACCGGTCTACGTTGATAGATTGTACCGATAGGAGGCGTTTTGGAGCAGCAGCAAAATACAATTTGGTATGATGAAGCATCACGCCTGATGTTTGCAGAACTTGTAAATGTATTTTATGCCAGAGAACTGCCAAAACTTGCTGAATTATCTGATCATCAACGTCTTCAGCGTTTGTTAAACAGCCTACCGTATTATGTGGAGCGTGCTGCTACTCACATTATTCATGGTGATGTACCGCTTGAACTAGACAGCTTTAATGGCTGTTGGCTGGCAAAACAAAAAACTCAGCCAAAAAGTGATAAAGTAGCCAATGAGGCATTTTTTTTAAACAAAGTAAAAGTTGGGTTAGTGGCTCCAGTTCTTTGTGCTGAACTTTCGGGTGTTACTGTGCGATTAGATAGTGTTGATCAAATTTGCGCTTCAGGAAAAGTCCATTGTAATCAGTTTGGCTGGTTTGCGATGAACGGTGACAGCTTAACGCCACCGGAGACGCAATCTATTGAGCTGTTAAAACCCAAAAAAGCCTTGATGGTTGCTGCGTGCTGCGGTCACACTTGGCATTACGGTAAAGCGGCACCACCGCGCAGGCTAACATTAAGAGAAATGTTATTAGCCAGTGCGATTAATTGGTCACACGTACAAAAAATAAAGACGAGTCAATAATCCAAAAGTGGCTCAATGGTAGAAGTTTGGAATAAACGATGCGATTTTTTCAATTAGCGCTGTTCGTGTTAGCGCTATTTATTCAATATAGACTCTGGTTCGGCCACAACGGCGTGGAGGATTACACGCGGATTAAATCTGTAGTTAAATCGCACCAAGAAACTAACACCAACCTAAGCAAAAGAAATAAACTACTCAAAGCGGATATTGAAGATCTCAAGCTGGGCCTCGAAGGGGTTGAAGAGCGGGCTCGTCATGAGCTTGGCATGATCAAGCCTGGCGAAACCTTCATCCGCGTATTACCTAAAGTACCCCATGAAAAGAAACGATAAATTAGCGGTTATTATTCCAGCTGCCGGTGTCGGCAGTAGAATGCAGGCACAGGTGCCTAAGCAGTATATCCCTTTATTGGGCAAACCTATTTTAGTGCACACATTAGAAAAATTAGCGAAACTGGATGGCGTTGAGCAGTTCATGGTGGCCGTATCGAAAGAAGATAGCTATTTTACTACGAGCTTGCTGCCGGACAGTCGCTTTGGTCACTGTGACGGTGGTAAGGAGCGTGCTGATTCCGTGTTGCTCGCTCTACGAGCGTTAGCTTCGAGTAAGCCTGATTGGGTACTCGTGCATGATGCTGCTCGACCTCTCGTCGCGCTTGAAGACATTCATCACTTGATAGCAAAGTGTGTTAATGAGGGACAAGGTGGCATACTGGCTGCCAGAGTTAAAGATACGATTAAATGTGGTGCTGAATTGGTGCAAAAAACGGTGCCGAGAGAGTCTTTATGGCAGGCTTTCACACCGCAAATGTTTAAGTATGAAGAGTTATTGGCGGCACTGGAGCTTGGGTTAGCGCAAGGCGCTAATATTACAGATGAAGCGTCAGCGATGGAATTACAAAAAAAACCAGTTCAGTTGATAGCCGCACGCACAGATAATATTAAGATCACCACTCCGGAGGATTTACCTCTGGCGGAGTTTATTATTCAACAACAAGGTAAGCAGCATGATTAGAATTGGCCACGGATTTGATGTTCATAAATTTGGTGGTGCTGGACCGCTGATAATTTGTGGCGAAAAAATTCCTTATGAACAGGGGTTTATTGCTCACTCTGATGGAGATGTGGCGATTCATGCGTTATGTGATGCTTTATTAGGTGCGCTCGCACTTGGAGACATTGGTAAACACTTTCCTGACACTGCGAGTGAATTTGAAAATATAGACAGTCGTATTTTGTTGCGCCGTGTTATGGAACAAGTGAAGGCTCGAGGTTATCAAATTGGGAATATTGACGTCACCATTGTAGCTCAAGCGCCGAAAATGCGACCTCATATCGATGCGATGCGCGGTAATATTGCGACGGACTGTGAAACCCAACTAGACCAAGTTAATGTGAAAGCAACTACCACAGAAAAACTGGGGTTTGAGGGGCGCAAAGAAGGGATCTCAAGTCACGCAGTCGTGCTGTTGGTTAAAACATGAAGACATTAAATTATCTATATGGTAAACCCCTCTCTGATGGTGACTTCAAGTCACAACCAGAGGACTTTCGGGTTGAAGAGATCTTAGACATACCTTTTACTGGTGAAGGTGAGCATGTTTGCTTACAAATCGTTAAAAAGGGCGAAAATACCGCATATGTGGCGAAGAAATTAGCAGAGTTTGCGCAGCTCCCTCCTCGTGAGGTGAGTTATGCTGGTATTAAAGATAGGCATGGTGTTTGTACCCAATGGTTTAGTGTACCGGTGCCAATAAAAAAACCTTTGGACTTTAGCGCGCTCAATAGTGACTCAATCTTTATTGTAAAACAGGTAAGACATAACCGAAAACTGAAAACAGGCTGCCATAAAGGTAATCGTTTCGCCATTACGTTACGTAACGTCACTGAGCCACTCGATATTTTGTCTCGTATTAACGCAGTGCGTCAGGGAGTCCCAAATTACTTTGGTGAGCAGCGTTTTGGTCATGATGGTCACAACCTTGATATGGCACAGAGATTGTTTGATGGTGAAAAAATTCGAGATAAAAAGCTCAGAGGCCTGGTTTTGTCCGCGGCGAGGTCACACCTTTTTAATCAAGTCGTGAGTCGTCGAGTTGCTGAACATGGCTTGGCAACCACCTGGCATCGTGAAATATTCCTTTTAAATGGCAGTAATGCTTTTTTTGAATCAGATATTGATTGCGAATTAATAGAACGACTGTTAGGTAACGATATTCTGCTTTCTGCGCCATTAGTTGGTAAAGGTGAAAAAGGGTTACTACCACAAGAGCGAGAGTGGTTGAGTTCATTTTCACAGTGGCATAATGGGTTGGCTGAGTTTGGTATGAAGAGTGAGCGTAGAGCACTCAGATTAATGCCACAAGAGTTCAAAGTTAGTATGACCGAACAAAGTTCTATGGTACTTGAATTTAGTTTGCCAAAAGGTACTTTTGCAACCGCTGTGCTCAGAGAGCTTGTCAATCACCGTGACGCTAGTAAGAAATAGTCAAAGTTCCAGGTGAGTAATATTAATTTGCTTAATTGAGTGTAAGCGGACTAGGTTAAGAGAAAATGGTGTGGCAGCGCTACTACCTAAGCTTGCTATTGCCAAGGTACCTACAGCGCTATAGGCAGACTCAAAGTTTGTAACTTCGACGTTTTAAGGATGAGGTGTTTATTGCAGCGAACGTCAAACTTACGCCTGCAAATTGAGTAGGTATTAAAGCAAAACGATATTAACTGGTGCTAGCAGTCATTGTGAAGAGTGCTAATATTAAGTCAACAGCTGGTTCGGCTTGCTTGCAACCTATTGACTAATCAAAATAAAAAAATCAGATGGCAACAAGCTACGCATTGCCTGCCAAAGAAGAGGTAAAAATGAAGATCCTATTAAGTAATGATGATGGTGTTCACGCCAAAGGGATTGCTATTTTGTATCAAGCATTGTCTCAGATAGCTGATGTTACGGTGATTGGTCCAGACCGAAACTGTAGTGGTGCTAGTAACTCATTAACGCTTTTAAATCCTTTACGAGCAACGACATTAGATAATGGCTTTATTTCGGTGAATGGCACGCCAACGGACTGTGTTCACTTAGGTGTCAGCAAACTTACTGATGAATTGCCTGATTTAGTGGTTGCAGGTATTAATAATGGCGCCAATCTTGGTGATGATACGCTATATTCAGGAACCGTTGCTGCTGCGACTGAGGGACGGCATTTAGGGCTACCTGCCATTGCGGTATCACTGTGTTCAAAAAATGAAGCGCACTATGAAACCGCAGCACATGTGACAATAGAGATCATTAAAAAGTTGGCAAATCACCCACTGCCAAAAGACCAAATCATTAATATCAATGTACCAGATATTCCCCTTGATGAACTCAAGGGAATAAAAGTAACGCGTTTGGGAGCGCGTCACAAAGCTGACACGATGACAGAGCAAATAGATCCTTGGGGTAGAAGCGTATATTGGTACGGCACTCTTGGGCGTGAAAATGATGCTGGAGAAGGGACTGATTTTCATGCAGTGAATAATGGTTATGCTGCAATTACTCCGTTAAAAGTTGATATGACCGCCCACGAAAGCTTAGATGCAGTGGCTAGCTGGTTATTGTAGAGGCGCGTGTGCTGAATAATTATCAGGGCAGCGCCAATGCGCTAGTGGCGCTGTTAAAACAACAAGGAGTCGTAGACAAACAAATACTTGAGGTAATGGCAAGTACCCCAAGGCACATGTTTGTCGACGAAGTGTTGAAGCATAAATCTTATGAAAACACAGCGCTTCCTATTGGACAAGGACAAACTATTTCTCAGCCTTTTATTGTCGCAAAAATGACTGAAGTATTGAAACAAGTTGGCGTAAAGGGAAGTATATTAGAGGTTGGTACTGGCTCTGGATATCAAACAGCCATTCTTGCACAGGTTTTTGAGCAGGTATTTAGCATAGAGCGAATTAAATCATTACAGTGGCAAGCTAGAAGACGGCTTCACTTATTAGACTTATACAATGTCACAATGAAGCATGGGGATGGGTGGAAAGGTTGGCCATCAAAAGCCCCGTTTGCTGGCATTATTGTCACCGCAGCAGCACAATCGGTGCCTGATGACTTACTTGCTCAGCTACAAGACGGAGGTGCAATGATCATCCCAATCGGTGTTGAGACACAAACGTTGACTTTATTTGTCAAAAAGAGAGAGCAATATATTCGTCATGCCTTAGCGCCAGTACGCTTTGTACCTTTGGTTGCCGGTGAAGTGAGTTAGACAATAATATACAGCCGATGTCAAAAACTCTAGCTACTTATCCGAAGCTCAGGCTGTTTACTACTCAACTGCGCTCAAATTAATTTAAGCAAATAGCGTAAAGGCGGCCTTCAAATTAGATAATCTGGACTCGAGATATTGATACCAATTAGCCTTAATACTTGCACAATTTGAAGGGGGAAATCTGACGCTAACAGCGTTAAAAAATTCTTATTTAGAACAACTAAATAGCAAAATTTTTGTCTGGCTTCCACGGAGGTCGCTATCGCAGCGTTAGTAGAATGCGGGAGTAGTGTTATTGACAAGATTTCCTTGCCTTAAAAAAGCAAACTTTACTAAGATAATTGATATAAATTGTTCTCTAGTAGCTGCAATCCCATACTACTGCGTTTAGCTTGTTTGCAATAGGCTAGCTATTGACGCAAAAGCTTGCCTTAGATTAAGAAGTAGTCTCAAGCCAGAGTAATAGTACACCTGTTGAGCTTAGGTCTTTAGTTGACTCGAGTCCAAGTTAAATTAAGGACAAGTTGTAGCTTTGACTTTTAGATGCCGTGAAGCTGAACTCACATAGCAACTACATAAAATATCTCTATTTTTTCCAGTAAAGTGTGAAAATACAATAAATTTAAGTTAGATTAATATGAAAGTAGTCCTTATTCATACTGGAAAATATAAGTAATGCGCAAGCCTAGGGTCATTATATCGATTTGTTTAAGCGGCTTGCTTGTTGCTTGTTCATCAAATCATACCCCAGCACCTGTTACTACATTGTATTCTGGTAAGACCACTTCGACACATAAAATTAATATAAACGGAAGTAGTTACAAAGTTAAAAAAGGCGATACTTTATTTGCAATTGCATTTAGTGCTAACAAAGATGTAAGAACGCTTGCGAAAATCAATAAAATTAAGCCCCCGTACACTATCTATCCGAATCAAATTATACGCTTAGAGTATCCAGTAAATAAGAATAAAAAGAACAATAAATATACAAAAGTAAACCGCAAGTCTCAGTCTTTAAAACAAAAAAGTAACAAAATCGCTAAAAAAGAGCTTGATAAGCCAAAACAACGAGAGTATGTTCAAAGACAAGCCACACAAAAATCTAATAGTGCCAAGGCTTTGTATAATAATAAGGTACTATGGAAATGGCCGACTGAAGGAAAGGTAACACGTCAGTTTTCAGTTAAAGAAAACGGTTACAAGGGGTTAGAAATCTCTAATAAACCTGGTACTTCAGTAAGGGCTGCTGCTGGCGGTGTAGTTGTATATGCAGGGAGCGCACTGCGAGGATACGGTAATTTAATCATTTTGAAACATACAGATGATTATCTAAGCGCCTATGCTCATAACGCTAAGTTACTCGTCAGGGAACAGCAAAAAGTTAAAGTTGGGGAAAAAATTGCCGAAATGGGTAGTACAGACGCTTCTAAGACGGCACTGAGGTTTGAGATCCGTTTTAAAGGCCAAGCTGTAAACCCGGCAAAATACTTGCCATAAAGTATGTGAGTACATCGATTAGGTCGAGTACCCGTACTTTTATTCGCTTGGGGAGAATACTTATGGCTCACACTGCAAAATTACCTACAAAATCAACTCCAGAGTTAGATAAGTTTGACGATGACAACATCGACGAACCAAAAGATGAATTGCTCGAAGATCTCGAAGATGACGAAGATGTTTTTGCCAAAGAAGAAGTGGTTAAAAACTTGGACGCTACTCAGCTTTATTTAGGTGAAATTGGATTTTCCCCTCTGCTCAGTGCAGAAGAAGAAGTGTATTTTGCACGCAAGGCACTCAGAGGCTGTGAAGCTTCACGCAAACGGATGATTGAGAGCAATTTAAGGCTAGTTGTGAAAATAGCGCGCCGTTACAACAACCGTGGCTTAGCTTTACTTGACCTGATTGAAGAGGGGAACCTGGGGCTCATAAGAGCTGTAGAAAAATTTGACCCGGAACGCGGGTTTAGATTTTCTACCTATGCAACTTGGTGGATCCGCCAAACCATCGAGCGAGCGATAATGAATCAGACTCGCACTATTCGTTTACCAATCCATGTCGTAAAAGAGCTCAATGTGTATCTGCGTACTGCTCGAGAGTTGACGCAAAAGTTAGATCATGAACCCACTGCGGAAGAAATCGCTGAGTGCCTCGATAAACCAGTCGAAGAAGTCAGTAAGATGCTACGTTTGAATGAGAAGATCACCTCAGTAGATACGCCTATTGGTGGTGAAAATGACAAAGCACTGCTCGATATTATCGCAGACGAAAAGGGTGGTGGTCCAGAAACTGAAGTACAAAGCAATGATATTAATAAGCATATCGTTGACTGGCTTGGTGAACTTAATCCAAAGCAGCGAGAAGTGTTGGCAAGACGCTTTGGTCTACTTGGCTATGAACCATCTACGCTTGAAGATGTTGGCCGCGAAATAGGCTTAACTAGAGAGCGTGTAAGACAAATCCAAGTAGAAGCACTGAGACGTTTAAAAGACATTTTACAGCACGAAGGGCTGAGCACAGACAGTTTATTTGAACAACAGTAAAATTAGTATTATGAAAAAAGCCGCAATTTTGCGGCTTTTTCGATTTTATAGCTAAAAAGCTGGACAATAGAAAGCGATTATAAGCTTTCTATCTTAGCTTTTTGTTCAAGTAGCTTTGTTTTCGCATCGCTAAACTCAGCTAATTTCGCTTTTTCTTTAGCAAGTACTGCTTCAGGTGCATTGCTTACAAACTTTTCGTTCGCAAGTTTTTTCTCAACCTGAGCTAGGCCTTTTTCTGCTTTTTCAAGCTGTTTAGCAATACGCGCAAGCTCTGCTTCAACATCAATCAGGCCTGCCATTGGGATCATAATCTCAAGGTCGCCAATAAATGCAGTTGCACAAGCAGGTGCTTCGTCTTTGCTTGCGAGTAAGTCTACTGTTTCCAGTTTCGCTAATGCGCTTAAGAAAGCTTGATTTTCTTCTAGACGACGCTTGTCTTCGTCGCTTGCACCAGCAAGTAACACGTTTAACGGCTTACTTGGGCTGATATCCATTTCACCACGAATATTACGGACAGCGATAATAAATTGCTTCACCCACTCAAGGTCTGCCATCGCTTGCGCATCAACTTTGCTTTCGTCAAATACAGGGAAGGCTTCAAGCATAATTGTCTTTGCTTCGACCCCAGCGATTGGTGCTACACGTTGCCAAATGGTCTCTGTGATATAAGGCATTAGTGGGTGCATCAAACGAAGTAAGCCTTCCAACACGGTAATAAGCGTATGGCGTGTACCACGCTGCTGTGCTTCATTGCCTTTAAACAGAATTGGCTTTGTTAGCTCAAGATACCAGTCGCAGAATTGGTTCCATGTGAACTCATAAATCGTATTTGCTGCAAGGTCAAAACGGTAGTTATCTAAGTGCTCAGAGAACACCTTAACCGTATTTTGGAATTGCCCTAAAATCCAACGATCGGCAAGAGAATACACTTTTTCGTTCTCATTGAAGCCACAGTCTTGTTCTTCTGTGTTCATCAATACATAACGGCTAGCATTCCAAAGCTTGTTGCAGAAGTTACGGTAACCTTCAAGACGATTCATATCCCAGTTGATATCACGTCCCGTTGACGCCATTGCTGCTAGGGTAAAGCGCAAGGCATCTGTGCCGTGTGCTTCAATACCATCGGCAAATGTTTTGCGCGTGTTTTTCTCAATTTTTGCAGCTAGTTGTGGCTGCATCATGTTGCCCGTGCGTTTAGTCACTAGGCTCTCAAGATCGATACCATCAATCATGTCTAGTGGGTCTAACACGTTACCTTTTGACTTAGACATCTTATCGCCATTTTCATCGCGAATAAGGCCAGTCACATAAACGGTCTTAAATGGAACTTGAGGTTTACCATCTTCATCTTTGATGAAGTGCATGGTCATCATGATCATGCGAGCTACCCAGAAGAAGATAATGTCGAAACCAGTAACCAAGGTATCTGAAGGGTGAAATACCTTTAGATCTTCTGTGTTTTCAGGCCAACCTAATGTTGAGAAAGTCCACAGTGCTGAAGAGAACCAAGTGTCTAATACGTCTTCATCTTGTGTAAGTACTACGCTTGCATCAAGGTTATGGTTTTGACGTACTTCTACTTCGTCACGGCCAACATATACATTACCTTCATTATCATACCAAGCTGGGATCCTGTGGCCCCACCAAAGTTGACGGGAAATACACCAGTCTTGAACATCACGCATCCAAGAAAAGTACATGTTCTCGTATTGCTTAGGTACGAATTGAATATCACCATCTTCTACCGCTTTTACCGCAGGCTCTGCAAGAGGAGCTACGCGAACATACCACTGATCGGTAAGTAGTGGCTCGATAACTACGCCAGAGCGGTCGCCGTAAGGCACAGTTAGGCTGTGGTCGTCGATTTTTTCAAGTAGACCAAGCTGCTCAAACTCGTCAATAATTAGCTTGCGCGCATCGAAACGGTCAAGGCCGTGGAAACGCTCTGGAATTGGGGCATCCATCGCTTCAAGTGGCTTACCATCAAAAGTAAAGCACTCACCCGTATTCAGAACAGCTGCGTCTTTGTTGAACACGTTGATCATTGGCAGCTCATGACGCTTACCAACTTCGTTATCGTTAAAGTCGTGTGCTGGTGTGATCTTTACGCAGCCTGTACCTTTCTCCATATCCGCATGTTCATCAGCAACGATAGGGATGCGACGGTTGACGATAGGAAGTAGAATTTCTTTGCCAATTAAGTCTTGGTAACGTTCATCATCCGGGTTTACTGCAACACCAGTGTCACCTAGCATGGTCTCTGGACGTGTGGTTGCTACGATAATGTAGTCTTTACCATCTTTAGTGGTTATGCCATCCGCAAGCGGGTAGCGCAAATTCCACATATGACCCTGTTTATCTTTGTTTTCAACTTCTAAATCAGAAATCGCAGTGTGTAATTTTGGATCCCAGTTAACAAGGCGCTTACCGCGGTAGATTAAGTCATCTTGATATAGGCGCACGAATACTTCTTTTACCGCTTCAGACAGGCCATCGTCCATGGTAAAACGTTCTCTATCCCAATCTACAGATGCACCTAAACGGCGTAACTGTTTGGTGATTGTGCCACCTGATTGCTCTTTCCATTCCCAGATTTTATTGATGAATTCGTCACGGCCTAAATCATGGCGTGATTTACCTTCTTCGGCTGCAAGCTTACGCTCAACCACCATCTGAGTTGCAATACCTGCATGGTCAGTGCCCACTTGCCAAAGCGTGTTCTTGCCTTTCATACGCTGGTAGCGGATCAACGTGTCCATGATAGTGTCTTGGAACGCGTGGCCCATGTGTAGACTACCTGTGACATTCGGCGGTGGGATCATAATCGAGTATGCGTCACCATTGCCTGATGGCTTAAAGTAGCCATTTGACTCCCAGTCTTGATACAAAGACTGTTCAATATCTTGTGGATTGTAGGTTTTATCCATTACACAGAACCCTAAAAATGCTATTTCTCAATGTCTTCAGTGGAAATTGTTGCGCCAAGTGCACGAAGTTGCTTAAAGCGTTCTCGCGCGGCTTGCTTAGCGCTGGCTTCAACAGGCACAAAATCTATCACCTGCTCAAAGCGACGAATAAAGTCAGGGATGACCCGAGCCAGATTAATGAGCACGGGGCGACGAGCAGCAGGAGGCATAGTGCCAATTTCCACTGGTGCGCCGCCTTTGGGGCCTTCGCCTTGTAAGTTGTGGGGCACAAATCTGTCTGCGTCAAAACACCAAAGATGCTCATCGAATAAATGAGCGTCGTCAGTATTATCCACGTTAACAAAGATACGGTGTCCAGCTTGATATAAGCTCGCCGCAGTTTGTGCTGCCAGATCAAAATGAGCCGGAACGCTAACCCCCGGCTCATCGCTTTGTTTTAACACGTAAAAGCGCGCTTTGATAGTCATGATAATAATACCAGTTGCGAGGAGTATTGTGGTTTGCCACTGGCTCCACAGCTGCTCAATATCTGTAATGTTTTTACTGTGATTGAGTAGACTAATAAAGTTAGTATGCGCGGCTTAGTTTAAAACTAAATATAGCGCCATATAAATGCACATAAATAAGGCTGTATTCTGCCATATAAAGGCAATACCATCAATCAAGAACCAAACTAAGCAGAATAAAATATAATAAGTGGTGGGGATCGCCGACTTGGGAAATTTAAGTACTCTGTAGCCTTTGGCTATGATGGGGGAATAGGCCGTGATCTGATGTCGCGAACTTGCTTAAACAAGTTCGCGACCAAAAGTGTTAATCTTGCTGTGCATCCGTGATATTGGCGCGATTCAGTAAATATTGCATCAGCATAGGCACAGGACGGCCCGTGGCGCCTTTGTTTTTGCCGCTACGCCATGCGGTACCCGCGATGTCTAAATGCGCCCAGTTGTATTTTTTAGTAAACTTAGATAAGAAGCATGCTGCTGTGATTGTGCCAGCTGCACGACCGCCTAAGTTAGTAAAGTCTGCAAATGGGCTTTCTAACTGCTCTTGATAATCATCCCAAAGTGGCAGTTGCCATGCTCTGTCACCACTTTGCTCAGATGCTTTGAGTAAATCATGGGCTAGCGGGTTGTGGTTAGATAACAAACCTGTGGCATGACTGCCAAGTGCGACAATGCAGGCACCAGTGAGTGTTGCAACATCTACAACCGTCTCTGGCTCGAAGGCTTCAACATACGTTAAGGCATCACATAGCACCAACCTACCCTCGGCATCCGTGTTAAGTACTTCAACGGTCTGGCCAGACATAGTTGTTAGAATGTCGCCAGGGCGATAAGCATCGCCGCTAGGCATGTTTTCACAGCCTGCTAATACACCTATGACGTTAAGTGGTAGCTGCATTTGTACTACTGCGCGCATCAAACCAAGCACGCCAGCGGCACCCCCCATGTCGTATTTCATTTCGTCCATGGCTTCTCCTGGTTTTATAGAGATGCCACCGGAGTCGAAAGTGAGCCCTTTGCCCACGAATACGATTGGTGCTTGCCCTTCATCACCACCATTATAGTGGATCACCGACATCACCGACTCGTTATGGCTGCCACGGCCAACCGCTAGGTAAGAGTGCATACCCAGCTCTTCCATTTCTTGTTCGCCAACAAGGTTTACCGTCACATTATCAAAGTCTTCAGCCAATTGTTGTGCCTGCTCACCTAAATAGCGTGGGTTACAGATATTTGGTGGCATATTTGCTACGTCTTTACACAGCTTGCTTCCCGCGGCGATCGCTAGGCCATGTTCAATCGCGCTTTCACCAATAGTTAGTTCACGGCGTGTGGGGACGTTAAACACTATTTTGCGAAGTGGGCGTCTTGCTTCGCTCTTTTTACTCTTTAATTGATTAAAGGTATATAAACAGTCTTGTGTGGTCTCAACAGCTTGGCGAACTTTCCAATAGGTGTCACGGCCTTTTACATGTTGTTCTGTTAAGAAACATACCGCTTCCATTGAGCCGGTTTCATTCAATGTATTGATGGTCTTTGAGATGATTTGTTTATATTGCTTGTCGTCTAATTCTCTTTCTTTACCACAGCCGACCAATAAAACACGTTCACTTAACACGTTAGGAACATGGTGCAGCAGTAAAACTTGTCCTGGTTTGCCTTCAAGATCACCACGTCTGAGTAAGTTGGAGATGTAGCCTTCGCTTATTTTATCCAGCTGTTCACCAATTGGTGAGAGACGGCGTGGTTCATATACACCTACAACAATACATGCGCTGCGCTGTTTCTCTGGACTACCACTTTTAACGCTGAATTCCATTGCGACTCCTGAGTCTTTGTTATGTCTTTTTGAACTTTTGATGTCAACACACTTTCCTACATTAAAGTCGTGATTATGCTTTAACCTTAGGTAGGATATTGCGTTACATTGACATATAATAAACTGACTAAAATAATCAGTTTACTCAATTTTTCCCACTATTCCAGTGAAACGAGACGTTTTATAGGGACGAACATTGCTTATTTTCCGCTATTTAACGGGTGAGGTACTAAAATCTCAGATTGCGGTTTTTCTCACCCTAATGACAATTTTTTTGTCACAAAAGTTTGTACTCATTCTGAGCTCTGCATCTGAAGGAGGTATACCCGGTAAGTTAGTGCTTGCTATGCTAGCCTTGAAATTGCCGCAACTTGCTGGCTACATTTTACCGCTGAGCCTCTTTCTTGGGATAATTCTTGCGTACAGTCGCATCTATGCTGACAGTGAAATGACAGTATTAAAAGCCTGCGGGGTAAGCGAATGGTATGTTGTGCGAGTGACGTTGGTGTCTAGCGCCTTCTTTGCGTTACTTGCGGCTTGCGTGAGCATGTATATAGCGCCATGGGCCAGTGAAAAAGAGTATCAGCTAAGAGAGCAGGCTGATGCCGAGTCAGGGTTATCTGCCCTTCGTGCAGGTAGGTTTCAACAAACCGGAAACGAAAAAGCGGTGGTATTTGTCCATGGGATCAGTGACCAGGGACGTGAACTAAACAAAGTATTTGTAGCACAACTCCCTGAAAAAGATTCCAATCAGGCTGCACGCTTAGTGTATGCCCAAAAAGGCGAAGTCATAGAATTAGAGACCGGTGAGCAGCAGCTGTTGCTTCATGACGGTAAACGCTACGAAACCGATGGTTTCAGTCAGGCGCTAAATAGAACTGAATTTGGTAGCTATCAAGTGCAAATTAAAGAACAAGAAATAGAGCATCAGCGTCGAAAACTAGAGGCTATTCCTAGTCTACAGTTACTAGAAATGGATACGCCTGAAGCCAAAGCACAATTTCAGTTGAGACTGTCAGTACCTATTTCTATTTTGTTGCTAACTCTGCTCGCAGTCCCACTGAGTGTGGTTAACCCAAGGCAAGGCAAATTTGCGAAATTGGTTCCTGCTATCGCATTATATTTGGGCTATTTTATCCTCCTCAATGCCGGTAAATTTTTACTAGCGGAAGAAAAAGTTCCTGCATCTGTTGGTTTATGGTGGATCCACCTATGTGTACTATTTATTGGTGTTTATTTAATCGCTAAGGGACGGCCGTTTGGTGTTTGGGTGCGATCGGTATTTATGAAGCGGGAGACAACGGCATGATGAAGACACTAGATTGGTATCTAGGCCGAAGTATCCTGCAAACTACTGGGTTTGCACTGCTGGTATTTGTGGGTATTAATACCTTAATCAAGTTTATTGAACAGTTGCGCTCTGTGGGTCGTGGAAGCTATGACCTGCTTGGTGCGATGTTATATACCCTTTATAGCATGCCCAGTGATGTCGTGGTGTTTTTTCCTATGGCCGCATTAATAGGTGGCTTAATTGGGCTTGGCGCGTTGGCATCTAGCAGCGAACTTATTGTGATGCAGGCCGCAGGTTGGTCACGCCTGCAAATTATAATGTCAGTAATGAAGACCGCGGTGGTACTGGCGTTATTTATGATGGCTTTGGGAGAGTGGGGCGCTCCTAAGGCAGAGCAAACTGCAAAAAAGCTCAAAAATGAAGCTATCTATGGTGGTGAAGTTTACAGTGCTCAGCGTGGTGTTTGGGCTAAAGACGGGAGCAATTTCATCAACATCAGTAATGTTGAAAAAAGTGGGCAATTAAAAGACATTGCCATCTACTACTTCGACGATTCGCTGACTCTTGCAAAAATTGTGCGTGCGCAATCGGCACAAAGCACCCCGAGTGGCTGGCAATTGCAGGATGTTGAAGAAGTGCTTTTGAGTCAGCAGCAAATCACTACTCACTATTCCAAATCCATGTTGTATGAATCTGAGTTAAGTGAGGACAGGCTTGGCGTAGTCTCAGTAGAACCAGACGCGCTATCTTTTACGGGGTTATGGTCGTTTTTAGCGTATTTGAAACAAAATGAGCAAGACGCAAGTAGTTACGAGCTGGCGCTATGGCGTAAGGTGATGCAGCCGCTGACGATAGGAGTGATGCTGTTGGTCGCACTTTCTTTTATTTTTGGGCCTCTTAGAACAGTAAGCATGGGAGCCAGAATTATCATGGGGGTGATCACTGGTTTAGCATTTCATTTGAGTAATGAAATTTTTGGCCCCATCGTGATGGTGTATCAAGTGCCTCCCGTTGTTGGGGCGCTGATGCCAAGTTTATTATTCATTGGATTGGCAATACATCTACTAAAAAGACAAAATTAATACCAATTCGCTAACTTTACTCCCTCAAATTTAGTTGGTATTCATGCTGATTGGTATTACCTTTTCAGCTAAAAAATATAGGCCTTCAAGTGAGGCCTATATTTTTGCACGCAGAATAACGGTTGTTGCTGAGCGAAAATTCAGCCCAAGCTGTTGTATACCTTTTTATTTTCTTCTTTACTTAGTACGATAACTTGCGTTCCACAGAGTAAATCTTGCAGCGATCTTTTCTTCTTAAAGTCGATTAGCACTAATAAATTGCCAAGTCCAAGTAGAGCACATAAGCTTCTCGCAATTGCGGTTGGCCAAGTCAATAACTCACCATTATGTGTTTGTACTTTTAAGCGCCAAGCTCGCATACCGATAGTCTGGCCGCTCTTTGTCCAGAAATAAGCGAAAAATAGTACAGATACAGCCACTAGTAAGACTGTTCTTGCCGTATATAAAATTGGGGTTGCTTGGATCAAAGCAGACACATCTTCATGGCTACCTAGTGACAAGAGCCCAAATGAAATAAATCCATTAACAATAAGCAGAAATACAATAGTCGTAAGCATGGCAAATGCAATTACAACTAAGCTGTCGTATATAAGTGAAGCCAAACGGCGTGCAAAGTTCGCAGGAACGATGTTGGACATAACAACTCTCATCATTACAAGGTTGACGCGTATTCTACACATAAACGTGTAAAACGTTTACTCAATTACATTAACTAATGGCCTAGTAATACGTTACCTTTATCATTTTTACAGCAATAAAGTTGACGTTTGGCTGAAATCTAGCATCTTGTGTGCAAATAACAAGCAGTTAACGCGATATTGCAAAAAAATTACTTGCCGTTCTGCATCGCCTTTGTATAATGCAAAGCATAGAGACGAAGGCAAATAAAAAAAGCCCAAGCTCAAAGTGGTTTTTCTTTATTTTCTCTTGTTTTAGAAGATGAAAGAAAAATTATGCCAGTGTGATGGAATTGGTAGACATGACGGATTCAAAATCCGTTGCCTTCGGGCGTGGCGGTTCAAGTCCGCCCACTGGTACCACTTTTTATAACCCTTGCTTTTTAGCAAGGGTTTTTTTATGCCTTGAATTTGTGTGTTGAAAATAGTGGTGTCGGACTTGGTCGCCACGCGGGTGGCGCTAATACAAATTCAGAGTCCGCCCACTGGTACCACTTTTATAGCCCTTGCTTTTTAGCAAGGTTTTTTTATGCCTTGAATTTGTGTGTTGAAAATAGTGGTGTCGGACTTGGTCGCCACGCGGGTGGCGCTAATACAAATTCAGAGTCCGCCCACTGGTACCACTTTTATGGCCCTTGCTTTTTAGCAAGGGTTTTTTTATGCCTCGAATTTGTGTCTTGAAAATAGTGGTGTCGGACTTGGTCGCCACGCGGGTGGCGCTAATACAAATTCAGAGTCCGCCCACTGGTACCACTTTTATGGCCCTTGCTTTTTAGCAAGGGTTTTTTATGTCTTGAAAATAGTGGTGTCGGACTTGGTCGCCACGCGGGTGGCGCTAATACAAATTCAGAGTCCGCCTACTGGTGCCACTTTTATAGCCCTTGCTTTTTAGCAAGGTTTTTTTATGCCTCGAATTTGTGTATTAAAAATAGTGGTGTCGGACTTGGTCGCCACGCGGGTGGCGCTAATACAAATTCAGAGTCCGCCCACTGGTACCACTTTTTATAACCCTTGCTTTTTAGCAAGGTTTTTTTTATGTCTTGAATTTGTGTATTAAAAATAGTGGTGTCGGACTTGGTCGCCACGCGGGTGGCGCTAATACAAATTCAGAGTCCGCCCACTGGTACCACTTTTTATAACCCTTGCTTTTTAGCAAGGTTTTTTTTATGTCTTGAATTTGTGTATTAAAAATAGTGGTGTCGGACTTGGTCGCCACGCGGGTGGCGCTAATACAAATTCAGAGTCCGCCCACTGATACCGCTTTTTATAACCCTTGCTTTTTAGTAAGGTTTTTTATGCCTCGAATTTGTGCATTGAAAATAGCGGTGTCGGACTCACAGCAAGTGGATAGCGCCACGCAGGTTGCGCAAATATGAGTTTAGCGTTGACTGTGTGGCTAAGTGTTAGCCCGTATCGCGTTCTGAAAATGCGAAGCCAAACCATAATAACGCAGGCCAGAATAGATAAGATAAAATTTCTAAATTTTCGAAAAAGCTGTAGCAGATTAGTACAGTGAGCAAGCAAAACGCAATTTGCGAGGTTTTTGAGGTTTGTGCGTGCCATAAAAAATAAAGTGCTGATATTATCATTGGAATAGCCAATGCGAATGCACCGACTAACCCTTTAACAAATAGCAGCCCGTACCAACTATGATGCGACCCTATCGGCATAAACTCAACCATCTTAGGCCCTCTTTCAACAATGCCATGCCCCCAAATCGGTGCTTCGGCCTGCCAGCGTTGGATAGCAATATTGGCAAGCGCCTGTCTTACGCGAGTAGAACCCGGCCTTTGTTGCTTTATGGCTTCATAAGAGTCCATGATGGCGTTATAAATAGGCTCTCCCAAGAGTAAGATGGTCGGCACAATAATTCCAAGACAGATGAGGAGCCAAGGCTCTTTTAGCTTGTCACTAAAAATCACAAGTGGAAAAAGCATAATAAAAATAGCCATGCCGGCTCTTGATTGAGACAACAGTAACATAGCCCAGCACCCTGCAATTGCCCAGCGGCGTATTCGTGTGTTTTTTTCTTGTAAACAGAAGACTAAATACGTACATGCCATAAAGCCAGCAGCAGGTGCCCAAGGGGTAAAAAAGCGCCAGCGCCCAGCTCCAGTTTCGGGGTTGATACCATAAAAACTCACCATAAAGAAACTTTCACCAGGGCCTCCTATCACTTTTAACGGAGACAAAAATATATCTCCGGGTAACCTGACAATGTAAAAAGCAAGAGAAACTAGCGCAAAGATAAAGGTATGAATCGCAATAATACAAACGCCACGAACAACAACTTCTTTCCGGATCTGTGCAAGATTTGCAATCAATGGGAAAATTGCCAGTAGTGCCCAGCCTTTCATCCATCCTATTGACGATTTTATTGTTTGTGGCAGCCCGAGAGACCACTCACTATGTGCCATTAGTAAGGCTACAAGCATGACTATCATAGCGATGATCCAGAGCCAAACCATGAACGAAATTGGAGTGTATTTGCGATGTGTCTGGACATACATACGCAGCATTATAACAAATGCGATTATCCACCCGATTACTGAGCCCATCACGTATAGCATCCCCAATAAAAACATCGGGTAGGTAAGAACAAGCCCAGCCCACACCAGCATCTCTTCGGTACTGATGAAACGCTTGTCCTGCACTGGCAAGGCGGCTTTCATTAACATCGTTAGCTCCTTGATTTATTGTCCTGATTAGCTGCGTCTACTCTGGTTTTTGCAAAATAGCTGACACTATCTCTCTGCGCTTGTTCACCATGAGCATACCCATTGTTAGGAAGATCATTGCAGCTAATGCTGCTGCTATCGCAATACTTTTTTTCGGACTTGTCGAATGGATTGCAAGTGAAGGCGGTGTCATTAATTGGATAACCGGGTATGATGCAAATACGTCCGCTTTGCTCGCCTCTAAGCGGGCTGCTGCTGAAGTAAATACGGCTTCAGCTAAGTCAAACTCTCTTTCTAGCCGATCTAATTCAGCGGCTTCACGTGCATATATTTTGATTTTCTCACTTAATAATTGTGCTGAATTTTCGAGTTCAGAGCGCTTGGCTTCGATGCCTTTTTTGGCAGCAAAAGCGCTTATAAGATCAGCAAACAGTTGCGCTCTATTTGGATTGCTCTCAAGATCCATTGTTTGGAAAGCATGTGCCGCATGTGGGCCTACCAAACCCTCTGAACGTGTGCGAAGGGCTTGTTTTGACTGCTCAAACCTAGCAAGTTCTGCTTTTACTTTTGGGTGTCCTTCATCCCAGCGAGAGCGGTATTCACTTAATTGTGATGAGGACTCTGTAAGTTCAGATAGGTAGGCTCTAAACTCACCATCGGATTGTAAAGCGAAGGCCTGTCCTGCCATAGACGGTGAGACACCAAGGTCAACGCTTAATTGCGTGACATAATATTCAGAGCGGCCAATCTCTGCTTTTGTTATAACAATTTGTTCTTTGAGGTTAGCAAGGGTGCCAATATGTTGTGTTAGCTGGTCTTTGGATACAAGTAAGGAGCGCTGTTGGAAGTCTGTAATATTATTTCTGGCAATGTTAAGGCGCTCTCTGTATTGATCTAACACAGCTTTAATGCTCTCGTCTCTGCGAGATACTTCATCAGCTCTTAAAAATTTAAGTTGCTCCTGCAGTGCGTTGAATAACGCCCATGCTTTTTGCTCTGCCAGCTTGGCTGACGAGGCGCTTATCTCGACATTTAGAATTGACGTTTGCTCAGTAAGTCTCACTTTTGGTCGACCAAAACTTTTTACGTCCATGCTGAGTGATGTTGCTGCACTTTCAAGTAAATTTCTGCTCATCAACATTTCTTTGTAATTGACTCTAGGGTTGTAACCTTTTCCAAAAGGAGCGCTGGTGGATGAAACGACTTGACCCACTTCATCCAGTGACACATTACTATTTGCACCTGTACCGGGTAAAACCATATCTAAATCACTGCTGTATTTTGGGGGCTGTTGTAAATAGAACAAAACCAGCAGAGTGATCACGCAATAGCTGATCAGACAAGTCACCAGATATGGTCTTCGTAATGTGCGATAGATTGATGCTCTAAAGCGACTATATGGAGTCGTAGTTTGTAAGTGGTTACTCATAACAAGTCCCCCTTAATTTAGAGCCGAAAACGGCGCGATTAAGTCAAGTAGCGTACCCGCGATGTCTCTAAGGTTAGTAACATCAGAGTCGTAGCAAGCAATGGCATCATTTGGCATGACATAGGGGTTAATTAAATCCCGATATGGCATTCTCATTAACTGTTCAACAGAGCGCTCTATTACTTGAGTTTGACCTGTAATTGGGTTATTGCTCACCAACGCCACACGTCGAGGGGCATTAGTGTAGGCTTTGCCACCAACACAGTTTGCAGAGATAGCAGCTTGAAGTAAACGCGTTCCATAGGGTAGGTTGCTAGAAAAACGTCCAATAGCTGCATTGGAGTTGCTCATTGCTGAGTCAATTAAATTTGACATAAACACCCTGAATCCTTTTGGTGTTATTTGTGACGGTCTAACTAAGTGCGGTTGAAAGCAACCAGTACTTGGCACTATCACTTGATCGCCAGCAATCAACGCATAATCTTTAACAGGTTGACCGGTTAGTATGCCGCTGAGGTCAGCTTCAATCTGCCAGCCTTGTCTGATTAGTATCACTTGATCAAGCTTTGCGTCAGGACGGATCCCAGCCGCAGCTCGGATAGCTTCAGACAGCAAGCGTTGGTTAGAATAATCACCAGAGGCACCAATGCGCTCTTCCATTACTTGCTCTGGTAAAGCAGAGTTAATAGTCACTCGTCCGGGTTGAAAAACAGCACCGGACACAGGAACTTCTATTGCTGCCCAATTTAACACTTTAACGCTGACATCAATGGTATAAGCTTTGAATATTTTTGCTTTCGTTAGGGTCAACTCTAATTTTTGTGCTAACTGGTGACTAGTTAAGCCCGACGCTTTTACTGCACCTGCGACCGGCAAGAAAATGGAACCCGTAGTATCGAGAATATAACGGCCGTTAAAGCCCTCACCATACTCCATGCTCAGTTCTATCAAGTCTCCAGGGCTTAAGGGGAGAGACTCTGATGAAAGTGAAGTGGTGATGGCATGTAGCATTTGTTTTGAGTCAGGTAAGAGTAATGGTTTGTCGACACGAAAATTAGTGGGGGCGGCGAATTGTTGTGCATCAACACAATCAATATTTGTGGCAAACACGGAACTTACGGCTTGGTGTTTGATTGCTTTACCTGTAGCGTTTGGATAGCCATAAAACTGCATATCGTCATCTTCAAGCTCCACTAATGCAGCGTTGTTAGCGCATCCCAGTAATATCCCACTCACAAGGGTAACTGTAAGTATCTTTATCCATGTGGCTTTATGTACATGTTTCATAGTGGGCTCCTTGTGGATGCGTTCACTTTGGTTGTTGCATTAATTAGACCAAGTTAATGGCTTGATACAATCAAAACCCAGTTGTATTACCACCATGTTGTTACTTCACCATTTTATATTAAATAAAAACAATAATTTATTAGTAGTTTGCTGCTAAAGGTTATGTGTAGTGTGCCTTTACGAGTTGCAACTAAGCTGCTGCGCTGAGAAGCCCACTTTTACTTCTATATTAGTAACTATATGCGGCATTTTGAGATTTGCATTGCAAAATGAAAAAGGCCAGCTGAGCTGGCCATAAGGTCGAGGGCTTATGCGGTAGTGCGTTTTTGTAATAGTCCGATGGTGCGCATCGTTAGTCGCTCAATGGTGGAATAGACTTTATTGGGCAGAATGCACAGCAGTGAGCAACACCAGGTTAATGTAGTTCTGGTTGGTTCTTCTGTGAGTATTCTCCAGTTAGTCCAAATCGCTTGATGAATAAGTTTTAATGCTTGGAATTTATTCCGTGACTGCAATGCTCGGCGGCTGAGATATCTAAGTTGATAGGCCTGAGCTAAAGAACCAAACTGCTCAAAAAACCAAGCATGTTTTTTACTATTTTTATTTATAGCGTACTGCCAGCTTTTGAATTGATTTGTTAAATTAGCAGACAAACCAGATGCGTTTACACGATAAAAAGTCAGTGGTTCTTCAATACCTTCAAATTTCCATTGCGTGTTTAGTGCTATGCGCAGCCATGTCTCGATATCTTCTGACTGTTTTAAATTTTCATCGAAATACTGGCGCCAGCTTCGTTTTCCATCATTAAATGCGATCTGGCTAAGTACATCTTTTCTAATGACAGGCGCAGAACCATTGCCGATAGGATTTCTACATAGTATGGTTTTAGCATTGATGTGCTTAAGTGATGGAAATTGTCCAATACCTAATGGTTTGCTCTGCTCATCGACAAATAAAGAAGGGCAGTAGCTAACCCCTAACTCATAATCACGATCTAAGTGATATACGTGCTTTTCAAGCTTTCTAGGATCCCAAAAGTCATCAGCATCAAGAAACGCAATATATTTACCACGTGCAACACGGATCCCAGTATTTCTAGCCCCGGAAAGTCCTCTATTTGGTTGGCGAACAATTTTTATCCGTGCGTCTTTATAGTCAGTCAAATAGTTCAATGTATTGTCTGTACAGCCATCATCGACACAAATAACTTCAAAATTCTTAAAGGTTTGATTCAACACCGAGCAGATACACTCATCAATATATTTTTCGACGTTGAACATCGGGATAATGACACTTACTTTTGGATACACCTTATTTTTTGAACTTTTCATAGTACTCTCCGATAAGATTTTAAGCTGGATCAGGCTGTAGATATCTTGATGTGATATCAGCCAAAGGAAATAGAAGCCAAACTATGCTGCCGCCTAATAAGGTAACAGCAAGTTGAACGGGTGAACTGGGCATGACAATTGCGACGCTAAGTAACGATACGACTAATGCAAACACGCAAAAGTGGCAATCTCGCTTGTACTGTGCTTCGCTTCTTAGCACTGTGGTGTAGGTGTCGACCCATACTGAGCTTACCGCCACAAGACACAGTAACGATGTGGTATCAAAACTGCTTTGCCATTGTGACGAAAATAAAATTGGCACGTATACTGGCACTGCTAGGGCTTGAATCATAAATATGCTTGATACTGCAAACGTTGTTATAAAAATAAGTTTTTGACTATTGTGGTCGCTGTTGTTTTGCAGTGCACGGCGGCATATAAACGGATATAGCGCGCTGGTGTAGGCTTGACTAATCGACATCGCCAGCCCAATTCCTGCGCTTTTTGCAAAACTGTAGATTCCAAATAACTCCGGCGTTAATAACCGTGCTGCGATAAAGGTATCCATGTTTATTCTTAAAGACCGCAAGATTTCGCTGATGGCGAGCTGCGATGAGGACTTAAGTAATAAACGAAAGGTGTCTTTGTGATAACTCAGTTTGTGTGAAAGGCAAGGTACGAACGAAAAACACGCGAGCCACAGAAGGGCGAAACACCACTTGGCTATGACTACAGCCATCATGTGCGCATCAAAGTAAAGAGCAACAGCAATAGTGACATTTTCAACAATAATGCACGCGCTACTTATTAGGCTAAATAAGCCCATTCTGTTACTACGTTGAAGAAGAAAAACACGGGTACTTACTGCGGGAAAGGCAAGATATGTGAGTGCCATTAAAGCAACTAAAGCGAATATATCATGCTCTGGAAAAGCCCATTGTGCACTCCATCCTATGGCAATTTGAATGAGACACAGCGACGTACAAAGCAGCCATTGTATCAACAAACCATTTCCTAAAAATAATGGGAGCGACTCATCCGAGGCGCGAATTATTTGCACGCCAGCGCCAGAGCGAAGAAGTAATCTAAGTACTTCATGGATGGTGAGAGCAAGCATCACTGCACCATACTCTGTGGGGGTGAAATACACCGCCATGGCCATGATGCTAAAAAGTCGAGAACCTTTTGCAACGATTTCAGCACCAACCAAATATGAGGTGTTGGATACAAGAATACTTGATGTGCTTTTTGGATTACTCATAGCAGGCGGCCTCTAGAAACTATCGGTATACAGTTCCAAGAAGCATGCCAAATGTAGGTTAGATAGTAACTTTTCTTATTCTATTGATTTTTATTGGTTTTTATTTTTTTCAGGATGGTGAAGCAAATTTGGAGAGGAAAATCGCACTTTGCGAATTTTATCTTTTGCAAAGTGCAATTCATTTTACGTGTACTAAATTAATGCTATGAAGTCGCCTCTGACCATTGTTGTATCTTTCTATATAAGGTAGAGGGGCTAACTTCTAATAGGCTCGCTGCTTTTACGACATTGTCATCACATAAAAGCAATGCTTGTTCAATGGCAACACGTTCAACTTCCGCTAAGGGCGCTACGTTTTTACTCTCTTTTTGAATGCTAGTGGAACCTTGTCCTATCGGTGGAATGTCAGCAGCCTTTGGGTTCGGTTCGGTTTTAGTAACCAAGGGGGTTGGGGTATCACCAGGAAGGTGCGCTTGAACAACATCATAATCTATTAATGGCCCGTCTGACATCACAACAATGCTATGCACAAAGTTTTCTAGTTGGCGCACGTTTCCTGGCCAGTCAAACTGTAATATGAGTTGCTCTGCACGGTCAGAAAACCCAACAAAAATTTTATTCTCTAATTCGCTAAATCGTTGTAAAAAGTGTTGTGCCAGTAGTAAGACATCCCGCCCCCTATCATGCAGTGGCGGTAAATCGATAGAAATAACATTGAGCCGATAATATAAATCTTCCCTTAGGTGATTATCTGCAATAGCTTGATAGGGATCTCTGTTGGTAGCACAAACAAAGCGCACATCGACTTTTTCAGTTTTTGCACTGCCCACTTTTTGAAACGAACCAGTTTGCACAAAACGTAAAATTTTAGCCTGTAAAGCAATATCCATTTCTCCTAATTCATCAAGAAACAGAGTACCACCATCGGCTTCGGAAGCTGCGCCATCACGATTGGCAATTGCACCAGAGAAGGCGCCTTTGATATGGCCAAATATTTCAGATTCCATAAGATCTTTAGGGATCGCGGCGCAATTCAAGCATATAAAAGGCTCATTACTGCGTTCACTTGAGTGGTGAATGGCCTCTGCTGCAAGTTCTTTACCCGTACCGCTTGGTCCCGTGATGAATACATTTGCTCTACTTGGTCCTGCTTTTTCTATTGCTCTATATACGGTTTGCATGGCGATAGAATCACCAACAAAGCGATGAAACCCTGTGCGGTATTCGCTTTTGTAGCGTGCAAGGCTAGAGCGTAGCATATTGCGCTCGGCAATCAGCATCTTAGTCTGTATCGCCTGTTCTATCGTTAATTTAATACTATCAACTTCGAATGGCTTTTGTAAGTAGCCCCAGACTTTTCCTTGGTTAATGGCATGGATCAACCCATCTAAATCTGTATATGCAGTAAGCATAATACGTAAAGTATCAGGATATCGTTCTGCTACTTCACCCAGGAACTCTATCCCTGACATATTGGGCATCATTTTATCTGAAATGACCACATCAATTGGGCGCTCCTCAAGTAGTGCAAGCCCTTCCTCACCACTGTTTGCAGTAAGAACTTCGTATGGCTCGTCTCTCAACGCCCTGATCAGGGAGCGAAGTATAAGCGGCTCATCATCTACAAATAGTAGCGTAATATTGTGTATTGGCTCCATTAATCTCTCACTACTTTGGCTTTCCTGTAACTTATTTATAGCAGCTCAACGGCTATCTAATCAAAAAGAAGTGCTGTTTAATTACACATATTGAATTATGGTCTATCTAAACCGAAAAAGCTGCACTTCTACTCCAGAAGCGCAGCTGTCATCGGGGCGAGGGATTATTGACCAGAGTTTTGCAGAATTAACGCGGTTCTGGTGACCGTCTTCTGTGCCAAATCACGTTAACACTATGCTCTTCGGTCAACTAGTGATGTATAACTTCATCAAGTTATCCCCAAAGCGCCACTACTGAGCAATAAGTTGATGAGAGCTTTAACACAATGCGTTACCTCATTCTTAACCTCCCTCGTTTATCAGTAAAACTGATGGCTAATCGTCGATTGCTTTTCTACTGGTACTAGTAAGTGATTGTTCTCCAACATGCCATCAACACTGATCAACAGGGTCTTATAGTGAGCAGGAACATCGAGGTTAAGGCCAAGTTGTCCTGCTGAGTTAAATCGGGTAGTCGCTAACAATGACTTTTCCACCATAGCTTGCTCATCGTACTGGCTTACGCGACTCTTTAACGCATAGACTTTTACTGTTTTAGTTGCCAAAGAGGCACCAAAAACATCATTGCCACTTAAATCTAACGTAACGGCACTACTGGTTTTAAAAGCAAACTTAGGTTTGACATGAAGCTGCTTGGATGTTGCTGCGGTCGAGCTTAGCAGCATGGGATCCGGCTCATACTGGTTGGTTTTAATTTGAGAAACAGGTTGAGATGCTGTTTTCATCTCAGTTTCGTTGTTTGTATCGCCGTCACTGCATCCAAGTAGTGCCAAGCTTACGAGCATAAATAATTTTGTCTGTTGGTTATGTATTTTCATCATAGCCTCCGATTACTGTTCACTATACGTATGTGTTGTTCTTTCGTTGGTGAGATACCAATCTTGTGCCTGTTCACCATTACTCTCGACCCACTGCTCATAGTCTGGATAAGCCCAAACAACATCAATATATTCTCTTGGGTAATTCCAGTCTTCACTGATCATTAATCCCCAAGATAGGTTTTCAGCTGTTCTAAAGTAGCGACCACTGGCAGCATCTGAGGTATCATCTTTTCTACCAAGTCGACTATCGTCAAATAAGTCAGTTGGTGGATAATCAGCCATATGTACTTCCCACGAGCGATCCCAACTGCGATATAAGAAAAAGTCGAAGTCTGCCAAAGCCAAAGCGGAAATGCTGTAGTCGAACTTTACATCTAGTGTAAATGGTACTGGGCTGAAGTTGTCACAGCTCATGACCGTATTAAAGTGGGAGCAACTGCCTGATTGTCCAGTTGTCGTAAACACATGAGTATTGCGCCAAAGTGTAATAACTGCATTTGATTGATATTCTTCTGCGCGTTTTTCATAAGTTTGCCCATCTATTTGGATACTTGCTTCTCCAATTAAACCTGGCTCTGAATCCATCAACCTCAACCCAAATCCGTTATTGTTAGCTGCCCCTCTGGCTGTTATAAAGCCATTTAAAATAAAGCCGCTAACTTGATTGTCAGCATCATAAGTTATACGGATTTGCTGTTTAACCACTAAATCGTTGAGGTCATGATCGCCGCGATTTGGCCAATTATCTTCAAATGCGAAAGTTGCTATACCCGATTCTGATGGGAAATACTGGCTGGATACACGATCATAATCGTTTGGAAATTCATCTTGGTCATCAGGCACGCCATCTGCATCACTGTCGTTCGACTCCGGCATGGGGTTTAGATTTGTGGCAGCAATAGCACTAGCGGGAGAGCTTTTCACACTGAACAGAGCGTCGTTAAAGTCGTTGTCACCCCATGTTCTTGGTAAGTCTTCAAAGCCTATTACGACTTCATCCTGCTCCTCGTCATAGAGTAACACACAGTGCTGCTTGAGAGACTCATCAGCTTCTGGATTTAAGTTAGATAAGGAGTAGTAGTAGGGAACCTTGAATGGTTTAACTCCAGTGTAATACCAAAAGCCATTAGCAGCGATAAAAAAGCCAATACTAGTACCGGCAGGAAACTCACCAATACTTACCCGGTGTCCATTGGTTAAATGTGGATAGCTGAGGTTGGGAAAGACGATGGTTTCTTGCACTTCTTCCGGTGACTGTGGTGGATTCTCAGGGTCAAACGTAAAGTAGCCGAATGAGTTTTTGTAACCAGCGCCTTCGTGGATGAATGTGATAAATACTTCTGCATCCTCAAATAGGTGGATTGTCGAGCCCTGGTCGCCAGTGATAAAAGCCTCGTTTACTCGGCTTTCAGGAAGTGCATTGGCGATCCGCTGAAAAAACTCCGGCGTATATTCCCCGCGGTTGTAGGTAAGTTGATCAGGCTTTCCGGTATTTTGGTTATAGCCTAGTGGCCAAGGTTGGCCAGAGTTGAATTGCCATACGTAGTTACCGCCTTGCTGCTCTACTGCAAGAGACGCTGTGCTCAAGCATAGTGTGCTTGCTACACACAAGGACTGCGGTAATAAAGACTTGTTTTTCATAATTGCCTCCGTGGGCACAAATGGAGATACGACTCACAACGCAGTTATCATGCCAAAATGAAAAGCTTATAATTATTAGGCGTTTACCTCTTCTAGTGTGCTTGTAATCTGAATTTTTCGCATTTTGCAGCGCAGTGTGGTTTGCACAATGGTGAAAAAGATTAGAAAGTCATGAAGAGTGTCAATTAGCTTTCTGTATTGCGACTCTAGTTATTGAGTTTGTTTGAAGTCAGAAATAATAAAAGTATTTTAAATCAGTTTGTTACTGTATTTTGTTTTGTTCGAAAGGTTTGTTATTGGCAGCTGGAGTGGTATTTGCATACCTTTATATCACCTTGGAGGTGATCTATGACAAACGACAACATACTAATATTCAGCATAGCTTTGAATGGTTATCAAATTCGATACCGCCGCCATCTTGCAAGCCAGCGGCGTTACGCTGAGCGCATGGGGTACGACTACACTGTGATCACAAAGCCTTGGGTGACAAATCTTGGTGCGGAGTGCTGCTGGTTAAAGCTGTATCTATTACGCTCAGCGCTGTCGGCTGGCTATGATTATGTGTTGTTTGTCGATGCCGACGCTTACATTCAAGACTCTTGCCCCAACCTATCGAGTGTTATTAAGCCTGATAAGTTTTTGTTTATGGCAAATGGTTATAGCGGCAGGCTAAACTCAGGGGTGATGTTAATGAAGGCCTGCCCCGAAGCGTTGTTGTGGCTCGATAGTATTATCAACGCTATCACTGAGCCTGTTGTCGATATTGAGTCAGTAGGGTGGGGAGAAAATGGTCATGTCATTCACTTTGCGAAAAATTGTGATGGACTTGAGCTATTAAACGAAAAATGGAATAACACTAAAAGCCCACAGTGTTCAGACTATATTAGACATTATAATTACGGACCGATGAAAAATTCAGTAGTCGACCGATTATTTCACAAATTAATATTTAAGCTTTCAAAGCTATTGCTCCACTGCAATTTAAATAATAAGTCAGAAATGCCGCTTAAATTAAAAACGGTAAAAGAACGCATTCCGATATTATTCCATCGTGTCATTTCCGAGTACAAACACTTTTCCTGAGGCCCTATAGGCCTCTTTTGTTATCTGGTATTTGTTTTTTAATTTCATTTTTTAATTCGGAATTGCTTTTGCATTTTGCAACAAATTTACTCTGATATTTATCTATTTTTATTTATAAACAATGAGTTATAGGTTTGGCACGGTAATCGCAAAACTAAGACAAAGCAAACCACACTGAGGTGGATTATGAAAGTCTTAGATTTTGAAACTCAAGTCTCTAGTTCAAAAAGCACACGCATACTCGCGGTGATGATAGCTTCTTTGCTACTGGTACTCCTTATGCCTCTATATGCCGTTAATGTGGTCATAGCGGTTTTATGCTTTTGTGCACCGATAAAGAAAAGATCTTGGATGGACATAAGTGGATGTAGGGTAGAGTTGTACCAGTGGAGTAAAGGCATATTTGCTGATAGCGCTGCATTATTTAATGTCATCAAAGGAGACATTGAGTTCGTGGGAAACCCGTTGGTGAGAGACAATGTTTCTATCCCAAAAGTAGATAACTTCCGCTCGCCGTGTAGCAAATCAGGATTATTTGATTATCTACAGCTTCATAGCCTTACCGGATTAAAGGCCGAAGACCCACAGGCACTGCTTAATAAGCAGGTACAACAGAGTGTCTTGGCCGACCTTGTCATGGTGTTTAAGATTCTCATCTGCCGACTGCTTTATTCAGGCAAGACACTTGACCACACGTCGCGTCCCGTTTTTGGTCTGTCATTCAGTAATTGTCAGATGGAAGAGGCGGTTTCTTGGGTACTTGACAGCACGGCATCGCAAACTTGTCGTACCGCGTTTTTTATCAATGCGAATTCTATCAACCTTGCGGCCGAAAACTCTGCGTTACGCTCAGCGTTGAAAAGCAGCAACCGTAATTTTATCGACGGCTCGGGTATGCGCTTAGCTGTAAGAAAAGTTGGAGTGCAACTAGCTGATAATTGCAATGGTACAGATATGCTCCCGCAACTTTGCGAACGCATGGAAGCGTCTGGAAAATCAGTATTTTTACTTGGTGCAAAACCCGGTGTTGCTGAAAAAGCGGCGCAGTCCCTACGTCAAACATATCCCAATTTGCGGATCGTAGGGTCACACCATGGCTACTTTGACGACGATGAAGCTGTCATTGCGCAAATCAACCAAAGTAAAGCTGATATCGTGCTGGTGGCATTAGGCTCCCCTCGTCAAGAGATATGGGTAGATAGCAACAAACATAAGCTTGAAGCCAGCTGTGCGCTAGCGGTTGGTGGATTATTTGACTTCTTTTCCGGTGATGTTCCAAGAGCACCACTTTGGCTGCGTGAGCTAGGACTTGAGTGGGTTTGGCGATTAATACAACAGCCTAAAGCTAAGTTTCACCGCTACGTTATTGGAAATCCGATATTTTTATTCCGTGTTTATATTCTGAATCAGGCATTGAGAGGGCTTTAATCATGACTACTATCAAAAAATTATCAACCAATATGGCATTTTCTCAAACTGCAACCGCGCCCGACTCAACCTCTGTGCGCGACGGTCGTCACCACGGTATCCCTGTTATGCTACAAAGAGCAATAGCTGGACTCGGTATGCTATTTATCTCACCATTACTTTTACTGGTGATGTTGCTGATCAAACTAGAAAGCCAAGGGCCATGTGTGTACAAGCAAGTGAGAGTGGGTAAACTCGGTCGTCGCTTCACTATGTATAAGTTCCGTTCTATGTATATGGCAGATGACCCAAAATTCAAAGCGCCAGATCCAAGCCAAAGTAACCGTGATGGCGTATGTGCAAAATTTCATAATGATCCTAGGATCACGCGAGTAGGGCGTTTTATTCGTAAGTACTCGATTGATGAATTACCACAGTTATTCAATGTTGTATGTGGGGACATGCTGCTAATAGGTCCACGACCAGCGCTAGAAAAAGAAGTAAGTGCTTATCAAGTGAGAGAGCTTACGCGTTTAAACTGTGAACAAGGGCTTACAGGTCTCTGGCAGGTAACTGGGCGCGCTGACACTACTTTTGAGCAGCAAGTTATGTTGGATAAGCAGTATATAGATAACCAGAGTATGGTTCAGGATATTAAAATTATATGCAAAACAGTTCCATGTGTATTAGGAGCTCGCGGTGCATACTAGTGCGTAACTGAGACTATTGACACTGGTAGTCTGTGTATCACAGCAGCAGTATTCGAGCCGACAGTAAAGCGTTTCATCTGCCTCAGCTTAGACTACATACTGCTCGTCAAATAAAACATCACCTAAACAGGGCGACCGGTTATCTCGGTGGCCCTGTTTTCATTTTAATAATATG
This sequence comes from Pseudoalteromonas peptidolytica, assembly GCF_012641745.1. Classification (GTDB taxonomy): domain Bacteria; phylum Pseudomonadota; class Gammaproteobacteria; order Enterobacterales; family Alteromonadaceae; genus Pseudoalteromonas; species Pseudoalteromonas peptidolytica. The sequence continues at coordinate 127,931 of NZ_WEHZ01000001.1, forward strand.
CAATGCAATCTGCGAATAACGCCAAGTGAAATGCAATATAATTCTTTAAAATCAATATCTTAAATTTTGGCATGCTAACTGCAGTACCAAGTTATCTTCTTGAATCGGTGGAATTAGCATGATGAAAAATTTGGACGCGTATCTAGTCGGGTACTACGGCATGAGAAACAGCGGTGACGATGCCCTCATGCAAGCAACAATGCTAGGTGCTAAGACATTTCTTGGCAGCGCTTCGATTGCGGTGAATGCCCCAATCAATAATCCCATAGTACGAGAGTCAGGATGTATAGGCCAAACTGACGTAGTATTTCGCGGTCATCAACGGCTTAAACATTATCACAGATCGCTACACTCAAAAGCGGTGATATTTGGTGGCGGGTCGGTGTTACACAGCTGTCGCGATATCGCGCAGAAGCGTCATATGATAGCACTTGCCGGCGCTAAAAATTCAATGGCGTTAGGTGTAGGGATTGAAGGCTTTAGTGATATCAATGCTGAAAGGCAGTGTAAGAAGTTTTTGAATGAGTGTGGACTTGTCACTGTCAGAGACAAGCAAAGCTATGAGATTGCGACTTTACTAGCGCCGCATGCCAATATTAGGCATACATTTGATCTAGCTCCGTCTTTACTACATTACTTCGCTGATAGACTAAACCCGGTTGAGCGCCAAGGCATCGCTTTTAATTTTTGTCCAAAAGTGATCACACCATTTGGTGATGTTAATGAGCAAGCAGAAGCCAACCGTGTCAACAAAGCTGCCAAGCTGATCACGGCAACTTGGGAAGCCACACGAGAGAAAATCTATTTGATTGAGCTGAATGATCAGCCGCTGATAAGCGATAGGTTAGTTCACGACAAAATTATGGCTGCGCTGCCCAGTTGGGTGGAAGTCCAGCGCATAAGTTATGTTGCCAACCCATTAGCGACACTTAAATGTATCTCCATGTTCAAAGCCCTGATAGGGATGCGCTTACATGCGCTGGTTTATGCTTACATGATGCAAACACCTTATCTTAGTCTTGAATATCACAATAAATGTGCACAGTGGTGTATGCAAACAGCAACGAGTACTGACAATCGTTTTGATGCCAATGAGTTTAGTGTTGCTGAAATACATAATCGAATTACCCACGGGTTGAGATATGGCTTCATACAGCCGAAGTTTCCTCTACATCAAGCAATTTCTTTATCAATTTCTAATTGGAGCGAGAGCCATGAGCAAAATACAATTCTCCGTCATTATTCCCCTATACAATAAAAGCAGCTGTATTGAGCGTGCGTTAACAAGTGTTATGGCGCAAAAGCATCCCGCAGCTGAAATTATCGTAGTCGATGATGGCTCAACAGATGATAGTGTAGACAAAGTACGAGCATTGGACTTGGATAACCTAAAGCTGATCCAGCAACCAAACCAAGGCGTTTCAAGTGCGAGAAACAACGGGGTAAGACAGGCATCAAGTCGTTATATTGCATTTTTGGACGCAGATGATACTTGGTCCCCCTTCTTTCTTGCGAAAATAGCTCAACTTGTCCAGCGCTTTCCTAACGCAGGGCTTTATGCTAGCCGCTACCAAAAAGTGAGAGGAGAGTGTGACTATCTTGATGCAAAAATTGCGTTAACGCACTGGAACCCTGATGGTTATCAAATGGATAACTATTTTGAAATTGCTGCCAATGGTGATTTGCCATTTACCGCTTCAAGCATTGTGTTAGATAAACAGACTTTTCTGAAAGTCGGTGGTTTTCCTGAAGGGGAGTGGATGGGAGAAGACCAAAGTTTGTATGTGCAAGTTGCATTGAATTCAACCATCGCGTACACACCTGCAATCGAAAGTTTTTATTATATAGGTATTGCTGACAGTGCCTGTGATAAAGCTCCCCCAAGCACCATTTGCCCCTTTGCTGAGCGTTTGATGACAGAGATTACACTAGGCAAAGTAGCCGATCGCACCGCTAGCATGGCGAAAAAGTATGTAGGCGCACATTTGTGTGATTTGGCCAAGCGTAACATTAAACATCGCAGCTATCGAGCCGCACTTGGTCTGTTGGCTCACCCTGCAGCAAAGAGCAGGGCATTACATTGGGGGCTTTATAGTTTGATAGCAAAGCCTATGTCATTACTTAGCCGATAATTAAGAATAGTTTTACTACGCCAAAACAGAGTCATTGATTTGTCCCTTTTTGGCGTAAAACTCGCTATTTTCTTATCTTTGCCTATGCTTCAATAAAGCCAGTTGTTGCGATACTAAGTTTTAGTTTACAGTGAGTTAAGCACATACTTTTGGTAATAATATCTCAGTATACTCGGTCATATTAGTAAATTGCAGTTCAAAATGTGTCTGGCGTGATTGCAAGTGGCATCAAAAAATACGCTTTTTACATAGTCATGGTCTCGCATATGCGGTGGCTGTGTAGCATGTTAAGTGAAGAGCATAGGACAACTGTTTAGTTTTGAGCTGGCGACATTAACCTCATTAAGCGGTCATGAGTAAAGTACGGTGATAAGAATAACGATAGAAAAACCAACCATAGCGCTATTACTTTTATTTAGCTCGGTATTTTGGGGGCTTACATTTTATGCCGCAAAGCATATTGCCCACTCGATTGTCGTGCAGGAGATAAGCGAGAGAAAAGAAGTCGTGCGCTCAAATATTGCCCTAGTTCGAGCCAAAATAGAAAATGCAATCTTTATGGATACATACTTGGCTGAGAGCTTAGCTACATTTGTGACGATAGATTCGGACTTTGCTATTGAACATTGGTCTCTTGTAGCTGCAAAAGTGGTAGATGAATCGAGGTTAATTCGTCATGTCGGTCTAGCGCCAAATAATATTATCAGTCATGTGTATCCTGCTGAGGGAAATCGCGCTGCAATTGGATTTGATTTTCGAACTCGCCCCGAGCAGTTTCGTACCGTTGAGTTAGCTCGAACTTCAAAGCGCGTATTTATTGCCGGACCGTTACAATTAGTACAAGGGGGAGAGGCACTTATCGCTCGGTTTCCGGTCTTTTCTGATTACCCGCTAAACACTGATTATTGGGGGGCTATCAGCGTTGTACTAGACTATCAGAAGTTACTTGATTCTAGCGGGATATTGGCACTTGATGACGCGAAAGTGGCTTTGCGTGGACGGGATGGTCAAGGGCAAAACGGAGCTGTGTTTTTTGGAGATAGTGCGCTGTTCGGCGCACCAGACGTTACGATTCCGATCAGTTTGCCATCAGGTCAGTGGCAACTTGTTGCTGATTACCAAATTGACCCGAGCACTTATTCAAAATCTGAAAATCAAGTACGACTTTTTGTTCATGTGATAGCACTCGTACTTTTTTTATCTTTACTGATCCTTTATCGCGCTTACTATCTTGCACGTACGGCTTCGTTGCAAGACGAGCTCACAAAATTACCTAATCGTCGTCATGCTATCCGTCAACTGAGCTCATTACTTGGAAGAACTGAGCCACCATCATTTGCACTACTCAATTTGGATTTAAATGATTTTAAGCTAGTAAATGATAAATTCGGTCATGAGGTTGGTGATAAATTGTTGCTGCATGTGTCGTCGATATTGAGGAGCTCAGTAAGGGTGTATGACTTTATTGCTCGGTTTGGAGGAGATGAGTTTATCATTATTGTTCATCGTGTCTCAGAAGAAGAGCAAGTAAATTCTATAGTTCAACATATAAAGCAGCAAATCCAGCAGCATCCTTTTCAAGTCGATAGGCACTTGATAGCAATTTCAGTGAGCATCGGACATGCTTTCCCTCAAGCTGGTAATACGAGTGTTTCAGAGTTAATGGCGCGAGCCGACCATAATATGTATTACGATAAAAGTGTGTTTCGACAACAAAATCACAATGCTTTAGAAATTGATTAGCGTAGCTATTTAGACCGAATTGGTATTACTACCCATTTTTTCAACTCGGCCAATATTAATCCCTATTTGTACAAAAGTGCGATAGGGGTCATTAAAGCACGTTTGAACTGTACTAAGCTTATAGAAAACGCGGATAGGAGTTGTGTTGTGCAGCTAAAACAGTCTGTATTATTTTTTAAAGTCGCAGCGTTGGCATCGGCTCTTGTGATTATTTGCACGAGTTGGTTTTTGTATTACGAAGTGCATCTCAGTGCTCGGCTAACCACAGAGCTTGGTGATGTGCAAAAGGCGTTACAACGGGCAATGGATAATGCGGAGTTACTACATCAGCGTGGAAAGAAAGAACCAGCCTCGGCGCTACCCCAACTTAAATACAGCTACCAAGATAGTTTTAGCAACCTGCTTAATTCACTGTCACACGAGCAGCAGTTATTGCCGTTACTATTACAGCTAGATACAGTCTCTAAGTCATATTTTACCAAAAAAGAAGAATTGACCCAGCTCTACGAGCAACTTGGCTATGATGAGAACTCTGGCATTTATGGTGAATTTAGGCGCAGTGCCCACGCATTGCAGGCTAGAGTGTCTGGGCAAACGACAGCAAAATTAGAAATTGCCGTACTAGAGTTGCGGCGTCGCGAAAAAGACTTTTTGTTAAGAGCGGATCTGAGCTACTTACAAATGCACGAGCAGTTGGTTCAAGAAACACAGCATTTACTTGAGCAAAACCAATCAGATGTTGAAGTTAAAAACTTGCTACAACGCTATGTTACGGGGTTTAACCACTACGTTTCTGCATTACAGAAATTAGGACTTCACAGCGCACAAGGGGTGAGAGCTGAATTACTAACTGAAAAACAAAAGCTAAGAAGTCAGTTTGAACTGGTTGCAGTAAGAACACAAACGCTGGCACAGGAGCGAAAAGAGAATATTATCGTGTATGGTCTCACGCTCATTATATTAATGAATCTTGCGGTGCTGATTCTACTCAATTACCAAAACAGTAAGGTGACGCGCCATATTTTGGCTATTAATAAAGTGCTCGTAAAAGTAGCCAAACTTGAAGATTTTAGTCTTCGGGTTGGAATAGAGGGAAACGATGAGATTGCGCAAATCGCACATCACCTAGACGATTTATTGTCGTTTATAGAAACCTTATTAGCACGCCTCAGCGCAGCGCAGCAGCGACTTATAGAAGAAGCGAAAATGGCGAGTTTAGGTAATATGGTCAGTGGTTTTGCCCATGAATTAAATACGCCGCTGGGCGTGGCCATAACCAGTCAATCACATTTAAAAGAACAAGTTGCGACGCTTAAGTCACAGCTTGAGCTTGGCAAACTGCAACGTCAGACACTGACAACCCTAATTACTGAAGCTGAAGCTGCTCTGTATCTTTTAGAAAATAACTTGCATCGTACCGCTTCGCTTGTGGATGACTTTAAGTTAGTGGCTGTGAACCGTGAATATGAGGAGCAAAGTCGCTTCAACCTGAATCACTTAGTACAAAGCGTATTTGACTGTTATCAGTCAGAGATGGAGCGAGATGATTACTCTGTCGAAATAGAAATTCCGGAAAATTTAGTTTTGAATAGCTACCCCTCTGTATTCAGTCAAGTTGTTGGATATTGCATCAATAATTGTATTAAGCATGCCAAGGTAGCCGGTCAAAAACTCAACATTGTGGTGTCAACCGTGGTGATAAACGATTATCTTCATTTTTATTTTAAAGATGATGGAGCGGGGATAGATAAAGCGCTTTTACCAGTAATTTTTGAGCCGTTTGTAACTTCTAAGCGCTTTTGTGGTGGCACGGGACTGGGCCTAAGCATTGTGTATAATTTAGTAACTCAAAAGCTCAAAGGGGAGATCAAAATGCAGAGCCCCGCACATGGTGGCGCATGCTTACACATTATTCTAAGTGGAACCGAATTTTTCTTGAATGATACCAATTAGCTTAATTCAGCTTTCTATTGTGAGGTGAAATCAACCTAGCTAATGTTGAAACTGGTTGGAAAAAGGCGTTAATCATTAATTGGTTTAGATTGTTTTTTGTTCTAAATAAGAAACTTTTAATGCAGCTAGTATCAGATTTACTCCTTCAAATTGAGCAAGTATAAAGGCTAATTGGTATATGTATTGATTGGCATGAAAAACAAGCACAACCAAAAAGGCCAGCTTTATCTTGCTGGCCTTATGTTGAAGGCGGCTTGCGAGTGTTAGTCTTGTTTGCTCGCTACCCAGCCATCAACAAATGATTCAAGTACGTTAAGTGGCACTGGGCCATTTTTAAGTACAACATCGTGGAATTCTCGAATATCAAACTTGTCACCTAGTTCTTTTCTCGCCGTTTCACGAAGTTCCAAAATCTTCAACATCCCAACTTTGTATGCGGTCGCTTGTGATGGCATGACAATATGACGCTCAACCATCTTCACAGCATCTGATTTCGCATTTGGTGTGTTGTTTACATAGTAATCGATGCCTTCTTGACGTGTCCATTTCATAGCATGAATACCGGTATCTACTACCAAGCGACAAGCACGCCATAATTCCATCGCTAAACGACCAAAATCAGAATATGGGTCTTCATACAATCCCATTTCTTTAGGTACAAGTTCAGAGTATAGACCCCAGCCTTCAATATACGCAGTATAGCCACCAAACTTACGGAACTTAGGCATATCTTCCAGCTCTTGCGCGATAGCTATCTGCATATGGTGACCAGGAATACCTTCGTGGTAAGCTAGGGCTTCCATTTGGTAGGTTGGCATGGCCTCCATATCGTATAAGTTAGCGTAGTAAATACCTGGGCGAGAGCCGTCTGGTGCTGGTTGCTGATAGAACGCTTTACCCGCTGACTTTTCGCGGAATGCTTCTACACGCTTCACTATCATGTCAGCTTTTGGTTTCACGATAAATAGCTCATCTAGGCGTGATTTCATATTATCGATCATCGCTTTTGCTTCTGCTAAATATTGCGCTTTGCCAGCTTCTGTATTTGGAAGATAAAATTGCTTGTCGGTTTTCATGAACTCCATAAAGGCTTGTAAATCACCTTTAAAACCAACTTTATCTTTAATAGCGCGCATTTCGTCATGAATTCGAGCCACTTCCGCTAAACCGATATTATGAATCTCTTCTGCACTTAATGCTGTTGTTGTGGTTCGCGCCAGAGCATTATTATAAAACTTTTCACCGTCAGGGAATTTCCATGCACCATCGCGATTATCTGCTTTTTTCTCCAGTTTATGTAGATAACCGATTAGCTTGTTATAGGCAGGTTTTACTGAGCTAGTTAACGCTGCGGTGGCTTCGCTAATTAATGCTGACTTTTCTGTTTCCGTAATTTCAAGCTTAGCAATTTTACGCTTAAAATCTGCCAATAAGGTTGAATCATCACCTGAGCCAAATGGTGCGCCTTTGATGATGTTTTCACTTGATTCAATAACGTGAGGAAATACAAACTTTGGTGCAATAATACCTTTGTCTGCGCGCGCTTTTAAATCAACAATTAGCTGATCAAACACGGCTGGCACGCCATTCAAACGTGAGATGTACGCTTTTGCATCTTTAACATCAGCGATTTGGTGCTGGTTGATCAAAAACGCTGGCACCATAGAATGTGTACCAAACATTTGATTTACTGGGTAAGTGTGATGACGCCATTTGAAGTCTGCAATGGTATTTTCTAAACTTTGCTTGAATAAGTCATAGCTAACTTGCGTATTTGCGTCTAACTTGCTGCGATCAATGGCTTTCAGAGCGGCTAGGTCTTGCTTTGTTAATTCAAGGTTTTCAAGCTGGCGAGCTTCACTGCTGTCATCCCACTTGTCATAGTCCTGTTTGATACCCATATAAGTTTGGTAAATTGGACTGCGCATAACGCCACGCATAAAAGATGCTTCAAAAAGCGCATTGGCTTTTTCAACTTCACTTTGCACGACTTGTTGCTCAGCGTGTTGCGCTGGCGCTTGAGAGTGTGTGGTTTGTTGACAGCCAGCAAGAAGCGCGACGCTTACCGCTGCTGCTAAAATGGTTAGTTTACGCATTTTATACCCTTTTATTATATTTTGCCTAAAGGCGGTTTTCATACAGGAGCCAAGAATACTCCTGCATAATTTTGAGTTCTGATTAAACAAATAACTCTAGCAGATCGTTAAGATAGCGGTGGCCTTTATTTGTAACTAGCCATGAATCCGCTGTTTCTTCAAGAAGCCCCTTATTTACAGCAGTATTAATTTGCTGGGAAATTGCACTGAGTTGAAGACCCGTGTACTCGACAAACTGCTGCTTCGATGCTGGTGCTTTCAAGCGAAATACGTTCATAAAAAACTCAAATGGTTTGTCATCGTTTGCAACATGCCACTGCTCGTATAAATAAGGCTTGCTCAGATCCATGTAGCCACGAGGGTGCTTTACTTTTACTGTTCTGAGGATTTGCTGTTGCTCTGGTAATGTAATTTTGCCATGCGCACCACAACCGATCCCAATATAATCGCCAAACTGCCAATAATTCAGGTTGTGTCGACATTGCATTTCAGTTTTGGCATACCCCGAAATTTCATATTGTTGATAACCGTGCTCTGCAAGCAAAGCCTGGCCGCGCTCTTGGATCTCCCACAGTGTTTCGTCTTCAGGTAAGACAGGAGGTTTAGAAGCAAATTGCGTATTTGGTTCTATTGTTAATTGGTACCAAGAAAGATGTGGAGGAGACATTGCTATGGCTTTTTTCAAGTCCTCCATTGCATCATCAACTGATTGATTGGGAAGGCCGTGCATTAAATCAAGATTAAAGCTGTTTAGGCCCGCTTGATGGGCTTCTTGTGCTGAATTGAGCGCTTCTTGTTCGCCATGAATACGACCAAGTTGAGTTAATTTATCTTGCTGTAAGCTTTGTACACCAATGGAAATACGATTAATGCCAGCAGCAACATAGTGTTTAAACTTGTCAGTTTCGACTGTACCTGGGTTGGCTTCTAGTGTTACTTCAATATCGTCTTCAAACCCAATTAGGGTTTTTATTTCACTCAGTAAATAGCGATAAGCCTCACCAGAGAGTAGGCTTGGCGTACCACCGCCAATAAAAATACTACTGAGCTTTCGACCCTGCACATAATGTAGGTCTGCTTTAATATCATGAAGTAAGTGTTGAATATATTCCGCTTCTGGAATATCTCCTTTTTTTCCATGACTGTTGAAATCACAGTATGGACATTTTTGCACGCACCAAGGTACGTGCACATAAAGACTTAATGGAGGTAGTTTCACGCGAGGCCTTGAAAGTGACTGACGAGTTGTTTAAGTGCTTGTCCTCTATGGCTAATTGCGTTTTTCTCTTCCTTAGTTAATTCAGCAGATGTGCAGTCTAAACCACCTACTTTAAAGATAGGGTCGTAACCAAACCCTTCTCTGCCTTGTTGGGTTTGAGTGATTTCACCTTCCCAGCTCGCTTGGCAGATAATAGGTGTTGGATCATCAGCATGTCGCATGTAGACCAGCACACACCAAAAGCGCGCACTGCGCTGCGTTTGCTCACCAAGCTCGGCCAGTAAATGGTCGATATTATGTTGATCACTGGCATCAATGCCTGCGAAACGCGCCGAGTAAACACCAGGAGCACCGTTGAGGGCATCTACTTCAAGTCCTGAGTCATCCGCAATTGCTGGTAAACCTGAAATTTTAGCTGCGTGACGCGCTTTGATGATGGCATTTTCTACAAAGGTAGTGCCAGTTTCTGCTACTTCAGGGACGTCAAAGTTACTTTGAGGTAACACTTCAATATTGTATTGGCTTAGCATCGCGCTAAGCTCATTGACTTTACCTTGGTTACCTGTGGCAAGAACCACTTTATTTGCCATATTTTCTACTCTTCATAAAACTTTTGTGAGAACGTAAGCTTGCGTGTTTGCTTATCTTTGGTTATTTCGACATTAAAACGAAAAATATCTTCATCGTCATAGTCTAATTGAGCAAGATAATAGACCGCTTCACCTTCAACGACCTCTTTAAAATTTAACGGAACAACTTTGCCCAGTAAGTTTTTAGCACTACCCGTAACCTTTGCTTTAATTGCAGGCTTACCGGGTTTATCTGCCAAAACAGAAATATTTACAATCGCTTTGTTGCCACTTCGAGTTAAATTATATGCTTTAGCAATGTTGGGCTGCACAAATGTGGATGGAAAAGCGATGTAGTGCACTTCCCAAGGTCCTAAGTCTTTAAATTGGCCACCTTGCTGTTCACTGGCATAAACAAAAGGGGAAAGTAGTATAATAAAAGCAGCAATCAGTTTTCTCATTTCTCGCTCCTATCTTAACAAGTCCATCATCAGAATTTGTAAAAACTGCATCCCAATGATAAGCACCAAAATAGATAAGTCTAACCCACCTAAAGGTGGAATAACTTTACGGATAGGTCTTAGCATTGGCTCTGTTAATTGTTCAAATACTGCAGCGACCGGGTTGTAACCTTGCGCTACCCAGCTTAAGATTGCGCGAATTATTAGAATCCAAAAAACTAGGCTAAACGCTTCTTTTAAGACGGTAATGGCACCCCCAACCAATGCACCGAGCGCATCGAAGTAACCACCAAACAATGTCATCAGAGCCGCCATTTTGGCAAAGCCAACGATGAATGCCAGTACTAAGGAAGCGAGATCTAATCCACCAACGCCGGGGATAATTTTACGCAGTGGGTTGACTGCAAAAGAGGTTGCCTTAACCACGGCTTGGCTAAGCGGGTTATAAAAATCCGCTCTTACAAGTTGCAGCCAAAATCGTAGTAATACGACCATTAAAAACAGATCAAATACGATCCCAACTAAAAATTGCATGGCATTCATTGGTCACCTTTTAAATTTCTTGTTCCATTGCTTCAGCGCGCGCGATACAAGCATCCATCGCGTCTGCTACGGTTTTTGGTAATTGTTGCGCTTTTAAATGCTCAACAGCCGCATGTGTTGTACCACCTTTTGAAGTGACGTTAGCACGTAATTGGGCAATACTAATATCAGGCTGAGAAAGTGCCATTTCAGCAGCGCCAAGCGCGGTTTGTTGAACTAATTTTCTCGCTTCTTCACGACTAAAGCCAAGTGCAATTGCTTTTTCTTCTATGGCTTCCATAAATAAGAAAAAGTAAGCTGGCGACGATCCAGTTACGGCAATCACATCATTGATTTTTGACTCTTCATCAAGCCAAAGCGCAATGCCTGTAGATGAAAATACTTGTTCGACATAACTTTTCTCTTCATCGCTGATGTCAACGCCATACAAGCCAGATACACCTCTACCTAACAATGAAGGAGTATTTGGCATACAACGTACCATTTTTACTGGCTGTCCTAGCATCTCTCTTAAGCGCGCAACTGTGATACCTGCGGCTACAGAAATAAATAGCTTACTACTAATATCAATATCTGCATCTTGAAAGGTCTGACATAGGTCGGCCATCATTTGTGGCTTGACGGACAACACTATGACGTCAGCAGCAGCGACAGCCTCTAAGTTGTTCTGCGTTGTTCTTACCGATAATTGTGCTGCGACGTTGGCAAGTTTCTCTGCATTACGGTTGGTGGCGATAATTGACTGGGCGTCAAAGCCACTTTTGATCATGCCACCGATAATGGCATAGCTCATGTTGCCTGTTCCTATAAATGCAATTGTCTTGTTTGACATTATATTATTCACCTCACTGTCGTTTGCCAAAAATATCAGTACCAATGCGAACCATAGTGGAACCTGCTGTAATGGCAGTTTCTAAATCACCACTCATTCCCATCGATAAGGTATCTAACTGTGGATATTGGTGCTTTAGTCTATCAAAGCAAGCGCGCATTTGCTGGAAATATTGCAATTGCTTTTGTTTATCATTGGTTTGTTCGGTAATTGTCATTAAGCCGCGCAGGTCTAATTGACGACATTTATGAATAAAAAGGGCGAGTGATTCAACGTCGTCCGGATGGCAGCCTGACTTTTTATCATCACCGCTGATGTTTACTTGCAGCAGTACGTTAAGCGGCTTGAGGTTATTTGGTCTTTGTTCATTTAAACGCCGTGCAATTTTTTCTCTATCCACGCTTTGCACCCAGTGGAAATTCTCAGCAATCAATCTCGACTTGTTTGACTGAATAGGGCCAATAAAGTGCCACTCAAGCGCTTTGTTGTCTTTAAAGTGTACGACTTTGTCAACGGCTTCTTGTACATAAGACTCTCCGAACTGAGTCTGGCCTGCGGCAATCGCCGCTTCGATGTCAGCAATTGGTTTAGTTTTAGATACTGCGAGTAACTTTACTGTTTCGCTGAATTGACAGTTTTGCTTGGCTTTTTCAATCCTGCCATAGGCGTTATCTAAGCGTTCTGCTATTGTAACCATATAGTACTTGTGCTCATTTTGGAGTTATAAATGGATATTACAGAATTATTGGCTTTTAGTGTGCAACACAAAGCATCTGACTTACACCTTTCGTCTAGTGTCTCCCCTATGATCCGTGTTGATGGGGACGTGCGTCGGGTTAATATTCCGCCGCTTGAAGCAAAAGACGTTAGTAGCCTCATCTACGATATTATGAATGATAATCAACGTCGTGACTATGAGCAAAACCTTGAAGTTGACTTCTCATTTGAAGTGCCGAATTTAGCACGTTTTCGTGTTAACGCCTTTAATTCAAATCGTGGACCCGCTGCGGTATTTCGTACCATTCCAAATCAGGTCTTAAGTTTAGATGAACTGGGTGCGCCAGATATTTTCACCAAAATATCGGATACACCGCGTGGGCTAGTACTGGTGACAGGCCCTACAGGCTCGGGTAAATCCACCACCTTAGCTGCAATGGTTGATTACATCAATAACAACAAACATCATCACATTCTTACTATTGAAGATCCGATAGAGTTTGTTCATCACAATAAACAAAGCTTGATTAATCAGCGCGAAGTACATCGTGATACACATAGCTTTAATGCGGCGCTGAGAAGCGCACTGCGTGAAGACCCAGATGTTATTTTAGTTGGTGAATTGCGTGATTTAGAAACTATCCGTCTAGCTTTAACCGCAGCAGAAACCGGCCATTTAGTGTTTGGTACTTTGCACACAACCTCTGCTCCAAAGACGATTGACCGTATTGTTGATGTTTTTCCTGGAGAGGAAAAAGACATGGTGCGCTCTATGCTTTCAGAGTCGCTGCAAGCAGTTATTTCACAAACACTAGTGAAAAAAGTAGGAGGAGGGCGAATAGCTGCACATGAAATTATGCTTGGGATCCCCGCTATTCGTAACCTTATTCGAGAAGATAAAATTGCGCAAATGTACTCGGCAATTCAAACAGGGGCAATGCACGGCATGCAAACCATGGATCAATGTTTAACGAATTTGTTAAATAGAGGCTTGATCACTCAGCAAGATGCTCGTGCTAAGGCTCATGATAAAAACCAGTTTAGCGGCGGCTATTAAACAGTGGTGTGGTAATGAATATAGAACCATTTTTACAAACTATGGCAGATCAGCAAGCGTCTGATCTCTTTGTCTCAGCAGGCCTTGCTGTGAGTGCTAAGATTGATGGCGAGCTGAGGGCGCTAAGTGAAGAAAAGCTCGATGCTGAGCAATCACTAAACCTTGTTACCTCGGTAATGAGCGAGAAACAAAAGCAAGAGTTTTTCAACGCCAAAGAATGTAACTTCGCAATCGCTAATGAGATTGGTCGCTTTCGTGTTTCTGCATTTTGGCAACGAGATTGTGCGGGAATGGTGTTGAGGCGTATTGTTACTGCTATCCCTGATGTCAATGAGCTGGGCTTACCTTCGGTGTTAACTGATGTCATTATGTCAAAGCGTGGCTTGGTGCTATTTGTTGGAGGCACTGGAACCGGTAAATCTACCTCGCTGGCAGCATTGTTGGGCTATCGCAATCGTAACCAACGAGGGCATATCTTAACGATTGAAGATCCCATAGAGTTTGTGCATCAACACCAAAAAAGTATTATCACTCAGCGAGAAGTCGGAATTGACACGGATAGCTTTGAATCAGCACTAAAAAGTTCACTGCGCCAAGCTCCTGATGTCATTTTAATTGGTGAAATCCGTTCACAAGAAACCATGGAATATGCGCTTAGCTTTGCGGAAACTGGTCATCTGTGCGTAGCGACGCTACATGCTAACAATGCTAACCAAGCGATTGATCGCATAATGCACCTAGTGCCTAAGGAAAAGCACGACAAGCTCAAATATGACTTGGCACTCAACTTGCGCGCTATTGTAGCGCAGCAGCTAGTCCCCTCGTCAAAAGGGGAAGGAAGAGAAGCTGCAATTGAGGTGTTGCTGAACTCTCCCCTTGTTTCTGAGCTAATTAAAAAGGGCGATATTGGTTCTATTAAAGAAGCCATGGCAAAGTCAAAAGAAATGGGAATGCAAACCTTCGACCAAGCGCTGTTTGAACTGTACAAGCAACAGCGTATCAACTATGCAGACGCGCTGCACCATGCTGACTCACCAAATGATTTGCGTCTGATGATTAAGCTTCAAAACAACGATCAAAAAGGTGCAGGCTTCTTACAGGGAGTGACGGTTGATGGCTTGGATCCTAAAAGCTAAATACCGTAGCGCTATTTTTAGTAGCTTAATGTGCTTCACCAGCACGTTATATGCCGGTGAAGCGATTAACGTATTCATTCGTGATGATGTACTCACAGCCTATGAAGACTTTGTCGGCGATCGCGACGTTACGACAATCACTGATTTCAGTGGAGAGTATGTACGCCGTGATGTAATAGATATGGTTATCGCACTTCAAGCGTTAAGGATAGGTGGGTTCAATCTCCAGTTGAAATTTACTCCTGGTTTTGTGAGCTTTAGAGAATCAAACCTACTTGAGAAAGGAGAGCAGCTCCTTCATTTTGATAGTTATTGGCAAACAGATTTAACTGCCAAAGCGCACCTGCTCTTTATCAGTGCGCCAGTTATCAAAAAAGGACAATATTATGCAGGGATCTTCCATGCGCCAAGTAACCGCGCTGTAGAGCAACTTAAAGATGCAACGGGATTGAGTAAGTTAACCGCAGTTTCCAGTCCAAAGTGGCACACTGATTGGCAAACCTTGCATTCGCTTTCACTAAAAAAGGTATTTGCTGAACCTGAATGGATCTCTCAAGCGCGCATGGTGAGCAAGGGCTGGGTTGATTTCATGTTAATGCCACTGCTACCAAGTCTAAATAATCGCTTTACGTTATCAGAGGTGGAATTAGTGGCAAACAAACACTTGATTGTATTACTAAATGATAGCCGACATTATGCGGTGTCTAGGCTTCACCCTGAAGGCGAGCGAGCATTTGCAGCGTTACAAAAAGGCCTAACTATATTACGCCAACAAGGCCGAATTACAAAGGCATACAAGCAGGCAGGCTTTATTCCCAATCTAGATGACTACCAAGTTGTTAATCCACAATAGCGGGTATGTTTAGCATGTTATTTATTGTGCGTCACCTGGATGTTGTCTTGTTAGCCAGTTCACTATCGTCTCAATGGCATCTGGAGCAAAATGTTGCTTTTCAATTGAAAATAACGCATCAAACGGAAGCTCTGGCTTGAGTAAACTGTGACTTGCATTAGGAATAGTTACTTGTACTAAGTTTGCTTTGGATGACATTGAACTTGCATAGGCAGTGGCGAATGCTAATTGACTGTGTTCAATATCGACATGGATATCGCTATCGCCGAAAATAGCAAGCATAGGCACTGTGAGCTGACTAAATCCCTCATGGACATCGGCATCAATATTATTACGAATAAAGTTAAATCGTGCTTCATCGGCGATGGGATCAGACATAAAAGGGTGTTGGTGTAATGGCGATGAAAGGTAGTGGTCGTAGCCTGTTTTGATAAGGTGATACTCTTGTTGGCTCAATTCTTTGATCTTAGCGATGGCTTGCATATCATTAGCATCGATTTTTTCCTCTTCAAGTAAGCGTATCCACATGCTGTACTGGCTTTGTGCCAACCAGTTTGCGGCACCACCGACCAAGATCATCGAGTCAATATTCGGTTCGTCATATAAGTGAGCAAAAACCCAACTGGCTTGACTAAAACCCAATAGATGGATTGGGTTATATTCATAGCCATTACGCTTCAGGTAGCTAATTACGTCTTTTACTTCAGCTGCTCTTTGCATCATTGATTGTGTCAGCCAGTGCCCTTGAGACTGTCGTACGCCTGGTTTATCCCACGAAAAAGCTGCGATGTTTTCGCTGAGCAATGATTGAATTATAGGTAAATAAAACCCGTTTGCGGTGCTATCCATCGCACCGTCACCATGTACGAGAATAACGATTGGATCAGAGTCTGTATGACCATCTGGTAGATAAAGTCGCCCTGTTAACTGATTTTCCTGGGAGTGAAAGACGTGTATTGAATATGGGTAATCGCTTTTATTTGATTTGCCATTACATGCCGATAGCATGCAAAGCAGACAAAGTGTCAGTAATATTTCACACCATTTAAACTTCACCATTGCTAGTTTTTCCTTAACAAATTTAGGGAGTTAAACTATACCGATATGAGTTGTGAAAAACTGTCATTTGTCGTCAAATTGTGATGCGTTTTGGTAGACAAGCCAATGGACGGGGTGTGAATGCTTTTTAACCGAACCTGAAAACACTATTATGTATTTATGAGCCTGTTGTTCTGTGTCACTACTGCGTTAAATTCGTTTGCAACAGGCTAGCTATTGGCGCACAGACGCCTTCTTGAGCGTAGGGTAATTACTATCACCTTGAAGTGAAATCTAATCTTAAGATTACAGAGTATGGGGTTTATTCCCACATTGCTTCAAAGTAACTTTCGAGAATAATACACGCAGACATGCCATCGACCTTGCCTTTTGCGAGGTTTTTGTAACCACCTTGTTCAAACAGTCTAGCCCTTGCGTCCGCTGTGGTCAGGCGCTCATCTTGCGTTTCAACCGGTAGGCGGAAGTGATTATGGAGTCGATTAGCAAACTTTTTCGCACGAAAGGTTAAATCCTGAGTGGTGCCATCCATGTTGAGTGGCAAACCAACAACAAGCAAATCAGGTTGCCACTCATTTATATATGCGGCGATATCATCCCAATTTGGAATACCATCATTCGCTTTAACTGCGCCTAAACACGAGGCTGTGGCTGTAAGTTCTTGGCCGATAGCAAGGCCGATACTTTTAGTGCCAAAGTCAAAGCCAATCACACTGCGCTTGCCTTTTTCGACCTTATCTTTTTTATTTTCCATGAATACTTCGTATGTTAGTTTTTGCGTAAAGCGGTTATGCGTGGCCGGCTTGTGAGCTTAACTGCGCGACGTCAATGCCGAGTATTTGTACGGCTTTTTCCCAACGCTTTTCAGGCGGTGTATTAAAAATGATCTCAGGGTTAGCTTCAACCACTAACCAAGTGTTTTCTTTCAATTCTTTTTCCAATTGGCCTTGAACCCACCCGGCATAACCAAGTGTGATGATAAAGCCCTCTGGCGATTGTGGGGAGGTGAGCGAGGCCAGTACGTCTTTTGAGGTGGTGATCATAATATCAGAGCTAAGTTCTTGGCTAGAAGCATAGCCCAACTTCGGCGTGTGTAGCACGAAACCTCTGTCGGTATGGACAGGCCCCCCAGCATAAATCTTTACTTTTGATGTTTGACTCGACTTGTCGTTATCAATATCGATTTGGTCGAGTAATTCTCCAACCGTGACGTCAATAGGGTGGTTAACAACCAGCCCCATAGCACCGTCTTCGTTGTGCTCACACAGATAAGTGACTGTGTGATTGAAAAAAGGGTCATCCATGCTAGGCATTGCTATTAAAAAGTGATTAGCGAGTGATTTCATAATCAGACCCCCTCAATGATTAACTTTCAGTATGGTCGAGTTTTCGCTCGATCGCATCATAAAACTTATCCATAATTGAAATATCGTACGCGGCTTCAATTTCTTTAACACAGGTTGGGGCAGTCACATTAATTTCGGTGAGCTTGTCGCCGATGATATCAAGCCCAACGAAAATTAAACCTTTCTCTTTTAGCGTCGGGGCAACGGCTTCGGCAATTTTACGATCTGATTCGTTAATTGGTCTAGCTTCACCGCGACCGCCCGCGGCTAAATTACCTCTGGTCTCGCCCCCTTGAGGGATACGCGCAAGGCAATATGGCATCACTTCACCATCAACCACCAAAACTCTTTTATCGCCATCTTTAATTGCTGGAATATAATTTTGCGCCATTGCGTATCGTGAGCCGTGCTCGGTGAGCGTTTCGCAGATCACCCCAATGTTAGCGTCGTCTTGTCGAACCCTGAAAATCGAAGCGCCACCCATGCCATCCAAAGGTTTTAAGATAATGTCACCATGCTTGGCTAAAAATGCACGAATTTGAGATTGGTCACGGGTGACAAGGGTGTCTGGTGTGTGCTCGCTAAACCATGCTGTAAATAGCTTTTCATTGGCATCACGGAGGCTCTGGGGTTTGTTTACAACGAGCGCACCGGCAAGTTCTGCACGTTCTAAAATATAGGTGGCATAAATATATTCTGTATCGAAAGGAGGATCCTTACGCATTAATATTACATCAAGATCGCCCAAATCGATTTCTTGTTTTTCAGCAAGCTCATACCAGTGAGAAGTATTATCAAAGACCTGTGCTTTGGCGGCAGTTGCTTTGGCAACTCCTTGGTATAAAAACAGATCATTCATTTCCATATAATACAATTCATAACCGCGTTGCTGTGCCGCCAGCATCATTGCGAATCCCGTGTCTTTTTTAATGTTAAAGCCACTGATTGGATCAGAAATGATCCCTAACTTAATTGTCATAAATACTTCCATTGAACTTGCTGAATGTAACCATGATATGGGGGTTACTCTGTGTATTTAAAGAGCCAAATCACCAAATTGTAGTTGCAGTGCGCTTAGTACTGTTAAGGCCGCGGTTTCTGTTCTTAGCACGCGAGGGCCCAAACGTACATCAATAAAGCCTTGCTCTGCGGTGGCTACCAGTTCTTCATCAGTAAAGCCACCTTCTGGGCCGACTAAAAAACGTATCCCAGATTGAGTGTAAGGTAGCGTTTTAATAGAGTGCTCAGCACGTGGGTGAAGGGTAACTTTTAGCTCATCACTATGTTGTTTTAACCACTGTGACAGCTCTATTGGAGGGTGGATCACTGTGATGGTGTTGCGTCCCGACTGCTCTGCTGCTGCGATGGCGATTTTTTGCCATTGCTGATGCTTTTTAGCTAGGCGTTCTGCATTTAATTTTACACCGCAGCGGGTTGTGAATAAGGGGGTTATTTCACTGACACCAAGCTCAACTGACTTTTGAATAGTAAAGTCCATTTTATCACCTCGGGAAATGCCTTGACCAAGGTGTATGGCAAGCGGAGACTCTACATTATTGTCTTGAAATGTTTCAGGGACAGCAATAACTTTCTTTTTACTCACTTCGCTCAAATGACACAGATACTCTCCACCTTGACCATTGAATAAGCTTACTTTGTCCTTGGTCGTCATTCTTAAAACGCGGCCGATATGGCCAGCAGCATCATCATCTAAGGTTACAGGAATACCAATTTCGAGCGGTGAATCTTGATAAATATGTGGAATACGCATAATTGAAAATTGAGTGGCTGTTTTTGGCAATGGTAAGCGCTTGTGCTTCGTTAGTCTATATCAGCGCTTGTTTATATCTCAATTTGAGTCTGGCACTTAGAATATTTGCACGTAATGGCTATCATTGATCTACAACAGGGTTGTCCAGTACTTTTTCCTTTGAGCATAACAAGCCTGTGAGCTTAGCAAGAATTAAATCCGGAGCTGGTAAGCTTACAATGTTGGGGTGGCATGATAAGTGATTTAATGTGGTAGAAGCCCGAAGCATATTTAAGGTAAAGCCTTGTGGTGACTGCTCAATTAAAAATCGGTGCGGGTGAAGGGAGTCAAAAATAAATCGTTGTTCTTCGCTTGCAAGGTGGTAGTCAAGGGAGTATAGCAACACTGCACTAATATTATGGTGGCGATGCAGGTACGTCGCGAGTTCAGAGACGCTGATTTCATTATCAAAGTCACAATAGCAGTAGTCTTTAATCTGTTCATTAAACATCATTTTGAGCATCTGTTTGGTGTTATCGCCAGCAATGATAATGTTGCTGGCAAGACCCTCATGTAAACTTTGTATATGCGCGACGAGTTCTAGGCTAAAGTCCCAGTTGGAATCAACTAGCAAAAATCCGTCACTTTGTGCATTCATACAAGGCCATGTTACGCCGAAAACAAGTTAATAAGTAAATAGCCCATAGAACAAAAAACCGCAAACTCTAAACAGGCGATCCCGACATTGTCTTGGTGATCGACTTCAAGGCCAATGTTGACCTTTGGCAAGGATAGATGCAAAAGGACATGACTGCCCAGATACAGAAATATCCACATCACACCGCAATGAATAACGACAGAGAATAAGTTTTCGACGACTTTAGCCCCATGGTAGGGGGCACTATGAAGACCTGCATAAATGGCTAAAGCTAGGCCAATGGTTTTCCCTGCATAGCGGATCCCAATCGAGGTGTTTCGCAAATTAAAGTTTTGCTGCAAGGACGCGCCCTGATTGAGTTTAGCAAAGCGACTTTCTCTTACTTTACTGTCTAACGTAAATAAAAGCTGTAGCAGTAAAAAGCCAAGTGCTACCACAAGCAAATCACTCCAGCCTTTCGGATGCACCCAGTGATACAAGCCTAGCACCAAAATCGTATTGCCCAGCAACATACCCGAGTCAACCATCGCGGCGCAGATATTCTGTTTTAAAATCGCTTCTTCTTCATTGAATTGATATAAAATCCACTTGCGATGGATCCATTGCCCAAAATATATAAACGCGACAACTAAGCTGATGTGGAGTCCGACTTGCAGTGGATATGTTTGCGCTCTCACCACACCTAGGTCATTGAATAAATAGGCGACACAAATACACAACATGGTTATTTGACTTGCATAACTGATCCCAAGAGCAAAGTTGTCACGTTGGGCTAGCTCTTCTTCAAGTAGGTTATTGGCAATGCGTTGGATCATTAAACGTAACAAAATAGTGAGTGCACAGACGATAACAAAGCAAATTAAAATCGCCAAAAAATTGATATTGTGTAAAGACAAATAACTCATACTCGGTGTAAGGTTGTGTTTTAGATAGAGTTACTATAACACTGCTCACAAAGAGAGCCAGTTAACCGTGGAGTTTTTATGTCGGAATTGTTTTCACAACAGGCATTAAATGCGCTTGCGCTTGAACGTTTTAAAATTATTTTTGGCGATAAAATGGTGCAGCCCAAACTGGCTCGTTTGCTCGCTTTGAGTGACTTTGCATTTCGTATCTTGTCGCGATTTCCCGAATGGGGCGCATGGCTTCTTGATGATGCACAGATGAAAAGACGCGATTGCCCAGCGGTGTTTGACTTTTCTGCCCCACTGCCTGATGAGCAACAAGCCTTTGCACAATTACGTCATTACCGGTTGAAGTATTGGTTGAAGGTGATGTGGCTGGATTTGGTAGCAGATAACCCAATTGATGACAGTATTGGCTATATTTCAGCCCTGTCAGACACCTTGATAGCCAATGCCTACCAATGGGCGTACTCATCTTGTGAAGTACAGTCAGGTTCTCCAAAGGATGAAGCTGATAATCCACTTCCAATGACAGTATTGGGCATGGGCAAGTTAGGTGGTAAAGAGCTGAATTTCTCGTCTGACATTGATCTTATTTTTGCTTACCCTCGAAGTATTTCGACTACAGGAGGGAGACGTAGCATCGAAGCACAGGTGTTTTACACTCGTGTGGCTCAAAAGTTAATTGCAGCACTAAACCAAGTGACTGTGGATGGCCAAGTGTTCAGAGTTGACATGCGGTTGAGACCTTTTGGCGATAGCGGCCCGCTGGTGATGAGTTATGCGGCAATGGAAGACTACTATCAAGATCAAGGTCGTGAGTGGGAGCGCTACGCCATGTTAAAAGCGCGTCCCATTGGTGAGCTATCAGCGTATTGGCAAGAGTTTTATGATTTGATAAGGCCTTTTGTTTATCGCCGTTATATTGACTTTTCAGTAATTGACTCTTTGCGCAAAATGAAACAGATGATAGCCCAAGAAGTTAGACGCAAAGGCTTAACAAATAACATTAAGCTTGGTGCTGGTGGTATCCGCGAAGTGGAGTTTATCGTACAAGCATTGCAGCTTATTCGAGGAGGGCGTGAAACACCATTACAAACGTCGTCGTTGTTAACTGCGCTTGAACAACTAGAAGCGCTAGATATAGTGCCTAAAGAGGTTAAAAACACGCTCTACAATCATTACCTGTCACTTCGAAAAGTTGAACAATACTTACAAGCATTCGATGACAAACAGACTCAAACTTTACCCGATGATACACTTGCTTGCTTACGCCTTAGCTACTTACTGCAGTGTCAGGATTATACTCAGGTCGAACAAACACTTCAGCGAATAATGGAAGAGGTTCGAACTGAGTTCAATCAAGTTATTGGTGAGCCGCCTGAAGAGGCGGTAGAAGATGATGACAGCGCAGTTTATGCTTGGCAAAGTGCGGAAATTATGCAGCTTGGTGAGTGTAATGCGACACCTTGTTTTCCACAGTGGCAGGCTGATCTGGAAGCATTTAAATCCGGGCTAAGTAAAAAACAAGCCGGTACCCGAGGCAGAGATATTCTAGATAAGTTGATCCCTGCGCTATTACGTGAATTGAGCAAACAGAACATCGAACCTGCTTTGGCACGTGTATTCAGTGTTATTAATAAAATTGTTTCTCGAACTGCTTATCTAGAGCTGCTATATGAAAATCATGGTGCGTTAACACAGCTAATCAAACTTTGTTGTCACAGTGCCTGGATTGCAGAGCATATTGCAAAATACCCCATCTTACTCGATGAGCTAATAGACCCACAAAGTCTATATAAACCACTGCCATTAAGTGCTTATCACAGCGAGATCCAGCAACTTTTTTTACGTATTGACGAGCAAGATGTAGAAACACAAATGGAAGCGCTGCGCCAGTTTAAGCAAACTCATCAGCTTAAGATCGCAGCAGCAGATGCCACAGGAGTGCTCGACATAATGAAGGTGAGTGACCACCTTACAGCCTTAGCCGAAGCGATTATTGCAAAAGCGGTAGACATTGCTTGGGGGCATATGGAGGCTCGCTATGGTGCGCCACAAGGAGCTACGATTACAGAAAAAGGCTTTGCTGTCATAGCCTACGGTAAGGCTGGTGGCTATGAATTAGGTTATAACTCAGACTTAGATTTGGTCTTTGTACACAATCGAGATGGTGAAAGCTACACGCAAGGTGAAAAGTCGATTTCATCGAGACAATTTTACATGAAGTTGGCACAGCGTCTTATGCACTTGTTCAATACCAAGACGCTATCGGGTATGTTATATGAACTTGATACCCGTCTGCGCCCAGAAGGAAATTCAGGTTTACTGGCGATTAACCTTGAGAGCTTTTATCAGTATCAACTTGAGCAAGCTTGGACTTGGGAGCATCAGGCTTTAGTGAGGGCACGTATGGTACTCGGTGAAGAAACAATGCAAACACGTTTTACTGAAATTCGCCATGGGATCCTGACGCAAAAACGCGATAGTACTAAATTAGTCGATGATGTGTGTAAAATGCGTGAAAAAATGCGTCAACACCTAAATCAAGACAACGAGCAACGGTTTGACCTAAAGCAAGGCGTTGGCGGCATGACAGATATTGAGTTTATGAGTCAATACATAGTGCTCCAATATAGTCATACCTATCCTCAACTGTGTAAGTATACGGATAACATCCGTATTTTAGAGCAAGCAGGAGCCGTTGCTATGATAGAAAAACTTGAGATGGAAACACTGGTTTCAGCGTATTGCCTATTTAGAGATAGGTACCACTTTAACAGTTTGAATCAGCTCGGTAGGGCGGTTGAGCGTAGCGAATTTACACAGTACGCTCAACAGGTTACACAAGTTTGGCAGCGCTTATTAGGCTAACCGGCCAACTTGCGACAATTTTCACGTACGTACAGCGGTGGGTTTTGAGTGATCACCGCAGCACGCTCCCGTGGACAGAAGAAAGTATATACTTGAAATTCGAAGTCATCGTTAATCGCCGTGCCTACCTGATATAACGCGGTGACAAAGTCAGTATCAAGGCGGAAGTTATACTTCACCACGTAATCTCGTTCAAGATACCAAAACAGCTCTACACCTTCTTCCTTTGCTTGTTTTGACAGCACATCTTTTAATGTATCTCCGGTGTCGAAGCGTCTTGGTTGTTTTTCGCCTGTCCACTTCGAGTTTGAAGGTTTTACTGCCAATGCTCTTTGGGCGAGTGCATCATCTAACGGGTAGGTTGGCTTGCCTAATGTGATCACGTATTTTTCGCGATCGGTATCGCGGTCACTCATTCTATTTCTGAAGCTTTCGTAAAATTGTGATAACCCTTGGGCGGCAACATTTGTGGTTTCTTTAAAATTTAAATTCTTTGATGCGCCAAAAAGAAAATAGTAGGCAGCCCATATCAATAGCACACCCAAAGAAAGGTGCTTGGTCCAAAACCAAATTGCGGATACATTGCTTTTTCTTCTTTTTTTTGCCATAAAAAACTACTCCGAGCTGCTAGTATAGCGAAGGTGCTTTCTCATCTGGACGCGTTTTAAAGCGTCGATGTACCCACATGTATTGATCTGGTGCGCAATTGATTGCTTGCTCCATTCTCTCGTTAACACGGGTGACATCAGCAAGGTTATCACCGCTTGGAAACGCTTCCAAAACAGGTTGTATTTCTAGATGATACATCCCTTTGTTGTCCCTCGTACAGTGTAAGCTTAAAGTCTCAGCATTTTTACTAGCAGAAAATAACAAAGTACCAGTAGTAGTCGCTGCATCAGGTACTGCAAAAAACGGTGCAAACTCACAGCGCTTGCGGCCATAATCCTGATCTGGTAGGTAATAACACACGCGCTTACTTGCCAGGGTTTTTAGTAGTCCTTTTACGTCTCGTTTGGTGACTAGGTATTCGTTAGAACGCAGTCGACCACGAGTCATGAAAAACTCCATAAGCGGATTGTTATGGGGACGATAAAATCCAACCCCTTGTATTTTGGTACCCAGAACTCGACTAACCATTTCTAAATGCAGCATATGGGGCACCAGCATGAGCACACCTTTACCTTGTTGCTGTATAGCCTCAATATGTTCCATTCCTTTGATTGAGCCAACAACTCGGTTTACACGCCATGTAGGCCACCACCAAGCCATGCCGGTTTCAAGCGTTGCTATAGCGGTGTTCTCCATATTTTTTAGCAGCATGGCGTGATGCTCAGCTTCAGTAAGATGCGGAAAACACAGTTTTAAGTTGACATCAGCAATGTGGCGGCGTCGTTTCATATATTTGTGGATCAGGCGACCAAGCCCCTTTCCAATAGCAAACTGCCAGCGTTGTGGTAACCAAGAAATGAGATAAAGAAAAAAGACACCCAGCCAAGTTAGCCAAAATTTAGGTGCTAGAAATGACCATTTAAAAGGTGAATGCGTAACCAAAGTAATATACCTAAGACTTAATTGAAGCGGCTAGTTTATCTATATTGCTGTAAAAATACAAAAAGCCAGCATAGCTGGCCTTTCAGAGGTAATAATTAAAGTGCTTAGCCTTCAATCAAACCTTGGTTAATTGCTTCAAGATCAGCACGAGACAATGTCCCTGATGCTTGCTTTAAACGAAGCGAAGACAACACATAGCGATAGCGAATATCCGCTAAGTTACGTTTGGCGTTATACAGGTTTTGTGTGCTTACTAGCACGTCAACAATAGTACGAGTACCTACATCAAATCCTGCTTCTGTGGCTTGCAATGCGCTTTCTGCAGAGACTACCGCTTGCTCAAGTGCACGATAGGTTGCAACATCAGAAGCCACTTGGTTATATGAAGTGATGACCGAGCGTGTCATGTTGCGCATTGCCGCTTCCATATCTTCGCTACTAGCTACAAAATTAGCACGAGCTTGATCTGTCGCAGCCACCGTTCGACCGCCAGAGTAAATTGGCACGTCGAGCGTTAGTCCTACCGTGGTTTCATCACCACGAGGGGCATGTTGTCTGCCGGTTAAATCAGTTAAGGAGTCGCTGTATGTTGCGCTCAAATTTAGCGTTGGATAATGGCCTGCATTTGCAAGGTCAATCTGATCTTTTGCAATCTCAACCGCAGACTTAGCAACTTGTAAGTCTAGGTTTTTACCTTTTGCAATTTCAATAAAATCAGAAGTATCTTGCGTTGGCTTTACAGTTGAGAACGTTTCTGTATTAAGCTTATCCAACTTAGCATGGTACTTACCCGTAATGGTACGTAGTGTCTCTCGAGCAGTTTCCACTGCATTGCTCGCGATTATCTCATCGGCGACTGCACGGTCAAACTGAGCTCGCGCTTCATGAACGTCAGTAATTGCTGTTAAGCCCACCTCATAGCGCTGTTTTGTTTGCTCAAGTTGGCGTTCAATCGCGCGCTTTTCAGCTTGGACAAACTCTAGGCTATCTAACGCACTAAGCACATTAAAGTAACCTTCAGCGATACGAACAATCAGAGATTGCTTTTCACGCTCATACTGAGTCATAGCCTGCATTGCACGTTTTTCAGCGATAGATAAGCTCTGCCACGAAGCCATATCAAAAATGGTTTGATTGAGTGTAATCGAACGGCTAAACGTATCGCTGTCTGATTCTACTAACGTATAATCTGTGGCATCGTTTTGACTATTAGGAGCACCTTCAGAATTGGTATCTGAGTAGCTCATTCTAAAACCAAGTTGAGGTAACAACACCCCTAGGGCCTGGTCTTGGGCATACTTCTGTGAATCTGCTTGTGCTTTGGCTTTTAATACCGTGGGATCGTTAGCCGTTGCAATGTCGTATACTTGCAGTAAGTCTTCCGCGTGGGACAGGCTGCTTGAAAGTGCGCACGACAACCCAACAACCAACGATAGTAGAGTTTTTTTCATTTTTCGCTCAGTCCTTAGACAATTTTTATACTGTCAGCATGTTACCCTGTTTTTACAGCCCAATTAAAGACTTAATGCGTAAAACATCGCCAACAAGTGTAACAGAATATATTAATACCTTCAGGGTATTGTAAAGTGGAAAAAGTTAAAGGTAAACGACTTCGTTTACTTTTTAGAGTATGAAGCTAATATAAGGGCGATTGGTTAGCTTTTAAACCGTTGCTGTCAAAAATAACAGGATTATTTTATGAAATCTTTGAGTCAGTTTAATAAAGCCGATGTCACTGTTTCTTCAATGGAAACAGTCTTTGATGGCTTCTTTACCATTCACAAATACCAATTTAGTCATGCTCTATTTGCCGGTGGAGTCTCACCAACCGTTACCCGAGAGATACTTGAGCGAGGGCATGCCGTTGCGGTATTACCCTATGATCCAGTAACAGATAGAGTGCTACTTATTGAGCAAATTCGAATAGGTGCATTGGCATCTAAAAACACACCATGGTTACTGGAATGTATAGCGGGCATGGCTGAAGGAAGCCAAGATTATGAAGCCGTAGCGCGAAAAGAAGCAAAAGAAGAGGCAGGGCTTGACCTTAATGAAATGATTTATATGCGTTCTTACCTATCCAGCCCCGGTGGCACAACGGAGCGATTGTATTTATATCTGGCGCTTACCGACTTGACTGACGCAGGTGGAATTTTTGGCCTCGATACAGAACATGAGGATATTAAAGTACATGTTATTCCCTTTGAAGGCGCCTTGGCTCGACTGGATAATGAGGAAATCGATAACGCTGCGACTGTTATTAGTCTACAATGGTTGGCACTAAATAAAGCGCGAATTGTGCAAGCAGGATAGGAGTTGTATTTTTGTCACAGGTGCTCAGTTCAAAGCAGTATATTCAATCTCTGCCTCGCTACATTACTCTGTGTGAGCGTAATTATTTACGGATGCTTAAATTGCTGCCTGAGGAAACGCCCAGGGAGTGTCGTATTATTGATCTGGCCTCTGCTCGCTACAGCCTGACAGTAGAAGGGGTAAGTAAGTACACCACAGACATTTTAATTGAACAAGTTACGGTGGTGAGTGAGCATTTACCACATTTTTCTTTGTCTGTGCGTTTATATCACGATGCGAAAGTCGCTGAAGTTATCCATCGTAATTATCATCGCCGGATCAAACCCTCTTATGGCTACCCAAACCCTGATATGCATCAGAAGGACGAAAAGTATCAAGTTAATGCTTTTTTGGCTGATTGGTTAATGGTGTGCTTAGAAAAAGGCCGAGTACAACTAAACTGGGATGTGAATAATGGCATGGTTTGAGTCTGCATTAACAATCAACAAGCAGCAAATTAGGATTGGACACTTCAGCGATAGTCATTTATTTGCTGACGATTCGGGTGAGTATTTTGGTGTGAATACTGCAGCCAATCTACAACAAGCATTGGCTGCGATGGCACAAGAGCATTGCGATGTGGTCATATTTGGCGGCGACTTAACTCAAGACCATACGACTGAGTCGTATCAAGCTTTCGCCCGTTTGGTCACTAACAGTGAGCTGCATTGCCCAGTATTGTGGGTGCCAGGGAATCATGATGACATCGCCTTACTTGAGCAAATTAGTACTGGGAAGATTTTTCCCCACAAGAGGATCACAGCCCCGTTTGGTGAAATACTGTTGGTAAATTCAAAAGGCGAAACACCGGCAGGGTGGTGTGAAAGGGCGCATCTCGACGCGCTAAAACGTCATATAACACAACAAACGATTGTGTTTACACATCATCACCCTAAGCCCATTGATGGATATTTAGATAAACACATGCTTGAAAATGGACCTGAACTGCTCAACACGTTAGTGGATACCAAGCAGGTCATAGGGCTGTTTCACGGTCATGTACACCATGAGTATCAACAAACATTTCGTACATTACCTATTTATGCCACGCCTGCAACTTCAATTCAGTTTGTAAAGCATACTAAAGAGTGGCAGCAGTGTGATTTAGGGCCCGCATATCGTCTAATAACCTTTAATAACAACGGTATAAATACAGAGGTCAAATGGCTCGACAGGTAGTCTACATTCATGGCTTTAACAGCTCAGAGCTATCCTTTAAGGCAACGGAGTTTGGTGTGTATATGCGTGGAAAGCCAGAGCGTTATATAACCCCTAGGCTGCATTTCGATCCTCGAGTTGCACTCGCACAGTTGGATAGCATCATTGATTCTGATACTGTGTTATTAGGTAGTTCACTGGGTGGATACTATGCCACCTACTTTTCACAGCTAAAAGGCTGCAAAGCTGTGGTGATAAACCCTGCTGTTAGGCCTTTTTTATTACTTAACGACTACCTTGGGCCACAATACAACCCATATCAGGATTGTCATTATGAGTTACTGTACGAGCATGTTGAAGCGTTAAAAACAATATACACACCAAAGCTTAGTAATCCAGAAAACTTGCTATTATTGCAACAAACAGGTGATGAGGTGCTGCCTTTTGAAGAAGCGGTACGCTATTATAGTCATTGTCGTCAAATTATAGAGTTTGGTGGGGATCATAGCTTTGTCGAGTTTTCACGCTATTTTACTACCATCGCCAAATTTTTAACTATCACAAATTGAAATCTGTGCACAAATATCTGCGTAAATCGTCATGTTGTGCATATACTAGCGGATAAAAAGATAACCAGAACTAGCCTATGAGTCAGCAAAACTATAATGCCGAAGCTATTGAGGTACTCAATGGCTTAGAGCCAGTTAAACGTCGCCCCGGCATGTATACCGATACCACAAGACCAAATCATTTAGGTCAAGAGGTTATTGATAACAGTGTCGATGAAGCCTTAGCTGGGCATGCCACTAAAATAGATGTGATCCTACATGAAGATAACTCGTTCGAGGTCATTGATGATGGCCGAGGAATGCCCGTTGATATTCACCCTGAAGAGGGAGTACCTGGGGTTGAGTTGATATTAACCAAGTTACATGCCGGTGGTAAGTTTTCCAATAAAAACTATCAATTTTCAGGCGGTCTTCATGGCGTTGGTATCTCGGTGGTGAATGCGTTATCGACTCGGGTTGAAATTACCGTTAAGCGCGATGCTCAAGTCTATGAAATGGCATTTGAAAATGGCGATAAGGTAGAAGACTTGAGGGTTACAGGCAGCGTCGGTAAACGCAACACTGGAACCTCAGTGCACTTTTGGCCTGACCCCAGCTATTTTGATTCTGCCAACTTTTCACTTACCAAACTGAACCATTTACTCAAAGCCAAGGCCGTATTATGCCCAGGGCTGCGCATTCGTTTTGTGAATAAACAAACGAAAGAGACACAAGAGTGGCATTACGAAGCTGGGTTAGAAGATTATCTAAAAGACAGTGCCGAAGGGTACGAAGTGTTACCAAAGTCTCCTTTTACTGGGAGCTTTAGCGGTTCTACTGAAGGCGTCGATTGGGCGCTTCATTGGCTACCGGAAGGTGGCGAGTCTATAGCTGAGAGCTACGTAAACTTAATCCCTACCGCGCAAGGTGGAACGCATGTAAATGGCTTGCGCCAAGGCTTGCTTGAAGCCATGCGTGAGTTTTGCGAATTTAGAAACTTGATCCCGCGTGGTGTTAAACTGACACCTGATGATGTGTGGGATCGCTGTAGTTATGTTTTATCGGTAAAAATGCAAGATCCGCAGTTTGCCGGTCAAACGAAAGAAAAGCTGTCTTCGCGCTCCTGTGCCACTTTTGTGTCAGGTATCGTCAAAGATGCTTTCAGCCTCTGGCTAAATGAGCATACAGAAACCGCGGAGCTACTGGCTGAGCTGTGTATAAGTAATGCTCAAAAGCGTTTGCGTGCAGCAAAGAAAGTCGTTCGTAAAAAAGTCACTTCAGGTCCAGCCTTACCCGGTAAATTAACCGACTGCTCAGGCAGTGAAACAGAGCGCTCTGAAATCTTCTTAGTGGAAGGGGACTCAGCAGGTGGCTCGGCAAAACAAGCGAGAGACCGTGAATTTCAAGCAATCATGCCACTACGCGGTAAAATCTTGAATACTTGGGAAGTCGAGTCGGGTCAGATCTTAGCGTCACAAGAAGTGCATGATATTTCTGTGGCATTAGGCATCGACCCAGATTCTGAGGATTTATCTGGTCTTCGCTACGGCAAAGTATGTATTCTTGCGGATGCTGACTCTGATGGACTTCACATCGCCACTTTATTATGTGCTTTATTTGTAAAACATTTCCCCGAGCTTGTTCGCAAGGGCCATGTATTTGTTGCCATGCCGCCACTGTTTCGTATTGATGTTGGTAAAGAAGTTTATTACGCCCTAGATGAAGACGAGAAAAAGGGCATTTTAGACCGCATCGAGGCCGAAAAGAAACGCGGTAAAGTTAACGTGCAGCGCTTCAAGGGGTTAGGTGAAATGAACCCAATGCAACTACGCGAAACTACCATGGATCCGAATACTAGACGTTTGGTGCAGCTGACATTAGATGAGCCAGAGCAGACGCTCGAAATGATGGACATGCTGTTAGCAAAAAAACGCTCTAGCGACCGCAAGGTATGGCTTGAGCAGCACGGAGATAAGGCAGAGGTTTAAGATGAAAAAACAATATAAACTGACCACAATAACGAGTGCATTTGCCGCAGTTTTGCTCAGTTCACAAGCACTTGCAAGTGACATTCTATCACGCCTAGTGGTGCCAGACGGTTATAAAGTCAGCTATTTTGCCAAAGATGTTGAAAATGCAAGGCAAATGGCTGTAGGTAAAGACGGCACCGTTTATGTCGGGTCGCGCAAAGCTGGTAAAGTTCATGCGCTTATCGACAATAATCGTGATGGTATTGCTGACAAAAAAATCCTAGTGGCAGAGGGGCTTAATATGCCCTCTGGTATCGCATTAAAAGACGGTGATTTATACGTTGCCGAAGTGGAGCGTATTATACGTTTCAAGCAAATTGCAAAAAATCTCAAAGCCCCAGTAAAGGACGTGGTATTTGATGATTTACCTGATAAACGCCATCATGGCTGGAAGTATCTCACGGTATCGCCAGAGGGGGAGTTAATTATCCCTGTTGGTGTACCTTGTAATATTTGTGCTGAAGACCCTAAATTTGGTCGTATCTTCTCATTAAACCTAGAGACGAAAGCGTTTTCGACGGTTGCTAAAGGCGTGCGTAATACGGTGGGGTTTGACTACCACCCCGTGACTGGAAAGTTGTGGTTCAGCGACAACGGCCGAGACATGATGGGAGATGATATTCCACCTTGTGAAATCAACCGCGTGGATGAAATTGGTCAGCACTTTGGCTTTCCTTATGTACACGGCGGTAGCGTGCTTGATCCTGAATTTGGCAAAGGTAAGTCCGTGACTGACTACACGATGCCTGCACTGGCGTTGCAAGCGCATGTTGCACCGCTGGGCATTCATTTCTATCGTGGTGAGCAATTTCCAAAAGCAATGAAAAACCAGTTGTTTGTTGCTGAACACGGCTCATGGAATCGCAGCAAAAAAGTAGGTTATCGGGTGATGCTTGCCACAATAGAAAATGACCAAATTACCGGTTATCAACCTTTCCTTAGTGGTTTTATGGAAAACGAAACAACCTATGGCCGTCCTGCTGCCGTAGCTGAACTTAGCGATGGTAGCCTACTCGTTTCCGATGATTACGCCAATGCAATTTACCGCATCAGCTACAACAACAAGTAAGGTGTAACATGACAGATCCTCAAGCTTTGTCATTACAAGGCATTGAACAACTTGCAATGGGACGTTTTACTGAAGACGCCTATTTGAATTACTCCATGTATGTGATCATGGATAGGGCGTTACCGCATATTGGTGATGGCCTAAAACCTGTACAGCGTCGTATTGTGTATGCGATGAGTGAGTTGGGTTTATCTGCCCAAGCTAAATATAAAAAGTCAGCTCGTACTGTTGGTGACGTACTCGGTAAGTATCACCCACACGGTGATAGTGCTTGTTATGAGGCAATGGTACTTATGGCACAGCCTTTCTCATACCGCTATCCGCTCGTGGATGGTCAAGGTAACTGGGGAGCTGCGGACGATCCTAAGTCTTTTGCCGCAATGCGTTATACCGAAGCGCGCTTGTCTAAGTTCTCTGAAGTGTTACTAAAAGAATTAGGACAAGGGACAGTAGATTGGACGGCTAACTTTGATGGCACCTTGGATGAGCCAAAAGTATTACCTGCTCGGTTACCTCACATTTTACTAAATGGTGTTACAGGTATTGCGGTTGGTATGGCAACCGATATTCCACCACATAATGTGCGTGAAGTAGCACAGGCCTGTTGCTTATTATTGGATAAGCCAAAAACTGAGCTAGAAGAAATTCTAGAAATAGTGAAAGCGCCTGATTATCCAACCGACGCTGAAATTATTACCCCGCAAGAAGAGATCAAGAAGCTATACACTACGGGGCGTGGCTCAATCAAAATGCGCGCTGTGTACACTGAAGAGCAAGGCGAAGTGGTGATCACAGCTTTACCACACCAGTGCTCAGGTGCCAAGGTATTAGAGCAAATCGCTGCCCAGATGACGGCCAAAAAGCTGCCGATGGTAGCTGATTTACGTGACGAGTCAGATCATGAAAATCCGACGCGTATTGTTATCGTGCCGCGTTCTAATCGGGTTAAGGTTGAGCCATTAATGGCGCATTTATTTGCCACCACAGATCTTGAAAAGAACTACCGTGTAAATCTGAATATGATTGGTTTGGATGGTCGTCCACAGGTCAAAGATTTACGTCAGATCTTATCTGAGTGGTTAATATTCCGCCGTGAAACGGTGCGCAGACGCTTACAGTATCGCCTAGACAAAGTACTGGCTCGTTTGCATATTCTTGAAGGCTTGATGATTGCGTTTTTGAATATCGATGAGGTCATCGAAATCATTCGTAATGAAGACAAGCCGAAAGAAGAGTTGATTTCACGTTTTGGCCTCTCAGATAAACAAGCGGAAGCGATATTAGACCTAAAACTCCGCCACCTTGCAAAGCTGGAAGAAATGAAGATCCGTGGCGAGCAAGATGAGCTAGAAAAAGAGCGTGATGGGCTGGAAAAAACCTTAGGTTCTGAGCGCCGCATGTCAACCCTGATGAAAAAGGAGATCCAAGAAGCGGCTGAGCTCTATGGTGATGACAGACGCTCTCCAGTCGTTGAGCGAGGCGAAGCCAAAGCGCTGAGTGAAAAAGATTTAATCCCATCAGAAGCGGTCACTGTGGTACTGTCTGAAAAAGGTTGGGCACGGGTTGCTAAAGGCCATGATATTGATGCTGAAGGCCTAAACTACCGCTCAGGAGATAGTTATAAGGCCTCCGCTAAAGGTAAAAGCAACCAGCCTGCGGTATTTTTAGATACCTCTGGCCGCGCTTTTGCGACGGATGCACATAGCTTGCCATCGGCTAGAAGCCAAGGTGAACCGATGACGGGCCGCTTTAATCCTGCGCCCGGGTGCAACTTTGAGCATGTCGTTATGGGTGAGGAGAAGTCTACATATTTAATGGCTACAGATGGTGGCTACGGCTTTATCAGCGACTTTGCTGATATGGTCAGTAAAAATAAAAATGGTAAAGCATTTGTAAGCGTACCGAAAGGCGCACACTTGATTGCACCTATAGAGGTATTTGATGTTGCCACAGATAGGTGTATGGCTATCTCAAGTGAAGGTCGTATGCTGCTATTCCCACTGCGTGACTTACCCAAGCTTGGTAAAGGTAAAGGAAATAAGATCATCTCTATTCCAAGTGCCAAAGTGCAAAGCCGAGAAGAGTTCGTCAAGGTGCTTGCAGTGGTACCAGAGGGGGTTTCCGTTACCCTACATGCAGGTAAACGAAAGTTGACCCTTAAACCGAGCGACTTAGAACATTACTATGGTGAGCGCGGACGACGAGGCAACAAGCTACCGCGAGGCTTACAGCGTGTTGACAGTTACGATTTAGAGAAAAGTAGTGCTGATTTAACTGAAGAAAGCGCAAACCCAGACAGCGAACAATAGTAAAAGTACTGCCTTTCCTGAGCGTAAACTCAGCTGTCTAAGTCGAAGCAAAGAAAAAGCCGCTACATGAGCGGCTTTTTTATGCAATATTGCACTACGCAATCGATGGATATTCTCGATATGCTTTTTCAAGCTTTTTAGCTTGCTTTTTAGAAACACCAACATGCTCAAGCGCTACTCTTAAGCGCGCACGAGAAAGGTCAGAGCCTAACACTTCCATTGCATCAACTACTGAGGTTGATGATGTTTTGCCTGTAATAGCAACAAAAATAGGCTCTAAGAACTCTTTTATCTTAAGCTCATGATGTGTAGCCACTGATTTTGCAATAGCGAAAATCTCAGACTTATTCCAAGTACGCAGCTTTTCCAGTTCCCAAATAAAGAATTGAAGTGCCTGACGAACGACTTCCTCGTCCGCTTTACCCGCTGTTAATAACGCTGGGTCGTACTCAGGTATACCGCCAACAAAGTGACCAGCTAGGCCAACTAAGTCAGACAAGGTGTTAATACGCGCTTTGGCTTCAGGTAGTACTCGGGCTAACATATCGCCATTGAACTTCCAATCAACAAAACGCTGGATCAGCTCGGCATCAGTTAAATTTTCACGGATCCAAAGTCCATTTAACCAGTTTAGCTTATCAATATCAAAAATAGGCCCACCAAGTGACACACGCTTCATGTCAAAGTGCTCAATCATCTCAGCTAGGGTAAACTTTTCACGCTCATCAGGCATTGACCAACCCATACGGCCTAAATAGTTAAGCAGTGCTTCTGGCAAGAAACCCATTTCTTTATAGTAGTTAATTGAAGTTGGGTTTTTACGCTTTGATAATTTTGACTTATCAGGGTTACGCAGTAGCGGTAGGTGACCAAGTACTGGTGCTTGCCAGCCGAAATCTTCGTATAGCTTTAATAGCTTAGGTGCTGAGTTAATCCATTCCTCTCCACGGAAGATATGGCTTATTTCCATGTGGTGGTCATCGACTACGTTAGCAAGGAAGTAAGTTGGGAAGCCATCAGCTTTCAACAATACTTGCATGTCTACGTTTTCCCAAGGGATCTCTATTTCGCCGCGTAGGTAATCGTTAAACTTGAAGGTACCTTCTTCTGGGATCTTCATACGAATAACGTACGGTTTGCCCGCTTCTAGATTTGCCTTTACTTCTTCTTCAGATAGGCGTAAACCACGGCCGTCATATTTAGGGCGTAACCCCTCTGCCATCTGCGCTTCACGCATCTCATCTAATTCTTCAGCCGTTGCAAAACAATAGAATGCTTTGCCTTCATCAACGAGTTGATGGGCAAACTTTTTATACAGTTCAGAACGTTCTGATTGACGATATGGGCCAAACTCGCCACCGACATCCGGACCATGATCCCAGTCAAGTCCTAACCAGCGCAGGCTGTCCATGATAGCTTGCTCAGACTCAACAGTACTGCGCACCTGATCGGTATCTTCAATACGTAGTACAAATTCGCCGCCTTGTTGCTTGGCAAAACAATAGTTGAATAAGGCAATATAAGCCGTTCCTAAATGCGGATCACCCGTAGGAGAGGGTGCGACACGAGTACGGATAGTCATCAAAATTCTCTTAAAATGGATTAGTCGATTGATGGGGCTATGCTAGCATAGCGCCCGATTGGCGCAAAGCGAGGTGCGCAATTTAAGCTGCTTTTTCCAGCTTTTCTAAGTAGGCAACAATGTCATTAGACTCGTATAACCACGTGACTTTGTTTTGCTCTTCAATACGTAAACAAGGTACTTTAATTTTTCCGCCTTGCTCAAGTAACTCTTGGCGGTACTGTTCATCGTTTTTAGCATCTCGAGTTTCTAGCTTCAGCCCTTCACGCTTGGCTGCACGGCGGACTTTGACACAAAATGGGCAAGCTTTAAACTGATATAGCTTTAAATTTGCTGTCATTGCATCTAGCTTTTGCTGCTGCTCTGCGGCACGCTTTTTACTGCGTGGGGTAAAAATAAAATCAAAAAGTAAAATTAGACGTCCTAAAAACCATCTCACAAATTGCATAACTTTTCCCAAACCTGTTGCTTAAAGTAGTACCAATAATACCAATTAGCGCTAAAACTGGCTGCTAGAAAGGCATTAATTATCCGCAGCTCAGGTTAATTAAGATAATTGGTATAAATTAGGCAGGGGAGTTTAGCATATTCTTTGAACGCTATATATAATACGAGTTAAAACAACTCGATTTCTGCACATTCGTAGTGTGACTCAGATAATCCTAATGAGAGGTAGTTAGTCACTCGATTACGACCATTGTCTTTAGAGTAATAAAGCGCTTGATCGGCTTTGTGTACTTGCTCTGACACTTGCAGTGTGTCAACTACTTCTGTAAAGCCAATACTCACGGAGACGTGTTCGACCTGCGGGAAGCGGCTGGTGGCAATATGCTCTCTGAGCCTTTCTAGTGCTATAAGCGCAGCATCATCATCAAAGCTTTGAAAGAGTATCGAAAACTCCTCACCGCCGTAACGAAAGGTATAATCCTCGGTTCTGAAATTCGCCTTAATAATTTGTGCTACTAACAAAATAACTTCGTCGCCAATAACATGGCCAAAGTTGTCATTAACTTGTTTGAAATGATCAATATCGATCATGGCTAAGTACCACTTGCGCTCATCACTGGCTTCTCGGCAGACCGTAAAACCTTCTCCATTGGTTATTTCAATTACTTTCTCATCAAAGGTTTGGCGGTTTAATAATTGTGAAAGTGGGTCGATTCGAGCAAAATGTAACGTTGCCATTTGATGAATAAAGACATTGAGTAAGTGCTTTAATAGAGTCGCCAAGGTAAAGTTAAGTTGACCTTTAACATACAAGAAACCGACTAATTCGGTGTGATGCCATAGCGGTATGAT
The DNA here is from genome assembly GCF_012641745.1 of Pseudoalteromonas peptidolytica. GTDB lineage: Bacteria > Pseudomonadota > Gammaproteobacteria > Enterobacterales > Alteromonadaceae > Pseudoalteromonas > Pseudoalteromonas peptidolytica. The sequence goes on from NZ_WEHZ01000001.1 coordinate 165,729, forward strand.
ACTATCACCGCCATGTTGAATAAGGTGTTTATCTCCCTCTATTTTATTGGTTTTGTTCAGCACTGAGGTTGTTGAATCGATGCTAAGGCAGACATCGCGATGGCTTACAAATAGGGGTTTAGGTATTTCATTTGCACTGAGGCTTTTACTAAAGTAAAAAGCATAATGGGTTTCACAGGCATCGGCGACAATATGTTCCAACGCTTGTGCTAGTTGCGACTCACTTTTTTGTGCCAAGAGCTGTACAGTAAGTTCATGACCACATGGTGAATAGCTAGTTGACATAAGTAGCCTCGTGATTGCATTAATACCTGCTAAGTGTAGAACAACCAGCCAAAATTTCAGCGATATTGATGCTTTTATTGGCTTCCTTTTATGTCAAAATCACCATGTTGTCGCGATGAATGATCTCCTCTTCGGTCTTAAACCCCAAGCGCTGTGAAAATTCGTTACTATGACAGCCAAGCACGAGACTCAGGGCTTGACTGTCTAAGTTGGTCAAGCCTTGCGCTTGAAGCTTACCATTTTGACAAAAGACTTGGATCAATTCACCACGTTGAAACTGACCTTCAACGGCAACAATGCCTTTTGCGAGTAAACTTGCGCCTTGATGGCACACCGCCTTGATAGCACCGGTATCACAAATAATGCGACCTGATGATTTGGGACCCGACAGTAGCCAACGTTTGCGCCCACCCACAGGCGCATCAAATTTCAAAAAGGTGGTAGCGGGGGCAGTCTGCGATAGTACCTGAGGGATAATGTCATATTCGCTACCCTTAGCAATTACTACATCAACACCGGCTCGCTGTGCAATATCAGCAGCTTGTAATTTCGTGGCCATACCGCCAGTACCAAGTTGAGTGCCGCTATCTCCCGCCAGTGCTCTTAGCTCATCGTTTATCTGGGTTACTTGCTCGATGAGCTTAGCTTCAGGGTTAGCGCGGGGATCTGCGGTGAAAAGTCCATGCTGATCGGTTAACAGCACCAGCTTATCGGCATTGGCTAAAATGGCAACGTAGGCAGATAAGTTATCGTTATCACCGACCTTTATTTCTGATGTTGCTACCGCATCATTTTCATTAATGATAGGTATAACGTGATGCTCTAATAATTTAGTGAGCATATCCCTTGCGGTTAAATAGCGTCCACGGTGCTCTAAATCTGCCCGGGTGAGCAACATTTGCGCGACATTGACATCATAAATACCAAAAAGTGACTGCCACAAGTGGATTAACTGGCCTTGGCCTATCGCTGCAAGCATTTGCTTTTCTGCCAGTGAATGCCCAACTTGTTGCGACAACACACCACGACCTGCCGCAACTGCTCCACTCGACACAATAATGATCTGATGGCCTGCTTCTCGTAATGTAACACACTGTCTTACCAGTTCTACCAGTCTTGGCTTGTTGAGTGTTTGGCTGCCTGCAGTTAATACACTAGTACCAAGTTTGATCACTATGATTTGTTTGTTATTTTTGGTCATGGTTAGTTGACTACGTTTTCAGCAATACCTGCTTTTATACCACGGACATTGGGCGCTCCCAAGTGATAAATACGCGAATTTTATTTCTAACTTTAGGCAAATTGGTATAATTGGCAGCACTGATTTCGATCAAAGCTTTTTTACACTGTGTGTGAGAGAGTAATGTCATGCAACGAAAGAATAACTAGCTGAGTTCACAATGAAAAAACACAAGAAGAACAAAGAGATTATGATGTTACCACTACTTTTTGTGGTAATCGTGATGTGTGTTGGCGGCCATTTTATTCTTCAGCCTAGTTACAAAGATAGCCATTTAGTTGAATACTCTCTTGCAGCGCTACCTTTTCTAATGTTTGCCGTCGTTATTATCGCGATAAAAATCGCTATTAAAGCGGATAACGACGAAAATAACGAGGGTTAGCGCTGCGATTAAAAATGTGACCTACATACACGATTATAGCGGGTGGTAGCCAAACCAAATTGGTGTAAGGGGAGTGCTTTGGCCGCTGTGGGTGAGTTTTATATTTAAGTTTTGGTCGAACAAATCAATAGCAAAACAATCATCGACTTCATGCAAATCATCCTTATGAATATGGCTAAATCCAGCCAGTAGGCGTGCCTTTGCTTTTGTTTTTGCTTCATCAGCACTTGTGGCAACAAACAAGCCAAAGTCGTGTGCCTCCGCTAAACTATTCGGCTTATACCCGCCTAAATTAACAAAATACAAATGTTCAGCTTGTTGCACAGCCGCTTCAGTAAGCTCTACGGCATAACCATCAGCATGCTCTATAATTGTGTAGCTATCCATGTGTACAGCGTTTTTATCACCAACCCATTGCTGTTTTAGCTTAGGGTATGCTTCTTCAATCGAGTTTGCGGCAACAAACCGAACATCGTGCATTTCGATATGGCAACCTTTGATACGACCACCGAGATAGACAATAAATAATTTCACTACTATGGTTCCCTATTTCGCAACGTTAACAAACTTAAGGTAATAAAGTTAAGTATACAATTAACGCAAAGGCTTGGCTTTAGTCCTGTAGATGCTTATGCTGAATAATACTAATTAACCTTAATTCTAGGTCAATTTGAAGGCGTATATCTAATACTAACTGCGTTAAGAACTTCTTATTTAGAACTACTAAATAGCAAGGTTTTTCCTTGCCTACAGGACGCGGAAGCGGTGTTGTCGACAAGACTTTCTCGCCTCAAAATAGACGATTTAATTAAGAGAATTGGTATAAAAATTCTCAGTGAAGGACACGAAAATGAAAAAAACATTCCTCGCGCTTTTGGCTGTTTTTAGCCTCTGTGCAACAGCACAAGTCACGGTTATACATAATGTAAATGGCTACACGCCAACTAAATCACAAGCAGTTACGCGGTTTTCCTCGTTAGTGATAAAAGATGGAAAGGTCGTTAAAACCAGCGAAAAGGACCTCAGTGAACAATACCCCAATGCAATAAAGTTTAATGGTGAAGGCAAAACTTTATTACCAGGATTAATTGATGCGCACGGGCACATTATAGGGTTAGGTAACAATTTGCTGACCCTCGATGTACGTGGTAGCAGTTCCATTGCTGAAATAGGTAAACGGCTCACTGCTTACGCTAAAACACATAAAGGGGCATGGATAATAGGCCGTGGATGGGATCAAACTTTATGGCCCGGTGGGCAATTTCCAACCGCAGCGGACTTAGATAAGTACGTTAAAGATAAACCCGTCATGTTAACTCGAGTCGATGGTCATGCGATTTGGGTCAATACTAAAGCAATGGAGCTAGCCAATATTTCAAGTGCAACCCAAACTCCTGAAGGGGGAGAAATCATAAAGCTTAGCACTGGGCAGCCGAGTGGTATCTTTATCGATAAAGCTGAGGAGCTAGTTCGTCGCCAAGTCCCAACACTGTCTCAAGAACAAGTGAACTTAGCTTTAGATAAAGCCGCAGAGCACTTGTTGAGTCTTGGGATCACATCAGCGCATGATACAGGAATTGACCACACCACATGGCAGGTTTACCAAGCTCGAGCAAAACAGCGCACTATGCCGCTTCGCGTCTATGCGATGCTCAGCGCCAGCTCACCTAAACTGGGTGAAATGTTGGGGGCAGGGATAATCAAAGACACCCAAGATCAATTATCTATCCGCAGTGTGAAAATCTATGCTGATGGCGCACTGGGTAGCCGAGGTGCTGCATTAATTGGTGACTATCATGATCGTAAAGGTCATCGCGGGCTGATGCTTGAAAACCAATCCACGCTTGAATCTCTGATAGTACAAAGTATCCGTCATGGATACAGTGCACATACCCATGCTATTGGTGACAGAGCGAATCGTATCGTACTTGATGCTTATAAAAATGTGTTTACTAAAGTGGGCGGGAGACTACTGAGAAATCGGATTGAGCACGCACAAATTGTTCACCCTGATGATATACCACGTTTTAAAACCTTGGATATTATCCCCTCGATGCAGCCTGTGCATGCAACATCGGATATGCACATGGCAGAAAAACGCTTAGATGATAAGCAGCTTCGAGGAGCGTATGCTTGGCAAACATTTTTGAAGCAGGGCAGTAGAGTAGCTGCTGGATCTGACTTCCCCGTTGAATTGGCTAACCCATTTCATGGTTTACATGCTGCTATTACCAGACAAGATCACCAGAACTTACCCGAACAAGGCTGGCGTCCGGCTGAAAAGCTCACCAAGGTGCAAGCACTACGAGCGTTTACCTTAGATGCTGCCTATAGTGCATTTCAAGAGTATAAATTGGGGAGTTTAGAGCAAGGTAAATGGGCTGATTTTATTCTTATTGACCAAGATTATTTTACCGTAAACGACGATGTTATTGACGATATTCAAGTTGAGCAAACGTGGATTGCGGGTGAATTAAAATACCAGCGTTAGCGCTTTTGCAGTTTTACCAAGTGGTAGGTGTTAACGAGAGCCAGTAAGCCATTCGTTAATGCCACCGGCCACGCTTGAATAAGTGCGCCGTAGGCAGTAAAACAAATACAGCCGATCAAATTAAACCAACGCAACTTGGTCACATCACTCATCATTAAAGATAAGACCAAAAAAGCAGAGGCTAAATAGCCTAAATATTCCCAACTCATTTGTTCTCTCCCCTAAGTTGCGTTAGCATATAGTTTATGCTCGAATTTGTGTCTCGTGCAGAATAATATCGATTAGTCTTAATACTTGCTCAATATGAAGGAGTCAATCAGGCGCTAACGGCGTTCAAAATTTTTTACTTTAGAACCTCTAAAAAGTAAAATTTTTGCCTTGTTATCGACAAGATTTTCTCGCCTCACAGTAGGTCACTTAATTAAGCAAATTGGTATAAAAAGGCTAACCCACAAACCCCTAGAAATTAGCACCAATCACTTAGCTCTAACACGGGAAGTGGGGGTTTAAAGGTAATATCATGCAATAAATTCGCGCAGCGATGTAATGTGATACTACTTAAACAGTGTGAGTTAGCGTAAAACTTAAAAATTCATGCTAACGTCATTATAGTTTAATAAATAGGACATTTGTCCGAAGAGCCATCTAGATGTTTCAATATCATTTTTCAACCAATTTGGTCGAACAGTTACTCGCTTTTGCTGGTAACAGTTTTCAACACAGTAAAAAGGAAGTCTTGATCCACCAAGACGAGCCGCTGAGTAAGCTTATATTAGTCACCAGTGGAACTGTATCTTTTAGTTATGATGTCGGTAACGGTCGTCGTTTGTTGCTTGGCCAACTAGATTGTAACAATACTTTGATTGGGGAAATTGAGGCACTGAATCATCAGCCTTGTATTTACACGGTAACGTGTTTGAGTGATGTGACATATCACCTAATCGAGCTAAAATACTGGCGAAAGTTACTGCTTGAGCAACCTGAGCTGAGCTTGTACACAGCACAAACCATTGCGGCAAAATTCACCGAAAATCAGAAGATAAACTTAGACAAATTATTATTACCTTTGAGCTATAACATTGCTAAAGATTGTTTGTTGCGCGCGGAAAACTCTAATCCGACACTATTACGAGCCTACTCAACGGTTAGCGCCGAAGCTGAACGATTTGCTACTACCGAGCGTGCTTACCGTCGAGTGGTGAGTGAATTAGTAGAAAAAGGACTTATAGTGCGCAGTAGTGAAGGATTAAAACCAGTAGACATTGATACGCTTGAAGCGTTTGTAGATAGCTTTGCGCAGGCTTGATGGGGATCATAGCCAAAATACAATAGATTATCGGAAGTTTAGGTTAATAAAAAGGGCGAGTAACACTCGCCCTCATTGCTTTTATATTAAACTACTTAGCGAACAAGTGCTTAATATTAGCGAGATCTGACTTACCCTCGATTAACTCTTCAGGGGTTAACCCCGAAAGCTCATGAGGAAATACTAGCCATTCATCAGACTCATGAATAAAGTAATCTGGTGTCATGGGCACCTTCTTATTCGCAGGCTTGTAGTATGGACAAGCTACGCGAATATCTCGCGGTAAGTTTAACCGCATTAGCTCTTCAAGTTTTTCCTTTAATGCGAAAATACTGCGACCAGAATCAAAGACATCATCAACAATCAGTAATGAGTCGTCAGCATTCGCATTTTCGACTATATAGTGCAAGCCATGTACTTTGATTTCTTTCGATTGCTTGCCAATGCCATAGTAAGAGGAAGTACGCACTGCAATGTGATCGGTTTCGATGCCTTTATAGTCGTAGAATTCTTGCACTGCAATACCAATAGGCGCACCACCACGCCAAATACCAATAATAAAGTCAGGTCTAAACCCATCTTCATAAACTTTAGCGGCTAAGCGAAATGAATCTTCTAGCAATTGTTGCGCTGTGATATAGCACTTATCTGACATAAATACCCCGTTAGGAAGCCCGTGTGATGGTGGTAAGCAGCAACTGCTGCCAATTGATACCAACTACAATTATTCGCAAGTCACAGGAACTTGCGTAACTGGTATAACCGAATATTTTAACGTAAAGCAGTCGAAAATGCTGTAATATTGATGTCTTTTTATTTTCATTTTTTGATTTAGGTCTTGGTTTGACGCTAAGTCTAGATCATTGCAACAAATCGAGTGCGCTTTTTAGCAGCTGCATTTGCTCCATGCTTAACCCTGACTTTTCCAACATTTGGGCTGGAATGCAGGCGCAGGATTGTTCTAGTTCTTTTCCAGCTTTAGTTAAGTGAATAATTGTGTGTCGTTCATCATCCGGTGTTTTGTTCCGTGAGACTATTCCATGCTGCTCAAGCCTTTTCAGCAAAGGGGTGAGTGTGTTGCTATTCAGCCCCGCTCGCTTGCCGATTTCTTTCACTAGTTGTCCGTCTTGCTCCCACAGAATAAGTAGCACTATATATTGCGGGTAAGTGAGCCCAACTTCTTTGAGTAGCGGCTGATAGAGCCTTGTAACTTGTCTCGACGCGTTATAAAGCTTGAAGCAAAGCTGGTTATCAAGGTTGAGCTGAGGGTTGGATTTACTCATTTAACGCAGCAGCTCTTCAATGTCTTGTGCAATTTGTGCCGGTTTTGTTATTGGTGCGTAGCGCTTTACGGGTTGGCCTTGTTTATCGAATAAAAATTTGGTGAAGTTCCATTTTATTTTGTTACCAAACATTCCAGGTAATATAGATTTTAGATACTGATAAAGCGGATGTGCGTTATCGCCATTAACTTCTATTTTTTCCATCATTTGAAAGTCAACACCATAGTTGATCAGGCAACCTTCTTGAATTTGCTTTGCATCGCCTGGCTCTTGTTTCCCAAATTGATTACAAGGAAATCCAATAATCACTAAGCCTTGCTCGGCATACTGTTGATGTAACTGTTGTAGGCCTTCGTATTGTGGAGTTAAGCCGCATTCACTGGCGGTATTGACTATTAGTACGACTTTGTCCTGTAAGTCCGTAAATGAAAATGTCTTACCTTGGAGTGTGTTTGCTTCAAACTGATATAAATTAGCCATATTAATCTCTTGTGATTTAATCGTGTGCGACCTAATTTATCGGCAAATTCTCAATATTGCAAGTGGGCAATCTCAAATGCCAATGACTATCTTACATTGAGTTAATCGTCATTATGGCTGGATGGGTTTGTATTTGGTGCTCAACATTGCAAGTCTGCGAGTGATCAGTAGATGATCTGGTTTTGGTAGGTATTTTAAGTGCGTCGTAATATAAAGCTTGGTAGGGTAAAGCGCCCGTATCATGGCGTTCGCTTGTTTTATAAATGCCTGTGTTTCGCGGGTGTGACTGCAGGCTATATGGCCTTCTAGATGAGAGAGATTATTCGCAAGAGGTAAAGAGCCTATCAAGTGTGCTTTATCTTTAGGGAAACTATTTTGAAATACTGTGGGGTAGGCTAATATAAAGTCAACCTTACCTGAACTAAACTCCTTAATAATAGTATCCGCCGATGTTTTGTATGGCTGGACTGAGACATTGTGTGGTGCTAGTTCAGATAATGCAGCATCAATAGCTGTACCATACGATTTGCCGATCTCTCGAATAATGGTTTTATCAGGGTAGAATACCATTAAGCTATTCAATGACTTTAGTTTGCCTGTGCTATTAATTAAGCTGGCATCGATGGGCGTGCTTTGCTTAAAGTAGTAGAGGCGGTGACTGGGATACAAATGAATAGGAATAGTGAACAAAAAAGTTTGCTGTCGGCTTGGCGTTTTAAGTCGTGATACAGCACATACTGCTTGGTCACTGGCAAGTAACTGATTTAGCTCGCTCGGCGTGACTATTTTAAAATCAAAAAAATCGCGACCAAACTGATTGAGTAGCAGGTTGTTTGTATCTGACTCTAGGTTATTCGATTTTTTTGAAAAAAGTCGAAATTCATCATCAGGTTCAATAGAGAGTAGGAGAATTTTTGCATTACAGCTACCACTAAGTATGAGTAGCAACATCAGCATATATTTCATCATTACCCCAATGTGATAACACCTATTTCTACTTACTATAGAACATTCGCTGTTATTTATCTTTTAGGTTTATATTCTCGCGCACTTTCGTAGGCTATAGCCAGCTTGACGTCGTCATTCATTTGAATAAAGTCACAGCTAACAATTTCATAAATAGTATAGATGTATCAATCAAGCGCGTTTTAACGATAAGTTTTTGTACTGCGTTTTAGAACCTGTCATCATAGCGGTAGTTTTGATTATTGGGGCTAATACGTTATGACTAAAGTGTGGGACGGGTTCATCCGAGGTTTTCATTGGCTGCTTGTGGTTGGGTTGGTTACTTTATATATCACGGGTGAAGAAGGTATGATGGAGCTTCACTTTGTTACAGGTTATTTGTTACTGGCGTTAATGGCTACTCGACTTATTTGGGGGCTATTTGGCAGCCAAACGGCAAAACTTAGCGCGTTATTTCATTCACCAAAAGCCATAGTGAGTGCCATCAAGTCCAGTAAAAGTCATGTTGGCCACAACCCGGCTGGCAGCCAAATGGTACTGGTGTTTTTTGTCTTGATTATTGTGCAGCTGGGGTCTGGATTAATGACGACAGATGATATTTTGGTGGAAGGTCCACTCGCCCAGTATGTTTCTTACGATTTAGTTGAGATTGCAGGTGACATCCATCACATCAATATTGACATATTGCTCGCGGCGATTGCTATTCATATCGTGGCGATTGTAATGTACCGCTTGAAAGGTCAGAATTTAGTTAAAACACTGCTAACAGGCAAGCAAGAAAATGCTGCTGTTGCGCCAAAAATGAAGTCAGGTATTGTCGCTTATTTTATTTTTATAATATTGTCGGTGCTGTTACTGCTTACTTGGGGCGCTGAGCCGCTGAATAGTTTGTTGTAATATTTCGCAACAGAATATCCGAAACAGATTCGACCTCTAGTGCTAAAAATTCTGGTAATATGGCGCAATTTTATTATCTAGGTTAGAGAAAAGTAACGATGTTAGAGCCGTATTATCAACAACAGGCAAATCAGATCACCATTACCAGAGAGCAAGGCAGCTCATTTGCCAAGGGCGTTGCGGACGATTACAACCCATTACATGATGTAGATGCAAAAAAGTTCTGTGTGCCAGGGGATCTACTTTTCTCATTAGTACTTAAACACTATGGCTTGAGTGAAAGTATGCAGTTTAGCTTTGTAGGAATGGTTGATGAAACAACCGTTCTTACTTTCCCCGAGGGCGGTGCGCAGTTTGATATTATGGCAAACGACAAAGTAATGCTCTCTGTAACACGCAAAGGGGAGACAAGTACATGCTCATCGCTTATCGATAGTTTAACTACAAATTATGTTGAATTTTCTGGAACTACCTTCCCACATGTGATCATTCCATTGATGGGTGAGCAAGAGGTAATGATAAACCCCGCAAGACCTATGGTTATCTACGAATCTATGAGCATTCAAATGGATGATATCTCAGTCAGTGAAGTATCACTTGAGGCTGACAAACCTGAGTTTAGCTATGATGGCAAGCGTGGAAAAATCAATTTACGCTTTAACCTAACCGCAAATGGTACAAAAGTAGGTTTTGGGGAAAAGCATATGCTGGTTTCTGGGATCCGCGAATATTGTCAGCAAACAGTCGATGAATTAATTACCTATTATAACAACAGGAAGTTAACCTTAAAACCTGCTTGTTAATTTTTTGATGTTTATATGGGTGCAACACGGTTAAGTTCACCCATTGAATAACTTTGACCATTTCATTCCTACCTTACTTTCTAGTATCTCATTCCTTTTCATTGCCCCTTTTTTAATCTTTACGCTCAAAGTATTGTTTTTGGTTAAATTCCAAACGTACGTGTAATGACGTGTAATTCAAATCGGTGCTACTTTTGGATTATAATTGCTTTTGAATCATTAGTTTTGTTTTTGGTTTTAAGCTTGTGTTTTTACAATTTTTACTTTTATTTTTTACAAGTTGTTGTTTTTAATGGGGTGATATTAATTTCCCTTGATTACAATTTAACTTTATACACTATTGTGTTTTTTGGCTTTGTTGTATGGGATTCGTCACCGCTAGCAGCATTAAGCAATAAATTTACAGCAACTAAGGTTTGAGTAAGCAAAAGCTAACCTCTTGTTTATAAAACTTGTTTGAACCTGCTTCTTTACTTGAGCAAGCATTTTTGGTGGATATTGCCTTTACACCGAACGCTTACCAAGGTGCCTATTTGATGTAAGTTAGGCGAATTTATGCCTCAAATGCTGGCTTTTGAAGGTGAATTAAGCGTAGTTAGCGTTAAAACTGGCAGCTAACTTCCATTAATCATCAGTAGCACAGGTTAAACATCAAAACTATCAACTGGATACTGTAGTAGCATGAATCAAAAAGGTTTCACTCTCGTCGAACTATCAATTGTCTTAGTGGTGATTGGACTGTTGATCTCCATTAGCTCGGTTGCCGGAAACATTCAAAGAAATGCAGAGTACACCAAGATCCAAAGCCGTTTTGTTATGCCATGGGCGCAGACCTATAAAATCTACTTTGATTACGTTGGCCTCGTCCCAGGAGACATAACTCCCGCCACTGGAAAAATAAACCAAGGCAATGGCGATATTTGTGATGCTGATTTGCGCAAGTTTTTTAATGATGCCGGTATTGAACTGCCAACCGGTCGCGGCGCAAGTCGTGAAGACAAAGCCGTTTTTAATGCTTTAGACAATAATCCTCGCCAAATAGCAGTGTGCTTATCTCACGTACAGCAGTGGCGTATTCAGGGCTCAGAAATTGCAGTAAATGCAATACGTATCAATGGATTAACCCCCGATTTGGCAGCAAAGCTAGACACTGCAATTGATGGCCTTAGTAACGCCAGTGACGGTATGTTTCGCCTCATTACTGGCGCTAATGCTGATGCCGATTGGCCTGTAGCCAATGACACCAATTTACAATCGGTAGATGCTTACTACCGTATGCCATTTTAACTTTTAACTCTCTAACTACTTGGAACAATAGCGATGAAGAAAACATATCGTCAGCAAGGCTTTACTCTTGTTGAGATGTCTTTAGTACTGGTTGTGATAGGGCTCATTCTTGGCGCGCTGTCTGTCGGTAAAGATATGCAGCGAAATGCTGAATACAAAAAGATCAAACAAAAATTTGTTGACCAATGGGTACAGGCCTACAACCAATATTATGACCGCATGGGCGTGGTAGTTGGAGACCGCCCAAAAACGCCAACATTAGCGGTGAATGCGGTAAATGTTACTGACAACAATACTATTAACACACTGCTTGGAACTGCTGATAATGCACTTTCTCAAGCAAATATCACAGAGCTTTGTTCAACGCCTGCAACGGTTGGTCAAACAGCCGATTTACTAGGCTACTTCCACCGTGCTGGTATTGGTTTGCCAACAGGTCGTGCGAGTGGTTATGAAGACAGATATGTCTACCTAGATACCAATGGTAATCCACAACAGCTCACCGTTTGTTTCCAATTTTTGGTAGCAGGTGCAGACCATGGTGCTGGTAACGTCATGGTGATCAAGGGGCTAACTCCTGACTTAGCACGCTCACTAGACAGCGCCATTGATGGCCTTGTGGATGCTGACGATGGCCGCTTTCGTTTAGATAACGCAATCACGCTTGGCTTGAGTACAGGTAATGGCGGTGATGGTTGGCCAACAGGTAACAATACAGTAACAACAGCTGGCACAGGTGGTGCGAGTAACACGACTTCAGCGGTAGAAGATCATCAGCAAGTTTCTACCCTTACTGCATTTTACCGCATGACTCAATAACAGGAACCAGAGAATGAAAAACCAACCTCTTCAGTCGAATAAGCAAACGGGTTTTACGCTAGTTGAAATGGCTTTGGTGCTGGTTGTTATCGGGCTAATTCTAGGTGCGGTATCAATTGGTAAAGACTTACAGCGTAGTTCTGAATATAACAAAGTAAAGCAAAAGTTTGTGGATCAATGGGAACAGGCTTACAACCAGTATTATATGCGCACAGGTGTGGTTGTTGGCGATAGCCTAAGTACGCCAACGTTTGCAGTAAATGCCGCTGGTGAATTTACTAAAGACAATCAAAAAACCACAACGGTATCGCAGTTTTTAGAGCTAAATACAGGTGGAGACTACAGTCAAATTGACGAGCCGCCGCGTTTATGTCAAGGACAAAACATCGACCAATACACGCAAAGACGTGAAAATAGCACTGAAAATCTACATAGCTACTTTGATGCGCTTGGTATTCGTATGCCAGCGGGGCGTGCAGAAGGTCGTGAAGATCGTTATGTCTATCTAGATACCAATGGTAACCCGCAAGAAATTCAAGTGTGTTTCCAGTGGAACAAGCCAAACTCAAATTCAGGCTCAGGTAACGTGATGGTTATTGCGGGCTTAACTCCAGATCTTGCGCGTATGTTAGATGAGATGATCGACGGTCAAATCAACGCCGCAGAAGGTCGCTTTAGAGAGCAAGCGACTACACCACAAGTGGGCTGGAGCTTTACCAACAAAGACAGTCAAGCAAGCACCACGGCTTCAACCGCTTCAGGATTTACAGACGAAGCACAAGTAAAAATTGTCACTGCACACTACAAGATGAATCAGTAAGGTAGCAACAATGAACAAGAATAAAGGTTTCACGCTAGTTGAAATGGCAGTCGTGCTGGTGGTAATTGGTTTGATCATCAGTGCCGTGTCAGTAGGACAAAACCTACAGCGTAACGCCGAAGTACAAAAGCTCAAGCAAACATTTATCGACCAGTGGGTAATGGCATATAACCAGTACTATAACCGCACCGGTGTTGTACTAGGTGATAGTGAGCAAGAGCCGCGCTACATGGTTGCAGGTAAAGAGTTTGAGTATGTCGGTATTCGTCAACAAAATGCTGGTGGCGCAGGGGTGCCAGGTGTTGAAGGAAGTGATATTCGCTTGCCAGAAACACTGCCGCGTATTTGTGAGGGGGCAGGGCATACTCGTATCGGTATGGACGATGACCGTGCGCTAGCTGCACAAAGTTTACATGATTTGATGGATCGCCAAGGGATCCGCATGCCAGCAGCTCGTTCTGAAGGTAGGGAAGATAGATTTGTCTACCTTGACAGCAACGGTAACCCACAAGAAGTTCAGGTATGTTTCCAGTGGAACCCTGAGGGGCAAATTCACGGCAGTGGCAATGTGATGGTGCTAAGAGGCCTTACCCCTGAGCTGGCTCGAGAGTTTGACCGTATGATTGATGGCAAAGCAGATGCAATCGAAGGTATGTTCCGTCAATACAACCCTAATCCAAATTCACTGACAACGTCTGGTGAGTCTGGTCGCGAATGGTTAGGTAACAACACCTATGCGATGAACGACCAAGTTGTGGAAAGTCGTGAAGGACTTAACCGAGACGAAGATGCCGTAATGTTAGTGACTGCGGTTTACAAAATGGAGCAATAAGAGAGCAGTATGATTACTCGCATCAGCTTAGCGCTCATTTTGCTGTTATCTATCAGTTTGCCTGTAGTGGGATACCTACAGGCTTCTGCCGATAAAGCATTAAGATCAGAGCGTTTAGTTCTTTCTGAACTAATAAATCAACAACAGCAGCAAAAGCGCTATTTAGCTAAATTAGAGCAGCGAAAAAACTTCGACGCTGCGGTTACTAAGTTAACCGAGAAAGCAAGTTCATTAGGGCTTGGTGAGTCTAGTTTGCAAGCGTATAAAGTTAACTTCCGCCAAATGATCCCTATCGCCGAAATTGATGCTTATATGTCACAAACACATAGTCAGCCTGGGCGCTTTTATGTACCTCAAAATTTTCAGTTGAGTCGTGAAGGGATGAGCTTGTCTGGCAGTATCACAGATAGAGTGAAAATGCTGGAACACAGCCAAAATGAAGTACAAAACTTCTTACTGTCTTATAAAGGCACAGCATTGGTGGTACAGAAATAATGTCAAATAAGTATTTAGTTGAAAGCCATGGAAAGCTGGTCTTAATCGACGGAAAAAACTGGCAGACGCTAGAGCATAAAGGCGTAAATAACTTTGTCGGTACCTTGTCTGAAAACGTTCATTTGGTGACAGACTTTGCCACAACTGCGGCGTTTAAGCATATTCAGTGTGATTATAAATACGCTGAATTTATCTTATCCAAAGAGTTAAAAGACAGTGGTGAAATTGTAGGTAATGTGCAGTTGCTTGCGATCCAAAAAAACAAGCAAGCGCAAATGAACAACAGTGTGTTTTACGCACCGGTTAATCTAGAAACCTATAATCGTTATCAGGTGATTGCAGATAATACGTTACACAATACCCTGTTGTTTTCTTATTATCAGCTCTACGCCAGCCTTGCGGCGACAAATAAGAGCAATCAGGTACGAGCTAGCTTCGTTGTCACAGAAAGTGATATTAGTATTTTACTCAGTCAAAAGGGTAAAGTGGTTGGCTTTGAGTCATTGCCTAAGGTGATGTTCCAAGGTGAAAACCGTATCGCAAGTTTGACCAATGCTTTGCGTACGCTTGAGCGCCAATTGCGTTTGAAGTCGACCTCAGTGTCGGTACATTTTTGGTTAGAACCAGACGCAAGTGTTGATTGGGCTGAAGCGCTTGCCAGTGAATTGCAACTTGATTTAGAGCCTGTCACAGCAACTCCTGTGATTGTTGATGGCCAGCCTATGTTTAGTTCACTAGCACCTCACTTGGGTAGCTTATCGCTTAAGCATGCACTGAATCAAAGCGAGTCAAAATACCTTTATTTGGCTAAAAAAAGCTTGCCATTGGTGGCTAGCTTATTGCTTGCAGCAAATGCTTATATTGGCCTTCAATACTTCCAAGTCAGCGAAAGTCATCAACAGCTCAGTGCTCGAGTGCAGAGCATGCAAAGTACATTAACTAAGCAAATTCCAAACAAAGTCATTCAGCAAAACGACTACCAGCTCTATTTGGATGATTTAGAACGTATTCAGCATGCTTCTAAATTGCCCGGCTATCATGAAGTTCTCGCTGATATTGCAACGGCTATTCCACAAAACTCTGTGGTTTTTGATTGGATAAGTTTTGATTACCCAAAACAAACTGACGAAAACAAGCTTTTTATTAGTTTGGTGGGGACACAAACTGCGCAATCAGACGATCCAATAGAGCACTTTAACCAATTTGTTAAGTCACTCACAAGTCAAGGTTACAAGCTTAGAGATAGCTCGGTACAAACCAGCTTCAAAGGGGTTAGCTTTGCATTAGATTTGGAGCGTCCACTATGAGTAAAAAATTAGGATTAGCAGGCGTTGGAATAGCGCTCGGCGCATGTGTTGTTACAGCGGTTGCGAATTGGTTAGCACCTGCTCAAGTGTCTTTTAACGACCCTGTAAGAGTACCGTCCTTACACACTCTCAATTACTCTAAATTTGATGAGGAGCGGCTGCATGCGCTGTTGCCTATCCTCGACAAACAAATTGTGATAGCTGAAAACGATAAGGCATTGTCACTGGGTATGCTTGGCTACGTGGCAAGAGATGCCAACTTTGACTTACAAAGTGTGATTAACCAGCATAGCTTGAGCATGGTTTATAAGTCAGCAGATAAAATGTACGCAGTAGTCGATAACCAAGTGTATGAGCTTGGCCAGACCTTACCGTCTGGTGCAAAGCTTGTTGATGTGCAAGATAGAACTGCGGTGTTTTATCAGCAAGGCCAGATGGCGCGGTTAAGCATGACTGGTGAGGCGCTATAAATGCCAAGTATCGGGGTAATAACACAGCGTAAAACCCGCGGCTTCACGTTGTTGGAGCTTGCGGTTTATATCATGGTTGTAGGGATCCTCATTTCTGTTGGCACTGGGATGATGATGAACAACAGTAAAAAGCCCGGAGTGCAGGCAACAAGTAGTAATGAAAAGCTTGCCGCCTCAGGCTCTAATCTCAGTTTAGATGCTTACGCAGCACCACTTTTGCTGTTTACGCAAACCCATTATCGCTTACCTTGTCCCGATACCAATAATGATGGTAGTGAAGATTGCCCTAATGCAGCAACGCCACCTGAATTATTAAAAGGTACTTTGCCTTTCACAACACTCGCGCTAGAGCAACGACCCGTTGATACTTTTGGCAATGCCCCATTTTATGCCGTTGATTTTGCATTGACTCAGTTAGTAGACAGTGCAACAAGCAGTTGGGATGGTGGGCGACTGAACCTCGATGATTTATGTGAAAAAACCAAGTCTCGTTATAGAGCTGCTATCAGTACCAACAGACTGTCGGTGATCCGAGCTCGGGGATTGAATTGTCAGGCTGCTGATGTTTTTAATCCAGCTTTTGTGTTGGTCTCAGGGGGCGCACAAGATTTGGACAATATAAACGGTATGCTGGATGGCGAAAATGGCAGTGGCAATAATTGCTACGAATTTTCAGGTCGTGAGAAGTCAGCACAGTATGACGATGTGGTGCACTTTGTGTCGATGGCAAACTTAATTTCGCAGGTATGTAATTAGTTATGGTTCGCAGTCAACTTAAGCGTATGCAAGGACTTAGCCTTGTTGAATTAGCAGTGAGTATGGCCGTTTTAAGTTTATTACTTGCAGCTATTTTACCTGTTATGACCTCTGGTATTGGTGCTGGAGGAAAAAGCGAAGACTCACCAACTTTATCAATCAGTGAGTCACGCTTACTACTTGATGAAATCGATGGGGCAATTTTAGGCTTTTTACAAACTCACCACCGTTTACCCTGTCCTGATATCAATTTAGATGGCCGTGAAGATTGTACGGTGCCGTCTGGGGTCACTGTAAATCCGACTGAGCACGGTGTCAGTGGCGATAACAAAGTGCATGTCGGTTATTTACCTGTCGCGGATTTGCAAATCGCACTAAATGCTGATGAAGAATGGCGTAGAGTGAGCATTGAATACGGCGTTTACAGACAGCAGCAAGACAGCAAAGATTTGGTCATCCAAGGCAATCATTATAGCCAAGTACCTGTAAACCACGAGCCCCTTTGTGAAGAGGGAAAAAGTGACTGCGCGGTGAATCGTTACCGTGTAGCTGATAGCAGTACCAGCTTATATTTTAGCTACTTAGGTAGAAGCTTTAATAAAACCAGCGACTCTGATGACCTACAGCAAAGTGATGGCTATCAAACTACAACCAATACCATCAACACGCTTGATTTTTGCCAGCAGCTAACAGCACTTGAGCGCGGCAATGAAATTAGTGATGTGCTCAGTGCTAAACAAAATCAACGCTTATTTACAGAGCGTATCCAAACAAAAAATGGGACAGCTGGGGTTATTTATCCCGCCTACGCACTGTCTATTTCTCGCTCACAAAAAGTACTTACGGGTGAAGGCTATTCTGAGCGAAATACCGATGATGTATTTGAATTTCAAGCAGAGTCGCGTACTGCAACGAATGAGTATGATGACACTACGCTCATTAAGTCATTTGCACAGCTTAATAGAGAGTTGAATTGCGGTAAGCGTCTTAGCCAAGCAAACACCTCTTTATTTAAAGGCATTGCACACATTGCCAATGAGAACATGTATCAGCTTCACCTAGCTAACTCTGAAATATATATGCTCAACACCGCAGAGGGGATAGCTCGACTTGAGCTTGATGAGATTTTTCTTAACTTAGACAAGCTTTTCAATATTGCGGCAATAAAGGATGCCACAGATGACATGATATCTTCTAAAGGCGGTGCTGCAGTGCCTGCGGGGTTTGCCTTAGCGCTTGCAGTTGCTGATCTCGTTAAAGTGCAGTGGTATCTAGACACGAATACAACAGAACAAAGAGATGCTCGTGACACACTCAGTGCGGCACTTGAATATCATGACAAACTTATCCAGCGAGCTCAACTTGCCGGTACAACGATGCGAGCAGAGCTGCAAAAAGCACGTGAAATAGAGCAGGCAGGTCAAATCAAGTGAACAGTGTAAATTCATTTAAAAAGCAACAAGGCATTTCATTACTTGAGCTGGCGATATTGACGAGCCTGCTGGCTGTAATTGCAGGTATTGGCTTTGGTGCATTTAACAAACAGCAAACAAGAAATGACTATTTGGTCACTGAGTCGAGTATTTTTGCCGCTGAAG
The DNA here is from genome assembly GCF_012641745.1 of Pseudoalteromonas peptidolytica. Taxonomy (GTDB): domain Bacteria; phylum Pseudomonadota; class Gammaproteobacteria; order Enterobacterales; family Alteromonadaceae; genus Pseudoalteromonas; species Pseudoalteromonas peptidolytica. The sequence continues at coordinate 184,246 of NZ_WEHZ01000001.1, forward strand.
ATATTTTAGTTAATTATTTACAAACCAATCTACGCCTCCCTTGCCCAGATACCAATCAAGATGGCAAAGAAGACTGTGGTTCTCGTTATGGTACCTTGCCTTACGAAACCTTAGGGCTTGATGGCGTAATTATAGACGCTTGGAATCAGCCTATTCGCTATCAGGTTAGCTCAGTGCTTAGCAGCACAAATGCGACGAATATGTATACCTTGTGTCAGCATATTAGAACTAATGAGGTTGCAAATGCTGGTCAAACCGGGTTTACCTTAATCAGCGGTGGCCTCAAGGATTATGACAATGGCCAGTTAAGCGATGGTAACGTCGATACTGTGAGTCAAGTTGGCTCCGAATTAATTTACAACAGGGAAAACACCTACCTTATTCCTGGAAAAACAGAGCGAGCTATCAGTGACGATAGAGCGGTAAGCAAAGGCTTGGTTCCGCTACTTGGAGAGCTAAATTGTACCGGACTACTGGTTGCAGCCAATAGCATGGAAAGTCAAATTCGACTATTGGACATTCAAAGAGAAGCCTTTAACTCTACGATTGGAGCGCTAGACGGCACACTGAGTGACCTCTACATGGTACGAGTGAGTTCCGGTGTCAATATGGCAGTAGCAGCAGCGCAAGCCGCCTCTGCAGTTGCTGGTAATTTAGACGGCGCTGCTGATGCAACTAGTGGAGACCCTTCTACAATGAGTGCCGTTGCAGCATCTGCAATTGATATCGCTGCGGCTGCTGTTGCGGTTGCCAGCTCAATTGAAGCGCTAGTGAATGCTGAAAAAACAGAAGACCGGGCGAAGTCGCAAAAAAGCAAAGTTCAGGAATATATTGGAAAGCTAAATTCTACCTGTAATACCTTAAGAACATTCACACAAGAACAAAAAGGGAGTGCAATTTCATGCGACTAAATCACGCAGGTTTTAGTTTATTTCCTTTAATGGTTACTCTGCTTGCGATAACCGCAGGAGCGGTTGCGCTTAGCGCCGTGGTGGCAAAGCAAGATGAGCTAGATGTGGTATCACAACAAAAGCTATCTGCTGAGCGAGTGAATGAAGCAATCAACGGTTTTATGGCTATTCATCATAGGTTACCTTGTCCGGATAGTGCCGACTCAGATGGTCTTGAAGATTGTGCCTTGACGAGCACCGAAGGTTTAGTCCCGTATAACACCTTGGGGCTAACAAAGCGCGATGTTCGAGGATTAAATTATGCGCCATACCGTGATTCGCTGAACGGGCAACGCTTTGATTTAGCGTCTTCGAATGAGCAGGTTCGTAAAGTAAACTTTGAAGGAGGCATTCCTCAAGACGTTACCGTGTCTGATGTACCACCAGATGACACGCAACCAGAAACCTATACACCAGACCCTAACGTAGCCCATAACCAAAATGTTCAAGCGCAATTAGACGCGTTTAGAGCTGGTATCATCGTTAATAAAGCTTATAAATACAGTAGCGATGCGGACAAGCAAGGTGACGCAATTGCCAATGAAATCAACCAAAGCTATATCTCTAAACTTGCATCTGAGCGCAGAGTAAAAATCACCTTATTGGATGGTGATACGAACAAAGCGGATGACTTCTCGGAAAACTCTTCGGTATATAAGGAAGTAACACAAGCTGAGGCTAGACTTCACAAAGTGGTAGACTTTCATGAGTACTACCAAAAATTAGGTGAAGTGAGTGGTGATGCTAACCAAATCGTAAACACCTTGTTGACTCGCTCAGATATGTCGATTGCTGAGGTCAACGCACAAAGAGCAAAGCTTGAGCAATTAATCGATCAATTTAATCAAGAGGTGAGTAGCTACAACGGGATAACTAAATCTGACGCAACGTTAAACAATTACTATAAGCAAGGGTTTACCAGCTTGGATAGTTACGCAATTGCAGCTGACCAATTGACAGATTTGAACTCTAGTAATGAAGCATTGATCCGTACCGCGATGAATCAAGCAGCCATGGATTTTGCAAATAAAAGCACGCGAGCGTCAAGTACATTATATGAGGGCTTTAGTAAAGCGCTTAGCGACGTGCGTGGTCAAGTAGACGATTATTATACGGGGAAAATAAAAGAAAAATCGGGGGATGATGTCACTGAACGTGATGTTAAAGGTGACTTTAAATCTCGTGCCGAGTTATTTGATTACACCCTACCAGACTCACCTACTGCTGCAGAGCAAGAGAAAAAAGCAAATTATGACAAACTCAAAGGCCTTTATACTCGCCTTGATAATGTCATGACCAAGCTATTTCGCGATACATTCCAGCGCTCAGATGGTGTGATCACAGAGTTTGAAGATGCGTTTAGGTCAGATCAAGCTGAGGTTGATAAGTACGAGAGTAACAAAGACTCACCAGCCCACGTTTGTGAGCAGATGGCTGAGCAGTACAAAGACCCTAAATATGGGTTTAGTGTTGCAGAATGTAAAGTTCAGGAACAAGCAGGCAACCTATTAAGTTACCTTGATAAAGTGGCAAAAGCTGGTGCGACAGCTCCTGATACTACCGATGAGAGTGATTCACCTTATGATTACCCTGTACTCACAAACTTGGGAGATTTTTGCTACAAGCTAGCACTGCTGGACTGGGTAGATAATTCAAAACCGAATAATATTTTTAAATCATCAATTGAGCAAAATGTTGGGAATAGCTTATATACATCCCTTAATAGTGCAGGTTTCCAACCAGCGCTGCGGATGAATTTTGCATCTCAGCAGTCGCTTGCCTATGTGCTAATCAGGCTCGGAAACAACCAGCGTTTAGATAGTCGAAGCCGACTTGTAAATAACAATGGATTGTTCGCTTCAGAAGCGCAAGCACATTCGAATACCTATGATGATACGACCGTACCCGTTTCAGTTTCTAACCTGAGCACGCAATTAGGTTGTCCAGCATTACTTGAAACCTATCGTTCAATTGAGCAAACCATTGCAAGCAGCGTGCTGACTTACAACGACGCCAGTGGTGTATTGGTGTCAGCAAACAGAGCTGAAGCCCAAGCTATTGCAGATATGGCGATGGCACCAGCAAAACTTGCTTCAACGGTCGCAACGACAGCCGCTTCAGGGGTTAAATCCGGTGCCAAGTTTGCCGCATGTGCAGCCTCCTTAGGTCTTGCCGTGAATATGTGCGTCTCAGCTGGTATGCAAGTAGCTGCAACGGTAAGTTACGGCTTAGCAGCGGCGGCAGATACTGCCGTAATCGGATTAACAGCAAAGCAGCTTCACGAAGCTAAGAAGAGCGTATCTAGCTCTGAAAAGGCGAAAAAGAATGCACGTAATGTAGTTCAGCTAGCAATTGATAACGCAGCGATTTTAGATGCCAATGGCGGCCTAAAAGAATTAAACAATTAATCACCAATTTCAATTAAAACGACTTAACGAGAATTTTATGAAGTTAACTCATTCTGCTATAAAAATGACCATGATATCCGCTACGTTTGTGTTAGCAGGATGTACTGCCAATGCGCCACGTCATCAAGTCGACCTTAGCAAGTCTTATCATAAAGAGCAGCCTGAAGCACATGAGCTGATCGCAGAACAGTCTCGCAGCGCTTGGGAGCGTATGCAGAAGCTAAGAGCAAGCCTAGAAACACAAGCATTAGATGAAGCAACACAAAGCATATTAGAAGTACCTGAGTTTAACCCACTCGATGAAGTTAAGGTTACTTTGTCGGTTGAGAATGCGGCACTGCACCAAGTGCTGAAAGTATTTGCAGGTCAAACTGGATTGAACTTATTGGTACATCCAAACCTACTCAACGCTGATTACTCAATTAGCATGGAGTTTAAAGACGTGAGTGCGTCTATGGTGTTTGATCAAATCATGCGTATCGCAGATGTTTCTGGCGCTATTGAAAACAATACTATCATCGTCAACCCGATGGAAGACGCGGTATTTAACTTAGCGTTTATGGAGTCTGACGTAGAAAGTACTTTTGCCACTGGCGGCGACGTGTTGGGTGGCAGCAGTAATGGCGGTCAAAATGGCGGCTCAGGTGGGTCTGGTAACAACCAGATCAAAGGTGAGTTCTCTATTTCTGGCGTTGCAATGCCAAATTCAAACCCCTATGACGCCCTAGAGAACATGCTGCAAAAGCTTGTTGGCAGTAACAGCAGCGATATTCTTGCAGGCACCATTGCTGGAGCAAGCACCATGGCTGAAGTAGGCAAGCTATCTCGCCTTGGTAGTGCCGTGCGCAATGACCTTGCAATGTATTCACTCAATCGCACCACGGGTACGCTGTTTGTCAGAGCAAAGCCGTCGGTAATGAAGACGGTTAAAACATTAGTGAATAACTATGAGCAAGTTCATAGCGGTCAATTATTGATAGAAGCACAAATCATTGAAGTGAACCTTAGTGATGATTTCCGCTGGGGCGTGGATTGGAGCATTTTACGTGATGATATTGCAAGTGCTTTCTCGGCAGGTACCCGCAGTGTATCAGAAGCGGTTGGCACGTTTGGTAACCTTTCTCAAGGTGCGCGTGGTATTACGTTAACGACCCCACCAATGGGCGGCTCTGGTACTTCAGACTTTTCTTTCCACAAATCAACGGGCAGTACATTAGTTGCGATTGATATGATGCAAAAATACGGCGATGTTGGCGTGCTATCTAACCCGACAATTCGTGCGAAGCATGGCCAGCCTGCGATCATCAGTGTGGGTACATCATCAACGTATATTTCAGACACGCGTATCACGACGAATGGCACGGGTACAGGACTTTCGACTACTCAGGAAGTTCAAACGCGTCAAGTATTTGATGGCTTAATGGTTGGTGTGGTGCCATTCATTGCAAAAAATGGTGATATCAACCTGTCTATCCACCCAGTACAAAGCAAAGTAAACCCGTTGAGCCTCGGTTTAGTAGAAGCGGGTGCTGACGTTAAAGTGACCTTGCCTGAAGTTGAATTAAAGTCTATGTCGACTCAGCTACAGGTGAAAAATGGTAACACTATCATTATGGGTGGTTTGATTGACCAATCAGACTTCCGTAACGAATCAGAAGTTCCTGTACTAGGCAGCTTACCAGTACTTGGTAACTTGTTTAAGAAAAAGAGCAACGGTACAGGAGTTCGTGAGCTGGTGCTAGTACTAAAGGTTAACCTGATTTGAGTCTAATTTTTGATTCACTCAAAGCGCTGGAGTCAACGTCATCGTCGACGCCAGCAGCTTTGTCCTCAACGACCAACACTCGCTTTACCAAAGCGCTAGTGCCTGTTTGCGTAGTAGGGGCAATAGGCGCGGCGTATATGCTTTGGGATTGGCAGAGTACCAGTTTGGTGCCTGCTGCCACTACAGCAGATACCAAGGTGAGGGAAGGCACGCAACGGTCAAGGGAGTATGGTGCTAAAGCTGATCCCTTGATAGTGGTGCAGCCGAGTGATGCGAATGCAGTAACAACAGATGACGCGAAAGTACTGCCGCTGCAAACTGAATCGCCTTCGAGTGCGCCTGTGTTGGAGTTTCAACAAGCGGAACAAAACGTAGAGCAAGTTGTTGCGTTTGCTGAGCCAAGAACACCACGTCCAACGGTGAGCACGGTTGACACCGACGTGTCTGATATTGATGCGCAGCAACCTCAAAACATGACTGACCTAACGCAAGTAGCGCAGCAACCTCAAAATGCCAATGCTAGAGTACAAACAGAGGTGGTCGAGACGCCTATTTTAGTGAAGCCTGAGGTGAAAATTGATTTAAATGTCAAGGCTCAAGCAAAACAGTCACTCGCTCAGCGTTTTGGTGACATTCGCCGTGCCATGCAATTACAAGATTGGGAAAAACTAAGTATATTGCTGCAAGAGTATGATGCTGATTTATCAGCAACGAGCCCATTTATCACCAAGGCGTGGGCATATATGTATATGCAGCAGGCAAATTATCAGCAGGCGATTAGCTACTGGAAAAAAGCGATTTATTTAGTGCCAACAGATGAACAGTCAAGAATGAATCTTGCTGTTTGCCAGATGCAGCTCAAGTCGTATGACGAGGCTCGAGCCCTGCTAGAACAAGGGTTCAAGGAAATAATCTTGCAAAACCGTGCGCGCGATTTATTGTCGCGTTTGCGTTATCTACAGTCTCTTCAAGTATCATCATGACACGATTGCAGTTTCCCATACCAGCGATGGATCATCATATAGAACGCCTCGGGATGACACATCATCCGTTTCCGGCGGTACCCGATGGTAACCATTATTACATGCACGATACTCTGCAAGCATTACTGCATGAAGTTTTGTTTACGCTCAATCAGCGACGTGGTTTTGTGGTGATCACAGGTGAAGTGGGATTGGGCAAGTCGACCTTTAGTCGAGTGTTACTGCAAGAACTTGCCACTTTGCAAGCGGCAACGGCATTGGTGCTCAATAGTGTGGTGCAAGAGACTGCTTTACTTGAGCAAATCATCGTGGATTTTGGTTTAACGCCATGCTCAAAAGAGATGCCGGAGCTACTACAGCAGCTCAATCACTTTTTACTATTAAATAAAAAGAATGCCGTGACTTCTGTCGTTGTGATTGACGATGCACAAAATCTGTCAGCCGCGAGCTTAGAGTTGATCCGGTTGCTAACCAGCTTCGAAACCAGTTCCGAAAAATTACTGCAAATAGTGCTGTTGGGACAACCAGAGTTACAAGACACGCTGAATACTAAGTCGATGCGACAACTTAAAAGTCGTATCGCGTTATCTCGTCAGTTTTTGCCGTTATCTAAGGCTCAAATGGCGCAATATATTAAATATAAAACCCAAGCGTCAGGGGATGATGCACTGCAAGTATCTCGCTTAGCTTTGACCTTGATATACCGAGCAACCCGTGGGGTGCCGAGATTAGTAAACCTATTAATGGATAGAGTACTGATTGTGTTGGCGGCTAAGCAAACGTCAGTGGTCAGTCGCGATATTATTCGACTTGCGATTGTCGATGTCGGTGAAGCGTTTTTTTATTATCGCAGCAGCAAAAAAAAGATAATCTTTGGCTGTATTTACACCGCAGTGATAGTTTCAGCTGCCTTTTTGGCGAGCAAGTTTGCTGTGGTTGATAAGGTCAAAGGCTACTATGATGATTGGCTGCACAGTAGTGCGGAGCAACCAATCACGTCAAGAGAAACACAAAGCGAAGCGCCTCTAGACTCCAGCAACTCAACAGTAAGCGAGCCTAAGCAGGTTTCCCTATCAATTAACAAGCCTGAGGTGAAACCTGCGCCGCAGGTGAGCATGGTCACTGATGCTGCACCAGCTGTCATTGATAATACTCCCACTACTGAGGGCAATAGCACCACTACCACGCCTGAGAAAGTGTTAGCTAAGCGTGCGTTACATGAACTCACGCAGCGTTTACTACCGGAACAGGAAGCATCATCACTGTGGCAGTTTTACGCAAAAGAGGACGTGTTGGCAGCGCTGGCTGCACAAAATAGCACCATTATCATCAATTGGTTGCAGCGTAGCGGTAACTTACAGGTGGTGTCATTTCCTCTACATGCCGTTTCTGAGCAAGGGCAAGCAGTGTGCTTTGCCGTTAAACACGAGTGTATTTTTACCTGGTCAGGTTTGTCTTCGCTGCAAGGGGAGTTGAGCAACATGCAAATGGCACTGGCAAACGCAGGTTTGTACGGTGGAGACATTGACGGCATGTTGGGCATACAAACACTTGGGGCGATTAAGAAGTTACAGTTTATATTGGGGCTGCCAGCCACAGCCAGTTTAGATCAAGCAACCTTGTTTGCACTTTATCATATTCAATTTTTTAGAATTTAGAGATTTTTCATGACACAAGAAATGAAGACCCTAGCGGAATTATTACTCAGTGCAGGGGCTATTAAACAGGATGAACTCGATTTTGCGCTGCAAGAGCAGGTGATCACTGGCGAAAAGTTAAGTGAAGTACTAGAGCGTAATGGCTTTGTAAGTCAGCGTGCGCTGGCTCAACAGCTGGCAACATTACTAAAGCTACCTTATATTGACCTAGCTCACTATATTCCTGAACCTGAAGCATTAAAAAAGTTTAATTTTAACTTATGTAAAGGTAGCCAGTTTATTCCATTAAAATGTGATGAGCGCACCCTAACGATTGCAACGAGTAATGAGAACATAGACGGTCTACGGGCGCTTGTGTACAAATATTGCCAGCTACATTTAGACATCCACCTTGCAGAAAAGGGGGTGATCCAAAAGCTGTTACATAACCACTATTTTTACCTGAATAACCCAGTAGAAAAGATTCTCCAAGACGAAATCGACCACCTTATTGCCGATAAAGAGTCTGTGCGCACGCTAGACACGTTGCTAACTAACATTCTACGCTTTGCGGTTAAAAAACGGGCGACGGATATTCATATCCGACCAATGGAAAAAAGCATTAGTGTGGCATTTCGTGTTGACGGGGTAATGCGCTCAGCATTTGCATTACCTAAAGAGCTCAGCCGCTTAACCTCAACGATAAAAATGCGTGCATCAATGGATATTGCTGAGCAGCGTTTACCACAAGATGGCAGCTTTGAAGTTGTGGTGAATGGCTTGAGTTATGATATTCGTGTATCGACGCTTGGGTGTCCTTACGGAGAAAACTTAGTGGCGCGTATTTTACCAAGAGAGGTGGAACTGCGTAGTTTGTCACAACTTGGCTTTTTACCTGAGCACCTTGGGTTAATTGAAAGCATGTTTAACAAGCCTTCTGGAATTATTTTACTTACCGGTCCAACCGGCTCGGGGAAAACCACTACGCTGCATGCTGGCTTGAGCAGTTTAGATATGCTCAAGAAGAATATTGTCACAGTTGAAGATCCGATAGAGTACCGTTTACCACTTGCGAGACAAACTCAAGTCAATGAAAAAGCCGGGTATGGTTTTGCTGATGCAATCAGACACTTCCTCCGCCATGACCCGGATGTCATTTTAGTCGGTGAGATCCGTGATAATGAAACCGCCCATACCGCTGTGACCGCGGCTGAAACCGGTCACTTGGTATTATCAACATTACACACCAATGACGTGATGGGAGTTATCCCAAGGTTACGCTCACTCGATATTAGTAACCACATGATTGCTGACTCTCTCGTAGGCGTGGTATCTCAGCGTTTGGTGAGAAAAAACTGCCGCCACTGTAGCGAAGAAGTCCAAAGCACAGCAGAAGAAATGCAGTACTTGGGTCTGGATAAGCCCGTGGTACTGACAAAAGGTGCCGGATGTGAGGCATGTGGCCATACTGGTTTCTTAGGACGTGTGCCTGTCTATGAAATTATGTCAGTAGACAAATCGCTATGTCACCTCATTGAGTTAAATAAGCCAGTGTCAGAGCTATATGCACATGCAAAAGCGGGTAACTACGTGTCTATGCACAGTGTTGCTACTAGCTTAGTGTTAAATGGTACGACGACGGTTGATGAGCTGCAAAACTTAGTTGCTAAAGAAGTGGAGTACAACTAATGGCGTTATTTAAATATAAAGTCATTGACCGCGATGGCCAAGCAATGAAAGGGGTGGCTGAGCTGCCTTTTGATAACCCAATTTCTGCCCATGAATACTACGAACGAAAGGGCTGTGCCGTTATTGCATTAGAGCCGGTAAACGCAGTATGGCAACCTTTTTATGCGCTATCAAACTGGTCGACAAAGCGCAAAATTAAAAAGTCGGAAATTGCAGACTTTTTACGAAACATCGCGGTTATGCTTAAAGCTGGTATTCCTATTATTAGTGCACTTCAAGATGCTGCTGAATATGCGGAAAACCCAGCGCTTAGAACTATTGCGGATGAATTAAGAATGGCATTAGAGTCTGGCAACAGTTTGTCATCCGCAATGGAAAAGCAAGGCGAAGTATTTCCTGACTCAGTGCTATATCTGTGCCGTATTGGTGAAGAAACTGGCTTACTCGACCAAACATTGCTAAATGCGGCGGAACATATTAACCGCATTGGTCGTATTAATGTGGATGTGAAAAAAGCACTGATCTATCCAGTTGTGGTGTTATTCGCAACTTTACTGGCCTGTGTGTTTTGGATGTATTACACCGTCCCATCTATGACAGAGCTATATCAGCAAATGCAAGTTGAGCTGCCTGCCATTACGCTGATGGTGATGAATATCTCGGATTCACTGCGTCATGACACGCTTTATTACATCGCGGCAATTATCACAGTGTTTTTTCTGATCTCGGTGGCTTATAAAAAACATCGAGGGTTTAAATATTGGGTTTCAAAGCTCGCACTTAAGATCCCCGTTGTTGGTAAATTGATCCGTTATTCAAATATGGCCTTTGTGTTTGAATACTTTTCGCTGTTGGTGCGCTCAGGAGTGGATATCTATAAATCTCTTGGAGTAATTGCCGCGGCGGTACCCAACGAAGTTTATAAAGAAAATATAAAACTGATTCAACAAGGGGTCGCCAAAGGTAATAGCTTGTCGGATGAGTTTAAACGAACTAAGTCGTACCCTAACTTTATCATCAGGATGCTGATGACAGGTGAACGCAGCGGTAAGCTGGAAGATCAAGCGCGGTTTATCTCTGATGAATATACAACCCGTGTTAATGACACCATAGATAAACTAAAAACCTTAGTTGAACCTGTGGCAATTTTTTTAGTGGGAGGATTTATGATATTCATCATCGGTGCGCTATTCCTGCCAATTTACAACCTAATCGGCAATATCGGTAATTTCTGAGTTTAGTACTATGAATTTATTAAAGTTTAAAACTGTGGTTGCAGCGTCATTTGTGGCCCTTTCAGGGGTAGCGCAAGCGGAAGTGGAGCTAGTATTCAAGTCCGGTCTTGGGCAGCAAAGCTTCAAGATTAAAGGCCATACCATGCGTATGGATAACGCAGCACAGTATCAGCTATTTGATGCCTTGAAAAACAAACTATATGTCGTTACACCAACGTCAAAAAGCTACATGGAAATGAGCAATAACATGTTTGGTGACTTGTCTGCTTTGTTGACAAAGCAAGAGGCTGAGTTAAAAAAATTACAAAGCCAAGAGGGGTTAAAGAATGTAGCTCATCTTGAAACGGCAAAAAGTGCGCTGCGCATGGCTGAGCAACAAATCAAACAGCTCAAGAGCAATGGCAATAATCAGTTAAAAAAGCTAAACCAGCGTGCACGGATTAATGGTATCAGTTGTGAGCTTTATGAGTTTAGCGTGGCCATGCTACAGCAACAAGTATGCTTTGCTGACATCGCCGATATTGGCTTATCAGCTCAACATGCCGCTGTGTTTAATCGCTATCAACAGTACGTTGGTAGCCTCTCTGGTTATACCATGCCCACGCTTGAGAATAAGATCAGTATTGATGTTTCACCTTTGGGTAGCCTACCTGGACAGCAATCATCGTCACAGTTTGTGCGGGTGAAAGAAGTGAAATTTCCAGCTAAGCAATTTAGTATCGATCCAAGCTATAAAAATATGATGGATATTCCTGCTTTGTCACGGAAGTAAACCGTACAATTGAAATTTATTTTAAGCGAATTATTATTAAGGGCACCGTGGTTTTTAGCAAGGCAACTGTGTGCCCTACTCAGATTTATTTAAACGTGATACAACGCAAGAGGCGTTAGTCAAGTGGCAAAAAACAGTCGACTTGTTAGCGAAAATACTCTCAGCGCCTGCAGCATTTGTGGTACAAAAAAAACAAGACGGGTTTACCGTCATGATTTCCAGTACTCAAGCGCAAAACCCTTATCCTGCTGGTGGCTTTATTCCCCAAGAAACCAATATATTTTGTAAGCATGTCTTGGCTAACAATCGCAATCTTTACGAGCAACATGCCAGCTGCAATGCCAAATGGGATGATAATCCGGAAGTCGCCGAAGATGGCTTTGAATCTTATTTAGGCGTGCCCATTCACTGGCCGAATGGTAAGTCATTCGGCACTTTATGTGTAATGGACTTTAAGCCAACCGATTATGCTCCATCAATGATTGAATGTGTTGAGCACCTGCGCGATATGCTCGAAGATGACCTCGTCATGATTGAGCGTTACAGCAAAATCAAAGCGATTGCGATGCAAGACCCTTTAACCGAAGTGTTAAATCGTCGGGCGACGGAACTGCTCGGTGAACATAAACGTGACATAGCATTTAAGCTTGGCGCGTCGTTATACTGTATTTTTTTAGATTTGGATGGATTCAAACCCATCAACGACAGTTATGGTCATGAAGTTGGCGACCAAGTATTGCAATGCTTAGGTAAAGCGCTGAAGGAAATAAGCGGTGAAGATGACATCATTGGGCGCTATGGTGGCGATGAATTTATTGCTATGGTGCAACGGGTCAATGAAGATGACGTCCAAGACTTTATTTATCAAAGTGAAGCTGCATTTTACCAATCATTAAAGGCACAGCTGTTGCCCAAGTGTGGCTTTTCAGCGGGATTTGCCAAGTGCGACAGTAAATTTGAAAGCATGGCGAGCTTGTTCTCACGTGCCGACAAGCACATGTATCAACAAAAGCCACGCTAGTGCACAGTGGCTTGGGTTGAGATGATGGATTTTTACTGTGAAAATTATGGTCATCAAGTTGTTAAAATGGCCAAGATCAGAGAGAATATAGCAATCTTTGTTCGAATTTAGCGTGGCCGAGTTTTGGTTCGGTTACCAATGCCATAAGTAGAATTTCAATGTCAAATATGAGTATCTTGCAGGAAGTGTCGCGCAGACGCACTTTCGCGATCATTTCACACCCTGATGCGGGTAAAACCACCATTACCGAAAAAGTACTTTTATTCGGAAAGGCGTTACAAAAAGCAGGCACAGTTAAAGGTCGAGGTTCAAACCAACACGCCAAGTCTGACTGGATGGAAATGGAAAAAGAACGTGGTATCTCGGTAACCACTTCCGTGATGCAGTTTCCGTATAATGATGCCTTAGTCAACCTATTGGATACTCCTGGGCACGAAGACTTCTCGGAAGATACGTATCGTACGTTAACTGCGGTTGACTCATGTTTGATGGTGATCGATGCGGCAAAAGGTGTAGAGGATCGTACTCGTAAATTAATGGAAGTTACGCGTTTACGTGACACGCCAATTGTTACCTTTATGAACAAGTTGGACCGTGATATTCGTGACCCGATGGAGCTACTTGATGAAGTAGAAACCGAGCTGAACATCATGTGTGCGCCAGTTACTTGGCCAATTGGCTGTGGTAAAGAGTTTAAAGGTGTATATCACATTCACCGTGATGAAACGATTTTGTACCAAACTGGTCAAGGACATACAATTCAAGACAAGCGTATCATCAAAGGGCTTAATAACAGCGAACTTGATGCGGCTATAGGTGAAAGCCTCGCAGAGCAGCTGCGAGAAGAGCTTGAGCTGGTCATGGGTGCTTCACACGAGTTTGACCAAGAACTGTTTTTAACGGGCGAACTCACTCCAGTGTTCTTTGGTACGGCACTGGGTAACTTTGGTGTTGACCACATGCTTGATGGCTTAACCGAGTGGGCACCTACGCCACTGCCGCGTCAAACAGATGAACGTGAAGTAAAAGCGGACGAAGAAAAGTTCTCTGGTTTCGTGTTTAAGATCCAAGCAAATATGGATCCAAAACACCGTGACCGTATTGCCTTTATGCGAATTGTGTCGGGTAAATATACTCAAGGCATGAAAATGAATCATGTGCGTATTGGCAAACAAATCAGTATTGCAGATGCGGTAACCTTTATGGCAGGTGACCGTGAGCGTGCCCAAGAAGCCTTCGCGGGTGATATTATCGGTCTACACAACCATGGCACAATTCAAATCGGTGATACCTTTACCCAAGGGGAAACGCTTAAATTTAGTGGTATTCCAAACTTTGCACCGGAGTTATTCCGCCGTATTCGCCTAAAAGATCCATTGAAGCAAAAACAGCTACTCAAAGGTTTAGTGCAGCTTTCTGAAGAGGGTGCTGTACAGGTGTTTAGACCGCTTATCAACAACGACTTGATTGTTGGCGCGGTTGGTGTGCTGCAGTTTGACGTGGTTGTAGCGCGTTTGAAGTCTGAGTATAACGTTGATGCGATTTACGAGAGCGTAACAGTACAAACAGCACGCTGGGTAAGCTGTGATGATGAGAAGAAAATGGCTGAGTTCCGTCGTAAGTGTGAACAAAACTTAGCATTAGATGGTGGTGACAACCTCACGTACATCGCTCCAAGTCGCGTAAATCTGAATTTATCTATGGAGCGTTACCCTGACGTGAAGTTCCATGAAACTCGTGAACACTAATCGCTGCGCATTAAAGGAAAACAAATGAACATTAAAAGTATTTTAATTGAAAAGGCCAATGCAGCGATGCAAGCGGCTGGTATCCCTGAAGGTACAAACCCTGCGGTAACACAAAGCACGCGTCCACAGTTTGGTGATTACCAAATTAACGGTGCAATGGGAGCTGCAAAAGCATTAAAAACCAACCCACGAGAACTGGCGCAAAAAATAATCGATAACTTAGACGTTACAGATCTTGCGGATAAAACAGAAATAGCGGGCCCAGGTTTTATTAATATTCACCTCAAACCTGAGTTTTTAGCTACAAGCCTTGAAGCGGCAAATACGGATGCCAAGCTAGGGGTTGCAGAGCATGCGACACCTGACAAAGTCGTTGTGGACTTTTCTTCGCCAAACCTAGCTAAAGAGATGCACGTTGGTCACCTGCGCTCAACTATTATTGGTGATGCCGTTGTACGCGCCCTTGAGTTCCGTGGTGATACCGTTATTCGCCAAAACCACATGGGCGACTGGGGTACCCAGTTCGGTATGCTAATCGCACACTTAGAAGATTTGTTAAACCAAGGCGTTGATCTGGAAAATGTAGCACTTGCCGATTTAGAAAGCTTCTATCGTGATGCTAAAAAGCGTTTTGATGACGAAGCAGGTTTTGCCGATAAAGCTCGTGATTATGTAGTCAAACTACAAAGTGGTGATGCACATTGTAAAAAGCTATGGCAAATGTTTATCGACACGTCTGTTAAGCACTCAGAAGAAGTATACGGCAAGTTAAATGTTACGCTAACGCGTGATGACATCATGGCAGAAAGTGCCTACAACGACCGTCTTGCAGGTGTTATTACGCTACTAAAAGAGAAAGGCATTGCAGTAGAAGATCAGGGCGCTCAAGTCGTATTCCTTGATGAACTAGCAAATAAAGACGGTGAACCTTCTGTATTTATCGTGCAAAAATCAGGTGGTGGCTTCTTATATTCAACCACTGATCTTGCCGCCTGTGATTACCGCTCAAATGAGCTAGATGTTGACCGCATCCTAATTTTTGTTGATGCGCGTCAAGGGTTACACTTTAACCAAGTTGAGATCACTGCACGTAAAGCTGGGCTACTTAAAGATAAAACCAGCTATGAGCCAAGCTTGTTCGGTACTATGATGGGTAACGATGGTAAACCATTTAAAACCCGTACCGGTGGCACCGTTAAGCTATCGGATTTACTCGATGAAGCGGTAAGCCGAGCAACTGAAAAGCTTGCTGACAGAGCCTCTGATTTATCAGATGAAGCACGCCAAGAAATCGCTCGTAAGGTAGGGATCGGTGCGGTGAAATATGCTGACTTATCAAAGCATAGAACCAGCGACTATATCTTTAACTGGGATACAATGCTGAGCTTTGAAGGGGCAACAGCGCCATACTTACAGTATGCTTACACTCGCGTTCGCAGTATCTTCCGCAAAGCAAATGTCGATAGCACAAGTCTAACTGGTCGCATCCAAATTCAAGAGCCACAGGAAAAGGCACTTGCGCTTAAATTACTGCAACTGGAAGAAGTACTTGATCTGATGATCAGCGAAGCGACTCCACACGTACTATGTAGCTACTTATATGAGCTTGCCAGCTTGTATATGACATTCTATGAAGCGTGCCCAATTTTGAAAGAGGACGTGGCAGCAGAAGTACGCGAAAGCCGTCTGTTGCTTTGCAATCTAGTAGCTAATTCACTGAAAACAGGTCTAGACCTGCTAGGTATTGAAGTGATGGAGCAAATGTAAGTTCGTTTTAACTTGCATTAAGGTATACTAGAAGCCGCTTTATAGCGGCTTTTTTATACCAATTAGCTTCTTCATGATAAGCAAAAAGTAGGTGAAATCGGTATTATTAAGGAAATTGTGATGAAACTTGAAGATATTCGTAGAGAGTACACCAAAGATGGTTTGCGTCGTGAGATGCTAAAGGACACGCCAGTCGCGCAATTTGAACTGTGGCTTGAGCAGGCAATTGAAGCTAAATTTGCAGATCCGACAGCGATGGTAGTTGCAACTGTAGATGAAGATGGGCAGCCATCTCAGCGCATCGTATTGCTCAAACATGTTGATGAAAATGGCTTTGTCTTCTTTACTAATACCGGCTCAAGAAAGGCGCAAGAGCTAAAACAAAACAACAAGATCTGTTTGCATTTCCCATGGCATGAGATTGAGCGTCAGGTAATTGTTTATGGGGAAGCACAACCATTGCCAACTAGCCGTGTTGCCAAGTATTTTTTGTCACGGCCTAAAGAAAGCCAGCTTGCTGCATGGGCGTCTCAACAATCACGCCCGGTATCATCGCGTCAAGCATTAATGCAAACTTTTAGTAGCATGAAAGACAAGTTTGCTAAAGGCGAAATACCACTTCCTGATTTTTGGGGCGGTTATTGTGTTGTGCCCACCAAAATTGAGTTTTGGCAAGGGGGAGAACACCGCCTTCATGACCGTTTTATGTATGTGAAACAAGCTGATGGCAGCTGGGAAATTGAGCGACTCAACCCATAAAATTGCTTTTATAGATAGCCACTGCCACCTTGATTTTAGTGAGTTGGCAGCGGGCTTAGCCACGCATATAAAAGCCGCCCAAAGCGCGGGGGTTGAACGTTTTATAGTACCAGGTGTTACGCTTACTCAGTCGCAACGACTGCTTGAATTTAAAACTGATCACCCGGAATGCGCGATTGCAGCGGGTCTGCATCCTTATTTTATCGACAAACACCACGATAGTGATATGGCAAAACTTGCCCAGCACGCCAAGCTTAACCGTGCACAGCTGTGTGCCATTGGAGAGTGTGGCATAGACGCGACTTGTGAAGCGCTAGCGCAGCAAGTTTCGCTCTTTGAAGCGCATGTTAGGCTGAGTAATTTGCTTGAGTTGCCACTTATTGTCCACCACCGTAAGAGTCATCATCTGATAGCCGCAGTGTTTAAGCGCATTAAGCCAAAATTTGGTGGGGTGATCCATGCTTTCTCAGGCTCAAAACAACAAGCTGAATATTATATCAGTCAGGGTTTTAAGCTTGGAGTTGGAGGGACTATCACGTATCCAAGGGGTGAAAAAACAGCACAGATCATCTCACAATTGCCACTTGAAAGCTTAGTACTCGAAACCGATGCTCCATCCATGCCGCTGAATGGGTATCAAGGAAAGGTTAATACGCCCAAGCGCGTAGTTGAAGTATTTGAAAAGCTCTGTGAATACCGCCCTGAAACACCAAACTTGTTGGGTGCCATGCTTTATCAAAATACCAAACAGTTATTTGGTATAAGTTGACAATACTGGCATAAACCAAGGTTGATGCTGTAATACCAATTTGCTTAATTAAATGGTCTATTTTGAGGCGAGAAAATCTTGTCGATAACTAGGCAAAAATTTTGCTATTTAGTTGTTCTAAATGAGAAATTTTTAACGCTGTTAGCGTCAGATTTACTCCTTCAAATTGAGCAAGTATTAAGTTAAATTGGTATAAATACCCATTACGATAGGCATTCACAGCAAATATATACAGGGTCAGGTTATCGGGCAAACGTACTCTTTGTGACGGTATAAAACATCCTTATCAGCAATAAATAAGAGGTAAAAGCGCCGTTGTTGACTACAACTTTTACGCCTTATTTATATACCAAACCGCGATGGTTACGTTAACTGCTGGTTGATGATATTAATCATCTCCTCGCCATATTGATGGATAAAAAAGTGTCCACCGTCAAAATATTTGTAGGTACAAGGTTGAGCGGTGAGCGCTTGCCAAGCCAAAATATGTTCATCTAAAATCTCATCCTCTACACCGTGAAATACGTGAATCGGAGTTGGAAGGGCATGTTGCTCGGCAACATAGGTATCGGCAATCTTGAAATCCGCTCGCAGAAGTGGAATTAACAATTCCATCAACTCAGCATTGTCTAGTACCTCTTTCGGTGTGCCATTTAAATCCCGTAACTTTGCTATAAAGGCATCATGAGGAAGGTCATGTAAATATTTTTTATTCGATGTGCAGTGTGGTGCTCGGCTGGCAGAGGCAAAGACTTTACTAGGTAAAGGAAGCCCCAAAGTGTGTAGCTCGCAAGCGAGAGCATAAGAAATACGACTACCAAGACTGTGACCAAAAAACGCGTAGGGCTTACTGGTAATAAAGTCTTTATACAGTAATAGCTCCTCTATCACTTCAGGCATATTATCGATTGCAGGCTCCATGAGTCTTGCCCCTCTACCTGGCAATTGCACAAAGACCAGCTCTATATGGGTATTAGCCTGTTCAATCCACGGGGTAAAAATCGTGGAAGAGCCTCCCGCATAAGGAAAGCAAAATAGCCTTAGAGTGGCATTCGGGTTTGGTTTTGGAATGATAAAAAGTTTATTGTTCATATCCTTTGTCTTTGGAATTTATATAAATTACCATTGATATTATCAAGTTATTTACAATAGTAATAGTGTTAGCCTTGAATCAATGTCGATTTGGCGACCCAAGTGTTTTTACTTTCTTGCGAATTTTGCGTTTGACTTCCCAACCTTTTAATCCCCTACCAATTTGCCACGTAAATACCATCGTGATAATCAACATGAGTAACACCACTCTGCCTAGCTCGTGAAAGTGAGCATGGCTTTGTGACATCGCAGCTTCGGTTAAATATACCATGTTAACAAAGCCCAATGGTTGGCCTGTTGGGGTATAAACTGGTTCAGAAATAATACTTTTTGTTTTACTTAAACCAGGAAGTGTTTGAGTCAATTGTTGGTACTGCGTGGGCGCTGTGTTACCGTCATTACCAACAACAAAGCGTCCTTGAAAGTCATAAATAGAAACTTGTAAAACAAAGTCATCACCAGCTAAGTGGTTAGCGAGCGCACTTAATCTTGGGTAATCATTACGTGAAAGTGGTAAGGCAGCATTTTTTGCTAGTTGCTTGGTCAAGCTGCGCGCTGTGAGGTCAGCGCCATTGTGCAATAACCTATGCGATTCAAAGCTGGTGTTAAAAGCAAGCCAAGTAACCATAACCAAGCAGATAGCGGCGATACACAAACGCAACAGTCTGCGTCCTCGAGATGAATTTAGGGCTTCTAGGACATGTAAATTTTTCATATTTATCAAATATTACCTGCTTTTACCGAGCATAGATACTGACAGTTAAGCGCAATCGTGTTAAAAATCGCCTTAACGCTATCAAGGAGCAACTTATGCCGTCAATCATTCAATTAGGCGATATTGAGCTAAAAACACCTATTCGCACAATGATGTCGCTGGGGCAGTGGTATCATTATCAAAATAACACAAGTCTCTCGCAAGTAAATCCGCCGCTTGCTAATACTTGGCAAACACTTTGTTTTTTTGGTGAAGAGATAGCTAGTGAGCACTTGATAAAATTAGCTAAGTTTATTGCTGAGTTTACCGCGCAGCCTATTTATGTGTGTGCCTATCAACCACATAAATCGCTGCCTGTGGCGCTGGCCTTTAGCATTGATACCTCACATTTGCCTACTAAGGCACAGGTTAGGGCTGTGGCTGATGCGTTACATCTACAGGGTGCAATTATAAGCCAAGCACCAACGCTTGAGCGCCCTGGGTTGTTGGTGATGGATATGGACTCAACCGCAATTCAAATCGAATGTATTGATGAGATTGCAAGATTGGCTGACAGGTTTGATGAAGTGGCAACTATCACAGCGCAGGCCATGGCGGGGAGCCTTTCGTTTGCACAAAGCCTACATCGTCGTGTCGCCTCCCTTGAAGGTGTGAAGCTATCGCAGATCCAAGCGTTAAAGGAAAACCTCCCATTGATGCCTGGTATTGCAGTGCTGTGCCAATCATTAAAACAGCATGGCTGGTCTTTAGCCATTGCCTCCGGTGGTTTTACTTGGTTTGCAGAAGCGCTAATCGCACCGTTACAGCTCGACGCTGTTTTTGCTAATACCTTAGAAGTGGCTAACGAGCAGCTAACTGGCAAAGTGTTAGGAGAGATAGTGGATGCCGATAAAAAGGCGAAAGTGCTTGAGCAGTTAGCAGGCCAGTTAAGTATACCTATGGCGCAAACAGTCGCTATTGGTGATGGCGCAAATGATCTGGTTATGATGGCAAAAGCACAGCTCGGTGTAGCCATTCACGGCAAGCCAAAAGTGGTTGAACAGGCTGACGCCGCTATTTGTGAAGGCTCACTGCTACAGCTGCTATATTTGCTTGGGGTGCCGAATTAATATACGATTTGTAACGTAATAAAGAGTAATGTTTTATTTGTTGATTTTTTGTTTCTGTTTGTTACTATCTGCGCTATTAGGTTCACAGATGGCATAGAAGCAAAGCGTGCAAGGCATGACTCATTTACTGCTTCTTTAACATTCGTATAGTAACGATATCATGTTAGGGATATAACAGCGTTGTTTTTCTTTAAAAATAGTATAACAGGGGATGACCTTCGCGCGCTAAGAAAACGAAAGGGAGTCACCATGCAACAAATGGCAGATAAAATTGGTGTTTCTCTCAGGACGATAGAAAATTGGGAGACAGATGTTGGCCAGCCACGAATAAACCAATTTTTAGAAATATGTATTTATTGTTCGGTTGATATCAAAGGGCTTATCGCTCAAATTCGACAGAGTGAAGCGGAACAAAAAGACTTAAAAAAATAGGAATTAACGATGAAGAATTTAATGTCGGTATTTCTTGCTCGTTTATTGGGGTGTCATACATTGCAAGAAAGTAAACTGCATCAACTTCGGCTTGTTGAGGTAGACGTTAAGCTTGTTTATGGCGGAAGTGGTACAGAAAATGGTGGCCGACCCAAACAAGTCAAAGAAGATTCAACTAATGGGTAATGGAATTGAGTTTTTACAGGTAAAGTATGAAATATTTATTAGCACTTCTTTTTATTCCTTTTAGTATCTTTTATTTCAACTCTCAGCTTGACCAAGTAGTTATGTTGACAGCAATAGCAATAGTTGGTCTTGTCTATTTCTCAGATACTAATATTCGTCATATCTGTATATTACTCTTTGTTACTCATCTACTGGGGTTTTCTTTTTTCCATTTTGAACTGTTTGCACTTAGCGACGAGTCTATTCAAGTTTGGAAAAATAATCGTATATATCTCATTCATTTTCTAACTGATGTAGTGATGTTTTTATTAATAGCCACTAGGCCGATTTTGTCCCGAAACTGGTTGACTAGAAAAGGTAAAGAAACAAAAGAGGTCTTAATGACCAATGCTGATATGGCATTGATGACAGTGTTTCTTTTATTTATATGTATAGATTTACTAGCCATGGCAGAAAATTTGATTCGTAATTTAGAATATCTGGGAGTAAACGAAGAGTTTGCCAAGCAGTTTTGGGGTTGGGATTGGGTGTTTTATAATTATTCTTCAATCAAGAGTATTTTATTAGGCCTCGAACTCGCTGCTGTTTTGTCAATCACCACTAAAATGGCCAGACAAAACTTTACCAGAAGAAAAGCCGCTGCCTAGCTGTACAAAGTCAACATGGCTGGACTTTACGTTTTCAATCTAAAGTCTAGCCTCTTTCCTATTACCAGTACTTCTATGAGTGCCCCAGGCGCTTCTACACATGCTAAAAAGCTAAAACCTTAGACCAAGTAAATTGGTTGAAATCGACCAGTATACAAAGCAAGCGCGCTACCAGCGGCCCATTTGTATTCGTCTTGGGAGGCTGCGCCATTGTTCAAATTGAGACTCAATATGCGCATTGTGGCTACGAAAGAGTGTTTCAATATTTTGCGCAGGTACAATATTGCAAGGATTACTACCTTCTTGAAGCAAGTATTCAAAAAAAGCGTTACTGTTGTTCTCAATCATAAATCCAGTGAATAGATAGGTGTTAGCGTAAAGGGTTGTATTTTGCAGCGTTTGCCATTGGTCTTCGCTGTTGAACAAAGTGCTGATATCAAGTTTTGTATAGTGTGTGCGCAGCAGGCCTTGTTGCGTTAGCCAGTCCTCAGTTGAGTTGTAGATCGTAAATCGACCCGTCTCATTTATTCTAAGGTGCTCAAAATACTCCGCTATGCCTTCCGTTACCCACCTAGGTGTTAAGCCAAAATAATAAAATACCAGCGCATGCACTGACTCATGCAGTAATGTTCTTAAGGTTTGTTCATCGCTACCACCACCATTAACAAACCCTTGGTTTTGAAACAAAAAATACATCCCAGCAGTACCACTAGGCTCGACATTACGGGCAAGAAGTAACTCGTTATACTCATCATCGTTGGCTGCAATATACATATTTAGCTGGATAGGACTGAGCGCTTTTTTTTGTGCCGATTGATTGATAAAGTGCTGAAATAGCAGGTAGACCACTTGGAGTACTTGCTGTGCTTGGGCACGGGCTTGTGGATTAAGTTCTTTACCTGTTAGCTGTAATTGCAGCTGTTGGTTGTTTTGGGACTGCGCGTTTAACGAAAACACTTTATTTTTTAAAGTTGCGCAAGTTGGCGTTGTCATGCCGCTAAACATATTAACCACATCACTGTGGCCTGTCAGGTGTTCCAGTACTTGCTCTGGCTTTTTCGTGGGCACTCTTTGAGTAACTCGTTGAGTAACTCGTTGAGTGTTTAGCTGCGGTTTGTATGTCGGTACATGAGAGGGGTCTATTACAGCACGAAGTTTATTGGTTTGGATCTCCAATTGTTCGCCAAGCTCTTGTAATAAAGACTTGGGCGAGTCTTTCGATGCGCTAGGGTAAATTAGTACCAGCAAAAAGAATAGGAATATAATAAGTAGCAGTGCAACCAGTCCTCGCCAAATCAAAGTCGTTTCCTTTGTAATATCCCCAAAAGCGCTTTTGTTATACTGTTCCTTGGTTGTCTTGGCAACCGCTAATTAATACTAATTTGACTTAATACTTGCTCAATTTGAATGAGTAAATCTGACGCTAACCGCGTTAAAGATTTCTTATTTAGAACAACTAAATAGCAAAATTTTTGCCTTGCCTACAAGATGTAGATACCTCGGCGTGAGTAGGACGCGGAAGCGGTGTCATCGACAAGATTTTCTCGCCTCAAAATAGACCACTTAATTAAGAAAATTGGTATAAATGGTTCTTTTTTCTCAATAATGTACCCATAACAAAAATTGTCGCCTATACTCTTTCTAAAAATAAATAGGCGTGCAGATGAAAGCAGTTTGGTTGATAGTGATACTGGTTTGTATCAGTTGCAATGCGAGAGCGCTTGAAGCTCATGTAAACATTACCACTGGACAGTGGCCGCCTTATTTAGATCAGGCACAACAAGACCAAGGATGTGTGGCCAAGGTAATAAGAGACGCATTTGCACTTTCAAATATCAAAGTGCGGTTTTTATTCATGCCTTGGGAGCGAGCATATCAAGAAGGGATGAAAGCTTCCTATATTGGCAGTGCTTATTGGTATTACAGTGAGCAACGTAGCCGAGACTATCACTATACTGAGTATCCACTGACAGAAGAAACCGCGCGATTTTATCACCATAAAACACTTGATTTTCAGTTTACTAGTTACGCCGATCTAAAGCCGCATAAGTTGTTACTAAACCGGGGTTTAACTTATCCTAAAGCTTTACTAGACGCTATTGATACGTATGCAATAAAAACATCCTATGCGACTTATACAAGTAAGAATATTGCACTTATTTTAAGAGAGCGCGCCGATATTATGATCATGGATGAAAAGTCAGCTAAGGCTTATCTAAAGGAGCTCCCTGTTGACGATGCAAAGTTATTGGTCGCCCAACCCGAGCCAGCCTTTGTGCAGCATGGGTATTTACTTATCAACAAACACCATAGTGAATATTTGGCACCATACAACAGGGGATTAAAGACTTTGTTAAGTGATATGGATTATGTTGCGCGTTTTAAAGCGCATTGTGAACGTGCGCTTGAATCATAACTGTCTTCTATAAAGCTATCCTCATTAAATCTTTATCTGGTCTGACCATTTAAATCACCTTTTAAATTTTCGTGATTCTTGGTTAAAGTTTATGCACTTTAACTGTTGTTTTTACACTCAGTTTATTATTGAATTGAGCTGAATTTTGACAGTTGTCATGGATTTTGATAACGTATTGTGCAAATTTGGTATGACCAATTTACCTATGAAGTTAATTCTTACCAAATTGATTAAAATAAGTCAGCGAGCTGGCTAGGTCACATCATAAAAAATTGGCGTTATTTCAATGTCTTTAAAGATTAAAGCAGCAAAACTATCGGACGTAATACTAGAACAGCTTGAGAATATGATCCTCGAGGGCTCGTTATTACCGGGTGAAAAGTTGCCGCCTGAGCGTGAGCTAGCTAAGCAATTTGAAGTGTCGCGTCCATCACTACGTGAGGCTATCCAGAAATTGGAAGCAAAGGGGCTTGTAACCCGTCGTCAAGGTGGTGGTACGTATGTTAAGAATCAGCTCGAAGAGGGGCTAACTGATCCATTATTCGACTTGATCAGTAAACACCCTGAATCTCAGTTCGATTTACTTGAGTTCCGTCATGCACTAGAGGGCATTGCAGCCTACTATGCGGCGCTCAGGGGCACAGAGAATGACTTTGCAAAGGTACAACAAAGCTTTGACAACATAGCACAGATAGGTGATGACCTGATGCAAAAGGCAAGGGCAATTAATGCTTTTCACTTTGCCGTTGCAGAAGCGTCGCACAACGTCGTCCTGCTTCATCTTGTAAAAGGGATGCAGTCATTGCTTGAGCAAAACGTGTTGCAAAACTTAACCGTCTTGGTGCAAAAATCAGACGTCAGTGAGCAGCTCGGTGAGCACAGAAAGTTGTTATTAGATGCGGTGATCAATGGTAACCCTGAACAAGCAAGACTTGCTAGTAACGCCCACTTAGCCTTTATCGAAGAAGCGTTATTAGAAGCCGGTAAAGAGCGCTCGCGAATAGAGCGTTCACTGCGTAGAACTAAGCAGCAGTAATCGGGCTTGATTCAGTAAGAATTGGCACAAATAGAATAAATTCGTATTTTAAACATAAGGAACACTCCATATGTCTGAAGTCAATAAAATTGACGTAGACGCGCTAGAAACCCAAGAATGGTTACAGGCGCTTGAGTCGGTCGTAAAAGAAGAAGGCGTAGAGCGCGCTCAGTTCTTGTTAGAGCAAGTATTAGAGCAAGCGCGTCTTGATGGCGTAGATATGCCAACAGGCACTACGACTAACTATGTCAACACTATCCCAGCAGATCAAGAGCCTGCGTATCCAGGGGATGTGAACCTTGAGCGCCGTATTCGCTCTATCATCCGTTGGAATGCGATTATGATCGTACTTCGTGCGTCGAAGAAAGATCTTGAGCTGGGCGGGCATATGGCCTCTTACCAGTCGTCAGCTGCATTCTATGAAATGTGTTTCAACCACTTCTTCCGTGCACCAAACGAGAAGGACGGTGGTGACTTAGTGTATTACCAAGGCCACATTTCTCCGGGCATTTATGCTCGTGCATTTGTTGAAGGCCGCCTAAGCGCTGAACAGCTAGACAACTTCCGTCAGGAAGTAGATGGTAACGGTATTTCTTCATACCCACACCCTAAATTAATGCCTGAATTCTGGCAGTTCCCAACGGTTTCTATGGGTCTAGGTCCAATCGCGTCTATCTATCAAGCGCGCTTCCTTAAATACCTAGATGGCCGTGGTCTAAAAGACACCTCTGAGCAACGCGTTTATGCCTTCCTTGGTGATGGTGAAATGGACGAGCCAGAATCACGTGGTGCAATTTCATTCGCTGCCCGTGAAAAGCTAGACAACCTATGTTATCTAATCAACTGTAACCTACAGCGTCTTGACGGCCCAGTAATGGGTAACGGTAAGATCATTCAGGAGCTAGAGGGCCTATTTAAAGGTGCTGGCTGGAACGTGATCAAAGTGGTTTGGGGTTCTGGTTGGGACAAGCTACTTGCTAAAGATACCACAGGTAAATTACTACAACTGATGAACGAAACAGTTGATGGCGATTACCAAACCTACAAATCAAAAGATGGTGCGTTCGTACGCGAGCACTTCTTTGGTCGTTACCCAGAAACCGCAGCATTGGTTGCTGATATGACTGACGAAGAAATCTTCGCGTTGAAGCGTGGTGGTCATGAGCCATCTAAGCTATTCGCGGCGTTTAAAGCAGCACAAGAAACCAAAGGTCGTCCAACAGTTATCTTAGCTAAAACCGTAAAAGGTTACGGCATGGGTGCTGCGGCTGAAGGTAAGAACATTGCTCACCAAGTTAAGAAAATGGACATGACGCACGTAGCGCATCTACGTTCACGTCTAGGCCTAGATGACTTAGTGTCTGACGAGCAATTACAAGACCTACCATACTTAACGCTGGAAGAGGGCTCAAAAGAACACGAGTATTTACATGCTCGCCGTAACGCGCTGCACGGTTACACGCCTAAGCGTCTGCCTAACTTCACAGAAGCATTAACGCTACCTGAGCTAGATGCGTTTAAACCACTACTTGAAGAGCAAAAACGTGATATTTCAACAACGATGGCTTACGTTCGTGCACTAAATATCTTGTTGAAAGATAAGAGTATTGGTAAAAATATCGTACCTATTATTGCTGACGAAGCACGTACTTTTGGTATGGAAGGTTTATTCCGTCAAATCGGTATTTACAACCCACATGGCCAAAACTACAAGCCTGAAGACCGCGATATTGTTTCTTACTACAAAGAAGCAACCTCTGGTCAGGTACTACAAGAAGGTATCAATGAGTTAGGTGCAATGTCTTCATGGGTGGCTGCGGCAACGTCATACAGCACCAACGACTTACCAATGATCCCGTTCTATATCTACTACTCAATGTTTGGTTTCCAACGTGTAGGTGATATGGCGTGGATGGCGGGCGATCAACAAGCGCGCGGCTTCCTACTTGGTGCAACCGCTGGTCGTACAACGCTAAATGGTGAAGGTCTACAGCACGAAGACGGTCACTCGCACATTCAAGCAGGTACGGTGCCGAACTGTATTTCTTACGACCCAACGTTTGCATTTGAAGTAGCGGTTATTTTGCAAGATGGTATCCGCCGTATGTACGGTCCAGAGCAAGAGAACGTGTTCTACTACCTAACGCTCATGAACGAAAACTACCATCAACCTGCAATGCCAGAAGGCGCTGAAGAAGGTATTCGTAAGGGTATTTACAAGCTTGAAAGCCACACTGGCGACAAAGCACAGGTTCAGTTAATGGGCTCGGGTACTATCTTGAACGAAGTACGTAAAGCGGCGCAAATTCTAAGCGACGACTACGGTATCGGTTCTGATGTATTCTCTGTAACGTCATTCAACGAGCTTGCTCGTGACGGTCAAGATGCTGAGCGCTTTAACATGCTAAATCCAGAAGCAGAGCAAAAAGTACCTTATATCACGAGTGTACTTGGTGATGCGCCAGCAATTGCAGCTACCGATTATATGAAAAACTATGCTGATCAAGTACGTGCATTTATGCCGAGCGCATCTTACAAAGTACTTGGCACAGACGGCTACGGTCGTTCAGACAGCCGTGAAAACCTACGTCGTCACTTTGAAGTGAACGCAGGTTACGTAGTAGTTGCTGCACTTGGTGAGCTAGTTAAGCAAGGCAAGATTGAAAAATCAGCTGTGACTGACGCTATCAAGAAATTTGATATCGACACCACCAAAACTAACCCACTTTACGCATAAGAGGACGAGTAATGGCAATCGAAATTCATGTTCCAGATATTGGTGCCGATGAGGTTGAAGTAACCGAGATCCTAGTAAGCGTAGGTGACACGGTTGCAGAAGAGCAATCGCTTATCACGGTTGAAGGCGACAAAGCGTCAATGGAAGTACCTGCCTCTGTGGCAGGTACGGTGAAAGAAATCAAAATAGCCGAAGGCGATAAAGTCTCGACTGGTTCTTTGATTATGGTGTTTGAAGCAGCAGGTGAAGAAACAGCTGCAGAACAGCCAGCGGAAGAAGCCAAGCCACAAACCAGCACTTCAGGTCAAACAGAAGTGAAAGAAGTTCATATACCAGATATTGGTGGCGATGAAGTTGAAGTCACAGAAATCTTAGTGGCAGCTGGTGATGTTGTTGAAGAAGAGCAGTCACTTATCACGGTTGAAGGCGACAAGGCTTCAATGGAAGTACCAGCACCATTTGCTGGTACTATCAAAGAGGTGAAAATCAACGCGGGTGACAAAGTGTCAACGGGTTCATTGATCTTCACTTTTGAAGTTGCTGGTAGCGGTGATGCGCCAGCAGCTTCTGAAGCGCAAGCACCAGCACAGGAACAAGCGCCAGCAGCATCAGCTGAAAAAGAAGTACACGTACCAGACATCGGTGGTGATGAAGTTGAAGTCACTGAGATCATGGTTGCTGTAGGCGATAGCGTTGAAGAAGAGCAATCGCTTATCACGGTTGAAGGCGACAAAGCCTCAATGGAAGTGCCAGCACCGTTCGCAGGTACGATTAAAGCCATCAAAGTTAATGCTGGCGATAAAGTATCAACGGGTTCTTTAATCTTCGTATTCGAAGTGAAAGGCGCGGCACCTGCACCTCAGGCAGCAGCTAAAGCTGAAGAAAAGCCAGCGCAATCAGCGGCTCCAGCAGCGAAATCTGAAGCTCCAAAAGCATCGGCACAAAAAGATGATTTTGTGGCCAATGATCAATATGCTCACGCATCACCAGTAGTACGTCGTTTAGCACGTGAATTTGGGGTTAACCTAGCTCGCGTTAAAGGTACAGGTCGTAAGAACCGTGTACTAAAAGAAGACGTACAAAACTACGTGAAAGAGCTGGTTAAGCAAGTTGAGTCTGGTCAAGTCGCAAAAGGTGGCAACACTGGCGGCGGTGAACTTGGTCTTATTCCTTGGCCAAAAGTTGACTTCAGCAAGTTTGGTGAAGTTGAAGAGAAGAAGCTTTCTCGTATCAACAAGCTATCAGGTGCAAACCTTCACCGTAACTGGGTACAAATCCCACATGTTACACAGTTTGACGAAGCCGATATCACTGAGCTTGAAGCGTTCCGTAAAGAACAGAACGTACTTGCAGAGAAGAAGAAAATGGGTGTGAAGATCACGCCATTAGTATTCGTGATGAAAGCCGCTGCAAAAGCACTAGAAGACTTCCCAACGTTTAACTCTTCACTATCTGAAGATGGTGAGAGCTTAATTCTGAAGAAGTATGTTCATATCGGTATCGCAGTTGATACACCAAATGGTCTTGTAGTTCCTGTTGTTCGCGACGTGAATAAAAAAGGCATCATTGAGTTATCACGCGAATTGATGGAAATCTCTAAGAAAGCACGTGATGGTAAGCTGACATCTTCTGACATGCAGGGTGGCTGTTTCACTATCTCAAGCCTTGGCGGGATCGGCGGTACGGCGTTTACGCCAATCGTTAATGCTCCTGAAGTGGCGATTCTTGGTGTGTCTAAGTCAGACTTCAAACCAAAATGGAATGGTAAAGAGTTTGAGCCGCGCCTAATGGTGCCGCTAAGCTGTTCATACGACCATCGTGTCATTGACGGCGCACTAGCAGCTCGCTTTACTGTGACTCTTGCAAACTACCTAAGCGATATTCGCCAGTTAGTAATGTAAGAATAGAAACCGCATCACTTAGGTGATGCGGTTTTCTTGTATTTTATTGTTCCGCTTGATATTTAGGCGGGACAATAGAGAGTGTGAATGATACACTTTCGAGCAATAATAA
Organism: Pseudoalteromonas peptidolytica; assembly: GCF_012641745.1. GTDB lineage: Bacteria > Pseudomonadota > Gammaproteobacteria > Enterobacterales > Alteromonadaceae > Pseudoalteromonas > Pseudoalteromonas peptidolytica. The sequence continues at coordinate 214,132 of NZ_WEHZ01000001.1, forward strand.
CTCTCTCTGCCCTGTGCCCCGAATCGGGTGTTTGGCAGGCACTTTGGGTCGGCTACTCTTAACGAGTAAACCCGTTCAAATAACAGTTAAGGTAATAACATGAGCAACGAAATCAAAACTCAAGTTGTTGTACTAGGCGGTGGTCCTGGTGGTTACTCTGCGGCATTCCGTGCAGCAGACTTAGGTTTAGACGTTACACTAATCGAATCTCGTGACACGCTAGGTGGTGTGTGCTTGAACGTTGGTTGTATCCCTTCAAAAGCCCTTCTTCACGTTGCAAAGGTAATTGACGATGCAGCTGAAATGGCTTCTCACGGTGTTTCTTTCGGTGCTCCACAAATCGACCTAGACAAAATCCGTTCATGGAAAGAGTCTGTAATTGGTCAACTAACTGGCGGTCTTAGCGGTATGGCTAAGATGCGTAAAGTTACTGTCGTTAACGGCTACGGTAAGTTCACAGGTTCTAACACCATTGCGGTTGAAGGTGCTGACGGCGCGAAAACAGTAACTTTCGATAATGCAATCATTGCAGCAGGTTCTCAGCCTGTAAGCCTACCTTTTATCCCTGAAGATGAGCGTATCATTGATTCTACTGGTGCACTTGAGCTTAAAGACGTACCTGAAAAGCTACTTGTACTAGGTGGTGGTATCATTGGTCTTGAGATGGGTACTGTTTACCGTGCATTAGGTTCAGCGATTGATGTAGTTGAGTTTGCTGATCAACTAGTACCTGCGGCTGACAAAGACGTTATCAAGATTTACCAAAAGTACGTTAAAGACAAGTTTAACGTGATGCTTTCTACTAAGGTTGTTGCTGTTGAAGCGAAAGAAGACGGTATCTATGTATCTTTCGAAGGCAAGCAAGCGCCAGAAGGCCAAGTTCGTTATGACAAAGTACTAGTTGCTGTTGGTCGTACACCGAATGGTAAGCTAATCGACGCAGACAAAGCGGGCGTAAATGTTGATGAGCGTGGCTTCATCAACACTGACAAGCAAATGAAAACCAACGTTGATCACATCTTCGCTATCGGTGACATCGTAGGCCAGCCTATGCTTGCGCACAAAGCGGTTCATGAAGGTCACGTTGCTGCTGAAGTTATCTCTGGTAAGAAGCACTACTTCGATCCTAAATGTATTCCTTCAATTGCATACACAGATCCAGAAATCGCTTGGGTTGGTGTGACAGAGAAAGAAGCAAAAGAGCAAGGTCTAAGCATTGAAACTGCGGTATTCCCATGGGCGGCTTCTGGTCGTGCGATTGCTTCTGCACGTACTGAAGGTTCAACTAAGCTTATCTTTGATAAAGAGTCAGGCCGTGTGATCGGTGGTGCTATGGTTGGTATCAATGCTGGTGAAATGCTTGGTGAAATCGGCCTAGCAGTAGAGATGGGTGCTGATGGTGAAGACCTAGCGCTTACTATCCACGCTCACCCAACGCTAAACGAGTCAATCGGTCTAGCTGCTGAAATATTTGAAGGTTCAATTACTGACCTACCAAACAAAAAAGCCGTGAAGAAAAAGTAAGTTTTCTGAGCTTTTGAAAAACCCAGCCTTGCGCTGGGTTTTTTGTTTTTGGTGCGCTAGGTTTTAACTCGCGCCTTATAATACCAATTTTCTTAATTAAGTGGTCTATTTTGAGGTGAGAAAATCTGTCGATAACACCGCTTCCGCGTCCTGCTATCGCCAAGGTACCTACATCCGTGTAGGCAAGGCAAAAATTTTGCTATTTAGTTGTGCTAAATAAGAAATTTTTAACGCTGTTAGCGTCAGATTTACTCCTTCAAATTGAGCAAGCATTAAGTCAAATTGGTATAACCTTGGCAGCGCAGCGTCTAAGCAGTATGCTTAGATAAGGGGCAAAGGGGTTGAGTTATACATGGAACAAATTGAGATATTTGAGATCCCAAGTCCGTGTAAGGGGATCTGTCAGGTAAATAATCGCGGTTATTGTGTGGGGTGTTATCGTAGTAGAGAAGAGCGCTTTGCATGGAATTCATTAAATAATGAGCAAAAGCGTAAGGTGATTGCATTATGTCAGCAGCGCTATAAACGATACCTACAACGTAAAGCGAAAGCGGGGCAGGGAGACGAGCAAGGAGGAGAAAACTTTAAATTTGATATTTAGCCTTGAGCATATCTATCACACCTTTTTGCTCAAACTCTGAGAGCTTTTTTTTGATAAGAGGTAGTAATGTGGCATGCCTTTTATGCACAAAATGAAAACTTTCAACTACTTCTAAGTCCTTTATTTGCAAGTTGTCTTCATTAATATTTCGCAGGTGAGGTTTTAAATGAAAATCGAGGAGCAAAGCGCCTTCGACTTGTCTCTGCATGACTAAATTAAGCTGAGCAACCACGCTTTTTACATTGATGATATACGCATCAGCGCCATGCTTGTTCAAGTAGGTGCTGGCAACGGGATAACCACTGCGGATAGTGAGAGACTTTAGGTTGTTTAGTGCACAATCACTGCATAGAGTGAATAACTGCAATGTAAATTGGAATAAAGGATAGTCTACACGCCTGAGGTTTGGGTAATCATCCTCGATACTTGCCACTCGACCAAGTTGGCCATCTAAATTACCGGCATTTGCCGCTATCAGAGAGCTTTTATGATTGAACTCCTCAAGTCTCATCTCAATGCCGAGCTCTTTATAAACCATCTCCATCAACTCAATGACATATAACGCTTGTGGTGTTTGAGGCGGTTTGTTGAATCTCATTACTTTTGGTATTTCACTTGCGGTACAAGTAACGGACAAAACGACAAGGACTAAACACAGGAGTGTAGCTTTCAATCTGGCTCCTTTTAAATGCTACAAATGGTTACTCTGCGTTCGATTATACATACTTTATTGTATAAAGGCATACCTTGTTGGGGGAGAGGAGAAATTTTTGCTGCTGTCCCACGAAGTCATTATGATAAACTATAGTCATCCGTAATTTACTTCGAATAGCACGATGAGCCATAACTTGTGTTTATTGCCAAGGCAAGAAAAGTATCAGATCCAGCTTGAATATGAAGCGTCATTTTGGGCTTACCAAATAAAGCGTGGCAAAAAAAGTCGCGAAGCAATCTATGATGCGATTAATCAACGCCCTCTCTCTGAGCAAGACATATTAAAGCAAAAGTTTGAATACTATCTCAGTTTGATGCTTGCCTGATGTATAACATAGAGCGCTTAGCGCCTATCATGACTCCTTTGGTGAATAAGTTTTATGATGCACATGGAGCAAGAGGAAGAGCGGCAAAGCATGATCTTGTTTGGGTCGTCAAAGACACCACTGGTATTATAGCTGCATGTCGATTGCAACCAGTAGCAGAACACTGGTTGCTAGTAGGTGTGTATGTTAGCCAGTCGTGGCGTGGTCGGGGTATTGCAAAGGCACTTATTACTGACGCGTTGAGCCAGTTTCAAGGAGCTAATCCACATAGTCCAGTTTATACTTTCGCATATACCCATCTACGCTCCTTTTACCTCACGCTGGGGTTTTGTGATAAGGCACAACCGCTTCCCGATGAACTTGCGTCACGCTTGGCGAGTTATCTTGGACAAAATCGTCAACTCGTGGCAATGTATTACGCCTAGTTAACAACTTTGGCTTTTTATGTTTCGCCTGTGCTTTATTTTTTGTATTGTTTTGTTTTCTTCATTAGCAAATGCTGTACAAATCTCTCGATTATCACCCGCTGAAGGGCTCTCCCAGAGTTACGTAAATACACTGTTAATTGATCAGCAGGGGTATTTATGGTTGTCAACAGAGGGAGGGCTTAACCGTTATGATGGCTATCAAGTTTTAGAGGTAGAGGGGCCTGACGGGGTGCTTGATAAAGTGCAGGTTAACTATATTTATCAGGATAATTCAGGCAGTGTGTGGATCACTACTTCCATCGCAGGGTTACTGCGTTATGACCCTACGACCGACCGCTACCGAAAGTACATTGAGCCTCCCTCAACGGAGGGAGAGTTTTACAACAATATGGTTGACTTAGTGCTAACCAAAGATGATCAGCATATGTGGGCGGTCAGAACAAATGAAGTGGCGACACTTGATATTCGTTCTGGTCGATTAGTGACAGAAGTTACCCTGCCATTGAATGAAGACAATGGCTTTATTAGAGCTGTTAATCAACATCAAGATATTTTATTTATTGCTACATCAGAGCGCTTGTTTGCGTATCATTTACCAACAAAAAAACTGCGTCAGCTTGAGCACATTTCGGATGTTGCACATCCTTATCAAACTAACACTAAATCGCTATTTATTCTCAATAATAACAAGCTGCTGCTTGGCGCAGTTGAGGGTATGTATGAGCTTGATATCTCGCAACTGCTGCAAGATTTTGACGCCAAGGTAACATTTAAAACGCTACTTCCTGATTTGAATATCTGGAAAATACTTCAGCACGATCAGCAAACCTTGCTGCTCGGAACAGATAAGGGACTCGTTTATTACGATATTTCCGAGGGTACGGCAGTTCGTGATAAGCGTTTATCGTCAAGTGTATTTCTTCCCTCAAATACCAGTGTGATCGACATTGCAAAAGATGACCACGGCGGGATCTGGGTTGCGACCAAAGAGGATGGTGCATTTTACTTACCGGATAGCACCTTAGCCTTTGACAATGTTAGCGATTTGACCGTAACGGGCGAAGGCTTCTCGCACAGCAATGTTTGGGCAATGCACGAAACGCGAGACTATATTTGGTTAGCCACAAATGATGGCTTAACCCGGTACGACCCAAAAACGAGAGAGACCAAACAGTTTTTTAAAGGATATATGGGTGATGATATTCTCTCTGAGTTTATTGTATGGAGGATAGCTCAATACAAAGATAAATTGTGGCTAACTACCGTAAAAGGCCTATTTTTATTCGATCCCGTTACACATAAGTTAACTAGGCCAAAAGCAAATAACGCGCAAGACCAAGAGATATTAACCGCTTTTGTCAAAGGTGGACAGCTATTAAATAATGGTAAGTTCTACTTTGTGAATAGCGATAAAGGAATGTTTGTTTATGATATAGATAGCGCAGAATTAACGCATTTAAAGCAATCTTTTGAAGGCGTTGATCCGTTTCTTGCTTATGGCTTTTATCCACCTTTGCCAAACGATTTAACCAAGCCACTCTATTATAATGCGGGGGTGCTATTTCAGTACGACCCACAGCGTGAAACACTAACAGAAATATACAAAGCCCCAAAAGCAAACAAGCACCTTGCGGTGGACATCACCACATATACGATAGATAAAAATAACATCTTGTGGTTGTCTTTATCTTCGTTTGGTTTAATCGGTATGACATTAGACGGTTACGAGCCAATTTATAATATTGACTTAAAAGCACATAAAATAGATACATTGATGTACGAAATGCGCCAAGATGACGAGGGTATGATATGGATGTCTTCACACAAGGGGATTTGGCGGCTTGACCCAGATAATTTGCACCTGCAACAATTTACTACCGAAGATGGCATTCTCTCTAATGAATTTAATGGCGGTGCCTCTGTGGTGTTGCAAGATGGTAGGATTGGCTACGGCATGCTCAAGGGCTTTGTGCTTTTTGCTCCTGAGGATAACCGCCCTAAAAAACCGCTGTTGGATCATGTCAATATTACCAGTGTGGACTTAATTTCTCGGCCAAATCAAAAAGCGGGTTTGAAGCAGTTTGAGCATATAGAATTAGAACATGACGATATTGGCTTAGAGGTGTCTTTCTCAGCAATGGCATTTAGCTATCAAGATAGGATCATCTATGAATACCAGATATCGGGTGGTCAAAAAATCCTGAGCCGCAATCAAAATCGAGTTGTTTTTCCTAAATTGAATCCCGGTGAGTACGCACTAAAAGTATGGGCAAAAGACCCCCTTACTGGCGACTATACGCCTCCTGCAAAATTGACGATAAAGGTTAATTATCCTGCGTGGCGCTCACCAGTTGCGATAGCGGGTTATGTGTTTTTAACGCTGATGCTATTGTCGCTTTGGAGTTATCGAAAATATCGCGTTGAGCAGCTTATCTTAGCTGCTCACAAAGCCACACAAGATCGTGAGGCTCGGCTAAAAATGGCACTTGAAGGAAGTAACTCAGGGGTATGGGAGTGGCATGCTGGGAGCACGTTAATTTATCAACCGAGACTTATCAATGAACTAGATTACGATCTTGAAAGTGTCGGACTTGACGATTATCTGCAAAAAATACATCCCGCAGATAGGGCAATGTTCAGACTACAGTGGCTAGAGTTTGTGACTACAAATAAAGGGTTTATCGATTGTACATACCGCCTAAAAGACAGCCAAGGGCAATGGCGATGGTATAAAGACTTTGGCAAAGTGCTGGAATGGGAAGATGGTAATCCCACTCAAGTAGCTGGAACTTATACTAACTTGACGCGTGAACGTTTATTTGAGGAGCGGGCAGCACTATTTGGCGCTGCATTTGAGCAAACTCGTGATTGGGTCATGATCCTAGACAAAAATTTACGTATTCAAGTATGCAATAGAGCGATGCAAAATGCTTTCAACTTGGAGTCAATCCCATCTTCTAGTACTGCCGTGAAACTTGGTGTATCGCGGCAAAAGCGCATAATGTATCTGCGAAAAACGATGGCTTTGGCTGTGCACCAACACATTAGCTCCGAAGAGGTTGTAACCCTACCAAATGGTGATGAACGTGATGTTTTAGTGAAAATATCTGCAGTAGCCAATAGCGAGGGGGAGTTACACAGCTATGTGGTGGTGTTAACAGATATTAGTCAACAAAAGCGCAGCGAAAAAGAACTATATCAATTAGCTAATTATGATTTACAAACTAACCTGCTCAACAAAGCGCTATTGATGGATAGAGTGCAACATGTGATTAAGCAATCTCAAGTTCACCCAACTCAACATGCTTTGCTGGTTATCAAGTTTAGCCGTTTGCAACACCTTCATGATATTTACGGTACAGATTTTGTGGCCGAATTATTACCCTTGCTGGCGAAAAAGCTACGTTGTTGTTTTCGTGAATTAGACAGCTTAGCCATTGGTCAAGACAAGTTGTTTTATGTATTGATGGAGGGATTAGATCACCCTGAACAGGTTCAGCAGTATGTGCAGTGCCTACTTCACTCTTTTGCCAACCCATTTAATGTGTCAGGTCAAAGTGTAGCAATGCAGCCTGTTATTGGAATTGCAATGTATCCTGATGATGCCTTAGATGCTTTTGCCCTGAGCCAAGCGGCAAAAGCAGCACTTGATCATGTGCTCATAAAACAAGTCTCAGCTTATCAATTCTTCCGTGAAGAAATGAACGGCAAAGTAAGGCGCTCACGGGAAGTCGAACAAGCATTGATGAACGCGCTAAAAAACAACCAGTTCAGTAATCACTACCAACCTATCGTCGATGTTCAAAGTGGCAAGTTGCTAGGTTTTGAGTCTTTGTTGCGTTGGCCTGACAATGATGAGTTTTGTGCCCAAGAATTTGCGTTAGCCGCTGAACAAACAGGTGTAGTGACAGAGCTTACACTACAGACACTATCGCGGGCGCTAATCGAGTTGAGACACTGGCAAACCATACAACCAGATGTATATGTATCTGTTAACTTATCTGCGATTAACTTTGACTATGAAGGGCTCGTTGAAGAGATAGCAAGTCTGTTGCAGCGCAGTAAAGTGGACGGGAGATATGTGACGTTTGAAATTACAGAAACCGCGATGCTGAGCAACATTGAAAGTGCAGTAGAAGTTATGAAGGCGCTCAAGTCAATGGGTTGCAGCATTTATATGGATGATTTCGGCACTGGATATGCCTCATTGACTTACTTGCAGCAGTTGCCACTTGATGCAATAAAAATAGATAAGCAGTTTATTGAGCAAATTTCAGAGCAACCAGAGAGTTATTTAATTGTTCGCTCGTGTGTGAATCTAGCCCATGGGTTAGGGCTTTTGTGTGTTGCTGAAGGTGTAGAGAGCGATGTTCAACTGCAAAGAATAACAGCAGAGCATGTTGATCACTATCAGGGATACCGATATAGTCCCGCGGTAGCTGGCGAGCAAGTGGCTGAGATGCTAAAAATGCAGCAGCGGCTATAGCCGCTTGCCGCAATGACGACAATACATGTGATGCACACGTTGGCTTGCCATTAGTTTAATGGCTTGGTTGGCTTCTAGCTGGCTCAGCCCTAATTCAAGTCTTAACGCTTCTAGGTGTTCTTTTTCATTCTTATCAACCTCACCATCCACTAAAGCATGTAGCACAGCCTCATGAAAGGCATCTCTGCGCTTTCGCATCTGATCTGCAAAGCTTGATGCCAACAACCCTGTGGGGATCGCCACCATTCCCATACTGAGTAAGGTGATCACACCACCAAAAAATTGTCCTAATGGGGTTATAGGGACAACATCACCATAACCTACAGTGGTGAGTGTCGCCATCGCCCACCACATTGACTTGGGAATTGAGCCAAACTTATCCGGCTGGACATCATGCTCAATTAAATAAATACCGCAAGAAGCCATAATGAGCACAACACTCATAATAAAAAATGCTGCTAACAAAGAACTAGACTCTTCTTTAAATGCTGCGAGTAATAGTTGCATTGCTCTTGAGTAACGCGTGAGTTTAAAAATTCTCAGTAAGCGGATCACCCTTAAAAAACGCAAATCAAAGGCAATAAATGCCATTAAAATAGTGGGTAATATTGCGATTAGATCGATCAGCGCAAGAGGTGATACTAAATACTTAAGGCGCTTTTTCCAGTTTGGTAAATCAAGGTGGCGATAGTCGAGTTTATCTACACAGCACCATAGCCTGAGCAGATATTCCACTGCGAATATGGCAACGCTGACAAGCTCCAGGGTGAGAAAGTAATAATGATATGCCTTCGCTAAGTCTCGCTCAGATTCAAGTACAATCGCGACAACATTCGTAAGAATGAGAGTAATAAGAAATATATCAACCGCGCGACCAACTTTGCGATATTTACCTGTTGCTTCTAAAACCGCAGCGGTTTTTTCTCTGATGTGAAGTTGCATCAAAATGCTAGCTCTCCAAACCCTATTTGATACCAATTTGACTTAATACTTGCTCAATTTGAGGGAGTAAATCTGACGCTAACAGCGTTAAAAACTTCTCATTTAGAACAACTAAATAGCAAAATTTTAGCCTTGCCTACACGGATGTAGGTACCTTGGCGATAGCAGGACGCGGTAGCGGAGTTATCGACAAGATTTTCTCGCCTCAAAATAGACCACTTAATTAAGCAAATTGGTATGATTAAAAATGTAACACCATCTGGATGGTGCCTTCTTCGAAATCTCGCGAAACCGTAAATCCAAGTTTTTTGGCAAGGCCTATCATGCCACTATTTTCCGGTAACGTGATCCCTTCAATACTCTCAACGCCTTGTTTTCGGCAGTGCGTGATAGCCGCTTCCATGAGAATCCTGCCAAGTCCCAACCCCTGACAATCAGAACGCACGACCACGGCAAACTCTGCAACTAAATTATCAGGATCCATCAAGACTCTAGACACCCCTAGTGTTTGGTAGCTAGATTTATTCGGTATAGTGACAATAAAGGCCATCTCACGGTCGTAATCAATTTGTGTCATTTTTGCCAACTGATCATGGTTAAACTGCGGTAATTCACCGAAGAAACGCCGATATCTATCCTCTTTAGTCAAAGATTGATCGAACTCTTGATGAGCTCGCTCGTCTTCAGGACGAATAGGGCGCAGTGTTGCGGGGCGGCCACCTTTTAAGGTGACGGTGCTGACCAACTCCTTAGGATATGGGCGTATTGCAAGACGCTTACGTCCTGCAACTGGCTGATAACGTTTCAAGGAGATAGTGGCGTCTAATACCTGAAACTGTCCCGAGCAGGCTAGTATGGGATTGAGCTCCATATCTCTAATATCGGGCTGATCAACCACCATTTGCGACACTCTAGTGAGTAAGGCACACAGGCGATATTTGTCTACCTTCTCAGGTAAAGCGCGCTCCTTTATGACGCCTTTATCGTGAGCTGCGGCAATAAGGTATTTGGCAAGGTTCATATTCAAAGGCGGTAAAGCTACTGCTGCTTGTGAAAAGTTTAAGCCGGTACCAGCTTCGCCTAATAAGATCACTGGACCAACACCAGGCTCGGTCTTAACCGCAATTCTTAATTCTTGCCCACCAGCACGTTTTGCCATTCTTTGTAATGAAAAGCCCTCAATTTCGGCATCGGGTGCAGCTTCACGGATCCGCAGCAGCATGGCAAATGCAGTTTGTTCAACTTCTTCAGCATCATTGAGGTTAAGTACTACGCCTCCGACTTCAGATTTAGAGGGAATATCATGACTAATGAGTTTAAGCGCAACTGGAAATCCTAGTCTCTGAGCTTGTTCTTTTGCTTCCGAGGGGGTTAAGGCAACTCTTGTTTCGATACACTCTACATCGTAATTGGCAAGTATTTGGGATGCCTGATGTGTTGCAAGTTTAGCGGCACCAGCATGTAAAAACTCATTGATCAGCGTTTTACTCTGTTTATGCTGAAGGTGAGTCTCATCACTGTAAGATTCTGGTGTTTGGGTGAGGTGCTTTTGGTTACGACGATAGCTAACTAAGTGCATAAATGCACCGACAGCTCCCTCCGGCGTGCGATAAGTTGGGATTTTTGCATTAGCGCAGACGAGCCTTGCCGCGTAAGCGGCTTCTTCTCCCATAAAGTTTGTCATTACATAAGGGCGTGCCATTTTTGGAATTTTAGCCAAGGTTTCGGCAATAATTTCGGCATAGGCCGTACTTGGAGCTAAGGCTGAAGGAGTATGAATGATCAGTAAATTTTTAACTTCATCTGCCTTGAGCAAAATCTCTAGCGCCTGTTGGTAGCGCTTTGGTGAGGAATCGCCAAAAATATCGATGGGGTTGCAAGCATGATCGGTCTGTGGGATCAGGGCGCTAAGTGCTTGCTTAGTCTGCTCACTGAGCACGGCTAATTTGCCGGAGTTTTGCAGCAGCGTATCCACTGCCATAATGCCAGGGCCACCGCCATTGGTTAATATAGTTAGCTGTTCTACTTGCAGCAATTTGGGGTGCAGGGCAAGGGTTTGAGTGGCAGCAAATAGCTCTCTAAGATCATTTACCCTCAGCATACCTGCGCGCTGAAACATGGCATCATACACAGCATCATCCGAGGTATTGCCTCCGGTATGATTGAGAGCGGCAATAGCACCAGCTTTGGTTTTTCCCGTTTTTATAGCAATCACAGGTTTACTAAAGGCCGCCGCTCTTGCTGCGGAGATAAACCGCCTAACATCATCGATATTATCAATATAAAGTAATATGGCCTGTGTCTTCGGATCGCGACCTAAAAAATCAAGTAACTCATCAAAGTCAATATCAAGACAATCCCCGACAGAAACAAAATAGGAAAAACCAATTTTTTTATGCTGTGCCCAATCTAAAATAGTGGAACAGACAGCCGCAGATTGTGAAATAAAGGCGAGCTTTCCAGGTGCTGCTACAGTATGAGAAAAGCTGGCATTAATTCCCAAATGAGGAATTAATAATCCAAGGCAGTTTGGGCCAAGTAATGTTACTTTTGCTTCTTTGGCTGCTTCTTTTAGCTGTTGTTTATGCTGATTATCAAGACCTGCGGCAATAATAACAGCATGTTGACAGCCTATTTCTCCCAGTTCGGTGATTATTTTAATCAGCGTTTGTTTGTTGGTGGCTATGACGGCGAGGTCGGGGACTTTCGGAAGCTGTTTGATGGTTTCATAAGCCAGTACACCATGCACCGCCACGTGTTTTGGGCTAACAGGCATAATTGGCCCTTTAAATCCGCCTTGAAGCAAGTTGCGCATCACGATAAAGCCAGCGCGATCAGGGTGGTTAGAGGCCCCAATTACGGCAATTGATTTTGGGTTAAAAAATTGGCTAATGCGTTTTACGCTCATATTGATTCCTAATTCAGCCTCGGCTCATATCTATCACTCTACCATTTTGCTGGCAGTTTTCGAGCGCTACAGTGGTAGACTTTGATCTACCCCCGTTATAATACCAATTAGATTTAATACTCGCTCAATTTGAAGGAGCCACTCTGACGCTGACTAGGTCAGGTTTTTTCACCCTAAGATAGCGCACTTAATTAAGCAAATAGGTTTAAGAGTTTGAAAGTCACAACGAAGGCATAACCCCGAGGATAGAAAGATGTCGACTATGAGTAAATATTTAGCCCCAGCCGCGCTATTATCACTGGCAGTGGTGATAAGTAGTTGGTTGATAAAAGACACCATTATTGCAGTAAAAGGCATGGAGCGAACCGTTAGTGTGAAGGGCTTATCTGAACAAGAAGTCAAAGCAGATACGGTAATTTGGCCGGTGTTTTATCGTGATGCCGATAACGACCTTGAAACGCTTGTTGAGCGCACCGAAAAGAAAAATGCAGCCATTCGGGCATTTCTAACCTTGCAGGGGTTTGATGCGTCTGAGCTATCGGTGTCGGCACCTTCTATCACAGACAAATATGCTCAAGAGTATGGCCAAAATAATCAAGGGTTTCGTTATGTAGCAAAGGCCGGAGTCACGGTATATTCTAATAATCCTGATAAAGTCTCCCGAGCATTGGGTCAGCTGAATGAACTGGCAAAACAAGGTATTGCTATCACTAAAGATGACTATCAAAATCGAGTAGAGTATTTGTTTACTGGTCTTAATGATATTAAGCCTGAAATGGTGCAAGAAGCGACGCAAAAAGCGCGAGAAGTGGCGGTAAAATTTGCTAAAGATTCTGACTCTGTGCTTGGCAAAATAAAATCGGCAAGGCAAGGGCAGTTTAGTATTCGTGACCGAGACAGTAACACACCACAAATTAAAATCGTGCGCGTGGTAACGAGTGTGGAATATTACTTATCCGATTAAAACGCGTTTATTACGCGGCTAAGCGAGCAAAAATGACAAATTCGTCAAACAAGCAAAGCTCCTTCTATCAAAGGGGTTTTTCTTGTTTATTTCTTGCCAATTAATAACTCGTTTTCGATTGGTATAAACTCACTGGCAGCACGGATTAAAGAAGCAGCGGTAAGTTGCGGCACGCCGTAAACTTCAACTCGAGTATGGTATTTATCTCTAAGTTTACTGGCGAGTAAATCAAAGTCACCATCACCAGTAACTAGAATTATCACATCGGACTTTGCTGCGCACTCCATCGCATCTATTGTAATGCCAACGTCCCAATCACACTTCGCTGATCCATCGGCACGTTGAATATAAGGCTTTAATTTCACCTCAAAGCCTATTGCTCGTAAGATATTCTGGAACTGTCTTTGTTTATCATCACCTCGTTCGCTGGAATAGGCAATGGCTTGATATACCTCGCGATCAGCCGTTGCTTTGCGCCAAAACGCATTATAGTCAAAGCCCGTTTGGTAGGCTTGCTTGGTGGTGTAATAAACATTTTGAGCATCGACTAAAATGGTGACTTTTTCCATAACGGACTCTTAGCAATAGGTTTGCTTTATGATAGCAAGATTAGCGCTTGTTTAGCCATTTAGTCATCGCGGCATCATAGGCTTTTTTAATGGCTCCGCCATCGCAAGGGCGGGGCGCAGTACGCCAATTCTTATTTAACCCCTCCGGTGTCGGAATACTCGGATCGGGCCTAACCTCAGCATAACACAGGCCATTTTCACGGTAGACGGTGTATTGAGGCGTAGACTCGAGTTGTTCTCTTTGCATGCTCGCAGCGGTAGTTTGATGCCTTTTAGGCACGGTGATCCGCTGCGGCTTTGCTTGATTTGGGCTAAGAACACTATCACTGGCCGAGCGCTCTAAAAGTTGCTGGCGAAATTGCGAGATTGCTTTTCGATGATCTAGCTTTTTAGGTTGCGTGGTGACGGCCGTTTTGGCCACGTGCTTGGTTGTATTTTCAACCGCTGGCTTTGTTGGGTCTACTTGTGTCGCTTTTGGTACTTCGACTACATTGTCCTGCTGTGTCGGTTTTAACTCTTTTACTGGCTTATCCTCAGTGATCGCCGGGGTCTTAACAGGCTCCGACTTAGGCTTAGTAGGCTCAATAACCAAATAGGTTTTCATTGCTTTAATTGGCAACGGCTTTGAGGGGACGTAGGTACTTTGCTGCAGGTACCACCCGAGCAGTAGATGCAGCAAAATAGAGCCGATGATGGTGAAACTAATCAGGTTGTTTTGGAGCAGCCGCATTATTCTTATTAAATCCTTGAGTCGTGCGGAGTTAGAGTTTAATAAAGGCTTAATTGTTCCCTCAATAGGCAAATTAATCTGTGACTAATTGTGCGGAAATATGTTTTAGCAAGGTGAGTTCACGTAAAACGGACATCCCTTTGTTATTTGCATCATTGAGTTTTGCTTCGTTATGCGCGATGGCTTGGTTTATATTGATCCACACCGGTTTCATACCATTGGCGTGTTCATAATCCTCCATGGTAGGGGTATCAAATTCGCCACAAATCTCACAAACATAGCAATAAGAGATTATATGTATATTGTCATGATCGGGTTTATACCAAGGGCGGTACTCTTCATAGCGGCCAAACGGCGTCACCCCTGTGATGGATACTGCACCCGTTTCTTCTTTTAGCTCGCGCTCCAATGCTGCTTCTAAGCTTTCACCCTCGTCGACGCCACCACCTGGTAGGGTGTAATCGTCATAACGCTTGGTGTAAAGCAGTAAAATATCACTACCCCTAAGGACGATAGCGCGAGCGGTTTTTCTGGTAAAACAAGTACCCTGAAGTGGAATGGCTGGAGTAGTATTAAGGTTCTGCATGGGGTTTAACTTCAATCTAGATAATTAAGGATAGTGTGATAAGGCGATACGCTAAGCCTCAGCGTATCGCGATTGGATGGTCTAAAATGGTGCTGGATACGCTTTGAATACAGTATCAATCTCTGCTAAGGCTTCTGCACACAAGGGAGTTTCAAACGCGTGAATATTTTCTTTAAGTTGTGCCATGGTCGTAGCGCCAATTATGGTTGAAGTCACGCCATCGACTTGGTTGCACCATGCCAGTGCCAGCTGAGCCGAGGTCATATTGAATTCGTTGGCAATGTCTACATATTTGGCAACGGCTTCTTGAGCTAATTGCGTGTCTCTGAATAAGCCCTGTCGTTGTACCAAAGTCCAGCGGCTGCCTTCGGGTCTTGCGCCGCCTAAATACTTACCACTTAGCATTCCGCTGGCAAGCGGTGACCAAGGTAAATAGGCAATATCTTCGTTCACACAGCTCTCAATGAGGTATGGCCAATCCTTTGCGTGTAACAAGCTAAATTCATTTTGAATAGAGACAGGCTTTGGCAAATTGTGTTGTTTGGCCAAGTTAAGATAGGTGTGAATTCCCCATGGCGTATCATCTGAAAGACCCCAATGGTTAATTTTTCCGGCTTGAATACATGTTGCTAGCCCCTCTAAAATATCTAACATCCCCTCACGTTCTTCATCACTGTTAAGAGCTGTGAGTGGCAACATACCAGGCCATTGCTTACCAAAGTGCGGGGAGGTGCGATTTGGCCAGTGTAACTGATACAGGTCTATGTAGTCGGTATTTAGGCGCGCTAAAGAATCGTCTACGGCTTGGATCACGGCCTTACCTGTAATGGCATTACCTTCACGGATCCAAGGTAAGCCAGCACCTGCAATTTTTGTTGCAACAACGAGCTTCTCGCGCTTTTCTTGATGGCGTTTTAGCCAGTTACCTATGATAGCCTCGGTTTTACCATAGGTATCTGGTGATGGGGGAACTGCATACATTTCAGCGGTATCAATGAAGTTAATACCACGGCTTAGTGCATAATTGATCTGCTCGTCGGCATCATGCTGGTTGTTTTGTACGCCCCAAGTCATGCTTCCAAGACAAATGCGTGAAACTTCAAGTGGGCTACTACCAAGTCGTGAGTACTTCATGCAGGCTCCTGATTAATTACTGAATGATTAAATATAGCCAAAGTAACGGATCTAGTGCTTTGAACTGTATTGATATTGTTAGCATTATCTCTGTTTTGCAGTGCAACTTGCAACAGACATCCACACAAGTATAGTCCAGATCATTGTGACCTATGTTCAAGATTGCAACAGTTGCAAAATTAGCACATAATAAATACTGTTTATTTAGACAGTGTTTTGGCGTGCGTAAATTTATTCATATTGATATGGACGCGTTCTACGCCTCGGTAGAAATGCGTGATAATCCAGAGCTTGCAAAAGTACCTATGGCTATCGGTGGACGAAGTCACCGTGGGGTACTATCGACGGCAAATTATATTGCCCGGCAATATGGGGTGCGCTCTGCTATGTCGAATTATCAAGCGAAAAAACTCTGCCCGCAGCTAGTCATAGTCCCTGGAAGAATGGACGTATACAAAGCAATTTCACAGCAAATTCGAGCTATCTTTTCTCGCTATACGCCGCTTATTGAGCCATTGTCTTTGGATGAAGCTTATCTTGATGTTACAGACTGCGAGCTATGTTGTGGTAGTGCGACCCTTATTGCTGAACAAATTCGAGCAGACATATTCAAAGAAACAGGTTTAACCGCTTCTGCTGGGATCGCACCGATTAAGTTTTTGGCTAAAATTGCCAGCGATGAAAACAAACCCAATGGTCAGTGTGTTATTCCACCTCACCAAGTGAGCGCTTTTATTGATGCGTTGCCCCTTAAAAAGATCCCTGGTGTAGGCAAAGTGACGCAACAGAAGCTTCTTGCGATGGGGCTTGAATATGGGAGTGATGTTAAAGCGCTATCTGAAGCGCAATTACGCCAGTCATTTGGTAAGTTTGGCACTGTGTTGTGGCGACGCTGCCAAGGTATAGATGAGCGTCGGGTTGAGACTGACCGAGTGCGCAAGTCTGTGGGGGTTGAGACTACTTTTGCAGAAGATACGCTCGACCTAGCTACGCTCAAGCAGGTCATCACAGAAAAGCTCTTGCCAGAGCTTACACGCCGAGCACAGCCTTATCTAACGCGTGGATTTAACAAGCTTGGTGTGAAAGTGAAATTTTACGATTTCACCCAAACTACAAAAGAGTGCCAATATCAACATATTGATCTGGCCATTTTTGAAGAGCTGCTGGTGGAAGCCATGTCACGGCAAAAATTTAAACCAGTTCGTCTGATAGGGTTGCATATTGGTTTAAATGAAAAACCGGGTGATCAAGCACAGCTTGGGCTTTTTGATGGTTAGACTAAAAGATAACTGCAAATAATTTATTTTATGCTAGCTTCGAAGTTGTCGTGGAACAAACTAATCACGCAATGTGCGTGTAATTAAAACAACAACAAGAGGTAAGCATTATGCAATCCATAATGATCGTACTTTTCGGCATTATAGGGATGTTATTTGGATGGTTTGTCTATTCCAAATTTATTGCTGAAAAAATCTTTAAAATGGATGACAACTTTGTCACGCCAGCTCATGAATTGGAAGATGGTGTTGACTATGTACCGACGAATAAAGTGGTACTATGGGGGCATCACTTTACTTCAGTCGCAGGTGCGGCACCAATTGTTGGTCCTGCTATTGCTGTTTATTGGGGCTGGGTGCCAGCGGTGCTTTGGGTTGTATTTGGCACTATATTTTTTGCTGGTGTTCATGATATGGGCGCGCTATGGGCAAGTGCTCGCCATAAAGGTAAATCGATGGGGGCGCTGTCTGAAAGCGTCATCGGTAAGCGTACTCGTTCATTGTTTATGATAGTGGTCTTCCTTGTACTGCTCATGGTTAATGCAGTATTCGGCGTGGTGATTGCAAACTCTTTTGTGGGTAATCCTAATGCGGTATTCCCAGCTTGGTCGGCTATTGTTGTAGCGCTTATCATCGGTCAATTGCTAAAACGAAAAGTGCCGCTAGTGCCGCTGTGTATTATCGGAGTTATTGTGCTCTACGCGACCATTTATATGGGCAGTAGTATGCCGATTACCTTACCAACCGAAATGTTTGGCCTCGGTGATAAAGCAAACTGGATCATCATTTTATTTATGTATGCAGCGGTGGCATCATTACTACCTGTGTGGATGTTATTACAGCCACGTGATTTTATTAATGGTATGCAGTTGCTGGTTGGCTTGGTTTTATTATTTGGAGCGGTGTTTGTGGTGATGCCAGATATTACTGCACCGGCATTTAATACCCATACGGTCGAAAATACCCCTAGCATTATCCCGCTCCTATTCGTAACGATTGCCTGTGGTGCGGTATCTGGCTTCCACGGAATTGTCTCCTCAGGAACGAGTTCTAAACAACTAGACAAAGAAAAAGATGGCCGTTTTGTAGGTTACTTAGGAGCAGTTGGTGAAGGCTCATTAGCACTGATCACTTTGGTCGCCGTGAGTGGTGTGATGCTCGCAGTATCGCCAGAAGAGTGGCACGAAATTTATAGTCACCTTGGTGCCGGTAGCGTATCAGCCTTCATTAATGGTGGCTCAAACCTTATCAGTACGGGTTGGGGGTTACCAGTTGAAATCGCATCGACGCTACTTGCGGTTATGGTTGTTCTTTTTGCAGGCACGACGATGGACTCTGGCGTTAGGCTACAGCGCTATATTATCCAAGAGTGGGGCGAGATCTATAACATCAAGTTCTTGAACAACAGTATTGTCGCAACTTTATTTGCTGTAGGGTGTTGCTTGTTACTTGCCTTTGGCGCTGGTGGTGCATCGGGTAGTGGTGGTATGGTGATTTGGCCGCTGTTTGGTTCGACTAACCAAATCTTGGCAAGCTTAACTCTGCTGGTTATCTCAGTGTACCTTATCAAATTAGGGCGTCCCGCCAAGTACACTTTAATCCCAATGGTGTTCGTACTGGTAATGGCGTTCTTTGCTGGTGTGATCAAGCTAGGGGAATACTATCAAAAAGGCAACTGGCTGTTGGTTGTGCTTGACGTTATCGTGCTGGTGGTCAGTATTTTGGTGATGTTAGAAGCTTGGTCGGTGATAAGCAAAACCAAAGCAAAACCAGATGAAGCCCGTGATATGTCGTAGTTCCCTTGGAACTTACTCATAAATCACCTATAGTCGGCCCTAATTCTAATATAGAAAAGGGCCGTTTTTATGTCTTTTCCAATTGCATTACCTTGCAACACCTTATTTGAAAGCGATGCTGATGCTATCGTTGTTGTTACTCATGATATCCAAAATCTCGGCAGTGCACAGCTTGACGAAGTTGCGGCGCCATTTTTAGCCGTTGATGCACGTATTGCTCAAAAGGCAAGCTTACTTGTTTCAGACAAAGTGCCGGGCAACCGTTTAGTGATTGCACCAACTGGGCCACTTGATAGAGATTATGATGATGTGCGCCGTTTCTTTGAGGCAGCAAAAGCCGGCATTTTAGAAGCAAAAGCAGCAGGTGCTGTAAAACCTGTGCTTGCTGTTGTTAATGTGCCTGCCGATGCTCGTTACGAAAATGCTCGTGCTGTAAGCTTTTTAGGTGCATGCCAAGGCTTATGGCAGCCATTAGAAGCTCGTGAGTACCGTGGCGATGCAATTGAGCCAATCGAGGCGATTTATGTTTTTGAAGCGTCAGCACAAAGCTGCGATCAACTGAGCGCAATCGCGGCTGGTCAGTATGCTGCACGCGATTTATGTGGTACCGAGCCTGAGCGCATGGCACCGCCTCGTTTTGCTGACTACTGTGTTGAGCTGTTCCAAGGTTCAGCGGTAAGCGTTGAAGTCATCGCCGATCGCAAAATTATGGATCAGCAGTATCCTCTACTCAGTACTGTGGCGCGTGCGTCTTACGCCGTTGAACGCCATCACCCTCGTGTTGTAAAAATGGCATACGAGCCAGAAGGGGACATTGAGCGTACTCTTATTTTTGTTGGTAAAGGTCTTGTTTACGATACCGGTGGTGCCGACCTTAAAGTAGGTGGCTTTATGGCAGGCATGAGCCGAGATAAAGGTGGTGCGGCGTCAGTGGTTGGTTTTATGGAAGCAGTTGCTAAGTACCAGCCAAAAGGCGTTAAGGTTATTGCTTACCTTGCCGTGGTTCGTAACTCGATTGGTTCTGACTGTTTCGTACCAGATGAAATCATTGAGAGCAGGGAAGGGGTTCGCGTTCGTATTGGTAATACCGATGCGGAAGGTCGCTTGGCAATGGGCGACTTGCTCAGCGAAGCGAAAGACTTAGCTCTGGGTGAGAAAAACCCTGAGATCTTTACAGTTGCAACACTGACAGGTCATGCAGCACGCGCTATGGGTCCTTACAGTGCTTACGTTGAGAATGGTCCTGCACGAGCTGCACACGTATCTCGTAAGATTGCAGATATGGGAGACCTGTGGGCTGATTGCGCAGAAGTGTCCCGCAGCCGACGCGAAGATTATGATTTTGTCCAACCACGCACCCTGGCAGACGATGTACTATCGAGCAACAACGCACCATCGGCCGTGACAGCTCGTGGTCACCAATTCCCAATGGCATTTTTGGCAATTGTTGGTGGTTTAGACAAGCATGGCTGTAACGCCGAGTTGCCAATTCCGTATGTACATATGGATATTGCAGGTAGTGGTGTTGAAGGCGGAGACTGGCAGCATGGCAAGCCAA
The DNA here is from genome assembly GCF_012641745.1 of Pseudoalteromonas peptidolytica. GTDB lineage: Bacteria > Pseudomonadota > Gammaproteobacteria > Enterobacterales > Alteromonadaceae > Pseudoalteromonas > Pseudoalteromonas peptidolytica. The sequence goes on from NZ_WEHZ01000001.1 coordinate 234,675, forward strand.
CTGCTGCAACCGTAGCAAGCTTATTTGCAAGGTATTGTATTTAATACCAATTGAATTAATTCTATAATCAATTTGAAGGGTGAAATAGCATATTAGCTTCGTTAAAAATTTCTCATTTAGAACAACTAAATAGCAAAATTTTTGCCTTGCCTATATGGATATAGGTACCTTAGCGGTAGCAGGACGCGAGAGCGGTGCTACTAAAGCTATTTTCCCGCATCAAGATAGATCATTTACTTAATACAACTGGTATAAGATTGATAAAAGGGAAGCATTGCAGCTTCCCTTTTTGGTTGGGTCAAATTAAAGAGAAGACTATTTGGGATCTAGCCCTCTGCGCTTTAAAAGCGCTGCAGTCGTCGGCTCTTTTCCGCGGAATGCTTTGTAAGAGTCCATTACAGGTCTTGAGTTACCAACTGATAAAATATGTTTACGATATTTTTCGCCATTTTCAAGTTTAAGGCCACCGAGCTTTTGCACGTATGCATAGGCGTCGGCTGCTAATATTTCACTCCACATATAGGCATAGTAACCAGCAGAATAGCCGCCTCCCATAGAGTGCGCAAAAAATGCTGATTTATAACGCGGTGGAACGTAATCGAGGGCGACTCCATGCTTTTCCAGTGCCGCTTGTTCAAATTCATTGATATCAGTGGGAGCATGCTCGGGGGAAATTGTATGCCACTCCATATCTAAGAGCGCAGATGCCATGTACTCCAAGGTATCGTAGCCCATATTAAAAGTTCGTGAGCGGATCACTTTATCAAGCAGTGTGTTTGGGATGGGCTCGCCGGTTTGGTAATGCTTTGCATAGTTACTGATAACTTCAGGGTGTGCAGCCCAGTCTTCCTCAAAGGTTGAGGGAAACTCAACAAAGTCACGAGAAACAGCGGTTCCAGCAAGGCTCGGATATTTTACGTCAGAAAACATCCCGTGTAAGCCATGTCCCATTTCGTGAAACATAGTTGTCACTTCATTGTAGCTCACAAAGGTTGGCTCACCATCAGGTGCCTTTGCAATATTCATGACATTGATAACCACAGGCTTTTGGTTTAATAACTCAGATTGCCCTACAAATGAATTCATCCAAGCTCCACCACGTTTACCTTCTCTTGCAAAATAGTCGGCAAAGAATATCGCGAGGCTTTCACCATTGTTATCGAATAGTTCATAAGCCTTAACGTCTGGATGATATACAGGTAAGTCAGGGCGAGCTTTGAAACTTACGCCGTACAACTTATTCATGGTATAAAAAACACCATTTTCTAAGACGTTATTAAATTCGAAGTACTTTTTCACTTCTGTTTCGTCTAGGTCATAACGAGATTGACGAACTTTTTCAGCGTAGTATGCCCAGTCCCAAGGTTTGATGTCGAACGAGTGCCCTTCGCTTTGAATAAGCGTTTTAATATCTGCTGCTTCCTTTTCCACGTTGGAAACAACGGCCGGCACCATGCTACCAAGCATGTCGTAAACTGCTTTAGGGTTTCTAGCCATTTGCTTTTCTAGGCCGTAGTCTGCCCAGCTTTTATACCCTAACAGCGCTGCTTTTTCAGCCCTTAACTGTGCCAGTCGGATGATAATCTGAGTATTGTCATTATCACCTGACTGAGCACGATAAGCAGAAGCTTGCCAAATCTGTTGCCTAAGTGCTCGGTTGGTTAAAGACGCTAAAATAGGTTGACGAGTTGTGTTGGTAATACCTATTAAGTACTTATCTTTATGTCCTGCTGCTTCAGCCGCGCGTTTAGTGGCAAGAATTTGTCTTTCTGTTAAACCGTCCAATGCGGCTTTATCATCAACAATCACTGATATGGCAGACGTTTCTGCTAATAGGTTTTGTGAAAACTGGGTAGTTAGAGATGAATGTTCTTCATTGATTTTGCGAATTTTCTCCTTATCTTCAGCACTTAGTTTTGCGCCAGCTCGCACAAAGTTGGTGTAGTAAACATCCAATAAACGCTTTGATTCTGAGTCCAGTTCGAGTGAGTTACGATTATCATAAAGCGACTTTATACGGCCAAATAATGCGGCGTTCAAATTGATGTTATCGCGGTGTTCTGCGAGCATTGGGGCTAGTTCTTTTTGTAATTGACGACGCTTTACCGAGCTATCTGTGCCTATTAAGTTAAAAAATACACTACTGGTTCGCTTTAGCAGTGCACCACTTTTTTCCATTGCAACTAAGGTGTTTTCAAACGTAGGCGTTGCTGGGTTGCTTGCTATTCTTTCGACTTCTTCAAGGTGTTCTGCCATTCCTAATGTAAATGCTGGCATAAAATGCTCATCCTTTATTTTATCAAACATTGGAGTTTGATAGGTCAAGGTGCTGACATTGAGTAATGGATTTATATAAGCTGTTTCTGCAGAGACGGCAGATGTCATCTCAGTTGAATAATTAGAGCAACCTGAGACAAACAGTGTGGAGTAAATCGCAGCTGCGATGACAGTCTTTTTCATAAACATTCTTCTTGTATTGCTTGTTATGTTATAATATATCAGCTTCTTGTGTTTTATATTGCAACTTATCGCATAATAATGGTGTTATAACGATTTTCAGTTTTACGTTCCGTTTGTTTGCGTAGCCTAAACGTAGAGTAGTAAATGCCTTCCTAGCCGTTAACTTTGATTCTGACTACGTTCAAATCTACTTCTAATACGTATACTTACTCTTGCTAGCGGGCGAAATTACCGCTTCAATCGCCTAGCGGAGCTACTTCTAAAATTCTCAGATAAGACAAGGTAACTCTAAAATAGCGGTTAGCTTTTTGTGTATCCAAGCCTAAAGTGAGACAAGAGATTATCCGCACAACTGATGTGTTGGAAATTTATGATCAACGACGACTGCATTGTGAGCATGTAAACTTTCTTGATGCTCTACCTTAAACCAGTAATCTATAAATTGAGGGCATGTTTCTAAAAATTGCTTGACTCTGCGCGCAGCATCTTCGCAAAACATTAAATTTTCTGCATTTAGCTTCGCAAATGCCTGTTCATCTTCGCGTTTTACCGCAGTTTGAACTGGCGTGCCAATGGTTTGTTCTAGCGCTTTTATAAGGTTTGGAATGAGGGGTAACATCCGTTCTGTTAGTTTTACTGTTACGTAAGCGAAAGAACGCTGGCTATGAGGTGTGGCAATGCTCCCTTTTAGAGAGGTTATCCACGTCATTAGTTCGTGTTTTGAAATCATCTCATGGGAAAACTGTTCTTCGATCTCTTCACTTAATGCTTGTCTAGAAAGTGCCGCTGAACAAGGGCAGGTACTTGAATAGGCAATAGTAAGTGACAACTCATAGCTAAGCTCTGAGTTTATATACTCACAATTAAGCGTGATAGGGTAACTTTGATAGCCGAATTGATCGCTCAACAATGCTGGTTTATCTATGGTTACTTCAAACTGTAACTCAAGCTTGGCTGCGTTGCTCAATCCTTGCTGAGATTGAACCGATTCTTTTAATAACGCTTCAATCGTTTTAATATTCAAAGGAGTCGTACTTAGTATCTCTCTCAAGCGAATGTATAACCGGGACATATGGATCCCTTTCGCCTCAGGTTTATCAAGGCTAACAAAAATATTTGCAAGAGCGTTAACCCTTTGGTAAGAGGTGCTTGATATTTCTACTTCTAAAGGTATGGCAATTTTTTCCATACCGACCCACTTTAGCGGTAAAGCTGTTGTTGCAAGCTGCCCAGAGGCAACATCAGGTAAAGATACTGTCATAGTCATTTCCGGTGAGGTTTCTAGGGCCTGTTGATCTTTGCTGTTTGATTTTTGTTCTCCTGAGTGTGTTTTGGTCGCGACGCTCGACTTGCCGCCTAGTAATCTATGCAAAAGTTGAGCAACAATGAACAAAGCGCACTCAGCTGAACCCAAAGGGCAGCGCTTGATTAGCATTTCTACTGTGTTCTCGCCTGACTCACATAGAATAACTATGCTACGCAGGCTCTGTCTTGTACAAATACCAATCAAACTGCTGCAAAAACAAACTTGAAAGGTAAACATGCCCTAGCGATTAAAAATTAGTGGCATAGCGGCTTTGGGTGTATTAAGCGGTTGTTGGCCGTCATAAACGAGACTGCCATTCACCCAAGTTTTTAAAACTTTAGCTGAAAAACGGTGACCGTCGAATGGGGTCCAGCCACAGTGATAGTGTGTTTTCTGATGGCAAGTGAGCGTTTCTTGATGAGGGTTCACGAGCACTAAGTCAGCATAGTATCCTTCACGAATAAAGCCTCTATCTACAATGTGATACCTTAACGCTGGATTATGTGCCACCTTCTCAACGAGTTGCTCTATAGATAAACGCTGATGATGCACATGGTCGAGCAAGCTTAACAATGCATGTTCAACTAAAGGCAAACCCGCAGGTGCTTGCTGGTAGGGGAGTTGCTTTTCTTGCCAAGTATGAGGCGCGTGATCAGTAGCAATAATATCTATTTGATTATTACGCACTGCTGCTAACAAAGCATCACGATCGCTTTTCGCTTTAATCGCTGGGTTGCATTTTATTAGGTTACCCTGCAGTGCATAATCTTCTTGACTGAACCACAAATGATGAACACATGCTTCTGCCGTAATATGTTTGTCGCGAATATCGCCTGAAGGGAATAAGCTCAATTCTTTTTCTGTTGTGATATGCAGTACATGTAAATCGCTACGATATTGTTTCGCTAAAGATACAGCGTACGAAGAGGATGAATAACACGCTTCGACGTCACGAATGATGGGGTGATCTTGAATTGTTAAACTGCCACTGCGTCCGATGCACATGGATAAATTCTTTTCAATCACTCTTCCATCTTCACAGTGGGTGACAATTAGGGTGGGACTTTCTCTGAAAATTGCGTCGAGAGCTTGTGGATGCTCAACGAGTAGATCGCCTGTTGATGCCCCCATAAAAACTTTAACACCGCAGTACTTCTTCGCATCTAAACGTTTTATTTGTTCTAAATTATCTTCGGTTGCCCCTAAGTAAAAACTATAGTTTGCCAGCGAACTTCTAGACGCAATCGCGTATTTCTGTTCAAGAGCTTCAATGGTTGTAGTCGCAGGGCTTACGTTTGGCATTTCCATATAGCTGGTGATACCACCTGCCACAGCAGCTCTGGATTCTGAGGCTATATTCCCCTTCTGTGTTAAGCCGGGCTCACGGAAATGTACTTGGTCGTCTATCATTCCAGGGAGTAGAAAATAACCTGTCGCATCGACAATATAGTCATTTGACTGTGCCGTTATTGAACTTTCAATTTTATTTATTCTGTTATCAACGATAAGTACATCACATTCTTGTGATTGATTCTCGTTGACCACAATTGCATTTTTTATCAGTGTGCTTTTCATATTGTAGGGACCTATTTGTCAAGTTTGGCTTTGCAAAGGTTACATAAGCCAGGCAACTCTAAGCGTGCATTTGCAGCTGAAAATCCAGTGCTTTCTACCGCTTTAAATAGATGCTTGGCAGCCTCTTGAACAGAATCTATTTCTTCTATTTGATGGCAGGATTTGCAGACTAAGATCACGGATAGATGGTGATGGCACGCACCATCTAGACTCTTACAGGCTATATATTTATTTGCAGAATGGATCCGGTGTGCCAGATTGACTGATTCTAAGAATTCAAGAATGCGGTACACGGACATTGCTAGAATAGGAGAGTTGGTGCTTTTATTGTATTTGTCAGTAAGTTCATACGCTGATAGCGGCTCGACTGTTTGCAATAATATTTCAAGCACGCCCTGTCGTTTTTCAGTTAAACGCAGCCCTAACGATTGGCATTTTGCTTGAGCCTGTTTGAGAATAAAATTTCGTTGAGTTTTGTTCACGGCAATGACGACATAATTCATTCAACTATTGATACAATATAACATATCAAGCATAATTGATACAATATAACATTTATTGGAGTCGTTATGTCTAAACTATCAACAATATCCTTGCTCGTTGCTGCACTGTTACCACCAAGCCTTGTAGCAAAGTCCGTAGAAGGTACAGTCGTCAATAAAGCTGGTAAAGGGATTGCAAATGCATCAATTGAGGTCGAAGGAACTGATATTCGAGTACTCACAGATAACAATGGTCATTTTCAAATTTCGGGTGTTGGGCTTGGAAATAAACAAATTCATGTAAGAGCATCTGGTTTTGCTCATCTGCATAAGGTGCTCACTCTGGATCAAGGTGGCGTTAAAAACGCAATGCTAGTGTTAAATCGCTCTCCAATAGAAGTTATAGATATTGTTGCTACTCCTGTACATATGTCGGCGATGGAATCTGCGGTTCCAGTTAGTGTTTTGTCAGGTGAAACATTGCGTCGACAACAAACCGCTACGCTAGGGGATAGTTTAGAAAAATTGCCTGGCGTCAATACAAATTTTCACGCCAAAGTAGCGAGTACACCAATTATTCGAGGTTTGAGTGGCCCGCGAGTGTTGGTGACGCAAAATGGATTAGATGTCAGTGATGTATCTAGAGTTGGTCCTGATCACTCAGTCGCCTCCGAAGCCTCAACGGCTCAACAAATCGAGGTGTTGCGGGGACCTGCAACTCTTTTTTATGGTAGTGGTGCGATTGGGGGAGTGGTTAACGTTGTCGATACAAGAGTGCCAACCGATAATACAACTCGCGGAGAATGGAATCTGGAAAGTAACTCTGTTGATGACCAAAATACAGCCTCGTTTAATGCGACATCGGGTATTGGCTCTGTGGCCTTATATGTTGATGCATTCTGGCGAGAATCTAATGATTACGAAGTACCTGTTCCTGCTGAAATTCATGAGCATAGTGAAGGGAATGACAATGATGAACATCACTATAAAGTAGCAAATAGTGCTGAAGAGTCTGATGGTTTTACTGTTGGCTCAAGTTACTTATTTGATCAAGGTTATGTCGGTGTGGCTGTTGAGAAATTTAACCGCAAATACGGCATTCCGGGGCATACGCATGGTGATGAAGAAGCACATAATGAGGCTGAAGAGCAGGTTTTTGCCGACTTAACACAAACAAAAGTGCAACTATTAAGCGAGTACAAGTTTAACAAAGGTTGGCTTGATAAAGTGAATGTGCGTGCTGGTTTTACAGAGTATGAACATGCTGAAGTTGAGCACGGCATGGTTGGAACAACATTTAAGAATGATACCAATGAGTTAAAAGTTGATTTACTACATCAGCCTCTGTCCGCTTGGACTGGTGGCGTAAGCTTACATTACAAGCACAGTGATGTTGAGGCTCAAGGTAGTGAGGCGTTTACGCCACCATCTGATACCCAAACACTTGCGATAGGGGTAATGGAGGAAAGGCGATTTGGTGATTTTTTAGTGCAGTTAGGTGGTCGTATTGAGCAAGTGGAGATCACCGCAAGTAATGTGCCTTTACCGAGTATTGATGCCCACTCGCACGATACTGAAATGCATGACCACATCGGTCATGACTCAGAAGCAACAAAGGTATATGCGGTTGAGCATCAGTTTACCCCTGTCAGTTTATCTTCGGGTCTTGTATGGGACTTTGCGCAAAATTATAACCTTGGGTTATCTGTTTCACACTCTGAACGAGCTCCTTCTTCATCGGAGTTATTTTCCTTTGGTCCGCACATAGGAACTAGTACTTATGAAGTTGGTGCTTTGTTTAAAATGGATGAGCACGGTCATTTCGAACTCGATGAGAAAGGTATAGCGCTAGAAAAGTCGCACAATATTGATATTACAGTGCGAAAAACCCAAGGTGATATAGGCTTTATTTTTAATGCTTTTTACAACCAAGTAGATAACTACTACTATCAAATAGAAACTGGGTTTTACGCCGAGAACGGCCATAGTCACGACCACGACCACGACCACGACCACGACCATAATCATGAACATGAGCACGATCATGCTTCCGAATTACCTATTTATTTATTCAAGACAGATGATGTGGTTTTGCACGGTTTTGAAGCGCAAGTTGCTTGGCAATTGACCGACGAGTTGAAAGTTGATGTTTTCTCAGACTTTGTGCGTGCCAGGTTAGAAGAAGGCGGCGATTTACCTCGTACACCACCTCTGCGCTTTGGGTCGCAGTTTAGTTATCAGACGGATAACCTCAGTGCACATATCCATATTACTCGATATCAAGAGCAGGACCGGATTGCACCAGAAGAAACCACGACCGACGGTTATACCCTAGTTGATGCTAGCATCTCTTATGATCTTTCGGTGTTCAATCAAGATCTCTCTATTTATCTTAGGGGAAGTAACCTAACGGATACAGAAGCTCGAGTACATAGCTCATTTTTAAAAGATATTGGTCCTCGTCCGGGTCGCAGTTTTGCACTTGGTATTCGCGGCTATTTTTAAGAATCTCAATCATTATGTACCTGTTAGCTAAAGCCATACAGGTACATAAGTCACTGAGTTATGCAACAACATAGATTTTAACTATGTGTAGCACTAGATTATTACCGACACGATTCACAATCAGCAGGGGAAATTATGGTTTCACGTCGAGGGTTTTTAAGGGGGGCAGGCACCCTAGCATTTATTGGCCTTTCTAAAAGCGCATTTGGCAGAGTGCCACTATTAGATTTTAACACGATGATAGCTGGGTATGGACCGTTGATCACTGACCCCAATGGCTTACTCGATTTGCCCCAAGGTTTCAGTTATCAAATAGTATCAAGCCTTGGGGATGAAATGTCCGATGGTTTTACTGTACCAGATAAAGCCGATGGTATGGGCTGTATTGCTTTAGATGAAGAGCGGGTTGCATTGATCCGCAATCATGAATTGAAACCAACAGATTTAGCAAAAGCCGATAATAGTATTCGCCAACATAAAAGTGATCTTGCTTTTGATACAAATGGCTCAGGCATCGCGCTTCCAGGTGGCACAAGTCATATTGTCTATAACCTAAAAACACGTCAAAAAGAACAAGAATATTTATCCTTGGTTGGCACTATTCGCAACTGCTCTGGTGGAATAACGCCTTGGGGGAGTTGGCTTACTTGTGAAGAAACAACTGCAACTAAAAATGATGGTTTTACACAAGATCACGGATATATTTTTGAAGTACCAGCGACTGCAAAGGGTTTAATTAAGCCACAACCTCTAAAAGCAATGGGGCGGTTTAATCATGAAGCTGCTGCTGTTGATCCCAAAACAGGTATTGTTTATCTCACGGAAGACCGGGGAGACAGTGTGTTTTACCGCTTTATTCCAAACGAAAAAGCAAAGCTCCACAAAGGCGGGAAACTACAAGCGTTGGCTGTGAAAGAAAGCCCGCAATTTGATAGTCGAAATTGGAATAAAAAAGCGATGCCACTTCATCAGGAGTTTATCGTTGAGTGGATAGATTTGGACGACCCGCAAAGTGCTAAAGACGATTTACGGATCCGTGCTTATCGAAGTGGAGCAGCGTTATTTGCTCGAGGTGAAGGGATCCATTGGGGTGAAAAAGAACTGTATTTCTGCTGCACCAATGGTGGGAAAAAGCAGCTAGGGCAAGTGATGAAATATCAGCCATCTGAATTTGAAGGGACAGAAAAAGAACATCTCAGTCCAGGAAAGCTATCTTTATTTGTGGAAAGCACTAGCCAGTCTCTCTATAACTTTGGTGATAATCTCACTGTATCACCAAAAGGTCATTTAATTGTGTGTGAGGATCAGTACTCGGATATTGTAAATAACTACCTAAGAGGAGTGACACCAAATGGTGAACTTTACAATTTTGCTAGATTAACCAAGCAAACTGAACTTGCAGGCGCTTGTTTTTCACCAGATGGAGGTACGTTATTTGTCAATGTCTACTCACCAACTACGACACTAGCGATTGTTGGACCTTGGGAGTGCTTCAATGAATCCTGTACATAATTAACTTGTTTGGACAATTTAAATTATCTTATGGTGTGGTTACACTGGTGAGGAATATGACAACACCAAAATAACGAGTGCAGTATGACAACAATATTCCAAGCACCTCAAGCGGTGGTGATGATCCGCCCACACCATTTCACTTCAAACCCCCAAACCATGCAAGATAACGCTTTTCAGCAAGCTTGTAGCGAAAACAACCCTAACAATAGAGCTTATGTTGAGGTCAGTAACGCAGTGCACGCGTTAGAATTAGCTGGCGTGAAAGTGCACTTATTTGAGGACACCTCTACGAAGACTCCTGATTCAGTATTTCCTAACAATTGGTTTTCGACTCATAGTGATGGTCAATTGACGATTTATCCTATGTATGCACCAAATCGACGGCTTGAAGTGCGCAGCGACATTATCGATTTTTTACGTGCTCAGTATCAGGTGACAAATATCAATGACTATAGTCATCTAACCGCTGAAGAAATATTCCTTGAAGGCACCGGCTCAATGGTTATCGACCATCAAACAAAAGTGGCCTATGCGGTAGAGTCTAAGCGCACCAACACAGATTTAGTTAATCAGGTTTGTCAGCAATTGGGGCTACAAGCCGAGATATTTAATGCCTATGATAAAAACCAAGTATCGGTTTATCACACTAATGTCTTAATGTGTGTTGCGACCGACTTCGCCATGATATGTCTAGATATGGTGCCTGAACATCAGCGGACAAAACTTGTTGCCTGTTTAACGCAAAGCGGTCACACGCTAATTGAGCTATCTTATGAGCAAATCCAACATTTTTGTGGCAACGCGATTGAGTTGCAAGGGAGCACCGGTCGCATACTTGCGCTTTCTACTACGGCTTATCGGGCGCTATTACCAGAGCAAATTACTGTCATTGAAGAGTCAGCTAAGCTAGTTGCTATTGATATACCGACAATTGAAGCCGCAGGTGGCTCGGTGCGTTGTATGATTGCTGGAGTCCATTTAAATAACCGTTAAAAAATACTAGATAAATGGCAAATAATAATAAAATAGGAACCGCCTATGTTTGAAAGTGCAGTTAAGAGTATCAATGGGCTCTTATGGGGAGAAGGCCAGATACTTATTTATATCCTGTTATTTGCAGGGTTCTGGTTCACTATTCTTTTGCGAGGAATACAAGTGGTTAAATTTCGCCACATGTTTAGCCTATTAAAAGGCAGTAGCAAAGGCGATAAAGATAATATCAGTTCTTTTCAAGCATTATGTACCGGGCTATCCGCAAGGGTCGGTACTGGGAACTTGGCAGGTGTGGCGGTCGCTATTTCTCTTGGCGGTAGTGGCGCTATATTTTGGATGTGGATGATAGCTATTTTGGGGATGGCAACCGGTTTTGCTGAGAGTGTGCTTGGTCAAGTCTATAAAGTACGTGATAGTCAAGGCGAATTTAGAGGGGGCCCTGCCTATTATATTCAAATGGGGCTAGGTAGTAGGGCACTGGCCATATGCTTCGCACTGTGTTTGTTTTTGGGCTACGGCTTTACCTTCAGCGCAATGCAAACGAACACCATTACCGACGCGCTTAATTACGCATTTAATATCCCAACTGGGTACTCGGGTATTGTGATCACTGTACTTGCAGGTGCAATCATCCTTGGTGGCTTTAAAGCGATTGCTAGATTTGCCGAAAAAGTGGTGCCCGTAATGGGATTAGTCTTTGTGCTCGTTGCCATCGTCATCACAGTGATAAATTACTCGCAAGTGCCGGGCATGCTGTTAGATATTTTGCGCAGTGCTTTTGGTTTGCAAGAAGCGGGAGCTGGCGCTCTTGGTGCAGCCATTAAAAATGGCATTCAGCGCGGCCTTTATTCAAATGAGGCTGGAGCGGGAAGTGTGCCGCACGCGTCAGCCAGTGCGACGCCGATACCCAACCACCCTGTGACTCAAGGTTATATTCAAATGCTAGGGGTCTTCTTTGATACAATCGTACTATGTAGCTGTACCGCTGTGATAATTCTCTTAGCCGATATCGATATCGGCAGTGAGATGGAAGGTATACGCCTTACACAATCTGCGATGACATCCCACTTTGCCGCAGGGGGCGTGTATTTTGTCGCGGCAGCAATCACTTTATTTGCTTTTACTTCCGTAGTAGCAAATTATGCCTACGCTGAAAGTAACTTACATTTATTCCATTTAGATAATAAAGTTGGTCGTTCAATCTATACCGCGTGTTACTTATGTATGATGCTTTGGGGCGCCTCAGCGACACTTAAGCAAGTGTGGGATCTAGCTGACATTGCACTAGGGTTAATGACCGTAGTTAACGTCATCGCGATTGTCCGCCTTACGCCTACTATTTTGGCGGTTACAACGGATTACCATAGTCAAAGTATGAAAGGTAAAGCACCGGTATTTGACACCAAAAAGGTAAAAATACAAGGAGTAACCGAGTCAGGAGTTTGGAATAATAGTCGTGAGAATCACTCAGCTTAAAACGTTGAAAGAAGGGTTATGGAGGGTTTTTTACCTCAGTTTATTCACAGGAGTTTTGAAGTAAAAGTGTCGTTATATTTTCTATCATCTACTCTATTTAATTTTTTTATATTCATTGTATACTGCCGCGCGCTTTTTATTTCAATATTTTAAATTAAATATTGCTCTTTTTTTAATCTGTGAATTTTGATGTGATAATGAAAATAAAACTATTTGGATTGGTATTACTATCCTTACCTATTTATGCAGAAGCTGAGGTCAACGTATACTCAGAAGCACTTATTGGTAAAGCCAATAATGAACTTTATGCGAAGGACGACTTTGACGGAAGTAAGCGCGCGTCATCTGCCATGTCTGATTCATTTGGACTTAGACTGGGTTTCGAGCTTACCGAGCAGTTAGCTCTTGAAATCTCTAAACACTATCATGGGGAAGCACCTGCCGAATATACAGTTCATAGGTCTACCACAATCCCTGGAAGTAATGAGGGTCCCTTTACAACTTCATATAACGTTGTCTTGCCTATTGATACTGAATCTCTAAGACTTGGAGTTAAGGGTAAGATAGCGTTGTCTAACAAAGTTAATGCGAATATAAGAGTGGGAATTGCACACTGGAAATACAAAGATGTGCTCCCCGCACAATTAGTTTCTCCAGATAATACCGGCTCAGGTGATAGTGGTAATGATATTTATACTGCTGTAGGATTTAATTATCAACTTACAGACAATCTCTATGCAGGTTTAGAATACGCCCTTATAAATATTAAAGAGTCGCAAGAATATGACTATGGGGGCAACGTTAAGTATGAGCATAATTTACACGAATTATCCATAGTGCTCGGTTGGGCTTTTTAAACCGCAGATTCACTTCGCTGAGCAATTAGCGTCAGGGATCTATTTAAAATTGGTCAAATTGATTGGTTTTGTATCACCTATTTTGGTAATCGGGTTTGGGCTCTTCTCAATGATGAGATTACCCAAACCCAGCGATGATTAGCTATCACCAGCCATCGTAGCGTTTTCTACGAGATAAAAATAGTGTCAGGATCACACCGATAATGATGCCACTAATCCCGATGATACCTCCGTAAGTCAGCAGCTGGTGCTGTTCTTTTTGGACTTTTTGCTGCTGTGACAAGCGTTCATCTTGAAGTTGCTGTTCAAGTCCGGAAATGGTCTCTTGTAACGCTACGTTTTCGGCAAGTAAATTGGTATTATTTTGTTGTAAGATGGGCAGTTGTTGCTGAGCGTCATTGAGTGCTGTTTGAGTATCAACCAGCGTTTGATTCAGGTTCTCAAGCTGTTGTTTTAGTCCGGCCTCAGTGGTAATGAACTTACTCTCTACCCAGCCTTCTCTTTCCTTGTCATCTTTAATTTGGACAAATCCATCTTCAGCGCCACTAAGTATAGTGATTGGTGTGCCTGCATCCACAGAGCCTAAAATCCGATAATTTTTACTTGGACCTGTGTGCATGAAAATATAAAGATTGTCACTTATATAGCCATTTGGCTGCGGTGGGTTTGCTGGGGTAGTGTCGGCAGGCTCTTCAGCAAAAATGGTAAAGCTTATTAAGAGCAGGCTCGCAATGATAAATTGCTTAAGGTTGAACATGCGTGGGCCTTTTATTCTTAGGGTGGTAAAGTTTACAAAATAGTAGGGATTTCACAGCTTAATAGCAAGGCTTTGTTTATTTTGAATAAGCCGAAATAATTGATTACATACTGGAAATTACTAAAGCGTGAGAGCTAAGCTTACGTATCAAAAATCCCGACATTTAGCGAATTTATCCAAACTATTTGTTGATTTAGCACATATTTAGCGGGATTTTCATCAGATAAAAAGATTGCAAACTCGGCTTCCTTTGTATATTTTGATCTTCCCGTAGACAAATAGGTAAAACACTGCCCTAATGGACACTGAAATAGAACTGAAATTCTTGGTTTCAGATAATGAAGTTCCGCTGATCCCTGCACTTCTCACACAGTTTGCAAAAACGGTCACCAACAAACCCGCTAAAAATTTAACGAATGCTTACTTTGATACGCCCAATCGTGAATTACGAGCGCTAGATATTGGTTTAAGAACTCGTTGTTGTAACGATGAGTGTGAACAAACAATTAAACTTGCAGGAGAGGTTGTTGGTGGGTTACATCAGCGGCCTGAATATAACTTACCTATTCAGTCAGGGCGTCCAGACTTACATGCTTTTGATGCTAACATTTGGCCTCATGGCATGCAGTTGGAATCCATTGCGCAGAATATATTCCCGATCTTCAGTACTAATTTTATTCGTCGTACATGGCTATTGGAGACGGATTCTGGTACTAAGATAGAAGCGGTATTAGATAAAGGCGAGATCGCCGCGAACGGCCAAATTGAGCCAATCAATGAGCTCGAGATAGAATTAATTGAGGGAAATAAAGAGGATTTATTTCTTTTGGCTGATCACCTGATAAAACAAGCAGGCATGCGCTTAGGGTTATACTCTAAAGCAGCTAGAGGCTATCGAATAGCGGACGACAAGCCGCTGAAACCAAATAAATTTATAGGTTTTGTACCTCTTAAATCTCAAGCGACGCAAGAGCAAGCACTCATCGCGACGGTAAGCTACGGGATCCAATTTGTACAAAAGCATGAACAGTGTTATTTCAACAAACCGAGCTTAAAAACACTTAAGCGAGTCATTGATGGCATCTCACTTATTCGTCATGCGTTTTGGCTATTTGATGATATCGTGGATAAAAGCTTAACTGAGAGTATTCGCAATGAGTTGAAGTGGTTGTTGTCAGAGTTGGCTTGGGTTGAGAATGCCATCCACCTTAAAACTTATACTTCAAAGCGTCATGCTTATTATAAAAAGCTAAATCAATTTCCTGAGTTAGCTCATGTGATCACCGATTTACAGGATGTACAGCCAACACCGACGGACATTGAAGACTTATTTCATTGTACCCGTTATAACCGGTTGATCCTCTCGTTGACGCGCTGGTTGGTTGATAGAGCTTGGCGTAAAAATTGGGATCAAAAGGCACTGAGCGCAGCGCAGCTGCCAGTTACTGATATTGCTAATCAACTTTTCGATAAAGATTGGCAAGCGTTGAAAAGCCTGTTGCCGCAAGAAAAAACGCTATCAGAATATGATTACTTACAAGTAAGAGCAAAACTAGAAAACACGCTGCTTAGTGGCAATTGCCTAGGCAAACTTTACGATAAAGAAGCACGCAAAGCATTTAGAACGCCATGGATCGATGTGGTGTATGGCATCTATGAACTTGAAACCTTGACTTATTTGCATCAACTTTGCCAAAACCAAAATTCTGACGCATTACAAGAAGTACAAGTGTGGCTAAAACAAAAATCTGATTTTTTAGTGAGTGCCATGGAACAAAGCCGGCAATCTTCAATGCTATCTGAACCTTATTGGTGTTGATTAAAGAGAGCGGGGCAACCCGCTTTTTTTAATGTGTACTGTCATGCCTACTCCCTTTAAACTAAACCGACTTGAGCGACAATTAAAAAGGCAAAATGGTGTCATATATTAAAATAACTTTGCTTTGGATATGTGTGTTGTTAGCACCATTTAGTCAAGCAAATGAACGTTTATATGAAGTTTTCATCAAAGAGCTTCAGCAAAAAGAAACTCGTGAGCAAGCTCTGCAAAAAGTTGATTTGGTGCTTGAATCGACTCTTGCGCCTGAAGAAATAGCAGAGGTACACCATAAAGTAACCGTCGCATTAAAAAATGATTTTAAATTAGAGGATGCGCACCGCTGGGCTGAGCGTTTCAAGCAAATATTGCTTACGTATCATTTGCCACAATATGAGGCAAAGTACTCGTTGACCTATGGGGACCTCATGCTCAAAGAGGGGAAGTTCAGCGATGCGATTAGCTATTTAGACTTAGCTGTGTCTCAGCTATCTGCACTTAATATGCATCGGTTGTTATGCCATGCTTATCGGTTCCGTGCGGGTGCTTACAAAAATAATGGTAGTTATAAAGATGCCATAGAGAGTTATGAGTTATCGATTGAAGTGGCAAAAAAATATGAGTTTGCGGATTTACAGGTTTCGTCTATCACGCAATTAGCTGACGTTTATTCCGACCTTTCTTTACCAGATAAAGCACTTAAATTATTGCAGCAGTCCATTGCGGTGTTGAAAAGCCAACAACAACAAAATACGGCACTACTTGCCCAAGTTTACTATAACCTAGGTGGAGCCCATCAGGTGATTGGGGATCACGAGAAGTCCCTCCAAGCCTATCAAACAGCCTATAATTACGACCTTGAAAGTGGAGCTGTAGTTTACTCGGCTTATACCTTGATCCGTATCGGTCGTGAGCAAATCAAACTTAAGCGCTTTGATGAAGCGCAAGCATCGTTTGAAAAGGCTTACGAAATTTTCGAGTCTCATAAACATACCAGAAATCAAGGTTGGGCCAAGAGCAACCTTGCTGAGCTTAAACTCAAAGAAGGCAACAAAACAGAAGCCAAAGCATTTGTTGAGCAGGCACTTGAGCTTATCGACCCTATCCAAAGTAAAGTTCTTTATCAAGAAACGATGACAACGTATGCACAAATTGTGTTGCCAGAGCGTGCTGAATTTTTTATTGAAAGCATGAAGCAGATCGTTGCTGAAGAAGAAGCATATCTTGGCCTCAAAGAAACCGCATTGCGTGTCTTAAAAGACGCTTATAGTGCACAAGGTGACTTTGAATCCGCGCTTAACTATCAGTTGCAATATACCGAATCCAAGATCTCTCAGTTAGAAAAAGAAGCTAGCCAAAAAGCGCTTGCTTATCAATTGGATACAGAGTATCAGAAAAACCAGTTTGAGTTACAGAGTCTAAAAACACAACGTGAGGTTGAGCTTGCCGAGCAGCGCATCCAGCAAATTGTTACGGCAGCCGGAGTCGGTGTTTTAATTATTTTCTTGAGTGCGTTTTTATTACTAGCGAGAAACAAACGTCGTGCACTGGAGCTGGAAAAACAATTACTCAACAAAGCTTTGGATTTAAAACAGCAACTTCTTGCTGATATATCCCACGAATTGAGAACGCCGCTTACTGTACTTAAACTACATATTGAATCATTGGAACATAATTTGGTGGAAAACCCAAAGCAGAGCTACAAAGTGCTTAACCGCCGCCTCGATACGCTTAACACTTTAATCAAAGATATTTACGAACTTGCGCAGGCCGATACTGGCAGTCTTAATCTGGCATTAGAGCGTGCCAATGCCAAACAAGCGTTTATTGGCTTTGTAGAAGATATTGATGATTTTGTGACGGATGAAGGGCTTGAATTTAACGCCAATATTGAACTTCCAGACGATCTGGAAATCGACATTGATGTAACAAGGCTGGCGCAAGTATTTAATAACTTAGCTCGCAATAGCGTAAATTATACCGACAAGCCAGGTGAAGTTTCCGTGGATATTGGCTATCGAAATCAGCAACTCTACTGTGTTATTGAAGATTCAAGTCCTGGAGTGGACGATGAAGCTTTAGGGCGTTTGTTTGAGCGCTTGTTCCGGTGTGATAAGTCTCGTAGTCGAGATCTTGGTGGTTCAGGTCTGGGTTTATCCATTTGCCAAAAGTTGGTTGAATTGCACGGTGGCAATATCACAGTAGCGCACAGCGAATTAGGCGGGCTGAAAGTGAGTGTTATTATACCTTGTGAGTAATGTTAGCCTATCTTTACCTAGAGCTAGGTAGTACAGATAAGAACGATTTTATATCGCGAATTAGTAAAGTCTCGCCACATAAAGTGGCTCCGACCTGAGTTTATAGACTGAATGTAGGAGCGATTTTACATCGCGATATAGCACAAAAGCTCGCCGCATAAAGCAGCTTCCCGCCAGAGGTTATACATAATATGTAGGAGCGATTTTACATCGCGATTTAGTAAAGTCTCGCCGCATAAAGCAGCTTCCCGCCAGAGGTTATACATAATATGTAGGAGCGGTTTTATACCGCGATTTAATAAAATCTCACCACATAAAGTGGCGCCAACCTGAGTTTATACACTGCATGTGGGAGCGATTTTACATCGCGATATTTAGTAAAGTCTCGCCACATAAAGCGGTGCCGACCTGAGTTACATACTGTATGTAGGAGCGATTTTACATCGCGATTTAATAAAATCTCACCACATAAAGTGGCTCCTACCAGAGTTTATAGACTGAATGTAGGAGCGATTTTATATCGCGATATAGCACAAAATCTCACCACATAAAGTGGCGCCGACCTGAGTTACATACTGCATGTAGGAGTGATTTTACATCGCGGTTTAATAAAGTCTCGCCACATAAAGTGGCGCCGACCTGAGTTTATACACTGCATGTAGGAGCGATTTTACATCGCGATATAGCACAAAAGCTCGCCACATAAAGTGACTCCTACCAGAGTTTATACACTGCATGTAGGAGCGATTTTACATCGCGAAAGGTATAACACCGTAACTACAAAAAGTTGCGTTCAAACCGTTTAAGCACCATAGGTTTGACCTTTGCGGTGGTCAATATTAGTACAATAAAAGCGACAATAAACCAGATAGGGCGATTACCATGCTCTGCATACCAGCTCACTCCATTAATTAGCTTCACATCAGTTTTCAGTATATTCGCTTCGAATTGTGGAATAACATGCTGAACTTTACTAAGTGGATCGTACACACCAGTTATACCATTGTTCGTTACCCGGACTAATGGGCGCTGTAGTTCTAAGGCACGCATGCGAGCGATCTGCATATGTTGATGTGGACCATGGGAGTCACCAAACCAAGCGTCATTACTCACAGTAAAAAGGATATCTGACTCCGCTGTAAAGTTGCCCCTTACCAACTCGCTAAACGCAATTTCGTAGCAAATTGCGGGTAGTACATGTAAGCCATTTGCAAGTAAATTAGGCTGTACCGCTTCACCTCGAGTAAATGACGACATCGCTAGGTTAAACAGAGGTGCAATAGGACGTAGTAGGTCTTCAAATGGTACAAACTCACCAATAGGTAGCAGCTGATGCTTTTGATAGCGGTTTTTGTGCAGATAGTGGTATTGCCCTTCGCTATCTTCTTTTTCTTTTTTACCAAGCGTTATCAGCGTATTGTACGCGGTTCTAGTATCAAATTGATAATCGGGAATACCAGTAATCAAAGCTGTGCCGTTGAAGGTTGCGGCTTTGTCTAGATTTTCTAAAAATGGATAAGCTATATCTTCAAATTCAGGAATAGCAGCTTCCGGCCACACAACTAGGTCAACGCCTTGCCAATTTGGCCTAGTCATATCTCGGTATTTAGACATGGTTGGCCAAAACTGCTCAGGCTCCCAACGTAGGCTTTGTTTGATATTACCTTGCACAAGTAAAGTGGTGACCTCGTCTCCTGAATATTTTAAGGTGCCCTGGATTAAAGGAACACTGTAAAGCGCTGAAATACCCAAAAAACTTACAATAGCTAGATATATAGCGCGTTGTTTAAGTAAGTAATACAGGCTAGTTACCACTAGAATAATTAATAATGTCAGGCCAAACTCACCAACCCAAGGAGCTAAAGTATTCAGTGGTGAGTCTGTTAAGGTGTAGCCAAATCTAAGCCACGGAAAGCCCGTTAATAGGTGAGCACGTAACCATTCAGTAATCGCAAAGCCAGCAATAAGGGCGAGCACCCGTTGCCATGGTGTGTGAGTAAAGTAGCTGGCAAAAATAAATGCTAATGTTGGGTAGAGCGCCAAGTAAGCACAAAGTAGCGCCATTAACAGTACAGAGATCGCTAAAGGAAGACCACCAAATTCGGCAATAGAGACATGTACCCAGCTGATACCAAGGGCAAACCAGCCAAAACCAAATAGAAAGCCATACTTAGCCGCAAGTTTTGGATCAGGCTTATCGGTAAGCCAAACAGCGATAAGCAAGCTCGCAAAGACAACGGGCCAAACACCAAAAGGGGAGTAAGCAAAAGTAAGTGCACAGCCAGAAAATAGTGACAGCCATGCGAACTTATCTTTTGCGAGGTTACTCAGGTTAGATACTAGAGTCTTCAACATGTTCAGATTTAGGCACACTTACTTGAATTTGTAAGATCCTCCGGTTATCGGAGTTAGTAACCTTAAACTGAAGGGGATCTATGTCTATGGTTTCACCGCGGCTTGGCATGTGGCCAAACGCATGAAGAATGATACCACCAATGGTATCTGCTTCTTGGGTATCGTAGCTGGTTTTGAAGAACTCGTTAAATTCATCCAAAGGTGTAAGAGCTTGTACCGTGTAAACATGTTTGGATAGCTGACGAATATCCTGTTGTTCTTCGTCGTCATCATGTTCATCTTCTATTTCACCAACAATGGTCTCAAGAATATCTTCAATGGTAACCAGTCCAGATACACCGCCGTATTCATCAATCACGATAGCCATATGGTAGCGCTTTTGACGAAATTCGTTGAGTAGCGTATCAACACGTTTACTTTCAGGCACGACTACGGCTGGACGCAGATAATCACGGAGACTTGGCAAATCGCTCTGTTCACGCAAAATCAAAGGTAAGAGGTCTTTAGCAAGTAAGATGCCTTCTACGTGATCTTTATCTTCACAAATCACCGGGAAACGTGAGTGTGAAGATTCTACCATCATAGGTAGTTGAGCACTGAGCGGCTCATCCACATCTAGTGTAATCATTTGTGAACGCGGGATCATGATATCGCGCACTTTCAGCTCTGATACACTGAGTACACCTTCCATCATGTCCTTGGTTTCTGGGTCAATCAGCTGGCGCTCTTGCGCATCAGCAATGACCTCAGCCAGTTCTTCTTTATTTTGGGGTTCCCCTTGCAGCATCTGCGTGATGCGTCCCAGCCAGGTCTTGCCAGAAGAACCCTGACTACTTTGCGAGTTATCGTCGCTCATTAGTTGTGTCTGCTCCGTTATTTTAACAATCGTCTCTGTATGGATCTGCGATATGCAAAGAAGCGAGAATCTGCTTCTCTATTGTTTCCATTTCTACCGCGTCTTGTTCATTTATATGGTCAAATCCAAGTAAATGCAAGCAACCATGGATAACCATATGGGCGAAATGGTCATGAAAGGTCTTTTCTTGCTCTACGGATTCTTGGTATACCACTTGGGGACAGATAATTAAATCACCAATAAGTGGTAACTCGATCCCAGGTGGTGCATCAAATGGAAAAGATAATACATTAGTTGGCTTATCTTTGCCCCTGTACTGGCTATTTAGTTCTTGGCTTTCCTGCTCGTCAGCGATGCGAATCGTTAATTCTGCTTCTTTGCGAAACTGCGTTAATGCGTGTTCAGCCCATACTTGGAATTGTGCTTCGGATGGCAAGTTGTCAAACTCACAAGCCGCTTGCAAATCTAGCATTAAGTCCATGGTTTATTCCTCAGAAGATTGTTGTTTTGCTTATTGCTTTTCAGCTTTAGCAAAACGTTCTTGCTCTTCTTTCTTCTCATATGCTTCTACGATACGAGCTACAACTGGGTGTCTAACTACATCGTGAGATTTGAAGAAATTAAATGAAATTTCCTCTACGTCATTGAGTACTTCAATTGCATGGCGAAGACCTGAGCGCGCGCCGCGAGGTAAATCTATCTGCGTGATATCGCCAGTTATTACCGCCTTTGAATTGAATCCAATCCGAGTTAGAAACATTTTCATTTGCTCTGAGGTGGTGTTTTGACTCTCATCTAAGATAATAAAAGCATCATTAAGTGTTCGACCACGCATATATGCCAAAGGTGCAACTTCGATGACGTTTTTTTCAATTAAACGTTCCACTTTTTCAAAGCCAAGCATCTCGAATAGTGCGTCATAGAGTGGACGAAGGTAAGGGTCGATTTTTTGTGTTAAATCACCTGGTAAGAAGCCTAACTTTTCACCTGCTTCAACCGCAGGGCGAGTAAGTAGAATACGACGGATCTCTTGTCGCTCTAACGCATCAACCGCTGCTGCAACCGCAAGGTAGGTTTTACCCGTACCGGCAGGGCCGACACCGAAGGTTATATCGTGTGTTAAGATATTGGCGACGTACTGGCTTTGATTTGGATTACGGGGCTTAACTACACCGCGACGAGTCTTAATATAGACTTCTTTATCCCACACGGTTGGAGCGTCTTGTTCCAATACATTCGCTTCTGTGATTGCCAGATGAACCTGATCCGGCTCGATTTCTGTCATTTTTCCTTTCACAGGCTGAGTATCAACATATAGAGATTTTAGAATATCCACAGCAGCTTTTGCTGTTACTGCTTGCCCGGTCACTTTAAACCAATTGTCACGGTGGGCGATTTCAACTCCAAGGCGACGCTCTATTTGTTTTAAATTTTCGTCGAACGGACCACAAAGAGAGGAAAGGCGGTGGTTATCTGCGGGTTCTAAGTAAATTTCTATATTCTTAATCTGATTACTCAAAATGTCTTCCTATAAAAATGACGCTAGCCGGAGCTAGCGCGCAATTTAAAAATGCTAGGGGGTAAAAGTACCAACACCTAATTCATTAATTTCAGGTTCTTGTGGCGCTTTGTTTAAGATATCAGCAGGTTTTACGTCACGACGTAAATCCATTTCAGCTTCAGTTCGGATAAGCTCACCACGTAACGAGTTTGGTAACGCCTCAGTAATACGTACATCGACGAATTGGCCGATCACAGAATGCGGGCCTTCAAAGTTTACAACGCGGTTATTTTCGGTTCTACCACGAAGCTCCATAGGGTTCTTCTTCGATGGGCCTTCAACCAAGATACGTTGCTCGGTATCGTGCATTTTGCGGCTAATATCTTGCGCCATTTGGTTGATACGATTTTGTAGAATATACAGACGCTCTTTCTTTTCAGACTCAGCAACGTCATCTGGTAAATCCGCGGCAGGTGTACCTGGGCGTGCCGAGTAGATGAAACTAAAGCTCATATCAAAACCAATATCATTGATAAGGTTCATCGTTGCTTCGAAGTCTGCGTTTGATTCACCCGGGAAACCAATAATGAAATCTGAGGACATGCTCAAATTTGGACGGATTTTACGTAGCTTACGAATGGTTGACTTGTATTCAAGTGCGGTATGACCACGCTTCATCAAGTTCAAAATACGGTCAGAGCCGCTTTGTACTGGCAAGTGTAAATGGTCAACAAGTTCAGGCACATCAGCGTACGCTTCAATAATATCCGGCGTAAATTCTACTGGGTGAGAAGTGGTATAGCGAATACGATCGATACCGTCAATTGCAGCTACATAGCGTAGCAAGTCAGAGAAATAGCAGATTTCACCATCGTGCATTTCACCACGATACGCATTTACGTTTTGACCTAATAGGTTTACCTCTCGTACGCCTTGCTCTGCAAGCTGAGCGACTTCTAAAATAACATCGTCTAACGGGCGGCTTACTTCTTCACCGCGGGTATAGGGTACAACGCAGAACGTACAGTACTTAGAACACCCTTCCATAATCGACACAAATGCCGATGGACCTTCAGCTTTTGGCTCAGGTAAACGGTCAAACTTTTCAATTTCAGGGAACGAAATGTCGACAACAGAGCCTTCTTTACTCTGCACCTGCTTAATCATTTCCGGCAAGCGGTGTAAGGTTTGAGGACCAAACACGATATCAACAAATGGAGCACGTTGTCGAATTGTGTCACCTTCTTGCGATGCGACACAGCCACCTACGCCGATAACGAGATCTGGATTTGTGTCTTTTAATAGTTTCCAACGACCAAGTTGGTGAAATACTTTTTCCTGCGCCTTCTCACGAATCGAACAAGTATTGAGTAGGATCACATCAGCTTGTTCAGCTTCTTCTGTGAGCTGATAGCCATTTGTTGAATCCAAAAGATCCGCCATTTTCTGGGAGTCGTACTCATTCATTTGACAACCCCAGGTTTTAATATGCAGTTTTTTACTCATTTAAATATTGCCTCGTTTACAACTCGGTGTTTAGCACTACGCTTTATCGGGCAGGCGATACTGAAAGTGATATCATTATGCCTAAAGGACGCGTATTTTATATGACCTATCTTGTCAAGCCAAGTATAGATTTTAACTTTCAAAATGTGGATCAATACAGTGCGTTTTAAGCAAACATCTGTTTTTATATGCGTTACAATGCGCAAAGACTCTAATAACGGGAATATGGCATGAAAAACAAGGCTCTGATAGTGGGAGGCGGCATGGTAGGTGCTGCTTGTGCGGTGAAGTTAGCTAAGCAAGGTGTTGACGTTACCCTGATTGAACATGCACCGATATCACCTGACGTAGTGTTGGCAAGTGATAAGGTCGATATTCGGGTGTCGGCAATCAACCGTTTTTCGGAGCATTTATTAGATGGACTTGGCGCTATGCCGCTACTAAGAAATACCAGAGCAGCCGTTTACAAGCAGTTAGAGGCCTACGAGGATAAGCCTGGGCAATTACTCTTTGATTGTGAAGAATTAAATGCGTCACATTTAGGGCATTTAATTGAAAATAACTTGATCCAGGCTGCACTTTGGCTGCAGTTTGACGAATTTAATATTAAAGTAGTGTCGCCAGAGGGACTCCCTACTCACATAACCCGAGACAATGATTCAATTACAATCCATTATTCACAACAAAACTATACTGCTGATTTATTGATCGCAGCAGATGGTGGTCGCTCGGTCGTACGTCAATTGAGTGGCATTGGTGTTACTGGGTGGCAATATGATCAACACTGCATGGGGTTGCTCATTAAATTAGATGCGCCACAGCAAGAAAAAACATGGCAGCAATTTAAGCCATCTGGGCCTATTGCATTTCTGCCCATGCAGTACCCCTATGCCAATTTAATTTGGTATGACAATGGCAATAAACTCAAGATGTTGAAGCAATTAGACAAGCAAGCGTTAAAACAAGAAGTACAGTCCGCATTTTTTGAATTACCGGGTGATTTTGAAATTGAAGATGTCGCTGTATTTCCACTTGCCAGACAGCACGCCAATGCTTATGTTGCCGAGCGAATAGTGTTAGTAGGTGATGCAGCACACACTATTAACCCATTAGCGGGGCAGGGCGTAAACCTTGGCTTCAAAGACGTTGTAGCGCTTGCCCAAGCGTTGGAGCCTAGTGAAGATATAGGTGACAGCAGTGCACTTAATCATTACGAATCTAAGCGTAGAAAAGACAATCTCTTGATGATGAGTATGATGGATGCGTGTTATTTTGGGTTTTCAAATCAAGTCACACCACTAAAGCATCTACGAAACTTCGCGTTGAATGTAGCGAATAAAGCAGGGCCGCTAAAAAAAGAAGTACTTAAGCACGCCATGGGGGGCGTGGGCTTTTAATTTGTTTGTAAACATCCTAAGAAAAGGGCAAACAGGGATAAGAGCGGTCGCACAATCTTTCGCTTTGCCTTTAAATTCTACATCTTTGCAAAACCCTCTGGCTAGACAAGGAAACAACTAAGTTGTGCTTTAGTAACAATGAGTTGGAACATCCCTTATCGAAACCTCAGGTTAAAACGAGTTTATCGCGATGATAGTTTCATATTGTTCAGCAGTAACAATAGTTCTTAGGTTATCAATAGCAGATGATCGATATTATCGATGCGGTATTAATTGGATATATTATGAAGGGTATAAAAGATGATATAAATGGTGCGGAAAGAGAGACTTGAACTCTCACATCCGAAGATACTGGAACCTAAATCCAGCGCGTCTACCAATTCCGCCACTTCCGCACATTACATTTTTCTTAGCTGCATCTCAAAGAGATGGCTGGAGTACCAGGATTTGAACCTGGGAATGGCGGGATCAAAACCCGCTGCCTTACCGCTTGGCGATACTCCAGCAATAGAGGTAAGTTCAAATCTTATTTAGCCTAGATTTGATTTAGGCCACCTTACCGCTTCCACTTCGTGTCGAGACGATACCCAGCAATAGAGGTAAGTTCAAGTTTTTTTAATTCTACTTGAAAGAATATGGTGCGGAAAGAGAGACTTGAACTCTCACATCCGAAGATACTGGAACCTAAATCCAGCGCGTCTACCAATTCCGCCACTTCCGCAAATCTTTTTGCATTAGTTATTAGAACCTAAATCCAGCGTCTATATCTAGACAACTGCCAATTCTTTAACTTTCGCATTGTATTATCTGGAGTATTTGAAACGTAAATCCAGCGTCTATTTCAAGACATCTGCCAATTTCTCAACTTCAGAATGTTGGCTGGAGTACCAGGATTTGAACCTGGGAATGGCGGGATCAAAACCCGCTGCCTTACCGCTTGGCGATACTCCAACGAAATAAAATCTTTTTTAGTTCTGACTTAAAAGAACATGGTGCGGAAAGAGAGACTTGAACTCTCACATCCGAAGATACTGGAACCTAAATCCAGCGCGTCTACCAATTCCGCCACTTCCGCACATCTTTTTGCATTGGTTATTGGAACCTAAATCAAGAGTCTATATCTAGACAACTGCCAATTCCGCTACTTCTGCATTTAAAGAATGGTGGCTATGCCCTGATTTGAACAGGGGACCCCATCATTATGAGTGATGTGCTCTAACCAGCTGAGCTACATAGCCATTGGCTGGAGTACCAGGATTTGAACCTGGGAATGGCGGGATCAAAACCCGCTGCCTTACCGCTTGGCGATACTCCAACGAAAACTTGATTATTTTAGTTCTAATCGAGAACATGGTGCGGAAAGAGAGACTTGAACTCTCACACCCGAAGGTACTGGAACCTAAATCCAGCGCGTCTACCAATTCCGCCACTTCCGCATTGTTGGCTGGAGTACCAGGATTTGAACCTGGGAATGGCGGGATCAAAACCCGCTGCCTTACCGCTTGGCGATACTCCAACGAAAACTCAAATCTAACTTAAATTGTTGAACCCAGGATTTGAATCTGGGGGGGATGAGCGAGGGATCAAAACCTCTCTCTTCTCTTCCTTACCGCTTGGCGATACTCCAACGAAATAAAATCTTTTTTAGTTCTGATTTAAAAGAACATGGTGCGGAAAGAGAGACTTGAACTCTCACATCCGAAGATACTGGAACCTAAATCCAGCGCGTCTACCAATTCCGCCACTTCCGCACATCTTTTTACATTAGCTATTGGAACCTAAATCCAGCGTCTATATCTAGACAACTGCCAATTCCGAAACTTTCGCACATATTTTTGCTAGCTAGATAAGTTTTGGTAGTAGTTAAAATATGGTGGCTATGCCCTGATTTGAACAGGGGACCCCATCATTATGAGTGATGTGCTCTAACCAGCTGAGCTACATAGCCATCTTTTTAACTTCTCATCATCGCTGATGCGGGGCGTATTATGCGTATATGCCCCCAAGCCGTCAACACCTTTTTTGCAAAAAATCAGTTATCACAGTTTGTTTGCAGATAAATTAAGCGAAACGGCTTGTTTTTATATCAAATCCTAAGGGGGAATTGCAAATCTTTAACAATGCCGATTGAATTTTAAGCTAGGGTATTGTGTAAAACAGGCTGCGAGAAATACATCAATTACCCAAAGCAGTGGTTATTTAGCGAGATAGTCTGATCTCACATTAATTTTTCGGGTTTGGGATACAAAAAAGGAGCCTAAGCTCCTTTTTATGGTATGTCGTATCGCTAAAACGATTACACGTTAAATAAGAAGTTCATCACATCGCCATCTTTAACGATATATTCTTTACCTTCTTGACGCATTTTACCTGCATCTTTTGCACCAGACTCACCACGGAATTCGATGTAGTCATCAAAACCGATGGTTTGTGCACGGATGAAGCCACGTTCAAAGTCTGTATGGATCTTACCTGCGGCTTGTGGTGCTGTTGCACCAACAGGGATAGTCCATGCACGCACTTCTTTAACACCTGCTGTAAAGTAAGTTTGCAGCTTCAACAGTTCATAACCACCACGGATAACGCGGTTAAGCCCTGGCTCATCAAGACCTAAGTCGTCCATAAACTCTTTCTTGTCTTCTTCGTCAAGCTCAGACAGTTCAGCTTCAATCGCAGCACACACAGGAATGACAACGGCGTCTTCAGCAGCAGCTATTTCACGTACTTTGTCAAGGAAAGGGTTATTTTCAAAACCATCTTCATTAACGTTTGCAATGTACATGGTTGGCTTGATAGTCAAGAAGTTTAAGTAGCTGATTGCTGCCGCTTCTTCTTTAGTTAACTCTAACGAACGAAGTGTTAAGCCCTCATCCAAGTGTGCTTTTACTTTTTCAAGTACCACAAGCTCAAACTTTGCGTCTTTGTCGCCACCTTTGGCTTTTTTAGCGTTACGCAGTACAGCGCGGTCAGCCGCATCCATATCCGCAAGCACCAACTCAGTATTGATAACGTCAATATCTTCAGCTGGATCAATTTGACCTGCTACATGTACGATATTTTCGTTTTCGAAACAGCGTACAACGTGACCGATAGCATCGGTTTCACGAATGTTTGCTAAAAATTGGTTACCTAAACCTTCACCTTTGGATGCACCTTTAACCAAACCTGCAATATCTACAAACTCCATAGAGGTTGGGATAGTACGCTGAGGGTTGACGATTTCAGCTAGCTGATCAAGGCGAGAATCTGGTACAGGTACTACACCGGTATTCGGTTCGATAGTACAAAAAGGAAAGTTTGCGGCCTCAATGCCCGCTTTAGTCAACGCATTAAATAAAGTAGATTTACCTACGTTCGGTAAACCAACAATGCCACATTTAAAACCCATAGTGTTTATTCCTAAATTTCTACCGTATTATCTCAATCCACATTCGCGAACCGAGAAGCTTAGGTATGACTCAATTAAGTCGCAGCAGTGAACTGTTACGGTTTAAATGAATGTAGTCTATTTTGCGCCTTTAACACACCGTCTTTTGCGAGTATTTCCATACATCTGACTGCTTCATCAACAGCGGCCTCAATTTTTTCTTGATCCGCTTGTGGGGCTTTGCCTAAGACCCAACCAGTTACCTTGTCTCTGTGTCCTGGATGGCCAATTCCAACACGTAGTCGCATAAACTCTTTGTTGTTTGCCATTTTTGCTATGATGTCTTTTAGACCATTATGACCACCATGGCCGCCACCTTTTTTAAGTTTGGCAATACCGGGTTCAATATCCATTTCATCATGAGCAACGAGAATACTCTCAACGGGGATTTTATAAAAATTGGCAAGACTCGAGACTGCTTTACCACTCAAATTCATATAAGTAGTAGGGATCAGTAATTTAAACTCTTGATTGTTGATGAGCACTTTGCCAGTAAGGCCATGGTGCTTAGAGTCTGGTTTAAGGAGGCAGTTGTATCGTCTGGCTAGTTCTTCAATAAACCATGCGCCAGCATTATGACGGGTGTTTGCGTATTCGGGGCCTGGATTTGCCAGGCCCACAAGCATTTGAATATTATTCAAGGTGCTAACACCTGAATAATTACTCAGCTGCGTCTTCAGCAGACTCTTCAGCAGGAGCTGCTTTAGGAGCGTTTACTGAAACTACTGCTTGGTCGTGATCTGCACCTTTAGCCAGCTCAACTGACACAACACCTGCTGGAAGTGTGATATCAGATAGGTGTAGAGTTTCACCAGCAGCTACATTCGCTACGTCAACTTCAATGAACTCAGGAAGTCTTGCTGGTAGGCAAGTGATTTCTATTTCAGTTAGTTGGTGAACGATAGTGTTACCGCCTTTCGCTGCTTTTTCTTCATTGATGAAGTGAACAGGGATCTTAGTGTGTAGCTTCTGTGAAGCATCAACGCGTTGGAAGTCTAAGTGAGTGATCTTAGGCTTGTACGGGTGACGTTGGATATCTTTAAGAATTGCTTCAACAGACTCACCGCCGATGTTTAGCGTAAGGATGTGAGTGTAGAAACCTTCGTCTTCTTGCGCTTTTAATACTTTGTTGTGGTCAAGAGTTAGTGAAACTGCATCTTTACCAGCACCGTATAGGATTGCAGGAACTTTGTCAGCGCGACGTAGGCGGCGGCTCGCACCAGTACCTAGGTCAGAACGTACTTCAGCGTCTAATTTGTATACAGACATGGATGTCTCCAAAATAATTTAAGTTAATATGTCAGAGAGCTCGCGACCAAGCTCCCTGCCTAAAAAAGGCGCGCCAATATACCACTAACGCACCTGCAATGAAACCTATAAAACAAAAAAAGCACCAGAGGTGCTTTTTGGCTAATCAGTTTTATTGCTGATTAGTGTTGAAACATCGCAGAGATAGACTCTTCGTTGCTGATACGACGAATAGTTTCAGCCATCATATCTGCAAGTGTTAGTACTTTGATGTTATCGAGTGCTTTTAATTCATCTGAAAGAGGTATTGAGTCAGTTACGATAACCTCATCAATCACTGAGTTACGTAAATTCTCAGCAGCATTACCTGAAAGCACTGGGTGAGTCGCATAAGCAAATACGCGTTTTGCACCATGTTCCTTAAGCGCAGCAGCAGCTTTACACAGTGTACCACCAGTATCAATCATATCATCGACGATAATACAGTCACGACCAGCTACATCACCGATAATGTGCATCACTTGAGAAACGTTAGCTTGCGGACGGCGCTTATCTATAATAGCAAGGTCTTTATCGTCTAACAGTTTTGCAATCGCACGAGCACGAACAACGCCGCCAATATCAGGTGAAACCACGACTACATCTTCAAACTTACGCTCTTTCATGTCTTCGATAAGCACAGGGCTTCCGAATACATTGTCTACAGGTACGTCGAAGAAACCTTGGATTTGTTCTGCGTGTAGGTCAACAGTAAGGACACGGTCAACACCAACACTTGATAGGAAATCTGCTACCACTTTTGCAGTAATTGGAACACGAGCAGAGCGCACTCGGCGGTCTTGGCGTGCATAACCGAAATAAGGAATAACGGCTGTGATACGACCAGCAGATGCACGACGTAGCGCATCAACCATGACGATTAACTCCATTAAATTATCATTTGTAGGAGCACATGTTGATTGGATGATGAATACATCTGAACCACGAACGTTTTCGTTGATTTGAACGCTAATTTCACCGTCGCTAAAACGGCCAACAACGGCATCACCTAACTCTATAAACAAACGTTTTGCAACTTTTTGAGCTAGCTCAGGTGTTGCGTTACCAGCGAAGAGCTTCATGTCGGGCACGGTAGGGTTCCTCAGGCACTGAATTTTTTTGGACTAACATGCAATGACCATGAAATAAAAAAGTCAAAACAAGCTAACTTAAACAATTTACTTCTAGTTTTGCCAAGCGCGTAATTGTCGATGACAAATTGACTCACTTGTATTTTGGGCAATAAAGCCCTGCCAAGATGATGGTAGAGTTTCGAGCACACGCAGCGCTGCCTCACGATTTTCAAACTCCGCGAAACAACAAGCTCCAGTACCAGTCATTTTGGTTGGTGCATATTTTAGCAACCACGTGAGGGTCTTTTCAACCTCGGGGTAAAGCTTTTTGACAAGAGTTTGACAGTCATTGCCTGTATCCGAGAGTTTCCAACCGTTTTTAAGCTTAGGAGTAGCACGAGGCAAATCTGGATGCGTGAAGATTAATGCTGTGCTGACATGAACCGGTGGGGCAACCACTAAATACCATTTTTGTGGAATATCCATTGGCTCAAGCTGCTCCCCAATACCATGTGCAACGGCTGTTTTACCTTTGACAAATACAGGTACATCCGCACCTAAACCCAAGCCTATTTTTGCAAGTTCTGAAATAGTAAGTTGACATTGCCAAAGTGTATTTAGTGCCAGCAATGTGGTTGCTGCATCCGAAGAGCCCCCTCCAACCCCTCCACCCATAGGTAGTTTTTTATTTAGGTGGATTTCGACTCCTGCTGTAACTTTTTTGTACGGCTCGAGTGTTTTAGCGGCTTTATAAATGAGGTTTTGCTCAAGTGGGATATCCGCAGTGTCGCCAGTAATAATGATATTTTGATTGGTGTCGGTGAGTGTAAAGGCTAACTCATCGCCAAAATCTAAAAAAGTAAATAAAGTTTCTAGCTCATGGTAGCCGTCTTCTCGACGACCGTTGATATGCAGAAAAAGATTTAATTTTGCCGGAGCGCTTAGTGTCAGTGTCTTCATTTGAACTGCCATGAAGTGATTAATACTTTGACCTCAATGTTGGTCGATGAGAGTTTCATACGGCTCGGTAACCACATGCCATCTTGCATTTTATATTGTTGATAGGTGATTTGCCACACTCGGCCTGATGGGCTTTGCCATTGTGTGTTTTTTATTCTACCAAGATCATCAAGTTTGTTGGCTGGTGCTTGAACTTGTCCAGTTAACCACTGTGGAGCTTGGTTTACAGGTAGCGACAGTCCACTTAAGCGTTTGACTAAGTCACTACTGTCCATACCTTTGTGGACATTGTCTTCAAAGGTCAGTTCAGAGTGTGTGTCTAGCTCAGCAAGTTCAAATATACGGGTGCCGACAAAGCTAGTTAAGATCAGATTTTGTTTGTTTTCCTTTAAATACCAATTAAAGTTGGCTGATTGACGATTGTCTGGAGCAATGAATGCAAGTTTACCTCGAGCTTGCCAATTTTTTTGTTGTTTTAGCGTAGAACGCCAGTCTTGTGCCGCATTTTGCTGAGGTAATTGTTGCGCACAGCCTGTTAAAATTAATAAAAATATGAGTAAAATCAAATGAAGTTGTCTCAAAGGCCTTTCCTTACTTTCCATATTCGATTGATTTTTGGTAAAATTGCCGACTTTAAAGCAGGGCTCGAGCAATACTGGCATCTATGACCATCATCGCACTTGGTATCAATCACAAAACCGCGTCTGTAGAATTACGTGAAAAAGTGGCGTTTTCTCCAGAACAGCTTACAGAAGCATTGCACCAACTCCAACATTCTTCGCAGTTTAAAGAATCTGTGATTGTGTCGACCTGCAATCGAACCGAAATCTATTGTAGCCTTGAGTCTGCTGATCCCCAAGCATTACTCAATTGGCTATCTGAGTTTCATAACATAGAGCAACGAGCCTTAACGGAAAATGTCTATGTGCATATGAACCAAGATGCCGTAAACCATTTAATGCGTGTGGCTTGTGGGCTGGACTCTTTGGTGCTCGGTGAACCGCAGATCCTTGGGCAAATCAAACAGGCGTTTAGTACAGCAAAGCAACATCAAGCTATTCATCCGACCTTTGAGAGACTATTTCAAAAAACATTTTCAGTGGCAAAGCAGGTGCGTACAGAGACAGACATTGGTGCCAGTGCTGTTTCAGTCGCCTATGCCGCGGTAAATTTAGCTAAGCACATTTATGGCCAGTTAGACAGAACACAGGTATTACTGATAGGGGCTGGTGAAACCATTGAACTGGTAGCAAAACACCTCTCGCAGCATAACCCTAAATCTATTACTGTTGCGAATAGAACCATTGAGCGTGCGCAAAACCTAGCAACAGAAATAGGCGGGAGTGTGATTTCGTTGGCACAGCTTCCTGAGGCGTTACCTGATGCCGATATTGTCATTAGTTCCACGGCCAGTACTTTGCCGATTATAGGTAAGGGTATGGTTGAGCAGGCGCTTAAAAAGCGTCGACACAAGCCAATGTTATTTATCGATATTGCAGTACCTCGCGATATTGAAAGTCAGGTATCAGAGCTAGATGCTGCTTACCTTTACTCTGTTGATGACCTTCAGGCCATTGTGAATGAAAATTTGGCAAGCCGTGAGCAGGCTGCTATTGAAGCGCAGCAAATTATTGATGTTCGTACCCAAGAGTTTTCTGAATGGCAGCGCTCGCTGCACTCCGTAGATGTCATTCGGCAATATCGCCAAAGTGCACAAGAAATAAAAAATGAGCTCGTAGAAAAAGCGTTAAATCAGCTACAATCGGGCAAAGACGCAGAAAAAATTATTATCGAATTAGCAAATAAGCTGAGTAATCGACTAACCCATGCACCCACACGCGCCATTCAAGAGGCCGCGAAAGAAGGTAATATCGACAAGTTAGCGCAACTTAAGCAAACATTAGGAATTGAGCAGGAATAACAGTTAATGAAAGAGTCTGTATATCGTAAGTTAGAAACCTTAGTAGAGCGCTATGAAGAAGTGCAAGCCATGCTAAGCTCACCTGAGGTAATTAGCGATCAGAACCGCTTTCGCGCCTTATCTAAAGAGTTCTCAGAATTAGAAGATGTAGTTAAAGCGTTTACAGCCTACCAACAGGCTCAGGAAGACGTAGCAACTGCAGAAGAAATGCTAAAAGACTCAGATCCAGATATGCGAGAAATGGCGCAGGAAGAGTACAAAGAAGCCAAGGCAGCTATTGCAGCACTTGAAGATGACCTCCAGGTACTAATGTTACCTAAAGATCCAAAAGACAATAATAACGTGTTTTTAGAAGTGCGTGCGGGCACTGGAGGTGATGAAGCTGCCATTTTTGCAGGTGATTTATTCCGTATGTATAGCCGCTACGCGGAAACACAAAAATGGCGCGTAGAAATCATCAGTGCCAACGAAGGTGAGCATGGTGGTTATAAGGAAGTGATCGCAAATATTAGTGGTGACGGCGTTTATGGTAAACTTAAGTTTGAGTCTGGTGCGCACCGAG
Source organism: Pseudoalteromonas peptidolytica (assembly GCF_012641745.1). Taxonomy (GTDB): domain Bacteria; phylum Pseudomonadota; class Gammaproteobacteria; order Enterobacterales; family Alteromonadaceae; genus Pseudoalteromonas; species Pseudoalteromonas peptidolytica. Next base: position 269,520 of record NZ_WEHZ01000001.1, read on the forward strand.
TTCAGCGAGTCCCTGAAACCGAATCGCAAGGTCGGGTACATACTTCTGCGTGTACAGTGGCGGTGATGGCAGAAATCCCTGAAGCCGAAGCCATAGAAATTAATCCATCAGATTTAAAAATTGATACTTTCCGTGCCTCAGGTGCCGGTGGTCAGCACGTCAACAAAACGGATTCTGCCATCCGTATTACGCACTTACCAACAGGTGTAGTGGTGGAGTGTCAGGATGAGCGTTCACAACATAAGAACAAAGCTAAAGCCTTGTCAGTACTGAGCGCTCGTTTACAACAAGCTGAAGACGAAAAGCGAGCCGCAGCAGAAGCGTCTGAGCGCCGTAACTTAGTAGGTAGCGGTGACCGCTCTGAGCGTATTCGTACCTATAATTATCCTCAAGGACGTATCACTGACCACCGCATAAATTTAACACTTTATCGCCTAAACGAAGTAATGTCGGGAGAGCTTGGTGCGGTTATTGACCCGCTTGTCATTGAATATCAGGCCGACCTACTTGCAGCAATGAGTGATGGCGATTGATGTCAGTGCTCACTATTGCCCAGGCTATTGCTTGGGCAACCAAACAACTGCATGACTACTCCGAATCAGCAAAGCTAGACAGTGAAGTGCTGTTACTGCACGTCATTGAAAAAAACCGCACTTACCTCTTTACATGGCCCGAGGCGGAGCTCTCAAAGCCGCAACAATCATTGTTCGAGACTTACATCAAACGTCGCATCACCGGTGAACCAGTTGCACATATTACCGGCCAAAGAGAGTTCTGGAGTTTACCGCTTAAGGTTAACAACAGCACGCTCATTCCAAGACCTGATACAGAAACATTAGTAGAGCATGTACTCACACTGACCATGCCAAATGATGCAAAAGTGCTAGACTTAGGCACAGGCACTGGAGCAATTGCGTTAGCTTTAGCGAGTGAATACCCCTCATGGGAAGTCACCGCGGTTGATGCTTCAGCGGCAGCAGTCGCGTTAGCTAAGGAAAATCAAACTCAGTTAGGCTTTGATAACGTGACCATTTTGCAAAGTGACTGGTTCGACGCTTTGGCTGAGCAGCGGTTTGATCTTATCGTCAGTAATCCACCGTATATAGATGAGGAAGATCACCACTTATCTCAAGGCGACGTTAGGTTTGAGCCGCGCAGTGCGTTAGTCGCTGCGATGCATGGTTATGCTGATATTTTTCATATTATTACCTGCGCCAAAAGGCATTTAAACGCTGGCGGTTATCTACTACTCGAACATGGCTTTGAGCAAGCGAGTAAGATCCGTCAGTTTTTTGCAGAAATGGCGTATATTAATATACTTACCATAAAAGATATGGCAGGGTGTGATAGAGTGACGTTGGCAATGCTGCCTTAAAAGCCACGAATCCACACCAGAATTAGGCGCTTCAATAGGATCCGCAATATGGATGATTTTTTGTTTTCAGATGAACCCGCTGATGTAGTAGAACCCGAAAAGGTTGGTGCTTGGAAGGTCATTATTGTTGATGATGAACCTGAAGTTCATGCGGTGACTAAGTTGGCGCTCAGTGACTTTGAGTTTCAGAATAAACGGCTCGAGTTTATTAGTGCCTATTCCGGCGAGGAAGCAAAAAAGGTTGTGGATAGTCACCCTGATGCAGCGGTTGTACTGCTTGATGTGGTGATGGAAAGCGATGATGCCGGCTTACAAGTTGCTAAGTACATTCGTGAAGTAGCCAAGAACAACCACATCCGTATCATTCTAAGAACGGGGCAGCCTGGCCAAGCGCCAGAGCGCCAAGTGATTGTCAACTATGATATTAATGACTACAAGTCAAAAACTGAACTGACAGCGCAAAAGCTTTTTACCGTCGTGATGTCGAGTTTGCGTTCGTATCGAGATATTCTGGCTATTGACCAATCTAGACAGGGGCTGGAAAAAATTATTAAAGCATCTCGAGATATTTTCGCGACACATTCAATCGAGAGCTTTATAGAAGGAGTGCTTCAGCAGTTGACGTCGCTCCTTGGCACTGTTGATCAGGCAATGTATGCAACTTCCCTTGCAGCAGGTAAAGAAGCTGGACAAAGCAATGACCAGTTAGTGGTGTTTGCAGGGCGCGGTGAGTTTGAAAGCAGCGAGGGTAAACCTATCGCTGAAGTGCTAAGCAGTGACCAAATGGATGCTTGCCTAAAAGCGCTTCAAGAAAAAGATATTGTTTATAAAGATAATTATCTATTTGCGTATTGTTCTAGCGATTATAACCACGCTTCGATGCTGTTTGTGTCTGGGATCCCTGAGTTTTTAACTGAAACGCAAAGACACCTGATTGATATTTTTGCGCAGAATATGCAGTTAGCATACGAAAACGTGCAGCTTCAAGCTGAAATAGAAGATACCCAGCAAGAATTAGTGATCCGCTTGAGCGAAGCGTTGGAGTTACACTCAACAAACACAGGAAATCATGTGAAAAGGGTGGCTTATCTGTGTCATGCCTTAGCTAAGGAGATAGGTTTGTCCGACAAAGAGGCAGAGCTTGTCAAAATGGCATCACCTCTACACGATGTTGGCAAGGTGGGGATCCCAGATGCCATTTTAAACAAACCGAGTAAGCTCACAGATGAAGAATGGAAAGTAATGCAGACCCACACTGAAAAAGGGTTTGAATTACTCAAAGACTCACGCCGAGAAATTGTCAGTGCTGGCGCGTTGATAGCCAGAGATCACCATGAAAAATGGGATGGTAGTGGCTACCCTAAAGGGAAAAAAGGTGATGAGATCCACCTTTACGGCAGGATTGTAGCGCTGGCAGATGTATATGACGCACTACGTCACAAGCGTTGTTATAAAGAAGCATGGAGCAAAGAAGACGCACAGCGCGAAATTACCGCACAAAGAGGTAAACACTTCGATCCGACACTCGTAGATGTATTCAATCGCTGTATAAATGAGTTAGAATCAATCTTACAACGATTCCCTGACTAGAGATTTTTATGGATTATATGGCGTTAAAACACACGCATTTATTGTTTGTGGTATTGAGTATTGTGCTGTTTTACACCCGTGCATTTTCACGCTTGGGCTCTGGCAAGTTAGCAGCAAATAAAGGCGTGTTCATTACCAGTCACAGTGTTGATACTTTATTGCTGATCACTGCTGTTGTTCTAGCTGTGACTGCAGGGTTGAGTCCGGGGCAGCAGCCTTGGTTGTTACAAAAAATTATATTAGTGTTTGGTTACATAGCGCTTGGTTTTGTGATTGCAAAAGCAGGCGCTAAGAAAATAAAAATAATAGCCCTTGGTACAGCAACGCTTGTATTGCTGGCAATCGCACACTTGGCTGTTAGCAAGCAAAGCTTGCTTTTTTAACTGACATCATAGCGCTTCTATAGCACCTCTGTAATTAACCGAGATTCGGTTTAATTAGTTCGCGACTAGGATTACTTTTTTACGACTTTTGGCAATATGACAAAAAGTGGTAAACTAGTCGCTCTTAATAAAAGCATTCAAGAGAAACTGAATTCTATGAAGAATGATATCTGGTTAGATGAGAATGACTTATCTCTCGATGACAATTCAGATGCATTTTCCTACCCACCCTTGATCCGTTGTATCAAGGCTGAGCAAAGTTGGGATGCACAAGCTGATACCAATGAAACGTTATGTCAGTTAGCTGAACTTGAATTTGCCGTGGATGAGATCCGCCAAAAACAAAAAAACCAGCATAAGTGTTTAGATGGCGTTTTAGATGCTTTTTATACTCAATGGTTATTTAGTGGCAGTAGTCAAGACGTTCCTGAGTACAAACTCAACAGCGTATGTTATGCACTTTCAATGCGCAGCGGCACCAATACTGCACTAGGACTTATCTTAGTTCACTTACTTGAACGCGCAAAACTCAATGCGAGCTTGGCCTTAAGTCAAGGTGAAATTATTGTTCATGTTGCACTGAGTGAAGAAGAAGGATATGTCGTTGAACCAAGCTCTGGTCATCAAACTTGGTATATTATGCCGGAGAATGAAAATAAAAAAGACCAAGAGCAAGATCAAGAACCAATGGAGCTGATTTTCAACGAAGAATCCGTAAAGCTATACCTATCTCAGCAAAAATGGGCCTTTATTGCAGTAGAAAAGTTTGGTCATGCGTTGAGTTGTGTTGAACAACTAATGGATATATTAGGCGATGATCCTTATGAACGCCGTGATAGAGGTTATTTGTTGAATCAATTAAATTGCCCAAAAATGGCAAAGGATGATTTGCAATTTTTTATTGATGAATGTCCTGACGATCCGACTATTGAAGTGATCCAACACCAAATAAAAGAGTTGGCCGATCATAACAATATTCTGCATTAAAAATAGTGTCATAAAAATAATAACAGCGAGGAGTTATGGAGCAAAGTACTGCGCTTGTTACAAATAATGCGGTCATTATGGGACTGTTGGCCGTAATCCTAGGCTTCGTTTTTTACACCTCTAGCCAAAAGAGTGGCTTTTGGGCGAAGTTTTACAAGTATATTCCCGCGCTATTAATGTGTTATTTCTTACCGTCATTGCTCAACACATTTGGTATCGTTGATGGTAATAACAATGATGTATATACCGTTGCAAAGTATTATTTGCTCCCAGCTTGTCTAGTTTTGCTCACCTTAAGCATTGATCTTAAGTCTATCGCTGGGTTAGGCAAAAAGGCAATTATCATGTTCTTGACGGGAACGGTGGGTGTTGTGATTGGTGGTCCAATTGCGCTTTTACTTACAGCTACTTTTATGCCAGAACTACTCGGTGTAACTGGTCCAGAAGCCGTATGGCGCGGTATGGCTGCGCTTGCAGGAAGCTGGATTGGTGGTGGTGCCAATATGGTGGCTATGAAAGAGATTTATGGTGCAGGTGGAGAAATCTTCACCATCATGGTAACGGTTGATATTGTTGTCGCAAACCTGTGGATGGCGTGCTTGCTCTATATGGCGGCGCGAAATAAAGAAATTGACGCTAAAACGGGTGCAGATACCTCCTCAATCAACCGACTGATTGACAAAGTCCAGGCGTTTGAGGCTGAGCACGCAAGACGTCCAGAGTTAAAAGACTTTATGATCCTTGTTGGGTTTGCCTTTGGCGCTACGGGGTTAGCGCACTTTGCTGCTGATTTACTTGTGCCATTTTTCAGCGCTAACTATCCAGAGCTAAAGAAATTTTCACTTCACAGCAAGCTTTTTTGGATCATTGTATTAGTGACAACGATTGGGTTGGCGTTATCGTTCACCAAAGCTCGCCAGTATGAAGCGGTTGGCGCGTCAAAAATAGGCTCAAGCTTTTTGTACATACTCGTTGCCACGATAGGCTTACACATGGATATTACCAAGATTGTGGAAGCGCCCAAGTATGTTGTTATTGGTGTTATTTGGATGGCGGTGCACGTCGGACTATTATTTATTGTAGCTAAAATTATTAAAGCTCCAGTGTTTTATATTGCTGTTGGCAGTAAAGCAAACATTGGCGGTGCAGCATCAGCCCCAGTAGTTGCTTCGGCATTTCATCCCGCGCTTGCGCCGGTTGGGGTGTTATTAGCGGTACTTGGCTATGCGCTTGGTACATATATGGCTTGGTTATGCGGACAATTGCTTCGCGTGATTGGTAGCTAAAGGATAAAAAATGAATACAGATATTATTAACGTCGCGGGACGTGAGGTTGCTAACGATAAGCCGTTTGTACTGTTCGGTGGCATGAATGTGCTTGAGTCACGTGACTTGGCAATGCAAATCGCAGAGCATTATGTTGAAGTGACGAGTAAGCTTGGGATCCCATACGTATTTAAAGCGTCATTTGATAAAGCCAATCGCTCGTCAATCAATTCTTACCGTGGCCCTGGCATGGAAGAAGGCTTAAAGATTTTTGAAGAAGTCAAAAAGACTTTTAATGTACCAGTGATCACCGATGTACATGAGCCATTTCAAGCAAAACCGGTAGCAGAAGTAGCGGATGTTATTCAATTACCTGCCTTCTTAGCCCGCCAAACTAACTTGGTTGTCGCGATGGCAGAAACTGGCGCGGTGATAAATGTGAAGAAGCCTCAGTTTTTAGCGCCACACGAAATGCGCCACATTATTAAAAAAATTAATGAAGCTGGTAACGACAAGGTGATCTTGTGCGAGCGTGGAAGTAGCTTTGGCTACAATAACCTCATTGTTGATATGCTGGGAATGGATGACATGAAGCGTATGGCACCAGTGATTTTTGATGCGACACATGCGCTACAGCGCCCTGGTGGCCGCAGCGATTCTGCTGATGGCCGTCGTGCTCAAGCAGCAGAACTTGCTCGAAGTGGTATGGCGTTGGGATTAGCTGGACTTTTTATTGAGGCGCACCCAAATCCAAATGAAGCAAAATGTGACGGCCCTTGTGCGCTGCCGCTTGCTAAGCTTGAAGGCTATTTACAGCAAATGAAGGCAGTAGATGAGCTTGTTAAAAGTTTTGCGCCACTGGACACCAGTGCTGCTGATTTATAATCTATAGCCAAGCAATCTTGTGTGACTTGATTGCTTGGGTATATTAATTGCCCGCGTATTGCGGGTTTTTTATAGGCATGAATAAATGTCACGACGAGTTCCACCATTAAACGCATTAAAGGCCTTTGAAGCGGCGGCACGGCATCTGAGCTTTACCAAAGCAGCAGAGGAGCTGTATGTCACGCAGGCAGCAGTTAGTCATCAAATTAAAATCTTAGAAGAACATCTTGGGCTAAAGTTGTTTTTACGCAAAAACCGCTCGCTGCTGTTAACCGAGGAAGGGCAGGGCTATTACCTCGATATAAAAGATATTTTTTCACAGTTAATTGATGCGACTGAAAAGCTGCTGGCACGAGGTGCAAAAGGCTCGCTGACGGTAAGTCTAACGCCGAGCTTTGCGATTCAATGGTTGGTGCCAAGGCTCAGTAACTTTAATGAATTGCACCCGGAAATTGATGTACGGATAAAAGCTCAGGACCATGATGACAATTCATTAACCGACGATGTAGATGTGGCGATTTACTATGGCCGTGGCAACTGGAATGGGGTGCAAACCCATAAATTACATACTGAGTATTTAGTACCGTTATGTAGTCCATTTTTATTAACGGGTCCAAAGCCGTTAAATCAGCCAAGCGACCTCGCGCAACATACTTTATTGCATGATACTACTCGGCGAGCTTGGAAGGCATGGATGAAAACCGCGGGAGTCAGAAACGTTGCGGTCAATACCGGGCCTATCTTCAGTCACTCTTCTATGGTATTACAGGCGGCAATTCACGGCCAAGGTGTGGCGCTGGGCAATAGCGTACTGGCAAGGCCGGATATTGATGCGGGTCGACTGGTTATTCCATTTAGTCATCACCTTGAAAGTAAGAACGCCTACTACTTAGTATTTAGAGAGTCGCAATCGGAACTGGGTAAAATTGTCTCATTCAAAGAATGGATGCTCGGTATGGTAGAACACGAACAAGAGTTAAATAGTTTATGAGCACAGTAAATATTGAATGGCACTATGCAGAAAACCCAGTTGCACAATTTATTTTTGCCCACGGTGCTGGCGCTGGCAGTGACAGTGACTTTATGCAAGAAATGGCTAAGTTACTAGCTGCAGCGGGGGTTCAAGTGGGCTTGTTTGACTTTGAATATATGCAGCAAGCAAAACGCGAAGGAAAAAAACGTCCGCCTGAACGCGCTCCAAAATTACTCGCTTACTTTGAGCAAGTCTTAGCGGCGGTCGAGCCTGATTTACCGCTCTTTATTGGTGGTAAATCGATGGGGGGGCGCATGGCTTCGATGTTGGCCTGCGAGACATCAGTAAATCTTCAAGGTGTTTTGGCATTTGGTTATCCGTTCCATCCGTCGGGAAAACCTGAAAAACTGAGAGTAGATCACTTTCCTGAGCTAAACTGCCCAATGCAAATTTTACAAGGTGAGCGAGACACCTTTGGCAACCGCACTGAAGTGGATGCGATGTGCTTCCCAGAACAAATAACAGTAAAGTGGCTAAAAGATGGCGATCACTCATTAAAGCCGCGTAAAGTAAGCGGTGTTAGCGAGGCTGAAAGTCGTGTCAATGCAGCAGCAATTGCTGCTAGCTTTATCAAGGAGCACTGTCATGGCTAAACTGTATCTCATCGTGGGTAGTGTATTTTGTTTGCTGTCTGTGGCGCTTGGAGCTTTTGCTGCACATGGTTTAAAAGGCCGTCTAAGCGAGTATGCGATTGGCATTTTTAATACTGCTGCACAGTACCAAATGACCCATGGCCTTGCCATTATCGCGACTGCATTTTTAATCAAATGGGGACTGAAAGTGCAGCTCGCAGGTGGCTTTTTTATCGCTGGCGTATTGCTGTTTAGTGGCAGTCTATACTTACTGGCGTTAACGAATATGAAGTGGCTGGGCCCTATTACGCCGATTGGCGGCAGCTGTTTTTTGATAGCTTGGATCTTATTGATTATTCAAGCTGCTAAATCTTCCTTTTAATTAAGTCTTACTGAGAATCTGATGTCGAGTATCGTTATCTATTGTCGTGGTGGTTTTGAAAATGACGCCGCTGCTGAAATTAATCATTATGCTGCAAAGCATGGTATTGCAGGTTATGTAAAAGCCAAACCTAATACTGCGTATGTAACGTTTGAGTGTTTTTCGCCTAATGATGCTGAGACATTAGCAAAGAAAATAGACTTTAAAAAGCTGGTATTTGCTAGACAGTGGTTTGTTGGTACTTTACAAACAGATATGCCGATTGAAGATAGAGTCAGTGTGATAAAAGAGGCGGTGCAGGACTTTCCTCTGTGTGGTGAGCTGCGTGTAGAAACACCGGATACCAATGAGGGCAAAGAACTTTCTAAATTCTGTAAAAAGTTTTCGACGCCTTTATCAAAAACGCTTGAAAAGCAAAACAAACTGACTCGTGAGGTAAAGTCTGCCAAACCTGTGTTGCATGTGCTGTTTTTAGCCAATAACACAGCGTATGTGGGTTATTCATTTAGTGATAACAATTCACCTTTTTTTATGGGGATCCCGCGTCTTAGAATGCCTTCGGATGCGCCAAGCCGCTCTACTCTTAAGTTAGATGAGGCATTTCATGTATTTGTGCCAAAAGCTCAGCAAGAAACACGTGTGAGATCAGGCATGCGAGCAGTTGACTTGGGGGCGTGTCCAGGTGGTTGGACGTACCAGCTTGTGCGCCGTGGTATGTTTGTTGCTGCGATTGATAATGGACCCATGAATGAAGACTTGATGGAAACAGGACAAGTGAAACACTTCCGTGAAGATGGGTTTAAGTATCGGCCAGAAAAGCGCAATATTGATTGGTTGGTTTGCGATATGGTTGAGAAGCCCACCCGAGTCGCAGACTTGATGGTAGATTGGATAGTTAATGCGTTTGCTCGTGAGCTTATATTTAACTTAAAGCTACCAATGAAAAAGCGTTTTGACAGTGTGTATGAATGTCTCACTTTAATTCATGAAGAGCTGCAAAAATACAATGTTGACTACGAAATTCAAGCAAAGCATTTATATCACGATCGCGAGGAAGTCACGGTGCACATTAATGTATTGAAAGTACCACAAAACTTGTATAGCTGATTGGTAGGTGCTTATTTGTGGTAGGTGCGATTTTACATCTCGAGCACTTTTACAAAATCGCCGTGTAAAACGGCTCCCACCCCAAGTGGTTCGCTGATTTGTGGTAGGAGCGATTTTACATCGCGGGTACTTTTACAAGATTGCCTTGCAAAACGGCTCCCACACGAGTGGTTCGCTGATTTGTGGTAGGAGCGATTTTACATCGCGAGATTTTTACAAGATTGCCTTGCAAAACGGCTCCCACACAGAGTAGCTTATTTGTGGCAGTAGCGATTTTACATCGCGAGATTTTTACAAGATTGCCTTGCAAAACGGCTCCCACACAGAGTAGCTTATTTGTGGTAGGAGCGATTTTACATCGCGAGTACTTTTACAAGATTGCCGTGTAAAACGGCTCCCACCCAGAGTAGCTTATTTGTGGCAGTAGCGATTTTACATCTCGAGACTTTTACACCATCGCCGTGTAAAACGGCTTCCACACAGAGTAGCTTATTTGTGGTAGGAGCGATTTTACATCGCGAGATTTTTATACCATCGCCGTGTAAAACGGCTCCCACACGAGAGGTTCGTTTATTTGTGGTAGGAACGATTTTACATCGCGAGCACTTATACAAAATCGCCGTGTAAATCGGCTCCCACCCCAGGGGCGGAGCATACTTTGATTACTTATAAACCAAAGAATACCTGTGCCCTAAATTTGTCGTTCCAGCCAGCGGTTTTCAATTTGCTGCGTTGACTCGGTAAGCCGCATTCACACTGCTTGAGCATATTCATTACAAAGCGCCTGAATAGGGCCATATTTTCTACCGCACC
>NZ_WEHZ01000002.1 GCF_012641745.1 Pseudoalteromonas peptidolytica
AAACAACTCAACTAACTTATTCATGCCTGTTCCTTACTGGGTCACTTTCTTTTTTGGTCGAAAGATCTGATCTTGGAACAGGCATATAGTTCCCTAGTTTTTAAATTCTTATCCCGAGCTGGGGTTATTTAGTGCTGTAATAACCTACTAAAGCGCTTGTACAAGCGGTATTTTTTGGAAATAAAAAGTAATGAAAGGCCGATAACGGCCTCTACTACTCTTTGAAAAAACTGTCTTCATTTTTTGCTAAAGCAGCTTCGATGTCTTCAATTAAGCTTTGTGTATCTTGCTGAGTAAGTTCGCCGGTTTTCATCGGGGAAGAAATCTTGTTAGATTCATCTGACCAGTCACCCAAATCAATAAGCTGACAGCGCTTAGAGCAAAATGGGCGAAATTGACTCTTATCAGCCCACTCAACATCTTTTTGGCAGGTTGGGCATTTTACTATCGTCGGCATAACGTGTTACAACTCATAACTTCATTTTCTGATGCTGTAAGTCTAATGGTATTTAGAAGGTTTGTGAACTAAGTGCCTTAGTACTTTGTTTTACCGACTAAAAACTCTGGGTTTAAGAGAGCCTAGTTCAGAAGTAGTGATACAACACTACCTCTGAACAGATTTAATTAGGCCGCTTCATCCATATTTTTTTGTTTCAATAGTCTGCTTGTTACAGTACCTGCAGTCATTGAGCCTGATACATTGAGTGCCGTTCTTGCCATATCAATTAATGGCTCAATTGAAATTAGCAGTGCAGCAATTGTCACGGGAAGTCCCATAGCAGGTAACACAACTAGAGCTGCGAAGGTGGCGCCACCGCCAACTCCTGCAATGCCAAATGAGCTAATTGCGACCATTGCGACTAAGGATACGATGAAGTCGATAGCAAAAGGGTCAACGCCAACCGTTGGCGCAACCATGACCGCCAACATCGCAGGATAGATACCAGCACAACCATTTTGTCCGATTGTCGCACCAAATGAAGCGGATAAATTTGCGATGGCGGGAGGTACATTGAGCTTGTGGATCTGCGCTTCAACATTAAGTGGAATGGTTGCCGCAGAGCTACGAGAGGTGAAGGCAAACGTTAAAACAGGCCAAATCTTTTGGAAAAACTGTTTTGGATTCTCTCCAACCAAAGTAACTAACAAGCCATGGACAACAAACATCAGTAAAATTGCCACATAAGACGCGATGATAAAGCCTAGTAGACTAACTATATCGGCCATACTTGATGTTGCTATTACTTTTGCCATCAAGCCTGCAACGCCATAAGGTGTAAGGGCGATGATCATACGTACAAGACGAAGTACAACGGCTTGTGCGCCCTCAACCGCATTCTTTATTGGGCTGCTTAAGTTTGACTCTTCCATGATGGCTCTACGGGCGGCAATACCAGTTAATACGCCAAAAATTACCACAGCGATAATAGAGGTAGAACGTTCGCCTGTTAAGTCTGCAAATGGATTAGTTGGTACAAAGCTGAGCAACATTTGTGGGATGGTTAAATCAGCGACTGTTGTTGCTCTTTGTTCAAGTACAGCAATTCGTGCAGTTTCGCGCGCGCCTTCCACCAAGCCCGCTGCACTTAGCCCAAATGCTTGAGTGATAAAAATACCAATCAGGGCAGCAATCGCCGTGGTAAATACTAATATAGCGATAGTGACAAAAGAAATCTTACCGAGAGAGCCTTGATTGTCGAGCTTGACCACTGCTGCAATCATAGACACTAATACCAGAGGCATGATCACCATTTTAAGCAAGTTTACATAGCCACTGCCAACAATAGCGACCCAATCTAATACTGTTTGTTTAGTCGAGAGATCATTAGCGAAAACAAATTGTAGTGCGAGCCCAAATACACTACCGGCAACTAAGCCGAGTAATACAGTGCGAGAGAGCGTTTCAGCGCGCTGTTGAAAGCGATAAAGACCGAAAAGTATGGCAACAAACACCACCAATGCGGCGATAACAGCAAAAGACATCATGATACCTTTCGAAACATTAAAAAATAACGCGCAACTATAGCGGTTTTAGTGATTTTGCTAAAATATTCTTTCACTATGGAATAGAACAAAAGGTTATCAAAACAGGTAAAAGTTTTCTAGGAGATACTAAGTTGTAGATCCTTACTTAACCGAAGCTCAGATTACTTAACCCAAGTTCAGGATACTTACATTCACAGAGCTTGAAATGTTGAACTTGATAAAAGTTAGTGAGGTTGAAGAGATATTTGTTGTTGCAAATGTATAGATAAAAAGCAATTGAATAAAGAAAGAGGAGATTGTTCCCCGGCTTCGTGGATGCCAATGTCAGCCCTTGAACCCTGAGGTTCAAGGCGGAGAGCAACAGCCTACCGTAGGCTTCTCGGTACATGCCGAGCATGCTCAATAGTAGACAAACTGCTATCCTAAACGAAATTTATCGGCTCAGGGACTTAATCAGCTGTCCGACGAGCTAGGGAACAACTACAGTATATAAAACATCTGCCGATCACGAAACCATAGTATTGCAATTTTTGTGTCAACCGCGTGGTTTTTCCCCAGTTTGCTTAGTGACTGACCAAGCGTTAATCTGGGCGTTAACTTCGGCTCAATATTTACTCCATTATTATTAGTTTATTCCTTATCTACATCTTAAGTTAAAAAGGTGTGGGGGCAGTAAAGGTCATCATCTCATTGGTTGTGGGATGTGAAATTTGCAACATCTGTGCATGTAATTGCAGCCGCTTCGCTGCTGCTAATGCTTCATCTTTGGCATATAGTCGATCGCCAAGAATGACATGTCCAAGCGAAAGCATATGTACTCTGAGTTGATGAGAACGTCCAGTGATCGGAGTCAATTTAACTCGGGTGGCCTGCGCTTCATATTCGATGACTTCAAAATGCGTTAATGAAGGCTTTCCTGTTTCATGGCAAACCATTTGTTTTGGGCGATTTGGCCAATCACACACAAGTGGTAAATCAACAGAGCCCGTTTGTTGCTGTAATTTGCCATGAACTCGAGCGATGTAGTATTTGTGGGTTAAGCGGTCTTGAAATTGGATGCTCAGGTGTCGATGCGCTGCTTTGTGCATGGCAAGGCATAATACGCCCGATGTTGCCATATCAAGGCGGTGTACAATTCTTGCTGTGGGGTAAACAAAATTTACTCTGGCGATAGCGCTGTCCCAGTGTTTTGGATCTTTGCCTGGTACAGTAAGTAACCCACTGGGCTTATTGATCACTAACATATCTTCATCTTGGTACAAAATGTCAAGATAGGGAGAAAGGGGGGGAGCGTAATTTAATAACACCAGCTGCCTCTGTATGAACAAGAACCAAGCCGGGTATTATATATGAGTTGCTTATTAAGCGGTAGCATGAAGAGAGCCGCAGCTCTCTTCATGCTAGGGAGTTACTGGTTCGCAACCACAATCAAACGAATAGCGTCTAACTTAAGCTGTGCTTTTTCAATGTGTGTGCTCAGCTCCGCTCTTTGTTTATCAAAAACCTTTATCTCTTCGTCGCGAATATTAGGATTGATGGCTTTTAGTGCTTGCAGACGACCTTGCTCATCACCGAGTTGCTTTTGCATTTTGTCCATCGCACTGGCTTGAATACTTTCAAGCTGAGTTTGGGCAATATCGCTTGCTTGTGTGATAAGTGGATGGATTGCGCTTTGTAGTGCATTTACAAGTTTACTACCTGTTTGTCTGCCAACGGCAGAAAGTTGCTGATTGAAAGCATCAAATGCAACATTTTGTGCTAAGTCGTTCCCGCCTTTGTCCATTAGCACGCGAATTGGTGTGGGAGGTAAAAAGCGACCTAATTGCAGTGACTTAGGTGCCGAAGACTCAGCCACAAAGATCAATTCAACAAAGAAAGTGCCTACAGGTAACTTGTTGTTTTTCAACAGCGCAACGGATGCACAGCCAAAGTCGTCGTTGCAAATCATATCCATGACGCCACTGACTATAGGGTGATCCCAGCTAATAAAATGCGCATCTTCTTGCGATAATGCTGTGTCGCGATCAAAGGTTACCGTGATCCCGTCGTCTTTTAAGCATGGAAACGATGGGTTTAGCATGTGCTCAGTAGGCTTCAGGATAATGGTATTCTCGCCTTTGTCCTCTTGATTAACACCAAAAGTATCAAACACATTAATCATGAATGCAGGCAAGATTACGTCGTTATCAAGCGCTTCGATTTCAGCAACGATGTTATCTGTCTTACCTTGACCACTAGAGTGAAGCTCAAGTAGACGGTCTCGGCCTTGCTCCATCTTTGTGCGCAGCTGTGCATTTTCTTTTGCGGCTTGCTCTAATAATGGATCTAGCTCGTCTTCGTCACAATTATGTTCAGCAATTAGCGCCAGCAAATCATCAGAGAAAGATTTATACAGCATTTGTCCTGTTGTGCTGGTGGTTTCAAACGCATCTAAGCCTTCGTGATACCAACGTAGTAATACTTCTTGTGCGGTGTTTTCAAAGTAAGGCACATGAATATTGATATCATGTTTTTGACCAATACGGTCAAGGCGACCAATACGTTGCTCAAGCAAGTCAGGGTTAAGCGGCAGATCAAATAGCACTAAGTGATGTGAGAACTGGAAGTTTCGACCTTCAGAGCCAATTTCTGAACAAAGCAATACTTGCGCACTATCGTATTCATCGGCAAAAAATGCCGCCGCACGGTCACGCTCGATAATCGACATGCCTTCGTGGAATACTGCCGCTTTAATGGCTTCACGTTCACGTAACACCTGCTCAAGGCTAATCGCGGTTTCTGCTTTGGCACAAATAAGGAGTACTTTTTCATGCTTTAGCTCTTTTAATTTAGCAATTAACCACTCAACGCGGGGGTCGAACTGTGCCCAGCCGCTTCCTTCACCTTCAAATTCTTGGAAGATTTTTTCAGGGAATAATGCACGCATCGCGTTAAATTCAGGGCTTTGAATGCCGCCAATGTTACCCATTACCGACATTGCTGTTTTGTATTGCTTAGGTAGAGGTACTGGGTATTGATGTAATAAACGACTTGGGTAGCCATCAATGCCACTACGGCTATTTCTAAATAGAATACGGCCAGTACCATGGCGGTCTAATAGCATAGACAAGATTTCAGCTTTGGCGTCGCTATCGCCATTTTGTGCCTTTGCTAGCAGCTCTGAAATATCGGTTTCTTTTAGCAATGTACAAAGTGTTTGCTCTTCTTTTGCATCTAGCTTTTTATCTTGCAGTAAGTTGTTCGCGGCTTCTGCAACTTCTTTATAGTGGCTTTCCTCTTCTACAAACACGTCGTAATCATAGAAACGGTCAGGGTCTAGTAGCTGCAAACGCGCAAAGTGACTGCGGTGCCCAAGCTGATCTGGTGTTGCAGTTAGCAAGATCAATCCAGGAATGTCTTGAGCAAGTTCTGCAATACGTTGATACTCAGTGCTTGGCTTTTCCTTAGTGACTGTCAGGTGGTGCGCTTCATCGACAATCAGTAGATCCCAATCGGCGAGTGTAGCTTGCTCAAACCAGCGGCGCTTTTTGGTAATAAATTCTAGACTAACCAGTACCAGTTGTTCTGTTTCGAATACATTCGGTGCATCTGCATACGCTTCACTACAACGCTCTTCGTCAAAAATAGAAAAGTGCAGGTTAAAGCGGCGTAGCATCTCGACTAACCATTGATGTTGCAAGTTTTCAGGAACTACAATCAACACACGGTTGGCACGGCCAGATAAGATTTGCTGGTGTAAAATCATACCTGCTTCAATGGTTTTACCTAGGCCTACTTCATCAGACAGAAGTACGCGAGGTGCAAAACGCTTACCGACTTCATCGGCAATGTAAAGCTGGTGCGGAATAAGGCTTGCACGCTGACCTATCAACCCTTTGAGATGAGACTGTTCTTTATCAAACTGATGCTGCCAAGTTTGATAACGTAGCGTATAACGGTCAAAACGATCGATCTGGCCTGCGAATAGACGGTCTTGAGGTTTATTGAATTTAAGGAAGTGATCAAGAAAGGTCTCTTTAAATGAAGTCTCTTCTTCATTGTCAACTCGAGTACCATGATAGCAAAATAGTCCATTTTGCTCTTCCACGCTGTCAACACGCAGTTCCCACTCTTCAACATGGCGGATCACATCGCCTGGGTTGAATACCACTCGAGTTACAGGTGCTTCCTGTACTGAGTAAACACGGTTTTCTCCGCTAGCAGGAAATAAAATAGTCACTTGACGCCCCTCAAGTGCCACTATCGTGCCCAATCCTAAATCTGATTCCGTATCGCTGATCCAGCGCTGACCTAAGGAAAAATTCATGGTTATCTCGTCTATGCAGAAAAAAGGCGGCTATGTTACCTATTCACGCCCATTTGTTCAATATGAAAGTCTGTACACTGCTTTACAAATCAAGCTTGACAAGGAGCTGGACGAAATTGGCATGCCATTAGCCAACTAGTTGTTTTTTAACAAAACGCAAGTTGTATTTTCTTTTGTCATAAAAGCGACTTTTATGACAAATAGACTAAACTTGACCTATACCCAAAGCATAATTTGTCACACTCACCGTGTATTGGGTATAGCATAATAATCTGTAAACAACAGGAATGCGCTATGGTAAAACAAGATAAAGACCATAAAGTATACGTACTAGACACCAACGTACTTCTCCACGAACCACTCGCTTACCTTTCTTTCCAAGAGCATGACGTTGTCGTTCCCATGACAGTTTTAGAAGAACTTGACCACATCAAAGATAGAAAGAGTGATGTAAGTAGAGATGCGAGAGTTGCAATTCGCGGATTAGATGATGTACTGCGCGATGCAACGCCAGAGCAAATGCTAGAGGGGGTAGCGCTACCAACATTAAAACTTGAAAACCACAGAACGCCAAGTTCGGGAAAGTTGATAATTGTTAATGATCATTTATTTCCTGACTCTATATCAGGGTTACCTGGTAATGAAAATGACCATAGGATCATCAACTGTGCGGTACATTTACAAACGCAATATAGTGACAAAAAAGTCTTATTGGTTACCAAAGACATTAACATGCGGCTAAAAGCGAAGGGGGCTGGGCTTAAATATGTAGAAGACTATCGCACTGATCAGCTGATAGATGATATTGCATTACTTACCAGTGGGTTTAAAAAGGTTGATGGCGATTTTTGGCAAGATGTTGGGGAGTGTCAAACGCAGCAAAATGGCCGTTATACTATCCATGAGGTACCAAAATCATTGGTGCCTGATGTGTTTTGCAACGAGTATCTTATTGATGATACCAATCATTTTGCAGCGCGAGTGGTGGGGTATGATGATGAGCACATCAGATTAAAAGACCTTGGTGTTGAGCGCCTAATGCACCGTCAAGCATGGGGGGTAAAACCAAAGAATATAAACCAAGGTATGGCATTGGATGCGTTACTTGATACTGATATTGAACTGGTGATACTAACAGGGCCTGCGGGTTGCGGTAAGACATTACTAGCGCTTGCGAGCGCACTAGAGATGATTATTGAAAAAGGTATTTACGACAAAGTCATTGTGACGCGTAACACACCTGAAATCGCAGAGAGTATCGGATTTTTACCCGGCACCGAGGAAGAAAAAATGGCGCCTTGGCTTGCAGCCATCACCGATACTTTAGAGGTGCTTCATAAACATGATGAAAGCCCTGTCACGAGTCGAAACTACATCATGGAGAAAGCAAATATCCAATTTAAGTCGGTGAACTTTATGCGTGGCCGCAGTATTCAAAATGCGGTCGTTATTTTGGATGAGAGCCAAAACTTAACCGCCTCGCAATTAAAAACCATTATTACTCGCTGTGGCGAGGGCACTAAGCTTATTTGTACCGGCAACTTGGCACAGATAGACAGTAATTATCTAACCCCAGTTACGTCTGGATTGACTTATATTGTGGAGCGATTTAAAGACTTTGAAGGCAGTGCTACCATCAATTTAAATGGCGTTGTAAGGAGTCGCTTAGCCAGTTTTGCAGAAGAAAATTTATAACTTGCCTTGAATCGGCTGGCTCGTTACTCTTTTGAATACGTATGTGTGCAAACGGGAATGAGCCAGTAAATGGATGCAACTAAAGAATTTTTACCACTAAGAAGCTATCGAAAGGGAATTTTAGTTGCAGTGGTTATTCCTATCTTGTTGGTACTCATTTTAGCTTACCACCTATATCAAATTAAACTCGAACGCCAATATAAAGTGCGTTTTGGTCAGTATGAATACGTTTCTCAACAGCTCAAACAAGAGTTTTATGCTGCACATGTTGTGTTAGACAGTATTGCAGTTAATCTCGCGCAGCCAATTTCTTTTCAGAAACCACCAGAATGGTTGGAAGACATAGAACAGCACCCTGAGCATTATTATCATGCACTGCCAAATAGCGGCGGCGAAATTGTTGGCAGAGGGCAAGTAAACGAGGCCTTATTTGCAACTAAGCGTTGGCAGACCGTGTTGTCACTCAATACCGCTTTTGATGCAGCTTTGGCACTGCAAGGTGGGCTATATGCAGTTGCTTATATCGAAGATGATGGCTTTGCCTTTATTAAACGTAGGGAGGCCACGAGCAGCCACTTTATTACTCAGCTAGTGCGCGGTAAATTTCAGCCTGACTTTAGCCTTGGTAATATTGTCGTTGGCTCTCCAGTTAAATTTTTTGATAGGCAAATGTTCGCTCTTGGTAAAAAGCTCTCGACGGTCGACAATACCCATATTTTAATGATTTACGATAGTCATATTATTGATCGTTGGCTGCAAAACATAGGCTCTTTGGATGGAACCATGGAGTTTAAAAACCAAAGTAATGAAATCATTGCGGGGGAGCGTTTTGACTATGAGCATGCCGGGCTTGCAAAGTCTGCTGCGCCTTGGCAGTACGGATTACACTTTATTGCAGAGCCAGCTAAAGAACCTATTAGCTTAAATTATCATGAAAGCTATGCACAATTTGCCGCGCCCCTGCAACGAGAAATATTGCTAGAGCTTGCGCTATTGCTCTTTTTTATATTATTTACGTTTACCACCATTGTGTGGCTTAGTCGGCAGATTTTTGTGCGGCCATTAACGCACTTTGTCAACTATCTCTCGTTACAGGAACACTCACCTGAAACGACGTTAAATTATCCTATTCCCTCAGAATGGCAACCATGGTTTGCTCAAATCAAACAAGTCGTAGAGCAAAAATCGCGCTTAATGCATACGCTAAAGCAGCATAACCAAGAACTTGATGACGAAATAAAGCGTAAGCAGCAAGCACTAAAGCAGAGTTTTGAAGCTAAGGAACGCCAAGCTGCATTATTAAATGCCGTATTAGACTCGGTACCAGACATCATTTACTTCAAAAATATTGATGGCTCTTTCATTGGCTGTAACCGAGCGTTTGAGGAGTTTATGGGGGTGGATAAGTCTTTACTGGTGGCGAAAACTCAACGAGAAATTACCTCAGGCCTCACTATTTTACTTGAGCAAGAGGCACTAATGGAACACTCACAAGAACAAGTGTCTACCAACTTTGTATTGGGTAAAAATACCTACTTCTTAACTATCACACCACTTAAATCGGACACTGGAAAGTTGATTGGGTGCTTGGGCGTTGCACGTGATATTACAGCAGCTCAAGAAGCTTACAACGCTTTAAGAGATTCTGAAGAAAACTTTAGAGCGGCAACTGAGTTTGCCCCCAATGGGGTTATTTTATCAGCAATAGATGGCAAAATACTGGAAATGAACAAAGCTGCAAAGCGCTTTTTATCCTTAGATAAAAACACCGGAGAAAAGCAGCTGGAGCGGTTGTTTGATGAACAAAACTGGCAGTCGCTTCAAAGTGTGTTAGCTGGGTTATTAAAGCAGCAAAAAAAAGTAGTAGAACACACGGTTTCGCAGGCAGGTAAGCACAGGTGGCTTCAACTTAGCATCTCTTTGGTTTGGGATAAGGATAAACGCCCAAAATACTATGTTATTCATATTCAAAATATTACAGGCCTGCTGCTTGCGAAGCAGGACGCTGAACGTGCAACACTTGCTAAAAGCCGCTTTATCGCAAATATTAGCCATGAAATTAGAACGCCAATCAATGCTATTTTAGGTCTTGCGGACATGATAAATAGTGAGTCGCTAACACGACTGCAAAGTAAAAAATTGCAACAGCTTTCTGGTGCTGCAAACGAACTATTGGCAATGCTCAATAGCATTTTGGAATTTGCAAAAGTAGAGAGTCACCAAGGCACTATCCAGTACGAGACCTTTCAAGCTTGTCAGGCATTTACGGCCATAGAGTCGTTGATAAAGCCTTTGTGTGTGCAAAAAGGCTTATCATTTGAGTTGCAAATTGACGCCTTAGTTTGGCCCTATCTGTATAGCGATGAAGACAAGATCAAACAAATATTAGTTAACTTATTAAGTAATGCAGTTAAGTACACCAATCAAGGCCAAATTGGCTTAAAAGTTGATGTCACAGCGGATACAACAGCTAAGCAAACAATAAAGTTTGCAGTGTGGGATACTGGTGTTGGGATCAAAGCACAACAAGTGGAACATCTCTTTGACGCCTTTACTCAAGGGGACGAGAGCTTCACTCGACGGCATGAAGGAATTGGTCTTGGACTTGCGATCGCAAAACAAGAAGTGGCATTACTGGGAGGGAATATTACCGTTGACTCGACGCCCAACCAAGGTAGTTGCTTCTTTTTTGAATTGGTTGTGGATAAAGGAGCTTGCCCCATTGTCGAGAGCCATAAGGCCGTTTACTGTCTTGTTGACACTCAGGAGCAATTGCCGAGTTACCTCGCGGGACTGGCAACCCCTATATTGTTAGATCAAGTATCGCAAAGTGCTGAAGATTTGGAGCAGTCCATCGTGGTTGTGCCTCCACACTGTGCCAATTTACCTGCAGGTGTTTTAGCGAGTACTAAGGCCGTTATATTACATTGTGACGAGCAACTAACAGAGCAAAATAACCATATCGCCCTGAATCAACATGTGTTCTATCAATCTGCATATACTTGGCTTGCGGAGTTTGCTCATATGACGCAAACCGTGGATAGTGGTTGTATGCAAGTAGCAGGCGCGCTGTGTTTGGTGGTAGATGATAACAGTCTGAATCTGGATATTACTGAAAATATGTTGAAAAAAAATGGCATATCGACAGTTGCACTTCAAAGTGCTGAGAAAATTCAGGAAATAGTACAAACCTTAAGTCCTGATGCCATTTTGATGGATATTCATATGCCCAAGGTTGATGGTTATCAAGCCACTCAACAAATAAGAAAGATATGCTCAGCAGCTGAGCTTCCGATTATCGCGTTGACTGCAAATGCAAGTAAAGAAGAGCGTGCGAAGGCTGCTAAAGTCGGTATGAATGACTATTTGGTAAAACCCATTAGTAGCGCTCAAGCTTGTAAAACGCTTGCAAGTAATATTGTTAAGTCAGAGTTTACTACAGAGGCATTTTTTGATTATGAGTTTGCCTTGTCACAGATGATGCAAAATGAAACGTTTTTGCAAACAATGTTAGATAAATTTGCTAAACTTTGTCATGATTACCTAGAACAGGTCAGCCAACTTGAACAGGGGTCAGCTTTATTTGAACTTGCACATGGCATCAAAGGGGCGGCTGCGGGATTAGGGTTTAAGCGGCTTGCTAAAGTGGCCAAAGACCTTGAAACGCAAAGTAAAAAAATTACAACTATAACAAATCGCACAGACTTGGATAAACTTACCACCGCACTATCTCAAGTCATATGCTTTATTGAGCAAAGAAGGTAGTACTAAGGGATGCAGCAAGCTGAGCATATTTTTATAATTGATGACGACCCGATAAACAAAATGGTATTAACCAACATCCTGAGTGAGGATCACACACTTTTTCACTGTGAAGATCCTGCGTTTTGCATCGATGAGGTAAAAGCGAATCGTACCGATCTGATTATTTTAGATGTTGCTATGGGCAATGGATCTGGTTTTACCATTTTGGAGAAGCTAAAAAAAGACGCGAGCACTTATGGGATCCCGGTGATAGTCATATCGGGTAGCGTGAGTTTTAAAGACGAAGCGAGGGGACTCGAATTAGGCGCCGTAGACTATATTACAAAGCCTTTTAACCCTCTGATAGTAAAAACAAGACTCAAAAATCATCTGGCAATTAAGAAAAAGAATGACTTACTAGAAAAGCTGGTCTCATTGGATGGGTTGACGGAATTACCAAATCGTAGACGTTTAGATGAAGAAATGCGGGCGCTATTAACTGGAGATGAGGCCGCACAGGGCTGTTTTTCTATCATGCTGGTTGAACTCGATTTCTTTAAAACGTTTAACGAGCATTATGGTTATATGCATGGTGATACTTGTTTGTTTAAGGTGGCTAAAGCGCTAGAAGAAACGGCCGCACGCTACAGCGTATTTATAGGTCGCTTCGATGGTACTCGCTTTGCATTAGTATCGGCACAGCATGATATTGATACTGTAACATCAATTGCACAGTCAATTCATGATGCAGTTAATGCGCTAAAAATACCACATATCGCTTCTCCCATTTGTGCACATGTTAGTGTCAGTATCGGGGCTGTACATATTGAGCAACATAAAACCCTAGAGCTCAACGAATTGATAAAAAATGCTGATAGCGCGCTGGCAGAAGCGCAAAAGCAACAGAGCACAATATTTATCAAACAGATATAATACGTTTTTATAAGAGCTACAGCTCAGCATGGTTTCGAGCTTAGATAAAGAATGGGCACGCAATAAGATGTGTAGCTGCTTTGCAGCTTGTCTTAATCACACCATCCTTGGTGTGTATACACTTTAAAGAACTTGTTTAAGTGCGCTATCACCAAAGCCGATAAGCTGATTATTTTTGAATACTAGCGCAGTACATTCATCTTTGGTTATTTTTCCATCTGAATGCTTGCTGTTTGTAGCATAGTAAAGCACTTGATAATTATCACCATCTTTTGCCACGAGCTCACTGAAGTCAGGAGTAGACAGCGCTTCTTTCACCGTTGCGTAATCGGTGCCCATTTTAAAATCCGCTATCTTTTCACGGTTTTCACGCTGCTTTTGTTCCCAATTCGAATTGTATTTAGATGCCCAGCCGTGCTCAACTTCACCATCCGATACTGCAACAATACAACCTGATAACAGAGTCGAGCTTAGTGCTGCTACTAACATTAATTTTTTCATTATTCTTTCCTTTTTGCTCTTTATTGCTGTTTTTTATTGTAAACAGCTTTTCACTTTTTTGTACCTTATTAAAGCAAACTTTTTGCCAACTTGTAATGCTTAATAATATCAATAACTTGCTTTTTTTTGTCCAACCTGGGAGTTACATTTTTACCAAAATTTAGTGATATTCATCATTGTTCAAGTAACTAGACCACTCTATTTCTGTCTGTGCCGGAGGCGAATGCGTTAATATTGAGTGCGATCTCATTTACCAAGCGTGCAATCGCCTCTTTACTTGCCCATGCAATATGAGGGGTGAGTAGCAAATTATCGCCTTGATAGTTCACTAATGGATTATCTGTGCGAGCAGGTTCATGTGTTAACACGTCCACTGCAGCTCCTGCAATTTGATTATTATTAAGTGCATTAACAAGAGCTTGCTCGTTTACTATCCCACCTCTTGCTGTATTTATTATAAAAGCATGACCTTGAAGTGCTGCAAACTCAGCGTCATCAATCAAGTTTTCAGTTTCTGCTGTCAGGGGGCAATGGATAGACACAATATCAGCAATACGTAGTGCTTCAGTAAAAGCCATGCGGCCATTTCTAACTTGAGTGGCGCCTTTACGCTCAGCAATGATCACCTTTGCACCAAATGCTTTGGCAACATTTGCAACCGCTTCACCCAAAGCACCATGCCCTATAATGACAAAATGCTTTCCTGCGATTTCGCTAATGTCGTAATCTAAACGGCAAAACATAGAGCTTTGCTGCCAGCGTCCAGCATGGCAATCTTGTTGGTAACGATGAATATTTGTCATCAAATTACCTAACATAGTAAAAGTATGCTGAACAACAGAGGGGGTTGAGTAACCAGCTACATTTGCCACCGCAACATGATGTGCCTTAGCTGCTTCTAACTCGATATTATTAACCCCGGTGGCTGCGACACAAATCAGCTTTAATTTCGGTAAAGACGCAATGAGCTTCGCATCAAGTTTGACTTTATTGGTAATTATGACTTCTGCGTTTTCACATCGAGACAAAATGTCTTCGTAGGCGGTCATATCATAAGATGTGAGTGTGCCTAATTTAGCAATAGGTGTAAGGTCGGTATTGGCAAGAGTTTTAGCGTCTAAAACCACTATTTGCATTATTTTTATCCTTTACTTGACTTTGGAGTTAACTCTAAGGTTTATACTTATCATATCGGCTAGGATAATCTTCGGGACTGAGGAGTGTAAAGTGATAAAGATTGGTGAGCTGGCAAATCGGCTTAACGTATCGACGGACACGTTAAGATATTACGAAGCAAATGATCTGCTTCACCCTTGCGCAAGGAGTGAAGGAGGGTATCGCTTGTTTGATGAGCAAAGTGAAAAACAGATGCGTTTTATTCTTCGTGCTAAAAAAGTGGGATTTAGCCTCAAAGAAGTGCAAGATCTGTTAAAAATTAAATTTGAAAAGCATCAGCACAGCTGTGAAGAAGTAAAAACGCTGACGCTCACTAAGCGTGATTTAGTCAGAGCGCGCATAGCAGAGTTACAAAAGTTTGAACAATCCTTGTCAACACTGGCAAAGCAATGCTGTGGTGGTGAGGAAGCAGCAGTGAGCTGCTCAATTTTAACCGCCTTGGAGGCTATCGATGAATGAACTGATATTGAATTTTTGGCAGCTATTTTTAGTATCAGCGCCATGGTTGTTACTAGGTTTAGTGTTAGCGGGCTTACTCAACGTTTTTATTCCAAAAAACTTACTGCAAAAGCACTTAGGTCAGGAAGGATTTTGGACGACAATTAAAGCTGCCTTAATTGGTGCGCCAATGCCATTATGCTCTTGCGGTGTTATACCCGCAGCGGTTGGGCTTAGAAGAGCTGGAGGGTCGAAAAGTGCGACGACAGCTTTTTTAGTTTCAACGCCCGAAACCGGCGTCGACTCAATCTCTGTTTCCTATGTGCTGCTTGGGCCTTTTATGGCGGTGATAAGACCTATTGCTGCGGTTACTAGTGCGATTGCAGCGGGTTTATTGGTTGGAAAGGAAAAAGACGAAGATAAAAAATCAACGACGGAAAAAGTGTCAAACACGTCTCCTAAAACTAGCAGTTGTTGTAGCGCCTCAGCCCCATCGGAGCCAAAACCGCAGGTAACCAAGTCTTGTTGCGATACTAAGCCGGTAACCAGCCCAAGCTGCTGTACAACAACAGAGCCAAAGCTAGTAGCCGCTGGAAGTAGTAATAGTAGTTGCCAGAGTAAGGCTTCATCGGCGTCAAATTGTTGTGATCCCAGCCCTTCTGAAACCAATTGTTGTAGCTCACAGCCAACAGAAGCGCAGTCAGCGATTACGGCAAAAATAATTGAAGCAATAAAGTTTAGCTGTAATAAGTTATTATCTGATACCGCGGTGTGGTTATTGATAGGCTTATTTTTTGCCGCGTTAGTGCAAACATTTGTACCTGAGTCATTTTTATCTCAATGGGGCGATGGTATTTTAGCGATGCTGGTGGTTATTTTGATCAGTATTCCAATGTATATTTGTGCTACCGCTTCAACGCCAATTGCAGCAGGTTTATTAATGGCTGGAGTGTCTCCGGGGGCGGTATTGGTATTCATGTTGGCAGGCCCTGCCACCAATATTGCTACTATAGGTGTTGTAGGTAAAGAGCTTGGGCGTAGAGCCGTATTTGCTTATTTGGTCGGTGTGATTGGGGTTGCGCTTATCTTTGGCTTCCTGACCGATCACCTCGTTGCTACCTATGGCTTTGTGGTCACTCCGATGATTGGTGAAGAGCATGAAATTCTGCCTCACTGGCTTAGCGTATCCATGGGAATATTACTTGCCGCATTACTACTGAGACTGGCGATACTTAAGCTGAGTGAAGTATTTAGAGCAGAGAGTGTGTAGTGCTGACTTTAAAGTAATCGTTATCCAGCACTGCTAAATTACGCTTAGGCATTTTATGTTCCAGCAAGATGTATTACTCTGGTGGTCAGACATGAAATGCTTAGCGTCTGTTTATCTGACACGATAGAATGCGCCAAAGTATGCTTTAATCCGAGAGTTTGAGAAGTAGAGTGGATAAATACGCTGACATAAGACCGTATAATGATGATGAAGTTGTACCTGCCTTGGCACGTTTATTGGGAGATGACCAGTTTATCGATGTTATCGCTAAATATAACTTGCCGGCATGGCTAAGTGCCTGGCCGGTAGTTGCCCGACCCCTAGTAAGAATGAAGCTTAAAAATAAGTGGGGAAACTTTTGCAGTATCGAGCAGGTACAAAATGAAGTTGCGTACTATTTACAGATTTTAATCAACAAAACGACGTCTAAAGTCACATATTCAGGTCTTGAGTCGCTTGACTCGCATACCTCTTATTTATTTATTTCAAATCACCGTGATATTGTCCTGGATCCAGCTTTGGTAAACTGGGGATTGCATCAACAGCATATGCGTACTGTTCGAATCGCGATTGGGGATAACCTGTTGCAAGTACCTTACATCACGGAGCTGATGCGTCTCAACAAAAGCTTTATCGTGAAACGCTCTGCAAAAGCGCCTAAAGAAATGCTAAAGGCGTTAACCCAGCTCTCAGCCTATATTTTTGACTCGCTTAGCGAAGGAAACTCTATTTGGATTGCCCAAAAAGAAGGACGAGCTAAAGATGGCATCGATCAAACGGATCCTGCTTTACTAAAGATGTTGCAGTTGAACGGCAGAAAGCTAAAAGTAGACTTTTCTGAGTATATTAAGCAGCTAAAAATTGTACCGGTTGCGATTTCATATCAATATGAACCATGTGCAGTAGCCAAAGCAAAAGAGTTGTATCATAAGCAGCAGTTTGGCCAGTATGTTAAGGCGCAAGGGGAAGATATCGCCAGTATTGTTGACGGCTTTAGCTCAGACAAAGGCCATGTGCATGTTGCCTTTGGTGCGCCAATTACTTGCGATGTGGAGAATCCCGACGAACTAGCCCAAGTTATTGATAAACAAATCTTAGAGCTTTATCACTTACATTCAACTAATCACTTGGCAGCAGGGGATGACACGAAAGTAAGCGCTGAGGATAGAGCTGATTTTATGTCAAAGCTTGAAACTGTTCCTGATGAACTGAAACAGTTTGTGGTGAGCATGTATGCTGAGCCGCTACGTCGAAAAGGGATTTAATCCCTTTCTCGCGATTTGTTTTCCTCATATTCACTCGTGGTTAAACCATACCACTTGATCCAAGTCTTTCTTCAGTAAAATAAAGGCTTGTGCGCAGATACAGTTAAATGTGTCGCGCACCGAACAGTGAATGAGGATCACTCTCAAAGCGCATTATTTCGATACTGGCTTTTCGTAATATACGACTTCCATATCGCCTAAAATGTCAGTGTGTAGCCCTTTTTTGACAAAGCTCATCCCGAGCTTTTTCATTATATTGATAGAGCCTGTGTTGCCTTCATCAGCAATCGCACTAAAGTGCGTAACATCAGGGTTTGCACTGACTAATTCAGACATGACTTGTTGCGCCGCTTCGGTTGCAAGTCCTTTTCCCCATGATATCTGTTTAAATCGCCAGCCAAGTTCTAAATCTCGATCATTTCTTTGTTCGCTAAAAAAATGAGCAGGGCGGACTAGAATCCAGCCGAGAAAGTGTTTATCT
Source organism: Pseudoalteromonas peptidolytica (assembly GCF_012641745.1). Classification (GTDB taxonomy): domain Bacteria; phylum Pseudomonadota; class Gammaproteobacteria; order Enterobacterales; family Alteromonadaceae; genus Pseudoalteromonas; species Pseudoalteromonas peptidolytica. The sequence goes on from NZ_WEHZ01000002.1 coordinate 17,796, forward strand.
GGCAACTCAAAACAGCCCCAAAGTCCCCATCCTTTAGACTCTTCGGTGAATGTACTTAAGCGTGGAATATAGACCGTTTTCACCTCTTCCAGTGAATTTGTTTTGCCACCTGTAATAAACTTCATCACCTCAGGGTCGCTATCAAGGTCGGCGAGCAGTTGGGCGTCTGCTGCGGTGAGCAAACGGTAATGTAGCCTTTTTGAATCCTTTACTTGCATCTATTTATACTCTCAATAAAACTTTAGCGTACAAGAGCTTACATCCTGAGTAAAGGTAGTGATTAAGTTTGCGTAGACGCAGGCGTAACGCTTGACTAAAATACGCCGGCATTTTTTGATGGGGAACAGAGTGAACAATTCAGTATTAGCACTTAGACAGCAACAAATTGCTGCTGCACGACGAGAGTATAAAGCCAGAGGCTCCAAATTAGCGCGTTGTGAATGTTGCTTATTAGCGTCCACTTTGTGTATTTGCAATAAAGTACAAGTTGCTGAAGCAAACTGTGCAGTATGCTTGTTAATGTATCACAACGAAAGCTTTAAACCGTCCAATACCGGGCGTCTCATTGCTGATGTTATTCCTGATAATTATGCGTTTCGTTGGGACAGAACAGAACCTGATGAAGGTTTATTGGCGCTACTTGCAGATCCACAATATGCGCCGATAGTCGTTTTTCCTGAACAAGGGGTAGAGCCTGAGCGGGTGATCACGCAAATACATCGTACAGCCGATAAAAAACCATTGTTTATCTTTTTGGACGGAACATGGCGAGAAGCGAAAAAAATGTTTCGAAAAAGCCCTTACTTGGATAACCTGCCTGTGCTGTCAATCGCACCGGATAAGCTTTCAGATTATAAGCTTCGGGTGGCACCACATGAGCACCAGCTTGGAACGGCAGAAGTGGCTTGCGTATTGTTTGCTGAGTGTGGTGAGCAAGATGCAGCTGATAAATTAACTGCCCACTTTGTCGACTTCAGAGATGCTTACCTAAAAGGAAAGCGCAGCAAAATGTAGCCTAGGTATATTGTGAGCAATCACTAATACCAATTTGACTTACTACTTGTTCAATCTGACGGAGTAAATCTGACGCTAACCGTGTTAAAAATTTCTTATTTAGAACAACTAAATAGCAAAATTTTTGCTTTGCCTACAGGACGTAGGTACCTCGGCGTGAGCTGGACGCGGAAGCGGTGTTATCGACAAGATTTTCTCGCCTCAAAACAGACCACTTAATTAAGAAAATAGGTATTATTGCTAACTATTGATGTTATTCCGAATGATAGGCTGTAAATGGATACTTCATTTTGTGCAAATAATGCAATTGGTATAACGACGCTTTTGATTTACATAGCCTCAATAGCGGGTGAGTTTAGAGAGGGAGCAAAATAAGAAGAGCGCGACCCATTGCTGAGCCGCGCTTACGGAATCTTCTAACTGCATCCTGCAAAGTTGAGTAGTTCAACGTCCTGAATCTTTCCTCTTCCATGGTATCGCTTAGTGTTCTCATTTTGCGAATAAAGGCATCTAGCCCTGTGTCCTTGTTCCTTTTAAACGTCCGCTGTATTATCCTTCGCCGTCCAATTGCTAAGAACATCCATTTGTTCTCATTGTCCCTTGTTGCTACTTTCCAAAGCAGCAGTGCCAATAATCGCTTTATCTACTTAGGCACTTAGTAGCTTGAAGCTAGTATATCAAGCTAAGTGTTGCGTTTATAACTGCAACGATTGGTATCTCCTAAACCACTAGTTACGGGTACATCCTTTGTACCTTCCTTTTTCATCCTTAACCAACTGCGTATCCAACACAGTAACGTTAACCTTTAACGTCTAGCTTCTCCCCTGAAGCGCTCCTCAGGTTCATCATGAACCTTATATTCCATTCCCATCTCTGTGCTTACTCCCTGTAAACACTATCCTCGCTCTACTTACCCTCTCATCCTTTAAGTGGGTGCGCCTCCTTTTGCATTTCCTACCCTGAGCGTATCCTGATGTCCCTTTATTTCTCTTCCTGAGATGTTGTTAATTATAAGCAAGCCAAAAAAAATCGCTGTAGTTAAAAGTAGACCTTTTACAAGAGGGGTAAATATGAAAATTTATAACTTTATAAATTTCAATGGAATAGCTTTATTTTGGGTGTTATTTCAGCGTCTATTTACTCAATTTCTGGTAGTTAAGTAAGAAATATCTCACAGTTGATTTTCCACTTTTCTACAATGGATCACCAAGCCCTGATACAAGATTAAATATTCAGGGTGTAAAACGATATAATTACAGGTAGAATTATTTGATAATAATTATTGTTTACTAAATGGAGTCTTTATGAAAAAAGCACTGGTTACTTTACTGGCTGCGCTCACTTGCTTACCAGCAGTGGCGACAGAAGAGGTTAATATTTATTCGTTTAGACAACCTTTTCTAATCCAACCAATTTTGGATGATTTTACAAAGCAAACTGGTATTAAAACTAATGTGGTTTTTGCAAAAAAAGGCTTGATAGAGCGAGTTAAGCGTGAAGGTAGACACAGTCGTGCTGACCTTGTACTTACATCAAACTTCAGCGCGCTAATCCAGTTAGAGGATGAGAACCTGACGCAAACAATTAGTAGCGACACGGTTGCAAAAAATATTCCGGCAAACTTTAGAGACCCTGAAGGGCAGTGGGTAGCATTAACTAAACGGGTACGTAATGTTTATTCATCTAAAGCTCGCACTGGCAAGTTAGATGCACTTACTTATGAGGCATTAGCAGACGAGCAGTATCGCGGCAAAATTTGTACACGCTCAGGTAAGCACCCTTATAACCTTGGTTTAGTTGCCTCTATGATTGCACATCACGGTGAAGCAAAAACTAAAGCATGGCTAGAAGGGGTTAAGGAAAATTTAGCGCGCAAGCCTCAAGGTAACGATCGTGCGCAAGTGAAAGCGGTAAAAGAAGGGCTATGTGATTTAGCCATCGGAAACAGCTACTACTTCGGTAAAATGATGGAAGATGAAAAGCAAAAAGCCTGGGCTGATGCCGTTTATATCAACTTCCCAAATCAGAAAGATCGTGGTTCGCATATTAATGTTTCTGGTGTTGTCTTAACCAAGCACGCTAAAAATACTGAAAATGCCTTGAAACTCATTGAGTTTATGACCGACAATAAGGCGCAGAATATGTATGCGTCGATGAATATGGAATATCCAGTGAAACCTGGCGTCGAGTTATCTAAACTAGTGGCATCATGGGGCGAATTTAAGGAAGATAGCCTACCATTGTCAGAGATCAGTAAATACCGTCCATTAGCGCTTAAGTTAATTGATGAGGTAAAATTTGACCTTTAATGCAGTTATCATTGTCACTGTCTAAATGGCAGACGTTTGCGTGGCTGATAGGGCTTAGCTTATCAGTCCCGCTTTTATTTTTGATCGTTGAGTCGTTTCAACCAGACTCTGAAGTATTTGCTCACCTTTGGGATACTGTCCTATGGGATTACGTCAGCAATACCATTTGGCTTATTGTTGGTGTTTGTCTTGTCTGCGCGTTAATAGCTTTGCCTCTAGGTTGGTTAACCGCGTATTGTGAATTTCCTGGGCGGCGTTTTTTTGAGTGGTCGTTGATGTTACCACTGGCGATGCCAACTTACCTTATTGCATACGTCTATACGGATCTACTTGATTATGCTGGGCCTGTACAAATTGCGCTAAGAGAGTGGTTTGGGTGGCAATCACCTGATGACTATTGGTTTTTCGATATTCGCACTTTGCCCGGTGCTATCGTGATGATAGCTTTGGTACTATATCCATATTTATTTTTGATCTTCAGGACCGCACTGAGAGAGCAATCTTTCAAGCTTGTGCAAGCTAGTCAGCTTATGGGTAAATCACCTTCTCAAAGCTTTTTTAAGGTCAGTTTACCCTTATCTCGTGGTGCCATTGTTGCTGGTTTAGCGTTGATCTCAATGGAAAGTATGGCAGACTTCGCTACCGTTCACTATTTTGCTGTAAGCACGCTAACTACCGCGGTATACGATACTTGGCTTGGGTATTATTCTCTTACTGCTGCCGCAAAAATATCTGGCATTATGCTGTTGTTTTTATTTCTGGCGTTAACATTAGAGCGGTTGAGCCGGCCAACACAAGTAGTACATGAGCGCCAATCAAGTGTAAACAGCACCACGCTATATCACCTGAAAGGCACGCAGGCATGGTTGGCCAGCGGGTTTTGTTGGCTGATTCTTGCCGTAGCATTCATTGTACCAACATGGGTACTGGTCGATTATGCTATTAACTACTTTGAGCAAGCATGGAACGATAGTTTTTTCTTGTACGCGTGGCAAAGTCTAAAAATTGCATTTTGGGTGAGTGTAGTCTTGATTATCATGAGTATGTTGGTGGTATTTAACCAGCGTGTCAGTCATGGTAAGCGTGTTGCTGTGCCGGGTAAATTAGCGAGTACTGGCTACGCACTTCCAGGAACTGTGTTGGCAATCGCAGTGTTGATCCCGCTAACCTTACTAGATGATAAGCTAAACACATGGTTTGAAGGCACTCAATTTGAGCCTGGGTTATTGTTTAGTGGAACTATCTTTGCCTTAGTTTTTGCATATGTAGTGAGGTTTTATGCCATAGCTCAAGGAGCGGTAGAGTCAAGTTATCAACGGATCAGCCCAAGTCTAGATATGGCAAGCTTTTCTTTAGGACGCAATCGACTCAGCACGATGTTATCGATTCATTTGCCTTTATTACGTCGTGGTATTTTAACCGCTGCACTGTTGGTGTTTATTGAATGTATGAAAGAGCTACCCGCAGCGTTGTTATTGCGACCCTTTAATTATGAGACATTAGCCACTCATGTTTTTCAATATGTCAGTGATGAGCAGCTAGAATTAGCCTCTGTGTCGGCGTTATTTATTGTTTTAGTTGGTTTAATTCCGCTTTATGTCGTAAACCGTTCAATGGAGCAGCGAAGTTAATGCATAGCTTAGTGCTAGAAAATCTTTCTTATCGCTATGACGGCGAAGCCGTAGTGAATAACTTAACTCTAAATGTAGAGCAAAATGAGATCGTATGTTTGCTCGGTGCTAGCGGTTGCGGAAAAACCACGACACTTAAAGTGATTGCTGGCTTGATAGAGCCATTTCAGGGTAGCGTCAGTATTTTGGGTAAAGCCATGAATGGTGCGAGCGGATTTATCCCACCACAAAAGCGTAATATTGGGATGATGTTTCAAGATTACGCGCTATTTCCGCACTTGACTGTGGCACAAAATGTGGCGTTTGGTTTAACTATCAAAGATAAATCGGCGCGTGAAAGCAGAGTCGCTGAAATGCTCAACTTGGTGCAGCTTCAAGGCTATGCAGCACGCTTCCCTCATGAGCTTTCTGGTGGTCAGCAACAACGAGTTGCGATTGCTCGTGCACTGGCATACAAGCCTAATTTGCTATTACTTGATGAGCCATTTTCAAATATTGATGCGCAGGTACGTTTTCAATTAATTAATGATATTCGTCGTATCATTAAAGATCAGCAAGTTTCTGCTATTTTTGTGAGCCACTCAAAGGAAGAGGCGTTTGCTTTTGCCGATCGCCTTGCCATTATGGACAAAGGAAAGATTGCCCAAGTTGGTGATCCAAAAACACTATTTCAACGTCCCAAAAGTAAAATGGTTGCTGAATTTTTAGGCCAAGGGATCTACATTCCTGCACAAAGGGTCAATGGTGCTTCCGTCGAAACGAAATTTGGTGCTGTACACTCTTTGGTTGAACTTGGGAATATGGATGCAAAAGGTGAAGTGTATCTACGACCGCAGCATATTACTCTAGAAAATTGCGCCCAAGGCAGTGTTAAGATCCTTAATCAACGTTTTATGGGAACAGAGTATATTTATCGCGTGACCGTAGAGGGTCAAGAGCTTGAGGTATCTCACCCTGCACATGAGCCTCTTGACTTAACTAAACCAATCTCTTTAAAAATTAAGGCACATGCTGTAAATTTCTTTTCTTAATAGTAGATGAATAAAGCAGGGAGTAGAGCATGGCGCTTGCCCAATCTGGTGTGTGTGCTGAAGCTAATTTGCACGGCTTACATTTGTTCTTCAATGTGCTTGAAGGGCAAGATGAAGCGTTACGAGCGGCGCTTGGTAATTGCGGGCGTCTACAAGAAGAATTAGAAGACCGCTTTTCTGAGTCCATGTTGTCGAGTTTTGTGGCTATTGGTGCACAGTATTGGCCGCATATCTATCCCGAATTTATTCCTAAAGAGCTAAAAAGCTTTCCGCACATTATTGATGCGGAGCATACCGTACATACTCAACCTTTCGACTTACTCTATGTGATCCGCTCTGATCGCGAAGATGTTAATCATATCTTTGCCCAAAGTGTATTGCATATGCTCAATGGTTTAGTCGAGATGGTGGCACACGTCCGTGCTTTTCGTTTTCTGGATGGGCGTGATTTTAACGGTTTTATTTACGGCGCCAATAATCCCAGAGGGCGTAGCAAGCGTGAAGTGGCTTTGGTGCATAACCCAAATGCAGCTGATCACCTAGGAAGTTATATTCATGTAAAGCGGGTGAAGTTTGACCTAATGCGTTGGCAGAGTTTATCACTCAGTGAACAAGAGCATTTAATGGGTCGCACACGGTTAGACAATGACTTGATAGTCGATTGTGAGCTCCCGAACCACGCAACTTTAACCGAATTAAAAGATGAAAATGGTCATGCGCTAATACTGGAGCAAAGTATGCCATTTGGCGATGTATTTGAACAAGGAAGCTTGTATTTAAGCTGTAGCGCCAAAGGTGATGCGTTTGAGCAGGTGTTAAAAAATAGGCTGGGAGTAGCAGAGAATTATGATCCGATATTAGATTATTCCAGCGCAGATATGGGGTCTGCTTTTTTTGCACCATCCTTAGAGTTTTTGTCAGTGATGGCAAAAATGCCGGAGTGAGTCGCAAGTTGATCTGAATACTATTTTGACCGAGCGGTCTTCTTATTTTGGAATTAGACAGAAAGTAATATAAAGCAAGCATTGAGGCGACGGCCTGGTCTTTCCTTTATCCAATCCAAATAGTTGTAAACTTACTTGTTACAAATTAACCAAAATGGTAATTTTATGTAATAAATAATTCCTTTATTTATTTTTTTTGGAATTGTAATTGCTTAGTAATGCAGCTATCAACATGATTTACCCTCTTAAGCAAGTTGGTATCACTTTAATAATGGATAAAATAATGAGAATAAAAACCTTCTGCCTGACTACACTGTGTCTTTTTTCATTGTCGGTTAGTGCTGCAAATGACGTATATGGGACTGTTGATCAACTGATCACAAGGTCGGGTGCTAATGGCGACCACGCAGTTTACTTTAGAATTGAAGTAATGAAAGAGTACTCTAATTTTGAAACTTGTATTGCCAATGGTGATGAGCTTACATGGCAATTAGACCTTTCTTCACCTGTCGCGCAATATCAATTTGATATTCTGAAAAAATCATATTCGGAGCGTTTGCCTGTTAGGATCATCGGACATGAGGATGTTTGCGCTAATGGTGAAGCTCAATCCGATAAAATATTTGAGCTCAGTCCTTGGTCATGGAGTGAATACTCAATGAAAAAAGTCGCAGCGCCTAAATAATTTGAACCTTGAATAATTAATGCCTTCCTAGCAGCGAGTTTTAGCGCGAATTGCGCCGAGCTGATACCAATTTTCTTAATTAAGTGGTCTATTTTGAGGCGAGAAAATCTTGTCGATAACCCCGCTACCGCGTCCTCTACCTCCGTGTAGGCAAGGCAAAAATTTTGCTATTTAGTTGTTCTAAATAAGAAATTTTTAACGCGGTTAGCGTCAGGTTTTCGCCTTCAAATTGAGCAAGTATTAAGTCAAATTGGTATCATAGCATGTATGGATTTTTCGCACCTGAGTCATTACTGACGACGGGTCTTGATTTAATTTCCTCAAGCTTATGTAAAATGTCTTTGAGCTGTTGCTGAACTGGCTCTGTATTTGAGTTTGTTAGGGTATTTGCTAATAATGTCGTGACGGCCTCAAGCGCTTTTGCATTACTGTCATCAAGGTGATTATCGACTTGGATCTGCGGTTGTGCCACCGCCTCTAAGCGATCTGACAAGTATGAAAATAACGTATTTTGCTGCTGACTCTGTTGACCCAATGCGTGTTGTATTTGTGCTTGAGTGTTAAGCAAGTCATTGAGTTTATCCAGATTAGCGAGTAGCTGCTGGCCATTCGCGGTTTGTTGGATAGTATTTTGTAACCCTGTCATTTCCTGAACAACTTGTTGCTGTGAAGCTATCAATTGTGTTAACGGGGCAACATAAGGCTGCTGTGATAAGGTCTCTCGTAGCTCAGTTAACTGGGTGGAGAACTCTTGTTCGTCAAGCACTTGAGCCAATTGCTGCAGCAGCGCACTGTAATCAAAGCTAAGCTGTTCTTTATCGAGTTTAGCGGCGATTTGGGCAAGGGATTTATTAACAAAGCTTAGTTGTTCAACGGCCAATTGTGCAGGGCTTCCTTCATCACTACTACGGTTTAGGCGCGCGTACTCTGCTTTAATTTCATACCAGCGAGCCGCTGCTTCATCCGTTAATGTGCCGCGCAATTGGGCCAGTTTTAGTAGATTTTCTTCACTGCCTTTGCTCAGTGTTTGTGCCTCACCGCGGTAGTGATCTTGAATTAGGTTTTCAAGCTCACTGTCATTCATGGCAGCAACCACCTTTTCAGCCATTTTATTCATATTACGGTAGCTGCCTTGTAATTTAAACGGCGGCTCTGTGCGGTAGTTATCATCTTGCGCAGCAGAGGCAATATACTGTGCATTTACTTTTAAAATAGTGTCGCGAATGGTGAGTAGCTTTTTCAGTACGCTGACAATTTCATTTACTTGTGCTTGAGAGTAATTAAACTCCAATTCATTAATAGAAAGATCTTCACCTTGAGCAATGCGAACCAGTTGATATAAGTCTTCCATGCCACGATTAGCAAGAGGTGCGAGCACGGCGTTGGAAGTGAGCGTATTTTCAATAAAGCTCATCGCAAATTCTTGTTCACAGCCACTTAGGGTATCACCAAGATTATAAATATCGGCACGGTTGGCTAGCATATCAGGGATTTTAAATGACTCACCAGATTCGGTATAAGGGTTTCCAGCCATTACCACGGCAAACTTCTTACCTCTGAGATCATAGGTTTTACTGCGACCGTTCCACACACCGTCTATGCGTCTTGAGCCGTCACATAAAGAAATGAATTTTTGTAAAAACTCAGGGTTGGTATGCTGAATATCGTCAAGGTATAGCATCACGTTATTGCCCATCTCAAAGCTTTGATTGATCTTTTCAATTTCTTTTGCAGCAGTGGCGTTGATGGCTTGCGCGGGATCTAAGGATAATTGGTCATGACCAATTGATGGACAGTTTACCTTAACGAAAGTGAGTCCTAGGCGATTCGCTACATATTCTATTAGCGTGGTTTTACCATAGCCCGGTGGTGAAATAAGGAGTAGCATGCCCATTAAATCGGTGCGTTTATTATTACCTGCCGCTCCGATTTGTTTTGCTAAGTTATCGCCAATAATAGGGAAGTAGACTTTGTCAATCAGCTGATTTCGCACAAATGAGCTTAGTGGTCTGGGTTTAAACTCATCCAGCTGCAAGCGCTGCTTTTGTGCCTCAAGCACTTGTGCTTTTAGTTGTTGGTACTGTTTGTAAGCGGGAACATGAATACTAAGATACTCATTGCTTCGGGCAAAAAAGTCGGCGTAATCTAGGTGTAGCACTTGGTTCTCGATCCGTGGGTGTTGACCCATTAAACCTGAGATCTCGGTTTTTATTTCGGCTTCTTTGACTTGGTAGGTGAGGCTAAAATGCTTAGAGAGCAAAATGCTGTTTGCCGCTTCGAGTAATATCTCTGTGCTTGCATTTTGCTTATTGCCATAGGCGCGCAGCCAGCTGCTTAGTAGGCGACATTTGTCTGCAAGTTTAGTTAAATGCGCCAATGAGTCTTCAAGTTGTTGCCACACCCCTTTGGCTTTTGCCATTGAGATAAACTGCTCGCTTATCTGTTTAGCCGACGCTGCCAGATCAAATTGTCTCGGTTTGTGTTGCCTAGCAAGGGCTTTAATGAGGTAAGCTGCACTTAATTCGCCTGAAAAGCGGCTTAACTCTTCTACATAGCCCGATAAGTTCTGTTGGCAAAATACAGTGATATGTTTACTTAGTGTGTTGCTCAGCTGCTGGCTAAAACCATGATCATCTAACTTCGTTGCCATTAACTCAGCTTGTGTCGCTTGAAACGTCAATTCAGTGAGCTCAGGTTGGCTTAGTTGTGTATAAAATAACTGTGCTGCAACCCGACAACTGGCTGGATAGATGAGTAACCCCAGCTGTTGCTTTTGTTGTAGTAAGTTCTCTAAAATCAGACTGGCATCATGATCGTGAATGCCTTTTTCATAGCCTTCTTGGTATCTTGGCTCGGCATACTTTTGTACGATGGCAAGCAAACTTCCATTATCAGCAGCAAGCTCAAGTGTAGCTTGAGTAAAATCATTCTCTTCTTGTTCAGCAGCAGCCAAAACTTGTGCTGCTAAGTACTCTCCACGATAGAAATGGCGATTCTCTGATATCAGATTTTGTTGCCAGTAGGCACTTGCATCATTAAGTAATTGGTTGCTTTTTGAATCTGGAATAACATCAAAATACTCAGTACCTGTGAGGTGTAACATGAGCTGTTCGTCACGTGGTAGCAAAGTCAAATCAAGCATTTGTTTGTTAACACTGAATGCGTGTTTTCCTACTTTTACTGTGTTGCCACCATCGGTATAGATATCTTGCTTGTCTCGCAAAGCTCGGATCGCTTGATCTTTACAGGCTTTGAGTTTGGCCTGAATATCATCTGCTTTCACTTCATCACTGAGATCTTTTAGCTCTTGGGTTAAATCGCGAAGCTTGCCAATCATAGGATCAGACGCAAAATAGCTATTAATGTCATCTAAAGTTTTAAAGCTTTGTGTGCGCCTTGTTACCCCTTGTAAAATACGTTCGGCAGCGTTTGCTAAGCTCAGTGCGCGGCGCTGTCTGTCGTCAATGAGCTGCTGTTTATGTGCCTCAAAGCTTTCATAAACGTCATCACGTTTAGCCAAAATCTCCGTTAAAAATTCATCATATTGACTAAACTGGGACTCTAATTCTTCTAGCTGAATAAGCAAGCGAGATAACTGTTCATCACACTGCTCTGGGGTTTTAGCTGCGCTAAGACCACTGGTAATACTTTGACTAAAGAGCTTAAAGCGAGCTGCAAATTCCGCTTTAGCCTCAACGCTGCCGACACTTTTTTTCTGAATTTCTAATGCTGCTTTGGTGCGATTTACTTGGCCATAAATAGTGCTGACATCTTCCAAAATTTTAGTGCGAACACGGCTATCTTCAATGTCGAGATCCAGCATGGTGTGGTTGAGCAAATCAAGCTCAGCGCTCAAAGTTTCTAAGTTCGATAGAAAGCCATTTAGTTCTGTGACACTTTCAGTGTGTGCTCTGGCTTCTTCTAAACCCTCAAGTTGGGCGTAGTAGGGCGCTAATGCACTGTCTTGTTGCAAAAACTCGGCAGTTTTGTGGCTTAGACTTAGGGTGTGTTCATCAATTTGCTGCTGCATTGCAAAGAGCGCTTCAAGGTTGATGTATTTCACCTCTTCAAGGCTAATTACTTTTCCCTTTAAATGCTTAAGTGACTCTAAACTTTGCACAAACTGTTCTGCTTTTTTAAAGCTGTCTGGGCGTACTTCCCGTAATACGTCTTGTAAGGACTGTTGTATTTCAGCTTCTGCGCGTTTGGCGTCAGCTTCAATTTGACTTACTTTTTCAAACTCATCAAGTACTTGTTCTGAAGTTTCAAAAATATCATGCAGCTTTGCCGTTACGTCTTTAAAATCGGGCTCTGCAAGCCAGTGGTAACGGTCTAAAATACTGCGGGTCAGGGCTATCAAATCTTCATAATGAAATACCGTTGGGCTTTGGTCGTTGATTGCTTTAAAAACGCTGTATAAATCAGAGATCGCCCGTACTAAATCAGGGTTCCCAATCCGGCCAAATAATCCAGTGGCTCGAGGCGCTTTGGCGGCAAACTCACTGCTATAAAAAGGGCTTTGCCAGATCTGAATAGGGTGAACGCGTTCAGGCTCAGGCTCCGCTTTAAAGGTCAGCGCCAAACCGTCGTCATAAATACCATAGCCATGACAATAAATAGGGTTTTGCAGATTTTTCTCAATAATATTATAAGAGAAGAGTGCATAGCGCCCATCGTTTGGTTCGTAAAAAATATAGAGTACGTCTTCACCATTGGGGGATTTGAGCTGACGATGAAAAATTAACTCATCTAGTTGGTCGTCAAAATAGCGAGTTTGCCCAGATTGCAGGTAATATCCCCCAGGAAAAATAATACCTTGATTCTCTGGTAGCTGCACACAGGCACCACCTAGTGCATCTTGGCGCAGTATCTGCTGGGTACGACAGTTATAAATAAAGTAACGCCACTGTTTTTCACGATAGGGGAGCAACTTGAGCAGTACCATTTCGCCAACTTCGGCAAAGCGTAAATCGCAATCTGTAAGCGATTGGCTGGCGTCATCTACATCTTCTTGGTAAATACCTTCACCACTTTGGGTGTTATTTTCAATTTTAACGGTGAGTTTGCCGCGAGAAACTTCTATAAAGACTTTATCGTTTACATTAATATGTGGATGGCGGCCTTCGACATGGTCGGAGCGGTCGGTTTTTTGCCACTCAAAGTCAAAGTTTTCTACCTCGCCTAAGTCACGCTCTCCGCGGTTATCAATGTAATCTAAGGTCTCGTCTTTGGCGATCTGCCAGCGAAATACACGGACATCAGAGAGTTTTTCACCAATCTGAAATAGCGCAAAGAGCTTGTTTGATTTGACAAAGAGGTGTTGTAGTCGAGTGTCTTTGTAATAGGTGTATAATTCATCAAAGTCACGTAAAAAACGCGGATCGGTAAGAAACTTAGTTTCTTGGGGGTAAGGCTCTATCTCGTAATGGTCATCTTGCAGGTGTAGTTTTTGTACTGTGAATACATCACTCACTTGGGTGTTTTGTTTGAGCCCCATAAACACATTGTAGGCGAAGATAAGTTTATCGCCTATGAGCACGATGTCTCGTGGCACGCAGTTATGCTCAGTACGAACTCTTGCTCGACCTTGTACTTTAAGTTCTGTACTACCAAAGGTATCAACACGTTGTTGGTTAATTTGGTCTATTTGGCTTTTTAGATCGTTACCAAAGTTGCCAAGTCGGCGCTTTATGAGTTGATAAGAATCTTGCTCGAGCGTTCGCTCTGGCGCTTGTTGCGTTGCTTCCGTCATTCTTTGCTTTCCTATGTTCACTGCGCAAATGGGGAAGGAGCCAAGATTTTGGCCCCTTTGCTTGATTACTCTACAGGTTCGTTTTGTTTACTGGCATTTAATGAACCACCAAGTAACTTGAGTAACTGCTGTTTATCCGCATCTGAGCTGCTGCTCAGTTGTTGGAAAAACTTACTCATGTTGATGTTCTTTAGTGTTTCAGAAGACGCATTGGCACCTGCTAGCACCCCTTTTAGGTCATCCATTAGGTTGCGCTCACCATTTAAGTGATCTTTGAATACAGTTTGCACAGTCTTGCTTTCCCCAACTAAGCCATCGATAGACTTACCTACGGTAATCGCATTCATGAACTGGTTAAAGAACTGACCGTCGCCACCCATAAAGTTAATATCAGCACCGCTTAGTGCTTTGCCTAACACATCTGCTTGGCTTGCTGAAACTTGTTTATTTGCCTCGATATTCGCCAGTGTCAGTTCTTTTTGCTGATTTAGTTGCAGTGTGAAGGCTTCGTATTCACGAGCATCGTTATCCATCTTGTTAAGCGCTTCAAGCTTTTCTGTGAGACCTTTTGCCTCAGCTGACATTCTGCGTTCAAGATTGATGGCTTCCGCCTCACCTTGTTTTTCAATGGCGTCAGCCATGGCTGTCTGCACTTCGGCTTCTGCCATACCAATGTCACGCTTGCCTTGTGCTTCAGCTTCAAGTCTTTGTCTTAGTACTTGTGCTTCTGTTTCACCTTGCAGTGCATTAGCGGTTGCTTTCGCTTTGATAATATCGGCTTCAGCAAGCCCAGATGCTGCAGCTTCAACTTGCGAAGCTTCTGCCAATATCTTCTTCGACTCAGCTGTCTGATTTGCAATACGTAGCTCTGCTGAAGCCATTTTTTCCATTTCACGGGCTTTAAACTCAGTTGCTTGCTCTTTGGCCTTTGCCGCTTCAATATCTTTCACTAGAGCTTCTTCGGCCTCTGCTTGCGCAAGAATAATTTTGGCTTGCTTTTGACGCTCAGCATCAGCAATACACTGTACATCTTTGATACGCTCTTGCTCTTCTGCGACGGTCTTCTCGACAGCAACGCGTTCACGCTGAACGTCAGCAATTTCTTTTTGCTCAACCTCAAGAGCTTTGGCTTTTTGAATACGTAAAATTTCGGTTTCGCGCTCGCGTTCGATGATTTCAATTTCTCGTGAGCGTGCCACTTTCTCTTCTTCAATGGCAAGCAAGCGAAGGCGGTTTTGCTCCGCTACGTCGATTTCACGTTGTTTGTTATGCTCAGCAATCGCGATTGCTTCATCGGCTTTTAAACGAGCCTCTTCGGCTTTTAAGCGTTCTTCATGTTTCACGCGCTCCGCTTCAGCAGCTTCTCTTGCACGCACCGATTCAATTTCACGACGTTGTTTTGCGCTTGCATCTTCTCTTTGACGCTCAACTTCTGCGGCTTTTTCGAATGCAGCTTGGTTTTGATTGTCGATCTGCGCTTTCTCATCACATTTAAGCTGATTGGTTTCAACGTTTTGCCTAGAGGTTTTTTCGGTAATACGACGAATACCTTCAGCGTCGAGGATGTTATTTGGATCTAGTTTATCAATAGAAGTTTGCTCAAGGTAATCAATCGCGACATCTTCTAATGTATAGCCCGATAAATCCTGGCCAATCACCTCTTTAATTGCATCACGGAATTCATTACGGTGAGTAAACAACTCCTCAAAGTTCATACGTTTACCTACTGTTTTCAAGGCTTCTGAGAATTTGGCCTCAAACAGTGCTTGCAAGGTTTCTGGTGCTGATGCGCGAGCGCAACCAACTTGCTTTGCAACACGTAGAATGTCTTCTTTATTTTCGTTGACGCGGATATAAAAGGTAATGGCAATATCGGCACGGATATTGTCTTTACAGATGAGGCCGCTGTTATCACGGCGCTCTAATACCATGCGATTAGTTGAAATATCCATCACTTCCATTTTGTGGATCACGGGTAATACAACACCGCCTGTGGTAGTAACATCAGGCTCATTTTTCATTTTGTTGATGATTAATGCCTGACCCTGCTCAACCTTACGGTAGAATTTACCTATTAAAAGTAAAATGGCGAATATGATTACAATGGCTATTCCCGCGATTGCGAGTACCGGTCCGAGGTTATTTAGAAATTCCATGCTTGTTCCTGCTTTGCGCTATATAGTTTGAACCAGAAGTAGTGGCTCGTGTTTTAATTCCGTTGTTTTGTATGTTTCACCCATTGCATTGATAGTTATGTTCCTGCTGCAAATAGATAGGTGACTAAGTACGCTCTGTGTAAAGCTGTTGGCTAGATAAAAAGGCTGTTGAGTCCGATTTAACAAGCACTTTATTTTTACTTCAGATACGAGTTAATTGTGTGTTTTACTCTGTCACTAATTGAGCAGAGTAAGGGGGCAATTACCAAGGTTTAGCTACAACCGTGTAGCTATGGGTCGTGATGTCATGGTCAATAAGTAACGCACTGTCTCCTATGGTGAAGGTATTGTCTTCGTCTGAACGGATCTCAATCAGTTGTTCAGTACCCTGAATATATACTCTGGCTTGACCAAAGGTGCTACTTACGCGTGACGTGGCGATGGTACACTCAAGTCCAACCAGCGCATGTTTTGAAGTGGTTTCTTGGCTTTCAAAAAAGCGTCGTAAAGGCCTTACCAACAGCGCGGTAAGTGGTAAAGCTACGATAAGGCTGGCGAGCATGAATACTGTACCTATCAAATAATAGGAAATACCATTACCGAGCAAATAAGCAAAAAGCTGCTGAGTATATAAACTGATAATCCAGCCAAGCGATATAATAATGCTCAGTGAGATACTCAGTGGCACTCCACCAAATGCGAGTTGCCAATACGAGCTACTTGAAGCCGTGTTCGCTTCAATATCAACATCACTCTCTAAAATATCGAGATCTACCAAGCCCAGCAGAGCTATTATCCAAAATAAGATGACGATCAATAGTAAGGTTGAAAAAATGATCGTAGGAAAAGTAAATGCTGTATTTAAAAATTCCATTTGCGCTCCTTAACTCCTCGTATTTACTTTGTGCTCAGCAAATAATTAGAAAAGGCTGCGTGTTCATGGGTTTTTGCTTTCACGACTTGACAGCGCATTGCATTATAGCTGAACGAGGGATAATCGATATGCTGTGTTGCTGATAATACTCAATAGATAATTGGTATAAAACAAGCTGTCCCTCTTGTAAGGTGAGAAATAGTCACCCTGTGTATCTAAAGTTGCCACAATGAGACATATTATGTCAACTAAATATTTGCTGTTGTTTTAACCCATTTGTTTAGCTGTGTGCAATAAGCTGAGGCGGGGAAATCGCGCCAGTTGTGATACCAGCGCGGCGGAGTATTATACGTTATCAAATAGTGTCTTTACTTTATCTAGGGTCACGTCTATTTCTGATATTTTAGCTGGTGCAATAAAAATAGTATCGTCACCGGCTATGGTACCTAGTACACCATCTGCGGTGCCAAGAGAGTCCAATAATCGCGCGATTAGCTGGGCAGCTCCTGGGCTGGTGCGAATAATGATCATCATTTCATTGTGCATAATGTCTACGACCAGTTGGCGTAGTGGGCTTTTTGCCGTGGGCACGCTCATCTCAGCTGGTAAACAATAAACCATTTCCTGCTTTGCATTACGGGTTCTTACAGCGCCAAACTTGCTAAGCATACGGGAGACTTTACTTTGACTAACATTGTCAAACCCTTGTTGTTTGAGCGCATCAACAATTTCACCTTGAGAGCCAAAGTTTTCTTCTTTTAGAATCGCTTTAAATGCTTTGATAAGTGCTTCTTGTTTTTCTTGCGGCTGCATAGTTTGTCTTCTTTTACGGCTAATTTTTAAATTCTACACAAAACCGTAAGGATCCCCAAATTTGCGCGACCAAAATAGCTGTCGTAAAGCATTGGCGCACAAAGTGTCGCGATCTTTACACTTTTACTTAAGACATTAGTCAAAAAATCTTGAAAATAGCCGTGATATATTTGTGTTTACCTGCGCTTTTCATTATCTTTACTGCACACTCAATTCCACCTTCAAATTATGGAGAATTCACATGAAAGTTGCTGTATTAGGTGCCGCTGGCGGTATCGGTCAAGCTCTATCTTTATTGCTTAAAAATGGTCTACCAGCTGGCTCTGAGTTAGCGCTTTATGACGTTGCACCTGTTGTACCTGGTGTTGCAGTTGACTTATCTCACATCCCAACTGCGGTAACTGTTGCAGGTTATGGTAAAGATGACCTAGACCCAGCACTAGCTGGTGCTGACGTAGTGCTTATCCCTGCTGGTATGCCGCGTAAGCCGGGTATGGACCGTGCTGATCTATTCAATGTAAATGCTGGTATCATCAGAACGCTTGCTGAAGGTATTGTTAAAAACTGCCCTAAAGCACTTGTCGGTATCATTACAAACCCAGTAAATGGCACGGTACCAATCGTTGCTGAAGTATTCAAAAAAGCAGGAACTTATGATCCAGCTCGTGTATTCGGTGTAACAACGCTTGACGTTATCCGCGCTGAAACTTTTATCGCAGAGCTAAAAGGTCTAGATGTTTCTGAAGTTAAGATCCCAGTAATTGGTGGTCACTCAGGTACTACAATTCTGCCTCTTCTTTCTCAAGTTGAAGGTGTTGAGTTTACTGACGAAGAAGTTGCTTCACTTACTACTCGCATTCAAAACGCAGGTACTGAAGTGGTTGAAGCAAAAGCTGGTGGTGGCTCAGCGACATTGTCTATGGGTGCAGCAGCAGCACGTTTCTGTTTCTCGCTAGTGAAAGGCCTGCAAGGTGAAGAAGTGTTAGAATACGCCTATGTTGAAGGTAACACAGGCGATGCTACATTCTTTGCTCAGCCAGTTATCCTTGGCAAAAACGGTGTAGAGAAGTTACTTCCTTACGGTGAGCTAAGTGCGTTTGAGCAAAAAGCAAAAGACGACATGCTAGCGACACTTGAAAAAGACATCAAAGAAGGTGTTGATTTCATGGCGTAAGCCAGACTGATACAAAAAACCAGTCGCTTTTACAGTGACTGGTTTTTTTATGCCTGAGGTTTACCCTCACACTGTTGGGTTTAGTGAAGAATACGAGCTCTTAGCGTACCTTCTACTGCGCTCAGCTCTTTCAACGCAACTTCTGAATGGTCGCTATCGACATCTATGACAACATAACCGATCGACTCGTCTGTTTGCAGATACTGCGCGGCGATGTTGATACCATGCTGAGCAAATGCTTGGTTAATTTGAGTCAGCACACCAGGGCGGTTGACATGCACATGCAGTAAACGGCTTCTGTTCGATAGCTCAGGTAATGATACTTCAGGGAAGTTCACGGCGGTGACTGTTGAGCCATTATCAGAGTATTTTGTGAGCTTGCCAGCTACTTCTACACCGATATTTTCTTGTGCTTCTTGGGTTGAGCCACCAACATGTGGGGTCAGTAGTACATTGTCAAATTCACGCAGTGGTGAGACAAACTCTTCGTTGTTCGACTTAGGCTCTACTGGAAAGACATCTATTGCCGCGCCGGATAGCTTTTTACCCGCTAATGCCTCTGCTAAGGCGTCAATATCAACAACAGTACCACGAGAAGCGTTGATCAGAATTGCACCTTGTTTCATGACTTCGATTTCAGCCATACCGATGAGGTTTTTCGTTTGTGGCGTTTCTGGTACATGTAAACTAACCACATCAGCACGCTGTAATAATTGCGTCAGAGTTGGGAGCTGGGTTGCATTTCCTAGGGTAAGTTTATCCTCAATATCGTAGAACTCGACATTCATGCCGATATTTTCAGCCATAATGCCAAGCTGAGTACCGATATGGCCATAACCAATAATACCCAGTGTTTTTCCGCGAGCTTCGAAGGAGCCATCGGCCGACTTATCCCATTCACCACGGTGTGCTTTGGCATTGCGCTCAGGAATACGGCGAAGTAATAACAAGATTTCACCCAACACCAGCTCTGCAACCGAGCGAGTATTAGAAAATGGCGCATTGAACACAGCGATACCGCGCTGTTTTGCAGCATTTAAATCAACTTGGTTGGTACCGATACAAAAGCACCCAATCGCAACTAGCTTTTCAGCTTGCGCTAACACGGTTTCTGTTAAGTGTGTACGAGAGCGGATCCCGACAAAGTGGGCGTCTTTGATCCGCTCGATAAGCTCAGGCTCCGGTAAGGATGTTTTGACATAGTCTATATTGCTGTAGCCGTTGCGCTTTAGTGTTTCTACCGCACTTTGGTGCACACCTTCTAACAACAAAATTCGAATTTTATCCTTTGATAACGAAACCTTGCTCATCTGTAATCTCACTAGTTGATTTTAGGCCCTTCTTCGGTGCCTGTTATAACAACGTCAGCGCCACGTGAGGCAAATAAGCCATTGGTGACAACGCCAACAATCTGGTTAATTTTTTCTTCAAGCGCTTTTGCTGCGCTAATTTCTAGGCCGTGTACATCTAAAATAACGTTGCCGTTATCTGTAGTGACACCTTGGCGGTACACAGGGTCGCCGCCAAGCTTAAGTAATTCTCTCGCTACATAACTGCGTGCCATCGGGATCACTTCAACTGGCAACGGAAAAGCGCCCAAAGTGTCGACATGTTTGGTGTTATCAACAATACAAACAAACTTTTTAGCGACGGCAGCGACAATTTTTTCACGTGTTAGTGCCGCACCACCGCCTTTTATCATTTCGTTTTGACTGTTAATCTCATCTGCGCCATCGACATATACTGCAAGTTCTGACACATCGTTTAGCTCAAAGACTTCAATGCCAAGTGCTTTTAGTTTTTCCGTCGATGCTTCAGAACTGGAAACCGCCCCCTTGATATTGTCTTTGATGCTTCCTAACGCATCAATAAAGTGGTTAACGGTGGAACCTGTTCCAACCCCAACAATCGTATTTTCTTCTACGTAGTTTAAGGCTGCCCACGCTGCGGCTTTTTTCATTTCATCTTGAGTCATAACGCTACACTTAGTTGTTATTGAAGTTGCACAGAGTATAACTCAATCAAAGTGGTAGCGTCATGGTCAAAAGCAGCGCTAATCGCGCTTAACTTGTTGCACTCTATTATTGTTCCGGCCAGGTATATAAGCGGGTTGGTGTAAGAATAGTTGGCAGTGGTATATCCCAAGCTTCGGTCGGTAAGCTTAAAACGCGCTGACAGTCATGAGCCAGCCCCATCAAGGTTGGCTTATCTCGCTGTTCAGCATAATGTAACGCCAATGTTCTATCATAATATCCACCACCCATACCTAAGCGGTTTCCATGCTCATCAAAAGCGACTAACGGCATCAATAGTAAATCTAACGATGCAAGAGGCGCCACAGTTGAGCAATCTAGCTTAGGCTCCAAGATAGCATAGCGATTTGTCTTCATGGGTGAGTTTTTTTCATACTTCTGAAAGAGTAAGTTAGTGTGGTTAAATGGGTGTATTATAGGTAGGTAAACTTGATGTTTTTTAGACCAAAGTGATTGAATTAAAAGGGATGTGTCTAGTTCTCCATCATTTTGTAAATAGACACCTATACGGGCGTTATTTGGTAGGTTTACATGTTGAAAAAAATTAATATTTAATTGTGTGGCTGCAACAGATTGCTCTATTGAAGATAGCGAGTTTCTACGTTTTCTAATGGTTTTTCTCAACTCACCCCTAGTAAGTTGAGAATTATTAATGCTGTTATTAGATTTACTCATTCTATTGCAAGCAACTCAGGGAAAAATAAGCTGATACCAAGCAAAATAAATAAAATAATCAGCACCGCGAGTAGATAATAAAGCCAAGTTTTTGATTTCGCTGGTGGTGCAGGCTCGTACTCGAGCTCGTCGAACAGATCAGTAGACTCCCAGTCATCTTCTTCTTTATCTGTGGCTTCGTGTTGTTGCGTAGGAGCGAGGCGCTGCTCTATGTCTTCTAAGCGCTCTTCAATTCTGATTAGGCTACTTGTAATGTAGTCAAGCGCTTCAAAAACTCTCTCCTGATCTGGATTTGATACGGCAGCAGAGGAATGAGCGTGCAGCTTGGCAGTGATCCCGACACTGGCTAATAGTTTGATCTGTTTGAGTGCTTTGGTTTTATCACTGGGGGCAAATAAAGCTTTTCCAGCATAAAACTGCTGAATTTTCGATGGCGAGGTTTTTAACCTTTCAGCGAGGGTCGCCGCAGCACTTTGCTGATCTTTACCGTCGGCCATGCCAACGAAGACGACTTTAAACTGCTCGTTCATGGTGCGTGCCTAAGTTGTAAATAGATAGTATTAAGTATATCTAGATTATAGGTAACTGTAGAAAGATAAAAGGAAATTTTTATTATTAGGGCCTGTTGATCTTTCAAGTTTGTTTTTGTAGCAGTTTGATAGGTGTTTATACAAGGTAGAGCCTAAAATAGTGGCCACATTTGCAGCCACTACTTAATGAAGATTAGTAAAGTGCTGACTGCCCCACTTTTGGTAGGGTGTTTTGAATGAAGCGGCGGAGATCTTCATTGGATGCTTCTAAGTCTTCGTGACGTAGGTACATCATATGTCCAGAGCGGTAGCCTTTGAAGGTTAACCTGTCTCGCATCTTCCCGCTAGGATCTAGTTGCCACATATTATATTTAGCATCAAAATAATTAGTCGCGCCATCGTAGTAGCCAGACTGAGTAAGTACATGGAGGTAGGGGTTTTGTGCCATGGCTAATCTGAGCTGCTCACCGACATTATTGTCGCTATTATCCCAAGGATGAACCGTACCAAACATATTGTACTTTACATCTGTTTTATAATTGAGTTCGGTCGCAAAATAGTGATTAATTGCCGGCGTAAATGAGTGCAGCCAAGATGTAAGCTCAGGCCAATAGTCAGGGCGGGATCCTGCATCTCTTTTATCAATACCGAGATAGCGAGAGTCTAGTCTACCTATAGTGCGACCGCGGTCGCGCAATAGCTCTTTCCAAAATGCAGCGGTAGGAATGTCGAGATTATTTTGAGCAACGAAACGCTCATTTAAGCCGCTATATTTTGCAACAGTTTTGATAACACTTTGTTTTTCCTGTTCGCTGATAAATGCCCCTTTGGCGAGTGCAGGGAGGTACTTGTCGATAGTATATGCTTCTACTTCTGTTAGCACCTCAGGCAGGTCTTTACTTTGAAGCTCGGTTGGCAGGGCCTTATGATACCACGCAGCAGCTGCGTAATAGGGTAAACGGTTAGCAACTTTTACTGGGCCTTGACGCTTGATCCCAATGTCGGTTGGAGATACCAGAATAACGCCGTTTAAATATAACCACTGCTTGTTTTGCATAGCGTGTGCGAGTCCTGCAACACGCGTGGTACCATAGCTTTCACCAATTAAATACTTAGGTGATAACATGCGCTCATTACGATGAATGAAGGTATTTAGCCACTCCGCTAAATATTTTATATCGGCGTTGATTCCAAAAAACATTTTTGTTTGTTCTGGTTTACTTGGGTATTTACCTTCAGCATTTTTAAGAACCCGGGAATAGCCAGTATTGACTGGATTGACATATACAATGTCTGCGACATCTAAAACAGAATATGGATTATCTTTTAAACCGTACGGTTGTTGCGGATAACCTTCGTCATCTATTTTTAATACTCTTGGTCCAGTATAAGCGATGTGCATCCATACAGACGCAGAGCCAGGACCACCGTTGAAAGAAATTAATAGTGGGCGTTCGCTTACTTCTTTTATATTTTTACGCTGGTAATAGGTGTAATGCAGCGTGGCAATTGCTTCACCTTTTTCATTCCACACCGGTTGCGTCCCCGTTGTTGCCGTATAGTTTATACGCTTGCCTTTGATTTCAACGCGGTGTTCTGTTGTGATTTTATGATCTATCTCAATGGTGCGGTTGTGTTGTTCAGCTATGCTAGGCAATGAAAACAAAGCACAACTTAAAAACACAAATGACAGTATTTTGTTCATGGCTTCCTCAGTAAAACGGTAAGGTATTGCGGCATTAAAAAAGTATTTTAGGTGAAATTCAAAGTCATTGAGACAAACAGAGTAAAAAAACAGCTAGTTGGAAGATAACTGTTCTCAACTCATTTATTATTATGTAACAAATTTGTCTGCTGCTGGTTTTTTTTAGTTCTGGATTCGCGTATATTTAATACTTAATTATGTAGTAATAAAGTATTTAGCCTCGTTAAATTCTTGTTTCACTGCGCTTCTCGTTGTACTTAAGAGATCTCAATCCATGCAAAGAATTTTAATTGTTGAAGACAGTAAGGTCGTACAGCAGGTATTGCGACACCTTGCCGCTCAATATCTTGATGTCGCAATTGATTTTGCTTGGTCACTCAAGGAAAGTAAGGCCTTTTTGAGCCAGCATGAATATACACTGGCGCTGGTAGATTTAACGCTGCCCGATGCGATGGACGCAGAAGTTGTGCAGCTCACGCTCAGTCATCAGATCCCAACGGTGGTGCTTACATCAAAAATCGATGAATATAGCCGCCAGCAAATGCTTGAGATGGGAGTGGTGGATTATGTCATCAAAGATAACCGCGATTCTTATCTATACGCAGTCAAGCTTGCATCTCGCCTGTTAAGAAACCAAGGGTGTAAAGCGCTAATTGCTGATGACTCAGTGATTAGTCGCGTAGTTATGAAGCAGATGTTAGAAAAGCAGCTTTTTACTGTACTAGAAGCACAAGATGGTGCTGAAGCATTGGAAATGCTGCTTGGAGATCACGATATTAAGTTACTACTTACTGACTTTGCGATGCCAACAATGGACGGCTTTGAGTTGGTAAAGTCGGTGCGAAATAGTCGCGGTCGAGATGAACTTGCCATTATTGGTTTATCTGGGGCAGGCAGTCATGGGCTGTCGGCAAAGTTTATCAAATACGGTGCAAATGACTTTTTGGCGAAACCATTTATGAGTGAGGAGTTCCATTGTCGAATTATGCAAACAATGGAGCAGCTTAATTTGATTGCGGAAATCAAAGAGTATGCGCACAGAGACTATCTGACAGGGTTGTACAATCGCCGATACTTTTGCCAACACGCTGAGCGCCTAATAAAAAATAAACCCAACCAGCATATTCTTGCTTTACTCGACCTCGATCACTTTAAGTCGATTAATGACCAATATGGCCATGAAAGTGGCGATGAAGTACTTAAACAGGTCGCTGACTTATTACGCAGTGCTTTTGGGCATTACATAGTCGCTCGAATTGGCGGTGAAGAGTTTGCGCTATTGATCCCAAGCTCAGATCTTAATCGAGCAAAGCAAATGTTAGAAGATTTCCGAGAGCGTTTAGCTAAACAAGCGTTTACGATTGTGCAGGGGAAATACCGATGCACTATCAGTATAGGTATGGCGGCGTGTCAATCAAATACGCTGAGTGAGGTGATGCGTAAAGCCGATAAAGCGCTATATCAAGCTAAAGATAAGCAGCGAAATTGTGTTATTGCGCATTAATATTGCTTTAGTATAGAGTTTTGCACCAACCCAGTTCAGACTTAATAACAATGCACCTAGATGGTGCATTTTTTATGCGTAAAAAGTGCGGTTCAGTATTAATTCATTGTTAATTAAGGAATAAAAAATTTGGCATAAAGGTTGGATTACAGCATGTAACAGGATCAACTGTCCTAAGGGGACTTAGTATGAAAATGATAAGTGCAATAATAAAACCATTTAAACTCGACGAAGTGCGCGAAGCGTTGGCCGACTTGGGGATTGAAGGGATGACGGTTGTTGATGTCAAAGGCTTTGGACGTCAACGTGGTCACACCGAGTTATATCGTGGTGCTGAGTATCAGGTCGATTTTATACCGAAAATAAAAATAGAAATTGCGACCTTGGCTGAAAATGCAGAGCGAGTAGTAGAGACAGTAACAAAGGCAGCTTTCACTGGCAAAATTGGTGATGGAAAAATCTTTGTATATGACTTAGACCAAATCGTTCGGATCCGTACCGGCGAACTTGATGAAGAAGCGATTTAAGGGGATCCTAACGATGGAAAATACAATCATAGAACTCAAATTCTCATTAAATACTTTTTATTTTTTGATATCGGGAGTGCTGGTGATGTGGATGGCAGCTGGTTTTGCCATGCTAGAAGCCGGACTTGTTCGTTCCAAAAACACCACTGAGATACTCACCAAAAACGTCGCGCTTTACGCGATAGCTTGTACTATGTATCTGCTTATTGGTTACAACATCATGTATGTTGATAATGCTGAGGGCGGTGTCCTGCCAAGCATTGGCGCGCTAATTGGAAACGCCGCTGCTGATGCGGATCATGCGTTGCAGTCTGACTTTTTCTTTCAAGTTGTCTTTGTGGCTACTGCGATGTCTATTGTGTCTGGAGCGGTAGCTGAGCGAATGAAATTGTGGGCATTTTTAGCATTTTGTGTTGTGCTTACCGGTTTTATTTATCCTCTTGAAGGGTATTGGACTTGGGGCGGAGGATTTTTATCTGAGCTTGGGTTTGTGGATTTTGCAGGCTCTGCCATTGTGCATGGCGCTGGTGCCGCTGCGGCGTTAGCCGGAGTATTATTACTCGGTGCACGCAAGGGTAAGTATGGTAAAAATGGCGAGATTTACCCTATTCCTGGCTCAAATATGCCGCTAGCCACACTTGGCACGTTTATTTTATGGATGGGGTGGTTTGGCTTTAACGGTGGCTCACAATTATTTTTGGCAGATAAGGAAAATGCCATCGCAGTAAGTCAAATTATGCTCAATACCAATGCCGCAGCCGCTGCGGGTGCGGTGGCGGCTTTATTAGTATGTAAAATGATGTGGGGTAAAGCTGATTTAACAATGGTGCTAAACGGTGCATTAGCTGGCTTAGTAACGATTACCGCAGAGCCTGCTTCACCGACACCGATACTGGCTCTTATCCTTGGTGCGCTTGGCGGAGCACTTGTGGTGTTTAGTATTATTGCGCTAGATAAGGCTAAAATTGATGACCCTGTTGGAGCAATTTCAGTGCACGGTGTTTGTGGTGCATTAGGAGTGATGATGGTGCCATTTTCAAACTCAGACGCTACATTTCAAGGTCAAGCGGTTGGGCTTGTGACGATTCTTGGCTTTGTGTTTATCACATCCTACATTGTGTGGAGTGTACTTAAGGCAAGTATGGGGATCCGAGTTGGTGAAGAGGAAGAACTGAGCGGAATGGATCAACATGACTGCGGCGTAGATGCCTACCCAGAGTTCGTGACAGTTCGCGGACAGTAATACTTATTGGCTCTAGGTCAATATGTGAGGAGTGGTTTATCTTACGTTTACAACGGTTTGCTTGATATAGGACAAAGCCAGTGAGCAGATAAGCCGCTCTTAGAGTTCTCGTTGTCTAAATAAAGTGAGTCCAGTGGGTTCACTTTTCTTATTCACCGTGATTGTGCTTTCAGCAGTTGTTAATTTAGGTTACTCTACTATCTTGCAATTCACTTTTCAGTTTTATTTGGGTCATGACGGACAAAAAGAAAACAACACCTACCAAAAAATCAAACGTCAAAGCGAGCACTTCACGTAAAAAAAAGACCCAACCTGCTAGCACTAAGATGCAAAAAGTTAAGCGTAAAATATTAAGCGCGACATGGTCTTTTGTGTGGAAAGGCACTGTAGCGATGATATTTGTCGTGGCAATGTATGTTATCTATCTAGATGCAAAAATAAGCAGGCAATTTGAAGGAAATAAATGGGAACTGCCGGTTCAAGTGTATGCCAGAGCAATGCAGTTTTTTCCTGATCAATACTTGAATGAAAAAGAGGTATTATGGGAGTTAAAACGGCTTAACTACTCCCGTGTAAATCGTATTAGCCGTACCGGTCAATATACGGTACAAGGTCGCACTATCACCATTCACCGTCGAGCATTTGAATTTTATGATGGGCCTGAAAATGCGCGTATTTTTACGCTAAATTTTGCTAGTAAAAAGCTTGCAAGTATTGTTGATAATCAGGGGCGACGTTTATCCGCTGCTCGCCTTGAGCCTGTGCAAATAGCACGTATTGGTAACGAAACTCGCCAAGATAGAGAGTTTGTACCTTTTGATAAGTTTCCCAATATTCTCAAAGAAACATTGTTAGTGGTGGAAGATAGAAACTTTTATGACCATCACGGCGTTTCTGTGCTGTCGATTTTGCGTGCGCTTTATACCAATATAAAAGCTGGCCGTACGGTGCAAGGTGGAAGTACGTTAACTCAGCAATTGGCAAAAAACTTTTATCTTACTCGCGAGCGTACACTCATTCGTAAAGTGAATGAGGCATTTATCGCGTTAATTTTGGACTTCCGCTACAGTAAGGATGAAATTCTGGAAGCCTATTTAAATGAAGTGTTTTTAGGCCAAGCGTATAACCAAGGCGTGCATGGCATGGGGTTAGCGGCAGAGTTTTATTTTGCAAAGCCCGTCGATGAATTAGAGTTCGACCAGATTGCAATGCTCATTGCAATGGTCAAAGGCCCTTCTTTTTATAACCCCAGACGTTACCCTGAGCGGGTGATGGAAAGACGCGACCTAGTGTTACGATTAATGGTAGAAAATGGCTTAATTACGACGCCTGAATATCGCGTAGCATTGGCGCGACCGATTGATGTTGAGCCTTTAAAAGCCAGTCGTTTACAGTCGTATCCTGGGTATTTAGAGTTGGTTAACCGCGAGCTGAAGCAGCTAGTTCCTGATGATAGCCTGATTGACTCCGGGCTGAGAATATTCACGTATCTAGATTTGCAAAAACAAACAGCGATGGAGGAAGCGGTCAAAAAGGGTTTACCGTATTTAGAACGCCGTTTTAAAACTGAAGATCTAGAGACCGCAATGTTATCTGTTAACGTTGAAAAGGCTGGCGTGTCAGCACTAGTTGCCGGTAGGCAATTAAAGTTTTCAGGGTTTAATCGGGTGTTGGATACAGAGCGAAACATAGGCTCATTAGTAAAACCTGCTATTTATTTGAGTGCATTATCTAATCCAAATTATCACTTAGGTATGCTATTGGATGATAACCCGCTGGAAGTGACTGATGGCTCAGGTAAAGTGTGGTCGCCAGAAAACTTTGACCACAAATTTAGAGGCAAAGTCCCTATGTTTGATGCTTTTAGTAATAGTATTAATATTCCTGCTGTGAACTTAGGCTTGGATGTCGGAGTAAACCGCGTAGCACAAACATTAAATGAGCTTGGGGTCGATAAGTCTATCACGCTTTATCCATCGTTACTGTTAGGGGCATTGGAATTATCTAGCTTAGATGTGGCACAAGCCTATACAACGATTGCGGCTGATGGCAAACATAGTGAATTAACAAGTGTTATGGCAATCACGGATTCAATCGGTAAATTGCTTTACGACCATAGAGTGAAAAAACAGCAAATATTAGACCCAGAAGCTGTGTATATGACGAAGTACGGACTAAAAAGGGTGACGAAGAAGGGAACAGCTAAGCGTTTAAACTTACATTTCCCTTCTATCCAGCTAGCAGGTAAAACAGGGACGAGTAATGATTTACGCGATAGTTGGTTTGCAGGGTTTGACCAAAATACAGTGACAGTGACTTGGATAGGAAGAGATGATAATAAACCAACGGGGCTGACAGGAAGTCAAGGTGCACTCGAACTTTACATTCGTTACCTCAAACCACTTAACCCTCAAGCTATTGTGGATGAACGCCCTGATTCAATCCGTTGGGCATTCATTAACCCTAAAACAGGTAAACAATCACCTCCTAGTTGTGGCCCTGTTGTGCAGTTGCCTATTCGATCGAGTATGTTTGAGCCAAGACCTAGGTGCTAATCCTAACCTTTGTTTAATATACTGAGTCTATAGATAATCTATAAGTCAACAAAGCGATTGGTTTAATACAAGCCAATCGCTTCTGCTTTACTCCCACATATTGAGTAATGATTACGGCAAAATGCTATTACGTTCTAAATTTGTCAATTTCCCTATTTAGGGTTTGCGATAGGGTACCGAGTTTTTTAGCGTCAGCTTGTGTTGCTCTAGCCGAACCTAATGTGTGCTGCGCTAAATTGTTGATATCTTGAGAGCCACTGAGTGCATGTTCGGTTGCCTGTGTTTGCTGCTGAACAAGTTGACTAATGAGTTTTCCTTGCTCGTCAATATCACGCATACTTTGCTCTGCGTGCTGTAACACATTATTTGTCTCATTGGCAGCGGTGACGCTCTGTGCCATATTCTCTTCACTGCTGCGCATTTTATTTTGGGTATCTTTAGAGGCCGCTTGCAAGGACTGGATTATATTGTGTATTTCTTCAGTCTGCTGCTGAGTTCTTTGCGCTAGGGTACGGACTTCATCTGCAACTACCGCAAACCCGCGACCTTGTTCACCAGCTCGTGCGGCTTCTATTGCAGCATTTAGCGCCAGTAAATTAGTCTGCTCTGCAATTTCTCTAATCGCAGAACTTACTTGACTGATATTTTGCGTATCTTCGGCAAGCTTATCTAATGATGCCCGGCTTTGTTGAAACTCTGCCTGTAATTCTGTCATTTGTCCCGCAAGCGCTGTGGTATTGATACTACTTTGCTTGACGTGCTGAGCGGCAACTGATGCCAATTCAGTTGCATTAAATGCAGCATCTTCCACTGAGCGTGCGGACTGTGCCATATTTTCAAGTGAGTGATGAATCGATTGGATCTTACTCTCTTGCTGCGCCACATCTTTTTCGGTGTCTTGGCTTATTTGATTGAGTGTCTTTGTTGCTTGTTGTAGTTCGTTGCTCGTGAGCTTGACGTTACCAAGTAGCGATATAAAAGCGTCTAAAACCGCGTTAAATTGATCAATAATTTGGCTTAACTCATCAGAGCCTGTCGCCTTAGCTTTAACACTCAACTCTCCACTCGCTGCACTTTGTGCCGCTTTTGAGAAAGTGGTAATGGTTCCGATGACAGATAAGTAAAAACCAATCATAAGATAAATAGCCAGCAATAGGGCAAGGATAGATGCAATCGCTACGGTGTTTCTGATCCATTGTTGTTGACTCTGCTTTTCAGCAACTAATGCTGCCAACGTCGGTGTGGCTATGTTCACAAACTGCTTAATAGTTTGACTGGCTTGCTGATAATGTCGATTGAATTGCGATTGTGATAGCGCTAACTCGTCTGGATCAAGTAGCCCTGTTTTAACTGCACTTTGATAGTTTGACAAGCTAGCATTGAGATCTGCCATAGATTGGCTTAATTGCTTTTTTAGTTGTTTATTATGATTCATTGCGATGTTGAGCGTTCCTGAAAATTGCTTCATTACCGCAGGCAAGCCTTTATGTAAGTTGGATAGTGCGATAAAACTGTCAGGGGTAAAGCTTCCTTTGCTGATCACGCGTCGTGCTTGTACTTCAATTTGATTAATTTGTGCGATTAACAGAGGGGTAGACTCTACCAATGTGCGATTGAGATAATTACGCCCAAGATCATCGTCAACCGCGAGCTGAGAGGCAATTGAAAGCTGCTCAAGTGCACTGGCATTTGGCGCGCTGAGCGAAGGCAATTTGGCTTGTTTGAGTAGGCTGGTGTTATTCGCACTATCACCATCTAGAATATTTTCTAGCATTTGAGGGTAGAATGTGAGTCCTTGCCGCTGCATATCACTGACGGAAATCGAGTGATTGAGCACACCATTGAGAAAAAACAAGCTGAGGCTTAAAGGTAATAACAACAGGCCAAAAACAACTGCCATTTTGGTTTTATATTGCAAACTTGCCATCAAGCGAGTTGCAGGGTTAACTATGGTATTGAATCCAGCCATCACTTCCTCTGTATGAATAGTCTATTTCAAAGATACGGTACAAGTAGACCGAATCTTTTCAAAAGTTTATTCAAAGGGTAGCTGAAAAAACAAAAAAAGCCCTGAGCGGGCTTTTTAAATGATTAATTTTATTTATAGTTTGGCAAATGCACGCTTTGCTGCACCAATAGTTTTGGCAATTTCTTCATCAGAGTGCATCGTACTCACAAAACCAGCCTCAAATGCTGATGGAGCTAAATAAACACCCTCATCAAGCATTAAGTGGAAGAATTTTTTGAAACGTGCTAAATCGCATTCTGTTGCTTGTTGGTAACTTGTTACTTTCTCAGCTTCAGTAAAGAAGAAACCAAACATGCCACCGGCATAGTTTGTGGTGAGTGCAATACCAACCTCATCAGCGGCGGCTTGGAAGCCTTCACACAATGCTTTACTTTTTGCTTCCAGTTCTTCGTGTAAGCCTTGCTCTGAAAGTAGCTCTAGTGCTTTTAAGCCGGCAGCCATAGCGATTGGGTTGCCAGATAACGTCCCTGCTTGATAAACCGGGCCCACTGGAGCGATGTAGTCCATGATTTCTTTTTTACCACCAAACGCACCGACAGGCATACCACCGCCGATCACTTTGCCTAAACAGGTAAGATCAGGCTGGATGTTGTAGTACTGCTGAGCCCCGCCTAGTGCAACCCGAAAACCGGTCATAACTTCATCAAAAATAAGGACACTTTGATTGTCAGTACAGATTTCGCGTAGCCCCTCTAAAAAGCCTTCAACAGGAGGAATACAGTTCATGTTACCTGCGACAGGCTCAATGATCACACAAGCGATTTGGTCTTTGTACTGGTCAAAAATAGCTTTTACTTCGTCTAGGTTATTGAATGAAACCGTTAACGTGTGTTTGGCAAAATCAGCCGGAATACCCGGTGAGTTAGGTACACCCATAGTCAGTGCGCCAGAGCCAGCTTTTACCAGTAGAGAGTCGGCATGACCATGATAACAACCTTCAAACTTCAAAATCTTGTCACGGCCAGTGTAGCCACGAGCAAGGCGGATAGCACTCATTGTTGCCTCAGTACCAGAGCTTACCATACGCACTTTTTCAATGGAGGGAACCAACGCTTTTACTTTTTCCGCCATTAAAATTTCAGTTTCAGTCGGAGCACCGTAAGATAAGCCATTTTCAACGGCATCAAGCACTGCTTGCTTAATTTCGGGGTGATTATGACCCAAGATCATCGGACCCCAAGAGCCTACATAATCAATGTATTGTTTACCATCGGCATCATAAGTGTGAACGCCTTGTGCTTTGGTGATAAATAGTGGTGTGCCACCAACGCCATTAAATGCGCGAACTGGAGAGTTTACGCCACCTGGAATTGAGTCGAGGGCACGTTCGAATAAATCTTGACTGATTGTCATTGTCGATCCTTTTTAGCTTTCACGTTTGCGGCTAAACCAAGGTACATCCACCTCGTATTTTTCCACTTGGTTTTCAACACCTAGCGTTAAGGCAAAAAGTGCCATACGGATCAATACACCATTTTGTACTTGGCGGAAGATAGCTAGGTTGTCATTATTATTTAGGTCATTATCAAGTTCATTTGCATCACTGCGGCTATCTCGTGGCAGTGGGTGCATTAAAACGGAGCTTGGTTTACAGTGTGCGTCATAAATTGCCTGGCTTATTCTAAAGCCGCCACGGTATTTATTTGCCTCTTCTTGAGAAGGGAAGCGTTCTTCTTGAATGCGAGTTTGATAAACAATATCAGCAGCTAGATTGCCTTCCATTTTTGATACCAGTTCAACCTTATGCCCAGCATTATCAACCACATCTAAAATTGATTGTGGCATTTGTAAGCCGTCAGGGGCAACCATGGTAAAACGGATATCTTTGTAATGGCTGAGCAGCTTTGATAACGAGTGCACGGTGCGGCCATATTTTAAGTCACCGACTAAGGCGATGTGCATACCATCAATTCCTGCACCAAATCGGCCAAGCTCGCGATCAATGGTGAGCAAATCTAAAAGCGCTTGTGTTGGGTGTTCATTTGGACCATCGCCACCGTTGATAACGGGTACATCCGATCCTGTTGCAAATTCAGCGACTGAGCCGGCATCAGGGTGACGCATCGCGACAGCATCAGCATAAGCCGAGATCACGCGGGCAGTATCATATAAAGATTCACCCTTGGCTAATGCTGAGCTTTGCATACCTGTGGTTTCGCGAACCAAACCACCTAGCAAGTTGAACGCAGTACCAAAACTCACACGTGTTCTGGTACTTGGTTCAAAGAATAAATT
The DNA here is from genome assembly GCF_012641745.1 of Pseudoalteromonas peptidolytica. GTDB lineage: Bacteria > Pseudomonadota > Gammaproteobacteria > Enterobacterales > Alteromonadaceae > Pseudoalteromonas > Pseudoalteromonas peptidolytica. The sequence goes on from NZ_WEHZ01000002.1 coordinate 51,215, forward strand.
TGCCAAAATCGCGCCATCAAGTACCTGAGTGCGTTTTTGCTTTTTAGCATAGGGTTCCATTTTTTTAGCAATGGAGAAGATGTGTTCAATAGAATCTCTGTCTAGTTGATTGACAGAAAGAATGTTTTCACCTTGGAAACTGAACATGTGGCGATTCCTAAAGACAAATTGACTACCGGGTTGCAGGGCGCTCACCCAACCAGATAACACGCAGAATGTGGGCGGTTACTTGGGCGTATATTATACCCAAGTACCCCTCATAATGCACGGCTACAGTGCAGGTTTTAAGACGGCAAGAAAGACGATAGCTAATAGCAGCAGTACAGGAAATTCGTTAAAGTAACGATAAAACTTATCGCTTCTTTGGTTGCGGTCTCGTTTGAAGTCGTTGAGTAACTTAAAGCAATAGCCGTGATAAATGTAAAGTACAGTGACTATGGCGAGTTTGTAGTGCAGCCACATACTGTGTTTAAACCACTCCCTGCCATACTCAATAATGGTCAACACGCCAAATACAGCAGTAAGGATTGCAAACGGAGTGACAAAGTAGAGCAATCGTCTTTCCATTATCTTGAGCATAGAACTACAAGATTTCTCTTCAGTTAAGGCATGGTAAACAAACAAGCGTGGTAGATAAAAAATGCCTGCAAACCAAGCGATCATAAAAAAGATATGTAAGGCTTTATATGTTAACAATAAGCTCATTGTCAGTCCCAAGTAGTAAATTAAGGTAAACAGCCCCTAGAGTAGACTGTTTCTAGTGGTGAGTATGTGACGAATTTGATCCCATCGCAATAACCCAAGTATTTGTTTATTATCCTTTTGGTTATAAATGTATACCGCACCTGAGCGCTTGTCTTTTAATACATCAAAGGCATCGGCAAGTGTTGCTTGGGTACTCAAGCCTTGCAACTCTATGTAAGATACCGATACGCTTTCTTGTGAGATCAGGTTCAAATCGTATTCAGCAAGACGATAACCACTTTGTTCATCGTACACAATCAGCGGAGTTTGGCTGTCGACCGCCGATAGGGTTTCTTTTATTTGCTCTTTGTCGTCTGAATAGAGCAATTTAAAGTTTTCATCCATTTCAGCCACAATCCCTACTTTCTGTAATGCCTCTTTCGCCGGTGAAACTTGATAAGGTAGACCTTGAAAATCTAGCTGTTGGATGAATATTGAACGGTTGCCAAAAACCTGTAACGCGGTTACATAAGCGGTGGTGATCACTAACATTGCAGGCACAATAATTTTGGGATTTGAAGTCAACTCCATTACGGCGGTCAGCGCGGCAAGGGGAGCGTGTAAGGTTGCGGCAAGTAAACCTGCCATACCAAGTACGCCATAAGTGCCAGCGACATCCACACTCGGTGAAATAAATTGGGCAAAAAATGACATTAGAGTGCCCATAATTACGCCAAGTCCAATAACAGGACCAATAATCCCTCCGGGAATACCTAAGCCAATAGCAAATAAAGTAGCCAGAAGTTTGGCAATTAATATCGTAGTGAGTAGCTGTAAATTATGGGGGGACTCTACAGCTTGGGTGATGGCACTCATGCCGGAGCCCATGGCACCTGGAACCGCATAACCGATTAAACCGGCAATTAAACCCGCTAGTAATAATCGAGGAAACATGCTGATCGGTTTAAAGGTTTTAATGATAAGCATGAGGTTTTGATTAAAGGCAAAAGCGACAGCCCCTAGTGCGGCGCCACAGATAATCAGGTAAGGATAGTGCCAAAAACTCAAAGGCGTAATATGAATAAGAGCTAACTCGGAATTGTTTCCAAACACATATTGTGTGCTCATTGCACCAATCACTGAGGCCAACATCACAGGTACAAAAATGTGAATTTTGTACTCTCTTAGCACCACTTCCATAACAAAAATTACAGCCGCAAGTGGCGTATTAAAGGATGCCGCAATACCGGCAGCTACCCCGCAGCCTGCCAATGTTCTTGCTGCATTTAGTGGTAAATGCAAGCGTTCAGATAAGACGCTCGCGGCGGTCGCACCCATATGAACAGATGGCCCTTCACGACCGACTGAAAAGCCACTGATCAAGGCCACTGCACCACCAAAAAATTGGTTAGCAGAGTTCCAAATCGGCATGTGACCGTAATGGTGCTTAATACGGTTGATCACATACGGGATCCCGAGGCGATAATGCTTAAACCCAGTAAGCGCTGCGAAAGTTGCGATGAGTAAGGCTGCTAGTACAGGTAAAAATAGTCTGTGTAACTCTGACAGCTCTGTAAAGTCATCGGGTTTATCGAGAAAAGTGCCCTGGAATAGTTCTATAGTAAGGCGAAATGTGATTATCAGCATGGCTGCGAGTAACCCTGCGGCTGCTCCTAAGAGGCACAGTTGGGCTGAGGTTTTCGGTTTAGCAAGACTTCGTCTCAGTGCATCCAGCGACATAAACGTAATTCCACGATAATTAACATCTTAAGAATACCAAATTTTTGACATTAAATCCTTGTGTTATCCCAAGTTCAGGTTACACATCCTATGTACGCATTCGAAGACTTAAAAGGGTATGACGCTATACTTGATTAAAATACTCAGGTATTAGATAATTTACAAATTACAGGATTAGGGGTCCACATCTATGTCTGAACAGTTACCAATTCAGTTTTCTGATGCAGCAGCAAGCCGTGTAAAAGAGCTAATAGAGGAAGAAGAGAACGTTAACCTTAAATTGCGTGTATATGTTACAGGCGGTGGTTGCTCTGGCTTTCAATATGGGTTTACCTTTGATGAAAAAGTTAACCCTGGTGATTTAGAAATCGTAAAAAATGGCGTTACTATGGTTGTTGATCCGATGAGCATTCAATACCTAATTGATGGCATTGTAGATTACACCGAAGGGTTAGAAGGCGCTCGTTTCTTTGTTAATAACCCAAATGCGACAACGACTTGCGGTTGTGGCGCAAGCTTTAGCGTATAACGGTAATACCTAAAGAAGTCACTTAAAGAGTCATGCTTACATGACTCTTTTTGTTTTTATAGACTCATGACTTGGTGTATAAAAGCCCAGCAATCGACCTCATAAACTTCCCGTCAGATACATCATCAGGACGAAAAAGCCCAGCACAAATGATGAAAATGCTAGGATGTATACAAACCCTTTCTTTCCTCGTTTCAGTGGCACGCCGTTTGAACGCAAAAAGAAATACCATCCAAAACACAGTAAAATTGGCAGCAAAAACAGTAGTCGAATCATTTTGTATCGGCCTCTTTTTTAACCTTTTATTGAATACTAGCTATAAGTTTTTATTTTTTAAAGAAAAATAATTTATTTCAAATACTGGTACATTTTTTAAAAAATTTGTTAAAGTGTTACTGGATATTACTGTGCTTGATGAATTAAGAAAAAGTAAAAAATTAATTAGGTGTTAACTGTTTTTTAGTCTATACCTAATTGGGTACATGGGGACAAAGCCAATTTGTCGATATGTTACAATTTATGGTTCAGTGATATGTGATCGCAACCTTAGCGTTTTAGCAGTCAATAAAAACAATTTACTGAGCAAAGCTTTGTACTGGTTTGATGTTGAGCTGGCGGAGGGTGCCGCGCTTAGCATTAAAGAGTCAACTGTGATATTTGAGCAAACACTAAATGAGACGGGCATATTTCATTTAGGTAATTTAGTCTTTCATCTAGTAGGAGATGTTTAATATGATGGGTAAAACGGTTTCTTCCGAAGAAAACGGCAAACTAACTAAGTGGCTTAAATCAAAACGCCATGAGAAGGGTCATACAATGCGTAGCCTTGCTCAAGTGCTAGGTACACCACATTCTTTCATTGGTAAAATTGAAAACCAAGAGCGTCGTTTGGATGTAATCGAGTTTTTACGTTATTGCGAAGCGCTTGAAGTTGACCCTTACGAGGGATTGCAGCTAATTAAAGAAGAGCAATAAGCGCTACGCTAGCAAAATGAAAAGGTGCAAGGAACTGCACCTCTAGCGCTTGTTAGTGTGATATGCACGTTCAATTGCATAAAGTTTGTGTCTAATGAGATATAAGAACAACAAGGATGGTAGTACCATTAGTGCTGTTAGCGCGAAAAAGACCGCCCAATTTCCTCCAAGTAAATCATCTATTACAAAACCACTATAACCCGATAGCATGGTACGTCCTAGACTCCCAAGAGAGGCGAGTAGCGCATAGTGAGTAGCGCTGAAAGCTCTATCGCAAAGCATCGAAATGAATGCAACCATGGCCACGAGCGACCAAGCTTGTGTAAATCCATCAATAATAATAGCCATCAAATATAAGTGCTCTTGTGGACCTGCTACTGCAATCCAAGAGAACATCAAGTTAGACGCTGCCATGGCAACACCACTGATAAATAGGCCCTTGACGATGCCATATTTGTGATTAAATATGCTGCCTAAAAAAGCAAATATGATAGTAATAACACCTGTTCCGAGCTTAGAGTACTGACCTATTTGGGTGTTAGTGAAGCCGATTTCTTTGTAAAAGACGATAGACATTCGAGCCAAAAATGCTTCACCAATCTTAAACATAAAAATAAAAGCAAGCAGTGCACACGCTGTTTTCACTCCATTTTTCTCGAAAAAGCGCTTAAATGGTTCGACTAAGGTTACAGCTAACCACGCTACCACCTTGGTATAGACAGAAGGTGAGCTGGCGAGTGTCAGCTTCTGCTCATAGCTTTGCTGTAACTGCGCTTGGACCTGATCTCGATGAGACTCAGGCTCTTTGGCTAAGAGTGTGATGATAAATAGACAGCAAACAACAGCACTTAAGATTTGGTAAATAATAGGCCAGCTGAATCCGGGCAAGTCGGCGATAAAAAATGGAATTGCTCCTAATAAAGCATAACCCGACCACCATCCTGACGTTGCCATCGCGGCGGCAGCGGTTGCTTTCTCGCTCTCGTTCTCGGGCAAAATATCAATACGATAAGCATCTATTGCAATATCTTGTGTTGCTGAGAAAAACGCAATAATGAAGCACAATAATGCGGCATGTGAAAGGTGTTCCGTGATCGACACACTTGCCAGTGCAAAGGTGGCAACAATAACAATAACTTGGCAGCTAGCTATCCAGCTGCGTCTCTGACCTAACCAAGTGTGCAACAGCGGTATTTTGATTCTGTCGACGAGTGGAGACCAAAGAAAATTAATGGTGTATGCACCATAAACCAGACCAAAAAGACCTATGGTGCTTCGGCTCAAACCTTCGTCTTTGAGCCAAGCTGACATCACCGAGCCAATTAATACCCAAGGAAAACCACTACTTATTCCAAAGGCAAAAATGGTAAGTAGGCGTTTATCCTTGTAGTAACTGAGGTACTGTGAAAAGCTAGATGATACCAACATAACGAAGATTTACTCAGGTTGCTTTAGTACGTCGATGGACAGGATCACAACAGGCTCTTTGGGAATAAAGGTATAGCCAAGTTTTTCATTGTAATCCGTTTCCACTTGCATGATAGCATCCAGTGTTTCATAGCCTTCCATTACATTTCCAAACACAGCAAAACCCCAGCCTCGACCCGGATTTAAATGGTCATTGTCAGCCATGTTAAAGAAAAACTGTCGAGTACCAGAATGTGGTTTACTATCTTGATAAGCCATTGCAATGGTGTACATATCATTTTTCAAACCATTACCACTTTCATTAAAAATGGCCTCTCGCTCAAACATACCATCGTATTCTTTGTCGTAGCCTCCACCTTGAATGACGAAGTCTCTTTCGTTGGCTTCATCGCGCTCAACACGATGAAAAACAGAGCCATTGTAGTCTTTATTAATCACATAAGTGAGGAAGTTGTTGACCGTGATAGGTGCTCTTGAGCGATCTAGTTCAACGATAATGGGGCCTTTGGTGGTATTGATTTGCACCCGTGGGAATAGATTGTTTTTTTGCACAAACTTGCCGTTCATATCGGCAAAGGCGCAGACACTAAATAGTAAGATAGTTAAACTTAAGATTATTTTTTTCATTAACGTCCTCTCACAAACTGGATAAATTCTGGGTCTTGAACGATGCGGGCAACGACTTGTTGAGCTAGGTTATTAAGCTGTTCTTCCACTTTGGCTTGATCATGCTTTAGCGGCCCCGATAAGCTCGCGCTCCCCTTATACTGCTTTTCAAAGCTTCTAGTGCCTTGCGTAACTTGTATCGTTACATTGGTTTGAGCGTCACTTTGGTGCTGTGACAGGGTTTCTGCGATAATTGCTTTAAAGCGGTTGATGTTCACCACAACTTTGGTTGGTGCTATAGGTGTAACTTGTGCGCCATGCGCTGCAAGCGCTTGTGTCATCACATGATTAAGGTTGACTGGCAAGTTTGCATCCGGCATGTACAGCGCCGGTTCCTGATCTTTCACGCGAATAGTGTATTTAGTCGTGCGCAAGTCATTGACTTGTAATGCCATGTTGGTATTCAAAGCATTCGAAGATGGACCTTGATACTGCGGGTGCAAAATTACGCTGCGAGGTGTACTACTACACCCAGCTAAAAGAAAAGAGAGCACAGCAATTAACAATATAACACGCATTTATTTAGCTCCTTTTAGTTGCACTTAATACAGTGAACTTTTTGTTGTTCCCGAGTGTTTTACAATTTCCGAACAGGCGTTTCAGTTTATCGTCATATTCAAGGTGGCGGTTGCCAATTATTCTCAACTCTCCACCGTGACGAAGTGCGGCCTTTGCCTGCATAAACATTTGCCAAGCGATATGGTCGGTTATTGCATTTGCTTGATGAAATGGCGGATTACACAGTATCAGATCAGCCCCTTCATTTTCAAAACCAGTCAAGCAATCATTTTGTATAAAACGACAGTCTTTGACTCGTTCTGGCAAATTGTGACTAATATTTTGCTGCGCACTATGTACAGCCATTGCAGATTCATCAATAAAAGTCACAGTGGCATTAGGCATTTTCGCTAACGTCATTAATCCAATTACCCCATTACCACATCCCAAGTCGATAACCTTGAGAGGCTTTTTCCCCATAGGTAAATAATTGATAAAAAATCGAGCGCCAATATCCAAAGAGTCTCTTGAAAATACATTGGCCTCATTAGACAGTACGAAGTCTGTTTTTTCCAAAGGCCAGGACACAGGAAATTTACTATCAATCGCTTTGGCTGACGTCTTGCTGAATATTAGGCGTGACTTTTTAACTGCTAAGCTTGTGGTAGGCTCGGTTAGAAAGTGAGTAAAGCTTTTTAGTGTTGAGGTGTGGATTTCTTTCGCTTTGCCTGCCGCAATCACCGGAATATCAGCGTCAAGTTTACTCAGCTTCGCCAATTGTGACTGTAATAAGCCAGCGTTTTTCGGCAGCTTAAGCACAACCAAATCAATATCTTCAGGGTATGTGTCCATACTACTGAGTACCTCAACTTGGGCGTGCTCCAGTTCATTGACTTCTAGGTTGTGTTGGTAAGCTAAGGTACTGACAAAAGAATCAGTCACTAGGGTGCAATGTTTGTCGGCAAGTGCGCAACATAATGCCCCGAATGCGTCATTAATGATTAAGATACGATTTGCGTCAATGTGGTGTTCAAAGACATAATCTAACAGGTATTCGTCGGCTGAATCCCAAGCTTGTAAGCTACGATTTTTTTGATCGAGTGGAAACCTATGTAGCGTAAATGGTTTTCCGGCTAGAGTTGCATCAGTCGTCATGAGTCGTTTCTGTAAATAAAAGCAGCGGATAGTTTAACATGAGAGCAGTAGACAACGCACGGAACTTGCCAAGCGGTTTTAGCTATCAGCCAAGTGCCATTAGCTTTGAGAAAAGTTTAGCCCTATATGATGCGCTTTGTAGCACTATTCCTTGGCAGCAAAATACCATTACATTATTTGGTAAGACCCATAAAATCCCCAGGCTTGAGCGATTTATTGCCGATCCTGGTATGCGCTACAGCTATTCAGGAAAACTACTCGACAGTGCGCCTTGGCCAGGGATATTGCAAGGTATTAGAAAAACACTTGAGCGGCGTTTTGACGTCTCATTCAATGCGTTATTGGCAAACTATTACCGCGATGGTCAAGATAGTATGGGTTGGCATAGTGATGATGAGCCTGAACTAGGGGCTACACCTGTGATTGCATCCTTGTCACTTGGGGCAACACGGAAATTTAAAATACGTCACAAAAACACTCATGAGGTGACCGATATTTTCCTCGAAACCGGGAGCCTGTTAATGATGCAAGGCAACAGCCAGCGAGATTACCAGCATGCCTTACCCAAGCAAGCAAAAGTCACGCAAGGGCGTATTAATCTGACTTTTCGAAGTGTTGGAAATGCTGAGTGATAGGCGTATAGTAAGGCCACGAATTGCTATGGGAGACAAAGTTTAATGTCAATGCAATCACAAATTTACGACAAAATCGCGCAAGCAGTTGCCTGCAAACATCTTAATGTTATTAATGAAAGTCACATGCACAGCCGTGGCGAAGACTCTCACTTTAAGGTTATCGTTGTGAGTGAGCAGTTTATAGGGCAGCGCTTACTTCAGCGTCACAGAAAAATTAACGAAGTACTGAAGGATGAATTACAAAATCACATCCATGCTTTAGCAATACATGCCTACACGCCGGAAGAGTTTTCAGAAAAAGAAGGCCAAGCACCAGTATCACCAACATGTTTAGGTGGCTCAAAGTTTGATAGCTGATCAGATGTGTGTTTTGCATTTCTACCAGTACACTACGCAGTAATTTTAATAAGGTGGGCGTAGACTCACTTTTATTTTTTGTATCAAATTAATGGATAGGATCACTTATGGTCATTAAACCAAAAATTCGTGGATTCATTTGTACGAACGCGCACCCTGTAGGCTGCGCCGAACATGTAAAAGAGCAAATTGAGTACGTAAAGCAACAAGGTCAAATTGAAAATGGCCCTAAAAATGTTTTAGTGATCGGTGCGTCAACAGGATATGGTTTGGCTTCTCGTATTACCGCGGCATTTGGTGCTGGCGCGAAAACCCTTGGTATCTTTTTTGAAAAAGAAGGCACAGAGAAAAAAACAGCCTCTGCGGGTTGGTACAACACCGCTGCATTCCAGCAAGTAGCTGAAGAAGCCGGTTTATGGTCAAAGAATATTAACGGTGACGCATTTTCTGATGAGTTAAAGCAAAAAACCATCGACACCATTAAGACTGAGCTTGGAAAAGTCGATCTTGTCATCTACAGCCTTGCTTCCCCTCGCCGCAAAGACCCTAAGTCTGAAGAGGTTTACTCTTCGACGCTTAAGCCAATTGGCTCTGCTATTACTACTAAAAACCTAAATACATCAAAGCGTATTATCGACGAAGTGACTGTTGAGGCAGCAAATGAAGAAGAAATTGCAAATACAGTTAAAGTAATGGGTGGTGAAGATTGGGAGCTTTGGATTGATGCGCTTAAACAAGCGGATGTACTCGCCGATGGCTTTAAGACGACTGCCTATACGTATATCGGTAAAGAGCTAACTTGGCCAATTTATGGACATGCGACAATTGGTAAAGCGAAAGAAGATTTAGACCGCGCGACGCTTGCTATCCGCGAGACGACATCTGATATTAATGGTGAGGCTTATGTTTCTTCGTTAAATGCGGTTGTGACACAGGCAAGCTCGGCGATTCCTATTATGCCTTTATATATTTCTGCGCTGTTTAAAGTCATGAAAGGGGATGGTACCTATGAAGGAACTATTGAGCAGATAGATGGTTTGTTCCGCGAAAACTTATATGGACAATCTCCGCGCTTTGACGAAGGCGGTCATTTATTCCAAAACTATAAAGAGCTAGAAGAGGGCGTACAGGCTCGCGTGCAAACAATTTGGGATACAGTAGATACAGACACAATTGATGAGCTAACAGATTATGTTGGCTATCATAATGAGTTTTTAAAATTATTTGGGTTTGGTCTAGAAACAGTTGATTATGATGCTGATGTAGAAGCAGCAGTAGCGATTAATCATCTAATCTAACAAGCTATATGATTTGAGGCTAGGGCTACACCTAGCCTCATTTTACGTTGCGGCTAACTCCGGACTTCATTCGTAGTGTGGTGCGCATCGCCACTGTGGGATTTTCTTTTCATACGCTTGAATAAACGCTTCTTGTTCAAGGGTTTGTCCAATTGCATCAAGTCCTTTAATGAGCGTCTCTTTGTGAAGAGGACTGATGGTAAATGAATAGTTATCACCATTACAGCTTACCGTCTGATTAACCAAATCAACGGTGATAGCCGTGTCGGCGGCGCTTTGTACCGCGTCAAATAAAGTATCCATCTCTGATTTAGACAACGAAACGGGTAACAGTTGATTGTTGATGCAGTTGCCATAGAAAATATCAGCAAAACTGGTGGCGATCACCACCTTGAAACCGTAATCTGCTAATGCCCAAGGCGCATGTTCTCGACTAGAACCACACCCAAAATTTTCTCTACTGAGCAGGATCTCCGCGCCTTGGTGTTGAGGCTGGTTTAACACGAACTCAAGATTAGGCTGCGTGCCAGCGCTATCTAAGTAACGCCAGTCATGAAATAAGTGCCGACCAAAGCCTTGCTTAGAGACCGAAGTTAAAAACTGTTTGGGGATTATCTGATCTGTATCCACATTAACCTGATCGAGCGGCGCGGCTTTGCTTGTTACCGTTGTAATACCACAACTCATAGCTATTCCTTAATAAATTCTCTAATATCGGTAAATCTGCCTTTTATGGCTGCCAATGCGGCCATCGCAGGGCTGACTAAGTGGGTTCGTGAACCGCGACCTTGTCGTCCTTCAAAATTTCGGTTGCTGGTAGAAGCGCACCTGTCTCCTTGAAGCAACAAATCATCATTCATACCTAGGCACATCGAGCAACCAGGTAAGCGCCACTCAAATCCAGCCTGAGTGAAAATCTTATCAAGCCCTTCCACTTCGGCTTGTTTTTTCACTTCACCAGAGCCAGGTACCACAATTGCTGACACACCAGATGCAATCTTATTATTTTCGACTACCCTTGCAGCGGCACGGAGATCTTCGATGCGACCATTGGTGCATGAGCCAATAAATACATGATTTATCTCAATGTCTGAAATTTTAGAGCCCGGCGTGAGATCCATGTAGTGTAATGCTTTTTTGGCAGCTTCTTGATCGGCAGGATCCGTGAAGCTACTTGGATCTGGTACTATGTCATTAATACCCAAGACATGCCCAGGGTTAGTGCCCCATGTCACTTGCGGTTGAATGTCGTTGGCATTGAGGGTTACAACCGTGTCGTAGAGTGCGTTGGGATCTGCTGTGAGTTGGCTCCAGTCTTGACAAGCAAGCTCCCACAGTTCGCCCTTTGGTGCAAACTCTTTATCTTTCAAATAGGCAAGTGTAACCTCATCTGGTGCGATCATTCCGGCTTTGGCTCCAGCTTCGATAGACATATTGCAGATAGTCATTCGAGCCTCCATAGAGAGACTTGCTATTGCACTACCACAATACTCGATAACATGTCCGGTCGCCCCTGCATGCCCAATTTTGGCTATAATAGCGAGGATCAAATCTTTTGCCGTCACCCCAAAAGGTAAAGTGCCGTTGACTTCAACTTTCATCGTCTTGGCTTTATGCTGCTTTAGACTTGTGGTGGCCATAACGTGCTCGACTTGAGAGGTACCAATCCCAAATGCCAGTGCGCCAAATGCGCCGTGTGTTGCGGTGTGTGAATCTCCACATACGACTGTCATACCCGGTAGAATGAGTCCACGCTCTGGTGCCATAACATGTATGATCCCTTGTTTCACGTTACCTACAGGGTATAGCTGAACGCCAAACTCCTCGCAATTTTCAATCAAGGCTTGTAGTTGTCTGCGGTTATTATCGCCACACGCATCTATGGCTAATGAGCGAGTAGAGATACTGTGATCCATGGTGCCAAATGTTTTATCTGGGCTGCGTAATTTGCGCTGCTTTTGCTTTAACCCATCAAACGCTTGAGGAGAGGTGACTTCATGTATTAAATGCCTGTCAATATAAAGCAATGCTTCATGACCGTCTTGCGTAATGACATGCGCATCCCACACTTTTTCATACAAGGTTTTAGGCATTATTAGTAGCTCCTTGCAATGTAGTCTCTGATGTAATCGCCTACTTCTGAAGTTGACTTAGCAAGATGTTGCTCATCACTAGGAACAAGCTCTTTGGTTAATACCCCTTGTTGAAGTGCATGCACGACACCTTGTTCAATGGCATCCGCAGCAGCATTTTGATCTAGGCTATAGCGCAGTAACATTGCAGCTGAAAGGATCTGTGCAACAGGGTTCGCGATGCCTAAGTTGGCAATATCTGGAGCTGAGCCTCCAGCTGGTTCAAATAACCCAAAACCGGATTGGTTAATACTTGCCGATGCGAGTAAACCCATGGAACCTGTGATCATAGCGCACTCGTCGGATAAAATATCCCCAAATAGATTAGAGGACAAAATGACATCAAAATCGCTAGGTTTACGAATTAACTGCATTGCTGCATTGTCAATATACATGTGTTCAAGTTGTACATCTGGGTAGCTTGTAGCTACTTCATCTACCGTTTCACGCCATAGCCGACTGCACTCAAGCACATTTGCCTTATCGACAGAGGTTACTTTTTTATTTCTTTTTTGAGCAGCTAAGAAAGCAAGGTGAGCAATACGAGTTATCTCTGACTTTGAGTAACGCATGGTATCAAACGCGACTTCTTGGTCGTTATTCAACTCACGTCCCTTTGGTTGGCCAAAATAAATACCACTTGTGAGCTCTCGAACAACCATCATATCAACCTGCTGCTGTGCAATGTCGCTGCGTAATGGTGATAGATGTTGCAGCCCTTGATATATTGTCGCTGGGCGAAGGTTACAAAAGAGATCGAAGTGTGACCTAAGCTTTAGCAATGCGGCTCGCTCTGGGCGCTGATCGAGTGGTAAACTATCCCATTTCGGTCCACCAATAGAGCCAAATAAGATTGCATCGGCGCACTCACAACCTGCAAGTGTCTCTTGTGGTAACGCATGATTATGTTTATCAATGGCGATACCGCCAACATCGTAATGTTGAAAGTCGAATGTTAATGCAAATTTATCTGCAATTATATCTAGTACTTTCAGTGCTTCAGCCATGACCTCTGGACCAATTCCGTCTCCAGGCAATACAGCTACTTTATAAATTTTGTTCATTGGTTTATTCAATATCCCTACATACAATGTGCAGCCAGATAGCATTACTAGCAAATGTATCGTATTTTTTGCTACCTAACTGCAACTCAAAGCTCACGCCGGTGCGGTATAACCTATTTTCCCGCGCTTGGCTAAGTTATCTATCGTTCATATAAAAGGCGATGCCAATAATATCTCGATACGTTTCAATATTGGGTAATTTGGGTGTGAACGGAGACACATAATGTTTGTGCTTGAGATCTTCAACATAAAGGCTTTGTCCAGGCTCTAGCTTTTTCTCAAATAAAATGTTGCTGGTGTCGTTGAAGTCGCTAATAAAAGAGATTGCACCGTTCACATTATGCTCATTGATTAGGTTGATAGCGATAAAGTCGGTTTCATCATGGTGAAAACCTTCAGGGGCAGGGTAGCCGACAATCTTAGCATCTGCGGTAACGCGTATTTGATGGCAACCAATAAAAAAGTGATCGGCATTGACCCACTCTTTTTCTAATGCGTCAGTAACAATCGCTTGCGCAAATTTTTTGGCCTCCTCACCCGTATGTTGGAACGATCTTTTAATTCCACCAGCGTATGAGTTAGCTTCATTAGATTGAAAAAAAGGCTTAGTCGCATTCCAATCGACTTTACCATTTTTTACTTCACCATAAGAAAAAGTTCTAAAACGTTTCATGCCATCTTTGATGTAAGGATCGGCTGGCAACGCATCATAGCTTTTTAATAAGTCATTATTAATTTTGTCAGCATTACATACTAAGCTGAAAGACATGATTAAACTCCTAATTAATTTAATTATTTCATAATGCTGGGTTAGCAATATGTCCTTTGATTGCTGATTCCACCACGGTTCTAGGGCTAGCAAGGTGGGTAAGTACGCCTTTACCTTGGCGGTTTTCAAAGTTCCTGTTGCTAGTAGAAATACACCTAGTGCCTGCGGATAAAGTGTCGTTGTTGATTGCAACGCATAAAGAACAACCCGGGAGACGCCACTCAAATCCGGCTTGTTCGAAAAGCGTATGAAGCCCTTCAGCTTCAGCCTGCTTTTTGACTTCCATTGAGCCTGGAACAATGATCGCTTTAACTTTTGGGCTAACACGACGTTTGTTTATTTGCGTAGCCGCTGCTCGTAAGTCTTCGATTCTGCTATTCGTGCATGAGCCAACAAAAGCAACATCTATTTTTACTTCATCTAAGCGCATACCCGGCGTTAACTGCATATACGAGTAGGCTCTGCTCATTCCTTGCGCTCTGTTCTCGTCTTGTTCTTGCTCTGGGAAAGGTAAGAGACTAGTAACGTCAATCGCATGTTCTGGACTGGTTCCCCAAGTTACAAAAGAGTGAGTATCGTCGACATTGATACTTGCTTCTTTGTCAAAGATGGCATCATTATCGCTACGTAATGCTGTCCAATCTGCCAAAGCTTCTAGCCAAGCATCGCCTTTTGGAGCCAATTGCCGACCTTTAATGTAATCAATGGTTTTCTGATCCGGGGCTATTAGCCCTGCTTTTGCGCCTAGTTCAACTGACATATTACAAAGCGTCATTCTTTGTTCCATGGATAAGTTTTCAATTACCGACCCACAAAACTCGACTACATAGCCGTTGCCTGAACTTACACCAAGAGTTTGGATGGTTTTCAAAATAATATCTTTTGCGGAAATAGCATCATTAGGTCGACCTTCAACGGTGATCCGAAATGTTTTTTGTTTCTTTTGTACAAGCGTCTGAGTGACAAGGACATGTTCGATTTCAGAAGCGCCAATACCAAATGCAAGTGCGCCAAATGCGCCATGTGTAGAAGCGTGCGAATCTCCACACACTACAATTGTTCCAGGAAGAATAAAACCAAGTTCTGGGCCGATGACATGCACTATCCCTTGACGAGTGTGACCTAAATCAAACAGAGGAATACCATGGGTTTCACAGTTACTGTGCATTAATGCTAGAAGATTACGTTGCTCAGCGGACATGACGTCGATAAGATCTTTTGCTGTTGGCACTACGTGATCCATGGTGCCTATGGCAAGCAGCGGTTGCCGAACACTGTGCTGCTTTTCTGACAAACCAGAAAATGCCTGTGCAGATGTCACTTCATGAATGAGATGTCGGTCAACATATAATAAAGAAAATCCGTTGGGCATTTCCTTCACTAGGTGGCTTTCCCAAATTTTATCGTAAAGTGTTTTTGCTTTCACAATCTTTCCCATTTGTATTGCATTTCTTCAATTTCATTAAGATTTTGTTTGTTGTTTATTATTTTGCATTTTTATTTTATTTAGGCTGATTGCAAAGAATGCTGATGTTCCCTTATCTGGTTAAGCATATTAATGATGTTCAATATAGAAATATATGATTTTATTATTGCTATATTTGGATCTTCATCATAGCCTTCTCCATAAATGGGCTTGTTATTTAAGGTAATGCTAAGTTTTGCATTATAAATAAAGTTTTCAGGAGCGAATTCTAAAGATAGATCTCGAATAATGATGGCCTCATTCGTTATTTTTAGATTCTGTAATGCTTCAATTAGATTTGTGCTATCTGATTCAAAACTCTGTAATTTTTGATTGTTTTGCAGGACTAAATTAACCGAAATAGCGCGTTCAGAAGCGCACTTGGTGATAGCACTCACTAAGCTATATCTTTTGTCACAGAGATTTACTTTATTCTTGTAATACAAAGATGTTAAATCGTACCAATAAACCTGCCCTTTTTTGTCAGCAAGTTGTAGGAATTGATTGTAAATATTGTTAATTTCTTGATCTTCGCATGGGCAGCCTGTTTGTGTTAAAAAATGTGCAATAGCTTTTCGACCAGAACGAGCTGTGAAGTAAAGTTCGTTTTTACTTATGCCAACTTGTTCTGGGTGAAATATTTCATAAGTAATACTGGATTTGATAACGCCGTCTTGATGTATTCCTGATGAATGTGCAAATGCGTTACCTCCCACAACCGCTTTATTCAACTGTACAGGCATTCTAGCTACAGAGCTGACAAGCTCTGAAGTTGGTTTGATAAGCTCAGTTTTAATATTGGTGTAAAGGCCGAACAGGTCTTTGCGAGCACTGAGTAGCATGGTGATTTCTTCTAATGCGCAGTTTCCGGCACGCTCTCCAATACCATTGACCGTGCACTCAATTTGCCTTACTCCGGCTAACAATGATTCAGCACTATTTGCTACTGCTAGGCCTAAATCATTGTGGCAGTGAACCGATAAAATAGCTTGATCAATATTAGAAACATTGGCTTTTATGTGGCTGAGGAGCTGATGAAATTCTTTCGGAGTGGTATAACCTACTGTATCAGCTAAGTTAACGGTTGTAGCCCCAGCTGCAATGGCTTTTTCGATGATATAGCAAAGGTCTTCAGGTGGGGTGCGAGTGGCATCTTCACACCCAAATTCAATATCATCAGTATATTCTTTAGCGATGGAAATCGCCTCTACAGCTTTATCCGTGGCCGCTTGTAAATTGATATTTAACTTTTTCTCAAGATGTATAGGTGAAGTGGCAATAAAAATATGAATACGTTTATGTTGCGCGGGCTTTAATGCTTCACCACATGCGATAACATCTTCAGGCACGGCTCTGGCCAGTGCACAGATCGTAGGTCCTTGAATCTCTTTTGCAATTAACTCTACAGAGGCAAAGTCCCCAGGAGAAGAAGCGGGAAACCCAACCTCCATTACATCAACATTTAGCTTCGCAATTGCCTTTGCAAGTTGTAATTTTTCATCTTTTGATAAGCTTCTTCGCAGTGCCTGTTCACCGTCTCGCAATGTTGTATCAAAAATACGAACTCTATTATTTGATTTCAAACTTAAACCTCATATGTGATTGTATTATTTATGATAATTCGCCACAGCAAGGGGAGGTTGATTGATTTATAAGGGGTGGTAGTTACTGTTGATGAAGCCGCAACTAAATAACTTCCTTCCCACAAACCACATTCTTCCTTGTTGTTTCCAATACTTATATATGGAACCCGTTAATTAGCTTTATGAGTGAGCCTTTTTACGCTTTTATTTTATTTTAAATTTTTGATCAATTTCGTTTTAATTTGTTTTGTTTTATTTTGCTATTTGCAATAGTTTGTTTGTTTACTTGGTGTTTTATATGGTTTTATGATTGCACTCGGTTTTTTTTAAGTCAACGGTTTATTTTTTTTGTGTTTGGTTTGTTTTGTTTTTGTTGACACTTTTTTACCTATCGGTTAGCTTAATTTTTCATAATTCTCGAGACACTAAAAAGGGTGATGAATTAGCTATATTTTCTTAGTTTTTTCTGATTAAAGTGTTGGAGAAGGAGGGATGGTCGTAATTATCATTTTTACATTTTTATGTATTAAGTATTTCGGCTCTATATGTATTATTGCTAATTAGGCAAGGAATTATAAAGTAGTATAAGTTATGAATTATAATAATCGTAGTAACGAGAATGAATTTGTAGGTGATAGTAAAGCCTTAACTTACGTCTCTCTTATACAAGAGCATGCCAAAAACAAACCGCACGACACAGCCTTTGAGTTTATCCGATCTAAAGATATCGATGATGTTGAATCATTGAGCTTCTTGCAATTACTCCAGTATTCAAAACAGATAAGTTCAGTACTGCTTAAACAGCCAAAGCTAGGTGCGGTGGTTATCGCTGTGCCGACCGGAAAATTCTTTATTACGAGTTTACTGGGATGTTTTATTTCCAAGCGTATTGCCATTCCTCAAGTGTTACCAGATTCAGCCGCTAATTTGACGAATCTTGAAAAAGTAGTGGAAGATGCAGGTGCGACGACTATTGTTTGCCTGCGTCAACATGAAGATAAGCTTAAATCCCAATTTGAGCAGCAGCTTATTACAGGTGCACTTTCAATATTGATTATTGATGAGTTGAGCTTTGAAGGGCTATCTGATGAGAGCTTTGATCTTCCTATCATTCATCCACAAGACATCGCCTATCTTCAGTACACATCAGGCTCAACTGGATCACCGAAGGGCGTGATCATTAAGCATGAAAATCTGATCGCGAATTTGGAGAGTATCAAATCGGCATATGGGTTTGATAGCTCGCTTGTTTGCGTTTCTTGGTTACCACCTTTCCATGATATGGGACTCGTAGGGTGTTATTTAACCCCAACTTATAATGGCGGGAAGTCAGTGGTATTTTCTAGTACTAACTTCTTAAAACGCCCGTTGATGTGGTTAGAGGCTATTTCAAAATTTAAAGGCACTTATCTGGCCGGTCCAAACTTCTCTTTTGATTATTGTGTTCGTAAAGCTGCCGGAAAAGATCTCAGCCATATCAATCTATCGACGTTAGACAAAATGATTAATGGTGCAGAGCCTGTTAAAGCAGAAACACTAAATCGATTTATTGAGGTATTTAAGCCATTAGGGCTGAGAAGTGATGTGTTTTATGCCAGTTATGGTATGGCAGAGTGTGTGTTATTTACATCAGCTGAGCGATACACTGGTCAATCGGTACCATATCAAGGGATTGGCAGGGTGAGTTGTGGTATTTCTCAAGACCAGCATGAAATTCTCATTGTTGACCCTGAAACACACGAAGTATGTGGCGATGGTAATATCGGCGAAATTTGGATTGCAGGTCCTTCGGTTTGCTCTGGATACTATAAAAAGTCAGAGACAATAAACGCCGTTTTTAATAACACAGTAGCGGGCAATAGCAACCAGTTTTTTAGAACCGGTGATCTTGGATTTAAGTCCGAAGCTAAGCTTTATATCACCGGCAGGATCAAAGAAACCATTATTATACGAGGCAAAAACTTCTATCCTCACGATATTGAAGCGTCGGTCACTAAAGTTGATGCGCTTTGTAAAGTGAATGAATGTGCCGTGTTTAGTTCATCTCATCAAGATGAAGAAAAAGTGGTTGTCGTTCAAAAATTAAATACAGTTAAAGTCAGTGAAGCTGAAGCACATGCCTTGTTGAAAAAAATATCGGTGGCGCTATCTGTGCACCATGGTCTTCAAGTGGCTGAACTTGTGATTGTTAAACGCATCCCGAAAACCACCAGTGGTAAAATTCAACGCACAAAAATCAGACAAATGTATGAAGCAAATGAGCTTGATATTATTTGTCTTGTAAATGAAACCGCGACTGCTGAGGTGCAACAGCGCCCGGCAACAGCCATCGATTTACAGCAAAGTCAGCACAAAGCAAATGAATTAATTGAATGGTTGCAAGATTATTCAAGCCGCCGTATTAACTCGCAATTGATTGATGAGCGTCGCTGTATTCCGCCTTATGTTGTCATGGATTTTAGCACTCAAGGAATACTAGGATTGCTTGTGCCACCAGAGCAAGGCGGGGTTGGTCTAAGTACCACAGATACATTTAAAGTGGTCTCTGCATTAGCATCAGTAGACCTTACCTTGGCATTATTTGTAGGACTACACCAAGTATTGGGGATCCGTCCAATATTAATGTCTGCAAAACCAGCTATCCGCTCACAATTCGTCTCAGAGTTGGCGCAAGGCCGCATGCTTGCCGCTTTTGCCCTCACCGAGCCCAGTGCAGGTTCTGATCCTCGCCAGATTAAGCTTACTGCGAAAAAAGTAGACGGCGGTTGGCGCTTATCAGGTGAGAAAATTTGGTCAGGAAATGCCGCTTGGTCAAACCTCATTAATGTGTTCGCCCTTGCTTTTGATAATGAGCAAGCTCTGGGGATGACAGGGTTTGTTGTTGATAGTAATTCTGTCGGTATACAGCAAGGCCCAGAAGCATTAACCATGGGTTTCCGTGGCATGGTACAAAATAAAATTTACTTCAATGATGTGTTTGTACCTGATGAACGCATGCTTGGCACATTAGGTAAAGGATTTGATGTCGCAAAAGACGCGATGATGCTTGGCCGTGCAGGTATCGCTGCGATGGCAATAGGTACTATGCGTCGAAGTCTTGCGGTGATGCAGAGGTATGCTAGCAAACGTATTATTTCTACTGGTCGCTTGTCAGATAACCCTGAAACTCAGAAAAAGATAACCGCTCATGCTTTTGCATTATCGGCATCAGAAGCACTGTTAGAAAGAGTCTCAATGCTGACAGATTTGCAGCAAAATGTACCTGATGAGATGTTCGCTATTGTTAAATATATTGTCACTGAGTTTGCTTGGCATTGTGTTGACGATGCGATGCAGATGCTAGGTGGTCGAGGATATATCGAGAGTAATGGTTTTGCTCAAGTATACCGTGACACTCGACTACTAAGAGTCTTTGAGGGCCCCACAGAAACATTACAAGTGTTTGTTGGTGCAAGTTACCTTGCAAACCCTGATAACTTAAGTGTCTTTATTGCTGATGCTGATGGCTCCGATAAATTACAGTCTGCTTTTAAGGCTCACATTTTAGAAGTTGAACGTGCACTACAAAACACCAGTGTTCCCGCTAAGAAAAAAGAGCTGTTATTGAATCACACTATAGGGTGGTTGGCAGGGTTGTACTGTGCAAAAGCGGCGCTGAGCGTGTCGACTCAAGTCGATGACAGTGCCAAAGCGCTTGTGGCCAATTGGCTCGATATGCAGATAGAAAAAGAGATTTTTGTGCTACAGAAAAATATAGCGACTGTGTATGAAAAGAGCGAGATGGCTGTTGTCACTCAGCTACTCAAAAAAGCGCAAAGTCAAACCTTAGACTCAGAGCAAAGCGCACCGGGTGGCGATTATACTTTGGATGTGTTGTTAAGATCGTCGGATACGCCAAGCGCTAAACAAATATTGTCAGATGCTAACGTGTCTCACATGGAGCAAACGCAGCAAAATACTATTGATGAGCAACTTAGTACTCAAAGCAACAGCGCTGAGATTGCGAGTTTCTTGAAAAAGTGGATTGCGAATAAAGCGAAAAAGCCACTGAGTGAGATAGATGAGCATGAGCAGTTTGCGGCATATGGGTTGGACTCGGTTGATGCCGTTGAACTAATTGAAGCGATTGAGAACCAGTATCAATTAGATATAGATGCCACTGCTGCGTGGTCTTATCCAACCATTCAAACTTTAGCAAATTACATCAAACAATACATAACGACGCCTCCGGAACCTGTGGCGAGCACGGGAGCTGGCAGCGCGCCGCAGGGCTTTGCAAAACAAGTTCAGGAGCAACCGGCAAGTACTTCAGAATTATCTAATGAAGAACTACTAGCTATGTTAGAAAGCGAGCTTTAAGCACGCTTTCTAACAGAAGGATTAATACAAGTTTTAGCTGACAGCAAGGATATTGTTTGATGTCGAATATCAATGACGAAAAAATAAATGGCGTCTTAAAAAAGTCGTTAGAGAAAATATCGAGCCTAAAGCAGGAATTAGCACTTGAGCGGGCAGCCAAACATGAGCCGATAGCCTTGATTGGTGGCAGTTGTCGATTACCAGGTGGTGTAAGCAGCTTAGATGAGTTTTGGACATTACTCAAAGATGGCAAAGATGTCATCTCAAAAGTGCCTCGAAACCGTTGGAATACTGAGCGTTTTTATGATTCAACACCGTTTAAAACTGGCCACTATAATACTGATTATGGTGGCTTTGTTGATGATGTTTTCGGGTTTGATGAGCGCTTTTTTGGCATGTCAGCAGCTGAAGCTGAAAATCTTGACCCACAACAGCGCTTGTTACTGGAGCTAAGTGTTCATGCCCTTGAACATGCTGGCATTTCATTTAAACAAATATCAGGTGCCGCGGCGGGTATTTTTGTCGGTATAGGTTCGGCGGATTATGAGTTATTGCACCTTTCCGCTGCTGATACAATAGATTCGCAAATTGGCTTAGGCACAAACCGTGCGATTGCAGCAGGTAGGCTGGCGCACTTTCTCAATGTGCACGGTCCTGTGATGCAACTCGACACTTCCTGCTCTTCTTCTTTGCTTGCCATCCACTTAGCATGTCAAAGTCTACGCAGTCGAGAGTGTGATATTGGCTTAGCTGCTGGGGTCAACCTCATGCTAGCACCTAATGGCTACATCGGATTTAGCCAGATTGGTGCGCTTTCAACCAGCGGTAAGTGCCATACTTTCGATCAGTCTGCTGATGGCTATGTTAGAGGGGAAGGCGGTGGTGTTGCGGTGTTTAAACGCTTGAGTGATGCAATCAAAGACAAGGATAACATCATCTGCGTGATTTCAGGTTCCGCGGTCAATCATGATGGTAGAAGTAACGGTTTAACAGCGCCCAACGGTTCAGCACAAGCGGCTTTGATTAAAAGTGCGCTACACAACGCAAATAAAACAGCTGAAGATATTCAATACATTGAAGCACATGGTACAGGCACTTCATTGGGTGATCCAATTGAAGTAAATGCGCTCGGTACTATTTTTAAGTCAGCCAAATCAGCAGAAAATCCACTTTACATCGGCGCTGTAAAAACAAACATGGGGCATTTAGAGGCCGCAGCGGGTATTTCTTCATTTTTTAAAACCGCACTTGCGATCCATCATCATTATCTACCACCAAGTTTACACTTTGAGTCTGCAAACCCGTATATTAATTGGCAACGTTACCCGCTATCTGTGGTGAGTGAAGGCATGGCATGGCCAGCATGCACTAACAAATCTGCCGGAGTAAGCGGCTTTGGGATGAGCGGCACCAACGTACACTGTATTCTTTCAGAGTATCAATCATCAGAGGTAGCAGCGCAACCTGACAATACTGACAGGACTGTGCATCCGTTTATTTTATCCGCCAAGTGTGAGGGCGCATTACAGCAACTTCGAGCAGATTATATTGATGTTATTTCCAGGGACTTTGATAGCTTTGCTGGTATTTGCGCATCCACGGTACGGGCAAATAATCATTATAAATATCGTTTTGCGACCTTTGCTCATAGTCGAGAAAGTCTACTTGCGCGCTTAAAAGAGAAAGCGCCGACAGCACCAAGTACTTTAGGAAAGCGTGAAAATTACATACAGCTAACTGAATTTCACGCTTTAGCTGACCTACAAGCCGTTATCGCAGCAATGCAGACACAGCTTCCTGTTTATGCTACTCACTTTAATCAAGTTTCAGCTTGGGTTGCATCAGATTTAACACAGCCACTAGCATGGTATGTTGCGCAAAGTGAATTATCACCGCAAGTACATCAAGTCCTCACTGCGTGTCACTTTTATGCTTTAGCCAGATGTCTAGATTATTATGGAGTGACCCTAAAAGGGGTAGGCGGAGACTCTGATTTGGCACATGTGCTCGCTGCGCATTTTGTCGGCCTTTTGACAATTCAAGAAGTGATAAGGTCATTATTAGGTGAGCCCGCAAGTCTCGCTGCCAGTAACGAAATACTTAACAACGTACTTAGCTTTGACAAAGCACAAGTTGAGTTTGTGTTGCTAAGCGAAGAGTCATTAACTTCCGTTGATGCGACTGTAGCGCGACCACAAACGGCTATGCTACAGGAATTACAAGATGCCAATGTGTTGGTTGTTGGGATGCAAAACGCGATGTTATCAGTACCTCGCAGTGAGCAAACAGAGACGCACTACATCGTGATTAATGAGCAGATTAACACCCTGTATGCGTGTCTAGCGTCATTGTATGAAGTTGGGGAGTCGATTCACTTTGACGCCGTTTTACATTCAATTCCAACCAATAAAGTAAGGCTTCCTCTCTATCCGTTCCAAAGAACACATTTTGAGCGCCATAACCCATTACGTGAGCAAGTATCGCCTTTAACAAAGGCGCAGAGCTCTGCTGATGTATTTAAAAACTTGCTCAATGATGCTGATTTATCTGATGCTGCAAAAGCCAGCTTACCTGAAATTTTTAGCTTCCTTGAAGGTGATTCGGCGAATGATTCTGAGTCGGTGGTGGAGCTGCTTAATTACGCTTGGGAGCAGTATATAGACACAGAAGAGCAAAACGCTACCACAGTGATTGATGATGTATTGTTGCTCGGCTTTGATACTTTACTACCACACTTGTTAAGTACCAAGCTGAATGAAACTCACAATACAATAAGGGTAACCCATATTGACCTTAGATCCTTCGTTCACCCAGAGATGAACAGTGCTGCATTTGAGCAAGCGCTCCAGTGTTGGGTAGAGCAAGTTGCTGATAAAGGTCAGGTCATATTCATAGCACCACAAGGTCTTGAAGAAGTGTCGGTATTTTCCGCCATATCACAGCAAGCACTAATGTTAAAGGCATGTATCAAAGTGCTGAGTGCTAATTCGCACATGCGCTTAAAGGCGATTACGACAGGTGCACTTTGCGTGGATTCAGATGACACTGTCAATCTCAGTCAAGGTGGAATGTGGTCGCTACTTAAGTCCATAGATATGGAATGTCCATCACTACACTGTAGCTTGCTGGATATAAACTCGGTTGATGTCAACGACCGTGAATTGCAAACAATGACGGATTTTGTTTTGCATGGTTATGGTCAGGAGCGCTGGGTCGCAACGCGTGATAATACTCTTCGCGTTCCGCGCTTGGTACAGGTTGAAGAGGCTGTTGCGGTAAATCCACCGGTGTTGACGGGTAAGTATCTTATCACTGGAGGCAGGGGCAGTATTGCGCTCAAACTGGCAAGCTTTTTGGCTCAGCAAGGTGCAAGCCAGTTGATATTAGCTTGCAGAGATACACGCTTTAGTGAGCAAGATAGCAATGTTGTAGAGTCACTCAGAGCACTAGGCTGCAAGGTTCTCATACAGCAATGTGATTTCACAGATAAAAACAGTGTCCAGCAACTTTTTGCTGAAACCTACCGTGAAGGCCGTGTTGATGGTGTTTATCACTTAGCGGGGGTAAAAGGTGAGATCCAACACTTCTCAGAATGTCACGATGATGCTGTGCTGGCGACCTTGAATGTAAAAATACAAGGGACGTTATATGTTGGTGAGCAGGTTCAAGCTTACAACATTCCTCAATTCGTTGCCTTCTCCTCAATCGCTGCAACTTGGGGGGCGTCATATCAAGCAAGTTACGCACTTGCCAATGGGTTCTTGGAATCTTACTGTCATTACTTAAATACAGTAAAAATCAATGCCCAATGCTTAAACTGGGGCCCTTGGCTAAACACCGGTATGGCAGCGTCTGCTCATGAACAAGAGACGCTATTGCAAAGTGGTATTTTGCCAGCACCAGCTGAGCAGATGTTTGCACAAATGCAGCAGGCTATGGCGAGTGAACAAACACAATTCACGATTACTTGTATGGACTGGTCGAAGTTTCTGCCGCTGATTGAGCTACATGGTGAAAATCGCCTATTTGCTACCATTTCAGAGTCTGTTTTTGGGTCACACCAACAAGCAAATTCACGTTCAAGTTCACCGCTTAAAGAGACGCTATTAGCGCTTCCCGAGACCTCACGTCGCAAAGAGATTGTAGAACGAGTAATGGAGCAGCTTGCTGCAACACTGAATGTCGCCAGCGCGACTATTTCAGCTGATGATGGTTTTATCGATTTGGGCATGAATAGCTTAAAAGCAATCGAGTTCAAAGAAGGGTTAGAGGCAATATTTCATATCAACATTCCAGTGTCGGCATCCTTTGACTACCCCAGTGCCAACCTATTAAGCAATTTCTTATATGACGAGTTATTCGATATTGAGCATGTCACTCTAGTTGATATTGAAACGTCGGCACATTCGGTGTCAGAAGGTGAACAAGAGCCTGAGTGGGATGACCTTAATGAAGCAGAGTTAGAGTCGCTATTACGGAATAAGTTAGAAACTTTAGAAGTAGAGTTGTAAAAATGGAAAGTAAAACAAATTCAACATTAAAGCTTGCATACAAAGCCATAGAAAAGCTGCAATCTCGCGTCGAAGAATTAGAGCAAGGCGCAGATCAGATTGCGATTATCGGTGCGGGTTGTAAGTTCCCTGGTAACATCAATTCGCTAGATGATTACTGGCAAGCTTTGATGGCCGGTAAATCTGTCGTAGAGCAAAATATTGAAGGATCGCTTGAAACAATTCACGAAACATTAAAAGGCCAAAGCCATGCCAAATTACATGGCGGACTTATTAGTGATGTCGACTTATTCGATGCCGCGTTTTTTAATATCTCAAAACGAGAAGCAGAATCCATGGATCCGCAGCAGCGACTGGTACTTGAAACTGCGTATCAAGCGCTGGAGCAGTCAGGCTATGCTGGCGAAACAAAAAATACAGCTGCTATTGGTGTATTTATTGGCTCAGCGGCTAATGAATACGCTGATCTGTGTTATCAGTACGGTGATATTGCTGATTCAGCATATTGGGCTACGGGAAATGCAGTTAATACGATCGCAGGGCGAGTTGCATACTGTTTAGGGCTGCATGGGCCTGCGATGACATTTGATACAGCATGTTCTTCAGCGGCGACAGCGATATATCAAGCCATGCGAACTTTGCAAAATCATGAGGTCGATGTGGCGCTTGCAGGTGGTGTAAACCTAATGCTGACAACCGATACTTTCGTACCGTTACAAAAAGCACAGATGTTGTCGCCTTCAGGGCTATGTCAGGCATTTGATAATCGTGCGGATGGTTATGTACGCAGTGAAGGCTGCGGTGTTATTGCGTTGAAGCGTTTACGTGACGCCATTAGAGATCAAGATACGATCTTGGCTGTGATCAAAGGTGGCGCTATGAACCATGATGGCCACAGCTCAAGCCTTACCGCACCAAATGGCAATTCGCAGCAACAGGTGATCAAGCAAGCATTGAAAAATGCCAAAGTGACGCCGCAGGCATTACATTATGTAGAAGCTCATGGAACTGGGACACCTCTTGGTGATCCGATTGAAATGCACGCCCTTAAAGCGGTATATACACCTGCTCGTGATGCGGATAATCCTCTTTATGTGGGATCAGTGAAAGCAAATTTAGGACATACAGAAGCAGCATCTGGTGTCGCTTCTGTGATTAAAGCTGCGTTGATCGCCGCAAACAAACAACTGCCACCACAAGTACATTACGATACGCTAAATCAGTTTATCGAAATCGATGAGCAGCAAATACAGGTTACGAAACAAACTGTCGATTTATCTGAGCAGACTCAAATACATACCGCGGTCAGTGCTTTTGGGTTTTCTGGTACGAATGTACACCTGATCTTGGCCTCTCATACGCCGTCTGAGCAAAGCAACACTGAGATCAATAATGATGCCTTATTGTTACCTATTTCAGCGAAGTCTGAGCAACAACTCGCGGTATTAGCACAACGCTATTTATCGTTACTGGAACGCAGTGATAACCTTGAACAGGTTGTTGCAAATGCAGCGATGAGGCGGGCTCATTATCCTTATAGGTTAGCGGTTACCGGAGCGAATAAACAAGCGCTCTGTGATGCGCTTCAAGCGCAGATAACTAAGCCACTAGCAGCATCAAAATTACCAGTAAAAAGTGAGCAGATTGCCTTTATGTTTACAGGGCAAGGGTCACAGTACAAAGGTATGGGACAAGCCCTTTATGGCATAAACCGCGTATTTAAAAGTACTGTGGACGAATGTGAAGCATTCATCGAAAAAGCAGCAGGCTTTTCTATCAAAGCGGTAATGTGGGGAGCAGATGCCAAACGTTTGTCACATACTGAATTTACGCAACCGAGTTTATTTGTGCTTGAATATGCACTAGCAAAAATGTGGCAATCTTGGGGCGTACAGCCTTCAATCGTGATGGGGCACAGCATTGGTGAATATGCAGCGGCGTGTATCGCAGGTGTATTTTCATTGCAAGATGCACTGAAAATGGTGCTTGCGCGTGGCCGTTTAATGCAAAAGTTACCTAGTGATGGTGCCATGCTGGCTGTTGTTGCAAATGGTAATGTCGTCAAGGAATTGATGGCGGACTTACCAGCAGAGAAGATTGCCGTTGCCTCTTACAATTCAGTAAGGCAAACGGTGTTATCAGGAGATAAATCCCTCATTAAAGTTGTGGCTGAACGAGGAAAGGAAAAAGGCATCACATGTGTGATGCTCGATGTCTCACACGCCTTCCATTCGCCTTTAATGCGACCAATGTTGGCAGAATTTAGAGTCATAGCACAGCAAGTTAACTACAGTACACCAAAGCTCGATTTCATTTCTACCTGTACAGGAAAGCAAGAATATCAAAAGCTAACAGATCCAGAATACTGGGTACAGCATGTTGAGTTACCCGTTAATTTTGTTGAGGGTTTGCGCACGTTAGCGGCGAATAAAAAAGTAGATGTAATAGAAGTCGGTCCGCATCTAGTACTGACGAAATTAGCACTCCAGTCTACTCTCGACTTCGTGCACTATCAATGGTTGTGCTCACAAGATAAAGAGCAACCTCAAGCCACCTATATCACTAATACGCTAGCCACGTTATATCGCACAGGGCATGATATAAACTGGCTGAGCGTTTTTAATCACCAAGTGGTCGCAGCAACAGCAATACCTAGTTATCCATTTACGAGAGAGTCTTTTTGGTTAGGTGAAAAACGAGTACATGCGCGCCACGCGTCAGTGCAAGACCCATTTTTTGTGGATGTTCAAAAGGGATCGCACTCATCATCATTTAAAACCCAGTGTAACGTACAAAGTCAGCCACTGCTTAAAGACCATTTAGTCTATGACGAAGTAGTGGTACCTGGCGGTTACCACGTTTCTCTGGTACTCAATGCCTTGGCAAATCACAGTACTGAGTCACAGCTGGTACTTGAAAATGTCTTTTTTGGTGCACCAATTCTACTTGCGGATGGTAATGAGAGTACACAGTTAACAACAACGTTAAACCATGCTGATTTTGCCGTCAATTCAACGCAGTCTGAACAGGGGGCTTTAACTCATGCCCATGGACGCTACTTCACTTCATCAGAGTCTGTCTCCAATGCTGCTATAGACCCCAGCGCTTTGGTTACAGCCGCGACAAAACAGTGGGAAATGCCTGAGTTTTATGAGCGCATCGAGCAGATGACAAAAATTGCCCATGGAGACACATTTAGGTGGGTGGAAAGCTGTTGGTTTGGTGATGGCTATATCATTGCCAAATTAAACACACCAAAAGCGATAATTGCACCTGAGCGATATTGTATGCACCCAGGGCTAGTTGACTCATGTTTCCAGGTATTTGGTGCATTGGCAGTCAACCAGATGGGCGACAATAAAGAAATCACCGCGGTACCATTTGGCTTTAATAAACTTCATACACACAGTGAGCAATTAAGCGCGCCACAAACCCTTTGGTGTTTTGCCAAGTTAGATGATGATATTGCTGAGGATAAGGCGATACTCAAAGGAGATATTGCACTATTTTCAGATTCAGGCGAGCCAGTTGCTACCATCGATTCTTTCTCGGTACATAAAACCAATGCCAGTACTTTCTTGTCAAAGTCTGAAGAAGGAAGCTTTTTGTTCCAGCGAGAGTGGATAGAAAGTACACAGGCCCACAGCGACGATACGGCATATACAGAGCAGGACTTAGCGCGCTTGTGGCTTATACTTGACGATGACCAAGATATTATCTCACATCAAACATTTGCATCTCACACCCTCGGTGAATGTCAGGTTTTCAAGCATGCAAACAAAGACAAAGGAGTGGTAGCTGGAGTACGTCGACTCAATTTATTGGATCAGCATGAATTAAGTGAAGCACTGACTCAGTTAACGACGAAACCAGATCAGATAATCTTCGCTTTAAAAAATGCAGAGCAAGGCGTTTGCGTAACAAACTACTACGACAGTGTGAATAGCATTATCACACTGGTCAAAAACCTAATTGGTCAGGAGCTTTATAGCCGCTTGCTGTTTGTTAATTATGGCACAAGTGATGTGGCATTACTTGGGGCACCTAAACCACATTGGGGAATTGCTGAAGTCGTCAGAACCGAGCATCCTGAGTTCAGTTGTCAAACTCTTGATCTCAATGCTGAAAACCTATCAGACCTTGTTGCAGGTGTGATTGAGCATAGCCGCTATCAAGACAAAGAACCGAGAGTACTGCTTGACAATGGTATGCGTAAGGTCATGAGGCTGACTAAAACACGGCCAACGTCTGAGCTTGATAAGTATACTGTGGCTGGTGAGAAGACCACACTCATCACTGGAGGTTTAGGCGGATTGGGACTTCAGCTCAGTCAATGGCTGGTTGGTAAAGGAGCCAAGCATCTAACGTTGTTGTCGCGAAGAACGACTTGGTCAGATGAGGTGGAGCACACTTTACAAGCGATACGAGCACAACAGGTTGGTGTCGAGGTGGTTGCGGTAGATATTGCCGATCAATCCAGTATGGAGCAGTTATTCCAACGTTTTGGTGATGATTTACCATCCCTTGGTAGTGTTATACATGCTGCGGGCGTTGTTCAAGACTCACCATTACACAAGTTTGATATGGGATCCGTGACGCAGGTCAGCCGCTCGAAAGTTGAAGGTACTTGGAATCTACATCAATTGACCAAAGACATCGATTTAGATCATTTTTACTGTTTTTCATCGGCATCAGCTGTATTGGGTACACCAGGGCAAGCCATTTATGCCGCCGCGAACAGCTTTATTGATTATATCGTTGAGCATAGAAAGCATTCAGGGTTGCCTGCGCTTGCCGTCCAATGGGGACCGTGGGGCTCGGTGGGTATGGCGGCTGAAAGCCATAGTCAATCTGATTTGTTTGAGGCCGTTGGTATGAAGCCATTTACCCTTAATCAGGGAATGGCTTTATTCGAGCAGATTGCACGTTCAGAGTTACACTCAGTCGTGGCTCTAAAAGCAGATTGGCGTGTATTTAGAGAGAATTTCCCAGGTGCACAGCATGACCACTTATATGATGAGTTGGCACCGACTAGTTCAAGAGCCGGTCAGATCCGCTTCATTGAAGAAATTTGCGATATGTCGCCAGAGCTCAGGTACGAAAAAATCTTTGAGTTTGTGAGAGAGACACTGGCTAAAGTATTAAAAATTGACTCGCCAGCTACGATAGACCCAGAGAAAGGTTTCTTTGAAATGGGAACCGACTCAATAGCCGCGATGGATCTCAAAAAGGACATTGATGCTGAGCTTGGGATCTCATTGCCTTCAACAGTGATTTTCAACTACTCGAACCTTAACTTGCTGGTTGACCATATTGTCAACGATGTCCTGCAATTGGACACCGGGGTGGCTGAAGTTGAGTATTCAAGTGAGATAGAAATCGAGTCACCAACAGACGAGTTGCAAGATATGGAGCTGGATGACTTAGCGGCACTGCTTGAGCAAGAACTGGAACTGAATTAAGGGACAATGATGGATAAAACAAAGCCAAATAATTATCAGAAGTTAATGGCCAATGCCCTGAATACCATTCAAAAGCAGAAGGCACAAATTAGTACGCTACAAGCGAAAAATGAAGAAAAAATAGCGGTAATAGGTATGGGCTGCCGCTTCCCTGGTGCGAATGATCCTCAGGCATTTTGGCAGCTACTTAAAAATGGCGAATGCCATATTACTGATGTGCCAAGTGAGCGCTGGGATGCTGAGCAATACTTTGATGCGGATCAGGATGCCGATGGAAAGGTGTATACCAATGCCGGTGGGTTTTTAACTGACATCGACCAATTTGACAATGACTTTTTTGGTATTGTGCCTCGAGAAGCGCAGTATATGGATCCACAACACCGCCTGTTATTGGAAGTCTGTTGGCAAGCGCTTGGTAATGCGGGTATTCCGGCCAGTAAGCTTAAAGGCAGCGCTAGTGGGGTATATATAGGTATTATGAATCAGGATAATGGCCAATTTAGTGTCGAAAATCCTGCTTCCATAGATATGTATACCGCAGCTGGCAATGGGATTGGGATTGCCTCTGGGCGATTATCTCATGCCTTAGGGTTACATGGGCCTTCATTATCAGTAGATACAAACTGTTCATCCTCACTTACTAGTATTCATATGGCAGCGCAAGGGCTGCTTAATGGTGAGTGTAATTTGGCACTAGCTGGTGGTGTCAATATGATGCTTACCCCTGCCATGACCATGATTATGTGTAAAGCAAAAGCGCTGTCCCCCTCTGGAGTGTGTAGTACTTTTGATGAAAAGGCAGATGGTTATGTACGCGGCGAAGGTGCTGGAATTGTAGTGCTAAAACGCCTAAGTGATGCGCTCGAAAATAACGACAATATTATTGGTGTTATTCAGGCTTCTGCGATTAATCATGATGGCCGAAGTAGCGCATTACCAGTACC
Organism: Pseudoalteromonas peptidolytica; assembly: GCF_012641745.1. Lineage (GTDB taxonomy): Bacteria > Pseudomonadota > Gammaproteobacteria > Enterobacterales > Alteromonadaceae > Pseudoalteromonas > Pseudoalteromonas peptidolytica. The sequence continues at coordinate 83,469 of NZ_WEHZ01000002.1, forward strand.
TAACGGTAAAGCGCAGGTTGAGGTGATTCAGGCTGCGTTACAAAAAAGTGCATTAACTCCAGAGCAAGTCTGCTATGTAGAATCTCATGGAACCGGAACGCCACTGGGCGATCCCATAGAAATTGAGGCGATTTCTAAAGCCTACAAACGCGATACACCAAGTAGCAAAAAGTTACTGGTTGGCTCGGTAAAACCAAATATTGGTCATTTAGAAAGTGCCGCAGGCATCGCTTCTATGATAAAAGTGTTGCTGATGTTTAAGCACCAACAAATTCCAGCTAACGTTAATTTAGATACACCCAATCCGAAGCTAGAATTAGAAAAAACGTCAATCACCTTACCGAAAACACTCGCGGCATGGGATGATGACCCAGTTAAATATGTGGGGTTGAGCGCATTTGGATTTTGTGGCTCGAACGCGCACCTGATTGTGTCAGATGAGTTTAATTCATCACAACAGCCTGCGACTGAACCTGAGCAAAAGGGTAGCGTGATATTGGCGTTATCGGCTAAATCTGAAGTCCAGCTAGCAGCTCGGATTGAGCAATTTCAAGACTATATTACGCAAGGCGCGCTTGACCTTCATTCGGTGTGCTTCTCTGCCAATACTAGCAGTGAGCATTGGCCTATGCGAGCGTGCTTTATGGCTAGCAGCACTGCCGACTTACTAGCGCAACTTACAGAGTTTACACCTGCTTTGAATAACCGTGTGGCACAGGGGACAGCAGAGCCTGTGATTAGCTGCACACTCACCGAGCGCGACCATCACTTTTTACCTGTTTTACACACATGGGTGCTCAACAATAACAAAGCCAAACAAATGTTGAGTAAGGCGAGTGAATACTATCGCGTTCAGGAGCAGCATACATTTGCCCACTGGCCGGAAAAAATAGAGTGGACAGATCCGCTGCAATGTCTGTTGGCAAACTCATTACTATCAGGGCTGTGGTTATCGCATGTGGCTTCGCTTGGCGTTATGCTCAGCGAAATTAACGCAGAAGCGGGTGATCTACCAATGCTGAGTTTGGCGACTCAGCGCTTACCGTTTAAAGCGTCACTTGACCTGATGTATGTATCTGCGCGCTTAAGCTGTGGTCAGATAGAACAAGCCCAAGCGCAGTCAGCCATAGTCAATTGCTTGCAATCTAGCGCAGGGGGCAAAGTGCTTGGTGTGTTACCGAGTATATTCAAATTGGCGAATACCGAGTTAGCAAGGCAACTAATGGAGCATGCCAATGCCACGTTTGAAGCTGGGGAAGGTGCGCTGAAATACCGCACAATGATGTTGTCCAGTGCTAATGAATTTGGCGCGTGGAGTATTGAAGTGTCAGATGCGCAAACATTGCATCATGCGCTGGTAAAAGCGCTACACAGTGCTTATCAATCGGGCGCTGACATAGACTGGCAGAGATATTATCAAGATAGTCGCCATGTGCGCCTTGACACACCGGCTTATCCAATGGAGCCAAAGCATTACCCTTTGCCTAAAGTACAACCGCATCTTCACTCGGATGTGGCGCTGAATAATCCAGATAAATTTTATCAGCTACAATGGCAAACACGCCCAACCGATACCTTGGTTGAACCCGGAGCCGTCGATAATATACTCATTTTTGCTGATCAACACGGCAAGCTTGCACCTTGGACAAAATGGCTAAGCAGTCAAGGTTACACCTATACCTTAATATTCGATAAGACGATACCAACAGGCTACGGTGATTTGAGTGCGCAAAGTTACCAGGTTATTAGCGACGTGGCTGCACTGGATGAGTCACTTATTCATCGTAATAGTGCGGTAACACGCATCGTATTTGGCTGGGGGCTGGATCTGTGTGGCGAACAGCCAACATCAGACGTATTAACTCGGTTAACGTCTTTATTTGGTCAATTACGTGATATTTGCACACTCAAAGCTGGAGTATCACTGGCAGTTATTACCCAGTTTGCTGCATCTATTGCTGGTACGCAATATCGTTACGATCCTTTACAAGGGGCAATTGCTGGGTTGTGTAAATCCATCGCTCTTGAAGCCCCCGAAGTATGGCAAAGGCAGGTAGATTGTGATGAATTATCTGATAGCGCAGCGTTGGCTGGCTTATCATCTGCACTGTTTGCCGCAAATAATGAGACCCAGCTTGCGGTTCGTGGCTGTGTATCTTATGCCCCTAGAGTGTCTGAGTTGAATGCGCCAACGCTTTCACATTTACGCGTCGCAAAAGACAAAGCGTATGTTGTCACCGGTGGTCTTGGAGCACTTGGCTTGAGTACTGCCAAGTGGCTAGCAGAGCAAGGTGCGCAACATATCATATTACTTGGTAGAAGCACTGAGCAGCAGGCTATTGCGCGAGATGAGAGTGGAAATATTGCCGCAGCACTACAGCGTCTTCGCACGCATGTTACCGTGGCCGACTACATCTCTGTCGATGTTACTAACTACACTGAGCTTGAGTCAGTCTTGTCTGATGTTTCAAACCGATATGGTGCCATTGATGGTGTTTTCCATACTGCAGGTGTTAACCAAGTGACAGCATTCGAGTCGTTGTCAGAGTCTGAGATGTTAAATGTGCTAGCTGCAAAAGTACAAGGTGCTTGGCACTTACACCAACTAGCTTCTCAAGCTCGGTATTTTGTGTTGTTTTCTTCAGTGGCGTCGGTATGGGGATCTGGAGGCATGGCCGCCTATGCAGCGGGTAACCGTTTCTTAGATAGTCTTGCTTATTACCGTAATGCGTTAGCGTTACCGGCTACGTCGATAAACTGGGGACCATGGGCTGACTCTGGTATGGCAGTCGCCGGAGACAATGCTCAGTTAGCTGAAAAAGTAGGGCTCCAATTAATGTCACACAATGAGGCACTACAAGCAATGGGCAGTGTCATTGAAAATCGAATGCTCAACCCAGTGATTGCAAATATTAATATTTCTAAATTCTTGGATGTCATGGAGTTTCGTCGCCCATTAGCCATTTTTGAGCAGCTTCGAGCTGCTACTGAGCAAACCACAAGCGATGATGGTAAATCGGATTTAATCGCAGCATTACTACAGCCCACAGTGAGTGAGGATGACAAAAAGCAGATGTTGATGGAGTTATTACGACAGTTTGTCTCTGAGTCACTTGGCACTGGCATTGAAAAAATACAAACCGACACGCCATTGATGAACTTGGGCTTGGACTCACTTACGGCATTTGAGGTCAATACCGGTATCAAAAAGCAGCTCAATCGTGAACTGCCTATTTCAGAAATCTTAAAAGGAGCGTCTATTCAGGAACTTGCTGTATTAATTCTGGAAGACATGGAGCACCAGTCATCGGATCGTCAGGCGCATACCGCTGACGTTGAGCAGTCATCGCTGGTTGAAGGAGAAATTTAATGGCTATCGAAACAATTTTAAGATTTGAAAAAAGTGGTGTAAAACTTTGGCTTGATGGAGACAAGCTTAAATATCGCAGTGCCAGTGGGGCATTGAGCGAACAGGAGCTGGCTGAGCTAAAAGCGCAAAAGGCAGAGTTGGTTGACTTTTTAAGTACAGGCAAACGTGTGTCTGGAATGTCGGCCAATCAGCTGGGTTATTGGGCTGATTTTAAATTGCATCCGCATAGCTCAGCGTACAATCTGATCACTGCGTATAAATTAAGTCACAGTACTTGCCATACAAAGCTACAACACGCATTTAATGCCGTGTTGAAGCACCAAGATGTAATGTCTTCAACATTCCATGAATGTGAGGAAGGATTTTACCAATTACGCAATCCGAATGAAGACTACGAGATAGAACACATTCAGCTACAGGGTGGCTCAGATGAGTTCAACCACAAACTTGAGTGGATTGCCGATCAACCTTTTAACTTATCCTTGGAACGCCCTTTTCGTGCTTATATCGTGTCGCTAAATGACGGTCAAAGCCAGCAATCATGGTTTGTACTTCTCACCCATCATATTGTTACTGAGATTTACTCAATCGCAATTTTGATGGAGCAGCTTGAAGCACTATATCTAAATGCGGCTGAAGGGCGTGAACTGACGCTTGCGAAGCCCTATGATATTGCTGATTATGTGCTAAATGAAAAGACCTATTTAGCAAGCCCTCAAGCGGAAAAAGACAAACAGTACTGGCAAACATTAGTAACTGATAGTTTGCCGGTGTTGGAGCTGACACCAAATAAAGTTAGGCCAGCAGTTAAGCAGTATAAAGGGGGGAGGGTCAATGTTGCTTTGCCAGCTGGTCTATCAAGTAGGATTGATGAATTTAGCAAGCGCAAAGGGATCACGCCATTTGTCTTTTTCCAGAGTGTGTACTTTGCACTATTGAATAGGTATACCGGTCAAGATGATATTGTGATAGGTATTTCAAATGCGGGCAGAGAATTAGTAGACAATGACTTTGCGGTCGGCAATTTTGTTAATCCACTGGCAACCCGCGTTCAAGCTTCAGATGAGATTAGTTTTGATGAACTGGCAGAGATTTGTAAACACGCCCTAATCAACGCTTTTGAGCACAAAACATTCCCATTCACTCAGATAGTGAATGAGCTGTATAAATCTCGGGAAGTGAGCCGCTCACCAGTGTTCCAAACCTCTATGACCTTAACGAAGGTCGGCGAGCTGATGAGAAAAAATGGTACGGGGATCTTTGAAGAAATTCATCCGCTATCAGGGCAAAGAGGCTCGTTTGACGATTTAGGCTTGGCTGTCTTTGGCACAAATGAACAATATAAGTTGAGTATGCACTTTGATACGGCGCTATTTGAACAAGCGACGATTGAGTATATGCTGAGCCATCTACAAAATATGATTGAGTCGGTGCTTTGCAACAGCACAACACAAATCTCTAAGCTCAACATGCTGGATGACGCTGAACGCGCAAAAATAGTCGCTTGGGGACAAAGCCCTGATCCCGTTTCATTGCCACATGAAATGTCAAACTTGGCACTACTTTTTGAGGCTCAAGCTGCTAAAACACCACAAAGCGCAGCACTTATTGCACAAGACGAAACCGTTAGCTTTGCCGAATTAAATGAGTCAGCAAACCAAATTGCACACTATCTAAAATCTCAAGGAGTTGCACCAGGAGTCAGGGTTGGTTTTTACGCGCCATCAAGTGTACAAGTGATCACGGTTATATTGGCAATTGCAAAATGTAGTGGTGTTTACGTACCGATTAGTGCTGAAGATGCGATTGAACGAGTAAAAACTATTGTTGAGGGCGCACAGTTAAGTTTGCTGGTCGCGGCAGACACTTTGGCCGAACAATTAGATGTTGAGGCTAAGGTGATAGCACTAAGCCACTTGGCTGAGGTGACAAAAGATTACAGCAAGTCAAATATGCCAATTCATACTTTTGCTGCTGACACCGCATGTATCTTTTATACCTCAGGGTCAACCGGAAATCCAAAAGGAGTGCCAGTTTCTCATCAGGCAATCATCAGCCGTGTTGTTGATGCAAACTACATCGATATTAAGCCAAAAGATAGAGTGGCTCATGTCTCTAGCCTTAGCTTTGACCCTTCTTCGTTTGAGCTGTGGGGCGGACTGCTCAATGGTGCGGCAGTGGTGTGCATCAGTAAAAATGTTCTGCTAAACCCTGAGTTACTGGCATCAACCATTGATTATCATGAAGTGACGATCATTCTGGTGACGACCGCTTTACTTAATCGTTTGGCAGATACGCAGCATTTCCCTCTGGCATCTGTAAAGCAAATTATATTTGGTGGCGAAAAAGTCAATATGGCAGCTGTAGCAAGGGCTTTAGAAAGCCGCTTTAGTGGCAAACTGATCCATGGCTATGGTCCGACAGAGTGCACCACGGTTGCAACTTATCATATCGTGTCTGAAAAAGATTTGAGTGCAACAACGATCCCAATCGGCAAAGCGGTTAGTGGCACACAAATGTATGTTGTTGATAAGCACGGAGAGATGTCTGGTATAGGTGTTGGTGGTGAACTCTTCCTAGGTGGAGTAGGGCTATCGCAAGGCTATATAAACAACAAAGCACTGTCAGAGGCTAAGTTCCGTGTATTACCTCATTTGGCCGATGGTCAAACTTTATATGCAACGGGAGACTTTGTTCGATACAACAATGTTGGTGAAATAGAGTTTATCGGTCGTCGCGATGACATGGTCAAAATCAATGGCTTCACAATTGAGTTGGGTGAAGTGACAGCGGCGATACATCAGTGTCCAGGAGTAAGAGAGGTATTCGTTCATGTATACACTACAGACAACGGCGATAAGCGCCTAGTAGCTTACTGTACAAGTGATAATGCACTTACAACGGATTATCAGTTGCGACAAGACATCGTTGTGTTACTTAAAAGTCGCCTATCTCCGGCTATGCTGCCAAAGCAGGTAATACAACTACCTGAAATGCCATTAAATAAAAATGGTAAAATTGATACCAAGAGGTTGCCTGTTGTCTCGATGGAAGCAGAGGAAGCTCGGCAAAACAGAACATTAAACACACTTGAGCAAAGCATCTTTGATATTTGGACAACAGTGCTTGGGCAGGTTCAGTTGAGTGCTGCCGAGAGTTTATGGAATCAAGGCGCTAACTCACTTAATGCGGTAAAAGCTGCCAATATGATTTCCGCTTTGGTGAACAAACCCATCAATGTTGTGGACTTGCTACGCTACGATACCATCATAGACATTGCTGAGTTTATTCAATCTAATGAAGAAAATGGCGCTGAATCACCTCTCGTGTGTTTGAATAAGCACGCTTCAGACTTACCACCAGTGGTACTCATCCACCCTGTTGGTGGGAGTATTTTAAGTTATGTTCCACTAGCTCAACTATTGTCCTCAGATCGTGCAATCTACGCTATTGCTTCGGATTTAAAGCACTACGAGAAAAATCCGACAGACTCACTCAGCGACTTAGCTCGCTCGTATTTAGCGCTTCTCAATCAACATATTGGTGCCCAGCAATATGTTGTAGCTGGTTGGTCACTAGGTGGTACAGTGGCAGTGGAAATGGCTGCACTTGGTGATGAGTTTGATGTGAAAATAGATAAAACTATTTTAATTGATAGCCGAAACCCTGTGTTTGAACAGCATAATATCGAGATTTATCGCGACCCAGAGTGGCTACTGTACTTTTTTGCTCGCGAGCTGGACATTGTAATTGAGCAGCACGAAGTAACTCAGTATATCAGCGGTGCTAAGTTTGAGGATTTGCCCAGAAGCCTATTACAACTAGCGAAAGATAAGGGGCATATGTTTCAGCATATTCCTGAGTCAATAGTGCAAGAGCGCTTTGATATTTTTGCAAAAAATCTACAGCTTTTTGCCACTCATAAGCCGTCACGCTACCACGGTAACGTCGACCTACTTATGGCTGAAGAGGGAAGTGTGTTGAGCCTAACGGTACCGCTTGAGGCTCATTGGAAAGAGTGTGTATCCAAGGTTCAATGCGCACATATTCCTGGCAATCATTTCTCTTTGATACAGCCACCTAATATCGTGGTATTAGTGAAAAAGCTTAAGGAGTTATTGAGCCATGGGTCTTAATAAGAGCCTTTTGGTGGCAAGCAATCGATACCTTATTTGTTAGAAAAATAAGATAAGGCATATCATCTGTATCCAGTATTTAAGGAAAAAACAATGAAAGTGGAAAGTTATAAGATAATAAAAAAGCGGCTGAATGATGAAGGGGCATTTAAAATATCCAACAAAGTTGGTTTGATCACTGTCCTTGTCGAAGCGGTTTTTATTGCCGCCGTGCTGTGGGGACTGACAAAGGTTGAAGCGTTTTCGTTTGGCTTTTTTGTGCTGCAGCTATTACTCGGTTGGCTAATGTTTAGATCTTCGGTGCTTATTCATGAGTTTGGACATCGCACCGTGTTTACAAACAAACGTGTAAATGACTTTTTTGGTTTTGCTGTCAGTCCATTGGCCTTAATCCCATATACGTCGTGGGTGCATATTCATCAGGGCCATCATCGTTGGACTGGGTTTGCGGATAAAGATCCATCGTCAACTCAGTTGCGAAAAATTAAGAGTGTTTCAGCCGTTACATTACAGATGTTTAATGTGGTGTGGCGTCTATGGTTGCCGTTTCCTACTATTCAGTTCTTCTTTGCGGTTCTGTGGCTTAATCCATTGGTAGAATTTATGAACAAAAATTACAAACTGGCACTGAAGGCACTGTTTTCAGTCATCGTGATGCTAACACCCCACGTATTGGTGTGCATGTATGTTGGTGTTCAGACTTATTTTACTTTCATTACGATTGCGGCGCTAATCCACTTCTTCTTTTATGAAGCTGTAACTGCACCACCACATTCCGGTTTATATGTGCATAGTATGGCGACGCGAACTAAGCCGCTACGTGTATATGAACAGGATTCTGTTTCTCGCTCAAGTTCGATGAAACCCGGTTGGTTATCTTTGTATTCGATGTTCAATTTTAATTTACATGTCGAGCATCACTTATACCCATCTGTGCCATTTTATCGGTTATCAAAAGTGAGACAGCGTATTTTACAAGAGGACGATTCTGAGTATGTGGATGTACCTATGCTTGGGTTTATGGCTAAACTCAGGAAAAAGCATCCAGCAAGGACATTTATCGATACGCTCCCTCCTTTTAAAGAGGAGGATGCAAGGTAGGTAAAAGTAACAGAGTTCACTGATATTGTAGCGCATGGTACAGGCCATGCGCTATGTTGTGATAAGTGATTAAGTTTGACCCAATGAGTTTGTTTAATCTTCACCTCGTCCTTTGATTAACTAACTTCTTATCCAGCGTTCAGGTTAGTTAGCTTATTCTTCGACTAAAGAATAATTGCCAAATCGCCTAGCTCCGTGACTTGAAGTTTGACGCTTTTCAACTAATCTAAATCCACGTTAAAGTCGTATTAATTTCATAATTCCACTCGCATACTCAGTACGATTAATGTTAAAATCAGAGAAATATGTGAGGACTTTTATCACGACGCTGCTTTTTTGTTCGCGTTGAGCGGTGTTTTAAGGGGCTTTTGAGAACCCTAACCGGACTCATAACTTTCTGCTCTTTATATACCCAAAACTTGGTACAAACGAGGTGGCGCAGTGATGACTAAAGATATTTTCAGTTTCTTTCCGTTAATGTAATGCAAGTGCGTATGATCAACATAAAAAAAGGTCTGGATTTACCAATAGAGGGCGCACCTCAGCAAGTTATTCATGATGGCTCTGCCGTCAAACGAGTGGCTGTGCTAGGTGAAGAGTTCATTGGTATGCGTCCTACCATGCAAATTCGTGTGGATGACCAAGTCAAAAAAGGCCAAGTTCTTTTTGAAGACAAAAAGAACCCAGGCGTCAAGTTTACTGCGCCAGCTTCTGGTGTAGTTAAAGAAATCAACCGTGGTGCTAAGCGTGTTCTTCAATCAGTTGTTATTGAAGTTCAAGGCGACGAGCAAATCACTTTTGAGAAGTTTTCAGCTGCTGAATTAAGCAACTTAGACTCTGAAAAAGTGAAGGAAGTGCTAATCGAGTCTGGTCAATGGCCAGCACTTAGAGCGCGTCCATTCAGCCGTGTCGCTGTGCCGAGTGCAACACCTAGCTCGATCTTTGTGACAGCGACAGATACTAACCCGTTAGCAGCAGATCCTGCTGTTATTATCGCTGAAAACGTGGAAGCGTTTGAAGCCGGTCTAGCGGTAGTGTCTCGTCTGACTGAAGGCAAAGTATTTGTGTGTAAGAAAGCCGGTGCCAACGTGCCAAGCTCTTCTATCTCACAAGTAGAAGTTCACGAGTTTTCAGGTGCTCACCCAGCAGGTAACGTGGGTACTCACATTCACTTCTTAGATTCTGTAGGCGCAAACAAGCAAGTTTGGCATCTTGGTTACCAAGACGTCATCGCGTTTGGTAAGTTGTTCCTGACAGGTGAAATCTATACAGATAGAGTGGTTGCGCTGGCAGGACCTCGTGTTAAAAATCCTCGCTTAGTAAAAACTCAAATTGGTGCGTCGCTAACAGATTTAGTTGCAGGCGAGCTTGAAGACGGTGATAACCGAGTCATTTCTGGCTCTGTGTTAGCTGGTAAAACAGCAATCGGCCCTCATGCTTACCTTGGCCGCTATCATAACCAAGTATCGGTACTACTTGAAGGTCGTGAAAAGGAACTATTTGGCTGGATTGCTCCAGGCAGTAACAAGTTCTCTGTAACACGTACTTTTATCGCGCATTTGGCGCCTAGCCGTTTGTTTAAAATGACAACGTCTACAGGTGGCTCTAAGCGTGCGATGGTACCAATCGGTAACTATGAGCGTATTATGCCACTCGATATTTTGCCAACACTATTGCTACGTGATTTGGTTGCACGTGATTTAGATGGCGCGATTGCATTAGGTGCATTAGAGCTAGATGAAGAAGATTTAGCGCTATGTACATTTGTATGTCCGGGCAAATATGAGTACGGTTCAATCCTGCGTGATTGCCTTACTACTATCGAGAAGGAAGGTTAAAAATGGCCTTAAAGAAATTTTTAGAAGACATTGAACCTCACTTTGAACCTGGTGGTAAACACGAAAAGTGGTATGCCCTGTATGAAGCGGTGGCAACAATTTTCTATACGCCAGGTTACGTAAACAAAGGCGGAACTCACGTCCGTGATAACATCGACCTAAAACGTATTATGATTTTAGTGTGGATGGCGACATTCCCAGCGATGTTCTTTGGTATGTTTAACATCGGTCACCAAGCAGCAGTAGCGCTAGGTAACGGTTTTGAACTTGCAAATACATGGCAGGTTACTATTTTCCAATCACTTGGCGGTGTACTCACTGCTGATGCAGGTTGGGGTGCCAAGATGTTTTATGGTGCATGTTTCTTCTTACCCATATATGGTACTGTCTTTGCTGTCGGTGCTTTTTGGGAGATCCTATTTGCATCGGTTCGTAAGCACGAAGTTAACGAAGGTTTCTTCGTTACATCTGTTTTATTTGCACTCATCCTGCCAGCTACGATTCCGTTGTGGCAAGCTGCACTAGGTATTACATTTGGTGTTGTAGTTGCAAAAGAAATCTTTGGTGGCACGGGTCGTAACTTCTTAAACCCAGCGCTTGCAGGTCGTGCTTTCTTGTTCTTTGCATATCCAGCAGACATTTCAGGTGACACTGTATGGACAGCAGTTGACTCGTTCTCTGGCGCAACATACTTAGGTCAAGCAGTAGCAGGTTCGCTAGATTACAGTAACATGGAACTTTGGTGGAATGCGTTTTATGGCTTCATTCAAGGTTCAATGGGTGAGACATCTACACTTGCAATTATGATCGGTGGTTTGTTCTTGATCTATGTTCGTATCGCGTCATGGCGTATCGTTCTGGGCACATTCATCGGTATGGTTGTGATGTCATTCCTTCTTAATGCAATTGGTTCTGAAACTAACGCTGCATTTGCAATGCCTTGGCATTGGCACCTTGTACTTGGTGGTTTTGCATTTGGTATGTTCTTTATGGCAACAGACCCAGTATCTGCGTCATTTACAGACAAAGGTAAGTGGTTATACGGTGCACTTATTGGTGTAATGGTTGTACTTATCCGTGTTGTTAACCCTGCATACCCAGAAGGCATGATGTTAGCTATTCTATTCGCTAACTTATTTGCGCCTCTGTTCGACCACTTCGTAGTTCAATCTAATGTGAAGAGGAGATTGGCACGTGTCAACTAATAATGAATCAATGGGCAAAACGCTCGGCGTAGTTGTTGGCTTATGTCTAGTGTGTGCAATCGTTGTATCTTTTGCTTCTGTACAGCTTCGCCCTATGCAGCAAGCTAACAAAAACGAAGATATTCAGCGCAACATACTTGCTGTTGCAGGTTTTGACAAAGTGAAAGATGTTTCTGAAGTATTTAATCAGAACATCGAAGCACGTGTTGTTAACCTTGAAAGCGGTGAGTTTGTTGAAGACGTACAACCTGAGTCTTTCGACTTTGAAGCGACCAAGTTTGACGCTAAGCGTAGCTACAAGCTGTCTAAAGAAGAAGACGTTGCAGGTATTCAGCGTATTACCTATAACTCACCAGTTTACTTTGCAAAAGACGACCAAGGTCAGCTATCTACTATTATTCTTCCAATCCAAGGCTACGGTCTGTGGGGGATTATGTATGGTTTCTTAGCTTTAGAACCGAATGGCGAGACAATCAAGTCTATTAACTTCTACAAGCATATGGAAACTCCAGGCCTAGGTGCGGAAATCCAAAATCCTAAGTGGACAGCACTTTGGGATGATAAAGAGCTTCCTATCGATGTAGTGAAAGGTAGTGCTGGCGGTAATGAGCACAAGATAGATGGTTTATCTGGTGCGACACTAACGTCGAACGGTGTTGATAATACTGTTGATTTTTGGACGAGCGACAAAGCGTTTGGTCCATTCCTTGCGAAAGTACGTAATGGAGCATTGAACTAATGGCTAATGCAAAAGAAATGAAGGAAGTCTTGTTTGGTCCTGTTTTTGCAAACAACCCGATTGCTCTGCAAGTTTTGGGTATTTGTTCTGCACTAGCAGTTACATCAAGCCTTAAAAATGCGCTTATCATGTCAATTGCATTGACATTAGTTTGTGCATTCTCAAGTTTATTCATCTCGATGATCCGTAATCACATTCCTTCGAGTGTGCGTATCATTGTACAAATGACGATCATTGCATCGCTAGTAATTGTAGTAGACCAAGTACTACAAGCGGTTGTGTATACCACAGCAAAAGAGCTATCGACCTTCATCGGCCTTATCATTACTAACTGTATCGTAATGGGTCGTGCAGAAGCTTATGCAATGAAGTCACCTCCGGCTATGTCATTCCTTGACGGTATCGGTAATGGTTTAGGCTACTCTGTTGTACTATTAACTGTAGGCTTCATTCGTGAACTATTTGGTTCTGGTACGTTATTCGGTGTAGAAATCCTACCACTTATCTCTGAAGGTGGTTGGTACCAGCCTATGGGTCTACTAGTTATGCCATTCAGCTCATTCTTCATCGTAGGTGCTTTCATTTGGGCACTACGTACTTGGAAGAAAGAGCAAGTAGAAGCAAAGGCATAAGGGGAGAGAGATGGAACAATATATCAACTTATTCATAAAAGCGGTTTTCATTGAAAACTTAGCTTTATCTTTCTTCTTAGGTATGTGTACTTTCTTGGCGGTATCTAAGAAAGTAACGACGTCACTAGGCTTAGGCATCGCGGTAATCGTTGTACTTGGTATTTCAGTACCAGTGAACAACTTAGTTTATCACGCTGTACTAGCACCAGGCGCTCTTGAATGGTTAGGCTTCCCTGAGGTAGACCTAAGCTTCTTACGCTTCTTGACGTTCATCGGTGTTATCGCAGCACTTGTTCAAATTCTAGAAATGACTCTGGACAAGTTTTTCCCTGCACTATACAACGCGCTTGGTATTTTCTTACCATTGATCACAGTAAACTGCGCGATTTTCGGTGCAGTATCATTCATGGTTGAACGTAACCTAAACTTTGGTGAATCAGTAGTTTATGGTCTAGGTTCTGGTGTGGGTTGGGCGCTTGCTATCGTGTTGTTAGCGGGTATTCGTGAGAAAATGAAATACGCAGATGTACCAGATGGTTTACGTGGCTTAGGTATTACCTTTGTTACTGTAGGTCTGATGGGCTTTGGCTTCATGTCATTCTCTGGTATTTCACTGTAAGGGTAGCGAGGAAACTATACGATGGAAACTATTGTATTAGGCGTAAGCATGTTCATCGCTATCGTTGTGATGTTGGTGCTTATCATCATTGCAGCGAAGTCTAAGCTTGTAGCAAGCGGTGACGTGACAATTGATATAAACGGCGATCCTGAAAAAGCGATTAAAACCCCAGCGGGCGGTAAGCTTCTAGGTGCGCTTGCAAACGCGGGGATTTTCGTATCATCTGCATGTGGTGGCGGTGGCTCATGTGGCCAATGTCGAGTACACATTAAAGAAGGTGGTGGCGATATCCTACCTACCGAGCTTGACCATATTTCTAAAGGTGAAGCGCGTGAAGGTTGCCGATTAGCGTGTCAGGTTAATGTTAAAACTGACATGGAAATCGAAGTTGAAGACTCAATCTTCGGTGTTAAAAAGTGGGAATGTACTGTTATCTCTAATGATAACAAAGCAACTTTCATCAAGGAGCTAAAGCTAGCTATTCCTGAAGGTGAAGTTGTACCTTTCCGTGCGGGCGGTTATATCCAAATTGAAGCCCCTGCTCACCACGTTAAATATGCAGACTACGATATTCCAGAAGAATACCGTTCAGATTGGGAGCGTTTTGGCTTTTTCAATCTAGAATCTAAAGTTGACGAAGAAACGATCCGTGCATACTCAATGGCAAACTACCCAGAAGAGTTTGGTATTATTATGCTTAACGTGCGTATCGCTACTCCGCCACCAAATAACCTTACGCTACCATGTGGTAAAATGTCTTCGTACATTTGGTCACTTAAAGAAGGTGATAAGGTTATGATTTCTGGCCCATTCGGTGAGTTCTTTGCAAAAGAAACTGATGCAGAAATGGTATTCGTAGGTGGTGGTGCTGGTATGGCGCCAATGCGTTCACATATCTTCGACCAGCTTAAGCGTATCAACTCTAAGCGTAAGATTTCTTTCTGGTACGGTGCGCGTTCTAAGCGTGAAATGTTCTACGTAGAAGACTTTGACGGCTTAGCTGCTGACAACGACAACTTTGAATGGCATGTAGCACTTTCAGATCCTCAACCAGAAGATAACTGGGACGGCTATACAGGCTTCATCCACAATGTACTTCTTGAAAACTACTTGAAAGATCATGAAGCACCAGAAGATTGTGAGTTCTATATGTGTGGTCCTCCGATGATGAATGCGGCGGTTATCAACATGCTTAAAGACTTAGGTGTTGAAGACGAGAACATCCTACTTGATGACTTCGGTGGTTAATTAGGTTTTAGTCTGATAATGAACTTAAGATAAAATATAAGCCCTCAAACAACCTATTTTGTTTGAGGGCTTTTTTATTAAACTCAGGGAATTGTGATGAAGATAAGTGGTAATTTAATCTCTAAAATTTTTATAGTTTCGTTTTTTTTCTTTTTTCTAAGCGCCTGCCAAGAAAAACAGCAACCGCCAACTGAAATCGTGTTATCGGGTAAAACAATGGGAACTACCTATAATATCAAGGTATTTCCGGGCCAAAACAGCCTTTCTCAAGCACAGCTGCACGATGAAGTAGAGCAAGCGCTAAAAGCGGTAAATCAGTCTATGTCGACTTATATTCCTGACTCCGAGATAAATCAATTTAATGCGTTACCAGCTAATACTGTGATGCCAATTAGCGAAGACTTCCGCACTGTGATCGAAGAATCAATTCGGTTAGGACAATCCACGGAAACATTAGATGTAACTATGGGGCCCTTGATTGACTTATGGGGATTTGGGCCCGATAAAAGGCCAACTAAACGTCCATCACAGCTGGCACTTGATGATATGCGCTCACGCATCGGTATAGATAAGCTTGCCCTTACCGATGCTGGGTTAGCAAAGACTATCCCTGGACTAGAACTATCTTTTTCTGCCACGGCTAAGGGTTATGGCATTGATAAAGTCGCGACAGTCATTGAAAGTCACGATATTCACGATTATATGGTGGAAATTGGTGGAGAGCTGCGTGTATCAGGTAAGAAGCCGGACGGTAATTGGCGTATTGCGATAGAAAAGCCAGATGCGCCTGTTGGTCAACGTCAAATTCATCGTGTAATCGAACCTGGCAAAAATGGTATTGCGACCTCGGGAGATTATCGTATTTTTTATGAAATGGATGGCGAAACTTTCACTCACTTAATTGATCCTATGAATGGTCGCCCTGTAAAGCATGAGCTGGTATCGGTGACAGTGCTACATCCTTCTGCAATGGTTGCTGATGGTCTCGCGACAGCGTTAACGGTGATGGGAACTGAGCGTGCGAAAGCTTATGCTCAGCAACATCAGTTGCCTGTTTATCTTATGTATAAGAGTGCAGAGGGGATAAAGACGTATGCAAGTGACGAGTTCAAACCTTACCTGAACTAATACCAATTTGACTTAATACTTGCTCAATTTGAAGGAGTAAATCTGACGCTAACAGCTTTTAAAATTTTTTATTTAGAACAACTAAATAGCAAAATTTTTGCCTTGCCTACACGGATGTAGGTACCTTGGCGATAGCAGGACGCGGAAGCGGTGTTATCGACAAGATTTTCTCGCCTCAAAATAGACCACTTAATGAAATTGGTATAATAATTATTCTGGGGTGATTTACTGCTTTATATGAAAGGGTTAACTTCAGGTGTTAAATCGATAAAAAGGGTGTAGTATAATTATCGAACACCCTTTAAAACTTTACACTGTATCAAGGAGGTACATTGCAGTGATGAAAATAGTATTACTGGGGGCTACACTGATTGCCATGCCAAGTTTCGCGTTGGCAAATGAAGGTACACATGTTGATCCAGACAGCAGCAAAAAGATGTCTTAAAAACTTATGATAGTAAACAATACTGCTATTATGCTGACTTAGAATATTCGAAAGGTGCGGTTATGGAACAAGACTCGACCATGAAAGTGTGTGCAGTTGGCCCTGAAGGCAATTTGATTTGGATAGATCAATAATTGATAAAAGTAAAAGCCGCGCAAGCGGCTTTTTAGTGCCTGAATACCTGCTTTGATGTAAAAGCGATAGCTATAAACTTGCCCTAATATCCATAATTTAATTGTTAGTGGCGTCGTGAAAGCGTATAATTTGCGCGTCGTCACTCATATCATGTAGCAATAAAAAGGGGCTAGATAATGTCTTTATTCCTCCTTACTTTCGGTTTACTCATGCTTATCGCTGTTGCGATGGCAGTAGGCGTTATCGTACAAAAAAAATCAATGGCTAGTAGCTGTGGTGGTTTAGGTTCAATGGGCATTGACAAAATCTGTGATTGCGACGATCCATGTGATAAACGCAAAAAGCGGTTGGCAAAAGAAGAAATGTGGAAAGAAAACCAGATCCTTTGAGCCACAGAATGATATTCACTAAAAACGCAGGCCTAGCTTGCGTTTTTGCATTTTGGGCAACAGATTCATTTTAATACCAATTAGCCTTAATACTTGCTCAATTTGAAGGAGTAAATCTGACGCTAACTGCGTTGCATTCATTTCCAATAGCCAGCTATAGGAGCGTAAATTCGCCTTGCCTAAAGGGTGCTGATACGTCGGCGTGAGCACCACGCGGGAGCGGTGTTATCGATAATATTTTCTCGCCTCAACATAGACCACTTAATTAAGGTAATAAGTATCAGTCGAGGATAGGTGTTCCTTATGTAGGTGTCATTAAAGTCGATGTATTTTACAACATCAATTAAAGCGCTCGGGCAAAAGTTGTATTTTAGACGTCTAGACTTCATAATAATGCACATTTCGTAATAGGCAGATATTGGGAATGAGGTGTGAGTCCTCAACTGTCCCCGCAACTGTAAGTGCTGGAGTGTATCTCTTGCATAAGTCAGATACCAAGGTCTATTTATTTAATCTGAGGGTTGGATAAGAGCAAGATTATCCAAAGTTCAGGTTGTTTACTTAAGCGGGCAGACTTAAGTCAAAGCAGTCGCCTATGCTACAAGCGACTGCTTTGCCATGCCCAATCAGAGGTGCTATGGCAGTCACACCGCAGTTTCAAGTTGATAAACTTAGCGTACAGCTTGGTGGCAAAGCTATCTTGAAAGCGCTTAGCTTCACGATTAATCCAGGCGAATTTATTGGTTTGCTCGGGCCGAATGGAGCTGGAAAGTCGACCTTGCTGCGCACATTATATCAATACATATCGCCAAGCTCAGGGCAGTTACTCTTCAATGGCAATCCTCTTGACGGCTATGGGCGCAAGGCCTACGCAAGAAATGTCGCGGTGGTGCTACAAGATATTCCCGTTGAGTTTAATCTACCACTATTTGATATGGTGTTGATGGGATTAACCCCTAACAAATCATTGCTAGCAACCATCACTGCTGCTGAAAAGCAAACTATATTCCGGGCCATAGAGCAGGTTGGATTAAGTCACAAGTGTGAGCAATGTTACAGTTCGTTATCAGGTGGGGAGAAGCAAAGGGCGATGATCGCTCGTGCTATGGTTCAGGCGCCGCAAGTATTGATAATGGATGAACCTACTAGCCATTTGGATATTAAATATCAAATTCAAATTATGGAGCTAGCTAAACAGCTTGGTGTAACTATCATCGCGTCTTTTCATGATTTAAATTTAGCCAGCGCCTTGTGTGATCGGTTATTAATATTGAGCAATGGCGAGCTTGTTGCAGATGGTGCGCCACTTGAAGTCATTAATGAAGCGCTATTAAGCCAAGTTTTTGGAGTGTGTGCGGAGGTTTCTACTGTCCGCCACCCGCCAAATAATAGTGAGATCCCGCATATACGCTTTCATTATGGGTATCAGCTATGATAGCAGCAAAGCGAGTCTGGTTGAGCTCACTGTTACTGTTGAGTTTGTGTTGCTTCAGTATGCTGATGGCACTAAAGATAGGTGCAATTGATTTATCTTGGCATCTTGTTATTCAAGCGATTATTAATTTTGATCCCAATGTAATTCAACAGCGTGTAGTGGTTGAACTTCGCTTACCAAGAACGCTTTTGGCAATGAGTGCGGGAGCGGGATTGGCAATCGCTGGGCTTATATTGCAAACCGTAACGCGCAATCCACTTGCCGATCCTTATTTATTTGGGATTTCTTCAGGTGCATCGTTTGGTGTAGTGGTACTTATCACGTTGTTCGGTGCGCAGTCTGGCTTCGCAATGTCTGGGGCTGCATTTATTGGAAGCGTGCTATCAATTTTGTTGCTGTTATTCGTGGCAAAGCGTAATGCACTGCAGCAAGTGGAAACCATGTTGTTAGCCGGCGTTGCACTTTCTTTTCTATTCAGTGCATTTACCAGTTTACTGCTTTATTGGAGTGACCCACAAGCGATTAGTGCAATCTTATTTTGGAATCTTGGCTCGTTTGCAAGGGCTAGCTGGCAATGGCTCTGGTTTGTGTGCTTGGTGGTAATACTGAGTTTTATTACGCTTTTAATCATGCGCCGCCCGCTCAATGCGCTGTTACTCGGAGATGAGAGTGCCACTACGCTTGGTGTGAACGTAGGACGAGTACGAATAGGTATGTTGTTGTTAAGTTCTTTGCTCACCGCAGTACTTGTCGCTGCGTGTGGCGGAGTCGGATTTGTTGGTTTAATGATCCCACACATCGTGCGCTTTTTTATCTCGCAGGCAAAGGTCAGTGGAGTGGTTGCCACCGCGCTTTGTGGCGCACTTTTAATGCTCTGGGTGGACGTGTTGTCACGCACACTTATTGACAATCAGGAACTTCCCGTTGGAGTGATCACCGCAGCCATTGGCAGCGTGTTCTTTTTAGCATTGCTTATTGTCAAAAATCGCCGCTCTGCTGGAATAGGAGGAAGTCGTGGTTAAACCGTTAGCCACTCTTAAAAATGTGCATATTCAAAAGCTTATTGACTTAAAAGCCAAACCGTTAGGCGCCTTTGGTAAACTTAAATCCTTGACTGTGCAGCTAGTGCAGATCCTGTCACAAAGGCAAACCCAGTTACAGTTGACGCACTTAGCGATAACACTCCCAGCTCTGTTTATTATTGCAGGCGTATCACAATGCTTAAGAGGTGAAGGAGCATGAAGACCTTAATGGTGCAGGGCACTACGTCGGATGCGGGTAAAAGTACACTGGTTGCAGGACTTTGCCGTGTGCTACAGCGTAAGGGGTTATCGGTTACGCCTTTTAAGCCGCAAAATATGGCACTAAATAGTGCTGTCACACCTTGCGGCGGTGAAATTGGTCGGGCACAAGCACTCCAAGCTGAGGCTGCAAAAGTCCCACTATCCACAGACTTTAATCCTATTTTACTTAAGCCAAATTCAGACACTGGTGCACAAGTTATTATTCACGGGAAAGCCATTAGTAATATGGAAGCAGCTGCTTATCATGATTACAAAAAGGTAGCGATGGAGGCTGTACTTTCCTCACATCAGCGCCTCAGCGACCAATTTGAGCTGTGCATAGTGGAAGGGGCGGGGAGCCCTGCTGAGATCAATCTGCGTGAAAATGACATTGCCAATATGGGGTTTGCCTGTGAGGTGGCGTGCCCCGTGATCATTATCGCTGATATCGACAAAGGCGGGGTATTCGCACATTTGGTTGGCACACTTGCGCTATTAAGTGACTATGAACAAAGCTTGGTTAAAGGGTTTGTGATCAATCGCTTCCGTGGTGATATTGCGTTATTGCAATCAGGACTTGACTGGCTTGAGCAAAAAACGGGTAAGCCTGTACTTGGGGTATTGCCCTATTTGCATGGCTTAGCGCTCGATGCAGAAGATGCGGTGACGGTAGACAATATCTGTGAACGGGGATCGTTAAGCGTTAGGGTTTTACTATTTCCTCATATTAGCAATCACACCGACTTTGACACCTTGCGCTTAAACCCTGAAGTGGATTTGCGTTATGTGCGCTATCAAGAATCTATCGGCCCTTGTGATTTAATCATACTGCCTGGTAGTAAAAATGTGTTGAGTGATTTAGCTTTCTTACGCAAACAAGGTTGGGCGGAAGAAATCAAACGGCACCTGAGGTACGGTGGTAAGGTACTAGGTGTGTGCGGCGGTTTGCAAATGTTAGGTAAGTTCATTAGAGATCCAAATGCGGTGGAATCTACACTTGGTGAAGTCGCTGGGCTTGGTCTGGCTGACTTTGAGACTACACTCTCAGAGCAAAAAGTACTGACGCAAGTGTCTGGCATTTGCCAATTAGATGAGCAAAGTGCTGAAATGTGTGGTTACGAGATCCATGCCGGGATTTCTTCTGGAGCGGCGCTAGAGATGCCATTCCTACTATTTAACACACATCCAAATAACAGTGTGAAAGATGGTTTTATCTCTCGAGATAATCAAATTGCAGGCACCTATTTACATGGTTTATTTGATACGGTTGCCGCGACACAGGCTATCTTGTCTTGGGTAGGTAGTAAGCAAGCAGGTACTGCCGCGATTGATTTAGCGAAGCACAGAGAACTGCAAATTACGCGTCTTGCCGACAGCTGTGAAGCACATTTAGATTGGCAAAAATTGATGAAAATAATTGAGGAATAACATGAGCGGACAACAAGATAAGCATCAGCAACGACAGCAAAAAGTAAAACAACAAGTCGATGAAAAAATCGCTGCTGCCCAGCAAGAGCAGGGCATTTTGCAAGTGATCACAGGTAACGGTAAAGGTAAGTCAACATCTGGTTTTGGCACCGTTGCGCGTTGTGTCGGTCATGGTATGAATGCTGCGGTTGTGCAGTTTATCAAAGGAACTTGGGAGTGTGGAGAGCGCAACTTGCTCGAAAAAGTCGGTGTGCCATTTGCGGTCATGAAAACGGGCTTCACATGGGAAACGCAAAACCGTGAAACCGATACTGCTGCCGCGCAGGCGACATGGCAGCAAGCAAAAGTATGGCTACAAGATGAAAGCATCGACTTGGTATTGCTCGATGAAATTACCTATATGTTGAGCTATGACTATCTAGATTTGGATGAAGTCATAACGGTGCTAGAAAATCGCCCAACTATGCAGTCAGTGATTGTAACTGGACGCGGAGCACATCGACGTCTGACCGAGCTTGCAGATACTGTGAGTGAAGTGCGCAACGTGAAGCATGCCTTTGACGCAGGTATTAAAGCGCAAAAGGGGTTTGACTACTGATGCTAAAGCTCACTTTTTCTATTGTTTTAGCTTTTGCCTTTAGTGTTAGCGCTAAGCCTGCAGAGCGGATCATCGCCCTTGCCCCTCATATTGTCGAAAATCTTTATGCAATAGGCGCTGGGGAGCGGATTGTAGGCACGGTCGCCTATGCGGATTATCCAGAAGCAGCCAAGCAACTGCCTCAGATAGGCGATTATCAGGGCATTTCGGTTGAAAAAATTTTGGCACTTAAGCCTGATCTTATCATTGCATGGAAAAACGCAAGTCACGCTCCCATGCTTGAAAAGCTCGAGAGTTTTGGCGTTGATGTGATCTATAGTGAAGCAAAATATTTAGATAAATTACCCGATGAGTTGCTACGCCTTGGTAAAATTACAGGGCTTGGATCTCAAGCACAACAACAGGCTGATTTGTTTACTAAGCGTTTAGATGAACTAAAAGCTCAGTATGAACAAAGCGCTAGCTTAGCTGTATTTTATCAATTGTGGCCATCACCGCTGATGACCGTGGGGGGGGAAAGTTGGTTACAGCAAGTCTTTAACGTGTGTAATGTGAAAAATGTTTTTGCCGACGCCACCACAGACTATCCGCAAATTAGCATTGAGAACGTTTTGTTGAAATCACCACAAGTGATTGTGATCTCTGAGGAAAAGAGTGAGCAAGACAGAGAGTCGATTAAATGGCAGCAATGGCCTTCTGTCCCTGCGGTAAAGCACAAGCAATACATATCTGTTGATGCTGATCTGCTCCATCGTTATAGCTATCGTATGCTCGAGGGAATATCGGATTTATGTGGTAAACTTAACGTCTCTCGAGCGCATTATAAAACGATGAAGGTAGAACATGACAACGTGGAGTGACGTACTAGGTCAAGAAAAACAACAAGATTACTTTAAACAAACCATGGAGTACGTGGCAGAGCGTCGGGCACAAGGTGTCAACGTATTTCCGCCACAAGAGCAAGTATTTGAGGCGTTTAAAGTCACTCCATTTGACCAAGTTAAAGTGGTAATTCTTGGGCAAGATCCTTACCATGGCCCCAACCAAGCTCACGGTTTATGTTTTTCTGTACTGCCGGGTATCAAGCCACCACCGTCATTAAATAATATGTATAAAGAGTTGCTGCAAGATATTGAGGGTTTTACCGTCCCCAATCATGGTTATCTAATTGACTGGGCGAAACAGGGGGTACTGCTGTTAAATACGGTTTTGACAGTAGAGCAAGGACAAGCTCACTCGCACAAAAACCTCGGGTGGGAGCGCTTTACTGATGTAGTGATCGAGAAACTCAATGCTAACAGTGAAGGGATCATTTTTTTACTTTGGGGCTCACATGCACAAAAAAAAGGTAAAAACATAGACAAAAATCGTCACCATGTTTTACACGCACCTCATCCCTCACCGCTCTCTGCACATCGTGGTTTTTTTGGCTGTGGCCACTTCAGTAAAACAAATCAACTGCTGACACAAATGGGGAAGCAGCCAATCGATTGGCGACTGGCTGAACTATAATAATAAAAACCAAAAAGAGCGCCATGAAGGGCGCTCTTTTTAGCTTAAATCAAATTCGTCTAAATCAACACTGTCTGCGAAAATATCTAGTTCCTGTAGTTCTTTGCGTAGTCGCTGTTTATCTTTAAGCGCTTCAATCTCGCGCCATTTTCGTTTTTTGCCCTTAGATGAAGTTTTTTTCTTAGCCTCTGGACTTTCTAATAATTCTAATAACTCGTCTAGGGTATCCATGAAAATCTCCTATTGATAAAAACAACCTAAAGTGGCACTTGTTTTGGCTTCGATGAGCACGACAACTGCAATGACACCGTTGATTTTTCACACTATATGGTAAGCCTCAGAGGAGGAACCGTTAAAAGTCTGATAGTTAAAGTACGCTACAAGCAACCCCATGTTGCTCGCTTTTTATACCAAAACCAGAATGTAGCGGTATCAATTTTCACTTCAAGTGATATTGATATACCACAGTCGGAACAAAAATAAAACACAATTGTGTCTTTTGGGTTAAAAGCAAGTGACAGTTTGATGAAAGTCAAAAAGGCGTATTAGTTTGATTTAGAGAGTAAAACAACTGAGACGAAAATTACGGTGTTGTTGGGCGAAAACATCGTTACTTTTTACATAAGCTGTTTCAATTATATATCGGGCCAACTTTTAGGGGAGTCATTCAAAATGATATTTTATTAATGTTATATTACTTATAATCAGAAAGTTAAAACTTTATATTAAGGATTACAATGGATCGGGAGAACGAATACAAGCTTTTGGATAGCCTATTTGATGAATTATTTCCACTTTGCCGCTCAATTACAGGTTATGGAATTGAAGCATCTATGGAGATAATCAGCAGATATATGCCATTGCAATTTGATAGAGTAAAAAGTGGAACTCAAGTGTTTGATTGGCAAGTGCCACCGCAGTGGAACTTTTGCCGAGCTCGCCTTTGGGATCCCAATGGAAATGTAGTTTGTGATACAAATATAAATAACTTACACGTTGTGAGCTACTCTGAGCCTGTAGATCAATTTTTAACTTTAGATGAGCTACTGCCACATTTACATAGTTTGCCAGATATGCCTGAGGCAATCCCCTATGTTACTAGTTATTACAAAAGAACATGGGGGTTTTGTCTTAAACATTCAGATAAACAAATGTTACAACCTGGACGTTATCGGGTTCTAATTGAATCGGAGTTCGATCCAGAAGGGGGGGTTCCGTTCGCTCAAACCACTCTTGAAGGTGAGAATTCTAAAGAGATTTTATTAAGCAGTTATCTTTGCCACCCATCATTAGCAAACAATGAATTGAGTGGTCCTTTGGTATTATTAGGATTATATAATCGATTAAGTAAATGGCCTACAAGACATTACAGTTATCGCTTTTTACTTAACCCTGAAACCATTGGGTCGCTGTGCTTTTTGTATAAGAATTATCAATCATTGTCTGATAACTTAGAGGCAGGACTAATCTTGACTTGCTTGGGAGGGGATGTTGATACGCTACGTTATAAAGCTAGTCGAAAAGGTAACACTACTTATGATCAACTAGCTAATCATTTGGCATCACATAAGCAACTTCGTTATGTTGATTTTACCCCTCTACATGGCTCTGATGAGCGCCAATATTGTGCTCCTGGTTTTAATTTACCCGTTGCGCAGGTAAGTCGGTCACTTAATATTGCTAAGGTGCCTTATCACACTTCGTTAGACAATAAAGAGTCAATGAATATGGCACGTATTATTCAATCAATCGATGAACTTGAAAAACTTCTGCAGCTGGGCGAGGTTGCTGGGGTTGCGGTGAATCAAAGTCCTTTCGGTGAACCTCAGCTAGGAAAGCGCGGTCTTTACCCGAATATGAACACTCTCGAGCACACCAACAAGTCAAGCGACAATTTAGTTGATGGCAGGACTAAATTGAATGCAATATTAACCATACTAAGTGACTCAGATGGCACTAAGTCAATGGTACAAATAGCTGAGTCGCTAAATCTAACCTTATTTCAAATGGTACCCATTATTAAAGAATTAGAACAACATGGGCTTATTAAGTTTAATACAGGAGAAGTTTTGTGAGTGTCGTTTTTATCACTGGTAATCATCCTCGACATGCGTTTATTGCCCGCTGTTTGGCTGAAACTGGAAAATTAAAAAAGCTGATCATTGAGCAAAGGGAAGGGCATATACCAGAACCCCCCGCAGACCTTGAACCCGAATTAAAAGATCTTTTTCGGCAACACTTTACACAACGCAGTGAGGTTGAACTAGAATTCTTTGGACCAGCTCATTGGCCAGATATAGAGATTATAACCACAGATGTTGAAGGCCTCAACGGTGCAGAAGTACAAGAGCATATTCGGGCATCAAACCCAGATTTACTACTTACATATGGTTGCCATATGCTAAATCGCAGTACACTAGCATGCGCTAGTGGAGAAAAGTGGAATATACATGGTGGTTTATCGCCTTGGTATCGTGGAGCGATTACACATTTCTGGCCAAGTTATATGTTAGAACCTCAGAAAACGGGGATGACAGTGCATGAATTAACGCAGCAATTAGATGCTGGTGATGTTGTGCATCAGTGTGTAGCTCCGATGGTAAGAGGTGATGGAGTCCACCATGTAGCAGCAAGAGCAGTGCATAAATTAGGTAAAGAGCTGCCTGATTTGCTGCAGCTTTTATATCAACAAGGGGCTGATAAAATAACAAAGGTTGCCCATACTACTACAGGTAAGTTATGGCTAGGTAGTCAATGGCGACCAGAGCACCTAAGAGTCATCTATCAATTTTATGAAAACCGAGTAGTGGATTACTATTTAGATGGCAAACTTGGAAAAAGTGAACCCAAATTACATCGTCAGTTCTAATTAATATCCGGCTACGCTAATTACTTTCGAGCAATAAGTGTCGCCCGGCTGTTAAGTAAAATTGTGCCTATATTTTTGGGTCAATAAAAAACGCCGCATGATGCGGCGTTTTGGTGCTGAATTTAGTTTGCTAAATGCGTTATAGAGCCTTAAAGCGAGCTACAAGGGTTTCTTGCGCATCTGCAAATGAGCGAATGCCTTCAGCGAGCTTTTCAGTCGCCATTGCATCTTGATTATGCAACCAGCGGAATTCATTTTCTGTCAGTGCGGCTGGTTTTTCCTGTGGTTCAAAGTCAGCTGCAAGCAAGTACTCGTCGTTTGCCGGCATTGCAGCAAGCTCTTCTAGTAAAGCTGGGCTAATCGTTAACTTATCACAACCCGTTAGGGCTAAGATTTCTCCAGTATTTCTGAAGCTTGCGCCCATAACTACGGTTTTATAACCATGTTGCTTATAAAACTCAAAAATACTACGAACAGATTGTACGCCAGGATCTTGTAGTGGGTCTGTTGGCTTTTCTAGGCCATTGGCAACGTGCCAATCCAAAATGCGACCGACAAATGGTGAGATTAAGAACACATTAGCATCGGCACATGCACGCGCTTGTGCTTCACTAAATAATAGTGTCAAGTTGCACTTAATCCCTTCTTTTTCAAGGGCTTCAGCAGCTTTGATGCCTTCCCAAGTTGACGCTATTTTGATCAAGATTTTGTCTTTGCTCACGCCTTGTGCTTCATACAGGCTTAGTAGTGTTTTGGCTTTTGCGATAGTCGCTTCGGTATCAAAAGATAAACGTGCGTCTACTTCGGTTGAGATATAGCCTGGCACAGAGTTGGCGATTTCTTTACCAATCACCACAGCAAAATAGTCACAAGCAAGCTCTAGCTGCTTGTCAGCATCACTTTCATTGGCTTTGGCATAATCCCAAGCTTCTGTTAGATAAGGCTGATAAGCAGGCGTCTCAGCCGCTTTAAGTAAAAGAGAAGGGTTTGTTGTTGCATCCTCAGGCTGTAGCTTGCGGATAGCTTCAATGTCACCGGTGTCAGCGACGATTGATGAATGTTGTTTTAGCCTATCTAATGCTGAAGTCATGTGTTCCTCATTCCAATTTTGATAACAGCGAAGTGATATTAGACGCCTTATGTTGCAACACCATTAAATAGCTGGATAGGTCATATGTCCGTATTAGGTGACATATCACTCTTATGATTTAAGGTTATTGTTATATAAGGTCGAGTTGTAAAGCGAAGCCACGAATAGCTTAAGCCCTCGTACAAAGTGGACAAACACTTGAAGTTACGTAGGGATAGTGTTGAAATTGACATTAATTAATAGCTAAGTCAATAGGCAAACTATGATCACCGTTATCTCTCCAGCGAAAAACCTTGACTACGAAACTCCCGCTCCAATTAACACATATACGCAGCCAGAGTTGCTAGCGCATAGTGAACTATTAATCGATGTTTGTCGTGACCTGACACCGCAGCAGATCTCAAGCTTGATGAAAATCAGTGATAAGCTAGCGGGACTAAATGCAGCGAGGTTTGCCGAGTGGTCACCTCCTTTTAATGAGAGTAATGCTAAGCAAGCTATCTTTGCCTTTAATGGTGATGTGTACGTTGGTTTAGAAGCACAAAGCTTAAATGAAGCCGATTTAGATTACGCGCAAAGTCATTTACGTATTTTGTCGGGGTTATACGGCATTTTAAAACCACTTGACTTGATGCAAGCTTATCGTTTAGAAATGGGGACAAAGTTAAGTAATTCTCGTGGCAAAAATCTCTATGAATTTTGGGGTAGTGTTATTGCTGAGCAGTTAAATGAGGTATTGGCATCAGCACAAACACGCTACTTGGTGAACTTAGCTTCTAATGAGTACTTTAAAGCAGTTGATAAAAAAGCCTTTAATGGAGAGATTATTACTCCTGTCTTTAAAGACTGTAAAAATGGTCAATACAAAGTCATTAGTTTTTATGCGAAGAAAGCACGAGGCATGATGGCTAGGTACATGATTGAAAATAAGGTGTCGGACTTGGACAGCTTAAAAGCGTTTAATCATGCAGGGTACTATTTTAGCGAAGAAGCGACGCAAAAAGTACAAGAGCCGGTATTTTTGAGGGCTGAACAATGACAATAAAAATGATGTTAGCAACCGTGTTTACTGCGGTTTTTATTAGTGGATGCAGTGGCAATTTTACAACCAAAGTGAGTAATGTCCCTGTTGATTGCGACAGTGACTCACGTTCGTGCGCCCAACGTTGTCATCAAGACTACTCTGATCCTATGCAAGTCCAAGCCTGCCAAGATCGTTGTTTTGTACAACAAAACCAGTGCAATGTTGATAGGCCTAATGAGGATACATGGGAGATTTCGAGCGAAAACCCTACTTATCCAGTGTCATTCTAAAAGTCCTATCGTATGAGAGTCCCCCTGACATTCAGGGTGACCCTCAAAGCGCTTAACCTAGTTAACGTCAGTTTGACTAGAATAGAGCAAGGCTAATTATGCCCCTTTTGGTAAGCTCATGTAAGCGCGAACAACCTTATCTCTAAAAACAATATCCGCTGCTTTCTCGGTATCTCTGTACTTTTTGCAGTATGCTTGCGGACTTCCCGTTTTTAATAGCAACTCGTCGGGTTCATGCAGCGTGAGTAGGGTGTTTTGCCAGCGAGAGACTATGGATTCAGTGGGCTCTGGTAGCTGCTTAAGAATATCTTCAGATAACAAAAACTGGCTCTCGGTTGCGACCTTTATCATGTCATCATTGGCAGCTGCTAACCATGTAGCACCTTGTTCATTTACACAAATCAGCGGTAAATATGGGGCAATAGCAGGAAAAGCAGTGTTTCTATATATATCAACTTGCCAGTAAGACCTGGCAATTTTTACAAACTGTTCAAAGTGCGAGATGGCAGTAAAACCTGACTGAGAAATTGGCTTAATTTCTACCCTTGGCTTATTGGCATTTACAGTATCATTTGCAGTGTCAATATACCAATCACCAACTAGTATGGCATTTTGGAAATATTCATCGCGTAATGACCCCCACACTTTTTTTAGTTCAGTACGTTTTGTGCGCATATAATTTTTGAGTATGGCTAAACGTTGAGTGTTTGACTTAAACTCAGCTGTAATGAGTGTAAACATTTCATCGCGGATCTCTAGGCAACGCCCTAGTGGATAAGGTTTACCAGCAAAATGGGGAAATTTAGGTGCCAGATTAATGTCTGCTTGAAGTCTTAAATTTGCTAATGTATCGGTGAGTATCTCAATATCCTGTTGATCCAAGAGAACGCCTTTATGGTTATTACAGATAATACAAGTATAACCATAATGAAACCATTTACTACAAACTAAGGTCTGTTAACCTTTGTGGTCTAGCTTTTGTTCTTTGGAGTATTTTGGTGATAATAAGGCGAATTCTCTTCCAATAGCTGGCTATTGGAAGAGAATTCCGCGCAGTTAGTACTAAACCTGGTAGTTAGAAAGGCGTTAATTATCCGACGCACGGATTATTTTTATCGACAAGATAAATAGTATTAATCATCTATAGATGGTATGAGGCAGAGCGTGCTGATGATGCTCTGCCTGCTTGGCCTTATACTTTAAAGCGCTCAACGATGTCACTGAGCTCATGACTGGCACGGGTTAATTGCTCACTGGTTTTATTCAACGAATGAGTGGTATCAAGAGAGTGATGAGTTGAGTCTGAAAGTTGTGCAATTCGCTCATTGACCTCTTGTGCTGCAAGGCTTTGTTCATCAGTGGCTTTGGCAATATGCGTATTCATATCAGAAATATCATCAATAAGTTTTTCAATTTCCGTTAAGGCGGTATCGGCTAATTGCACTTGCTCTACGGTTTGCTCTGAGATCTGCTGACTAATTTTTACCGCTGCAACGGCTTGCTGTGCTTCTTTTTGCAGACGTTCAATCATGTTGTGGATCTCATCCGTGCTCTGTCCTGTACGACTGGCCAGCGTGCGTACTTCATCAGCGACAACAGCAAATCCGCGCCCTTGTTCGCCAGCTCGTGCGGCTTCTATTGCAGCATTTAATGCAAGTAAATTGGTTTGCTCGGCAATGCCTCGGATCACATCCAGTACAGAGCCAATATGCTGACTTTCTTGATCTAAGCTAGAGGTTGTCATACTAACGGATTGGATCTGCTCTGATAGTTTTTTAATGGCGGCAATGGTTTGAGAAATTGTATGCTTACCTTTTTGACTATAATTGCGGGCATCGGTTGCTGAGTGCTCAGCTGTGTCTGCATTGTTACTAATTTCTCGTACTTGCATGGTCATTTGCTCAGCAGCGGTAGCAACTTGTCGGCTGTTGTCATTTTGTGACTCAATGAACGCTAAGTTTTCTTCACCTGCTGACTTTACTTGGTTGGCAAGTGTTTCTACTTCTTTTGCATTGTGCGCTACTGTGGCAATGGAGTGGCGCATTTTTTCGGTATAAAGGTTAAAATATTTTGCCAAAGCGGTTATTTCATCCTTACCACTTTCATTTAATGTTCGGGTAAGGTCTCCCTCTCCTTGAGCGATATCTTTCATCATGTCCTTTGCTTGATTGATAGGGTCAATAATACTTTTGCTAATTATGGCGCTGAAAGGGAATAATAAAATGATGAGGAGCGCTAACTCAATTAACAGGAGATTTCGAATATTTGCAAACTCTGCATCTATGGTATCAAGGTATACGCCGGAGCCTACGATCCACCCCCATGGTGTAAATGCTTTAACATACGAGATCTTTTCTACCGGAGCTTGTTTGCCTGGTTTTGGCCATAAATAAGGCACAAATCCTGAACCACTGGCTTTTGCAACATTCACCATTTCAACAAAAAGACGCTTACCATTAGGGTCTTTAGATTGGCTTAAGTCTTTGCCATTAAGCTCGGGTTTAAACGGGTGCATCACCATTTTGGGTTGGTAATCATTAATCCAAAAATAGTTGTCTCCCTCATAGCGCAATGCTGCAACGGCATCCAGTGCATTTAGTTTAGCCTGCGTTTCGGTTATCGCACCTGAAGCGTACTGTTGATGAAAGTAAGCAACTAAGCTGTACGCGTTTTCTACGAGACTTTGGGTTTTGTTATATTGTTGTTTTTCCAACGCTTCATACTGCTGGGTTAAACTGACAACACTTTGCAAAATAACACCGATAATAACCACAATGATTAATAATGCGAGCCGCTGAAAAATGGTGAGATGTCTTAAAAACTGCTTGGACATAATGTGATCCTTATGTCGTTCTTATTGTCGAAAGAATCTAGGCGCGAATACGTAAGTAACAAAACGTGCGTGGGGCTTACAGCTCAAATACTCCAAGAGTGCAAACCTGATGCTCGCTATGTTAAAAGTTACTTACTTCAAAACAGTAAAATTGCTTAGCCTGGATATCCCAATGGCTTGTAACTAGATAAAAGAATAATGTAAAAGTAGCCTAAAAAGTTGGCTAGTCATTCCTTGTCTAGGCTTTGGTTGCACAGGCAATAAGCAAGCTAACTGGCGTAAATCGCGCTTGCATAATAATTGTAGTTTTTCTTAGTCCATAAGAATAAACAATTAGACTAAAGGAGTAGAGACAAATTACTTTGAGAGTGTCATCACGCCCAGCCAGCCAGCGAGGCTGGGCGTGATTAAGTGTTTACTTAGGGTCAACGTCAAAGTGACGGTTGAAGAAGTCAGTAATGGTTTGGTGTAAGTGGGTTTGTACTTTTTTGCCTCGTAAACTGTGTTTAGAGCCCGGGTAAGTCATCATTTCAAATGGCTTAACTTCGTCCTGCAACTGCTTAAATAACTTAGTTGCATGGGTAAATAGTACGTTGTCATCGGCCATACCGTGATAGATCATCAGCGGGCCTTTTAGGCCATCGGCATAAGGGAAGACAGCACTTTGTTCATAGCCCTTGGCATTTGTATCTGGATGACCCAGGTAACGCTCAGTGTAATGGGTGTCATACAGTGCCCAATCGGTTACTGGCGCACCAGAAACACCGGCTTTAAAGTAGTCGCCTGCTTTAAACATTGTCATCAGCGCCATATAACCACCATAGCTGTGACCGTAAATACCGATACGCTCAGGATCTACGTAGTCCAGTGTACGTAAGAATTCAACGCCTGTAATTTGGTCGGCCACCTCTACTTCACCTAAGTGTTTGTAGATAGGGTCTTCAAACTTTTTACCTCGGTTGTAGGAGCCGCGGTTATCAAGCTGGAAAATCACATAACCCTGCTGTGCTAGATATTGGAAGTACAAGTTTTTACTACGCCAGCTGTTGGTAACACGCTGCGCGTGAGGGCCACCGTAAACGTTTACAATCACAGGGTATTTCTTACCACTTTCAAGCTTTGCTGGCTTAAATAAACGGTAATACATGGTTTGACCATCTTCAGCTTTCAGTGTGCCGTACTCTGGCGTGGCTAGATTGCTCAAGTACGGTGTAAGCGGGTGCTGGTTGTCTAAAGCATTTTCTTCAAGCCAAGTGACAAATTCGCCGTTTACTTTGCGCAGTGCAACAGCTGGTGGACGATTGACTGAAGACGCTTTATCAATAAAAGTACGGTTATCTTTTGCAAGTACTACTTTATGGAAGCTACCTTTTTCGGTAATACGTTTTGCATCGCCTTCTTTGAAAAGTGGCACGCTGTATAGGTGGCTCTCAAGCGGCGTGTCTTTGCGACCTGAAAAGTATACAATACCCTTTTTTTCGTCAACGCCTTGAAGGCTTTCAACAATCCACTCGCCTTTAGTGATTTGGCGCACAAGTTGGCCATTGGTTCTGTATAGGTAAAGGTGTTTAAAGCCATCGCGCTCAGAAGCCCATACAAAGTGTTTTTTGTCTTTTAAGAACTCAAGGTCAAAATGCAGGTTAATCCAGGTATCACTGGTTTCGGTTAGGGCAACTTGCTGTTTTTTGCTTTTGGTATCGTAAAAGCGCAGTTCTAGTTTTTGCTGCGAGCGATTTTGCCACTGATATGACAATGTTTTGTTGTCTTTCAACCAGTTTGCACGGGCGATGTAAATGTCTTTATCTTCGCCTAGATCAATCCAATCCACCTTTTGGTCATTGATTTTTACAACACCTAATTCAATCTCAACGTTGGCAGTCCCGGTGTATGGGTATCGTTGATTGAATAGCTTGACTTCTTCGGCATAGATTTCGTTACGAATGGCTTCTTGAACTGGACTTTCATCAATGCGAGTAAAAGCAATTTGTTGCTCATCACCCGACCACCAGTAGCCCGTCATGCGGCTCATCTCTTCTTGGGCAACAAACTCAGCCATGCCGTTTTTAATTACGCCACCGCCGTCTTTAGTTAATTGCGTTTCTTTGCCTGACTTGAGATTGATGGTATAGAGGTTTTGCTCACGAATAAATGAAACAAAGTTACCTTTTGGTGAGAAGCGAGCATCGGTTTCGAATGCCTCGGTTTCTGTTAGCTTTTTGCTCTTACCTGAAGCGATTTCATAGTAGTACAAGTCGCCATTGAGTGGGAAAAGTAGCGCTTTGCCATCTTTTGACCATTTGTATTCTAAAATACCACGGCCAAAAATACGTTGACGCTCACGTCGTGCTTTTTCTTCATCTGAGAGGTTCTCTGGGCCAGAAAATAGCGCTGCTGAGTCTACCAATAAACGGTTGGTATTGTCTTTTAGATTGTATTCCCAAAGGTCGTAACGGTTATAGTCTTCTTTTTTTCCTTGAAGGTAAGTAACACGAGAACCGTCAGGAGAAAATTGCAGTTTTACAGGCGCTTTACCTGATAGGGATGGGTCGTCAAAAAGTCGCTCAAGAGTTAGCTGCTCTGCGTTAGCGGCAACAGATGCAAATGCTAACGGAAGGGCTATTGTGTAGTGTTTAATGCGAGAATGCACGGTAGCCACCTTGTTGTATTTTTAAAGTCTTTGCGGATGGTAATGAAGCTACTTTGCAATAGCAACAAATTCGGATAGAGTGCCGAGTAAATCGGATCTAAAGAAGTGCATTATGATGTTTGAATTAGCGAAAGAATTACAGCGAGACTGTATTCTAATGGCAGAATGGCCGCTTTGTACTGTATTATTGATGAATGACTCACAATATCCTTGGTTTATCTTAGTGCCAAGAGTAGCGGGAGCAAAAGAAGTTATTGATTTACCTGAGCCACAGCAAATCCAGTTTTGGCAAGAGTCGGCCAAGCTGAGTCGTTTGTTACAAGACACCTTTATGCCAGATAAATTGAATGTAGCAGCGCTTGGTAATATGGTGCCGCAATTACATGTGCACCACATCGCACGATTTAAAACTGATATTGCTTGGCCGAAACCTGTTTGGGGGCTGTTTTCTGCAAAGCCTTATGAAGATAAAGAAATTGCAAAAATAAAAGCAAATTTTGTGTAGATATTTACTCCGTGATAGCTACCCCGTAGCGTTAATGAATCATGGAGGCGAGGTTACCACTTGCGGTGGTGTACGTTACGAATACCGAAAGAATTAATTCAATAGGTACTCAATATTGCGCAGGTCACTTAAGCCTGCCTATCAATTAGTTGGGTTTCACGAGTTTTTAAAAATGCTACCGCTTTTTCTTGGTACTCTCGAAGGAAGGGTTCGGAAGTGATTTTGGCTACTGTTTGTTGTTTTTGCTGGGCGATGCCATGTGAACCATGAAATGCGCGATAATTTTCTTGCTCCATCTTGGCTGTTCTCTCTACACTTTCGGCAAAAAAATCGCTGATCTCTATCTTATCATCAGCGCGGTAATCAAGCTCAGAAAAGTCAGTATTATCTAGTGCTCCTTTAACGCCCATCACATCATCCCAAAAAGTGTCACGCAAGCTACCCGAATATCCGCTAGCGCGAGCCATATCCGATTCTAAAGTTCGAATAGCATCGACAATACCGGTAAATTCGTTAATAGACATGTTATCAAAGTCGAAGCCATCGGGATTTAGTAGCGCACTGTGTGGTGAGCTGTTACGCGTATCACCAATATACGCCGCGATAGTTGTTGATTCGTCGGGCTGTTGTTGTAAGTCATCTCTCTTGGGGTTGTCTGCTTAAGATGGTGTTTTCACAGGTGTGAAAATCAGTGAGTCAGAGTGGATACGAAAATTCATTGTTATAAAAACTCCTTTTTGTTTCAACACAATGTTTAATATGTATCGGCCTTGCTTTTGATTTACCTTAGGTGATTTCGCGACTTTTATTCAACCAGTTGTGTGATGCGGTAAGTCATGCCATAGGCTTTCAGCTTGTCGCTTCAGTCACTATGGCATGGTGTTCTAGTTCGTACTAGAGTCCAAGTACTTGTTTACCTTGCTTAAAGGTAACATCAACAGGAATGTTCGCTTCAGAGAGCTTATCTAGGTCTTTTTGTAGTTCCGCTTTGATATCGCCGTGCGTTGCGATTAGTTGATCGACTTTTTGATAGTCACCGTCACCTTGTAGCGTTAGGATAAGGTTAGACAGTTTCTCCATCGCTGCGCCCATCTTCTCCATATTCACTTGATATAAGCCGTCCGTGTTTTTAGAGAATGCGCCTTCTTGCTTAAAGAAGTTAAATCGGATCATATTCGCCTTACCGTGTGCACTAGATGCACCAAAGCGTACTGAGCGGAAGATCCCCGCCATAAAGGTGATGTAATAATCCTCAAGCGTACCTTCGGTGATCTCGCCTTTTTTAAGTAGTTGCTCAACCATGTATAGGCCTAGGATATCGGCTTTACCTTCTTCAAGCGCACTGGCGTGTTCTTGTAGTGACTGACGAACAGTACCTTTACCCGTAATAGTATTTTTAATGCCTAGGCCATGGGCCACCTCATGGAACATGGTATTAGCAAAGAAAGCATCAAAGGTGATGTGCTTACGTTGCTCAGGGACAATAAGTTGATCTGCGATTGGCACTAAGATCTTGTCGAATTTTGCACGCATTGCGTTTTTAAGTTGCAGGCGACGGGTACCTTTTTGTAGTTGTACTTCCTCGTCATTTGGCAGGTTAATCGCAATGGTTTTACTACCTGCGTTTGAATGACCGGCATAATAAATGACGTCATATGCGTTTAGGTCGGCATCAGAGCCTGGCACTTCTTGCTTGTATTTATCCTCAACAGGTAAGCCTGTTTGAAGCTCAGGTAAGAAAGCGGCAAACTTAGCGAGGCGTTCACTCCACGCCAAGTCTTTAACCAGAACGTAAGATTCAAAAGCGGTGCGGTAGCCAAATAGTTGATCTTCATAGGTTTCGATCGGGCCGATTACCACATCAATTGGATTATTTTTCATGTCCATCCACGCAAAATCAGATGCTTGATAGCTGTTGTTCACCAAGGCATCTGCACGTAGGTTTAAGTAATGCGCAAACTCTTTGTCTTGTGCCAGTTTACTTGCTTGGCGTAATAGCGCTGCGGCTTGGTCTAGCTCGGCTTTGTAGGCTGAAGAGTAGGGGATACTGTATAGCTTTCCATTTTCATCGCGTCGAATAAGAGAATAAAGTCCTGTTTTGTCTTTTACTTCAGCGTTGTTTAGCTCATCCTTAGTGATGTCGCTTGGGTAAAACTCCGCGCCAAGCGCTTTATCTTCAAAACCAGAAAGAAAAACTTGGTCGCCGTTCAAACGATCCCAAGGCCCATAGTTGATGTCGGCGAACTGACGCACTTTTTCATCTGAGATTTTGCCTAGGAAGGTTGTTTTGTCTTCGCCAAATGCTTGCTGCCAAAATAAATTATCCATAATAACGGAAGCGTCGATAAGTAAAGCCAGCATTTTTTTCTGGTTATCACTTAGGTGACCTAGGTCTGTTTCTAGCGTTACTGGGGTATAAATATTTAGTCGGTCTTGAGACGCATTCACAAGCTTGTAGCCTGATTGTTTGTTATCAGCTTGGGCTTGCTCAGTTTGTGCACTAGGTTCTTCAGAAGAAGTTGATGGCTCAGAGCAGCCAGTGAGGGTGAGACCTGTTGCAAGCGCGATTGCAACTGAAATCGTAGAGTGTTTCATAATGCTCCCTTGTTGTCTGTGTTCTTGGGTCTGTTGACCTTTGCTGTTTGACTTTTGTTTTCCTGAGTATGTTTTGATCGCGACGCTCGGCTTTCAGCCCAGTGAGCTAGGCAAAAGTTGAGCAACAATGAGCAAGTCGCACTTAGGTGAACCCCTAGAGCAGCGTTTGGTTGGCATTTCAACAGTGTTGCCCCACAAGGATGTGGGGTAAGGTGACTTTGTAGAAGCACAAAGTCTTTATCGTCTGACTGACATAGAGTAACTATGCTACGCAGACTCTGCCTTGTATAAATACCAATCAAACTACTCCAAAAACAAACGTAAAAGATAAACAGATCCTGATTATGTTGAGATTACCCTACACGATTTTGTATTACTGTGCCTAGTTAACCTAAATTGATATGTGGTATTCAAGTCGCAGTTAATGTGAAGGGTTACCATTTATGCCCAGATGTGGGCTTTTTCCAATATTTTTATGTTAAAGCTAGCCGCAAAGTACGGTATACCTTGAATTCTAACTTGCTAATTATTGGGGGTATATAAATAAAATATTATTTTCCTAGATTTTCTTAACTTTATCCGAAAGTTAGACAATACTTACGTCATAGATACTAAAAATCAGCAGTGTGACCACCAGCAAGCGCAGTGCCTACTTTTATTAAAAACTTACGTTTGCAGTCGGGTCTTTTATTCAGTTATTAAGGGATTTGGTTTCATGTCTACAGAAAATGCTTTGCTCACGATTCTAACTGATAGGATCAATAACGACACCTTGGTATTGCCGACATTACCTGAAATTGCAGTGCGTGTAAGGCAAGCGGCAGATGACCCTGAAATTAACTTGATGCAGATGGCAGACGTTATTTCTCATGACCCAGCCCTTGCAGCGCGTATGATTAAAGTTGCTAACAGCGCTTTTATGGGGCGTTCGGTTAAGGTCAATACCTTAAACCAAGCGGTAACGCGAATTGGTCTAAGACAAATCAAGAATATTGCAACTGCGATGGCCATGGAGCAGCTATTTGTCTCTAATAATAAGCTCATAAAAACATACATGGACAAAGCTTGGCAGAAGACGTTAAAAGTCGCTTGCCAAGCGATAACAACGATGGATTTTTATCTTCGCGTCAATAAGCACACTTCGCTCAACAGAGATACAATCACGTTAGCTTCTTTGGTGTTTAATATCGGTGTTTTGCCTATTTTGACAGAGGCCGAGCGTCACCCCGAAGTGTTTGCCAATCCAAGCTTTTTGGCCCATGCCATCCAGAAATTAGGCGGCAAAATTGGGGGAGCGATAATGCGTGAGTGGGAATTTACCGACGAGTTCGTTGAAGTCGCAGAAAGCTGGGCAAATCCAAATTACCGACCAGAACATGTCTGTTATGTCGACTTTATTCGTGTGGGTGCAATCGTAGAAGGTATTTTACAGGTGTCTGATAAGTCTGCAGCATTAAAACAATATGAAGAAAAAGGAATAATTAAGGAAGTGAGTATGTTTGCCGATGACACTTATTTAAGTGTACTCGAAGACGTCAAAACAATGTTTGCTTAGCTCCTTTTGCTTCTCGTGAATACAAAGGCCTCTGTCGAGGTCTTTGGCGTTTATGGCAAAACATCGGCTCGAGGCTTGCTAAATATTTTGCTTATCCGAGCACCTGTAACAGAAACCGTTAAGCCACATAAAATAAAACCACCCCCAATAGCTTCCATTCGCATCAACTGCTCATTAAGTAATAAGGCTGAACCTATAATGCCGACAATAGGGATTAATAAGGCAAAAGGCGTTACTGCTGCAGCCTTGTGATTTTTAAGTAGCCAACCCCATATTGCGAATGCAATCAGTGTTGAGATATAACCCACATAGGCAATGGATAACCAAGACTGTGTTGTGGTGTTCAGTAGTAAGGTCAATGGAGAGTCTGTTTCAATAAAATAAGACAGTGTAAAAAGTGGCAATGGCGGCACTAGACTTACCCAAACAATAAAATGGAGTAAATTAACGTTTTGCAGGCGCTTCATGATGAGGTTTGAAAACGACCAAAATAATGCCGCGAACAGAATGAGCACCGCGCCCAATATTGTCGTTGACCCAGACGAGTTGATAAAAAACAAACTAAACCCAAACGTTGCGATGCTGATCCCCACCACTTGAAAGCGATCCATGGTTTCCTTTAACAACAAAACACTTAGCAAAATCGTGAAAATGACTTGGGCTTGAAGCAGCAAAGAAACAATGCCAGCTGACGCATTTGATTCCATCGCAATAAACAGCAAGCTAAACTTAAGCACACCTAAAAATAGCCCAACACTGAGTACGTTCTATATCGACGTTTTAGGAAAAGGAATAAAGAATACTGCAGGGATCGCGACTACCAAAAAACGCAAGCCTGAGAATAAAATAGGAGGCAGCTCTGCTAGGCCAAATTTAATGACCGAAAAGTTAAGCCCCCAAATTATCACTACTATTAAAGCCAATGAAATGCTTTTTACATTCACGCGCGTCAAACTCCGTTTAATTGTACTTATTACTGCTTCGGGTATCGGACTACTGATGTAAATTGTCTTCAAAGCCTGAAATTCAGGTTAGCAAAGCGTTACTGCCAAAGCCGAGCTCCTATCATGCCATTGAAGAGTAAATAAAGCGCTACAAATGCGTTGGTTAGTGCAAATAAGGTGGCCAGCCAGTAACTAAACGCTTGCATTTGAGAGCGTGCCGTCCGTTCGCTATTGGCGCAAAGTAACCTTGTGAAGATAGAGTATTGAACTGGATAAAGAAAAATTGATAGCCATATCCGCTATCAATTTTTCGTATCCAAAGCTCAACAAGCTCTAGATGATGACTCTAAAATTAAGACTCTAGGCCTTCGTCGTCACCAAGACCTTTGGTTAGGTCTTCTAACAACTCTTTGATTTCTTCTGATACCAAAATAAAGTCAGCATCCAGTTTAACGGCTAGATCTTCTTTCGGAATATCCGCATTTTGGTCTTTAAGTGCCTCTGCATAGCTTAAACGTTTTAATGTACCGTCGTTTTGTAAGACGAATTTCACACGCTCACGCCAATCTAATGCGAGTTTAGTTACACGTTTACCGTTTTCTAAATGCGTTTTGATTTCATCTGATGAAAGGTCATGTTGTTTTAACTTGACTTGAGCACCGTTGTCGTCAGGCTCTTGCAACTCAGCATCGGTGCTTATTGCAAAGCCTTCGGGCGCGGTAAATTCGGTTAGCCAGTGTGTTAGCTGTAAGTCTAAATCATAGTTCGCAAACGCTGGTACAACAGGGAGTGTGCCTAGAGACTTACGTAGCAGAGCAAGTAGCTCTTCTGCTTTGTTGAAGCTGGCGCTATTTACAATCACCCAACCTGATTTTTGGTCGATAAAAGCAAACTGTAAGCTAGATTTTTTGAACGCTTGAGGTAATAACGTAGCAAGAATATTTTCTTTGATGTCGTCTTTTTCTTTTTTCTTTACTGGACGATTTTCTTGCTGTTCTATTTGCTCAATTTTTTCTGCAACCATTTCATTGACAACGGCTGCTGGTAGCACTTTTTCTTCACGCTTGGCACAGACTAAAATGCTGTCTTGTGAAAAATGCGAAAGCATCTGGCCATGTTTACCAAAAGCTTTTGTCCAGCCAAAAGTTGTCATATCTTGGCTGCCACATGGGCGGAAAATATCCTGCTCTAGCGCTTTTTCAAAGTCCTCTTGTGTGTAGTTGACATCTTGTTTGAATTTATAGCAGATTAAGTTACTGAACCACATAGAATTAAGCTCATTTGGAATTAAATTGCGCTCATCATAGCAAAAAGGCGTAAGTTTGTATTCCTGAAGATATTCGCTAATCAATTCATATAATACTAATTTGACTTAATACTTGCTCAATTTGAAGGAGTAAATCTGACGCTAACAGCGTTAAAAATTTCTTATTTAGAACAACTAAATAGCAAAATTTTTGCCTTGCCTACACGAATGTGGGTACCGTGGCGATAGCAGGACGCGGTAGCGGGGTTATTGACAAAATTTTCTCGCCTCAAAATAGACCACTTACATTAAGGTAATTGGTATAAGTCGAAATCATTTACCTTAAAATCTTTTTTTACGTTGGTTTGTTTGGTATTTGTACAAGGGGATAGTGTACATTTCTACGAGGCTCTAAAAAAACAAAACTGGTGGCAGCCGTTCAACTGTTGTACCTGCTTGGCAAGGGCCAAAAACCAATGGCTAGTGGAACATAGCCATTGGTTTTTGAAGATCTTTGGGAAAGCTAATATAGTAAGTCAAGCCTTTTCCTTCTTCGCTTGTTACTTCAATATCGCCATTCAATGTTTGTTTCACCAAGTTTAAGGTAATATGTGTGCCCAATCCGCTACCGCCTTGATCACGTTTGGTAGTGAAAAATGGGTCAAACAGGCGCTCAAGTTGTGCTTTTGTCACGCCCTTACCATCATCTTGATAAACAATATTAACAGCACCATTATCTTCGGTGATTTTTATATCGATATTACCTTTATCTTGATTCTCAAAGCCATGGATCAGCGAATTCATAATAAGGTTAGTAAAAATTTGGCTAATTGCGCCAGCTGGTAAGTTAAGCGTCATGTCCTCTGGACATTCGATATTGACCTGGTGATGTGTTTTTTTCAGTTTTGGGTGCAAAGAACGAATAACCTCACCAAGGTATTGCTTCATATTAATCGTTCTTATCGCTTCACTGGCTTGGTCAACGGCAATTTGTTTAAAGCTTGCAACGAGCTCAGATGCCCTATCTAAATTGGTGGTAAGCAGGCTAGCGCTCTGTTTGGCTTCGCTAATAAATTCCTCTAATGCTTTAGGAGAAAGGGTCTTGGCATTATAAGCAGACTCTAGCTGATCCAATCGCTCTTGTAGAAACGAGGTGGCAGTAACGCCTATTCCCACTGGGGTGTTGATGTCGTGAGTAATACCCGCGACAAGTCCACCAAGCGCGGCCATTTTTTCCGAACCCACTAAGCGCTCTTGCGCCATGTTTAGCTCATCAACATATTTTTCGAGCTCTTTTTGTTTCGTTAACAGCTCTTCTTCTGTTTGCTTTCTAAGATCAATTTCTTCGGTCAGTGTTAGCTTTTGTTTTTCTAATTCGTATTTTTGTTGTTGTAAATCCATCATCGCTTGGCTGAGATTAGAAGTTTTACGCGCGACCTCTTGTTCAAGCTGGATGTTGTGTTGATCTAGCTTTTCATTACTAATGATGAGCTCTTTTTGTGTTTGGTCTAATTTTTTACGGTATTCAGAAATTTTATCGATCAACTTGTTAAACGCTTCTTCCATTATCTTTAATTCGTTACGCTCCTTCGTTCCAATGTCTATTCTATGGCCATCAACATTGTCTATTTCGAACTCTTCTATCTGTTCGGTAAGTTCACTCAGCGGCTCAGTCAGCAGCTTTCTAAATGCAATTAAGAACAAAATAATCAAAAAGGTGGTTTTAATCATGGCGTTACCGATTAAGAAGTAAATCGATATCATGATCCTACTAAGCACGACTTCTCGGCTTGAAAATAACGTCACATCTCCAACCTGTGTAGCGCGACCTGAAAACTCGAATATCAGCGGAAAGGTGTAACCGAATAGACCTGACGGTGTGTCCTCAATTATTGCTTCTTCTTGAACAAGCTGTTGACTGTAAAGCTCGTGAATATCCAGCGAACGTCCAAGCTGAGAAATAATTTCACCACTGTCATCACGTACAATGATCCCTTCAATCATGGGAATTGCCAGCAAGCCTTCAGCTGTGGTGACTGTCTGTTTGGTGTTGAGTTCCCAAATAGCGCGAGTCAGGCTCCTACTGAATGTTTTTTGTAACATTGTCAGCTCATTACGAATATAGTCTTTTGTGTTGACGTATTCAGCAATCACTTGACCGCATGTGACGACAAAGGTTAGAAGGAAGTAAACCGACAACACATTAGTGAGCAATTTTTTTGAGAGGCTTTTTTGCAGCATGAATTAAGCTGAGCTCCTACGGTTAGTTCATCGCCTTTGTATAATCTGCTTTTAAAGTTAGCCAATAAATGGTTAAAAATAAATAAATATCTTAATTAAATATGTTTTTTAGCGCCTTACTAAGCAAAGTTTAATGTGTTATAAGTTAGTGTTATCCAATGACCGTTTTATTAAGTACAAGACTGGCCACTTTATGAGTTATTCCGTCTTAGTTTGCGATGATTCGGCTGTAGCCCGAAAGCAAGTTATAAAACACTTGCAGAGCAATTTAGATATCGTGTTGCACCAAGCAAAGGATGGCCAACAAGCAATGGAGATACTGCAAGCACAACAAATCGATTTGTTGTGTCTTGATCTGACCATGCCAATATTAGACGGCATTGGTGTGCTTGAAGCAATAAAAACCAATAAAATTGAATGTTATGTAGTGGTAATTTCAGCCGATATTCAGGCGCAAATGAAAGAAAGAGTTGCAAGCTTGGGCGCGCTGGGGTTTCTAGAAAAGCCAGCCAAAGCTGAACAGCTTTTGGAACTATTGCATAAATTTGGGATAAGATAACTTATCTATGCAGATTACAAATGTCACTATTAGAAATTTGCATAATCTATTTTGCTATTTCGTATTGACAGTATGACTACACTTCAGGCAATCTAATTTTATGAAA
Organism: Pseudoalteromonas peptidolytica; assembly: GCF_012641745.1. Taxonomy (GTDB): domain Bacteria; phylum Pseudomonadota; class Gammaproteobacteria; order Enterobacterales; family Alteromonadaceae; genus Pseudoalteromonas; species Pseudoalteromonas peptidolytica. The sequence continues at coordinate 127,214 of NZ_WEHZ01000002.1, forward strand.
ACGAATATCATCACTACGACCATTATTACAACCACCATCCTAACTGGATAGTGGCATAGGTCAGTGCGAGTTTAAAAAAGGCCTGTGTTCACTAAGAACACAGGCCTTTTTTGTTTTTGGAATGAGGAAAAATGATGCGAGTACTAAAGTTTGGAGGGTCTTCCCTCAAAGATTTTGCCTGTTTACAAAGAGTAAGACAGCTCATTAAAGATCATGGGCAACAACAAGCACTCGTCGTGCTTTCCGCCCCTGGTGGCATGACAGATCAATTAGTTGAGCTTGCTGAATTAGCAGGGCAAGGAGTTGAATTTGACACTCAATGGCAGTCATTTGCATCTCGTAGCCAAGGCTTACACGATGAAGTACAAGCGGTGTACGGTAGTGTTTCGGGCTGGCCTGACTTTGAATTACTGAAGAATAAACTAGATGGTGCAAAGCTACTGGGGCACTGCCCAAGTCAAGCCAGAGCTTATGTCATTAGCTTTGGTGAGCGGATAAGTGTCGCGCTAATGGATACCATGCTGCAATCCGATGCGGTTTCGTTAAGTGCTGAAGCGTGCGTAAAAACACAAGGCGGATACCTTGATGCGGAAGTTGACCTTAGGTTGAGTAAATTATGTTTTGCAGAGATGGTTCGTGCCAACGCATCGCGTTTTTATATTATGGCGGGTTTCACAGGCAGTAATGAAGCGGGTGAGCTGACAACGCTTGGTCGTAATGGTTCTGACTATTCTGCGGCAGTTGCAGCAGCTTGTCTTGAAGCCGAAATCTGCCAAATCTGGACTGATGTTGATGGTGTTTATAGTGCCGATCCTCGTCTTATTAAAAAGGCAACTAAAGTTGATGTGCTGTCTTATAAAGAAGCAATGGAATTGTCTTATTTTGGCGCTAAAGTGCTGCACCCAAAAACCATTTTACCTTGCGCCAAAGCGGATGTGCCGTGCGAAATTAAAAATACTCATGACCCAGAAGTGCCCGGCTCACTGATTTGTGCACAAGGTGGTGGCGAGGCTCCAGTAAAAGCGCTTTCGAGTCTAGACAAACTGGCTATGTTAACTGTGGCAGGGCCTGGAATGAAAGGCAAGGTAGGCATGGCTGCCCGGGTTTTTTCTGCACTGGCAGCAGACAATGTCTCTATCGTACTGATTACACAATCTTCTTGTGAATTTAGTATTAGTTTTTGTGTCCATGAGCAAGACCTAAGTCTCGCGCTGGCTGCGCTGGAACAGGCATTTGAGCTTGAAACCCAAGCTGGGTTAATCGACCCAATTGAAGTGCAGCGTAATCTTGCTATCGTTACTTTGGTTGGCGACAACATGAGAGCGCACAAAGGTCTTGCTGCCAAATTCTTTGCTTCGCTCGCTCAAGCCCAGGTGAATATTGTTGCCATCGCGCAGGACTCAACAGAAAGTTCAATTTCGGCGGTGGTTGATGGTGAGCTTTGCCAAGATGCAGTAAAGGTGTGTCACGAAAACTTCTTCACGCACGTACCTTCCATTGATGTTTTCTTGATTGGCTGTGGTTTAGTGGGTCAAGAATTAATGAAGCAATTTCATAAACAGCAAGCATGGCTCGAAAAGCGTAATATTCGCTTGAATCTCTATGGTATTGCCAACTCGAGTAAATGTTATTTAGACCCTGAAGGTGTGCCATTTGATAACTGGGAATTGGCACTTGAAAAAGCTGAATCGGGTTTTGATTTACAACACGTTAGCCAGTTTGTTAAGCAAAACCATTTAATAAACCCTGTGATTGTCGATTGTAGTGCTGCCCAATTTGTCGCAGACAACTATTTAAACTTTCTAAATGCTGGGTTTCATGTCGTTGCGGCTAACAAAAAAGCAAATACAGGCAGTTATGAGTATTATCAGTCGCTGCAACAAGCTGCACAAGCTAAGCGCCGTCACTTTTTATATGAAACTAACGTTGGAGCAGGTCTACCTGTACTAGACAACCTTAAATTGCTGTTTGGCGCAGGAGATGAACTGCTGTCATTCAGTGGTATTTTGTCTGGCTCGCTGTCATATATTTTCGGCGTATTATCAGATGGTTTATCGCTATCGGAAGCAACAGAGAAAGCCAAACAAAATGGCTTTACAGAGCCTGATCCACGCGATGATTTATCTGGAACGGATGTCGCGCGTAAGCTGCTCATCATTGCCCGCGAATCGGGATTGCCATTGGAACTGGACGATATTGAAGTTGAGTCAGTGTTGCCTGAAGGGTTTGCAGAGGGTGCCAGTGTTGATGAATTTATGGCGCAATTACCTCAATTAGATGACGCATTTTCAGCCCGTATAACAGCGGCAAAAGCACAAGACCAAGTGCTACGCTATGTTGGTTCAATTGTTGATGGCAAATGCCGCGTTGGTATTGAAGCCGTAGATAAGGAGCACGCTTTGTATGATATTCGTGATGGTGAAAACGCACTCGCAATCTTAAGCCAGTACTATCAGCCAAAACCTTTTGTGATCAGAGGGTATGGCGCCGGTGCGGAAGTGACCTCTGCTGGCGTGTTTACAGATATTCTAAAAACGCTGTCGAGGTAGGGGTAATGATGAAAACATTTTATGCACCTGCATCTATGGGAAACTTTTGTGTTGGCTTTGACGCACTAGGCGCCGCACTTGAACCCATTGATGGCAGTTTACTGGGTGATCAGGTCAGTGTTGAAGCTGCAGAGTATGATACGTTCAATTGTATTGGCCCATATGCTGAAAAGCTCTCAGCCGATCCCAAGGACAATTTGGCGTTTCAGTGTTTACTGCACTTCAAGCAGCATGTAGCACCAAACATGCCAGCGGTTGCCATGACTTTATATAAAGGTCTTCCTGTTGGTTCTGGGTTAGGTTCAAGCGCATGCTCTGTAGTTGCTGCTTTTGCTGCACTTAATGATTTTGCCGATACGCAATTAAGCCAAGAGGCGCTTATTGAACTGATGGCCGACTTTGAAGCTAAGGTCAGTGGCGGTCGTCACTACGACAACATCACGCCATGCTACCTTGGTGGACTGCAACTGACTGCGGACTGCATTCCGAGCAAAGCAATCAGTGTTGCGTATGATGAAAACTGGTTTTATGTCATTGCTTATCCAGGCTTTGCACTAAACACAGCAAAAGCAAGACAAGCACTACCGCAGCAGTTTTCATTGCATGATACGGTGGAATTTGCCCAGCGACTATCTGGTTTTTGTTTACTGATGCAGTCAGGGCAATTTGATAACGCACTGTCGATGATGAAAGACAGTATTGCCGAGGAAGCGAGAGCGCCACTCATTGCCGGGTTTAGCGAAGCGAAAAAGGCGCTACCAGCCCTAGGAGCCGAGCTGGTGAGTATTTCCGGAGCAGGACCTACATTATTTGCAATTTGTAAGTCTGAGCAACAGGCAAATGCCGTACAGCAATGGTTGCAGCAACACTATATTAATGATGCAGGGTTTAGCCATATTTGCCGACTAGATACGCAAGGTACAAGAGAATTAAAGGATCAGAAATAATGAAGTTAGTAAATTTAAAGGACGAGCAGCAGGTCGTCTCATTCGTCGAAGCGGTCAAAATTGGCCTAGGTCGCAATCAGGGTGTTTTCTTTCCACCATCTTTTGAGCGTATTGCGGATATTGACGCATTACTTGCACTACCTTTTGCTGAGCGCAGTGCCAGAGTACTTCACCACCTTATCGGTGATGAATTACCACAAGACACACTAGATGACATGGTAAAGCGCGCATTTAACTTTCCAGCTAAGCTTGTGGAGGTTGCTGACAACCAGTATTGCTTAGAGTTATTTCATGGTCCAACGTTAGCGTTTAAAGACTTTGGCGGTCGCTTTATGGCTGAATGTATCAGCATGTTTAATCAAGGTGAACGTGTAACTATCCTCACAGCGACAAGTGGTGATACAGGTGCTGCCGTTGCCCATGCCTTTTACGAAAAAGAAAACGTTGATGTAGTGATCTTGTATCCCCATGGCAAAATTTCACTTGCTCAACAAAAGCTGTTTACAACACTTGGGAAAAACATTCATTGCTATGCTGTAGATGGTAGCTTTGATGACTGCCAAGCGATGGTGAAGTCTGCATTTCTTGATGACGAGGTGAAGCAAAAACTTGGTCTTAATTCGGCAAACTCAATCAACATCAGCCGTTTAGTGGCGCAAGTGTGTTATTACTTTGAAGCACTAGCACAATTACCTAAGTCGCAGCGTGATAAAGTGCATGTTTCAGTGCCAAGTGGTAACTTTGGTAATGTTTGCGCAGCGATGATAGCGGCAGCAATAGGATTACCGATCGCTAAGCTAAGTGCGACGACAAACCAGAATGATACTGTGCCTCGTTATGTTACATCAGGTGAGTGGCAGCCAAACGATACGTTGGAGTCACTCTCTAATGCGATGGACGTGAGCAAACCTAATAACTGGCCTCGAGTTGAAATCATGTTGGAAAGAGGTGATTTTAACAAACATGACTTTTATTCACGTTCAGTGTCGGAAGCGCGCACTCAAACAGTCATGCAAGAATTACATGACAAAGGCTATTTGGCTGAACCGCATACAGCGATCGCTTACGAGGGATTAGCGCTTGACTCTCAAGCGGATGAAACCGGGATTTTCCTTGCAACTGCACATCCTGCAAAATTCAAAGAGTCTGTAGAAGATGTTTTAAATCATAAGCTTGATATGCCGAAACCGTTGGCTGATGCGCTGAAAAAGACCTGTTTAGCTGAGTCACTTAGTGCCGATTATAACGCCCTGAAGACGGCGATATTGGCAAAGTTGAACTAGATCAGAACGGGGACCTAAGTGGGTAAATAGCTCACTTAGGTATGTTCAATTTCGTAACTATATTAGCTTTTCAAATGCAACTTAGGTTGTCTCATTTAAAATATTAATGTTTAAATAAAAAAATATCATCGCGATAGGGGTGTGAAATAAATTCAATCCCTGATTAAATATACCCATGCTGATTTCATAGACACACTGGCCACTTACCGGCGCTAGTTTGTCTTTAAAAATACCCTTACGTTTACCTAGGAGAAACCATGTTAGAACGTAACATGAATATTGCAGATTTTGACCCAGAATTGTCTGCAGCGATTGAAGCAGAAACTTCACGTCAAGAAGAGCACATCGAGCTTATCGCTTCTGAGAACTACTGTAGCCCACGTGTACTTGAAGCCCAGGGTTCTCAGCTAACAAACAAGTATGCTGAAGGTTACCCAGGTAAGCGTTACTATGGTGGTTGTGAGCACGTTGACGTGGTTGAGCAGCTTGCCATTGACCGTGCCAACGAGCTATTTGGTTCGACTTACGCAAACGTTCAGCCTCATGCTGGTTCACAAGCAAATGCGGCGGTATTCCAAGCGCTACTTCAGCCACATGATACAGTGCTAGGTATGAGTCTTGCTCACGGTGGTCACTTAACACACGGTTCACACGTAAACTTTTCTGGTAAAACGTACAATGCTATCCAGTACGGTCTAAACGAAGAAACTGGCGAAATTGATTACGCTCAGGTTGAAGCATTAGCACTTGAGCACAAACCAAAAATGATCATCGGCGGTTTCTCTGCGTATTCAGGTATCGTTGACTGGGCTAAGTTCCGCGAAATCGCTGACAAAGTAGGTGCTTACCTACTTGTTGATATGGCGCATGTTGCAGGTCTCGTTGCTGCTGGTATTTACCCAAGCCCAGTGCCTCATGCACATGTTGTAACAACAACAACGCACAAAACGCTAGCGGGTCCTCGTGGTGGTCTTATCATCTCTGCTTGTGATGATGAAGAGATCTACAAAAAGCTAAACTCTGCCGTATTCCCCGGTGGCCAAGGTGGTCCTCTATGTCACGTTATCGCTGCGAAAGCAGTTGCGTTCAAAGAAGCACTACAGCCAGAGTTCAAGTCTTACCAAGAGCAAGTGGTTAAAAACGCACAAGCGATGGTTGCGGTACTTCAGGAACGTGGTTATAAAGTGGTTTCTGGCAAAACTGAAAACCACCTGTTCCTACTTGACCTGATTGACAAAGACATCACAGGTAAAGATGCAGATGCTGCGCTTGGCCGTGCAAACATCACAGTAAATAAAAACTCTGTACCAAACGACCCTCGTTCACCGTTTGTTACTTCAGGTCTTCGTATCGGTTCTCCTGCGATCACTCGTCGTGGCTTTAAAGAAGCTGAATCGAAAGAGCTTGCTGGCTGGATCTGTGATGTACTAGACAACATCAATGATGAGTCTGTACAAGCACAAGTGAAAGAAAAAGTAAAAGCAATTTGCGCTAAATTACCTGTTTACGCATAATTTCGCTCACAAAAAAGCAGTTTTTTGTTATGATTAAGGCCGCATTCAAGCGGCCTTTTTTGTTTTTAACTCAACGAGAGCGTCTATGCATTGTCCATTTTGTACAGCCAAAGATACCAAAGTGATAGATTCACGATTGGTTGCTTCCGGCCATCAAGTCCGTCGTCGCCGTGAGTGTATTTTATGCCACGAACGCTTTACTACTTTTGAAGGCGCGGAACTTCTGATGCCAAGAGTAATAAAACAAGATGGCACCAGAGAGCCGTTCAACGAAGACAAACTGCTTAATGGCATGCACCGAGCGCTGGAAAAGCGCCCTGTTAGTACAGAACAAATAGAAGAAGTAGTACATCAGATTAAATCTCAAATTCGTGGTACAGGCGAGCGTGAAGTTCCAAGTGACATGATTGGTGAATGTATTATGGAAGCCCTCAAAAAGCTTGATAAAGTGGCTTACGTGCGATTTGCCTCAGTGTATCGCTCGTTTGAGGATATTCGTGAGTTTGGTGAAGAGATTGCGAGGTTGGGGGATTGAGCCAGTTCAAATCACAAGATCATGAATATATGAGCCGAGCTATCACGCTCGCAAAGCGCGGTAAATACACCACAACCCCAAACCCCAACGTAGGTTGTGTGATCGTAAAAGACGGTGAAATCGTTGGTGAAGGCGCGCATTTAAAAGCAGGTGAAGGCCATGCTGAAGTACATGCGCTTAAGCAAGCTGGAGCTAAAGCTGCTGGTGCCACGGCTTATGTAACACTCGAACCTTGTAGTCATTACGGTAGAACGCCACCATGTGCAAAAGGTCTGATTGACGCAGGTATCAGTAAAGTGGTTGCAGCTATGGTTGACCCTAACCCGCAAGTTGCAGGGCGTGGATTGGCAATGCTAGAAGCTGCGGGTATTGAAACGGCCTTTGGTTTGCTAGAACCACAAGCTAGAGCGCTAAATAATGGCTTTTTGAAACGAATGGAACAGGGATTGCCGTTCGTAACCTGTAAGCTTGCAGCCTCTATTGACGGCAAAACAGCATTAAATAATGGTCAAAGCAAGTGGATCACCTCTGACGCAGCACGCTTGGATGTGCAGCATCATCGCGCGCAAAGTTGTGTTGTCCTGAGCGGAGCCGATACTGTAATTGTCGATAATGCAAGGCTGAATGTGCGTGAGGCGCTGTTAGAAGACTGCGATTACCCGCAATCAGAGTTACGTCAACCTGTACGCGCAATCATTGATTCTCAAAATCGACTGACTCCTGACCTTGCACTATTTAGCATTACATCTCCTGTGATTATTTTTCGCCGTACTATTGATAATTCAAAAGATTGGCCTTATTTCGTAGAACAAGTAGTCGTACCTGAAATTAATGGCAAACTCGACCTACGAGCGGTGCTTAGCACATTGGCTGAAAAACAACATAATTATGTGTGGTTAGAAGCCGGAGCAACCCTTGCCGGAGTGATGCACGAGCGGGGGCTGATTGATGAGTATATTGTCTATTTAGCACCAAAAATCATTGGCTCAGGGAGCGGGTTGTTTAATACCGTGCCGTTACAGTCGATGGCGCAAATACCTGAATTGGTATTTGACGATGTGAGGCCAGTGGGGCCTGACCTTAAAATTACTGCGACTAAAGAGAAGTAACATGTTTACAGGCATTATCGAAGCGACAGGGACACTAACTCAATTGCAGCCAAAGGGTGGTGATTTAGTTGTCCGAGTGAGCTCATCGTCACTTGATATGAGTGATGTAAACTTAGGGGACAGTATTGCAACCAATGGTGTTTGCCTTACTGTAACTGAGAAGTTTCAAGATGGATTTAAAGCTGATGTTTCTAATGAAACCTTAAGTTTGACGCGCTTTGCCGAATATAAAAAAGGGCAAACGGTCAATCTTGAAAAGGCGTTACAACCGGCATCGCGTTTGGGCGGCCATTTAGTGTCCGGCCATGTTGATGGGATAGCTGAAGTGGTAGAGATAACCCCGAATGCTAGAGCGACCGACTATTGGTTATCTGCCCCCGCATCACTAATGAAATATATACCTTATAAAGGTTCTGTTGCCATTGATGGTATTAGCTTGACCGTTAACGCAGTTGAACAAAATCGATTTAAATTAACGATTGTGCCGCATACGGCGCAAGAAACTACGATTGCAGGGTTTCAAGTTGGCTCAGAATTAAATCTTGAAGTCGATCAAATCGCCCGCTACCTCGAAAGACTAATTCAGGGGGAGCCAAGCGCTGCCAGCGAGACCACTCTCACAACAAGTCTATTGGCGAAAGCTGGCTTTATAAAGTAGCCACAGACAAAGTAAAAATGGGAAAACTATGAGTTTGAATAGTGCTGAGGAAATCATCGCCGATATTAAAGCCGGTAAAATGGTTATTTTGATGGATGATGAAGACCGAGAAAATGAAGGTGATCTGATCGTTGCAGCAGAGCACATTACACCAGATGCAATTAATTTCATGGCAACGTATGGTCGTGGGCTAATCTGTTTGACCATGACGCAAGAGCGTTGTGAGCAGCTTAACTTACCATTGATGGTGAAAACTAACGGTGCTCAGTTTTCTACCAACTTTACTTTGTCTATTGAGGCTGCGAAGGGCGTAACAACGGGTATTTCCGCTGCTGATCGTGCTCGTACCGTGCAAGCTGCGGTCGCTAAAGGTGCAGTACCTGAGGATATTGTACAGCCAGGTCATATCTTCCCAATTATGGCGCAGCCAGGCGGCGTTTTAACGCGCGCAGGTCATACTGAAGCTGGATGTGATTTAGCGCGTTTGGCAGGACTGGAGCCTGCCTCTGTGATTGTTGAAATTCTAAATCCAGACGGCACCATGGCACGTCGCCCACAACTAGAAGTATTCGCCAAAGAGCACGATATAAAAATCGGTACAATTGCAGACTTAATTGAATATCGTAACTTAAATGAAACTACCATTGAAAAAGTGGCGGAATGTCGATTACCTACTGAATTTGGTGAGTTTAATTTAGTAACTTACAAAGATACTATTGATAATCAACTTCATTATGCAATGGTCAAAGGTGACATTAAAACGGAAGATGCAAACTTGGTACGTGTGCATCTACAAAGCACGTTTAACGATATTCTCCATTCTGATCGCAGCGCGGATAGAAGTTGGACGCTGCAAAGCGCTATGAAGCATATCGCTGAAAATGATGGGGTTCTAGTGATCCTTGGTAAACAAGAGCGCAGCGAAGATATGGAAGCCTTGGTGAAAGCTTTTGCCGCAGAAGATGCTGGAGAGCAAGTTAATTATCGTAAATTCCAAGGCACATCACGTACCGTTGGTATTGGCTCTCAAATCTTGGCTGATTTAGGTATTCAGAAGATGCGCCTAATGAGTCTACCGAAAAAGTACCATGCTCTATCAGGCTTCCATTTAGAAGTCGTTGAATACGTCGAACCAAATTAATTTCAAAAAGCCAAATTGATTGTAATCGCCTATAGTCAGATAGTAGGCGATTACCATATTACTGTGCTATCATGCGCCTCAATTTGGCAATTGCTCATACAGATTAGGAACATCTAATGAAAGTAATCGAAGGTAATAAGTACGCCCCTGGCAAAAAATTTGCCATTGTCATTTCACGTTTTAATGATTTCATTGGTAGCAGCCTACTTGAGGGTGCGGTAGATGAGTTAAAGCGTACTGGTGGTGTTAGTGATGAGGACATCACGGTAGTGTATGTACCGGGAGCGGTTGAACTACCACTAGCAGCAAAGCGCATAGCAATGAAAAAAGAGCATGATGCAATCATTGCCTTAGGTGTGATCATCCGTGGTGGTACGCCACACTTCGATTTAGTGGCGAATGAGTCAAACAAAGGTTTGGCTTGTGTTTCATTAGATTATGATATTCCAGTTGCTTTTGGGGTGTTAACTACTGAGAGCATTGAGCAAGCTATAGAGCGCGCGGGCACTAAAATGGGTAACAAAGGCGGTGAAGCTGCCCTTGGTGCACTAGAAATGGTGAACGTGCTAGAGCAAATTTAAGAGGAATCTCAGTGAAACCAGCAGCTAGACGCAAAGCACGTGTACTTGCTTTACAAGCTATTTATTCTTGGCAGTTAAGTGGTAACCCAATTGCCGACATCGAACAGCAGATGTTGATCGAAAATGACGTATCTAAAGTGGATGTTGAGTACTTTAAAGACTTAGCTCGTGGCGTAGTGGTTAATCAAAAGCAGCTTGATGAAGCTGTCAAACCACATTTAGCACGTCCACTTGAAGAATTAGATATGGTTGAGTTGGCTGTGCTACGTGTTAGTGCTTATGAACTTAAGTTCCGTGAAGATGTACCATATAAAGTGGCGATCAATGAAGGCATAGAGTTGGCAAAAATGTTTGGCGCAGAAGAGAGCCACAAGTTTGTCAATGGTGTGCTGGACAAAGCGGTTAAGTTTATTCGTAAATAAGTTTTACGATAGGAATAGCCGGCTTAGGCCGGCTTTTTTGTGTATGAAAGAATTTGAGCTAATCAATCGTTATTTTAAGGGACGTGGTATTATTCGTCGAGATGTGGAACTTGGCATTGGAGACGACTGTGCACTGGTATCTGTACCTACTGGTCACCAACTAGCAGTGACTACTGATACGCTGGTTTCTGGCGTTCATTTCTTTGAAGACATTCCTCCAAGAGCATTAGGACATCGGGTCATTGCAGTGAATCTTAGTGATTTGGCAGCAATGGGAGCGGAACCAACCTGGATCTCTTTGGGGCTGACATTACCGACAGCTGATATGGAGTGGCTAGAAGCTTTTACAGAAGGCATGCATGAAATTGCAGAGTACTACAATGTACAAGTAATTGGTGGCGACACGACACAAGGGCCGCTGACTATTACTGTGTGTGCAAAAGGGATAGTGCCAAATGGTAAAGCCTTAAAACGCTCGAGCGCGCGTGTTGGTGATTGGATATATGTCACCGGATCGTTGGGCGATGCGGGTTTAGCGATCGAAGCTCGCAAACAGGAGTTGATGCTGGATCCTCTGCATTATAAAGCAGCACTTGATAAGTTTCATTATCCAGCCCCACGTGTGGCCGCAGGACAAGTGTTGCGTGGTTTGGCGACATCAGCAATAGATATTTCCGACGGCTTATTGGCTGATTTACAGCATATTTTAAAGGCCTCATTAGTCGGTGCCAAAATTCACGTTGATAAAGTCCCAATGTCGAATGCTTTACGTGCTAGTCTAGATGAAGCTGCTCGACTGCGGTTAGCGCTCAGTTTTGGAGATGATTACGAGTTATTATTTACCGTTAATGATAACAATAAAAATGCAGTTGAAACTCGGCTAAAACAATATGGTGTTGAACCTGTTTGTATTGGCCAAATTACGGCGCATAATGGTGAAGTTCAATTGGTTAATAAAGGTCAACCTTATCAATTAAGTGGCCAAGGTTTTGAGCACTTTAGCTAGGAGTAGGTTTGGCTAAGCAGTACAAATTTAATTTAAAGAAGCCACACCAATTTTTGGCGTTAGGCTTTGGGTTAGGGCTGGCAAAAAAAGCGCCCGGCACGGTAGGGACTTTTGCCGCATTACCATTTATTTTGCTCACCCAAAGTGCGCCTGTTTGGTTGCAGTGTTTGGTGGCAATAGTGATGACTTTGCTTGGTATTTGGCTATGTGGCAAAACTGCAACCGATGTTAATGTACATGATCATCCCGCAATCGTTTGGGATGAAGTCGCAGGTTTCTATATCACAATGATTGGTGCGGCGATAAGCTGGCAATCTTTAGTTGTTGGTTTTATATTGTTCCGCTTTTTCGATATTTTTAAGCCCGGACCAATAAGATGGCTAGATAAACGCTTACATGGTGGGTCTGGAATTATGTTAGATGATGTATTAGCTGGTGTTTTTTCATTGATTTGCGTGCAAGCTTTGTTTAAAACTGGCATCTTAGTCTAATAATACTGATGTGATGGAATAAAGATGACAAGGCTATTGTTTTTCATTTTCACTTTGCTGTTACCGTTTATGACTCATGCGGCAATTGATGATTACGTCGTTAAACAGTGGAATATCCAAAGTGGATTGCCATCACAGAGTGTCAAAAGTGTGGTTCAGGATGATCAAGGTTACATCTGGCTTGGTACACAATTTGGCTTGAGTCGCTTTGACGGTCACCAATTTCAAAATTTTAACACCCAAAATGCTGACTTTTTAAATAGTAATGCCATCAATAAGCTCATCGTTGATCGTTTTGGCATGCTTTGGGTTGGCACCCGCCGTGGCTTACTTCGACTTAATCCAAAAACGTTGGAAGCCAGACGCTTTGACCTACAAGGCCCAGTAAGAGATATATTACAAGATAAAGATGGTGGTATTTGGATTGCAGCAAATGGGTTGTACTATGTATCCGCCAAAAAGCTTACGCTTGCAGCAAATCATATCGAGCAAAGTACATTAGATGTAACTCAGATCAATCAGATTGTTGGCTCAGTTACCAAAATGGCATTAGTTCCTGATGGCATTTGGTTAGTGAACGAACGTCACTTACTAAAAATCAGTGAATCTAGTAATCGAAACGGCGATGGCGTAAGGCTTGAACTGGCCAGTAAGGTCTCTATGCCAGAGCAACTGGCTCAAACGATTATCCACGATTTAGCTTGGGTCGATGGAAAGCTCTATTTAGCCTCAGAGTTGGGAGCTTACTTTCTTGATTTTGATGAAGTACTTCGGCGCTATCAAGAAGTAGGAAACAATGCGGTCTATAAGTTTCTTAATGATAAGGAAGGTGGGCTGTGGGTTTCTACCTATGGGCGTTTATTGTACCGCCAAAATAATGGTGTGTGGCAGGCTGTAGAACCCATTCAGTTAGATCAAAGTATTTGGTTTGCCGACATCTTTTTGGACAAAGATAATAATATCTGGCTTGCTAGTCTAAATGAAGGGTTATGGCTTGCCCATGCGGGGAAAGTTGAGCGTCATCATATAGGCTTAAAAACTAACCAAGCTATTTCCGCCATTACTCAAGGGCCTAACGGAAAATTATGGGTGGCTAGCCGTGAGGGGTTGGGAATTATCAGTTTAAAAGATAGCTATCAACCGGTATTAACCAGTGCCCAATTAAACCGCTCGGTGATTCATGACTTAGAATTTATTGGCGACAGGTTAATTTTGGGCACCGATCGCGGTGCGCTACTATACGAAAATGGTACTTTGCAAAAAATTAATGAGCGAGAGCTGAGGCAGAATCCTGTTTTTTCGCTCAGCCCTTCAAACCGAGGTGGCATGTGGTTTGGTACGGGGCGAGGATTGTATAGACTCGATTATAAAGGTATTACACCCTTTGCGTATAATGCCTTCTTAGGCAGCCAATTTGTGACTTTTGTTGAAGATTTTCCAAGGTATGGCTTTCTTGGTACTAACAAAGGGGCTTACAGGTACAATGACAAGGGCATTGAAAAAATAGGCTCACAAACGTCTCTCGATTCAGCTTATGTCACGAGTATTTTGCACCTAGACACTGTGACGACGTTAGTTGGCTCACTAAATGATGGGCTATTTTATCGAACATCGGCTGGAGATTGGTATCAATTAGATGCCTCCAACGGCCTGCCATACGGCTCCATTTTTTCGTTACATTTTGACAAACTCAATAAACTAATTTGGGTAAGTACGATGAAAGGTGTTTACAGGATGCCTGTGGCACAGTTTTCTCATGTGATAGAGAGTTTGCAAGTTGAGCAAGTAATAAGTCCGTTTGACAAGCAGCTTGATGGTAGGCCGAGTCAGTGCTGCTCTGGGCTTGGGCATGATGCGGTGGTGGAAACTGAATCTGCGATTTTTTATCCAAGTTTGCAAGGGGTGGTAGAGATCCCTAAAAATGTACAGCTATTCGGAGGGGGAGGATTACAGCCTCGTTTGGAATCGCTCACAACCCACGATAGAGTGTTTAGTGCTGACTCATTGAATCAGGTTATTTCACTCGATACGTCAGAAAGAGATTTGACGATTAACTATACGGCCATTGATTTCTATGCACCGCAAAGCATCGAGTTTAGATATATGCTTGAAGGGCATGATAATCAGTGGCGTGATGCGCAGTCTCGTCGAGAAGCAATTTATACTAATTTACCACCAGGAAACTTTACGTTTATTTTAGAAGCGAAACGTCAAGGGCAAGACTGGGAGCAAGCAAAAACACTGGCGTTACCGGTTACACTACCGCGTCGTTTTGATGAGACAATTTATTTTAGGCTATTTATTACATGTGCCTTTATCTTCATGTTTTATTTAATTTTCTGGGTGTTCAGAGCACAGGAAAGAAGAAAGCAGGCGGCGTTAGAAAGTCTCATCGCTGAGCGTACCACGGAGCTTAGAAAAGCGAATGAAAAACTCAATCAAGTGAATACACAGCTGAAGTTGGTGAGTCACTCTGATGAATTAACAGGGCTGCGAAGCCGCCGCTTCTTGTTTGATCAGCTACCAAAAGATGTAGAGCATTATCAACGTAATGCTCAGTCACTACAGGCGCAGAACAAAAGCCTAGTGTTGATGATAATGAACATTGATGACTTCAGTAAAATCAATGACTCCTACGGCCCAATTGGTGGTGATAGTTGCTTGCAGCAGTTGGCCACGTTACTTAATACTCGGACTCAAGGATCTGATTATGTTGTACGTTGGAGTGGAGATGAATTTTTATTGCTGCTGCGAGACTTCAGCAGGGATTATATTGAAGAGTATGTGAGTGACTTGTGTAAAGCAATTGCTGAGACAGAATATCGCTTACCTAACGGTAAAACCACTAATCTGACCGTGTCTATGGGGTGGTCGTACTATCCATTGCCGTTACTCGGCGGCAAAGTGATTGGTTGGGAATCATCGGTGAATCTGGCCGATATTGCCTTACACCAGGTTAAACAGCGTGGTGGTGATGGCGCTGCAACAATTATTTTTGATGAACAGCTTGATGCGTTCGAGTTTGAGCAAAGTGCAAATATCGAGTCACAATTACAGTTATTGCAAAGCAATGGACTGGCTGAAGTAAATGTGTGGATGAGATAACCCTTAACCCTTACGTTAAGGATAATTTACGCCTTTATTACTGCTTTTCTCGCCTCAAAATAGACCACTTAATTAAGGTAATTGGTATAAGATCAAAAAAGGCTTCTTGATAGAAGCCTTTTTTATTATCGCGTTAAATTTGTTTGCAATTGGCTATTAACGCATAAATTTGAGAAGTAACCTCTGGCTGTTTATTTAAGCCAGTCGTTAATTTGTTGGGCAATACCCTCGCTACTCAGACCAAGCTCAGCGTGGATTTCAGCTTGTGAACCATGCTTAATGAACTCGTCAGGTAAACCAAGTAATTTAATCGGCTTCAAGTGTCCTTGAGCTGCCAAATACTCACTAACGGCCGAGCCTGCACCACCAGCAATAGCGTTATCTTCAAGCGTCACAAAACGTTCGTGAGTGACCACTAACTCCTCAATTAACTCAGTATCTAATGGCTTAACAAAGCGCATATCAACCAAAGTCGCGTTAAGCTGCTCAGCAACCACTGCAGCGCTCTCAAGTAACGTTCCAAAGCTTAAAATGGCAAGCTTTTCACCTGTTCTGACTAGTTTGCCTTTACCAATTTCTAGCTCGGTCATTTCAGTTGCAATTTCAGCACTGCCTGCACTTCCTCTTGGGTATCTGACCGCTGCTGGTTGATTAAGGCGGTGACCGGTATAGAGCATTTGACGGCATTCATTTAGGTCGCTTGGTGCCATGATCACCATATTTGGAATACAACGTAAAAAGCTGAGATCGTAAGCGCCTTGATGTGTTTCACCATCAGCGCCAACAACGCCAGCGCGATCAATTGCAAATAGTACAGGTAGATTCTGTAAAGCAACATCATGAATAAGCTGATCATACGCCCGTTGTAGGAAGCTTGAATAAATTGCCACAACTGGGTTTAAGTCTTCACATGCAAAGCCTGCTGCCAATGTAACTGCATGCTGTTCAGCAATAGCAACGTCAAAATACTGAGCTGGATATTCTTTTGAAAAACGAACCATACCTGAGCCTTCACGCATTGCAGGTGTGATTGCCATCAGTTTATTGTCTTGTGCTGCCATATCACATAGCCAATCACCAAATACCTTTGAGAAGGTCGGTGCGCTTGGTTTTGATTTAGGTAAGCTGTGTACGCTAGGGTCAAACTTAGGCACTGCATGATAACCGATAGGGTCGGCTTCTGCTGGTTTATAGCCTTTTCCTTTTTGGGTCTTAACGTGAAGTAGCTGAGGTCCTTTTAAGTTGCGCATATTGCGCAGCGTATCTACTAGGGTATCTACGTCATGCCCGTCAATTGGACCAATGTAGTTAAAACCTAACTCTTCAAAGAAGGTGCCTGGGATTATCATACCCTTCAGGTGCTCTTCCATACGACCTGCTAGCTCTTTGACCGGGGGGACGCCAGACAGCAGTTTTTTACTGCCTTCACGAATATTGGTATAAAAACTTCCAGATAGAATTTTAGCGAAATGGTTATTCAGTGCACCTACATTCTCGGAGATCGACATCTCGTTGTCATTGAGAATAACGAGCATGTCAGGGTTGACATCACCTGCGTGGTTCATGGCTTCAAATGCCATTCCTGCGGTCATTGCGCCATCACCAATTACGGCGACGGTTTTACGCCCAATTCCTTCTTTTTCGGCTGCAATCGCCATACCAAGTGCAGCAGAAATAGAGGTGCTTGAGTGACCAACGCTAAAAGTATCGTATTCACTTTCTTCCCGATACGGGAAAGGGTGTAACCCGTCTTTTTGACGAATAGTGTGCATCCTCTCTCTTCTACCTGTCAGTAGTTTATGAGGATATGCTTGATGACCTACATCCCACACCAATCTATCATTCGGTGTGTTATATACATAATGCAAGGCCACGGTAAGCTCTACAGTGCCTAGGCCAGATGCAAAATGACCGCTACTTTGAGAGACTGAGTTCAGCAAATATTCGCGAAGCTCATCACTAAAGGCGGTTAACTTGTGCTGGGGTAATTGACGAAGCTGACTTGGCTCGTCAATTAACGCGAGTAAAGGATACTTGCTACTATCAAGTTTCATGTTATTTATCAGAGTCCTAAGTGAATCTCAGCGTAAGTTCGTTACGCAGCTCACTTCATAATTATTAAAATGCTTTACTAACTGGTCATAATATTATGTTAGCCAGTTTTTACAAAGTACTTGTGAACATTTTCTTAGCTTGGCGTATACAGGTTATACGCACACTTAATGTTCTCGATCTATGATGTATTTTGCTAAATCGGCAAGCACTTCTGTATCACCATCGATCGTTTCTAGCGCCTTGAGCGCCTCATGTATTAACTGTTCGGCTTTTTCTTTGGCCTGCGTTAAACCAAGTAATGCTGGATAAGTCGATTTATTATGTTCTACATCTGAGCCTTGAGGTTTGCCAAGTACAGCCGTATCGCCTTCGACATCTAGGATGTCATCCCGTACTTGGAATGCAAGTCCAATGGCTTGACCGTAAGTTCGCATTGCTTGACGCGTTTCATCAGTGAGGCGCTCTGGTTGTGCACATAACATACCTAATTCAATTGCGCAACTTAAAAGCGCACCTGTTTTGAGCTTATGTATACGCTCAAGCTCTGTGAGTGTTACGGTGCGGTCAGTTGCGGCAATGTCTAGCGCTTGACCGCCTACCATCCCTTGTAATCCTGAAGCTTTTGCTAGGGCACTTATCATCTGTAACTGGGACTGTGGGCTGGTGGTAAAGTTTGGTGTACTTAGCAGCTCAAAAGCCAGAGTCTGTAGCGCATCGCCCGCTAATATTGCGCTAGCTTCATCAAATTGAATATGGCACGTAGGTCGACCGCGCCTTAGCTCATCATCATCCATCGCTGGTAAATCGTCGTGTACCAAAGAATAGCTGTGAATACACTCGATGGCCGCAGCTGCGTTATCGAGATCTGCTGCTGCTGCGCCAAAGAGTTCTCCGGTACAGTAGACTAGAAAAGGCCGTAAGCGCTTGCCACCATTTTCTACGCTGTAGCGAGTTGCCGCTAAGACATTTTCTTCTGTGTCTAGCATGTTATCAAAGCTGCGTAAAAGCGTGGCCTCTACTCGTTTTTTAGCATGCTGCAGTTGTTCTTTTAATTTTGCTGACATTAGGCTTCGTTATCAAATGGCTGTAATTGTGCTTGCTCACCTTCGCCCATCAAAATTGCGACTTGTTGCTCAGCTTGCTGAAGTTTTTGGTTCGATGCTTTGGCAAGTTTTATTCCACGCTCAAATTGCTTAAGGGCTTGATCTAGCGCTAAACTGCCGTTTTCCATCTCTGCTACGATTTGTTCTAACTCTTGCATTGCTTCTTCAAAGCTTAAGTTATCAGGTTTTTTTACTGCCATATGTCACGTTGACTCGAAAAGTAAAAGTGACGCAATTTTAGGGGGATTGAGGGCTAAGGTCAAAAAAACCAGCGAGTTTTTGATAGCGGAGCGTATCAGCTTTGCAAGATCTGCTATAAACTCGCATTTTAAACACTTTTTAATATAATAGTGTTAAGTTGTAGAAAAACTTGCCGATAACTCAAACAACAATAACTGCGTGATTTATCACAAATAACTTCCCTCGGAGGACATGTGGATTTAGCAACGGTAATAGGGATCCTGGGTGCCATAGGTCTGATTGTAATGTCTATGGTATTAAGTAGTGATGGCCAGATCGCTATGTTCTATAACACGCCGTCCGTCGTTATCGTATTTGGTGGTTCAATCTTCATTGTGTTGTCTAACTTTACACTTGGACAATTTTTCGGGATTGGGAAAGTGGCCGGAAAGGCCTTCATGTTTAAAATTGAAACACCTGAAGAACTGATTGAAAAAGCGGTAGAACTTGCTGATTCAGCGCGTAAAGGCGGCTTTCTTGCGCTTGAAGAAGCTGAAATTCCAAATCAATTTATGCGCAAAGGCGTGGATATGCTCGTTGATGGTCATGATGCTGATGTTGTGAGAGCCACCTTGCAAAAAGACATTGCACTTACCTCATCTCGCCATGAACTTGGTGCTGGCCTGTTCAAATCACTTGCCGATATTGCCCCTGCAATGGGGATGATAGGTACACTTATCGGCTTAGTAGCCATGCTATCAAATATGGATGACCCGAAAGCGATAGGGCCAGCGATGGCTGTTGCACTTTTAACAACGCTATATGGTGCATTCTTAGCGAATGTTGTGGCTATTCCAATACAGGTAAAACTCGAATTACGTAAAGACGAAGAGGAGCGTAATCAGCGGTTAATACTTGATGCTATCTTGGGCATTCAAGATGGCCAAAACCCCAAGGTTATCGAGGGCATTTTGAAAAACTATCTACCTGAGTCAAAACGTGGTTCAGAAGCTGAGGAATAATCATGTCTGATGAGAACGAATGTAAATGTCCCCCGCCAGGTTTGCCCGCTTGGATGGGAACATTTGCTGACTTGATGTCACTGCTCATGTGCTTCTTTGTATTGCTGCTCGCCTTTTCCGAGATGGATGTACTCAAATTTAAACAAATTGCAGGCTCTATGAAGTTTGCATTCGGCGTACAAAATAAAATTGAAGTCAAAGATATACCCAAAGGTACGAGTGTAATTGCAATGGAATTCACACCAGGAAAACCAGAGCCTACCCCAATTGAAACAATCCAGCAGCAAACCGTCGAAATGACACAACAAATGCTTGAGTTCCAAGCTGGAGACGAAGCGTCTGCGGGGGGAAGGCAGGAGCAGCGTGGTAATAAGCGCGGTGGTGAATCAGCCAGTACAGCGCAAGAAATGGCATCGACTCAAGCAATTGCGTCAGCAGAGCAAGAGCAGGTAAATGAGTTAGTCAAAAAAATAGCGCAGCAACTTGAAAAGCAAATCATGGACGGTGCTATCGAACTAGAGTCTTTAGGACAACAAATCATCATTCGCATTCAAGAGAATGGCTCTTTCCCTGCGGGTAGTGCATTTTTGCAGCCTAAATTTGAGCCTGTAATTGAAGAAATAGCAGAGCTGTTAAAAGATGTGCCAGGAGAGATCACGGTATCCGGTCACACTGACGATTTTAGGGTAACGAATGAGCTTTACTCTAACAATTGGGATCTGTCAGCAACTCGGGCTGTAGCCGTGGCGACTGTAATGGAAAAAGTACGAGGCTTCGATAAAAATAGAATGTTAGTCGTAGGGCATGCTGATACTAGACCGCTAGTACCGAATGATAGTGACCTCGATAGACGCCGCAATAGGCGCGTTGAAATCTCTATTTTACAGGGCAAACCAAAAGAGTCTGATCCCATTGGAGTGAGGGAAAATTAGTGAGAGTTTGTTGCCAAATTAAAAAAAATTGTTTAGAGTCAAGCTCAGTAATTAAAGTAAGTCTAAGGAGAAAACTATGGCTGTATTAAATGCAAGAATGCCTGGTGGCAATGGTGAGGGTGGCGATGAGAATTCTCGTCCATGGGGCTGGGGTTTCAGACCAACTCGCTAGTTAATAAAGCACATAAAACATAACAAGAGGGAGGCTACAATAAAGCGTCCCTTTTTGTTTTATTGAGTATCAGTTTGTATAAGTTGCATAGTTAAGTTGCTTATTTGGAAGCAAATGTTTATCGCTATTTTACTTATTAAATAGAGTTCGTATTCGGTTAACTTAGCATTACAGTTCGTTGCTTTTTATCCGTGAATTCGCTATTGTTCCGTTTGGTTCTACTTAAAGGAGAAATAGAATGATTTCAATAAAAAAACCCCAAAATTATAGATTGCCAGGTGGTAACGGCGATGGTGGTGACGCCGATGATGGTTCTGTAGAAAAGAAGCCAGAGTAGCGTTTAGCTATGTTAGAAGCTTGGGAACCTATTCGTATATTTTTTGCACATAACAGTGTGTGGATTGCTTTGCTTTCTGTTTTTCTTTGCTTTGTGTTAAAAGATAAAAAGGCGCTTAGATATTCACTACTTGTTGCGATTTTTTATATTGTGGGTACGTTCTCGAGCGACTTTGTTCGCTCTATTGATGAGCACCAAGTCATCCGTTACGTATACTGGGCCTTGAATGACATCCTATTTATGGGGATTGTTGCGTATTGGGCTGTAAAAGATAAAATGTATATGTGGCAGAGTATATTAGCCCAGCTCGTTGTTTTACCCGCGCCTATTTTACAACTGTTTAGATTAACTGATTACCATTTAATGGATTTGAGTTATTCGACTTATTTATACGCAACTATCATACCCATCACCAATGTGGTGACTTTGTGTTTGGCTTTTGCTCCAATAATTATGTTTTGGAAGCTTCATTACATTAGCGATGATATGGAAAAAGCAGGAGCTAGCCGATAGTGTTCGGCCAGCTATTGAAAAATACTCACCCCAAACTAGGAATAAGGCCTGCCATTTGCATCAGCTGAGAGGTAATTATCATGACACCAAAAACTGTTGCTAATCCAAGCGCCAACTTACCACCTTTTACTTGATAACCATTACCCACTCGCATCTTTCTTTGTTTCCAAACCATTGCAACCGGTAGGAAGACGGCCAGCACCACAAGCGCAATGGCTGCGTAACCAAGTGCCATGATAAATCCTTCAGGATAAAATAGTGCAAACCCAAGCGGTGGTAAAAACGTAATGAATGCCGTTTTAATGCGGTCTTTCTTGGTATCTTTTCGTTTTAACGCATCCGCAAAAAAGTCAAATAAGCCCAAGCTGACACCTAAAAATGACGTTGCGAGTGCAAGGTCGGCAAACACAGTGACAAATACCTGAACGTTGTCGTTGTGTGCTATCGATGAAATACTGGCTACAAACCCCGGTAGTCCATCACTTGCCATTAAGCTTGCTTGTCCCATGACTCCCTGACTTAATAACTGCCAAAATACATAGATAATAAGTGGCAAAGATGCACCAAACATCATTACTTTTCGCAATTGATGAATATCTACACCCACATATTTGACGATAGATGGGATCGAGCCATGAAATCCAAATGAAGTGAAAATCACTGGGATTGCGGCAATAATTAGACCTTGTTCAATTGGCATGTCAATTAGGTGCTGCCCGTGCACATAAGGGGTAAGAATAAAAAATAAGCCTGCCAATACGATGACTTTAATTGAAAACAGTAGCTGATTGAGTTTATCGACGGTGCTGGTACCTAAAGTAACTATTGTGGCAATAATTACAGCCAGTAATACCGAGCCTAATTGCGGGGTGATCTCCTCACCAAGTACGCCAACTAGTTTTGTTTGAAGTTGTGCGCCTCCCCCTGCAATATAGGCTGCACACAAAGCGTAGAACAAAAACACCATTGAGAAGTTAGCGACATATTGACCTGTTTTACCAAGTAGGCTTTTTGCCAGTGTGTTTAATGTCGCGTCTTGGTCTGCATATTGATGCACCTCAAGCATGAGTAATGCGGTATATGTCATGAGTAACCAAGTTATCATTAACAATACGATAGCGGTAGAAAACCCTAGCCCTGCTGATGCAATAGGAAGTGCTAGCATGCCCGCACCAATGGTGGTGCCAGCGACAATTAGCATGCTACCCAAAGTTTTATTCTTAAGCACGTTTAGCCTCTCATTATTATTATCTGGTGAGGCAAGATATAACGAATAGCATGGAAATGAAACCGTTTTGCTGTTAATGGTGATAAGAACTGAAATGACTGACTGTATGGGGATGACTTGTAAAATGATGAGGAGATAGTCGCTGCAAGCATTGAGTTGCAGCGACAGAGGCTAATTTATTTTACCTCTTTTCCTGCAGCTTGCTGATCTGCATGGTAGCTTGAGCGTACAAACGGACCACAAGCGGCATGACTAAAACCAATCTCATCAGCATAAGCTTTTAAACCGTCAAACTCTGCTGGCGGGACATAACGCTTTACTGGTAAGTGGTGTTTTGATGGCTGTAGATATTGGCCTACCGTCAACATGTCTACATTATGCTCGCGTAAGTCTCTTAATACCTCCTCTATCTCAGAGATTTCCTCGCCAAGTCCAACCATGAGTCCAGATTTTGTTCTCACTTCAGGGTGAGCTTCTTTGAAGCGGCGTAGCAATTCTAATGACCACTTATAGTCGGCGCCAGGACGCGCTAATTTATATAGCCTTGGAGCAGTTTCAAGGTTGTGGTTGAAGACATCTGGCGGTGTTTCACTTAAAATTTCTAGTGCTCTGTCCATACGACCCCGAAAGTCTGGCACCAGAATTTCGATTGTAATACCTGGATTATGCTTACGGATCTCACGTATACAGTCGGCAAAGTGTTGCGCGCCGCCGTCACGAAGATCATCTCTGTCAACTGAAGTAATAACGACATAGCTTAATTTCATGTCTTTGATAGTCAGCGCGAGCTTTTCAGGTTCTTGTGCGTCTGGCTTTAATGGACGACCATGGGCAACATCACAGAAAGGGCAGCGACGAGTACAAATAGCACCTAAAATCATAAAGGTGGCTGTACCGTGGTTAAAGCATTCAGACAGGTTCGGGCAAGATGCTTCTTCACATACAGAATGTAACCCATGCTTACGCATTGCCTGCTTAATCCCGTCTATACGCTCACTTGATTTAGGCAAGCGGATCTTTAACCATTCAGGTTTTCTTAGCATCTCTTCGCGTTCTGTTGGCATGACTTTTACAGGGATCAATGCCATTTTTTCAGCATCGCGGAGCTTTACCCCTGGCTCCATTTTGACTGGTTTACTCATTCGTTTTCAAACCCTTCAGTGTATTCAACATGCTCGGCTTTAATACGCTCTAGCATGTGTTTTACCAGACCAGCCCCCGCATCAGCGACGGTTTGAGGTCCATTGATTTCGCTACTTTGCACCATATTCATACCAGCATAACCACATGGGTTAATTCGTAAAAATGGACTTAAATCCATATTTACGTTAAGGGCTAGACCATGAAATGAGCAGCCTCGGCGGACTCTAAGTCCTAATGATGCAATTTTGCTATCGTTGACATATACGCCTGGCGCATCGGCTTTAGCGTAAGCATCTATCCCGTACTCTTTAAGTGAGTCGATAATGCTCTGTTCTAACCAAGTAACAAGCTCTCGCACCCCAATTTTCAAGCGTCGTAAGTTCAGTAAAACATAGAGCATTTGTTGACCAGGGCCGTGGTATGTGACTTGGCCGCCTCGATCAACTTTAACAACGGGAATGTCTCCAGGTGCTAACAGGTGCTCCTCTTTACCAGCTTGACCTTGGGTAAACACAGGTTCATGTTCCACCAGCCAAAGTTCATCTGCCGTGCTATCGTCCCGCTGATCGGTAAAAGATTGCATTTTATGCCAGATAGGCTCGTACTCACGAAGGCCTAATTGACGCACGATTAACTTACGTGGTTCCATTATAGGGGATCCTTACTGGTTACAGTATGTAACGGACGTCTTCTATGCCACCGATCTCGGTATAAATCTGTTCTATGTGTTCTTTGCTAGTGACGGTAGCAACAATAGAAACCGCTTCATAATTACCCTTACTACTTGGCTTTACTTTAGGTGCATAATCACCTGGTGCAATTACTTGCAACTTAGCTAGGATTTGATCCGTCAAATTGACATTGGCTAGACCCATAATTTTGAATGTAAATGGGCAAGGAAATTCTAAGTATTCATCAAACTTAGTGTTTTTTACTGGTTTTACCATGACGGCATCCTCACAACAAACTACTTGCATGTGCTTTTGCCGAGTTATACCAATTCGCTTAAATTTAAGACTCATCGATATTCCTCGGTTATCTAAAAACACCGAAACCCTACGGGCACTACGATATTGCCGCATTCTATCATTTTTAGCACAAAAAAAAACGCCTCATCCCTGGGCGTTCACTTACATAAAATGGGGTTATTGTGAGATCTGTAAACTACTTTAATCAGCAGTAAAAATATTTTCACTAATGATATGGTTTAAGTACTGTATGTAGCAGCTGAAAATAATCATATAACTAGCAGCCCACGTTCCTACAGACATGGTTAGAAATGGTATGGAGCACATAACAGCAATGATTAGCAGGTTAACGGAAAAAATAAACCTCGACTTGGTTTTTAATCTCTCTTTTATCGCGTCAATAACCGACATTTTTCTTATTTTATACACAACTTTAATAACATGAGCAGCCAATAACAGACTGAATGCAACATTAAAAAGCGTAAGTAGTGGGTATTTAAGGTGTAGTCCGGCAATACCTATACAAGCAAAAGTTAGCATAAGCAGTAACTGTATCCAGCGTTGTTTACAATAAGCTATAAGCGTAACTTTTGCACAGGCTCCCTGTTCTTTTGCCACTACAGATAATAAATCCCAAGCAGGTACAATTAACGCCATATAAAAACCAAGATATAGAAGTAGACTTGACTGGTATAAAATTGCAGAGAAAAGCAGTAATACAGCAACAAGCAGCTTGATCCTTGGTAAGTTTGGTTTTAGGTATATACGATCTATGTAGTTCATTGAAAAAGCTCCTGTACTCATCGTACCATTTGGTTTTAATACTCATTCAACTTGTGGGGAAAACCAGACGCTAACTATGTTAAATTTTTCTTGTTATCGAGTTGATCCTCTCGCTTCAAAGTAATTACTTAATTAAGCAAATTGGCTTTATCTTAGGCTAACATCTCTCAACTTCTTCCACTCATATTAACGTTAACATGTTTCTTTATTGTAAATGAAAGTTTTTTAAATTTTTGGTATTTTTAAAGGCGTGAGTTTCAGGCTGAAGGATATAAATGATTGAGAAGCTAAAGAATAAACGATGTGAAAAGATAAGCCAACCAGTCTATTTTGGTTAGCTTATCAGATAAGATAATTATTGTGAGATCTGTAGACGTAGGTAGTCGTAAATCTTACTAAAGAAGCCACCTTCTTGAATTTCTTCTAACGTAACAAGTGGATATTGTGCAATGTCTTCGCCATCAAGCTGCAAAAATAATGTGCCCACTTTTGTTCCCTTAGCTAACGGAGCTTCAAGTGTTTTGTCTAGCTCAAAGTTCGCTTTTAGGTTTTTACTTTGTCCACGAGGGATGGTAATTGGCGTATCTTCCATAATGCCCAGAGAAACCGTTTCTTTATTACCCATCCATACGCGCTGATCGGCAAACGCATCACCAGCTTGATACGGAGTAATCGTTTCAAAGAAGCGGAAACCATAGTTAAGTAGTTTTTTACTTTCTACTTTTCGCGCCCGTTCACTTTCGGTACCCATAACCACTGCAACTAAGCGCATATCGTCTTTCATAGCAGAAGTAACAAGGCTAAAGCCCGCTTCCGAGGTGTGGCCTGTTTTAATGCCGTCTACCTCAAGACTTGCATCCCAAAGAAGAGAGTTACGGTTATATTGTTTGATACCGTTATAGGTAAATGATTTTATCTTGTATAGGGCGTATTCATCCGGCACATCGCTGATAAGTGCAGCTCCAAGGGTTGCCATATCTCTTGGTGTGGTAAAATGCTCATCGGTGTCAAGGCCATGGCTATTAACAAAGTGAGTATTATCCATTCCCAGCTTTTTGGCATGAGCATTCATCAAGTCAGCAAATGCAGACTCACTGCCAGCAATATGTTCAGCCATAGCAACACAGGCATCATTACCCGATTGAATGATTATACCGTGGTTAAGGTCATCGACGCTCACCTGTTTGCCGACTTCAATAAACATCACCGAAGAGCCAGGAAAGTTCTTAGCCCAGGCTTTTTCGCTAATGGTAACCATGTCAGTCGGGGAAATATTTCCAGCCTCAATTTCAGTACCAATGACGTAGCTAGTCATCATTTTCGTCAGGCTTGCTGGAGCAAGCTTTGTATCAGCGTTTCCTTCAGCTATCACTTTACCTGTAGTAAAGTCCATTAGAAAATAGCCTTTTGCACTGACTTGAGGCGGTGAAGGAATAATTTGTGCACTGGCACTCATGATAGAGAAAGTGCACACTAGTCCAAGGACTTTTTTAACGATTTTTGGTTTGATAGAAGTCATTATGCTCGCTTTTTTGGTTATCGGCATTCATTACGGTTATTCTAAAGTTCCTGCTCACTGTAAAGCAAGAAAGCACGACTAAATTGACCCTGTTGTAAGGTTTTTAGCAAAGATTGTGCTTGATTGTCATCGGTAATAGGACCGACTCTCAGTTTGTACAAGTCATCTTCAAAGGTGATCGCAGTACCTAGTCCTAATTCTTGTTGTAGCTGGTTTGCGAGAACCTGTATGTTCTCGAGGTTGCTACCTGCTGCGACTTGTACATAGGTTAGCCTTGGAGACTCGCGCGTCAGAGTAATCGCTTCGACCTTAACACGGGCTGTACCTTTGAGATGATAGCCTAGCTTATAGGCGGCTGCATAAGATAGGTCAATTAGCCTATCTTCATGAAATGGTCCTCGATCGTTGATTCTAACGATTGCTGTGCGGCCATTCTCAAGATTGGTGACTCGAGCGAAACTAGGTAGTGGCAAAGTTTTGTGTGCAGCCGTCATATCAAACATGTTAAATATTTCGCCATTTGAGGTATGGTAACCGTGGAACTTTCTGCCATACCATGAGGCTATCCCTTCTTTTTGGTAACCGCGTTCGTCAGAAATAGGCGTATAGCGTTTACCAAGTACGGTATAGGGGCGGTTAGCACTGACACTTTTTTTCTCATTAGTGACGATGGCGTCTTGCATTTCGAGTGCGGTTGGTTCTCGCAATGGCGCTTTGTCATGGCGAATATGATAACGGCTACCACAAGCCGTTAATAAACTAGCCAAGACTAGGGTCATGATGGTTCTATAAATAAAGCGAAAACGTGCAGTCATTATTTTAACAGCATCCTCTTATCTGTTGCGATTGCCATAATAATGCCAAATCCAGCCATCAGCGTCACCATAGACGTACCACCATAACTAATAAGCGGAAGTGGGACGCCGACGACGGGGAGTAAACCAGACACCATGCCAATATTAACAAAAACGTAGACAAAGAAAGTTAATGTCAGTGCGCCTGCTAGCAACTTACTAAAAGCGTCTTGCGCTTGCACTGCAATATATAAACCTCGGCCAATAATAAACAAGTACAAGCTGAGTAACATGGTTACACCAAGTAAGCCAAACTCCTCACTGAGAACAGAAAAAATAAAATCAGTATGGCGCTCTGGTAAAAACTCTAACTGCGACTGAGTACCATGCAACCAACCTTTACCTTCAACTCCACCGGAGCCAATGGCGATTTTAGATTGAATAATATGATAACCCGATCCTAGTGGATCGCTCTCTGGATTAAGAAATGTCAGCACTCGCTGCTTTTGATAGGCATGCATCCCGTAGTGCCAAAACGCATATACGCCTGGTACTGCCAACAGTATCCCCGAACCGATTAGACGCCAGCTAAGGCCAGCTAAAAAAAGTACGAAAATCCCTGAGCTGGCGATGAGGATAGAGGTGCCGAGATCTGGTTGCTCTTTAATTAAAATAGTTGGTACTAACACTATGGCAAAGCCGGTGATGAGATTTAGTATACTAGGAGGCAGATGAGAGCGACCAATAAACCAAGCGACAGTCATCGGTACAGCTAATTTCATAATTTCTGAGGGCTGAAAGCGGGTAACACCTAAATCTAACCAGCGCTGCGCTCCTTTGCTGCTGACGCCGACAAAAAGTACGGCTATCAGCATCCCGAGGCCCACCAAGTAGATTGGAATAGCCACGCGTTTTAGCGTACTGGGTGAAAACTGAGCCACGAATACCATAGCAATAACTGCACCAAACATTCGGGTTGCGTGACGCATCATCATCCCCATATCTTGTCCACTTGCGCTATAGACAATGGCGAGGCTGGCAATCATCATCGTCATTAATGCAGCAAATAATGGTAAGTCTATATGGACTTTTTCGAGTAGCGAACGCGGTTTGTTTAGGGGGCTCATGGTTGTACCTCCTGTTCGAGAGGATAGGCAGAAAAGTAATAGTCCATTACTTGGCGTGCCATCGGAGCTGCGATGGCGGTACCACCACCTTGGTTTTCAACAACTACAGTGATCACAAGTTGCGGATCGTCAAAAGGAGCAAAGCCAACATAGATACCGTTATCTCGATGTTTTTCTTTTAGTTTCTTGGCATCATATTTTTCACCTTGAGCGATACTGATGACCTGAGCTGTACCAGTTTTGCCTGCATGGTCGTACGTCGCGCCTTCAAAGGCGCTTTTTGCAGTACCGATTTTTACTGTATTGTGCATGGCTTTTAGCGCAATATCCCAATGGTAGGGATTTTGCAGCTCTACAGGCGCTTTTTCTTCGGTAAACAGTTGTTCGACTTCGCTATCTTGTTTAGAAATCTGCACCAGATGTGGCTGTTTATGCTTGCCTTTGTTCACAAGAATGCTCAGTGAGTTTGCTATTTGCATTGGGGTCGCTGTCCAATAACCTTGGCCAATGCCAACAGAGATAGTATCTCCTGGATACCAAGCCTCCTTAAAACGTGCCCGTTTCCATTCAACAGAGGGTAAAATTGCGGAGGTTTCTTCGTGAATGTCGATCCCAGATAACTCACCAAAACCAAATTGAGTCATAAAGTCGCTGATCTTGGTTATTCCAAGCTTATAGGCTGTTTCATAAAAATAGGTATCACATGATTGTTCAATGGCTTTGTAAACATCTACATGTTCGTGTCCCCATGGGCGCCAGTCTCGCCACTTGTGTTTAACATTAGGAATTTGAAAAAAGCCTGGATCCCAAATTTTGGTCGTCTCGGTGACAATGCCTTCTTCTAGTGCGAGTATAGCTAAGTGTGGTTTAACTGTTGAAGCGGGGGCGTATCGACCTTGAGTTGCACGATTAATAAGTGGTCTATTAGGGTTGAGCAACGCGCGGTAATCTTTTGAGCTGATCCCGTGCACAAACAGATTAGGATCGTAACTAGGGTTTGAGTATAGCGCCAAAATGCCCCCATCTCTTGGATCCATTACCACAATTGCACCACGGGTATCTTTTAGGACGTGCTGAACAATTTGTTGCAGGCCAATGTCTAAGGTAAGTACTAAATCTTTGCCTGGCTGCGGTGCTTCCATACTCAGGGTGCGAATGATGCGACCACGATTATTTACTTCAACACGACGAGAGCCTACGGTACCGTGAAGCGTCTCTTCGTAAAACTTTTCAATTCCGAGCTTACCGATGTCATGGGTTGCACGGTAGTTGGTGGCTTTACCATCAAGCTCTAATTGTTGTAACTCTTGCTTGTTGAGTTTAGCAACATAACCTAACGCATGGGTTAGTGTGTCGCCATAAGGGTAATAACGAGAGAGTCGAGCCTCAACACTAAACCCTGGCAGGCGATGCTGGTTTACGGAGAGGATAGCAACTTCTTCTTCATTTAGCCTGCCTTTTAATACTTGACTTTTGAATCGGCGGTTATGACGGCTCTCTTTTTTGAAGTCTTCAATCTGTTGATCAGAGATATCAATCAGCTGGCGCACCGTGGCAAGTGCTACCTCTAAATCGTCAACATCTTCAGGGATCACTTCAAGGTTGTACACGGGGCGATTTTCAGCAAGTAGCACGCCATTTCGATCGTAGATCAAGCCCCTATTAGGAGCCACTGGGATCACTTTGATACGATTATCATTGGAGCGAGTGCGGTAAGTTTCGTGTTCAACAATTTGTAGCTTATACACGTTGTGAAACAAGATACCGATGATAACAACAACAAAAACAAAGCCGACAAAGGCTCTTCTTGCAAAGAGATTCGCCTCGGCAGAATGATCCCTAATCGTCGGCCGTTTTTTTATCATTATTATTCTCTGTGATAAGGATGGTTGTTATTTAAACTCCAGCCGCGATACAGGCTCTCGGCAACCACTATTCGTACTAAAGGGTGGGGGAGCGTTAAGTTTGATAAAGACCACTTTTGCTCAGCAGCAGCAATACATTCAGGAGCAAGACCTTCAGGTCCACCAATAAGGAGGCTGACATCGCGGCCATCTAGTTGCCACTTTTCCATATTGCTCGCAAGTTGGTGTGTATCCCATGGTTTACCTGTCACTTCGAGTGTCACAATGCGGTTACCTTTGGGGATTGCGGCTAGGGTTCTTTCCCCTTCTTGTTGCAAAATACGCTTTATATCTGCATTTTTCCCGCGTTTGCCTGCACTTATTTCGACAAGCTCTAAAGGCATATCTTTAGGAAAGCGCCTTTGATACTCAGTGAAGCCGGTCTCAACCCATTTTGGCATTTTGGTACCTACTGCGATGAGTTGGATTTTCACGTTAACCCCACAGCTTTTCTAAATCATAGAAACCGCGAGTTTCATCTTGCATCACGTGGACTACAACATCGCCTAAATCAACCAGCACCCACTCACCAACGTTTTGTCCTTCATGGCCTAGTGGCGACTCACCTGCGTGACGGGCTTCTTTTGCAACGTGATCAGCAATTGATTGAACGTGACGCTTTGAAGTGCCTGTGCAGATAACGAGGTAATCGGTAATTGAGGAAGTGTCGCGAACATCAAGTTTAACAATGTCACGGGCTTTCATATCGTCTACTTTATCCAGCGCGAAGTCTACTAACTGTTGTGAATCCAAATTTCTATCTCTGTTATTTAAATAATCTGTGATTTTAACACGCTTTATAGGCTTAATCAGCATACAAGCCATGGCTATTTATGTAGTCTATGACCGAGTTTGGTAGCCATTGTTCCAAATATGCGACGTTTTGTTGTGAAATTGCCGCTCTTACCGTGCTTGAGGCAATGTCTTTTTGCTCTCCAGAGAGGAAGTAGCAATGGCCAGCAAGAGTTTTGTGTAACTTACTTGTGTCCGTGGTAGTTGCCTTGGTTAAATAGGCTGCAACCTCGGCACTTGGCGCACATGTTTCACCGGGACGCTGATAAACGACCAGATGGCACAGTGTAGTAATTTCACGCCACTCAAACCAAGTATGTAAGTTGTTGAACGAATCCATCCCCATTAAAAAGGTAATCGCCGCCTTTGGGTGCTCTGCGCGAAGCTCACGCAATGTTAATAACGTATATGAAGGCCCTTGGCGTAACAGCTCACGTGTATCGATAGTCATTTTCTCATGACCAGAAATAACTTTAGCAAGCATAGACAGGCGGTGTTCATCACTGATTTTAGGACGCTGTTTGTGTACGGGAATAGCACAAGGGAGCAGTTTTAATTGGTGAAGGCCCAGCGCATCAATACAACGAGCAGCCATATTTAGGTGGCCTAAATGAGGCGGATCAAAGGTGCCACCAAAGAGTGCTATCATAGATGTTCGCTCTGACTGATTGGCAAGGGTATGATAAGTGGTGTCGCAAAAGCCAGTGCTATGTGAGCAAGCGCTTGGTACGGAGCTGTGATCCTTGCTTCTTTATAAGCGCTATCGAAATCGGCCATCAAGCTCAATAGTTGCTTAATTTGCTCAATCGTTAGCCTATCTAACGCACGTTGCGTAAGTGCTTGTTGATTTTTCCAGACATTGTACTTTTTAAAGGCTTCTGGCAGTGCTGTACCTGCTTGCCAAAGCGATTTAACCCCTAATAAAGTGCGAGCCTGATTTTGTAGTGTCCACAAAATGCTAGCAGGCTCTACATTGTCGCTTGCAAGCTTATTTAGTACCTTGATGATTTGTTTTGAGTTACCGTTTAGCAGCCCCGTATTTAAATCAAAAATATCGAATTTAGATTGATTCAACAGGCCGCTTAATATTTGTTGCTCGTCAACAGAACTTTTACCAAATAGCAGTGAGAGCTTTTCAAGTTCTTGATGGGTCGCAAGCAGGTTACCTTCAGTTGCAACTAGCAGAGCACGCTTTGCTTGTGGGGAGATAGTGAGTTTTAAACGCTTACACTCATCGTCAAACCAGCGCTCTAAATGTCGACCAGCCAGCGCATAGCAAGGTACAAACAAACCCTTTGCTTCTATTGCTTTGAACCAAGCTGTGCGTTGGATATCTTGTCCTGCACTCAGTCCTTTAAAAATCACAATGACGTCAGGGTTAACCTGTTCTGCAAGTGATTTTAGTACTGAGAGCCCCTGAGTTGGGACTTTTTGCTCATTGAAATCGAACTCAATCAAGGTACGAGCGCTAAACAGTGACATACTGTTGTACTGTGCACTCAATTCTTGCCAGTCGAACCCGGGCAACAATGAAAATTTAATAACTTCATCAAAGCCTTGCTGTTTCGCGGCGTTTCGAATAGCAAGTACACACTCACCTTGCTGGAAGGGTTCTTCGCCAAAAACTAAGTAAAAAGGA
Source organism: Pseudoalteromonas peptidolytica (assembly GCF_012641745.1). Classification (GTDB taxonomy): domain Bacteria; phylum Pseudomonadota; class Gammaproteobacteria; order Enterobacterales; family Alteromonadaceae; genus Pseudoalteromonas; species Pseudoalteromonas peptidolytica. Next base: position 160,766 of record NZ_WEHZ01000002.1, read on the forward strand.
GCGAGCCCTTTTGCTAAAGAACCGGATAGTTGATTGGCATAACAACGCATTACAGCTGTGACAACTCTCTGATGATCCGTTGACTCGCAATGCGGCGCATTTCAGTCAAAATAAGCTCAAGTTCCTTGGCTTTTGCCAGTGCGTTATCAGGGTCATCTTGATAATTACGATACAACTCAAACATTTGATCTACAGGCGCTTGTCCAGGTCGACTTAAACGATATGAAACGCGATAGGCTAATTCGTATTGCGCAACTTGGCCATTTTTAAACAAACTCAGTGTTTGACGTTCGAGTGCATCGGCATATAAGTATAACTCGGCGGCTTGCTTTGAGTCTTTGGGTGTTAAAGAGACTTGCGCGCGCACCAAGTCATTGTGAAGCTGTTCAAACAAGGCTGAACGTTTATCATCCGCGCTTAACGTGATCTCTTTCAAGTCATCAGGCAGATAAGAAGCTTGCTTGAGGTGAAAACCACAGCTGGCTACGAAGAAGCAAGCTAGCAAAATTGCTAGCTTACTGAATTGCCAAAACAGGCTACGCATATTAGTTTGCAACCACATTAAGTAGTTTACCTGGGACGTAGATCACCTTGCGGATGGTCTTACCGTCGGTAAACTTAGTAACGTTTTCTTCACTAAATGCAATGGCTTCAACTTGCTCTTGTGTTGCGTCTGCCGCTACGGTGATTTTAGAGCGAAGTTTACCGTTTACTTGCACCACGATAAGCTTTTCATCTTCAACTAGCGCGCTTTGGTCGACGATGGGCCATGCCGCATCAAGAATATCACCAGCCTTACCAAGCTCAGTCCACAGCTCGTGACACATGTGCGGTGTGATAGGCGCAAGCATGATCACCATAGCTTCTAGTGCTTCGTTTGCTAGTGCAATGTCCTGCTCATCATTAAGTGGCGCTTTGATAAGCTTATTTGAAAGCTCCATCACCGCCGCAATTGCCGTATTAAACGTTTGACGACGCTCAATATCGTCGGTCACTTTTGCAATGGCTTTGTGGATGTCGCGACGTAGCGTCTTTTGCGCTGCATTTAGTTTGCTTAAATCAAGCTCGGCAGTACCTGCTTGCTTTACGTCAACCGCGTATTTCCAAATACGACGAAGGAAGCGATGCGCACCTTCAACGCCTGAGTCAGACCATTCTAGTGTTTGCTCAGGTGGTGCCGTAAACATCATGAATAAGCGAACCGTGTCAGCGCCGTATTGTTTGATAACCGTTTGCGGGTCAATACCATTGTTCTTCGACTTAGACATTTTGCTCATGCCTGCTGAGAATACTGGCTCGCCGTCTTCTTTATGCCATGCTTTAGTGATGCGGCCTTTGTCGTCAGTCTCAGTTAATACGTCAGTTGGTGAAATCCATACGTCTCCACCTTTTTCGTCCTTACGATAGTAAGTATCGGCAAGTACCATACCTTGACACAGAAGGCGCTCAAATGGCTCATCTGAGTTTACTAACCCGAAGTCACGCAGTAGTTTGTGGAAGAAGCGTGCGTACAGTAGATGTAAAATAGCGTGCTCGATACCACCAATGTATTGGTTGACTGGTAACCAGTAGTTTGCAGCGCCAGGCTCAAGCATGCCCTCATCGTAGCGCGGACTACAGTAACGTGCATAATACCAAGACGATTCCATAAAGGTATCAAAGGTGTCAGTTTCGTGGAATACCGCTTCGCCATTTACAGTGGCTTTTGCCCATTCAGGATCTGCTTTAATTGGAGAGGTTACGCCGTTCATCACCACGTCTTCAGGTAGACGAACAGGTAGCATATCAGCCGGTGCAGCAAGTTCAGAACCATCTTCTTTGTTTAACATTGGGATAGGAGAACCCCAATAACGCTGACGACTCACACCCCAATCACGAAGGCGGAAGTTGACTTTACGTTTACCAACACCTAGTGCTTCTAACTTAGTTGCAATAGCATTAAAAGCAGCTTCGAAATCTAAGCCATCAAACTCACCGGAGTTTATTAGCGTGCCTTTTTCAGTAAACGCTGCTTCTGCTAGGTTTGCTTCTGCTTCAGCGCCTGCTAGTGGCTGAATGACTTGTTTGATCTCAAGACCGTAAGCGGTTGCAAACTCATAGTCACGTTGGTCGTGACCAGGAACTGCCATGACTGCGCCTGAGCCGTAATCCATCAAGACAAAGTTAGCAACCCAAATAGGCACTTCTTGCCCTGTGAGTGGGTGAATAGCGGTAAAGCCTGTCGCGATACCTTTTTTCTCCATTGTTGCCATATCTGCTTCAGCAATCTTGGTGTTTTTGCACTCTTCAACAAAGCGAGAAATTGCATCACTGTTTTTCGCAGCTTCCTGAGCGATAGGGTGGCCTGCTGCAACAGCGACGTAAGTCACACCCATAAATGTATCAGGGCGAGTGGTGTATACCGTGAAGCTTTCGTTATTATCAGCGCGTTTAAAGTCGATTTCAACGCCTTCTGAGCGACCGATCCAGTTGCGCTGCATCGTCTTAACTTGCTCAGGCCAATGCTCAAGCTTGTCTAAGTCGTCAAGTAACTCTTGAGCATAGTCAGTAATTTTAATGAACCATTGTGGAATTTCTTTTTGCTCAACAATGGCACCAGAGCGCCAGCCACGACCATCAATAACTTGCTCGTTAGCCAGTACAGTTTGGTCTACTGGATCCCAGTTTACTGTCGACATTTTCTTGTACACCAAGCCTTTCTCATAAAGCTTAGTGAAGAACCACTGCTCCCATTTGTAATATTCTGGGTGACAAGTGGCAATTTCACGATCCCAATCATAACCAAAGCCAAGCTGTTTTAGCTGGTTACGCATGTAATCGATATTCTCATACGTCCATTTAGCTGGTGCAGTGTTATTTTTGATTGCCGCATTTTCAGCTGGTAAGCCAAACGCATCCCAACCCATAGGCTGCATTACGTTTTTGCCTTGAAGGCGTTGGAAACGAGAAACCACATCACCAATGGTGTAGTTACGTACGTGACCCATGTGGAGACGGCCACTTGGGTATGGGAACATTGAGAGGCAGTAGTACTTCTCTTTACTTTCGTCTTCGACAACTTTGAAGGTGTTGTTTTCTTCCCAGTACGACTGTACTTTGGCTTCGATATCTTGCGGGTTATATTGCTCTTGCATCTAGGTTTCCAAACATCTGGCAAATTTAATAGAAAATTGCCCGATAGCATACCCGAATTTAGCCTGCAATCACAGCACCAAAATACCTTAATTTTTATCCACTATACCGTTACAGCAATGGATATAACGACGCTCACTCGAACAGGGCTGAAATTGTAAAAATTTTACATCACAAAAAACTGTACTAGCATTAATTTAAAGATTTTTTATTGCTCTTTGTGCGAGGAAATATGAAAAAACTATTGCTGTGCTCAACTCTGTTTACCTGTTTTAGCGTATCTGCTGCGACTTCATCCACCGTAACACTAGTATCTGACTATCTCTTTAACGGGGTAAGTCAAACAGGTGAAGACCCTGCGCTTCAAGCGAGCTTTGATTGGGCTGGTGACTCTGGCTTGTACGCAGGTGTGTGGGCTTCTAACGTTGATTTTGGTGATGATACAGATATCGAGTTTGATGGCTACGTTGGCTATTACACCGCGTTAACTTCGTCAATTAATATAGATATAGGTATTGCTCAATATACCTATCATGGTGGCGACATTAGCGATGATTATAATTATGCAGAGGCGTACGCTAAATTTAACTACGGCAATACGAATTTAAACTTTTGGCATGCTTGGGACTACTTTGGAACAGGAGCCGGGCACAGTATTGTGATGCTTACCCATGACTTTCCGTTAACAGAGCGCTTATCGTTTGGTGTCGGCGTGGATTACTCAATGAGTCACGATGAAGATAAATGGCAGTGGGAGTCTGGGGATGATTATCTCCATTGGCGGGCTACGTTTAATTACGCCATTGAAGGGTGGAACTTGTCGTTAGGGTATGAAGATACCGACCTCGATACACAGGGTGATTCAACTATTTTGGCGACCGTATCTAGAACATTTAATTTCTGAGGGATGAAATATGAAGCTAATTATCGCGTTTTTTGCCGTTACTTGGTCTTGGCTTGCCACCGCTGAAACAGTCTATCTGACATCATTATCATGGCCACCCTATTCAGATAAATCACTACAAGAGCAAGGGGCATCAGTGGCCGTTGCAAAAGCGGCATTTGCGGCTGAAGGACACACGTTGGAGGTGGAGTTTTTTCCATGGTCGAGAGCGGTTAAAACGGCTTCCTCGTCCGGCTCCAAATACGTCGGCTATTTTCCTGAGTATTATTATGACACCCAAGAATTTGTGTTTTCTGAACCAATGGGTTGGGGGCCGCTTGGGTTAGTACAAAACAAAAGCGCGCCAATTAGTTTTACTGGAGTAAATGACCTTAAGGGAATGAAGATAGGCGTTGTACAAGATTATGTGAATACACAAGAGCTAGATGCCATGATAGCCAGTGGTGCGATTGTAGGTGAAGCCGTGCCGTCAGATGTATTGAATGTCAAAAAAGTGGGGGCGAAACGGATCCCAGCAGCGGTGATTGATGCCAATGTGTTGCGCTATTTGCTGCAAACAGACAGCTCATTGGCACGCTTTAAAGACGCGGTGGAAATGAATGCCACCTTGTTACAAGAGAAGCAGCTATATATTGCATTTAGAAATGATGAACAGGGTAAAAAGTGGCAGCAAATCTATAACTCTGGCCTAAAGAAAATAGATGTGCAGAGTATTATGGCTAAGTTTTTAAACTAGGAGGCTTACTTTGACTCGATCAATATTGTTCCGTCTTATCCTGACAACCTTGCTTTCAATGGGAACGGTTTTGCTGTTATTCGGAGTATATGATTATGTGAATCAAAGTATGGTTCTGAAACAAAAACTGGATACTGATGTTGCGTTAGCGCAAGAGAGAATGGGCTTAGCATTGCCTAACGCCGTTTGGAACTTTCAAGAGCAGCAAGTTAAAAAGTTTATAGAGGCAGAGGCAAAGTCTGACAAAATTTCCAAAGTTGTTGTGAGCGATATGGAAGGCGCAACATTTGCGCAAACTGAAGGTACAGAAACGGCCGGTGTGTTGAAAAGCAAACTGATATTTGATGATGGCGGTAGCGAGAATGAAGTCGGCTGGCTCACTGTCTATGTTGACTCAAACTCTATTGATGATGCGTTACGAGGGCTTGCCTTTAGTTCGATTATAAAGGTCTTATTACTGGGAGCCATTCTTGTTGCCGTGCTGTCGTTCATTTTTCAACGATTGGTTGTCTCACCGTTGAATGAAGTGGCTGAAAAAATGGCGACAATCGCCAGCGGTGAGGGGGATTTAACGCAACAGATAGTCGTAAAACGCGATGACGAAATTGGCCGACTGGCTTCATCCTTTAATGAATTTGAACACAAAATTGCCGAGTTGATAAACCATGTTAAAAAGTCGGTTGATGATTCTTTTGTTGTATCGGAAAACATCAACAGTGTGAGTTCCGAAGGCGTTGACTTTTTGACGTCACAGCAAGCAGAAACGGATCAGATAGCGACCGCAATTACGCAAATGGCCTCTTCTGCATTGGAGATTGAAAATAATGCAAAATTAACTCTTGAGTCCGCCGAGACTGCAAATACCGAAGCTAATAAGGTAAGAGAGGCTTTTCAGCAATCGATTCATGCGATTGAAGAGCTTGTCGAGCAACTTGACGAAGCTGCAACCGTAATAAGTTCACTGGAGTCTAGTGTCCAGGGCATTGTTTCAGTTTTAGATGTGATTCAATCGATTGCAGAACAAACTAATTTGCTGGCGCTCAATGCTGCGATAGAAGCTGCAAGAGCGGGCGAGCAGGGGCGAGGGTTTGCGGTGGTTGCAGATGAAGTGCGCTCTTTGGCTAGCCGCACCCAATCCAGTACGGCCGAAATCCACGATACAATAAATCAGTTACAACACGGTTCCCAATCAGCGGTTGCGGTAATGGAAAAGAGTAAAGGGAAAGGCACTGAAAGTATGTCGGCTGCTAATTTAGCAAGCGAGTCATTGGTGAGTATAACAGGCTCTGTTGAGTCGATAACGCATATGTCTAGCCATATTTCATCCGCTGTATCGGAGCAAAGTACGGTTGCTGAAGCGTTAAGTAAAAATATAAATGAAGCCGTTACAGCAGGGCAGGGGGGCATGTCTAAAATTCAGCAGGTACAAATATACTCTGATGACATGAAGGCGTTAGCCTCTAAGTTACAAGCCTTAGTGAAGGTCTTTAAAACGTAAGCTTAACATCATACCAACTAGCCTTGATACCGGTTCAATTTGAAGGAGTAAATCTGACACTAACTGCACTAAAAACTTCTTATTTTGAACAGCTAAATCGGCGTGAGCAGGAGGCGGCAGCGGTGTTATCGACAGGGTTTTCTCGCTTTAAAATAGACCACTGATTAAGATGATTAATTACAACCGCCTACGTTAATAAGCTACCAATATATTGCTTGCCCTGCTGAAGGGGCTAATAGACGATACGGTGCGTGGCATATCTGGTCTACACTTAAGTGAAAGGCAAAACAGGAGCGCAGTAATGGCGGATTATCAAAAATGGTTAGATCAATTCTCTGATTGGCTAAAAGATGTAAAAGAACACGAGGTGGATGACTTATCCAAGCGATTTTGGGAGGTGCAACGGGCATTAAAAGATTACACCAAGCAGACCTTTGATGATTACAGCTACTATTTAAAGCGTGACCTAGAACATTTGCTTGAAAACAAATCCTTCTATGATGAAGCGGCTTGGAGTGAGCTCAAAGCCAATATCTTATTCGAAATATCTCAATTAGAAGATAGAACGCAGCTTGAGTGGTCTGCCCTTTTAAAAGATTTTGAGCATCAAGGCATTTATAAAGAGGGCGAATGGATAGCATTGGGACAATTAGTGTGTAAGAATTGTGGCTATAAATTAGATGTTTATTATGCCATCAAGATCCCAGCGTGCAGTGAATGTGGGCATGGGGAATATACTAGAAAAGCATTAGCGCCCTAAAAAGTAGGCGCTTAGCTTGGTTGCCCTGAACTGAGCAGACCAACGTATGCGAACAATACAAAGAAGTTAGAATGACCAAATCCAAATTGTCGTCTGAAAAATCATTACAGGCAAGCCAGCTTGCACCATCGGTTTCGTTGAATCACATTGAAAATTGTATCCAAAATCCGTATCCAGAGGCACTTCCTTTTATTGGCCAACAGCGCGCTCAAACCGCATTAGACTTTGCTCTGGGTATGGAGTTACCAGGTTATAATGTCTATGTGATGGGTGAGGCGGCATTAGGCCGGTTTACTATGGTAAAAGATAAATTAGAAGCGCACAGTAAAACAAAGCCAACGCCTAAGGAGTGGTTGTACGTTAATAATTACGACGACCACCGCGAGCCAATTGCACTATTTATGCAAGCAGGTGAGAGTAAGCAGCTTGAAGCTGATATAGACGCATTTATTGATGAAATCTTAGATACTTTTCCAGCCGCTTTTGACAATCCAGGTTATCAACGCAAGAAAAAGTCATTAGATAAAGAGTTTGAGCAAAAATACGATGCTGCGATCACTGCTGTTGAGCAGCAAGCTACCAATATGAGCGTGGCACTGATTGAAGACACAGGCACAGTGGGCTTTGCGCCTGTGGTCGAGGGTAAGCAGCTCAGCGATACAGAGTTTTCGGCACTAGATGAGCACGTTCAAGCGCATTTCTTGACAGCGATAGAAACGTTAGAAGATGCGTTAATTGAATCTCTTATTGAGTTGCCAAGATGGAAGCGTGAATCTTCAGAGCGATTGCGTAATCTTAAAAAGACCACCATTGAAATGGCGACCAAGCCACTTTTAAAAGCCCTTGAGCACAAGTATGCCGCGCACATCGGTGTGCTGCGTTATCTCAAAGATCTCAAAGTTGAAATTGTCGACGCGGTACTAGACTGGTTAGATGACGACAGTAGTAATGATGAAAATAAAGATGACTTTGATTCAAAAGGGATGCTAACAGACTTTTTTGCCCCCAATATTTTGGTTGAATTTAAAGAAGACGATCCTGCTCCTGTTGTATACGAGCCAAACCCTACCTTTGGCAATATCTTTGGCAAGGTAGAGTACGCAACGTCTCAGGGTAACCTGATCACCAGCTATCGCTCTATACAGGCTGGTGCCTTACATCGCGCTAATGGTGGCTATTTGATCATGGATGCGGAAAAAGTGTTGGCCAACGCGCAAGTATGGGATGGCCTCAAGCTCTCGCTAAAAACCCATCAAATTAAAAATGATTTACCATATCAAGATAACTCTGTTGGTAGCAGCTTTACCTTAAAGCCGCAGTTGATACCATTAGATGTAAAAATAATCCTGCTTGGCTCGCGAGATTTGTATTACACCATAGGTGAATACGATGAAGAGTTTGCAGAGCTATTTAGAGTATTGGCTGACTTTGATTACTATTTACCGAGTTCAGATAAAATGCAGTACCAATTCATCACCAAAGTGATGGAGTATTGTAATGAGACTTTGAAGATTGAACTGAGTTCTTCGGCGTTGGCACGAATGCTCAAGTTTAGTTATCGTCAAGCGGAGCATCATAGCAAGCTCTCTGCACGTTTTGCTGATGTTTTAGAGCTGGTGGCTGAAGCGAGTTTTTATGCTAAACAAGACGGTGTCAATCAGATAGCTGCCAATCATATTGATGAGGCGATAGCTGGAAAAGAGTATCGAACAGGTCAGTTGAGTGAAAATATGCTCAGTGATATTCAAGAAGGACATACGTTAATTGCAACCGAAGGTACGGCTATCGGTAAGGTTAACGGGCTAACTGTACTGCATATTGGCGATACCGCATTTGGTACTCCCGCTCGTATTACGTCTACGGTATACGCCGGTGCAGATGGCGTTATTGATGTTGAACGTGAGGTAGATTTAGGTAAATCAATTCACTCAAAAGGGGTAATGTTACTGACGGGGTATCTAGGTAATAAATACGCGCAAGATTTTAGTTTAACGCTTAGTGCAAACATTGCCATTGAGCAAAACTATGGTTTTATCGATGGTGATAGTGCATCCCTTGCTGAACTTTGTGCGCTGCTATCGGCGGTGACGCAATTACCGGTCGATCAATCTCTGGCGCTAACTGGGTCTATTAACCAACACGGTGAAGTGCAAGCTATTGGTGGTGTCAACGAAAAAATCGAGGGCTTTTTTAAACTCTGCAAAATGCGCGGCCTAACTGGTAAGCAAGGGGTTATCATTCCTGAGTCAAATACAGTGAATTTAGTATTAGACGACGAAGTGATTGCCGCTGTGGAAAAAGGCTTATTCCATGTGTATGCCGTAGCTACTGTGGATGAAGCGCTTAGTTTGTTAATGAATAAAGCCGCAGGAGAGCTGAGTGAAGAAGGCTATCCTGAAGACAGTATCAATGCGGTTGCAATGGCGAAGCTAGAGCGTATTGCAAAAGTGGTAAACGGCGATGATGACAAAGGAGAAGAAAGCCATGACAACAACTAATATTATCCTTGTTATTATAGCGTTGGTCATTGCGGTAATGTTTTTTCGAGGTGGCCAAAAGCAAAAGCAACTTGCCCAGCTTAATCGGGTTCAAGCCATAGACTTTTTAAAAGAGAATGAGAAGCGTGCTGAAGTACATAAAACTGACTCAGGTCTTCAGTATGAAATCATTACGCAAACCGAAGGCGGCAAACAACCCAGTGCAACGAGCAAAGTGAAAGTGCACTATCATGGCACCTTACTTGATGGTTCCGTATTTGACAGTTCTGTTTTGCGTGACCAACCAATTAGCTTTGGACTTAATCAAGTGATCCCAGGGTGGACAGAAGGGGTGCAGCTGATGACAGAAGGGGATAAATATCGCTTTTGGATTAGCCCTGATTTAGGCTATGGTGACCGTGCTGCAGGTAAAATCGAACCCGGTTCATTATTGGTGTTTGAAGTCGAATTATTAGCGGTAGAGTAATAAGGTTACAATCATAAAGGTACAATCATAAAGGTATACGCATAGCACTGCGTATACCTGAGTTACTTAATGCGGCAATTATCTACCTTCACCAATCCAGTCTTTAAGCCAGACACCGGACTCTTTTAGTTGACTATCCACGAAGTTTTGATTGGCACACGTATTTCTTTTCCAAATAGCGCCACTGCGAAAGTCATCAGAATAATTCCAGTTGGTCCAACTGATCTTTTTGCGCTTCATCAGATCGATATACTTTTGCGTACTAATTCGGTCATTGGAACCATCGCCGTCATAGTTTTGTGCGCCCCACTCACTAACAAATACAGGCAGCAGATCTGACGCCTTATCAAGGACTGAGCGATAACTGTCTTGGTGTGATGCTGCGTAAAAGTGAAAGGTATACATGATGTTATTGAATGGAACCGGATCATTGAGCACATCCTCAACGCTGCCGCCGCTAGAATGACCAAAGGTTGCCCAGCCATGAGTGCCAACAAGTACGATAGCATCTGATTGAATGGCACGGATCACAGGAATAATCTGTTCGCTATATTCACGTACCGCAGTCCATGTGACGTTATTAGGTTCGTTCGCGATATCATAGATGATATTTTTACGGTGTTTGTTTGCTGTCACTATATCGGTGAAAAATCGCTTTGCAAGCTCAAGATTAGCGTTTGGATCGCCAGGTGTAAGTTGGTGCCAGTCTACTAATACATACAAGCCACGTTGACTGGCCATATCAATCAGTTTATTCATTTCATCCGTGAACTTCTCTGGATTCGTAGCATATCCGCCTTCTTGCACGTACATGCTTAGGCGAATAATATCCGCTTGCCAGTCAACAGCAAGTGTGTCGAATGATAGATCTGTTAAGCATTTTCCCAGTCCATACCATTGCAGTCCATGACTACTCATACCGCGTAACTGAATTTTTTCTTGGCGCTCGTTACAAAGCCCAGTATCACAAACTGAAAGCTGTCCATGACGTTCAAAAGGCGTGATCCGAGTATTGCTATCACAACGCCCTAAGTATTGCCATGCCGAGCTGGTTCCTGGCTCTGACTGCGTCCACCAGTTGGCTTGATAGAGTTTATTTTGATGTTGCATTTTATCATTGGTATTGGCATGAGTTGGGACTCCTTGCCAGTTTGTTTGTGGCCAGTCAGGGTAAGTATTGATACCATCACAAGTGATGGCTTGTGCCTGACTCATACCAAGGCCTACCGCCACAGCGGCTGCAGTTAAATTGACTGATTTCATTATAATGTCCTTTACATGTGTATTGTTGTTTTGCTGGCTGCTAGAAAGGCATTGATTATCTGAAGCTCCGATTATCTAGCCCAGCACACTCTAATCTAACTAAGAAAATATAGGTACGTCTTAGACTTTAGTCTGAACCTGATCGTAAAGTATTAATATTGGATAGATATGTGCCAAAGAGAGTAACAGAGATAAAGTATTTGCTAATCTTAGGCTTAGGATAGGGAATGAGACAACTGACTTATTTTCTTTGGGGCATTTGATAAAAAGTGCCGCGAATCATTATTTATACCAATTTGCTTAATTAAGAGGTCTATTTTGAGGCGAGAAAATCTTGTCGATAACTAGGCAAAAATTTTGCTATTTAGTTGTTCTAAATGAGAAATTTTTAACGCTGTTAGCGTCAGATTTACTCCTTCAAATTGAGCAAGTATTAAGTCAAATTGGTATTAATCTGAGGTCTGAGTGGGGAATGCGATTTACCTGCATTATGTAGGTAAGGCGAGTCTATGCACCAACAGCGGGGAATTGACACTGAGCCCAACACCGTTAGCGCTAAAGCTCAAGTTACTTGGTTTTGCTCTGTGTGTAGCGACTCAATAGTATACTGGCCACTTGCTGCTTCACGGCCCGTTTATCGGTAGGGTCGACATCAAAGCGTTTAGCTAATAGCATGATTTCGTCATCAGTTAGATTGAAAGATAACCGTTGCCTCGTTTTTTTAGATTTTACTTCTAAACCGAGGATCTTCCTTATCATATCCGATGGGGTTAGCTCTTCATCTATTGCTTGTTTTTTGATACTTTTTTGCACTTCAGTGGTTAAGTCAAAGGCCATCTGTGTGGCCCTTAATGCAACTTCCTGACGTTTCCACTTACTCTCTCTGTCAGTCACGAGTTGGCTCCAGGAAACAAATCTATAATATCGCTAAGTGGTCGGCACATGGTCAGTGATACATCCGTTTCACCACCATCCCAGACTTCGATGTTGATAGCATATTTTTCATCGCTTGAAATAAGCTCTATGACTTCACAGGCTTCACCACTTTCATCTTGATAGCGTGGTAAGGCGCGGTCACGATAATCGCTGTCATAAAAATAGCAAACATAGGGAGCTTCACTTTGCTGATAACTTTTTCCTAAAAATCGTTCCAACGGCTCAGGTGTGGCTTGGGTATTAATGTGAGTCAGCGACTCTTCATCAAAAATCCGTGCGAACTCATCAAGACTGAAAATCGCGTCGACATCTTCTCGTTGGATCTTGATTGAGAAGTTGGCGTACTCTTCACCATCGCTTTGTTCTATCTGTAAAAAAGTAACCTTGCCTGAATCACTTTCAAGCACAAATTCGTATTCGGCACTTCGTTCATACTGGTATGTTTGCACCCCAATCACTTTGAGTGTTTTGCCTTTTAGCCAACTTGGGTATGCAAATGAATCAATGATAGTGAGCATGTCTCCAACTTTTAGATCTTTGGCATGATCAAGTTGTCGCTCAGGTGTTTTTTTAGATTTAAAGAAACCAAACATGATGCACCTATAGGGTTATCAAAAATGATAAAAAGGAGGCTAGGCCTCCCTTCTTAAAAAATAGCAAGTTTACTTGTTTTGCTTCGCTTTAATGCGCTCAAGAATATCGTTGCTCTTTGGCGTAGAGCCAATTCCAGCTTCAGCCATTTTTGCTTTTAAATCAGCACCACTGGCAGCTGCTTCTAGCTCTTTCGCTGCGGCGAGTTGGTCTTGTCTATCTTGTTGGCGCTGCTTGATACGCTCAAGAGATTGACGGGCATTTACCATTGATGACTCATTGGTGTTTAGTGTGCTGTTCACTGCCATGGTCGCTTTTTGAACGCTGTCTGTGGTTTTAACCATAGTCAATTGGCGTTGATTTTCCTTTATCGACTTTTCGGCTTCTTTAATTTGTTGCTTCAATAAGATTACATGTTTACTAAAGCCATCTAGCACTTGTTGGTGCTCTGCACGCTCATCTTCAAATTCGCTGATTTTCTCTGCTATTTCAACCGCAAGCGCTTCATTACCCTTTTCTAGTGCTTCACCTGCGTAGTTTTCATGTTCAATGATGCTGTCTTCAAGCGATGCGAGTTTGCGCTTAGTTTGCATTTCTTTAGCCATCACTTCAGTAAGACTTTTCTTCGCTTTGGCTAACGCGTTTTTAGCATCTGCAATCTCTTGCTCAAAAATACGGATGCCGTTTGCATCAACAATTGATTCACCAACTTCTCTCGCACCACCACGGACCGCGGTAAATAATTTCTTTAAAATACTCATTTCACAACTCCAATACTAATCATTCAAATACATAGTCACAGCATCTAAAGCTTCAATGGCATTATCAGCTAAGGTGACAAGTTCGTGCGTGATTTCATCAATTGAGGAGGAAACAGCTAGAGCACCAAATATTGCATACTGCTCATCAATTTTAGCAAACGCACTCAGAGGAATAGGCACATTGAGTTTTAATAATGCTTCATTTAACTCGTTGAGTAACTCAGGTTTCACTTCATTTTCGTTGAACAAGTAACTAATACACACTAGTTGCTCTTCAGTCTGAGTTACAAAAATCGGTAATTCGTCATTTCCGTCAACAATCACTTGCAATACATCCTGCTCGCCTTCATTAGCGATTAGGAATGATTCGAAGTTAGCACCTTCAGTTTCAAATGATGCTAATTTGATTGATAGTTCATTTAATTCCATCTTCATTTACCTTTTCGTATTGACATATTATGTCTGAGTTAAGATTTGCACGTAAGACATATTATGTCAATGGTCGCGCGTTAATTTTTGTACAACTCATCTTCAGTTTGCCATGCTTGGCGATAGTAATCATAGAGCTTTCCCGTCCCTAACTGATTGACTTCTATATCTTTTGCGTCATCAAAAAAGTGATTTGGAAATGCAAAAGTAGACAATAAATAATTTTTATTGATCCAATTACTTGCCACAGGCAACGTCGTGACAGTGCGAATTCTTTCACTTGCTGGTTGTCCTGCTCTGGTTGCAATTGTCCAACCCCACTGGCCAAATGAGGGAATATTTTGCTGATATTGTTCCACATGGGTGAAGCCTGCATGCTTGACGGTTTTAGCGATACTAATAAAAGCTTTTTGAGCATGGTAGGGCGAAGTTGATTGAATTGCCAAGGCGCCGTCTGGTGCGAGTAACTGACGCACATGGTTGTAAAAATAGTCGCTGTACAATTTGTTCAAATCAGGGTGGTTTGGATCGGGTAAATCAATAATGATAGTGTCAAACTGCCGCCCTTGATCGAGCATTTTTTCAACTTCTAAAAATGCGTCTGCAACAATGACAGTAGCTCGCGGATCGTTTAACGCCCCCTTGTTTAATGTAGTCAGTTTGGCTGTGATCTCTGGTTTTTGAGGAAACGGTTGATCCGCCAAGCCAAATAGTGACAGTAATTGCCCATCCAAATCTATCAAGGTGGCACTTTTTACGGGCCATTCTAATACATCGCGTAATGCGAGCCCGTCGCCACCGCCAATGATCAAGACATTTTCACGACGATTTGAAGCAAGCATGGCAGGGTAGACGAGCATGGTATGGTAGATTTGCTCATCCACAGACGAAAATTGCAGTCGGCCATTTAGGAATAAGTCATTAATGGGAGTCGGCTGTGTGCGACTCAAACGCTCGGTAATAACAACATGCTGATACTTGGTTGCTTCTGAGTAAATTACTTTGTCTTTGTACAAGACATTGCTTAGGTCTTTCATCCAAATAGAGCCATTATTTAAGATGATAAAAAAGATCCCTAGTAACAGAAAATGACAGACAAAAAGTAGTTTAGATAGCTTTACATGGGCTTGATAGCGCCATAAAAAAATCAATCCAGCAATAATATTGAAAAGTGCTGTCCATGCCGCGGCTTGCATGATTGGCAGTGCCAGCATAATGGTCACCCATATTGCTGCACCAACGCCTGCCCCGATGTAGTCTGCGCCATAAATAGTACCAGCGTTATTTTCAAGAAAACGGCCATATACTTGTTGACGGATCCTCGCTATCAGTGGAATTTCCATGCCGATAAAAATACCTAAGATTAACCCAAATACATAGGGAAGAAATCGTGCAAAGTCTTGTAGTTGCTCAAATGGCATGCCATCAAGCAGGCTGTCTGTCGGCAAGCTGTAGATACTAGATAACGTATGGGGCAGCGTGTAGGTGAGCGCGATGACGCTGGCAATGATCAAAATACTACTCATTCCCAGCAGTGCGATTAAGCTTTCAAGCCAAGCAAAGGCTGTAAAAGGATCCTTGAACCAACGAGCTAAGAAAGCGCCAATACCCATGGCAACTATCATGGTGCCTATCATTGCATAAATTGCACTTTCGACAGAGCCTAAAACGCGTCCAGCATAGTGGGAGAGTAAGTATTCGTAAATAAGGCCGCAACCAGCCAAAATAGCCATTACGCCGATAAGTAATGTGTCGTGACCGAGCAACGACCAGTTGCCGGCCACCTTTGTTGAAGTTTGTGGTGCTGTTTCGCTCAAGAGTTAGGCACCTAGCAAACTTGCCATCGTTAAGCCAATCGCAAAAGAGAGTGCCGCTGAAATGGCTGCAACACCAACATTCTTTTGTCTATTTACTTCATCAGAAATATCTTTGCCAGCAAGGATGATTTTGATCATCACCAAGTGTAGAACAATAAAAAGCAGCACACTGCCAAGGGCACAAAGGCTCCAATATAGCAGGCTAGCATTGATATCGTCGGCAACATAAGGAGCGATACCCGAAGCTGCGGTAAGCGCCAAAGCAGAGCCGATTAAAAAGCCAGCGTAACGGATCCCCACAGCAACATTGTTGTCTTTAATTGCCTGCTGTAAGCAGTCGCCACTCTTGTTGGTGCGTTTGAATAGTTGTACACGATACTGAGTTACCAATAGCATACAGATGTTCCCGATAACAAAAGCGGCAACGACGATGGGTAAGCCATACCATCCCTCAGTAAGCACCCATAACAAGGCTGAGCGTATCACAATGGCAACACTTACCACATGGCCAAAGTCGATAAGTGCAGCTGTGACGTTACCTTTGATGATCTCATCATGTAGGTCGACCTTTCGCAGCGCAACTTTGTCTTGAAAAAAGTGACCAAGTTTAATCAGTACGATCCCCACGATGCCATAACCTGCCATTTGAATCGCTTCTTGAGCAAGTGAACTGGCAAATGCGCCACTGGTTATACCTGAGATAACGATAGCTAAACCAGTTAACCCAGCTGCAAAGCTCAAGCCAAAAGCAAAATTGTCTCTTTCTGTGATCTCGTCGTTGGCGTGGAGGTTAGACACCAAGCCTTTAATATATTTTAAGCTAACAAATAGCGCGACGATCACCGCCATATCTATTAGCAATGCTTGAAAAGTCCAAGCTGTTAATCCGTTAAATTGATACATGTGTTAACTCCGCTATATATGCGCTATTTGCCCCGGCTTACGCCGCGGGAGGTTCTACTTGAGCTATTGCGAATTGAGCCTGAACTGGAAGCTCTTGAATAGCTGCTTCGCGTAACCGACGAGGGGGTATTACTGCTTCGGCTTAGCCCTGATGCGCCAGCTTTTTTCTTCGCATAAGGACTAGTAAATTGTTTGCCTTGGCGTTGATAGGACTGCTTAGTGCGTTTCACTAATTCAGTTTGGCGTTTGTAGCTCTTATAGCTGGTATATCTGTGGCGACCATAGTCGCTGTAATAGCTATATCTTCGATGTTTACTCCAGCGGCCATATTCGACGTCGCCGACAATGTCGCCAAGCATGCGATAAACACCATACCACACCCAAAAGCTTGTTCCATTTGAGTCAGTTTGCCATTCACCATAGTTTGCATTACCGACAAGCTGGTTACCCACCGCTGCCTGACCATTGTTTGTTATGTGTTCTGCCTGTTGGCTGATAGCACCGACACGGGCTAATTTACCATCAGACATATCCGCTAACACATTGATAGGATCGGTTAGTGCATCATTAAACAGACTAATTGAGGCTGCCTCTTTTAACAGTATTGCTTGGTTAATGATATCGTCGCTGCTCATTGTCGGAGCTGGAGATTTAAGGGATTGATAACGAGTCAATAAACTCTGATAAAGTGTGCCACTGCTCGTTGCATCTTGTGCGATGATTTTAGCAATTTCACTAAGTTGAGGTTTTTGCTGAGCGAGTACTTTGCCATACTCAGTCAATAGGTTGGCATTTCTTAGCTGTTTTTTATCAAGCGCAGTACCCAACGTATTAATCGCTGTTGAGGCGTCTTGAAGTGTATGTGTGATGGTTTGCTGGAGGCGCTCTTCTTTTGATTCACAGCCTAGCAGAAAACTCATTACACACAGCAGGCTAACTAATTGCCAAATTTTAAAGTTGGACATTCATGTCACCTAATCTACCTTGACCATTCGTGTTAATGTGCTGCCTTATTGCCTTTAAGTCAACTATTAAGCTTTATAATACCAAGCCTTAAATTGCCTTAAATTGTAACAATAAGTCAGAGAGAGGGTTTTCTTAACTTATATCCCTAACATCAATATTGTCCAATTAAGCAGCTGATTATGACAAGCGCATGGCATTACAGTAAAAACTATCGTCATACAGACTCTATTGTTATAAGTATTGTTGTTAATATTGCAAAAAAGCAGTAGTTATAAGGTTATACCAATTTTCTTAATTAAGTGGTCTATTTTGAGGCGAGAAAATCTTGTCGATAACCAGGCAAAAATTTTGCTATTTAGTTGTTCTAAATAAGAAATTTTTAACGCGGTTAGCGTTAGATTTACTCCTTCAAATTGAGCAAGTATTAAGTCAAATGGGTATTACTACTGCCTATTTAACCTGAGGTTGCTTGTTACTCAACTCGCTTAGCTATGTTGCTCGAGCATGTCGTAGATGATGTCTTCAAGTGCTTCGATGTCTTCTGCACTTATTAATAGCCTTGACTTAGACTCATCAAGATCGAGGGCTTCAGCAAAAAAGCCTTTTAATCCTCTAGCTTTTCTATCCATTTCGAAAATAACTTCTAGCTGTTTGCCACGGGTAAAAAAGACCATCTCGACTTCATCAAAGCGACCGTGAAAATCGCCTGTGATGGTTTTAAACTCCAACTCCTGCACAAATGGAAGACGTGAAAAGGATACTTCATCAATACCTTCACAATCAGACTCATAAAGTTTAAAACCAAGGGCTTCCATCGCATCGATTACGGCTTGTTGTAGCTCAGAAGGCACAATGTGCAGATAGTCGCGGTCAGATTTATCAAGTGCCATATCAATGTCGAGGTTGGTTGCAATCCACGTCTTAGATTGACCCACGGTCAGTGGAGTCTCTTCTGCTAAATCGAGCGCAAATGGAATATGCTTTTCATCACCAGGTTCGATGGTAAATTGTTCATCTATATGAAATGCAGCGAGAGTATGCGATTTAGTAACCGTTATTGTCTCACCTTCACTGTCTTCTTTTTCAACGGTGTAATTACACATTACTTTTAGATCTATTTTGTTGATCTCTTGTGCAACTTTGCCACCAATGATTTTTACAATGCCAGAGATTTCTTCGCCAGGAGCGGCTTGATGATGATCCAGTACGGTGTCAACTTTTGCTGCGCCAATACCGACAGCCCCAAGGGCTTTTTTAAAGAAAGACATATTCATCCTTATTTATGTTATGACCTTCCATCATGGAAAGTTTTGCGCTGTCGATTATAGGAATTAATAGAGATTCGTCAAATGCTTTTCTGTTTCGCAGACGCTGTTTTCTGGGTTGTGTATTATTTTTCAACAAGATGAATTAGAGTGTAACATTAACCCAATCAGCGCTAATAAATTCATCTGACAATAACCTCAATCATGGTACACTTCGCGACTTTTCAGTTGTTCGAGGTAGAGAATGAAAGTCGGGTTTGATTACGGTAGCTCCAATTGCGCAATGGGCGTCATGAAAAATGGTGAAGTAGAATTACTGCGTCTTGAGCAAGATAAACATTACCTACCTTCAACTATGTATGCCATGCACAATGCACTCATCCCCGCTTTTGTGCACCGCCACGCTGTTATTACGGATCCCGACTACGCTCAGTCTCGTCAAGGCTTACTGAGTGTTGCTCAGCAGGCAAAACGTGATTTAGATCTTGCTTCGCAGGAGACAGGCGTATTTTTTGGCCAGCAAGCCATTAACGAATACATCGAATTCCCCGAAGAAGGCTTTTACGTTAAATCTCCCAAGTCTTTTTTTGGTGCTGTTGGCCTCAAGCCACAACAAGTTGCATTTTTTGAAGACATCGCAACGGCAATGATGTTAGAGATTAAGCAGCGAGCCGAATCTCAATTACAACAAACACTTACTGATACAGTTATCGGTCGCCCGGTTAACTTTCAATCCGTCGGAGGCGAAGAGAGTAATCAGCAGGCTATCAGCATTTTAACTACAGCAGCCAAACGGGCTGGATTTCAAGCGGTAGATTTTTTGTTTGAGCCTTTAGCTGCGGGAATTGAATATGAAAGTCGCCTTGAGCGCGATAAGTTGGTGTTAGTTGTCGATATTGGAGGTGGTACTAGCGACTGCTCTTTTGTGCGTATGGGGCCGAGCTATCGCGACAACGACCAGCGACAACAGGACTTTTTGGCACACACCGGAAAGCGTGTAGGGGGTAATGATTTAGACATCGCTCTTGCTTATCATCAGTTAATGCCGCTATGCGGGCTAGGTTCAAAGATGAATTCAGGCCTGCCAATGCCGAGTCAACTATACTGGCAGGCATGTAAAATTAATGACATCCAGTCACAACTAGATTTTTATAGCGATAAACTAACACGTGAACTAAAAAGCATGCTTCGTGACGTTGCCGAGCCGGACAAATTGGCACGTTTACTGACCATTCAACAAAATAAGTTGACCCATCAGGTTGTCCGCGAAGGTGAGCTTGGCAAAATAGCGCTATCTGAGCAGGAGCAGTTCAACGCCGATCTGAGCTTTATTGGAGCACACTTAACTCAAACTATCACACAGCAAGATTTTGCTGACGCCGTGATGTTAAATCTTGAGCAAATGGGAGCGCTTGCCAAAGAAGCGATAAGCCAAGCAGGCGCAAAGCCTGATGTGATCTATTTAACCGGTGGTAGTGCGCAGTCTCCATTGCTTAAAGCAACCCTTGCGCAGCAAATTGGTGATATTGAGATGGTTAACGGTGACAACTTTGGCAGTGTGACGGCAGGGTTAACTAAGTGGGCGGATAAAATATTTAAGTAACGCTTACGGCCATCAATGTGTCTTAGTATTTACCTGAACTTGGGGTAAAAAGCTTTCCTTGCCGACATGGATGTAGGCAAGGCGAAAACTTTGCTATTTAGCTGTTCTAAATAGGAAATTTTTAACGCAGTTAGCGTCAGTGTTACGTCTTCAAATTGAGCAACTATTAATGCTAATAGGTATGACAGCCCCTAAAAACGAGAAGTATCATCAATTAGCGTAATAAGTTGACAGCTAGCGCAATAAAAATTAATCCTGAAATACGATCAATCCAAATGGGCGCGGCTGGGTGTTGTCGAAAATATCCTGCAATTTTATCGCCGCCATAGATATACATACAGTCTATTGGAAAGGCTAAGATAGGATAAAGTAAGCCAAACATCGCCAACTGCATCGTGGTTGAAGTTGCTAAATTACTATCGACAAACTGAGGAATAAAAGCGATAAAAAAAAGTGCAACCTTTGGATTTAACACTTCAGTCATCATGGCTTGCAGCATTACATTTTTAGGCTTTTTTGTGCTTACATGCGGTTTATCCTCACAGGCCAGCTGGGCTTGGCCTAACGTATCCTTAATCGTTATGATGCCAAGATAAGCAAGATAAGCTGCACCGAGATATTGTACTGTGGTATAGGCTGCTTCTGAGGCTTTTAGTAGTGCTGACAAACCTACCACAGCAAAAATGGTGTGGATCACGCCACCGAGTGCAAAGCCCAATGCGCTTTGCATGCCAGCAGCACGGCCATTAGTAAAAGTTTGCGCCATCAAAAATGCGTTAGAGGGGCCTGGCGCAACAGCAATCACGGTGCTGGCGATTAAGAATGAAAATAAGTATTCAGGGTTTAGCATCATAGCGCTTATCGTTATATGAGATCCTTACCAATCCATACCACTTTGCCGAGGATCTCCAATTGCTCTAATTCATTCGGCATCACGACTTGCTCTTTGTACTCTTTATTATCACTAATCAAGCGCACTGAGCCATCAAAGTTTTGTTGCAAGCGTTTGGCATAAAGCTCTTCACCAAGTCGCACCACGTAAATCAGCCCTTCACTGAGCTTTTTATCTGAGAGATCGACTAGTATAGTGTTGTTGTTATGAATGGTGGGCTCCATAGAGTCGCCCTTGGCAAACACCACGACGAGTTGTGACTTGTCGAGATTTTTAAATTCAATCCACTTTTTTCTAAATGCGAGATAACGTGCGACTTCTGCACTTTGGTTAAATGCACCATGTCCTGTACTAACAGAAACGTGATACCCAGGGACAATAACGAAGTCTTCATTGAATTCATCTAGAGAAATATGTTGCTGAATGACTGGAGATGGCGTTTTGCAGTCAACCGGTACGCCAGTGACTAACCACATTAGGTCAACATTTGCTTGCGTTGCAATGCGCTCTATAACACTTAATTTAGGATCTTCGCCTTTTAATATTCTGCGCAGCGTCCCTTCTGATACATCAATTTTTAACGCAAAAGCTCTAATGCTGTCTGGCTTGATCGCATATTCTACGCGCTCAGCTAAGCTCATGAGACTTTGTTCCATGCGTTGCCTCTTTAGTTATAATACATGTCCCTCATTATATGAGCTATTTTTTACGAAGTAAAATCATTTGTGACGCAAAAAAGATCCACTTATTAGTTGTAATGCGTAAAAAATAGATCTATTATCTTCATTAAATTACGCATTTGATGCAGTTAGTCAGTGTTTGCGTAAATAAGTGATTAGTTTTATTTTGGCTTATTTGCGCAATATTTTAAGGAATGAGTGTGATGTTAATGAGCCAACCATTAGTTTCTGAACGTGCACCACTTGGTGCAGCTATCTTAAGATTTGCCCGTAAAAGTCGCGGGTTTACTCAGGCAGAGTCAGCGGCAAGCTATGGTATAGAAGAGCGCACATTAAGACGCTGGGAAAATAATGAATACAATCCTAAGTGGAACGACGTCGTTGCTTTGGTAGAAGATGTCTATTTAATGGATATCGTACATGTGATTGTGGGGCTAAGAACAGCAACAGCTGCGTAAAAAATTAAAGCCAGCTTTCGCTGGCTTCGGTAGGTGACATCGCTATGGTAGACATAGCGATTGAGATCACTGTATTACTCTTCGTCTTCAACGAGTGTCATCAGTGACGTGTTACCACCAGAGGCTGTGGTATCGATACTGATGGTTTTCTCAGTCACAAGGCGATTAATTAAGGTATCGTAATACTCGGCACTTATCACTGGAAGAATTGCGCCTTTACGCTCAGCTAGTTGCTGTGAGAAGTAACCTAAACGAGAAGAACGTGCTGCCACAACTGCGCCAGAAAGGTGCGGATGTGCCAAGATTGCTTGTAGCTGATTTTGCTTCGCTACTTGGAAAACACCTTCAGCAACACCAGTAGAGATAAACTTATCTCTAAATGCTAATGCTTCTTCATAGAATAAGTCTGATGCAACGGTAATAACCGTATTACCTGCAGCAAGCGCGGTGATAATAGAGATTGCCCAGAAGTTAAATGAAGTGCTCTTGTCAGCATACACAACAACGCAACCACGAGGCTCAAGGTGAAGGGTATTAGATTCACCTGTAGGACCCGGTAGTGTGGTGTAAGTACGCATGCGCTTTTCTAAACGGTTCAACTGAGCACGTGCATCAGACAGAGTTAGCGCAAGGTCATCAGCTAACTCGTCGATAATATCGACTGTTGCTACCTTGGCAAGTAACTGACGTACCGCAGAAACTCGATCATTCAATGCGGTACGACGCCAAATTTTTTCGTCACGCATAGAGTTTCGCATTAATTTTTCAACCTGCTCAACTGCACCTGGGAAATGGTGGATCTCCAGCTCATCCGGTGTGAGGTCGGTCATTTGTACGTTGTCAGGAGATGCTTTCTCTTTCACTAGGCGAAGTAGGTAGTTTGGACCACCTGCTTTTGGACCCGTACCAGATAATCCACGGCCACCAAATGGCTGTACGCCTACGATTGCACCAATCATATTACGGTTTACATACACGTTACCCGCACGCGACATCTTAGCTAGGTATTCGCAGCGCTCTTCGATGCGAGAATGAACACCCATGGTTAAGCCGTAGCCGGTTCCATTGATCTGATCGATAACGTTATCTAAGTCTTCAGCCTTAAAGCGCACAATGTGAACAATAGGACCAAATACTTCACGCTTCAATACGGATAAATCAGAGATCTCATATAAGCGAGGAGCAAAGAAATAAGCGCCATTTTCACTATTGTCTGGTATTTTCGCTTCAAACAATAACTTACCATTAGCCTTCATGTATTCTGCATGCTTGGTTAATGTCGTCAGTGCTTTTTCGTCGATTACTGGACCTACGTCTGTAGATAGTAGCGATGGATCGCCGATATGTAGCTCTTTAAGCGCGCCTTGGATCATCTCAATAATGCCGTCTGCAACATCGTCTTGTAAGAACAACACGCGAAGGGCAGAACAGCGTTGACCCGCACTTTGGAAACCTGAAGAAATCACATCATCCACAACCTGCTCTGGCAGTGCAGTTGAATCAACGATCATACAGTTTTGGCCACCGGTCTCCGCTATCAACGGAACCTGAATATCGTTTCTTTCAGCAAGGATCTGAGAGATAAGCGTACCAGTTTCAGTTGAGCCGGTGAACATCACAGCTTGAATACGTTCATCTGGTACAATATGTTTACCTACTTCGCTACCACGAGCGATAACAGGCTGTACCACGTGCTGAGGTAAGCCGACAGTGTGCATCAACTCGATACAGCGTAGTGCAATCATACTGGTTTGTTCAGCAGGTTTTGCAATAACGGTGTTACCAGTCACAATAGCCGCAGCCACCTGACCTAAGAAGATTGCCAGTGGGAAGTTCCATGGGCTAATACATAAAATCACGCCACGGGCTTCAAAGCGCTCGTCTTTAGACAGCTCTTCAGCGCGGGCTGCATAGTAGCGACAAAAATCAACAGCTTCACGCACTTCATCGATACTGTCTTGAGTGACTTTACCTGCTTCTTTAATACAGATGGCAACTAACTCGTCATGATGACGCTCAAGAATGTCAGCCGTGCGGCGTAGTAAATTTGCACGCTCTTCTACAGGTGTCTGTGACCAGCTTTCAAATGCAGCATCTGCATTTGTTAATACACTCTGCATATATGCTTCATCGTGTAAAGGCACAGCACCAATAACCTGTTTGTGGTTGGCTGGATTTCTTACTGCAAGATGGCCGTCAGGTACTTGAGCTTCGTCGATCAGGTGCTCGTTAAACCAATTGTCTAGGTTTGCTTTGAACGGCGCTAAATCGTTGATGTCGGTTAAATCTTTACCCTTTGAGTTTGGACGCTCATCACCATACAGCTCAATTGGTAATTTAATCTGTGTATTATAACGGTTACGTAGACCTTGCAGTGTTTCTACAGGATCTGGGAGCAATGATTCAACAGGCTTAGATGTATCAACAATCGCGTTTACGAATGATGAGTTAGCACCATTTTCAAGCAAGCGACGTACTAAGTACGCGAGTAGATCTTCGTGCTGACCAACCGGCGCATAAACGCGGCATTGAATACCTTCGTTTTCGACGATTTGATCATAAAGAGACTCACCCATGCCGTGTAGACGCTGGAATTCAAAGCCCTTATTGTCGCCTTTGGCAACTTCTAAGATAGTCGCAGCGGTATACGCATTATGTGTTGCAAATTGTGGGAACAATACATCGCGGGCTTCTAGTAGCTTGATAGCACAGGCTTTATAAGAAACGTCTGTAGTTGCTTTACGAGTGAAAACAGGGAAGTGCTCAAGACCATCTTGTTGTGTGGTTTTGATTTCAGTATCCCAATAAGCACCTTTTACAAGGCGAACCATTAATTTACGGCCGACGCGACGTGCCAGTTCGGCAACCCACTCAACTACAAAAATAGCACGCTTTTGGTATGCTTGTACCGCAAGGCCAAAACCGTTCCAATCGCCAAGCGCTTCGTCTGAGAATACGGCTTCAATTACATCTAATGAGATGTCTAAGCGGTCGGCTTCTTCAGCATCTACCGTAAATCCAATATCGTATTGTTTAGCGGCAACGGCAAGTTCTTTTAACTTAGGCACAAGCTCGCTCATCACGCGATCGCGATGTGTAAATTCGTAGCGTGGATGAATCGCTGAAAGTTTAACTGAGATACCTGGGCTTTTCACCGGGCCACGACCTTTGGCCGCTTTACCAATAGCGTGGATTGCACTCATATAACTTTGGAAGTAGCGATCCGCATCTTTCATCGTACGTGCACCTTCGCCTAGCATGTCGTACGAGTATACATATCCTTTTTGTTCTTTATCAGCTGCACGAACGATGGCGTCTTGAATGGTTTCACCCATTACAAACTGCTTACCCATGATCTTCATCGCGTAGTTCACAGACTTACGGATAACAGGCTCACCAAGACGACCAATTGTGCGCTTAAGCACACCAAATTGCTCTTCTTTATTTTTGTCTGAGTAGTTCACCATTTTACCGGTAACTAATAGCCCCCAGCTTGACGCGTTAACGAATAACGAGTCACTGCTACCTAAATGTGAGCTCCAATCACCTTTTGCCAGCTTGTCGCGGATCAGGCTTTCTTGTGTCGCTTTGTCTGGTACTCGAAGCAAGGCCTCTGCCAAGCACATGAGCACCACGCCTTCTTCGGTAGAAAGAGAGAATTCATTTAAAAGCGCGTCAACGCCGTTTTGACCATCTTGATCTCTACGGATATTTAAAACCATTTGACGTGCACGTTCCCATGCTCGGCTTCGAGCTGTAACGCCTACCTCAGCTAAAGGTAAAATATGATCAATTACTGCGTTTTCATCAATGCGGTAAAAGTCACGGATCTTTTGTCGGATAGGACAGTTAGTTGTCAAATCGCCGTTATAAAGCATAAGCAACCCTCAAAAATTGGAGTCAAAAATACATGTAATTCGAATCTACCTAAAAAGTTACACTTAACGTGAACTCGGCACTACCATTCCAAATAAAAGCATACCCAAGCTGGCAGGTTGGATTAATATGTAGTTCCACTTTTATAGATAGACGCAATTACGACAAAATGATGCAGTCACATTGCTAACCATAACACACCTAGAGGTGCGTTCAAATTTTAGCCAGAATGCACAATGTAAATGTTCAAACAAGGCTGTGTAAAAACGTGAAATGTACAGCGTTGTCTTTTATCGTTAATTTCGCGGGCATTCTATCGAAAAGACAGCAGAATATGCTGTTTTATTTTTAAGGAATACGGTAAATTTGCGGGTAATCTCACAGCCTCACAAAATTTTATGCTGATATGACGACTTCTATTAAAACTCGGGTACTTGACCGCATTGATTTAGCGATTTTAGATGCGTTGCAACGCAATGGCCGGATCTCCAATGTAAATTTGGCAAAAGAGGTAAATTTGAGCCCAAGTCCTTGTCTTGATCGAGTAAAAAAACTTGAAGCGGAAGGGTATATTGAAGGGTATACCGCCAGATTAAACGCGGCAAAATTAGGACAGCATTTAGTCGCACATGTAGAGATCACGTTAAAGAGCTCAACAGAAGCGGTGTTTGAAGTATTCAAACAGCATATAGTCCACATTCCCAATGTTGTTTCTTGTGACATGGTGGCGGGAGGGTTCGATTACTTGGTTAAAATCCGAGTTCAGGACATGCGCCAATACCGTGAAGTGTTGGGGCAAATTGTTGAAATACCGGGAGTTGGTACTAACCATACGTATATGGTAATTGAACACGTTAAAGAAGATATGGGTGTAGAAGTGCTGAATTACCAGTAGTATGTTAGTTTAAGCCAATAAAGGAATAGTGAATGCAAAATGTCGTACTTATTACAGGTGGAAGTCGTGGAATTGGTGCCGCGACCGCACGTCTTTTAGGTCAACGTAACTATACGGTGATCATCAACTATAAACAAAATCATCAAGCGGCACAAAGCGTCGCTAACAGCATTATTACCAGTGGTGGTAAAGCTTACGTTGTTCAAACAGATATCACCGATGAGCAAGCTGTGGTGACGATGTTTGATAAAATCAAAGCCGATATCGGCATGGTAACGCATTTGGTCAATAACGCTGGAGTGTTGAGTACTCAGACGAGAGTAGAGCACATGAGCGCAGAGCGCATCAATAAAATGCTGACCCATAATGTTACTCCTTATTTTATTTGTGCGCGTGAAGCTATCAAGCACATGCGTTTGAGCGCTAATCCATCACAATGCGCTATTGTGAATGTATCGTCGGCAGCTTCTTATTTAGGTGGCGCTAATGAATATGTGGACTATGCCGCGGCCAAGGGAGCAATAGACAGCTTTACCAAAGGTCTCTCTTTAGAACTCGCCGCTGAGCAGATCCGCGTAAATGGTGTAAGGCCAGGCTGTATCTATACCGATATTCACGCTGATGGTGGTGAGCCGCAAAGAGTCGATAGACTTGCAAGTGCACTGCCGCTAAAACGTGGTGGAACCGCAGAAGAAGTTGCCAATGCGATCGCTTGGTTACTCAGTAATGAAGCAAGTTTTACAACTGGTGGGTTTATTGATCTGGCTGGTGGTAAGTAACGTGCAGTAAAAGATGGTGAGCATGATAGCTACCACGCTCACCAACGAAAGTCCTAACTTTATTATTGTTAATTAAGGTGCTTCGTATGCTGTTATTCATACAGCTGCTCTAGATAAACTTTTCATATAACTCCCTATTAACCTTCGCCAAGCTGCGTTCAAGGTTGGCTTTTTCTTGCATTAGTTTCTGCCAATGTGTTTGCTGTTTTTTATCAGACTGGCGCAGCGCATCATATAACTTTCGCTTTGGGATGCCAAAAGTCTGCGCCGCTTGTGATGGGGTGAACATATCACTTTTAACTGCACGTATTGCAGTTTTTAACTTTGAGGTCGTCATAAATTTACTCCTCGTTGCTGAGCGTAATTGTCGTGTCATGTATGGGCCAGACACTAACGTCAACATGCCAAAGTAAATACATAGTTTGATAGATGGTATTCATGATGTTGCTCCTTGTGTGAATGCAACAGGGAATAAGGAAGAACTATGCCAAAACTCAAGCTTATGATTTATATGCTTTTTATTCTTGTTTGTTCACGTGGATTGCACAACTTTAGTGATAACAAAGCATACATTGCACCGAATTGATCAAAGTTATAGCGGTTCAATTATAAGTTTAATTCAGATCAAATTGCAGTAAATAAAGTAAATAAAATGTTTATTTTTTAAGTTTAAGTAGTAAAATTTGTGCGAATTTATTGAAGGAGTATGTTTCATGTCGGAACTATCAAGAACACAAGATATAACGGAACCAGAGGGTTTGCAGTTCAAAATCAAAATTGATGAAATTGCAGTTAACGCCTGTGATGGCGAAACGGTTCTATCGGTTTTATTGGCAGCAAATTACAAACAGATTATGGAAAATGATCGTCAAGTGGTGTCAGGCGCTTACTGTGGGATGGGCGTTTGTCACTGTTGTCAGGTGACTATTAATAAACAACACAAACAAAAAGCCTGTCAAACTTTGGTGCAACCAAATATGCAAATTGAAACAAAACAAAATCGTTTTAAGCAGGTGGGAGCTTGATGATGGCTGCTGACCAACCAGAAAAGATAGTTATTATTGGAGCAGGCCCTGCGGGTGTGAGCTGCGCGGCAGAGCTGGCTAAATATGGACTAAAAAGTACCTTAATTGATGAGGCTTCAAAAATCGGGGGGGTAATTTATCGGGGGCCGTTACGCCAGACCACGAAATTGCCACATTTGGATGAAAATTTGAAGCGCGCTATGGCGGCACTTAAAGTTCGATACTCCCAGTATGAACAGGATATAACACTGCAACTTCAAACCAAAGTGCTTGGTCCTGAGGGTAAGAATTGTTTGTTATTGCAATCTCAAGAGAAAATCACACAAATTGAATATAACAAGCTAGTTCTCGCGACAGGTTGCCATGAACGTAGTGTCCCTTTTGATGGTTGGCAATTACCTGGTGTGATGTTAATGGGTGGGATGCAGTTGCAGCTAAAAAGTGGTTTAGTCCGCCCCGGACGTAAAGTTGCGTTGGTGGGAACTGGGCCGCTATTGCCTTTGGTTGCTTGTCAGCTACATAAAGCGGGAGCGCAAGTTGTTGGCGTATTTGAAGCCAGCCGTTTTAGCGATTTGGCAAAAGAAACCGTTGCACTTTTGCAGCGGCCAACACTGACTTTGTCTGGTTTAAGTATGTTGGCGTATTTGAAAAAGCATCAAATCCCGTTCAAGTATGGATACGGTATTGTCAAAGCTGAAGGTCAAAGCCAACTATCAGGGATCACCGTGGCACCATTTGATGAGAATTGGCATGCAAATGTCTCAAAAGCGCAGCACTTAGAAGTTGATAGCCTTGGTGTGGGGTATGGATTTGTTGCAAGAACCCAGTTGGCGATGTTGCTAGGACTTTCGCATCAATATACTGGTACTAATGGTTACATACCAATGCTTGATGACAACCTGCGAAGTAGCCTAGATGACGTATATGTTTGTGGTGATGGTAATGGTTTGTTAGGTGCCGAAGCTGCCATTATTGAAGGAAAAATTGCGGCGACAGCACTGGCTTATGAACAGCACTGCTTTAATGAAGCACAGTATCATCGCAGAATGCGCAAACTAAAACGTCAACGTAAACAAGTGCAAAAGTTTAGAGCCGGATTTGACCGCTTTTCGGCAAGACGTGAAGGGTTATTAGCTCTGACTAAACCTGATACTGTTATCTGCCGATGTGAGCAAGTGAAGCGTCAACAACTGGATGTCGCATTAGCGCAAGGTGCAAAAGACTTATCTAGTATCAAGATGAGAACCCGAATTGGCATGGGAGATTGCCAAGGAAAGATGTGTTCAAGCTATGCGCTAGATAGATTACATGCAGAAGGGCACATTGAAACACTTGGGGTGATCAGACCCAGATTTCCGCTCGACCCAATACCATTTACATTACTGGAGAATAATAATGAAGCAGTATGATGTCGTTATTGCCGGTGGCGGAGTGATAGGGGCTGCTTGTGCCTATTTTCTTAGCCGTGATACTGACTTGAAGATAGCACTAGTAGACTTAAAAAAGCCAGGAAACGCGTCGCGCGCTTCAGCTGGTGGGCTGTGGGCAATCGGCGAGTCTGTAGGGCTTGGTTGTGGGGTCATCTTTTTTAAAACGCTGTCGAAATTGCAAAGTGAAGGTGACACCGCTGCCGCAGAAACATTGCGACCACACCAGCTGCCCGAGTGCTTTTTTGAATTAGCATTGAAGTCAAATGAGCTATATCCAGCGCTTCACGAAGAAATGCTTACAAGACACGAAGTGGATTTTAAATTTGAGCGGACTGGGCTCAAGTTCATAATGTACAATCGTGATGATGAAGTTTATGCAGACAGTATTGTTTCTGGGATCCCACATTTATCTTCGCAAATAAGGTGGTTAGATCAGCAACAATTAAGAGAAG
Source organism: Pseudoalteromonas peptidolytica (assembly GCF_012641745.1). Lineage (GTDB taxonomy): Bacteria > Pseudomonadota > Gammaproteobacteria > Enterobacterales > Alteromonadaceae > Pseudoalteromonas > Pseudoalteromonas peptidolytica. The sequence goes on from NZ_WEHZ01000002.1 coordinate 191,781, forward strand.
AAGAGCCCTATATTACGCCTGATGCAATTGGTGCAATAGACTTTATTTGCGATCACCAAGTTAATCCATACCGCTTGGTTGACGCCTACACAGAAGGGGCGCGTCAAAATGGTGTTGAGCTTTTTTTAAATACCGAAGTAGTCGAAGTCTTACGTGATGGTCACAAGGTAATCGGGGTAAAAACACCAACGGATACCCTATATTGTAATACGCTGGTTAACGCCGCTGGTGCGTGGGCTGATGAGATTTATCATCAAGCAACGGACAAGCACATGCCGGTATACCCAGTGAAAGGGCAAATTGTTTTATCAGAGCGTATGCCCAAGGTATTGAATGGCTGTATTAGTACCAGCGATTGCTATATTGCCCAAAAAGATAATGGAGAGATCTTAATTGGCTCGTCAACAGAAGAAAAAGGCTTTGATACGACCAATAGCCTAGACAAAATTCAAACCTTGTCTCAAGGTGCAATGAAGTGTTTACCCGTATTGAAAGAGTCGAGTATAAAGCGATGTTGGGCTGGGCTCAGGCCAGGTACGCCTGATGAGCTGCCAATATTAGGACATGTAGACGGTGTAGAAGGGTATATCAATGCGTGTGGCCACTTCAGAACAGGAATACTCATGTCTGCAATCACGGGTAAGCTGATAACAGAGTTGGTTATGGGTAAGCCAACCTCCGTTGACCTAACTCCATTTCGAGTTGAGAGGTTTGACTAACCAGTTGATTTAGATGCTTTAATAGGATATAGGTAGTACATACCAAAAGCGCTATTAAGGTTAAATTTACGGTGCAGTTACTCAAGCCAAAGAGGCTAAACAAAGGCGATACCATCGCAGTGGTATCGCCTAGCTGGGGAGGCCCAGGCACATTTCCCCACATTTTTGAGCAAGGCGTAAAAAACCTGCGTTCGCTTGGGCTGAATGTAGTAGAGATGCCCTCGACGCGACTGGCCGCAGATGTGATTTTTTCATCGCCGCAGTTACGCGCAAAGGACATTAATGACGCCTTTGCAGATCAGAATGTAGCCGGGATAATTTCTTCTATTGGTGGCTCCGATTCAGCGCGGATCCTGCCTTATTTAGACAAATCCGTTATCATCAATAATCCCAAATTTATGATGGGCTATTCTGACTTTTCTACCCTCACTACACTCCTGAACCAATGGGGCCTAGTCACCTTTAACGGCCCGTCGGTCATGGCCGGTTTCTCCCAGTACCACAACGCTAGTGCTGAATATCAAGCATATTTAGCGCAGGCACTGTTCGGTGAAATCCACTATCCAATATTTAAAAGCTATTCTCATGGCTATCCAGAGTGGGCGATACCAGAAAATGTAGGTAAATTACATCCCACAATCGCGACAAATGGCCCAAAAGTACTGCAAGGGACGGGACAAGTAGAAGGGCAGCTATTTGGCGGCTGTTTTGAAGTGATGGAGATGCTAAAAGGCACGAAATACTGGCCATCACCGTCATTTTGGCAGGGAAAATTGTTGTTCTTAGAGACCTCTGAGGATAAACCCAGTCAAGACTATGTTCGGTTTTGGTTACGTAACTATGGCGTAATGGGCGTGTTTGAAAAAGTATCCGGTTTGATGATTGGCCGCGCCCGGGATTACAGCGAGCAGGAGATGACGGCGCTTGATGATGTGATTGTATCTGTGGTTCGCGATGAGTTTGGCTGTAAGGATTTACCTATTATCACTCGGCTTGATTTTGGCCATACCGATCCGCAGTGGATTTTGCCGTTAGGAATACAGCACCGCTTGGAGCTGGACAACTTCAGTCTAGAGGCGATAGAGCCGGTATTTGACTTACTCTAATGGCTCATGTTCGACCTTATTGCGAAGGTGAAGGATTTAGGCCTTATCTGATTGGCTGTTATGAGCGAGAAACAGACGCTCGCTTCAAAACTCTTTTGGACAGAAACGCTTTGGTTCATTGGCTGTATTAGGTGAATTCCGCATAAAAATTCTATGGGCTAGCGTCATGATAAGACGCCCAATAGCTTAATCATCTTGTTATACCGTGATCAATCATCTAGCCTTTTCATGGCTTTACGGTAAACATCGCTACGTTCGCGTTTTCCGACTGCTAAGACGGTTACAATGATGACATCGTCTTCAATTTTGTAGACGAGACGGTAGCCCGATTGACGCAACTTAATTTTATACATGTTGTCAGCTCCAGAAAGCTCTGAAGCCGGAACATGTGGGTTATCTAAGCGCTCGATTAACTTTTTCTTAAATTGTTGTTGTAGAGTAGAGCCAAGCTTTTTCCACTCTTTGAGTGCGCTCTTTTTAAAGTCGAGTTTATAGGTCATCAATATTTACCGAAATGCTTTCTTCAGATTCACGCTCTTTAGCGATAGCTAGTAGTTCAAGATCTTCGAGTCTGTCCATCATCATTTCGTACGCTTCGGCAGGTACGCAATAAAATGCCGGCTCATTTCGGTTTAGTACAGCAACAGGTTCGCCATAAGCACTAGTTGCAACTTTCATAGGGTTAGCTTTCAACTCAGTAATGCTTGCAGCAACATCGGCTAAAATTCTAGTGGTCATATAATCGGTCTCTTAGGTGGTCTTTATGTTGGTCATTTTAGCCTCAACCAAGCGGTATAACAAGGCGTTCAAGTGGGATTTGGCACGCGTGGCATTTTTAATATGCGTTGAGTTCAGTGTTTAAGGCGCGTTGCAGAGGCTTTTGTATTGCGTGCCAGCATCCCTTAACGCGGCGTTATGTACCTATGGTAGAAGGTAAATAGTTTATCAATATCATCACCAAAAGTGTCGATACAATGCTAATGCCGAAGACAATACTTGGCGACACAACATTTATATTTGTTAGCCAGTTTTTGGAACTATCTAACAAGCTTTCATCACTTTCACTAATAGATTTAATTTCGATAGAAATTACGTTCATGGCTTTATAACGGCGCATCAGTTCAACCAAATGTATTATTGCGAAGATCAAGAAAGAAATACTTACTAGATATTTTCCACTTGTATTGAGTTTCTCTCCTAAGCTAATAACTCCTGCGGATATTGCTACTACAAATGTTAAATACATAGTCCACAAGGTAACTACTTTATCGTGGTTTTTTTCTAACAAGTCGATCCAGTCTTTGAGAGACAGTGAGTTACTCATGATTCACCTTTAATTAAGAAGTGATGAAGGTACCAACGCCCTGTTAAGGTGTGAGCAACGCAATACCGATGCCGCCGCATAACACCTTAAACACCTAAACGCAACGCATAGCAAAAATACCAAGCGTTGCGAATCACTCTTAAACAGATTGTTATGTTCGTTCTATTTCGCTGAACTCCAAAGTATAAAAGTCATGATTTAAAGATGCTTTCCATTGCTCTATGTGACGATAGTTATGGAGATCCTCTTGATAACTATCGATCGTACTTTGACTAACATTTAACCCATAGATTATGGAGTTAACATGACCTACTTTAAATAGATATAAACTACTAGGATCAAAACTAAGTTCAACCAAATTGTTAGCGTATGCTTCTCGTACTATTTCATCTGATATTTTATCCAGATAAACGGTGAACCTACCATTTTCATCTTCGCTACCTATAGCAAGTAGTTGGCTTAACACATGTTTATTTTTCAAACGATGAACATCACTCACAATAATTTTGTCAGCTTGATCTAACCGAAGAGTAACTCGGTGCTCTTTTTCGTAAATCCATTCATCACTTTTCTGTTGGAAAATTTCGAATAGGATTCTATCCTGACCTTCCGCTGAAATGTTTGAATAATCAAAGTCAAAACGGTCAACACGGTATCTAGGTTGTTTTCGATACATGACAGGAAGGCACTCACCATGAAACATTTCAAAACCTTCAAACAAGCTAGTTGAGTTAAGTCTAGGCTCATGCAAATGAGTAAACATGTTGCCGTTAAAAGCAGATTTTGCCCAGAACCCGATAACCGCACCTTTATGTTCATTGGCGTAATGCGACCACATTAATAAATTATCTTTAGCTTCAGTTAAGCTAATCACGCCAATTTTATTTTTGTTTTCCTCAATATAGGAAATTAACTCGCTCGGTGAATCACATATTTCAAAATGAGGACAGAGGTCAGACAAAGCTTCTTTGCAATAGGTAGCCTCAAAGGGATCATTTAACGCAGATAACTGAGAAGCTCTGATATAGCCTTCTTTCAGAAAATACTCAGGATTCGACATATATTTATATAAAAGTTTCACTACAACTCCAATGTTAAATGACCTTCGAGAACATAACAATTTAATATCGACCCAATGGGTTGTTTTCTTGACTATAGGAGAAGTACGGCGAAACTGTATATAAATACAGTCAACTTTCAGAGCTAACTCAATGAGAGCTCGTTCGCCATTTTTAAACCATATCGTCAAATTTATGCTGACTAAGCAATATTTGGTTAGAACCGATGATACCCCGTTGAGCAAAGTTTTCTAGCTTGTTTTGGGGCATTTTCGATTTAGGAATGGCAGAGAAAATAAGTGGCACCCATCTAGATTAACATTCAAGCTGAGGAAGTGAAGTAAAAAGTATGTAAACACTTCTATCACTTTGGTCAAAAGTACAGAAACTAATGACACCCACCGCTAATAACAATGAATGTCATCGCTGTTTACGCCTGAAACCTCAGACTACACCAGCATCAAAAAACGCATCGACCACGCCGAGCTGGGAAAGCAACCAAAAAACCTACTACGCTTTGTGGGCAGCCCACGAAAACATATGCCAAAAGGCCTGCCTTTTGAACTCAAATCCTATATTGAATTGGTTGAACTCACAGGCCGTTGTATTCGAGTAGATAAACGCGGTTATATCTTTGAGTTTCAACACATTTTCACTCGCCTAAATATAGAGCCTGAGAACTGGATAAAACTCACTACGCAATTTTCTCGGGTGTTTCCCGGTGCAGTTGGTCGAGAGCGAACAGTAACCGCTTACTGTGAAACACTGCAAAAGCGACGGCGGACAAACCTAACAAACTGCGAGCGCTTGTTGGCTTAACAAAACTAACACTATCAACTCGAAAGTCTATAACTGTTGTATTTACAACGCTTTGTCATGCGCGATAACCCAGTTTTAGTGTAGAGATACGCTTGGGCGCTAAAAACTGGCCTACCGAAAAACGTTTTTGTACCCAGTGATTGAGGTGTTTATATATTTTCTTTATTTCACTACCTCAATTTGGATGCTAATTGTGATGGGTGTCCTTTTTTTACCTTTTTTTAGGGCTAGATACCCTCGGCTATCCGATTGTGTTTGTGTGCCAAAGTGACACAAAGATTGCTTATTGCACACTTTAAGACCATAATGCACATGTGACATTTTGACATAATAGGAGATAACATTATGGCTACTACTTTGCCTCGCATCACCGCTAGAGTTGATGTCGATACACAAGACTTACTTACTAAGGCTGCCGCGATCGCCGGCATGTCTAGCATCAACTCGTTTGTTCTAAGCGCTGCAATCGAAAAAGCTAAACAAGTCATCGAACGTGAACAGGCTTTAAAACTGAGCCAAGCAGATGCGATGCTGCTCATGGAAGCTTTAGATCGTCCTGCAACACAGAACTCAAAACTAAAAGCTGCTGCTGATCGATACGAGAGCAAAACTCAATGATGAATACGGTCCTTCTAGATAAAGCTAAACACGATAGAAACCGATTCAACTGTGGCATCGAAGCTCTCAATAATTACTTAAAAGTAATGGCGAGTCAGCAAGCAAAGAAGGACAACACCAGAACTTTTGTTTTGGAAGATGATAGCGACAACTCACATGTTATCGGCTTTTACACGCTAACAATGGCACCAATTGACTTAAAGGCATTGCCTGATAAGTTACAAAAAAAGCACCAATCATCCACCTCAGGTGGTCTGATTGCTCGCCTTGCTGTCGATGACCGATACAAAGGGAAAGGATTTGGTGAGTGGCTGCTTATCGACGCACTCAGAAAACTATTAGCAGCTAGTGATAGCGTTGCATTTCCAGTTGTTATCGTTGATGCCAAAGACGGAGCAAAACATTTCTATGAACGCTATGGTTTTCAAGCATTTCATGATGCCGAAAACAAGCTCTTCATCACCATTGCAGATGTGAGAGCAAGCTTAGGCTAGTTAACCGCTAGCCTTTAACAGTCCCGCCTTAATTGGCTTGTTATATTTTTCCTGCTGAAATACCTTGCAATAGTTCACGCATTGCAGCGGCACCATCTTCCATACGCTTTTGCTCATTATATTTTTCTTCACCAAAATAATTCGCTGACTCTGAGATTTTCAAACCATCGAGAATTAATTTTTTTGCAATAGCGTATGATTCAGGAAACGAGCTTTTATAAAATATAAAAATAAGTATAAAAATAAGTGACACCCATCTAGATTAACATTCAAGCTGAGGAAGTGAAGTAAAAAGTATGTAAACACTTCTATCACTTTGGTCAAAAGCGTTTTCCGATAGGCCGACTTTTAGCGCGAAGCGTATCTCTACACTAAACCGAGTTCTCGCGCACGACAAAGCGCTGCAAATACAGCAGTAATAAATGCTAGAGCTGAGAATGTGAGTTTTTGCTAAGTCAAAAATCTAAGGCTTATCCAGATTAGCACTTGATCAAATTGGGCATAAAAAAACCAGCGTATTGACGCTGGTTTTTTTATTACTTTTTCTTTTTAACCTTGGCAGCTTTCTTTTTCGCTTTGATTTTAGCGGGATCTTTTTTCTTTTTCGGTGCCTTGGCTTCTTTATGTTTAGGTTCTAAGCCTTTAATTACGCGGCGCTTAAGTTTTTGGTCTGTATAACGCTCAACTTTGCCGAGTATTTCAACATCATGGGCTTCAACCAAAGAAACTGCGGTGCCTTTTTTCCCTGCTCGGCCGGTACGCCCGATACGGTGTACATAAATATCCGCAGTGCGTGGCATATCAAAGTTGAATACGTGGCTGATGTCTGCAACATCAATACCACGGGCGGCAACATCCGTCGCTACAAGAATTTTTGTTTTGCCACTGTGGAAGCTTGCCATAGCAGTCATACGTTTATCTTGTGGCATTTCACCACGTAGCCAAGTTGTTTTTATGCCTTTGGCAAATAGTTCGCCCACCAGTGTTTCAAGTCTTTCACGGGTTTTAACAAACACAACGGCTTTAGTGACTTCTTCATCATCGAGCAACTGCGCTAATAGGTTAACCTTGTGCTCATAGCTGTCAGCTAAATGAACCCATTGATGGATCTTGCCTTTTTCTTTACGAGAAGGGGTCGCTTCAAGTAGTGCTGGGTCTTGCAAAATACGCTCAGCGAATTTCTCGACGCTTTCGCCTTCCAATGTTGCAGAGAACAAAAAACACTGGCGACGGTTAACTGCTTCCGAGCAAATACGTAGCATTTCTTTGCGAAAGCCCATGTCTAGCATGCGATCGGCTTCATCTAGAATAAGCAGCTCAACATTTTCAGCGTGGAAGTTTTCGGTTTCTAGATATTCCATCAAGCGACCAGGTGTTGCGATGAGAATATCGTTGTTCTTCTCAAAAATTTCTTTGTGAGTACCATAGTTAATACCACCGGTTACTACACCAATTTTGAGGTGAACACCTGCTGCCAGTAACTCACATTGCTCATGTATTTGGTAGGCAAGCTCCCGAGTAGGCGTCATGATCAGCACGCGGGCAAAACCTGGCTCTTTGCGCGGAAAATCTAGCAAATACTGAATCGCAGGGATCAAGAATGCAGCGGTTTTACCCGTACCGGTTGGTGCACTGGCGAGAATGTCTCGACCAATCAGGGCTTCAGGAATAGCCATCTGTTGAATGCTGGTAGGAGTTTCATACCCCATTTTCTTAATAGCACTAATCAGCTTGCCGTCTAAATCAAATTCAGTAAATTGCATATTGCATCACAAATAAAGGACAATAGCGGAATTATACGTTGCTATTGCATTTTCTCAAAGGTATAGGATGTCTCAGTTTGCATTTAAACAATTTTCAGTGACGCAGCGCCATGCTGCTATGAAAGTTTCAACGGATGGGATCTTACTTGGTGCTTGGGCACCGGTATCGAATGCTAGGTCAATTGTGGATGTTGGTGCGGGGACTGGCTTGGTTGCGTTAATGTGTAAGCAGCGCAACCCAAATAGCAGTATTTATGCTGTTGAATTGGACCAAGCGGCACTCGTTGATGCGCAATATAATATTACCCATAGCCCATGGCCAGACATTAAGTTGTGCGATACTGCAATTCAAGCGTTTGAATGCGAAACTCAGTTTGACTTAATGGTGTCTAATCCGCCTTACTTTAACACCAGCTTGAAAAGCCAAGACCCTGCCAGAAACCGAGCGCGGCATACAGACAGCCTAAGCTTTGACGATTTATTGTCTGCGTTTGAAAGATTGACTTCGCCTCAGGGTCAGTTGGCTGTGATTTTGCCGTATCAGGAAAGTTTGCTGTTTAATCAATTGGCTGACAAAAGAAATCTCTCTCTCATTTCGGCCTGTACAATCAGCACAACTCCAAAAAAGGCACCGTCAAGGCGCTTGATGCTATTTAGTAAACTTGCTCACCATACTAAAGATGAGCAGAGGCTGGTGATTTATGATGAAAATAATCAATACAGCAAAGAGTACGTTGCTTTGTGCCAAGCGTTTTACTTAAAAATGTAAACGAGAGGGGGAGTTAACACGGTTGGCGTGTTAACTCGGTGAGCACTACTGCTCCAACTCGGTATATTCCGTCATGATCTGCTCAATCCAAGTGGCGATGCGCTCATCACTTTTGTCGTATTGGCTATCTTCATCCAGCGCAAGTCCAACAAAATGAGCGTTATCTTCAGTAAGCGCCTTTGATGCTTCAAACTCGTATTCATCATTGTTTGGCCAATAACCTAAGAAAGTCACTTGCTGTGGTGCAATTTTATCGTGCAGCATGCCTAGGGCATCTTGAAACCACTCACCATATCCTTGTTGATCTCCCATACCAAATAGCGCAATGACCTTTCCGCTTAAATCAACGGTTTCAATATCGTCCCAGTGAGATTCCCAATCTTCTTGTAATTCGCCAAAATCCCAAGTAGAGATACCAAAAATTAGGAAGTCAAACTGCTCTGCTTTTTTTAACGGCTCATCCTTAATGTTAAATAAGGTTACGGTGTCTTTGCCGATAATTTCTTGAATCTTTTCTGCGGCCATTTCTGTATAGCAGGTAGTGGAGCCGTAAAATAACCCAATTTGCATTGTATTTATCACTTTCAATTTGACTGGTATTATGGCCGCCAAGTTTACATCATGACGTAGCGAATTAATACAGGTGCCCAGTGAGCGAACACCAACCATACCCATTTGAGATGTCCGACACCCAATTGATTGAAGCCTTCCTCGATGCGCTTTTTTTGGAGCAAGGACTAAGCGAAAATACGATTAGTGCCTACCGCAGCGATTTAGAAAAGTTTCTTTTGTTCATAACCAAAGAAAAGGTGAGTACATCGTTATTAGCCGTTTCGTCTCAAGACATTGAAGCTTATCTTGCTTATCGTGTTGATAAAGGCCTAAAAGCGAAAAGTAGCGCAAGGGCGATCAGCGCATTAAAACGATTTTATTTATACTGGGTACGTGAAAAAAAAATCAGTCAATCGCCACTAGATACTATTGCGCAGCCTAAAACAACGCCATCATTGCCAAAAACCCTTAGTGAAGCAGAGGTAGAGGCACTGTTAAATGCTCCAGACTGTGAAGACCCTATGGGCCTACGAGATAAAGCGATGCTCGAGCTCCTTTATGCCACAGGGCTGCGAGTGACTGAGCTGGTGGGGCTAAGGATGGAGCAGGTCAATATGCGACAAGCTGTGGTACTTGTGCGGGGTAAAGGTAATAAAGAACGTTTAGTCCCGATGGGGGAAGAAGCATTGCACTGGTTAGAACAATTTCTTAAAAAAGGTCGGGGGTTGATGATTAAGCATGCGACCGATTTTGTGTTTCCATCAAAGCGCGGTATCGGTATGACACGACAAACTTTTTGGCATCGAATTAAACACTATGCTATTTTGGCAGACGTAAAGTCGCCGTTATCGCCACATACGTTACGCCATGCTTTTGCAACACATTTACTAAACCATGGTGCCGACCTGCGCGTTGTTCAAATGATGCTTGGCCACAGTGACTTGTCAACGACTCAAATTTACACGCATGTTGCCAGTGAACGCCTCAAAACTTTACACCAGCAGCATCATCCAAGAGCTTAAATTTTTGTTACTTGGGAATTATTTACAGGTTACTCCGGTCATAGTGGGTAGCAACAAGGAGTGCGTCTCCTGTCATAAAAGGTTTAGAGAGAATAACATGAAAAAATTAATTATCGCCGCATCACTGGCATTAAGCTTCGGTGCATTTGCCGAGCAAACGGAAAATCAAGTAACTACCAGTGTTGATCCAATTACTGCGCAATTTAGTGGTTTAGGAATTGCGGTGAAAGAGATTAAAGATAGCCCGCTTGCGGGCTTGAAGACGGTGATCACTGATAAAGGAGTGTTGTACTCAAGTGCTGACGGAAAATATTTAATCCAGGGCACGATGATCGACCTTGATAACCGTCGAAATATCACTGAGGATGCGTTAAGTGGCGTGCGCAAGCAGGGCATTGCTGAATATGAAGATTCAATGATTGTCTATAAGGCAGAAAACGAGAAGCATCAGATCACTATATTTACCGACATTACCTGTGGCTACTGCCGTAAACTCCACCGTGAGTTAGAGGAGTATCTAGCAGCAGGGATCACGGTAAAATATTTAGCTTTTCCACGTGGTGGCTTACGTGGCTCGGGCTATGAAGACCTCAGAAATGTTTGGTGTGCCAAAGATGCTGCAGCAGCCTTAACAGATGCCAAGGCTGGAGGCGAAGTAAAAGTAGTTGAAAACTGTCAAGCCCCAGTTGCTGAGCATTATCAACTAGGTCAGAGCTTTGGTATTTCGGGCACGCCTGCCATCATTCTTGAAGACGGTTCTATGATCCCAGGCTATCAACCAGCTGCTGCAATTTCACAGATGCTAGACGCACAAAGCCCTAAGTCTTAAGGCTTCTACGCAGCGATGGAGTTCACGACAAGAACTCGGTAAAATAGCGAAATAAAAAATACAAAAGGCCATTATGGCCTTTTTTGTTTGTGAAAGGTTATGTATACAGAAATTAAACCGAGAGAGCGGGTTGACGACAGTCATTTACCATCATCGTTACATCCGGTGATCAAGCAGCTTTATGCCGCAAGAGGGGTGAAAGCAGCTTTTGAGTTAGATAATAGTGCGGCAACGCTACACGACTTTAAGCTGTTCAAAGACATTGAACTGGCAAGCCAAATCTTAGCGCAAGCGCTCGCAGAGCAAGCAAAAATACTCATTGTAGGGGATTTTGATGCCGACGGTGCTACCAGTACAGCGGTATTGATGGAGGGGTTAGCGCAGTTTGGCTTTTTGCATGTCGACTACCTTGTACCAGACCGATTTAGTTTGGGATATGGATTAAGCCCTGCTTTAGCTGAGCAAATTGTATCGCTTAGCCCCGACTTAGTGATAACAGTTGATAACGGTATTTCTTGCATTCGTGGTGTAGAAATTGTCAAGCAAGCGGGCATTAAAGTTATTGTTACCGATCATCATTTACAAGGTGATGTCCTGCCGAACGCCGATGCAATCGTAAACCCTAATCGCCTTGATTGTGAGTTTCCATCAAAATCTATCGCCGGAGTGGGGGTTGCTTTTTATCTCTTAATCGCGCTACGACATTACTTGCGCTTGCAAAATTATTTTACTGAGCAAAATAAACCAATACCTAACCTAGCTTCTTTACTTGATATTGTCGCGTTAGGTACCGTTGCTGATGTGGTGGCGCTGGATGCGAATAATCGTACGCTGGTACACCAAGGGCTTGCACGGATCCGTAGTGGTCAAACAAGGCCTGGGATCCAAGCCTTGATTGAAGTTGCGAATCGAAATATTGCAAGGCTGAGCGCCAGTGACTTTGGTTTTGCTTTGGCTCCAAGGTTAAATGCAGCAGGTCGCCTTGATGATATGAGTTTAGGGATCGCCTGTTTGTTGTCAAAAGATATTAATCAAGCACGCCGTATTGCGTCTGAACTCGATAGTTTGAATATTGAACGTCGTGAAATAGAGCAAAGCATGCAGCAAGAAGCGCAAGCGGTATTGGAACGGCTAGTATTGAAAAGCCAAGCCGTGCCAGACGCCTTGTGTTTATATCAAGATGATTGGCATCAAGGGGTAATAGGTATTCTGGCTGGACGCCTAAAAGAAAAATATCATCGTCCATGTATTATTTTTGCACAAGGCGACAATGGTGAGATCAAAGGGTCGTGTCGTTCCATTGAAGGCCTGCATATGCGTGACCTGCTTGAGTCAATCAATACCCAGCATCCGGATTTAATTATAAAGTTTGGCGGTCATGCGATGGCGGCGGGGCTGACTATTCAAGAAGCTGAATTTGCCAATTTTAAGAGGATATTTGAGCAACGAGTCAGTGCAACCCTGACTGAAGAAGCAAAACAAAGCATTCTCTTGACCGATGGAGAATTACCAGGTGATTGCTTCACCATGGATTTTGCTTTTGAATTACAACAGGCAGGTCCATGGGGACAACAATTTAGCGAGCCTGTATTTCAGGATGTATTTGAGTTGGTGCAGCAGCGCATTGTTGGCGAAAAGCACCTAAAACTTGTGCTTAAGCACCGCTCTGGTCGTTTGGTTGATGCAATAGCGTTTAATGTTGACGTTCGGGCTTGGCCAAATCACCAAGCAACCCACGCCTTGTTTGCTTACCAACTCGATATTAATGAGTTTCGTGGTAAATATAATTTACAGCTCATTGTTCGTGAGCTTCAAGCACAGTAGAGTTAGTAAGCACGTCGTCAGCGGCGTTTTAGAAAAACTACGAAAATTCTCCCTTTAAGGGATGCTAAGCGCGGTTATTATTTGATACTATTGGTCGCTTAAATCTAGAGCCTGGCAGATTGTCAGGCTTGTTTGTGAATTCACAAACCCACAAATTTAGTTCTGGAGTAATGGTAAATGTTTGAAGTGAATCCTGTGATTAACCAAATCAAGGAAATTCGCGAGCGTACAGAGCTTCTTAGGGGGTATCTTTGACTACGCTCTAAAGCAAGAGCGTTTAGAAGAAGTTAATGCCGAATTAGAAGATCCTGCTGTATGGAATGAGCCGGAAAGAGCCCAAGCACTGGGCAAAGAGAAATCAAACCTAGAAGTCATTGTTGAAACCATCGACAACCTTGTAGCCGGCGCTGATGATGCAGAAGGTTTGGTTGAGCTTGCTGTGGAAGCTGAAGATGAAGAAACCTTCACTGAAGCAGAACAAGAAGTTAACGGCCTTGTTGAGCAACTGGAAAAACTAGAGTTTCGTCGGATGTTCTCGGGCGATCAAGATGCCAACGATGCGTATATCGACTTACAGTCAGGTTCCGGCGGCACCGAAGCACAAGATTGGTGTAACATGTTGCTTCGTATGTATTTACGCTGGGCTGAAGCGAAAGGCTTTAAAGCTGAAATCGTTGAAGCAACAGATGGCGATGTTGCCGGTATTAAGGGTGCAACCGTGAAGGTGAGTGGTGAGTATGCCTATGGTTGGCTGCGCACTGAGACTGGTGTACACCGCTTAGTACGTAAGAGTCCTTTTGATTCAGGCGGTCGTCGTCACACTTCATTTGCCTCTGTATTCGTTTACCCAGAAATTGACGATAATATCGAGATTGATATTAACCCCGCAGATCTTCGTATCGATGTATATCGTGCATCGGGCGCTGGTGGTCAGCACGTTAACCGTACAGAATCGGCGGTACGTATTACACACTTACCAACGAATACCGTTGTACAGTGTCAAAATGACCGCTCGCAGCATAAAAACAAAGATCAAGCGATGAAGCAGTTAAAGGCGAAATTGTTTGAACTTGAACTGCAAAAGCAAAATGCTGAAAAGCAAGCCCAAGAAGATGCAAAATCTGACATTGGTTGGGGCAGCCAAATCCGTTCATACGTGCTTGATGATTCACGTATCAAAGATTTGCGCACTGGTATTGAGAACCGCAATACCCAAGCCGTATTAGACGGTGATTTAGATAAATTTATCGAAGCAAGCCTGAAATCAGGCCTTTAATCCACAAGCTAAACTAAGAGCTAAACAATGACAGATCACAATCAAGACGAAAATAAACTTATTGCTGAGCGTCGTGGCAAGCTAGATGCGATCCGTGAGAATTGCCCTGCAAATGGCCACCCGAACTCATTCCGCCGTGAAGACTACACGCAAGATCTACAAGCTAAGTTTGGTGATAAATCGAAAGAAGAACTTGTAGAGCTTGACCATCATGTTTCAGTTGCCGGTCGTCTGCTTGCAAAACGTGGTCCTTTCTTAGTATTACAAGATATGAAAGGTCGCATTCAGGCTTATGCTTCAAAAGACGTACAGAAAGACCTAAAAGAAAAGTATGGCCAGTTAGACATCGGCGATATCGTTGGCGTTAAAGGTCCGCTTCATAAGTCAGGTAAAGGCGATTTATATGTAGACATGGTTGAGTATGAGCTACTGACTAAGTCGTTACGTCCACTGCCTGAAAAGTTCCACGGTCTGACAGATCAAGAAGCGAAATATCGTCAGCGTTATGTTGATTTAATCACTAACATGGATACGCGTGAAACTTTCCGTATTCGCTCTAAAGTGATTGAAGGTATTCGCCGTTTCTTAGCGGATCGTGACTTTATGGAAGTGGAAACACCGATGCTACAGGTAATTCCTGGTGGTGCATCTGCACGTCCATTTGTAACCCATCACAACGCATTAGATATCGATATGTACCTACGTATCGCACCTGAGCTATACCTTAAGCGCCTAGTGGTTGGTGGTTTTGAGCGCGTATTCGAAATCAACCGTAACTTCCGTAACGAAGGTTTATCTACACGTCACAATCCTGAATTCACGATGATTGAGTTTTATCAAGCATACGCGGATTACAATGATTTGATGAACCTAACTGAAGACATGCTACGTACCGTTGCACAAGACGTATTAGGCACCACAACGGTAATTAATACCGTGAAGAATGCTGAAGGCGAAGTGACCGAGACAATTGAGTATGACTTTGGCAGCCCATTCCAGCGCTTATCAATGGCTGATGCTATTTTACAGTATGGCCCTGATGCTGAAGCGCAAGCTGAAATCTTCAAAGATCCAGAAAACCACTTTGAAGCACTGAAAGCTTACGCGAAGAAAGTACACGTTAAGATCCCTGAAAAATGTGTATGGGGTCCAGGTAAGTTCTTATGTGAAATCTTCGAGGAAGTTGCTGAACATAGACTTATCCAACCGACGTTCATCACTGAATACCCGTGGGAAGTGTCTCCACTTGCGCGTCGTAATGACGAAAATCCATTCATTACTGACCGTTTTGAGTTCTTTGTTGGCGGTCGTGAGCTGGCGAATGGTTTCTCTGAGCTTAATGATGCTGAAGATCAAGCTGCGCGCTTTGCTCGCCAAGTGGAAGAAAAAGATGCAGGTGACGATGAAGCAATGCACTACGATGCGGATTATATCCGTGCGCTAGAGCATGGTTTACCGCCAACAGCAGGTGAGGGGATTGGTATCGATCGCCTAGTGATGTTGTTCACAGACTCACCGACTATCAAAGACGTTATTTTGTTCCCACATATGCGTCCAGAAGTACAAGCTGAGCAATAAGTACTTTCAAGTCATTTGAAGCTACATTAAGAAAAGCGCCTTATGGCGCTTTTCTGTTATTTGTGTGAGAAAAAGCGTATTGCGTATTCAAAGCATCATGCCCTCTATACTTGTTGGCCTTGAAACTTGCTCAATTTGAAGACGTAAATCTGACGCTAACGGCGTTAAAAGTTTCTTAATGAGAACAACTAAATAACCTAAACTTGGGATAATAGCTGGTTCCCTAGCAGCGGTTATGAACTAGATCTTCTTGCATAAAAATCGCTCACTAATTAAGTCGAATTGGTATTGTAGGGCTATGTGAGCATTCACTCAGTCTATAATGCAGTTCCTTATTTGATACTTGATTATCTAGCTTTATTAACTAACCTTCTTCAAGTTTGAGAATACTTCACAATAATAATACCGAGACACTTAATTGAGCTGTCAGCTTTGTTTAGTAAGCAACTGCCAAAAAATTAAGATAGAAGTTAACTGTAAAAATTGGATGGCTATTAGGTACGCTTGGTTTCGGACGAAGGGAAATAAAATGAACCGCCACGAACATATTGATGCTGACGACGAACACGAGCAAGCGAGAATAATGTATTATCGAGCCTGTATTGCTGAGTTTCAACAGCTAGGTTATCAAGAAGCACTTTTAGATGAAACATTCAGCCAAAAACGTTTAGGTGAAACCAAGTTGAATGACTCTAACTCTCTACAAAATGAGTAAAATTTGGCGTTAGTGCTGAGTAACTAGGCAGACTGCACAATCTATCACCATTCAGTGCTTTTTTACAAGAAAAGTATTTGACATATTTTTTCTAACCTATATTATACGCCCCACAAGACGGAGAGGTGGCCGAGTGGCTGAAGGCGCTCCCCTGCTAAGGGAGTATAGGGTTTGTAGCCCTATCGAGGGTTCGAATCCCTCCCCCTCCGCCATTTTATAATGGTTATCTTGTACGGACGCATAGCTCAGCTGGATAGAGTACCTGGCTACGAACCAGGCGGTCGGAGGTTCGAATCCTCCTGCGTCCGCCACTTTTCTTTAAGTGGTAAAAAATAAAGAAGTTGGAAAACTATACATTCAAAACGGACGCATAGCTCAGCTGGATAGAGTACCTGGCTACGAACCAGGCGGTCGGAGGTTCGAATCCTCCTGCGTCCGCCACTTTCTCTTTAGGTGGTAAAAAATAAAGGTAGGAAACAGGAAGTCGGAGGTTCACCTTCACAAAATACGCCCTGCATCCGCCACTCTTATTTAAGTGGTAAAAAATAAAGAAGTTGGAAAACTATACATTCAAAACGGACGCATAGCTCAGCTGGATAGAGTACCTGGCTACGAACCAGGCGGTCGGAGGTTCGAATCCTCCTGCGTCCGCCACGTTTCTTTAAGTGGTAAAAAATAAAGAAGTTGGAAAACTATACATTCAAAACGGACGCATAGCTCAGCTGGATAGAGTACCTGGCTACGAACCAGGCGGTCGGAGGTTCGAATCCTCCTGCGTCCGCCATTTTTTCTTTAGGTGGTTAAAAAATAAAGGTAAGAAACAGGAAGTCGGAGGTTCACCTTCATAAAATATGTCCTGTGTTCATCACTTTCCTCAAGTGGTAAAATAAAGAGATACATAGGCCGACGTAAGTCGGTTTTTTTGTGCCTGAATATACAGTGTAGGAGCAGGTTTACCCTGCGATCTTTAATCTCACCGTCCTCATCGCCATACGGAGGTTCAAGCGGTCGGAGGTTCACTCCCCACAAAGTACGTCCTGCGTCTGTCATTTCCCTCAAGAGGTAAAATAAAGAGATACACAAGCCGACGTAAGTCGGTTTTTTGTGCCTGGACATTTCGGAAACCTTTGAAAATGAATGCCTTTTCATTTATCGTTGAGTTGATAATATTGTCTAAATTCTCAGTAGCTTCTATGTTTCAGTCATTCATCACGTTGGTGATCTTAATTTTTGGTTTCTTATCATTCAGCCTCAATGCGCTTACCTTAGGTGCTGAGCGAGCTGAAGACTACTTATCTGCTTTGAAAGGCAAACGAGTGGGACTCATTGTAAATCAAACCTCCCGAGTCGCAGATCATCATCTTGTAGACTTTTTAATAAAACAAGGTGTTGATGTTAAGAAAGTATTTGCCCCAGAGCATGGCTTTCGTGGAAACCAAGATGCAGGCGCGCAAGTTGAAGACGAAAGAGATGTGAAAACCGGACTGCCAATCATCTCGCTTTATGGCAAGAATAAAAAGCCAAAAGCTGATCAGCTTAAGGACATCGATATTCTTATTTTTGATATTCAAGATGTCGGTGTACGATTTTATACTTATATCAGCACCATGCACCTCGCGATGGAAGCAGCATCAGATATTGGTATTGAGTTTTGGGTGTTTGATAGGCCAAACCCAAATCTGAACTATATAGATGGCCCAGTATTAGAAAAGCCGTTTCGGTCATTTGTGGGCATGCACCCGATCCCAGTACTACATGGTATGACGGTAGGGGAGCTTGCCTTGATGATTAATGGAGAAGGCTGGTTGGTAAGTAACAATAAATTGCGCCTTCGCGTGGTTTCTATGCTGCAATACAGTAGTGCAACCCAATACAAAACCCCAATACCGCCAAGTCCTAATTTACCTAATCAACGCGCTATTTATCTATATCCTTCGCTCTGCTTTTTTGAAGCGACCCCAGTTTCGGTAGGAAGAGGCACAGACTTTCCGTTTCAAGTATTTGGCCATTCAAACCCTAAACTAGGAAAGTTTAATTTTACCCCTAAGCCTGTCATCGGTGCGGCCTCTAACCCAAAACTAAATGGTGTGATTGCTTATGGTGAAGATTTAAGGGACAGTTCAGTGAGAGGATTTGATTTAACTTGGTTTATTGCTGCCTATCAGCAATTCAGCCATGAGGGAGTGGAGTTTTTTCAATCCCCGAGCTTTATGGACAAATTAGCAGGAACAGACAAAGTCCGCAAGGCCATGGAGGCAGGGTTGACTGCCTCAGAGATCCGCACACTGTGGCAGCAGGATGTTCAGCGTTTTATAAAGCTACGAGAACAGTACTTGTTGTACCCACGGTGAGCGACTTGGTTGAAAACGACTAAAACACGGCAGGTAGCCTGCCGTAAAACATCATTACTCGCTGCGCAATACCTGCATGTTTTCGTTTGCTTTATCAACGCGTTTTTGCCAGTGAAGGTTCGACTGTGCCAGCGATGTAAACAATACATCTATAAGATAAGCTTGTGAAGTACGTGATAACATACCTGAGTGCTTAAGCGGCTCTCCTTCGTTAATGCAGTACAGCGTGGCGTCCGCCATTTCGGCTAGTGCATGGTTGCCATATCTTGAAATAGCCAAACACTTACAATCATTGTCTAGTGCTTGATTCGTTAGCGTTAACAAGCTTTTACTTGTACCTGTATTACTAATAACTATCAGTAGATCATCTTTTCCCATTGTAGCGATAAAGCTAGAAGCACTGATCTCATCAACTTGTGCAATGGCTGGGATCCCTAGTTTTTGTAATTTCCATGTTAAATCTTGTGCCATCGTAAAGGTGCTGCCCAGCGCACAAACTATTACTTTTCTGGCGTTTTTTACCAGCTGAATTGCGCATTCAAACTGTTTAGCTGAATTTAATTTCCGAGTCTCTGAGATAACATTTTGCTGTTTTAGTTGTAATTTATCTGCAATTAACTCAATAGAATCGTTGCTGGAAATTAGCTCATCAATTGGCAAGCTTGTATCTGCTTGCTCGTTAAGTGCATCCACCACGGCTAATTTAAAAGCAGGAAACCCTTTGTAACCTAACTTTTGAGCAAATTTCACGACGCTAGATTGGCTAACACCAGCTTCACGCGCCAGCTCAACAGAAGAAAGCGCACGGATTTTATCGCCCGAGTTCAAGGTAAAGTCAGCGAGCTTAGCTTCACTATTTGATAGCGATGGACGAAGAGCTTTGATTTTGACAAATGTAGACATGCGATACTCAATCCGAACTAAATTAATCTGTCCATATTATAGGTTCAATTGTAACGTTACGATAGACCAAAAAGGAATATCATTGCACAAAACACATTCATTGTACCAGTTTTGGGGTTAAATGTTGACTTAAATTTAATTTATTCATAAAGACTTGGTGTTTTAAACCGCTTAACTTAAGCTAGGTGTTTTGAATTCGTAGACTAAACTATATGGCTTGGTACTCAATTTTACCACCTTTGATCGCGATAGTGGTCGTGTTTTGGCGTAAAGAAGTCATCATCGCACTGATATTAGCGCTAGTTTCATCTGAGCTTCTGTCGGCAATGAATGGCCAGCAGCCATTACTTTGGGCTACTTTTGTTGGCAGTGTTGAGCGTGTTATTGAAGTGTCGACTTCGGCAGGTAATAGTAGAATATTAATTTTCAGTATCGTGATTGGAGCACTGCTGGCTTATATTCGAGAGTCTGGTGGAGTTGCTGCCACGGTAAATATGCTACTAAACCGAGGGGTTGCAAAAAGTAAACGTCAAGTTGGGCTGTTGACAATGTTTACAGGTACCGCCGTATTTATAGAGTCAAATATGAGCGTACTAACGTCAGGCATTGTTGCTAGGGGACTATTTGACAGGTTCAGCATGAGCAGAGCACGTTTAGCTTACATTATTGATAGTACCAGCGCTCCTGTTTGTATTTTAATTTTATTAAATGGATGGGGAGCATATGTTCTCGGTTTGCTGAGTAATTATGAGTTGGCGCAATCTCCAGTCAGTATTTTATGGGGTAGCGTAATGTTTAACTTTTACGCGATTATCGCACTCTTAATTGTGTTTTACACAATTATCTTTGATAAAGTCCACGGCCCTATGAAAAAGGCTGAGCAGGAACTCCAGCATCAATCTGTTGAATTAGATAGTGGCCCTCAAGCCACCAAGTCTCGTTATATGTTAATACCATTATTGACGCTGATCATAAGTATGGTTGGGTTTATGTTTGTAACCGGAAATGGTGAGTTGGCAAATGGAAGTGGGTCTAAGTCTGTGCTCTACGCCACAATATTAGCCGTAACAGTCGCATACATACTGCTATTAGCCGGTAAAAGATTTAACCATCATCAATTAATGGATATCGGTTTTAAAGGAATGGGAGAATTGCTCCCACTTGTTAGCATAGTGCTCCTTTCTCTAACGCTGGGTGCAAGCCTGAAGGACTTAGGTACAGGGACTTTCGTTGCATCTTTGGTGGGTGACTATTTGCCTGTGTATTTAATCGTACCTGTGCTTTTTATCACAGGAGCGATAATGTCGTTTACTACAGGAACTTCTTGGGGCACTTTTGCAATACTTATACCGATAGGTGTGCCCTTGATCCAAACGTTAGGATTGCCACCATCCTTAGTGATAGGCGCTATTTTGAGTGGAGGTATATTTGGAGATCACTGCTCACCAATTTCTGATACAAGTGCAGTTTCTGCACTCGCCTCGGGCTGTGATTTACTCACTCATGTTAAAACTCAGCTCCCTTATGCGCTAGTAGGAGGAGGGGCTGCAATTGTTTGCTTTATGATTGCAAGCTTCGTTATGATCTAGTTATAGGCTCCAGCTATATGACTTTGTTTTGATACCAGCCTCATTTTAGTTAGCGTGAGTGACATCTGGGGGGCAAGCCGGTATCCGGCTATGTCCCATGCTTTCTATGTCGATGATTTGTCCCTCTGCGGATGTAGGTACCTTGGCGATAGCAGGACGAGGTAGCGGGGTTATCGACAAAATTTTCTCGCCTCAAAATAGACCACCTAATTAGGCAAATTGATATCATTTTTGCTGTCATGGTGCTGCTCCTTAAAATAAATCGTTAAAGGAAAAACGATCAACAATGACCAAGAGGATGGAAATTTCTTATTTCGTTGATATGAATCTTGGTATGATGTGATGCCTTGGTTTAGAATGCGCGGGTTGAAAAGGCACGTAGCGTCTTGAGTTAAACTTAGGGGAGTGGTGAGTTATGACATTAATAGAGATAGATAAAGCCCGTTATCGAAAGCACTTAAATCAGGTTATTGTGGCATGTGTTATTGCATTGACTGCGATTAGTTTAGGCGTAGCGCAGCTACTTATCTATTTGTTTCCAGATGCTGATGGTAGCCACTTCCATTGGAACTTATCAGGTGTCGTCGTGGCCTGTTTGATAATTGCTGGTGTCTTAAAAAAATACAAATCCCATTCGTTTATGACCGAAGTGAGTTATGTATGGGATTTGAAGCAGGCACTCAATAAAATTACACGAAAGATGTCTAAACTAAAGCAAGCCGCAGCAAACGGAGAGGTGGAAGCAATGACTGCGATTCAATACAGTTATGCAGGCTCAAGGCAGCTTTGGCAACTTGACGATAACACCATAACGATGGATGACTTAGCACTATGGCAAAGTGAACTTGATGCACTTGCTAGCAAGTACCAAGTTGAAATTCGAGCAGAAAATTATCATGAGTCTATTTTAGATAAATATTAAGGTGTGTTGATCTTTGTTTTTTGAGTGTTTTATTGGTTGCGGCACTCGACTTGCCGCCTAGCAACCTATGCAACAATGAGCAAAACGCGCTAAAGTGAATCCAAACTGCTGCAAAAACAAACCTGAAAGATAAACAAATCCTAGGCAAACCTTTGATAAGTAAGGTTTGCAATTTTTCACATTTTTTAATGTGACACTAATATGTCAAGAGAATAATATACTGCTCGTTTTTTCTATTAGTGGGACGAGTAGGGTAGTGTCGTTACGTCATAGACTGCATCAATTTGGTTGGTTAGTGTTAATTAACTCACTTTTTTCTATCTTACTAGCAGCAAATGTTGTTAATTCTAATCCGAATAGCTACCAGGGCCTGACTCTCTTCTACGCTACAGTGTCGACATGGGGGCATATGGCATTGCTCACAGGCGCTATTAGTTTGGTGCTATTGCCATTGGTTTGGGTTAAGTCAGAAGGTTGCAGGGCGCTCGGTTTTTCAGCTTTTTATGCTTTTTTCTTTGCGTTACTAATAGTCAACAGTCTGTGTTTCGAGCTATACAAATTTCATATCAATGGTGTCATTATTGATATGTTGTTAGCAGGGCAGGTGATTGAGTTATCTGTGCATGCTTGGATACAAGCCAGTGTTATTTTTGTCCTCTTATTTGTGTGTCAATACATACTTGTTAAGTGGAGCAGTAGACCAAAACGGCTAATGAGTATGCGGCTGGGGCGAAAATATGTTGTAGCCACCTGCTGCGCCGTGTTAGCAAGCAACACAATTCACGTTTGGGCAAGTGCTAACGTATACCAACCAATTACTGGATTCAGCAAGTACTTACCGCTTTTTAAGCCAGCCACCGCGAATACACTTTTGCGGCAATATGAGTTAATAGATGAAGCAGCGCTTGCACAACAAAAAAGCATGTCTTTGGTAAAAGGGCAGTTTAATTATCCGCTTCATCGGCTTGAGGCAGACTCTGTTACTGCTCCTAATATTGTCGTTATTGTACTTGACTCTTGGCGCTACGATGCTTTTACAAAAAGTGCCACTCCTAATATCTGGGCGTTTGCCAAACATGGCCTGACCTTTGAGCAGCACTTCTCGACCGGTAACTCAACTAGAACTGGGATCACTGGCTTATTTTACAGTTTAACAGGAACCTATTGGCAAGATATTTACAACAATCGTGCCGCTCCGCTATGGATGGATAGAATGCGCGAATTAAACTATCAATTTGGTATTTTTTCTTCAGCGCAGCTGATCCGCCCTGAGTTTAACGAAACCGTTTTTTCTAATATAAATGGATTGCAAACCCACACTGAGGGTGATGATGTATTGGCTAGGGATAGGCAAATAACCAAAAACTGGCTGTCGTGGTATGACAACAAAACGCCAGCGCAACCCTCATTTAGCTTTCTCTTTTACGATGCAATTCATGGGTATGCTGTGCCTGATGGCTACCAAGCTGGATTTCAGCCAATGCATGGTCCGATCAACCATATGTTGCTACACAATAACTACGAAAGACAGCCAGTTTATAATCGCTATTTAACAAGTACTCACTTTGTGGACAGTTTAGTTGCGTCAGTATTAGCGAAGATTAATAGAGAAAATACGTTGGTAATTATTACCTCAGATCATGGTGAGGAATTAAATGACAACAAGCTGAACTATTGGGGCCATAATAGTAACTTTTCAACTCCTCAAGTGAAGGTCCCCTTTATTGTAGTAGGGCCAAAAGTAGAAAAATGGCGTCATTGGAAAACATCCCGTGCTACAACCAGCCACCTAGATGTAGCACCTACTATTATGAAAACGTATTTGGGGGTAAAAAATGAGGTACAGGACTTTGCACTTGGCATGAGTCTTACAGAGCCCGTCCAAGAAAGGGAATGGTTGTTATTGAGTAGTTACAACAAATACGCCATTGTCAACAGGCAGCAGATTATAGAAGTATCAACATTGGGGACTTACGAGGTACTTGATCATAGTAACAGGCCAACTGAGCAAGCTCCAAACTACAAGCATGTACAGCATGCCTTGGAGCAAAGTCGACACTTCCAATAAGAACTGAACTATCTGATACCAATTCAATGGAATTTCCTTTCTAAAAGCCAAGTATGATGGGAGCTTTAATCAATTAGTATCTGTCTACCGGCTACCTTGATGCTCCTGTACTTAGGTTAGATTAGTATTATTCTCATCATCTATTGAATAAACTGCAAACGCATTTTTTTTACCTCGTTTTACGGCGTACATGGCTTTATCTGCATACTCAATAAGTTGCCCCAGCTCTTTGGCATCTTTTGGGTAACTCGCAACACCAATACTAGCGCCAACACTAAGATGTATATTTTTAGTCTCGTTAATTTGCCACAGCATTGCGGTGTTGATAGCTGCTAATAAATTTGCCGCAATTTGGTGTAATTTTTCTTTTTCGACACAGTGTAGGGCAATTAAAAACTCATCCCCTCCCCAGCGGCAAACAATATCTTTGTCTCTAACCCGCTTTGTTATTTGCTTGGCTATATGTCTTAACATTTTATCCCCAGCATTATGGCCATAAATATCATTTACCGGCTTAAACTCATCTAAATCTACGATAAATAGGCTAAAGGGTAAGGCGTCATTGAGCCATTCATTAAGCTTGATTTCAGCGCCGTGACGGTTATACAGCCCAGTAAGCTTGTCGCGGTTCGCTTTTATATTCAGCTCTTGGAAAACAGTCTTTCTCATTGTGATGTCAGAGAGGAAAATTTGCAGATAAAGTTGTCCGTTGCTTTCTAAACGCAGCATAATGATGCTGAGCCAAACGGGTTGCTCTGTGAGCGGATTGATAAATTCAAACTCAGATTGTGTGGGCTGGTTAAGGGCGAGCGTATGTTCAGTAAAGGTGTATAGTATATCTGGAGTTTGGCAATAACGGCCAAAGCTCTCAGGAAAAAACTCTTCTAAATCAATTCCCATTCCGGCAAGCAGATCACAAGCAGCGTCATTGGCCAAGAGCACCTCTCCTTTGTCTTTCACTAATAATGTCGGCGAGGAAGAACGCTCAAACATAAGTCGAAAGCGTTTTTCCAGTGCTTCTATGTCAGCCCTGAGGCGACGTTCTTGTTCAAACATCGCGGCGGTTTTCGCGATAAGCTGGTTAGTATTGTTAGCAATATCACCTATTTCGCTAGAGTCATGGCCATTTGGTATTTGCAGCTTGAGTGGCGCACCAGGAATGACCTGGGCAATCTGTTTATTCAAAATGCTCAGGGGTTTGGTGACTAGAAAGTGTGTCAGGATAGTAAAAATGACCAAAATAGGAATAATGACGATCATTAACGTCTTGACGCTGGACCGAGCGATGTCTCTGGCGTTTTGTTCAATAAATATGGAATTTGGCTGGATATAGATTTCACCAACAATTTCATTAAACAGAAATGGATGGTTGAGCTTGATGATAGTCGCGTTGTCGGTCTTAAAGCCCACGCTTTGTGCCAACCATTTTTCCTCACTTTTCATTGCAGCAGAGGAAATAACATCGTTACTGATCAAGCCATTTATTACCTCTACTGCCAAATCCTTATCGTTGAGATACGTAGCAATAGATGAAGAAGCCGAAACCGTTTGACCGATTTGTCCAATAATAGTACTGGAACGCGCTAATTCACGCTCGAAAATGTGATCGTGATATAGCTTGGCATATAAAAGCGAAAATACGCATGTTGATATGACCAGCACCAGTGCTAGTCGGACAATCAATCCATATCTAGTCATTGATCTGATAAATTACCTTAACATCATCAGTCACAAGCTCCATCGGTATATAGCCTATGGCGTTAGGTGTTTTTACGATATTTTTTAGTATAGCCGAAGGAGATGAAAAGTACTGAGGAGGAGATACCTTACCGCTAAACTTGATCCTTGACCAATACGCATTGATTTGACTTTCATTTCGTCCTGTAAGCGCAAAAAAGAATGGCTCTCTCATGGGGTGAGATTTGTCATAATCATAGGTAACCGCCATTTCCCCATTAGGAAACGCTACATATTTTCCCATGTACATATCAATAAGTTGCCGCTGTGAAACGGTATCTATCGGGTTACTTTTATTGACGATAACGGCAATATCAGCATGAGCAAATAAAGGGCTTACACTAACAAGTAAAAGTAAAAACCTCAGCTCTTTCATCAAAACACCCAATTAAAGCTTAAGGTGAAGGTGTTAAACGAAAGGTCAGGTTCCTCAAACTGATCCGCTCGATGTAAATAAAATGCGCTGGGTAATCGGTGGGTTGTGGTGTGTTGCCAGTTAAGTTTTAAAGCCAGTGTTGCTGAGAGCTCGCGCCGCCAAGTTAAAGAGGTTGTGCTTTGATCAAGTTGGTAAAATCCAGAGTGCATTGACGCTGCTTGATACAACTCTACTAACTCAGGTAACGGTACTGTGGGTCCTGGCTCTACTTCTTTATTATCGGATTTGGCAATGGAATAACTTACTGAGAGCGTATTCAAATCAAATCGCTTACCTACCGTAATATAACCTGCCTTGAGATGATTAAGGACACTTGAATTTGAGTCGGTGAGAGAGGCTTCAGTTTGTACTAGCCAATTTGAATCATCATATCGCATGCTTAATGCGTTATAAGTAAAATCTTTATCTTGTATAAAAAGAGAGTCGATCAATTGTGATTTAGTAGGCCAAAATGAGAGTGGCACTTTGACTAGGGCGTCACGTAATTGGCCTTGTTGTTCGTGTTCATTAGCCGACTTTGTTGTGGTGTAATTAGCTCTAAATAGCCAGTTTAGTGTTTCATATTGTGCCACTACGCCTAAGATAGACTTGAGCTCCACATTCCAAAAAAAGCCATTGTCACTGTAAAGCGGTGACTCAGATCTTCCCCAATATGCTTTTATGCTTGCTACACCATGGCTCAGTGGCGCGCGGTACTGAAGATCAATACCATCCAAGTTCTGGTGAGGAATGATGGCGTAAAACTCAACTGGCGGATGCTCCAAGTCCATAGAGTAACCAATATCTCGATACTCGGTCATTAAAAACAAATCGAGCCCGGTACGTCCAGCACGAAACTGCCAATTTGAGCTTGCACTGTAGCGTAAAAAAGCCAATTTCAGAGTATTGTTAATTTTATCATTGCGTTGGTCTTTGATTAGCAGTTGTCCGACTAGATCAAATGAGCTGTTTATTTTCCATTCGGCTTGTAAGCCAATTGAAGAGAATGAAAAGTCAAGTTCATCTGTCGTTACTCCGCTTGGTTGTGAGATTGTTTCTCTAATTTTAGCCGTGCGAGAGTCTGTTTTTACCGCTTTAAGCGTCGCAAAACCGCTAAAGTCGGCATTTGCACTATGGCTTAATGGTGTGAAAGCCAACAAGCATACGAATACTGAACGCATAAAATTTGTGTGAGAGTTTATCTTCCTTACCTTTCAGACTAGTTTGATTTTTACCATTTACCAATGCGATGTTACCTTTAGCCTTGTATAATGCCAGTAAAGACACCATATCTCTTTTATGGTAGCATATTGTTATATTATCACATTAGGCAAGATTAAGACGTGGCAGAAGTAAGAGCGAGAGTCGAGCTGAACGTAGGGCAGCACAGTAATATCCCTGCGGAAATAGTTTCTTTTTCAGGGCTACATGATGGCCAAGAACATGTTGCATTAGTATTTAATAATGCTGACAGCAATCAGTCTGTGCCCCTTATTCGTATGCACTCTGAGTGCTTGACTGGTGATGTCTTCCATTCTTCACGTTGCGATTGCGGTGAACAGCTGAATGAGTGCATTGAAATGATGCACAAACAAGGAGGCGTGTTACTGTATTTACGTCAAGAAGGCCGCGGTATTGGCTTATACAACAAAATTGATGCGTACGTTTTGCAATCTCAAGGCATGAATACCTATGAAGCCAATAATCATCTTGGTTTTGAAGATGACTTAAGGGACTTTTCAGATGCGGTGCTGATGTTACAAGCACTTGGGCTAAACCACGTTAAGTTAATGACAAATAACCCAAAAAAGTTAAAAGCACTGAGAAACGCTGGTATTACAGTCGATGAGGTCGTTGGAACACAAGCCCATGTTAAAGTTGGAGTATCCGGCAATGAGCAATACTTAAAAACTAAAATACAACACGGTGCTCATATGTTAGATATCAAGAAAATTTCAAAAGCGGACTAAGGGCTTTTTGCCCTTATTCTCTGAACAATGACTGGTATTGATGTGGTGGCGGCCTTACTCGGCTTACCACTTGAAGGTCAAAGTGACTATCTGCGCTTTCCACTTGGCTAAATCCAAACTTAATTTCGTATAAATTTGAAAGATGGGTGCGAAGCAGCCTAGGGATTACGAAAAAGCCCAGACAAATCCTGTTTACATGACTTTTCACCAGACCCTCTAATCAGTATAATCAAGGACGTTATAGCTTAAATTAAGTGGACTATGTCGACTCCTATTCGAACATTCAAAGCAAATATGGGCATCCAATGGGTAAAAGCGGGTTGGGAAATTTTTAAAACTCAACCTTTGACTTTTATGTTGATGTATATCTTCATGGCAGTTGTCAGCTTATTGCCGCTGTTTGCGCCAGTTTTTCATCTTATCGCTGCCTTATCCGGGCCTTTTTTAAGCGCAGGCTTTTATCTTGCTGTTATCAACAAACAAACGAATAAAGCAGCAAAGCTTGCTGATATTTTTGACCCATTTGCAGCAAAGGGTCGACGTCTGAATTTATTTCGTGTTGGTATTTACCAGATGGCGGGGGCGCTGCTGCTAACTATGGTTGCTGGCGTGTTATTTAGTGATGTGGCAACGGCCATAGAAAGTGCAGGGCCAAATACCTCACCGGAGCAATTGATCCAGTTGGTAGCGAGTAACATGAACTTTCTAGAAGTGGCTCTATTTGTGATCGCACAGTCCACAGTAATGATGGCATTTGCTTTTGTTGTGCCACAAGTTTTCTTCCAAGGCGAAAAGCGCATTTTCCATGCAATGAAATGCTCATTAGCAGCCTTCTATCACAACGTGGGGGCGTTGACGGTTTTTGGATTGGTTATCGCCGCATTAATCGTTGCGTCTATTCCACTTTCAATGATCCCAGCGATTATTATTATGCCCGTGGCCATGATAGGCTTTTTTGTGTCATTTCAGGCTATGTTTATGCCTACAATTATTGATAAAAATGAACTTGAGGCACATAAAAGTAACGGTCAATCTGATGCGGGTCGTTTCGACGCGTAATGGACGAGTTAGAAGTAAAAAAACTAAAAAACTACGCAGTTTGGTTGTTATCTCGACAAGAGTATTCACAAACTGGGTTGACGCAAAAGTTGCTGCAAAAAGGGGCGACGGCAGAAGTTGCTCAACAACTGGTGTCGTGGCTTGTGTCACTAGACTATGTTAATGACCATCGCTTTGCAGAGAGCTTTTTGAATCGACAAATAGCCAAAGGACTTGGAGCAAAGCGTATCTTACTAGATGCCGGGCAAAAAGGAGTTAGCCGCGATACATTGCATGCGTTGTTCGCTGAACGCGAAATTGACTGGTACATGCAAGCTGCAAAAACCTATCAAAAAAAGTATGGTGTTTGCGAGCAACCGTTAGAATATAAAGAAAAAACAAAGCGCGTACGGTATATGAGCTATCGTGGCTTTAGTTTTGATGAAATAGATTTTGCAATTGAAGCTGCAATGAACGCAGCAGAGCAAGAAGCAATAAAGGGTGAATGATCACATGCAGCATATGACTACCGCACAAATTAGGCAAAGCTTCTTAGATTTCTTTGCTAAACAACAGCACCAAGTGGTGCCTTCAAGCTCGTTGATTCCGGGCAACGATGCCACACTACTTTTCACTAACGCCGGTATGGTGCAGTTTAAAGATGCCTTTTTAGGTGCTGAAAAACGAGCATATACACGAGCAACAAGCTCTCAACGTTGTGTTCGTGCTGGTGGTAAACATAATGACCTTGAAAACGTGGGTTACACCGCAAGACACCATACTTTCTTCGAAATGCTAGGTAACTTTAGCTTTGGTGACTATTTTAAAACGGATGCCATTAAGTTCGCATGGGGATTTTTGACGGACGTCATTAAGCTGCCGAAAGAAAAACTACTGGTAACGGTTTACCACGAAGATGACGAAGCATTTGACATATGGTCAAAGCAAGTTGGAGTGCCTGAAGAGCGCATTATCCGCATAGCGACATCTGATAACTTCTGGTCAATGGGCGACACAGGTCCTTGTGGCCCATGTTCGGAAATTTTCTATGATCATGGTGAGCACATTTGGGGGGGACCTCCTGGCTCGCCTGAAGAAGATGGTGACCGCTTTATTGAGATCTGGAACTTAGTATTTATGCAATATAACCGTCATGCCGATGGTTCAATGGAGCCGCTGCCAATGCAGTCGGTTGATACCGGCATGGGTTTAGAGCGTATTTCAGCGATCATGCAAGGTGTACATTCAAACTACGAAATCGATTTATTTCAAGCGCTCATCCAAGCCGCAGCAAAAGTTACGGATGCTCAGGACTTAGAAGATAAATCACTACGAGTTGTTGCTGACCATATTCGCTCTTGCGCATTCCTTATTGCAGATGGCGTCATGCCCTCTAACGAAGGCCGTGGTTATGTGCTTCGTCGTATTATTCGTCGTGCGGTTCGCCATGGTAACAAGTTAGGCGCGAAGGGCGCATTCTTCTACAAATTAGTCGCTGCGCTGGCTGAGCAAATGGGTGAAGCTTATCCGGAGCTAGTTAAACAACAAGCTATCATCGAAAAAGTACTGCGTATAGAAGAAGATCAGTTTGGTAAAACTCTGGATCGTGGTCTTGCCATTTTAGAAGAAAATCTTGAAGGCATTGAAGGCGATGTGATCCCTGGTGACTTGGTGTTTAAGCTTTATGACACCTACGGCTTTCCCGCAGATTTGACCGCAGATGTGGCACGTGAACGCTTTATGACAATCGATGAGCGTGGTTTCCAAGCATGTATGGAAGAGCAGCGTAAAAAAGCACAAGCAGCTGGTAAATTTGGCGCTGACTACAATGAGCGTCTCAAGTCAGAAAAACACACTGATTTTAAAGGCTATGATGCTGAGCACTATACTGGAACTGTGATTGAAATTTTCAAAGAAGGTCAGCACACGAATACGCTAGAAGATGGCGAGCACGGTGTCGTTGTGCTTGATCGTACGCCTTTCTATGCTGAGTCGGGTGGCCAAGTAGGTGATACTGGTGTACTTAAAGTGGCGAATGGTGAATTTGTCGTAACAGATACCCAGAAATTAGGTAATGCTTTTGCACATCATGGTCATATTGTTGGCCGTATTGGTATCAACGACAAGGCGGATGCACGTATTGACGCTGAGCGTCGTGAGCGAGTGAAGAAAAACCATACAGCAACACACTTGGTACATAAAGCACTACGCGACTTACTAGGCGACCATGTTACTCAAAAGGGCTCGTTGGTACTACCTGATCGTTTGCGCTTTGACTTTTCGCATTTTGAAGGTGTGACAAAAGCACAGCTGCAACAAGTTGAAGACGCCGTGAATGCTGAGATCCGTAGTAACTTTGCTCTGCAAACGGAGCTGATGGATATTGATGCTGCAAAAGACAAAGGGGCGATGGCGCTCTTTGGTGAAAAGTACGACGATGAAGTTCGAGTCGTATCAATTGGTGAATACTCAATTGAACTTTGCGGTGGTACACACGTGAAGCGTGCAGGTGATATTGGCCTCTTCAAGATAGTTTCAGAAGGTGGTATTGCAGCTGGCGTTCGTCGTATTGAAGCGGTAACTGGTGCTGATGCTATTGCTTATGTGAATGAACAAGAGCAAGTGTTATCAGAAATTGCGGCGTTAGTTAAAGGTGATACCTCATCGGTATTGGAAAAAGTAACGGCACTGCTTGAAAAGTCAAAAGGCCTTGAAAAGCAAGTCGCACAGTTGAATGACAAACTTGCAAGTGCTGCGGGTGCAACACTACTAGACTCGGTAACTCAAGTGAATGGTATTAAGTTACTGGTAGCTAATGTTGCAGGCACTGAGTCTAAGGCCTTACGTGGTATGGTTGATGATCTGAAAAACAAGATTGGCTCGGGTGTAATTGCACTGGGTGTTGCGAACGGTGAAAAAGTAAGCCTGATTGCAGGTGTAACGAAAGATCTTGTCGGTCAGGTTAAAGCTGGCGAACTGGTTAATCATATGGCTTCTCAGGTTGGTGGT
Source organism: Pseudoalteromonas peptidolytica (assembly GCF_012641745.1). Lineage (GTDB taxonomy): Bacteria > Pseudomonadota > Gammaproteobacteria > Enterobacterales > Alteromonadaceae > Pseudoalteromonas > Pseudoalteromonas peptidolytica. The sequence goes on from NZ_WEHZ01000002.1 coordinate 224,249, forward strand.
AAAGGAGGCGGTCGTCCTGATATGGCGCAAGCTGGAGGCTCACAACCAGAAAACCTTGACACAGCACTCAATAGTGTTTCTGATTGGTTAAATGAAGTAACGCAGTAATCAGCAAGTGGCGCTGATTGTACAAAAGTTTGGCGGCACCTCGGTAGGTTCTATAGAGCGTATCGAGGCAGTCGCTGATCTCGTGGTTAAAACACAACAACAAGGCCACCAAGTGGTGGTCGTATTGTCTGCAATGTCGGGTGAGACAAACCGCCTAATTTCTCTTGCACAACAAATCGATGCACGTCCAAGCGCCCGTGAACTAGATGTGTTGATCACGACGGGTGAACAAGTCTCAATTTCTCTATTGGCAATGGCTATTATTAAGCGAGGCCACTCAGCGGTTAGCTTACTGGCGGATCAAGTTGGTATCAAAACTGACAATATGTTTTCTAAAGCGCGAATTACCCAGATAGATACAACGCGCTTAAGGCAAGAGCTAGAGCATAATCGGATTGCTATTATTGCTGGGTTTCAAGGCCGTGACGAGGAAGGTAATATCACCACGCTTGGGCGAGGCGGTACAGACACCTCAGCAGTTGAAATTGCAGGTGCTTTGCAGGCTGATGAATGTCAGATTTATACCGACGTTGATGGTGTTTATACGACCGACCCACGCATTGAGCCACATGCAAAGCGGCTATCACATATCACTTTTTCTGAAATGCTGGAGTTAGCGTCCGTTGGCGCAAAAGTATTGCAGATCCGCTCTGTTGAAGCGGCTGGTAGATACAATGTACCGCTGCGAGTACTGTCATCATTTTCCCCTGATAATGGCACTTTAATTAGCTATGAGGAAGCAAAGATGAAAAATACTAAGATTGTGTCTGGGATAGCAAGTGTCAAAGATGAAGTATTGATCTTAGTTAAAAATATCGACGTAAAAGTAAGCAACTTGGCTAATATTCTCACGCTTTTAGGTGAATATAATATCGAAGTTGACATGATTAACCATTTGAACCACAGTGATAAAAAAATAGACTATGCTTTTACTGTGCAGGTTAATGATGCTGTGTTGGCACAAGAAGTTTTACTTCCACATCTACAAAATTTTGGTGGTGCAACAATGGAGGTTAATGCTAACGTGGCAAAAGTGTCGGCGGTTGGGATCGGGATGAAATCTCACTCTGGTGTCGCCGGTCTATTTTTTATGGCATTGGCCGAGGAAAGCATTCACACTCTACTTGTATCTACCTCTGAGATAAAGATCTCAGCACTTGTAGAGGAGAAGTATCTCGAACTGGCAGTGAGAGCATTACATGCCAAGTTCGAATTGGAAAGTACTGAGTAAACTAAGTTTTTGCTTACTTTTCTGGGAAGTTTTATTTAAAATGGATTTGATGCGGAATCTTTTAAATTTTGGAATAACAGGAGCAAGAGAATGCTAATACTAACTCGTCGAGTAGGTGAAACCCTGATGATTGGTGATGAAGTGACTGTAACAGTACTAGGTGTTAAAGGTAACCAAGTACGTATTGGTGTAAACGCGCCTAAAGATGTTTCAGTACACCGTGAAGAAATCTATATGCGTATTCAGGCTGAGAAATCTAGCCCAGGCAATATGTGATCAAGGTATTGAATTAGTATGTGAGTTAAGGTGACTTGATACCTAGTTTGTCTTAATACTTGCTCAATTTGAAGATGTAAACCTGACGTTAACATCGTAAAAATTTTATTTAGAACAACTGAATAGCAAATTTTTATGCCGATAGAGCTAAAGCCTCTTGAGATTATCGACAAGGTTTTTTGCTTTGAATATTGTTCACTTTATTAAGCAAGTTAGTTTAACTTGCATAAGTAAACCCCACGAATGTGGGGTTTATCATTTCTATATGTTCTTTGTCACTTTCTGTGACAAAAATTCGATGGCTTCTGCACTTAACCCTGACTTACTAATATAACTTGGCTTGTTACTTTGAAAGACCAAAAAACCTTGCTCTGTTTCAATTAACTTTTCAATAGCATTAAAAGCATAACAAAACTCAGCATGACTGGCTTTAGTGATGATCTGGTTATCGGTAATTGATACTGTAACCACATTGCCAGCGGCTCGTGAAAGTGCCTGCCTAGTTACCCACCAAGCTTTACGATAATAAAAGGCTAAGCATTCGACTACGGCTAGCAAAATAAGAAAGTTGCCAAGGTAGTGCTCTTGTAATCCATAAATAGCGAAAAAACCGAGCGCGAAAAGCAGTATTAATAGACCATATTTAGGTTTTATCGCCAGTCCATTTGCTTCAGATTCTTCAAAGCACTCTTTGTAATAGGCCTTATCTAACTTAAATTGACTTTGGAAAGATAAATTTTCATTTTCTTTAGGCGATGACATACGTAATTACTTTAGTGAAAATTTACCTTAATTATACCTTTATACAGGTTCAAAGCGGTAATGCTAGGTTAGAGTAATTAAAACAAATTTATTACACAGACCGGAAAATAAGCGCTACAGCTTAACGTTTACGTGAACTTACCTTTTTGGTCAGTCCAATTGACAAATATAATTAAGATAACCAAATTTTCATTAAATGAGACCTAGATCTTGACTATTACCTGCTACTATTTTGAATATTTTTCATATTTATTGTGCATATCAGCAATGTTTTAGGTGATTTTTATAGCTAACTATATGATTGGCATAAGGTTAATATTTTTGGTATTACCAATTTACACCAGGCTTTACAGCGAAACATTTTTTGTTATAAGGTGAATAAATATCGATAAAAAGTGAAGGTTTGTATCAGTTCGTTAACGCGAAGAATAAAACCGGATAGCAAGTAAGGGGTAAAAATGGATATTGGCGCACAGTTATTGCAAGCAGGAAACTTAATGTTAACTGGTATGGTTGGTGTGTTTTTGTTTCTGTCTATTTTGATTTTTGCGATGCGGCTTTTAGCAAACTTCGCCGCTCAGCTCAAAGAGGCTGAGTCTAGCACTTCACGGCAAAAAATAGCCAAAACAGCTTCTTCACAAGGGGTGCCGCAGGCACATATTGCAGCGATTAGTGCAGCTGTTGCAACCTACAGAAAAAATAATTAATAGGGGTCTTGCATGTCACAGTTAAAGCTTACTGAACTTGTGTTGCGCGATGCGCACCAATCATTATTAGCAACCAGAATGCGATTAGAAGATATGCTTCCGATTGCTGAACAGCTCGACAATATGGGGTATTGGTCGGTTGAATCTTGGGGAGGTGCAACCTTTGACTCATGTATTCGCTATTTGGGAGAAGATCCTTGGGAACGGATCCGTGCATTGAAAGCTGCGATGCCTAAAACCAAACAGCAAATGTTGTTACGTGGCCAAAACCTTTTAGGCTACCGGCATTACGCCGATGATGTGGTTGAAAAGTTTGTCGAGCGTGCTCACCATAACGGCGTTGATGTCTTTAGAATATTTGATGCAATGAATGATGTGCGTAACCTAGAAACTGCTATCAAAGCAGCGATAAAGGTGGGGGCGCATGCGCAAGGAACGATTTCGTATACTGTGAGCCCAGTCCATACGTTGGAGATGTGGTTAACTCAAGCTAAGCAACTTGAAGACCTTGGCTGTCATTCAATCTGTATTAAAGATATGGCGGGATTATTAAAGCCTTATGACGCTGAGAAACTGATTTCAGGGCTAAAGCAGACAGTATCAATACCGATTGCAATGCAGTGTCATGCTACGACTGGGTTGAGTACTGCGACCTATCAAAAAGCCATTGATGCAGGCATTGACATGCTCGACACAGCTATTTCATCTATGAGCATGACCTATGGTCACAGTGCAACAGAAACCATTGCTGCAATTGTTGAAGGTACTGAGCGTGATACCGGTTTAGATTTACTCGCATTAGAGGAAATAGCGGCTTATTTTCGTGAAGTGAGAAAGAAATACGCAGCATTTGAGGGCAGTTTAAAAGGTGTGGATGGTCGTATTCTCTCGGCTCAAGTACCGGGTGGTATGCTTACCAATATGGAAAACCAGTTAAGAGAGCAAGGAGCTGGAGATAAACTTGATGCTGTTTTAAAAGAGATCCCAAGTGTAAGAAAAGAACTTGGCTACTTGCCGTTAGTTACACCAACTTCGCAGATTGTAGGGACACAAGCGGTATTGAATGTACTTACAGGTGAGCGGTACAAATCGATAACCAAAGAGACCGCAGGTGTACTAAAAGGTGAGTATGGTGCGACTCCCGCTGATGTTGACCACGCCTTACAGCAGCGTGTACTGGAAGGTAAGGAGCCTATCACGTGCCGCCCAGCTGATTTAATTGAGCCAGAACTTGATAGCCTACAAAGTGAATTGATAGCGACCGCCAAAAGCGAACAGGTTACGTTGGCCGAAGACGTTATTGATGATGTACTGACTTACGCTTTATTTCCTCAAATTGGCCTTAAATTCTTAAAAAACCGCAACAACCCTGATGCTTTTGAACCAAAGCCCACGCAACTTGAGAGCAAAGAGCAAAAAACAACAGCAACCCCTGCAACAGGTAAAGCATCAACTCCAGAGCGTTATAGCGTAAAAGTTGATGGCAAAGTGTATGACGTTGTTGTGGCACCTGGCGGCGAGTTGCAAGAGGTACAAGTAAAAGACAGTGAACTCATCCCACAGTCAACTTCAGTAAGTTCAAGTGAAACTCTTAATGCGCCGCTTGCTGGTAACATTTTTAAGTTAATGGTACGCGCCGGAGATGAAGTACAAGAGGGCGATGTTGTGCTTGTGATGGAGGCGATGAAAATGGAAACAGAGGTTCGTGCTACCCACAGCGGCCGAGTCGCAGAGTTATTGGTGTCCGAAGGTGACTCAGTCAGTGCTGGCGACGCTATGATGTCTTTAGCGTAAGGGAGCAAAAATGGAAGGGTTGATTAATTTGTGGCAAGCAACAGGGCTTGCGAATTTTACCTGGCCTGCATTGTGTATGATGGCCGTGGGTTGTGGGCTATTGTACCTAGCAATTGCAAAAGGTTTTGAGCCGCTGCTTTTGGTGCCAATTGGTTTTGGGGCTATTTTGACCAACATTCCCGTTGCAGGGCTTGGAGATCCCGGCGGCTTGTTATATTACGTCTATTACATTGGCATAGATAGCGGTGTATTCCCTTTGTTAATCTTTATGGGGGTTGGCGCGATGACAGACTTTAGTGCATTGATTGCAAACCCAAAAATGCTGTTATTAGGAGCAGCGGCTCAGTTTGGGATCTTCGCAACCTTATTCGGCGCTATTTTACTTAATTTTATCCCAGGGTTTGAATTTACTCTACAAGATGCCTCTGCAATCGCGATTATCGGTGGTGCTGACGGCCCAACTGCGATATTTCTGGCATCAAAATTAGCCCCTGAACTATTGGGCGCAATAGCCGTTGCTGCATATTCGTATATGGCGTTGGTGCCGATTATTCAGCCACCGATCATGAAAGCGCTCACCACAAAAGAAGAGCGTCAGATAGCAATGCCGCAATTACGTCACGTATCGAAAACAGAAAAGATATTATTTCCACTCGCTGTACTTGGCTTGACGATATTGTTTTTACCTGCCGCAACACCACTAGTTGGTATGTTTTGCTTAGGTAACTTGATGAAAGAGTGTGGTGTGGTGGATCGCCTTAGTAAAACGGTACAAAACGAGCTTATTAATATTACAACCATTTTCCTCGGTCTGGCTGTTGGCTCAAAATTAGCAGCAGATCAGTTTTTAACGATAGAAACATTGGGAATTCTGGCGTTAGGGGCTGTTGCCTTTGGTATTGGCACAGGAACCGGGGTATTAATGGCAAAAACCATGAACCGCTTTAGCAATACTCCGATTAACCCTCTGGTAGGTGCGGCAGGAGTATCCGCAGTGCCGATGGCAGCGCGAGTGGTTAACAAGGTCGGTCTTGAGAGTAATCCACATAACTTTTTATTGATGCACGCGATGGGGCCAAATGTTGCTGGCGTATTAGGCAGTGCGGTCGCTGCTGGTATTTTGCTTGCACTAGTTGGATAATTTTAGCTTCTCCAACCATTAACGTGGCAATGATTTAATTGCCACGTATTTTTGATCCAAAATATGCAGAAGCTGAAAGAGTATGAAGTTTATTCCATTTCGAAACTTACAATGTCCGGGTTTAGAAACTGCAGTGTGGTATCGTCGATTGCTATTTTTAACCGGTGTTGGTTTGATTGTGTTTGGCATAATAAAAGAGGGGATTGCCCTTTATCACTGGTGTGTTGAATTGGCCACTTACTCCAAGTTAATCATAGCTAGTATTTATAATTTTGACCTCTTGTCCCGTGCGAATTTTCATTTAATGGTAGTCGGTGTGGTGAAAGTATATTTTGTATGTGGACTCGCAATTAAGCTAAAAAGTATGTCTCATGAAAAGTCGTAATAATTTGATATACCCACACGAGACCTTAGATCACTTTATGTAAACTCTTTTTATACCGTTTTTGTTCCGCCTTGAAAGCGTGCTTTGCTATCCATTTTGCTATTTTTTGCATTAAAACTGGTGGAAAATCATGCCCCATGCCATTGACTAATTTGAGTTTTGATTTTCGGATACGCGTTGCAGTTTGTAACCCTGAAGTGATAGGGAAAATGGGATCATCCGTACCGTGGATGACAAGTGTTGGCGCTTTGATTTGTGATAAAGCATGTTGGCGAAAACGGCCTGCTATTACTGCTGTGAGTTGGCGTTTAAACCCTTCAGGGCTATGGGCGCGCTCAATATTTTGCTTTGCGAGTTGGTGAAGTGTCATTTCATCTTGTGGGTAGGCGGGGCTTCCAATCAGTTTGTTGAGCTTGATATTATACTGTACAGCTGATTGTCGGCAGTTTGGTTTAGGCCTTGCCTTGGCGAGCTGTAACATCACTTTGAGGTTAGAAAAAGTAAACTGAGGATACGCCGAAGTTGACATAATAGACGTTAAGCTCACTACCTTTTTTCTGTGTTTGGCCGCAACTATTTGCGCAATCATTCCCCCCATGGACGCACCAACTAGATGTGCGCGCTTTATCTTTAAACTTTTCATGAGTCCTATTACATCTGACGCCATATCGTCTAAGGTGTAGGGAATATGAGCGTGGATCGGAAGTTTTTTACTGAGTATTGTTCTGATCACGTTAGGTGAGCCTAGGCTATCTAAATGGCTTGATAAACCGCAGTCTCTGTTATCAAATCGGATCACGCGAAACCCTTTGTTTACAAGTCCAAAGTACAACTCATCTGGCCATACAGTCATTTGTGCACCAAGACCCATGATAAGAATGATGACAGGTGCGCATCGCTCTCCTTCGTCTTGGTAATGTAATTCAACCCCGGTTGCTATCTTAATATTGGTCATTATCACAAATAGATTGGGTGGCCTTTTGCACTAAAGTTAAGTATAGGCATGACAACTGCGGTTATACCATTTTTACTTAACCTAGTTGCTATACTTTTCTATCAGCAGCTAAAAATATTTGTTGTCAAAGCATTGCGCTTTAACTGCGTTAGGTTATTATCCGTGCAGTGTCTACCGTGCTTATCTAGACCACAGTAGGCTTATTAATTTCGTTTCTATTTATACATTTATTCGGAGTGGATAATGACTAAAAAAAGTAAGATTCAACATGCTCATCAGCGTGGTGAAATTAAAGATAATGCACTAAAAGCGTTGGTAACCAGCCCCTTGTTCAGAGCAAAAACCGAGAAGAGCAAAAAGGGAAAAGGCAGCTATCAACGCAGCGCAAAACACAAAGGCCAAGAGCCTTACCTTAAGGCAGCCTGAGCTTTAAGATAAGGTTTTTTGCCGATACATTTGTATGTCATGTGTGATTAAATTGTTGATATCAGTTGTTGGGTGTTGGGCATATACCGCCCGGTACTACCTCAAATTGCCACCTTTTGTCTCCCATGACTAAACGATAGGATGTTGAATAGTATAGTTGTTACCGCTGTTATGCTTTTGCTTCTACAGGTTGTGTGTCGTCAAATAGACGCAGGGCAGCAAACTCATCGTCAACTACTACGTGCTCGTAGCTGAACCAATATCTTGTAGTGACAAACAAGCCACTAAGCACAAGCCAAAATTGTCCCGTATTAGTAGTGCAATCCATAAAATAGGCTGTTATCGCCATAATCAAGTGTAAAGCACGTATTGAAGGCTTGGAATGTGAAGCTTGCGGCGCAGGGTGTCCCCCGCGCCATCACGTTAGTTTATGAAGTTAAAGTTCTACGTTTTGCCATTTTAAAAGTAGCTTTAAGGTCGACCCACCTATACTCCCTGCTTCTGATAGCCCATAATGGATCATAGCCGCGTTTTGGTATGATAATGATATACCCAAGAGATAGTCTTTGACACCGTCTTGACACTCTGTTTCTTCATCACCATCATAATCTGAGCATTGTAAGTATAAGCCATCAATTAACGGCACAAAATAAGAGTCAAAGTGATCAGATAAGTCAACTAAGTATGACTCGATTAGCAGTTTCGAAGCATGCTCCACTGCTGCTAACGTACTTGCTTGATCCCAACAACGCTGCCACACTCTCGGGTAATCAACTTCTTTGTTTTCTAATAAAGTAATAAACTCATCATAGCTGCCATTGATGTCGAGCATTACTTGTGTGTCGTCATAACTCGTGCAATTTTGAGGGTTATTGATCGTATCAAAAATGGTGACTTTTAACTTTGAATTGTAACTAGTTCGGGCGGGATTATATGATGAGGATAATCTTTTCCAGAGCGGCAAAAGTGTGCCTAAACGTACCGGATAAAAATCATGGTCAATTGCTACTCCTTTCTCATCAAGCCAATGAACAATATCTAACGCTTCTCGATAGCGGCCAGACTCATATAAGTAATTAGCTTCATCTAGCTTTGCTTGTAGTTGCTGGTTGATGTCGTTGGCGTGTGCAAAACCGCTAAGCGCGCTGGTGATAATAAAAGCGCCGGTGGTTAACAGTTTTTTCATTTTGCTCTACTCCTTAGTAAAAAATGAATGGGTAGTTCTCTACCACAATTAGGATTGCTTGCGTGAGGTATTGAGATTCCTTCCACGTTGCAAGCAAATATATAGAGCAAAATATGCACCAAAATTATGATTAAGGTGTTTTTGTTTTCCAATGGCGATTACGACTTAAAACGAAGAGTCCAGCAGGTGTAGACTTACTGCAAAAGAACATAGAAGTTAAATTGCAAGTCCATAAAGAAATTAAATCAGCTAATGTCAATCGGACATCTGCCGCTAACTTCAATGTAAATACAGTTGGAGGAATAGTTTCCTCCATTCAGCTAGTTCAGCTCACTTAGCTTGAAACGAGGCAACGGACACTGGGGGTTTCACCAGGTTCGATGATATTAATATTGACCTCTGTTAAGTCGCCTATTATAGGTTTTAGCGCCTTATCAAAACGATTTGCTGCGGCTTCGATTTTTTCGGCATAGTCACCAATAGCATCAAAACTGTCGCTATGATTTTCAATTATTGCTTCAATCTGCTTGGCCTTTTCTTCTTGTTTAGCCAATAACGCTTTATTGATCACAAGTTGACTGTCGTCTTCTCGTATAGCTTCTATACTAATGGCCTCTATTTCTTTGCTCAGCAGTGTAAGCTTGTCCTCAATATCTCTTATTGGTAACTCTTTAGCTGACATGTCACGCTCTGCCGCTTTAAGTGCTTTATATGCACCAACCTGCTCGGAGTCCATGGTGTGTTTGATTATTGGGATACAGTCTTGGTAAGCGATAAGCTGATAGCTGCCTTGTGTTTGCACCTCAGTTGGATTTGCTTTGGAGTAGCCAACGCAGGCACTCAACGCCAGTGTTACCGAAATAATGAGTATTGATTTTGTGGTTTTCATAAGCACCTCAAAGGGAAAAGTCTGATGTACAGAATTAGTCGTGGTACAGTTTGAAAAGGTTGATTTTAGATGTGCAAGTATTAGTAACAAAATATGAATCGGGCAGTGAGCTTAGGGTTATTGACCACTCTTATCGGGTGCTTGGCCTTGGTGCTGTGCAATTTCTTCGGCGTATTTGGCTTTAACTAGTTCAACATAATGGTTGAGGTTTTTATCAGGGCTAACAGCATAGGTCAGCTCATTTTTATTTATCGCAGTGATACGATCCAAACGAAACTCGCGGTAGTCGCTGCGTAATTGACAAAATGCGATGAGTGTCCACTTACCACCCCAATAGACTAATCCAAGTGGCTCGATAACGCGCTGAGAGTGTTGCTGTAAGGCATCTTTATAGTCAAGGGTTACACATCGCTGAGTTTCGATGGCCGCTCTGAGCTTGGCACTAAACGATTGCTGTTGTGGCCCATGTTTAAAGCTAGATACCAAATAGGGAGAGTGTTCGTGTTGTTGCTTAAGATGCGCAGGTAGTACAGCTTCTATCTTGGCAATGGCTGATTTTGCATGGGCGCTTAGTTCGGGATCCGTCCAAGCACTGACCATTTTACTGCCAAGCAAGAGTGCTGTTAATTCGTCATAACTAAACATCATAGGAGGAAGCGGGTAATCGGCAATGACATAGCCGATACCAGCTTCCCCTTCAATTGGCACGCCAGAACTTTGTAAGTCCTGAATATCGCGATAAATCGTACGCTCCGATACGCTAAAGTGAGCGGCTAACGATTTGGCTGTTACAGCTAATCGCCGACCCTTGAGCAAATTCACTAGCTGGAAGAGGCGTTCGGATTTATGCACGAATTTTCCTTTTTAAAAGATGTAGTGCTTATCCACTACATTGAGTTTGAGTGACGATATGGCTTCGACTAATGGAGACACTTTCACTGTTTGTATACAGCATTAGTCGCTTACATACTTCAGTGGTTGGGAATTGTTCAGATACTGCTTGCGCATGTGCTAATGATTGCCAATAGAATACATCGATATATTCATCGGTTTGGTCATCTTTACTGAGTGACCGATATAGCAGCCCAGGCTGTTGCTCAATCCATGGAGCAAAGTCAGTGTTAACACGCATTAAATCCTGCTCTGTTGCGCTAATAGCTAATTTAAATTTTACGATCTCTACGATATGTTGTTGCATAGTACGTCTCCTATTAAGTTCGTAGAGCAGTAAATCATGGGGCTGTGTCAGGGAGTGTCAGTAGTGTTCAAATATACAGTATTATAGATAAGATACCAAACATGTACTGATATACACTATGAGTGACTAGGTTCAAACTATATCGAGTCGTCAAGTTCTATTAAACAGGAGTTGCACAATGGATCATCAACAAGTACATGATTACTTACTAGCCAAGCCTTGTACCAGTGTAAGTCAGCCTTTTGGTGAAGGTGTTGATGTGTATAAAGTAAAGGACAGAATGTTTGCGACGTTGGCGCTTGGTAAAATGGGTAAAGAAGATGACGAGCATCGCCATTGGCGCGTAAATCTCAAATGCGATCCTGATGAAGCACAAGCGCTGCGAGATATTTTTAGTGCGGTGTTACCGGGTTACCACATGAATAAAAAACTTTGGAACACGGTGATGCTTGATGGATCCATTCCAACTGGAGAACTTGAACGGATGATGGATAACTCATTTCACCTTGTGGTCGAAAAAATGCCGAAAAAATGCCGAAAAAACAGCAAAAAGATATATGGGGTTGAACATAGCTAGCTATCAGTGCAGTTCACCCTGAACATCACTGATATGTGCAATGAGCTGTGGGAAGAAGGTGTTGAACCCGCTTTCAAGTTCTTGATAATGCTTGTTTATGTCAGCTTCGCTGCCTGTAAATTGGTTAGCAAAACGAATGCGCCTTGCAATGTTATCCAGCGCCAGACCAACACCTGAAACAGACTCATAAGTTGCAAACCAGTCATGTGTTGTCATTGCCGTTACAACGCGCTGCATGTTGGTTGGCATAGCACCTAAACTGTCTTGGAGTAAGGCGAAGCGGCTACGTTTGAATTGATGTAGAGGTGTTGTATGAAAGCTGTCCCAATACTTAATTAAAAAATGGTCATACAATACGTCTATGGCTATCCCTGCAAAGCGACGGCGTGATGGCGAAAAAAGTTGTTTCGCAGCTCTGGTTATTGCATGACTATCAGTGAACTTATCGACTTGAATGTGGGTTTTCAGACCTTGCTGCACAGCGTTTGGCAGCATCTTTACATCAACACCTTTTTGAAAGTCGCCAAGTAGATTACCAAAGCATGATGCGCCTGTGGGTTTAGCAAAGTACAAGTGCGCCAAATAGTTCATGGAAGCCTTCTCAGTTATGTTGCTGTGAACAGGGTAACTCATTGAGCCGGATTTAAGAAGATAAGAGGGGGTTAATTCAGTCAGGGGCAATCTACGTTAGATTAAGCTGGGGTCATAACATAATCTGAGTTTCAGGTTCCACCGTAAACAGGGAGCGCATAATGGCAGTTAAGACTAAATTGAAGCAAAAGACTAAGCGACTGGTCGAATCAAAAAATATGCTTAACGGGCTCACCGTTGCATCCTTTTTAGAGTCAACTATCGTGCCCATTCCCCTCGAGGCAGTGATGGTGCCGCTGATGCAAGCAAGGCGAGAAAAGCTGTGGCTAATTGCGCTAATGGCGACAGTTGGATGTGTGATTGGTGCCCTATTTGGTTATGCATTGGGTTATTATTTATTTGATGTAGTGGGGGATTCTGTTATTGAGCTGCTGTCGAGTCAGTCTCAATTTGAGCAAGTGAAAGCGCAGATGCAAAGTCAGGGATTTTGGTTTGTGCTGACCTTAGGCATAGCACCAATACCGTTTCAGATTGCCATGTTAGCAGCAGGTGCTACTAAATTTTCACTCTTACAATTTCTAATTGCAACTTGTATTGCCCGTTCACTGCGCTATTTTGGTTTGGCGGCGGTCGTTTACTTTGCAGGTGATCAGGCAGAAAAGCTAATCAAAAAGCATAAAATAAAAGCCGTTATTTTTACAACGGCTATGGTGCTGTTGGCTTGGTGGATAGCCAGTCGTTAATCATTAATGCTTTCGATATAAAAATTTAGACTCATGTTGTGAGCGCGCAAACATCAAAAAATCATTGCTTAATGTCAATGGGGTTGATGCGAGCGTTTTATACTGCTGATAAAAATTATTTGGAACGTCGGCGCGTTTCAATAATGTGAGCGCGGCTTTTCCCTTTTGTGCATACTCTCTGTAATCTTTGGACTTATTTAGCAGTTGAATATAAGCAAGGTAAAAAGGCTCAAACTCGGCATGTCTTGCAGAGCCTGTCTGCTTTAACATGAGATCAATGTTGTACAGCAGCTCGCTTTGGTGCTGCATTGTCTCAATTAACTTATTTTGATCTTGGCGGATCATTGAAGCTACTACTCGCTCCTCAAAGTTATTAAGCTGCTCTGTCACTGTGTGGTGGAGCCGTACAAATTGCTCTGCATGTCGCTTACTCAATTGTTGTTGGAGGTTGCGCAACAGCACACTTTCCTGTTTGCCCAACAGATTAATCTGAGCTCTCGCTTCTGCCAGCACCGTTTGGTAAGCTAATTTGTCCCTGTTGTCTTCTGGGATCGCCTCAATCTGCTTTTTGATTGCTTGAATATGCGTGTTGATCAGCGAGAGTTTTTCATTAACTTCAATAATGTTCCACTTACTGGGTGGTTGGTTAAAAAAACCATGAAGTGTCATTTTTTCTTGGCTAGCTTGTGTGTGTAGTTTCACCAATACATCGATCAATTCAGTCAGTGGGTAATCTGTAGATAATGCGCGCAGTAAATTATCCGCTTGTAGTGAGTTATTAATACTTTTTGATTGTGCCGCTTTTATTTGAGCCGTAACGATATCTGCGCTTTCATAAGCTGTTTTTGCATCTAATAGCAAAGCAAAAGCCTGTTGTGTTTCTTCGTATACCGCTTGCCATGTGGCGCTATCGTACCCACTGAGCGTTTTAAGTGCATTTGCCTGTGCTTCTATGTCTCTTTGTTGTTGGGCATGGTTAAGCGCGTGTTCGGTTTTTGTTATTTCGGCCGGTGTACAAGCCACGAGCGCTGCGAAACAAAGGGCAGGGAGTAGTTGCTTCATGTCGTTATTGTTTTGTATTCCTTTTTCCTAACGTTAGCATCATCACCGTAACGGAGCAATATTCCTAAATCGGGTATGTATTTCGATATTTGCCTACACTGGAGTTATTTAATGGCTGTCTGATCTGCATTTTGCTGGCTGTTGCTGAGTAATAACCCTGCTTATAAAAGTGAAGTGCATTGTCTTGCCAATCCAATTCGAGAAAGTGACAAAGCGATTGCATAGTCAATCGGGGCGCTTCTACTAGCGATTCATAATTCACCAATTTAATTTGAGTCGGATGCTTTTGTGTGGCTTTTTGCAAAAACGCATAAGTATCATCATACATAGTTTGAATATCTTGTATCCGGTACGAGTAGCAATGAAAGGGGCTGCTCGTTTGATAGAGTTGACGGAAGTTTGCGATACAAGTATCTGTTCTGTCTCGCTTCATCACGACAAACTTTGCGCGTGGAAACGCCTTAGCAAGCAAATCGATAAAGAAAAAATGAAATGGCTGTTTGTCTATAAAACGTTTGTCACCATCAACGGATTGCGCGCTAAAGAGACGATATTGCTCAATGGCGTTAGCCTCTTCATAGGCGCGGCTGAGGTGTTGAATATTGCTGTTATAATCATGACAAAATCTAAGTGCTTGAGGCAATATACTGGTCTCTCCCAGTGGCTGTAACAGCAGTTGCGCTAAAATTTGCTCCATCAGACTGGTGCCTGAGCGCGGCAGCCCAACGACAAATATTGGTGCAAGTGACCGCTCTGGTGCAAATTCAATAGGTTTGTCGAGAAGTTTACTAAGTGCTTGAAAGTAATCCGTCATCTGTTTAGGTGAATAGGAAATCTCAGCACTGATCGCTTGCTTACTGGCAATAAAGCTTTGCCATGCCTTGGGATAATTTTCTTGCTTTTCGTATTCGAGTGCCAGTGCATGGTGAAGCCGCTGTAATGCAAGTGGTGTAGTTTGCGCTGTTATCTCAGTAGCTAATTGAGTGATGCGAGTCGGTGCTAATTCCACAGGAGCAAGCTCTGAGTAGGCTAACTGGCACTTTGCATTACTTGAGTTTGCTTGCACTAAAGAGGCAAGCAGCGTCCGCGCTTGAGCTAATTCACCAGACATTTTCAAGTGTATTGCATAGTTTATCGCGATTTCAGGGCTGTGCGGTGCGTGTGTGTAGGCACGGTTAAAATGCCAACCAGCGTCAGTATATTGATTTAATCTCAGTAAGATATTTGCAAGCGTATCGTGCTCTGACCCCGACAATTGTGTGCAGCCTAGCAAATGCTGTATATAGCGCTTTGCAGCTGATGGTGATTGTGTAAACAGCGCAAGTTTGGCAGCGCTCAGAGAATAAAGGGCACAGGGAAATAAACTTAAGCACTTATCGTAAATTTTTTGCGCTTTATTGAGGTTGCCAAGAGTCATATTCAACTCGGCCAATAAAGCGTACGCTTGGTGGTCATTGGCATTGGTATTGATGCGAGCGACTAATGCGTGATGCGCTACTTGAAATTGGCGCTGTTGAATGTAGCTTTGGATCTGATTGTATGGTGTCATCGCAATATACAAGAGAGTGAAGGCGGCCTCACTCTCTATCTTGGTTTTTACTGATTATAACTCAAACTGATAGTCTAGCTTGAGGCCTATAGTACGAGGTGCTGTGACATAGTGCCCGTACACTCGCTGCTGCTCAGGCAAAGCTTTATTTAATGCCGCAAATTTAGCTTCACCAGCCCAAGATTTGTCTCGTCTTACCGAGGTGAAAGTAAATTTGTCAAACAAGTTGTCAACATACAAAGTGACGGCCCATTGCTCGCTTGAAAGTTTGGCGCTGAGGTTAGATAAGGCAAATCCTGGCAGTTCCTCTCCGTCAGCCTTTAACCCGACTTTAGTGTATACGTCACTCTGTGCGGTTACTCCATAATTCACGTTAAGCATTTTGTCGTCGAACACTTCCTGCTCGTAGCTTAAACCGAATGAAAACTGCTGTTTTGGGGCGCCAGGTAAGCGGTCGCCATCTGTACCGTCATAGTATGGCTGGTAAAGCGCGATTTCTTCAGCGCTGTAGTCACCTTCTTTGAATACCGCAAACAGGGCTGGTGCATCATCAGTCAGCTGCGCTTTTGCATAAGAATAGGTTGCGTAAACTGTCCAATGGTCGCTCAATATAGCGCGGGTTGATAACTCGATACCAGTCGAGTTCGCAGAGCCTGCATTGGAGGTTATGATTTCTTGGCCGTTTACCGTCACAGATGAGATCTGTGCATCTTCCCAATCAACACTGAATAATGCGGCATTAAAATGCAGCTTATTATTCAGCCATGTAGACTTTAACCCCAGCTCATAGTTAGTGGTGGTGTCTGGCCTATAGCTAAGTTCATGCGGCAGTGCACAGATGATCTGTTGCTCAGGCAATGTTTCTGGGCACGACTCCAAACCGTTACCACCGCCTAACCTAAACCCTTCACTGACAGTAAAGTACGTCAGTAGTCCGTCTTGCCAAGTGTAATTGGCATTAAACTTAAACAAGCTACCATTGTCTTTGGCACTGACTTGTTCAAACGAAATTTGCTCAAGACTTGGCAGACCACCAGAATAGAGCGGGGTTTCAGCCGCTGATTTAGTGTTAACGTCATAGCGATAGAAACGCGCGCCCACAGTGATATTAAAATCCTCTGAAAATGCGTAGCCAACTTCGCCAAACAATGCTGACTCTTTGCTGGTGGCATTAGTCAGAGCGATATACTCAAGATCTTGCTCAATATTGTTGATTTCGTCGCCCCAAAACTCCGTGAGCCCCGGCGTGTATTCTCTATCATCTGAGCTAATTTCCTGTTTGCTGTAATATACCCCTGCAATCCAATTTAGGGCGTCATCCCCTTTAGAGACTAAACGGATCTCTTGGGTAAACGTGTCTTGATCTGTAGTGTCTTTAGTCAAAGCGGTAAAACTAGGAAAGTCCGCGTAGCCTGGCCAAATATCATAAAGGAGATCGGTTTGATCTCGTTGGCCTTGCTGTTCTTTGCTTGACCAACCGGATGCCGAAACTAAATCTGCAAACTCCAAATCGGCGTTGATTTCAAGGCTAAGTAGGTCATCTTCTTGTTCGTTAGGTTCAAGCACACGATAGGCTGACTCGTATGGTTTGATAGAGTCGGCAAGCGGGTGCTGTGCGCCAAGGCTTTGGTACTGTGAAATCGAGTTAGCACCATTTTCTTGTTTTTGATGGAAATAGTTCAGTGTGGTATCGATATTCTCGTTCACCAACCAACGTAGAGAAACACGCGTAGTGGTGATGGTTTCGTCATTTGCATCCGCCATTGCGTTGATATTCGCTTTAACATCCTCAGCATTGGACCAGTCGGGGTCTGGGTTTGAAACGCCAGGTTGTTTAACCACATAGCTATAATCCATAAAGCCGGGGTTATGATAGCGGTTAATGCTAGCGCGAACAGCTAACTCATCCATCACTATAGGCATATTGAACACAGCACCGATTTCATGACCGTTACTGTCACTTTCGTTGATACTGAATACGTCGCCACTGAGCTTGCCCTCAATGATATCAAGCACAGGTGCTTTTAGCATGGTTCTAATTGCACCGCCAAGTGTGCCTGCACCGTAAAGCGTGCCTTGCGGACCAATCAAAACTTCAACACGCTCAATGTCAGTGAGTCGCAAATCGACATTAATCGGGATTTCGCCAAGGTAAGTCGCTACGGTACCCGAGTCAGAGGCTCGCTCTGATGAATTAGTATTCAAACCTCGGACAATAATAGGTGAACCCTCACGGCCTCCTTGTTCTGTCATTGTAAGACCAGGAACCCACCTTGCTACATCTTCAAGGTCACCAATATTTTGGTCGCTCATCACATCGCTGTCTACAGCAGTAATATTTAATGGTGCTTCTTGAACTGTGCCAGCACGTCGAGTGGCAGTCACTTGAATTCGTTCAATTGACTTTTCTTGAATCTTGCGTTCTTCAGCGTGTGATTGATTAACAACAAAAAAACTCGAACTAACAGCTAGTGCGACTAAGCTTGGATGGAGCTTACTCATGAATGGTGAAACCTCAAATTAAGAATTAAACGTGACGAAATTTCAATCTTTAGAGATGGGTAACTATGCAAATAGTGCATTTTTTTCCCGAGCTTAGAGAGAATTTCATACAACTGGTGGCAAGTTAGCAAATCATACTTTGTGTATGTTTTAGGTAATTTACCCACCCTGAAACTGCATCGCATGCTAACATGCTTATTCTTATTTTGTGAATAATTATTTTGATTTTTTGAATGGTTATTTCTTTTTTGGTTGTATCGATTTGCGAAAATTTTCAAATAGCTTAGAGTATTAACTCCATATGCTTCTTTTGTACGTCAAATACCCTAAGGAAAAATAATGAAAAAGCTGATGTTTGCATTGTTGGCATCTTGTACATTACTTGGTTGCTCTGACAGTGAAGTTGGAGATGTATCACTCGGTCTGTTTACGCTTAAAGATATAAAGCTGGACTCTATGGTTGACCCTGTTGTTACAGGCGTGACTTGTCATGTAGCGAGTGTTGAAGATGACCTGAGTTTTTCAGACCCAAGTGATAGCTCTATCTCTTGTCGTCAAACGAGCGAAATAACACCTGCAATGCTGGCGAATATAGACAAGAGTGACTCTGGCGAAGTGGTATTTAAAAAGTCAAAAAGTGTGTTTTTTAAATCCATGAAAGTGAGAAGAATTTTTGACGCGAAAAATCAAACCTTGATGTATTTGGCTTACACCACAAAGGAAACCTCAGGCAGCTTTAAGCACAGCCTGTCGACAGTGCCATTATGGGGTACGCAGGCTTATCGAAATGCCAAAGCCGATTAACTCAGGTTTGCTCAGGGTAAACTCATACACCTTGATAATTCTTTCGTACATTATTTTTGTTTGAATTAAACCTTTTTACTCACGATTTCGACTAAGCTTAATAACGATAATTTTAGGAGAAATCGTGATGCTCAAAACACGCTTTTTTGGTAAAACAGTCAATACTGCGTTTGCTGTGATGACGGTGCTATTTATTATTCTGACGTTAACAACGGATGCGCATAGTATCTCTTCCCACGAAACTGAGGTTGAGATCTTTGCGCAAGATAAGGTTATTTCAGAATCTAAATCTCAATAAACTTGCGCCTTGATTTATTTTGTTTTATTGATTAGTAAAACTTAAAACAATGAAAAAGGTAGAGTTAGTATAGTAATGGACTAGTTCCTTTTCTGGGTTGTTATGAAGGCATAAATTTATCTAACGTATTTATGACATATACTCATGACCGGCTTGCGTTGTGTATAACGTGTATACTCTAAATCTCCCCGTTTTATTCATCTCATTAATAGCCTTTATTCGCCTGCGGTCAAAATTGTAATTAATTTATTGCGTTATACTCAGTCTGCATTAGCTTTAATTGAGGACTCATATCAATTTGTTTAAATATTGGCTTAATCTGAAGTGGCAAATATGACGCTAATGGTATTAAAAGCTTCCATCTTACCTTCATGGGTAAAGGTACCGTGGGAATAGCAGGAGGCGGAGTGATCGATAAGATGTGCTTGCCTCAAAATAGGCTGTTTAATTATCCGCAGCTCAGGTTAATTTAGCAAATTGGTATAAGGAAACGGCGCAGCTTGCTGCTCTAAGAACACGAATTTTAGCTGACTTGCTTTGTGCTTGTCTGACTAAAACAGCAATAACAAGGAAGATATATGGCACGCCAATTTGATAACTTTTATAGTCATGGGGCAATTAGCTTTGCTGATTTTATTAATTGTGTCTCTAGTTTGTATACGGGGCCTGATTGTATAGATGAAGGCACGCTAAGGTTGCTGGCAGAAATGCTTTACAGACTCTCACAAAATAAACAGTTTTTAGCGGCGCAAGTTGCAGGTGGTAATAAGTACACACACCACCCAAGAGGGCTGTTAGATAACGATGATTTATATGTACTTTATGAACAGCAGCAGCCATTTTTTGGTGTCTATGCTCAGATCTGGCACCCGACCCTCAAGCGAGGGAAAGCACAAGGTTTTAACCCACCACTGAGGGATTACAACTTTTCTGCGTTGACGACCAACTATTTTGGTCCAGGTTGCGGCAGTAAGCTTTATCAATACGAATACCGGCAAGATCTCAAGCAAGGTGAGCACTGTGCATTGTCATTTCTACAGTTTTATCAATTTACGTCGGAAAATGTGCTCTTTACTGAGGCCTCAAAGGATGTAATAGCTCAGGCGTTACCTAAAAGTTTGAGTATAACCATTAGCTTACGGTTAGAGAAGAACGAGCATCCATGCTTTATCTTCGATAAATCTTCGAAAAGAGTGCTAGGTGTTATAACTGATGTAAATTGTGAAAAAGCAGGCGTAACGTCAAAAGTGGGATTGCTTGAAGTATAAGTCATTTCAAGAGTAGCATTTGTTCACCTTGATGTAGGTGCCTTAGCTGTAACAAGGGATGAGAGCGATGTTATCGACAAGGTGTTTTGCCTTTAAGTACCTGAGATGCGGGGTGCTTGAGCCCCATCTTTATACCAATTAGACTTAATACTTGCTCAATTTGAAGGAGTGAATCTGACACTTAACAGCGTTAAAAATTTCTTATTTAGAACAAATAAATAGCAAAATTTTTGCCTTATCTATATAGAGGTAGGTACCTTAGCGATAGCAGGACGTGGTAGCGGAGTTATCGACAAGATTTTCTCGCTTCAAAATAGACCACTTAAATTAAGATAATTGGTATTATTTTGTTTAATTGAGCCTATATAGCTGTAACCGAAGTGCAAATATGTTAATTGTATCGAGGTAACTTGAGCTTGGGATAACACAGGCTGTTAGTGTGCAAATATGCTTTGCATTAGGCAGTGTGTAGTTGTTGAACACAACAGGCCCATTTATTCTTTAGCCAAAGCTCAGGTTAATTGGTACTAAATATAAATATCTGCACGGGTGATGGTTGAACCAACATAATGAACTGTTTTGTTGGGTTAACTTCACGCCGTTTTGCTTTCATACCAGTGTCTTAGAGGCTGGTAATGTTTTTGCTCAAACAACAAAATTAACGGAGCGGCGTAATAATGAAGAAAATGAGCTTGGTGGCCTTTGCTGTAGCGCTTGGGCTAAGTGGATGCGCTCAAGATAAGCCGGTTACACAAAAGCATTCTGAGGTTGGAGTCAGCCAATCTAGTATGTCCAGAACAGAGATAGATAAAGTTGTTGAACAATATACGAGACAATTTATTAACCACCAGCCGGCATTGGCAACATCATTAAAACTACCGAACAGTGAATACGGTGATTATCAAACAAAGCTACCTGACTACTCTGTCGTGGGTATGCAGGCACTGCAAGTCGACATGAATGCAGCGGCGCAGCGTCTAGCGGCAATACAACCGGCAATCAGTAACTCAGATGACTTATTACATGTGAAAGTCAATGAAGTGATTGCGCGTTATTACGCCGGAGATAAGGGGTTCTCAGCCGGTTATATTGATACGTGGGGTGGGCACCTGCCATATATTGTGAACCAGTTGTCAGGCCCCTTACTCGATATTCCTAATGTGCTAAAAGACCAACATGGAATAGAGAGTGAGCAAGATGCCAAAGACTATCTTGCTCGCCTGAATGCCTTTGTTGAAGTGACGCAGCAAGTGGCAAGTAAGGTAACAGCGGACGCCAATAAAGGCGTAATTTTACCAAAAGTATTGTTTCCAAACACGCTAGGTTATTTAGATAACTTCACGGCGCCACATGGTGCAGCGCACCCTTTGGTTACATCGTTTAAAGAAAAACTTGCAAATATCAATGATATTACAGGTAAAGCCGCCGCTGAATATGTTGCACAGGCGATACAAATTGTTGAGCAAAAGCTTTATCCCGAGTTTAAAAATGTGTCTGCTATTATGCACGCTCTAGAGAGTAAAGCGCCTGAAAAGGTTGGTATTTGGGCTCAGCCAAATGGCGAAGCTTTCTATCAGCACGAGATCACCTACTTAGCGGATTCTGATATGAGCGCCGAAGAGATCCACAAAATTGGTCTTGCTGAGGTGGAGCGTATTTCAAAGCGTATGGACGAAATCCTTAAGCAAAATGGCTATTCACAGGGATCTGTTGGCGAACGCATGAAGCAGCTCAATGAAGAATCGAGATTTTTATATGCGGATTCTGACGAGGGTCGTGAAGCGTTATTATCGTTCTTGCGTGGTGAAATAGCGACTATTTTACAAAAAGCACCAGATTATTTTTCTACTATTCCACCGCAACCAGTTGAAGTCAAACGCATCCCACAGGCTGTGGAAGCAGGTGCGCCCGGTGGTTACTACAATGGACCATCGCTTGATGGAAGTCGCCCAGGGGTATTTTCAATCAACCTAAAAGATATGAAGGCAGTACCAAGCTTTGGCATGAAAACCTTGACGTATCATGAAGCAGTTCCTGGTCATCATTTTCAAATTGCCCTGAATATGTTGCAAACCGAAATTGGTTTGATGCGTCAAAATGCGTCATTTAACGGCTATATCGAAGGGTGGGCATTATATTCTGAGTTGCTGGCTTATGAGATGGGCATGTATAAAGACGATCCATTTGGTGACTTAGGTCGTCTGCAAGCTGAGGCCTACCGTGCAGCTCGACTTGTTGTTGATACTGGGTTGCATTACAAAAAGTGGACACGCGACCAAGCGATCACCTATTTTGCTGATGCAACAGGTACGGCAATGAGTGATGTGGTATCGGCTATCGATCGTTATATTGCGTGGCCCGGGCAAGCGCTTGGTTATAAGCTAGGTATGCTCAAACTGGTTGAACTGAGAGAGCATGCTAAGCAGCAACTGGGAGAGAAGTTTGATATTAAAGCATTTCATGATGTGATCTTACTAAAAGGTGCAAGGCCGCTGAGCTTAGTTGAAGAGGATGTTAACGCGTGGGTTGAGTCGCTAACAGCAGCCTAATTTTTACTCTCAGCTTGGTGGTGATTAAACTACCAAGCTGATTTGCCTTTCTCTTTGCCTGTCTTTATGGTCTCTGGGTTAATACTTGATATTTGGTTTTGCTTTTGCCCTAGCAAGGATTTCTTCGCTGCGATTTATATCTTTACGTTGTAGATCGAGGCCCGTGGTATTTTCATTTTCTACAGGCTGATAGGCAAGTTCAGCATACAGTGCAAAGTGATCAGAGCCGATATTTGCCAGCCGCTTTATATCAACAACAGTGAAGTGATGACTTGAAAACAGATGATCTAATGGCCATCTAGCAAACGGGTAATCTGCGTGAAAGGTGTTAAACATACCACGACCAACCCTAGGGTCTAATAGTCCACTAATTTTACGAAAAAGCCTAGTTGTTGGAGACCATGCAACATCGTTCAAGTCTCCGGTTACTATGGTCGGTAAAGCGTGTTTCGCTATGCGTTTAGCCACAATGACTAACTCAGCATCACGTTCTATGGCGGTTTTATTCTCTGTTGGGCTAGGAGGAGCTGGATGTAAAAAGTGAGCTTGTATGATGGTATTGGATGGGAGCTTGATTTTTGCATGTATCGAGGGTACATCTTCTTCAACAATATACTCACAGGTAGCGTCCTCAAGCGGGTGGCGTGAATATACATGCATACCATATAAATTAGACTGCGGGCACTTTACAGAGTAGGGCAGTATATCTAACAGTGAGTCGAGGTGTTGTTGCCATATCTCGTCACTTTCTAGTGTTATGAGTATATCAGGCTGATGTGCTCGAACTTGGCTGAGCAACAGGCTAAATTGGCGGTTGGTTTGTAGCACGTTGGCGGTGAGTATACTCATTGTTTGGGTATTTGATGTTGCATGTTTTACCTCTACTGGCCAAAGGGGCGTATAAGGCAAGATCCACCAAAGTTGAAAGCATAAGCACGCGGTGAGCACAAACATAGTGATCACGCTAAGCAGACTTAACTTGAAAAAGACAATGCACAACATCAGTGCTACGGCAGCCATTGTGACGAGCTGGAGTCTAGGAAACTCCATTGCTCTGACACTCCAATGCGGGTGTTTAGCCAAAGGTAATAACGTAGCTACCAAGATAACAACACTCAGTGAAACGATAATCCAAGTCATGTAATACCCTAACATAATGGAGGAATTTGCTCAGTATACTTTATGTTGGCTGAAATAACTGTGAATAGTATCGACGTTGAGTGGGCACTCATTGTCGATACTCGGTTGGTGGGGAACACCGTTGGTTATACTATTGAGCTTAGGTAATACCAATTTGACTTAATACTTGCTCAATTTGAAGGAGTAAATCTGACGCTAACAGCGTTAAAAATTTCTCATTTAGAACAACTAAATAGCAAAATTTTTGCCTTGCCTATATGGATGTAGGTACCTTAGCGATAGCAGGACGCGGTAGCGGAGTTATCGACAAGATTTTCTCGCCTCAAAATAGACCACTTAATTAAGCAAATTGGTATAATTTAGTTGATTAACTCACTTCTTACCCTAGGTGCAGGTTAAATAGACAACAATTTGAAGGGAGAACTACCTTGTAAGCTTGGTAACACTGCTCAGTTGGTATGGCCAAAGCACTTTCTCCACTTCAAAAAAATTTACTTAACCTTATGTTATATAAAAATATTAGTTTTGATATGGCGTATTTTCCGCGAAGTATTCGTGGCTATCAGCATTTTGGATAGCTTGGCTTGGGTTAGAAATCGCAAGGCTTTTCGCTCCAGACTGTCCATACACAATATCGTCAGTACCGGCGACCACATTAAAGTGGCTTAGCTCATGCACAATTGTTCCTGCACGCGAGTCTGTACCAAGCTCATTTGCATTCCAAAATGCACGACATAGATATATCTTGTACGGTTGATTTGGATATACGTAAGCAAAGTACGATTGATTACAGCTACAGTCAAACGTAAGGTCTTGGTTATCAATTGCATCGTTAATGGCGTTAAAGTTTGCTTTTACCGTCGCATAACGGCTACTGGTTGCTGATCCAAACCAAGTATTGTAACGAGTCGATGGATTGTTTGCTGAGTGACTATTTAAATAAGCGACAGAGTTATTTGTGATTTGATCCGCTGCGTCCAATGCCGATAAAATGCTGTTTTTTTCGCTATTGCTACAACGGCCCGTGAAACACGTACCATCAGTACAGTCTGCTGCAGCGCCCGGCTTTGCAGCAGCCTGAATATTGCCTTTGCTTAACGGAACACCTTCAAGCCATAAGTTAACCGCATTGGAGCTTAGCTCTGCTACTGAGCTGGTAACGCTAGATTGATGCTGCATCATACGGCTTTCCATACGCAGCTTGTCATTTCTGCCAAACAGATCGAAAGACTCAACATCATAGCTGATCTCATAATTTCCAGGCTTACTGAGGTCATAAAGTCCTGACAATTCAAATGATTTTGATAGTGTTTCACCTGATTTTAATTTGATGAAGTCTTCTTCTGTGGGCGCATGGCGTTTATAGTGAGGGCCGAAGAAATCTACTTCTTTTCCATCTCTGGTAATTTTAAATATATGTTCTTCGTCGAGATCAGTATACCAGCTTAGGATTTTTTGATTATCTTTGCCTTGGTTGGTGATGTTTAGCGTGGCGATAACGTCGCCATTTTTCTTTGTATCAACATCGACACTGACTAAGAGGTTTTCGTTCATTGCATTAGCATGTAGTGATGCGCTGATAGCTGTGGCGAGTAACCCAGCCGATACTGTGCGTGATAGTAGTTTCATTATTTCTTCCTGTTGAGGTTTTCTCAGAGCCTTGATCCTCATAAGCAATTAAGGACTGAGTTTACTTGTTGTCATTATTGTTTGAAGAACTTTAATTTTATCTTCACTTTTAATTAACAATAATATATTCAAAGTTTCAAGGGTTACTTGGAAACTTATTTTTATGTTTGAGAGAAGAGATAAATTACTAATAATTTCATGAGTATGTAATGTTATTGAAAAGTATGGATAAGTTTTAATCGAATAGAGAGAAGACTTTTTTGTAAATTTATTGTTTTATTTACGTTGGTTTACAATGATTGGAGCGAAGTGTTACAAACACTGAGTGCGCAATGAGCGATACTTTTGAAAGTTATAGAGCTTAGCTTAGCAATCTGCCTAGCATACCCCCACTAAATAACTTCAGGTTTATACTCTATTTTGAGATTGAGCAACTTGCCTACTGGCCAGTAGGCAAGTTGAATTTAAACAGTGAGTACAAACATTTATATTTAAAAAAGCTTAACTCTCAGTCGCCTAGATTTCGGTAATGATGTCTTCGATTGCGAGGCGTGATTTAGGTAATTTAGCATTAAAATCAGTTTCGTCACGGTAGCCCAGTGCGACAATGGCAAGGGGATCAAAACCTTGTTCAGTTAATCCTAACTCTTTACCTAAGATTTCAACATCAAAACCTTCAATAGGAACCGAGTCAATGCCAAGTGACGCCGCACCGAGCAAGAACTGTCCAAGATTTAAGTAAACTTGTTTACCCGTCCAAGCTTTGATTGCTTCATCGCTGGTTTGGTTTAAGCCGACAAAATAACGGCGGCCATCATTCATTTGTGCCTCGATTTCAGAGCCTTTTTCAAATCGACCATCGGCACTTTCTTTGGCAAGCACTTTATCTAAATGCGTATCATCTATATTTTGTTTTGCAGCAAATACAACAACATGTGACGCGTTAAGTACTTTTGTTTCATTAAATTTGTAATTCTCTTGTGTGCTTTTAGCCACTTGAGTTTTGCCAGCCTCAGTACTTGCGATGACAAAATGCCATGGCTGAACGTTGGTACTAGACGGGCTTAGTCTTAGCGCCTGCTTGAGTAAGTTAATATCTGAATCACTAATTTTTTTATTAGGATCAAAGACCTTTGTGGAATAACGATTGTTAATTGCATCGCGTAATGTGTACATATTAGACTCCTAAAATTGCTTTAAAGACATAATATGGATTTACATAATCAATAAAAAGATGATAATGAGTTAAATAGTTTCAAAAATTTTTTGAAAATGAATACACAAGATTTAATCGTCGTGATGAAAACGGCTCAGCTTGGCAATATTAGTGCGGCGGCTGCGCAGTTAGATATGCAGGTTGCCACAGCGAGCGCCGCGATAAAGCGAGTGGAAAAGCACCTTGGCTTTCAACTTTTTGTGCGTTCTACGCGTAGCTTAAGGCTATCAAAGCAAGGTGAAACTTACTTGCCAATTTGCGAGCAGGCACTTGCGCTTTTGGCTGATGGCAAAAAACAGGTGCTTGATAACGACAACGAAATTGACGGTGAGCTAAGGTTAACCGCACCGTCAGATTTTGGCCGTAATATTCTCCTACCTTGGCTAGACGAATTACTTGACGAATACCCCAAACTTGCCCTGAAGCTTATTCTTAATGATCACAATCTCGACTTTTATCGTGACGGTGTTGATATCGCGCTGCGCTATGGCGCGCCTGAAGACAGTAGCTTCTACGGCTTTAAAATTTGCGATGTGCCATTGCTGCTTTGTGCCTCTACGGAATACTTAGAAAAACAAGGCACACCAAAGAGCCATGAAGACTTAAGCGAGCATCAAGGGCTATTCTTTTTGATCAGAGGTAGTAAGTTTGATACGTGGAAACTGACGAAAAATGAACAAACTTACAAAGTGGTACTTAAAGGGCGTAGAACCAGTAATGATGCGGATGTGGTAAAGCGCTGGTGTGCGCAAGGAGCGGGTATTTCATTGCGCTCCGCGATAGATGTAGCAGACCAACTAGAACAAGGTGTGGTGCAAAGTATATTAAATGACTACCGCGTTGAATGTAAGCCGCTGTGGTTGATCTGCCCGTCAAAGCAAATGATCAACCCAAGCGTGAGAGTGCTGCGCGATAAACTAAGAGTGTACTGCCAAGCGCTTGTGGAAAAGGCCGAGCGATATAAGTAATGCGCTAGGGCTTGACTGAAGCTGTACTCTTGGGTTTGTCGGGTAAATGGGTTGGATAACCAAATAACGCCAACCATTTGCCCTTTAAGGTGTTTGCTTGTGAAAAGCGGTGGAACATATGACGCCACTGAGCAAAGCTTACGTCTACAGGGTTTTGCTTTGGTGCCGCACCTCTTATTCCATAGCAAATTGTTATGTCTTTACGCTCCTCAACAAAGGTGCCAAAAAGCTTATCCCAAATGATGAGCACCCCGGCAAAGTTTTTATCTATATAATCGGGATTACTGGCATGATGAACTCTGTGGTGGGAAGGCGTATTAAAAATCCGCTCTACCATCCCTAATCGATTAACTGTTTGTGTATGAACAAAAAATTGAAAAGCTAAGTTAATTGCGACGATGGCAAATACCAAGGTCGGGGTAAACCCAAGGAGTATCATAGGCAGCCAGAATAGCCACATACCGACAATTGGGTAAAGCAAGCTTTGGCGAAATGCGGTGGTAAAGTTCATTTTATTAGAGCTATGATGCACTACGTGTGCGCTCCAAAGCCAATGAATACAGTGTGATGCCCGGTGAAACCAGTAATACAAAAAATCTTGCAAGATAAAACCAAAAAGCAAAGTGAAGAGATTGAGTTCGATTGTGAATAAAGCAAATTGATGGAGCCAGTAAAAGAGTGGCATCAATACAAGCAAAGCTAGCGCGTCGCTGCCTTGATGGAGCAAGGCAAGTAGGGCATTGAGCATTGAATCTCGCCAATCATAATATTCGTGGTGCTTGATGTACTCCCAAGCAACACAAAGTAAAAAGGCGGGACTGAGTGCCAGTAAAATTAGCGATACATCAATCATATACAGCTCCTTCTTTAGCCAAAGCTTTGGTACTTTATGCACTAGCGTAACGGGATAGTCATTGACAATCCTGCCAAACTGCGCCAAAAATTTGTCCAAATACGACAAAAGGAACTGCAATGCACTCAACTTCGTTTGTATATTTTTATAGTGCGTGGGTACATATTCATGACCATTTTACTGATAACAAGAGACTGCTAGGTGAGCTTGCAGAGCTAGTAGCGTCACGGCCTGAACGTGTACCACTTGTTGAATATGAGCGACTGCTTGAGGTAGGGCTGGAGCTGAGCGGCGATCCCTTGATTGGTTTTGAACTGGGTAAAGCCATTCAGTTGCATGACTATGGAGCGCTAGGTTACTTGGTTGAAACCAGTAAAGACTTACAGCAAGCGATTACCTCTTTATTGCATTACGATGCCATTGTTGCCGATATTGGCCTCGCTGTATTCACAAGTGATAGCGACAATGCCAAGTTAACTTGGCAACCAAAAACCCCGCTGGGTAAGCAAGCCATTTTGCGTAATATGACCGCTTGGGTGAGCGCTGCACGGCAGCTTTTGCGTTCAACTTTATCGCCTAATCAACTCCATCTTAGCTTTAGCGTGTGTGATCGAGAATTACAGCGTTTACAAACTTGGTTTGGCTGCTCCGTTTTACAAAACTGCCCTGAAAATGCACTGTGGTTTCCGTTAGATTTTCTTACCATGCCAGTCGCTACCGTCGACAGCCTAATGCACGAACATATTGAGCAAGTGCTTGCTAAAAGCGTCTCAGCGTTTTGTGATAATCATGATTTAAAGACCCGCGTTGCTAATTTACTGGCAGCAAAGCACTCACTTGCTGGAGTCAACCAAGCAAGTATTGCTAAAGCATTAAACATGAGTGTGCGTTCGATGCAGCGTAAGCTACAAATACAACACACTAGCTTTAGAGTCCTACTCGATGAAGAGCGAAAGCTTCGATTTGAACAGCTCATCGGCAACACGAGATTACTCGATATTGTCGATGCGCTCGGTTTTACAGAACAAAGTGCGCTCAATAAAGTTTGTATGAAATGGTACGGAAAATCACCATCAAAGCTAAAATGAAGAGCCGAAGGTGGGTAAGTTTGGGCTAGTTAGTCAAACTCCCAGCATCGGTGCAAATATGTATTGAGAATACATACTTGGCATCATCGATTTCCAACAACCGTTACCTCACCGCTTACGCGTTTTAATTCAATAAATCGAAGGGTCTTCCCCGTCCCATAATTTTAAAGCAGCCAATATTTCAAAGGTTGCATAAGTAAAGTCACTTACACTCAAGGACACCGAATTACACATTCCCACAACAGACGTTTTGGTGTCTGGCCTTCGAATGTAACTGGTGTCTGTGCCGACCCAACCCCCGTTGTGGAAATAATAACGTCCATCAGTATTTTGCCCATTGGCGTAATACCACTTTCCTTCGTCACTCTCTGGAATATTGATATTTGGCTTGTTCATTAGCGCCATTAACGTTTCTGGATTTTTGCCTAGCTTAGGAGTTTGGAAGTGAGTATCCCAAATAAGCATGTCATCTATGGTGGTGAATAAGCCTCCATCACCAATAGTGTGTAAAGCGGTTAAATGATTGAGCTGTTTTCCTGCTTCGGGTGAACGATATCCTGAAGCGCGGTGAGGAATAACCTCTTCGGCGCTATCTGAAAAAAATGTGTGCTTCATACCGAGCGGCTTAAATATACGCTTGTCGGTGAATTCGCGTATCGTCATTCCGCTTACCCGCTCAATCAATTTTGCCAGAATGATATACCCGTGATTACTGTATTTCATTGTGGTGTCAGGCTCATGTACAAGCGGGAAATCTTTAATGACAGAATAGTATTCCGCATTTGGTATGAATTGTTCACTACCTATCATAAATCGGCTTAAAGGAGATTCACGTAGCGTGTCTAGGTGATCGTCGAAGTTTCCTAAACCAGAGAAATGACCTAGCATTGAATTAATGGTAATTTTTCTTCCATAATCTTTTAAATCAGGTAGGTGCTTGCGTATATCGTCTTCCAGCTTGATGGCTCCATCATCTGCTAATAACAAAACAGCAAACGCTGTAAATTGCTTTGATACCGACGCCATTCTGAATACCGATTGATTATTGAGGGGGATTTGGTGTTCTAAATTAGCCAGGCCATAGCTTTTTTTGAAAATAAACTTTTCGTTTTGGATAATACCTATAGAGCAGCCCGGTCCATCTGGGTTAATGCTTTTATCTGCAATTGCATCCATTCTTTTTTCTAAAAGCATTAGCTGCTTATTCTGTGCAACAGTTTGACCTGAACTGAGTAGTAAGCTAAAGGTGAACGCCTGAATTAATCTGTGCATGAGTTTTTCCTATTTTATTATTTATGCTTAGAAACATTTGCCTTCCATGTAAACTAAAACGTTAGGTGATTTTACATTCGCACTAGCATTGTCAAGTACTAAAACTCGTTATATAACATTTTGTAACTCCAAAATATTAATCGTTTTAGGTTGAAAAATATACTCTATGTTTGTATCGGAAAGAATATGACATGTCTGCTAAATTAGCTACGCCAGTAAAGGACTAAAGAGGAGCCTTGATGTCAGAGTCAAGGTTAGTTACAAATATAAACAACTACAATCAAAGCGTTCATTGCTCTTGGCGTTTTGAAGTGTGCCTATCGTTTGCTATTTCATTCTTCATTTTCTTTTTAAACACGAGAAATCTTAATCGCTTCAATCAAATCTGATTGTGAATGTTTTTATGGTTTTCAACCTTTTGAAATTAAAGATTTTTATTTTTACTC
The DNA here is from genome assembly GCF_012641745.1 of Pseudoalteromonas peptidolytica. Lineage (GTDB taxonomy): Bacteria > Pseudomonadota > Gammaproteobacteria > Enterobacterales > Alteromonadaceae > Pseudoalteromonas > Pseudoalteromonas peptidolytica. Next base: position 255,862 of record NZ_WEHZ01000002.1, read on the forward strand.
TCGACCGCAAGAAAGATTTATCTTGAGCATCAAAATTACTCAATTGCTAAGAGCTATATTTAAGATTACAACTACTTCACTTTATGTGGGTGCTCTCAATTTCCCACTTACCCTATGTTAACTCGTGGGGTGCTAAAACCATCAAATATTGATGTTAAGCATCACCACTCAAGGACTCTTTAGATGCTATCAACTTTATTCGTTGTTGATCAAAGCACCGATGTGCTGCCGCTGGCAAACAACGTTGTCACCTTTGAAACCTATTTACAGGAATATCCAAAGCTTGGCGAATCAAAACTTCGAGTGATTAATTTATGTGACTGTGACCGCTATTTAAGCCAAGGTTACTACTGCTCTTTACTTGCTGAGGCGCGTGATCATCAGGTGATCCCAAGCACCAAAGTGATTAATGGCTTAAGGGACGGTGATAACGCATTATTTTTATCCCAAGCTTGGTTTGATAAAAGAGATATGCGTGTTGCAGAGGATATAGAGCTTATCATCTGTATGGGTGAGACGCAGTCAACTGAGTTTGCTAAGTTAGCTGCGTACTTATTCCAGCAGTTTCCTGCACCATTATTAAAGGTGGGGTTACAACTTCAGGATAAAGGTGTACGTGTGCAGGTACAGCGGCGCGACTTTTCGACGCTACAGCCTGCGCAGCTTGCGTTTTGTACTCAGGTACTAGGACATGTTCACGCAACTCAGTGGAACAAGCGCAAGAGCCACAAAAAATATCGCTGGGATATTGCCATGTTAGTGGATCATGATGAGAAGCTACCGCCGAGCAATAAAGGTGCCATTAGCCGTTTTGTTAAGGCGGGTGAAAAGCTAGGAATGAAGGTGCATCCGTTGGAAGCGTCTGAGCTGTATAACTTAGGTCAATATGATGGCTTATTTATCCGTGAAACAACGGCAATTGATCATCACACTTATCGCCTTGCGCAAGAGGCAGAGCAAAAAGATTTAGTGGTAATTGATGACCCAAGCTCTATTTTGCGCTGTTGTAATAAGGTGTTTTTACATGATGCCTTTAATTACAAGAAGGTGCCAAGTTTAGAGACGCGATTTGTTAGCCAGTGCACTGAACAAGTAATTGATAAGCTCATTGACGACTTGTCGTTACCTCTGGTGCTTAAAATGCCTGAGAGCTCGTTCTCAAAAGGTGTTTTTAAAGTGAAAACCAAAGAAGAGTTGACAGAGCGTCTAGAGGCACTAATGAAGGTCTCTGCGATTGTACTAGCGCAAGCATACTTGTATACCGAGTACGATTGGAGAATTGGTGTATTAAATGGCCGTGCGGTATACGCCTGCCGTTATCATATGGCACGTAACCATTGGCAAATTTATAACCACGGCTCAAAGCGTAACTTTTCTGGTGGCTTTGACACTTTGCCAACGTTTGAAGTACCAAAAGCGGTATTGCGGGCGGCATTAAAAGCGGCAGCAGTCGTCGGCAATGGTTTGTATGGAATTGATATTAAAGAGCACAATGGTAAGGCCTACGTGCTTGAAGTAAATGACAACCCAAATATTGACCAAGGGGTTGAAGACAAGTACCTCGGTGACGAGCTGTACATGCAGGTAATGTCTGAATTATTAAGGCGCCTAGAAGCGAGAGGTAAAAAGTAATGTTACAACCGGCGTTAGTGCTTGAGAAGGCTGTTCCACAAGATTTGAATGATCTTAGCGCGCTAGAGCAGCAATGCTTTAGCGCAGACAAGCTCAGCCGTCGCCAACTCAAGCATTACATTAATTTTGAACATAGCCTATTGCTAACCGCTAAACTTGCTGGAGAGCTTGTGGGATATGGTCTCCTTTGGTTACATCAAGGAACACGCCTAGCAAGACTTTATTCGCTGGCGGTGTCGCCACAGCATCAAGGGCAAGGCATAGCACGCCAACTCATGTCAGAGTTAGAAACCAAAGCGGGTGAGTTTGGTTGGCTATACGTGCGTCTAGAGGTTGCTAAGCGCAATACCTCTGCCATTGGTTTGTATAAGCGTATGGGTTATCGGGTGTTTGGTGAGTATCAAAACTACTATGCAGACCAAGATGATGCGCTAAGAATGCAAAAGTGTGTACGCAAGCTATCAAAGCAGGCCGTATTACACCCCGCACTTTGGTATCAGCAAACTACTGAGTTCACTTGCGGCCCTGCGTCACTGATGATGGCGATGGCGAGTATTGATTCTGGGTGTATGGGCGATCAAATATTGGAGCTTCAGATTTGGCGTGAAGCGACGACTATATTTATGACCGCCGGACACGGTGGGTGTCACCCGTTTGGTTTGGCATTGGCAGCTGAACGCCGGGGTTTTGCAGCAGAGGTGGCAGTTAATACATCTGGGCCAATATTTTTGGATGGTGTAAGAAGCGCGCAGAAAAAACAAATCATGACGTTAGTACATGAGCAATTTCAGCAAGAATGTGAGTATCGAGATATTCCGATTCATCAGACCGATGTGCAATTAGCGCAGGTGGAAAAATGGCTATCACAAGGCAGTGCAGTGCTGGCGTTAATAAGCACGTATCGGTTAAACGGTAAAAAGGCACCACATTGGGTACTAATTACGGGTATAGATGAATTATGTTTATATCTTAATGATCCTGATGTAGAGGACAATCAAAATCCAATTGATTGCCAACAAGTTCCAATTGCAAGGGCAGATTTTGAAAAAATGATCACCTTTGGCGCAAGTAAGCTAAGTGCCTTAGTTGTGTTGTATGAGTCATTTTGAGCAAACAGTACTACACCGCCTGAGTTAAAAGTAAAGGGGGAGCTTGCTCACCCTTTACCCTAACTATCAGCAAACAGGTACTTCACTCAAAAAGTAGTGTTGATAAAGTAAGAGCATCAGTTATAGCCCTTATTTTGTCCTTATAATGTCTTTAAAAACTCGACAAGTTGCCATTTTTCGTCGTTGCTTAACGTTGTGCCATGGAGGTGCCCATGATTACTATTTCCAGGCATCACATCACCATTTCCCTGCTTTACATTAAATTCATTCATGCCTTTATGGGTGATATAACCCACATGTACAGGATCGAACTGGCGACTACCAACCCAAAAAGTATCCGGACGTAATTCAGGTGATTGTAGTAATGACCATAAGTTGGGAACTGAGCCGTTGTGAAGATACGGAGCCGTTGCCCAAATGCCATTGAGTGGTCGAGCTTTGTAAACACCAGCATCATAAAAGCCATCTTGGCAATCTACATCCGTATCAGGGCTTAGATCATGCCTGTTTTTCAGATATACTTTGAGGCGTTCTTCTATGGACTTTTTGGCCGTGGTTTTCTTACCATTTGGGCCTGCACGTTCAGCAACAAGCCCAGCTTCAATGGCTTTGATGGGATGTTTTAACACTAAGCCGACCACCCCATTTACCGGTATATCAATCGCTCTATCAATGGCATCAAACTTATTTCCTATCAAAATATCTGTTTTCGTGCCAGCCAAGAATAAGGTCTTAGCTTGATGACAACTGGCATTATTGGACATCGTCGGATCAGTGCCAATTGTTCTAACAGGTACGGTTACTGCCTGATAATCTTTAAGCACGTTTTTTCGATCAATCAGTTGGTGACAATTGGCGCAATTATCCTGATATAACACTTTACCCTGCGCGGCTTTATTGGTATCAATACCAGGTAAGTATTGCTCAGGCCAAGCTGGTGGCAATAAAGTTTTAACCCACGCCTCTAGTTGCCCAAGACCTTGAATATCGACAGTTGAGCTGTAACGAGCATGTTTCCCCCAAACTCGTTGCCAAACAGGTGCTTCCTCAATAGCTAGTGAACCGAACACACCGACGACTTCTCCGATGTTTCTGACCAAAGGACCAATCACAGGAACGTTTGGTGCAGACGCGTTCCACTGCACGACATTAGACTGATGTGTCCCCCACAAGAAGGGATAAGAGACCGGTGCCGTAGGTGCATTTTTATTATTGAGATCATCCAGCGCGAAAGCAGTACCAGCATTTTGAATATTACCAAAGGCGTCTAAGCGGGCGTAGCTGGTAAAGTCCTCAGGGTAGTGTGCTGGCAAAGCATTAACCGTTTGCCGCTCAGCGGTGGCAAGGGCAACATGTTTAAGATCTTCGCGCAAATCATCAATTAACTCAGCAGATTTGCTACCTTTCAATACACGTTTGGCAAACCGATTGAATTTCTGATTATCATTAAGCGTGGCTTCAAGTGCGGCATTTAAGCGGCTAAAAAAGAGCACAAAATTGGCCAGGGTCGGTGCACCTTCGATCAGGATTTTAGTGTCATTAAAATCAAGTTGATTGGTGTGACATGCCGCACAAGTCATACCAACCCAAGCTTGTCCGGTCTGTTGGTTGTGATGAAGTGCAAACCCAATAGGTAATCCCGATGGGTTATTTGCAGATGTTTTACTTGGCAAATAACGCAGCATTTCCATGTGTTCACTATCACGAAAAAGTGCGGTACTGTCAGGCTGTTCTAACCACGTAAACCATGAATAGGGGATTATCTGAGAGCCTTGACCTGTAAACCAAAAGTCCTGTCGTAACTTATCAGACCACCCTTGGTTTAGCCAAACCCGCTTAGGAACTTGACCTGAATGTGTTACTTGCTCAACGACTTCTTTTGATATTTCAGGTTTGTTAGTGGGCGACGTGCAACTTGCAAGGAGCAAGGTACAGATAATTGCAGTGTTTATATATTGTAATACTGGTGGCTTATCCATAATTTTCTTTGCTTTGACGGTAAAAGTACAGACAACCTTAGTACATGGCTTTTAACAATCAAGTTACATCACATTACACCAAGCAAGCAGATTTATAAGTGACCTTGACGCTGAAATCGAGAGTTGGTCAAGCTATTGTTTTTAAAGCTTTCCTAGAGATGCCTTTTTACTATATTAGTGTTTTTTAGTAACGGAGAGCTTGCAGATTTTTTCTATTCTATTTTTTATCTGTTTGATATTTATAGTAAATTTTATTTAACAAAGCACAGGCTAAGCGCACCCCTGTTATTGCTAAAATATGACTGCTCAAGCTGCTTGAGTTATTCAAGACGCTGATTATTTATCAGACTTTACTTTTCAAAGATGAAATATTTATGTAAATTTATTTGTTTACACTGTATTTACTTTGTTTGTTGGGGAGCATTTGTGCGCCGAAGTAGTTTCGCTATTTTCCATTTGATGGCAGTGGTAGTTATTTTGTTTGGGCTGATCACAGGCCCTCGTTTGGCTATTATTAACCATGACTTTCTTGCATTTTTATCGCCGTTATTGCCCCAAGGTGCAATACTCTCAACGCATGTACTGTCCGGTTGTGTGCTGACCTTGATTGCGATTGCATTTGCATTTGTGAGTCTTCGTAACCCCTTTTATGGTACGCCCAGCAAATTTGACAAACTTATTAACTGGTTTGGTTATATCAGCATCATCCTTGCCATTATTACGGGCTGGTTATTATGGTTAAGCCCGCAATCTCTCGGCCTCATTGTTCATGGCATTTGCGCCGCAGCCATTATGGTTTATTTACTGCTACATGGGGTAAAGCATATTGTCTATAAAGGTAAACGAGTTCTGAGCGTGTTGATACCTAGAAACGCCTTAGTACTGCTAAGTTGTTGTGTGGCGCTTGTGTATTGCTCGGGGTTAGGTGTGCAATATTTTATGTTGACGCAGCATTTACGATTAGAGATAGCGCCCCTGTCTGAACACAGTTTTCTTGAAATCGATGGTCTTGGTGATGAGCCTGAATGGTCTCGAGCAAAACCCGTGACATTAACTACGTTTGGTGGGGCAAACTTTACCGATGGTAGTAGCGAGGTGGAGATAAAGGCGCTGAGTAATCACAGCGAAACCTTTTTCCTGATCCGTTGGCAAGATCCCACCCAAAGCCTCTCTCACTTACCGTTGGAAAAAACCGCAGCAGGGTGGCAAGTTCAAGAAGATGGTTTTTACCGTTTTGATGAGCGTACTTACTATGAAGACAAATTTGCCATCATGCTGTCGACAACCTGTGAGCTGGGAGGAGATGGAACTGTCCATTATGGCGATACACCGCTAAATGATAAACCGCAAAATTGGCACGGCAAAGGATACCATGCCAGTACAGACGGTCGTGTACGAGATCTGTGGCATTGGAAGGCCCTAAGAACCAACGATATGTACTTGGCAGATGACAACTTTGTTGGAGCGGCAAAAAAGGTGGCGCTAGGAGAGCGGCGCTATACCGCAGGTTACCAAGCTGATGGTAAAGAAAGTGGGGCTTATGTAATGAATTGGCGTTGGTATTCACCCGACACAGTGACCCCAAAACGGCTGCCAATTCCTACCGCTGAAGAAACACCAAACAAGGTACTTGATTGGTTTTCTAGTACAGTCTACACACCACAATCTGATAGCGCGAAAATAGGTGAGCAACTTCCATCGGTGTTGTATCGCTCAAATCGTTTTGAAGGGGATAGAGCGGACGTAAGAGCGCGTGGGCGTTGGCAAGATGGTTATTGGACACTGGAACTGGTCAGGAAACACCAAACTAACTCCGCCCTTGATGTAGATTTACAGTCAGGTGTGTGTATGTGGGTATCGGCCTTTGATCATGCACAAATTGCACACACTCGACATCACAGAGCCATCCAGTTGCGGTATATGCTATGAATATCACTTCACGCTTTATTTTAACGCTGATAATCGTGGGGATGACCTTCGCTTGTTTGTGGGGAGAGCCTCCAAAGCGCAAAGCGCCAGCGCATAGTCGCTTTATCAAAGTAACGAGTGATATGCAGCCGTTATCAGCATGGCAAGGACCGTGGCATTGTGTATACGACAAAAAGTTAAATCTCATTTGGGAAGTCAAACGTGACGATGAATCTATTCATGACGGTTACTGGAGCTACTCTTGGTACGATGGTAATACAGGTATTGCTGATCAAGGGGATTGTTACTTTGAAGCATCTCGTTGTGATAGCCAAGACCTTATTCGTAACACCAACCGTGCTGCACTGTGCGGTAGTACTATGTGGCGCTTGCCTACCCCCGCAGAGCTGCGCTCATTAATTCAAACACCTAATAGTCCAGGTAGTCCGCATATTGCGAGTGATTTTTTCCCCCATATTAAAAATGGTGATTACTGGAGCAATGCAGCTGATGCCCAATTACCTCGTGCATTTAGAGGTAAAAAACGAGGGGCTGTTGCGGTGAACTTTCATACAAAAGAGTCGCTTTCATTGCCTTATGACAATGCTGCTTTTGTGATGCTGGTGGCAACGCCACCAATACAACTCTCTACGGCTCTAAGTGGTAATGAGCCTATTACGCTTAACTAGGACCAAGGAAATGAAATACACGTATACAGCAACATTATTACTTACCACGAGCCTCTCTTTTGGCAGCATGGCTGCCAGTGATTATCATCGGCTTGTTTGGGATGCAGAGCCTAGCACCTCAGCCACAATCGGTTTTACTGCCACATCGGGAACCGGTCATATCGTGAAATATGGCGATACGACCGATGAACAAACTTGGCGCAGTGGCGCAGTTAGTGCGACTCATACTTTTGATAATGGCCTTTCAAGTTCATTTGTAAAGTTAACGGGCTTAACACCCAATAGTGCCGTGTATTATCGCGTGTGTGACTCTGATGGGTGTGGTCAGCGACTTTGGTTTAGAACGGCACCACAAACTGCATCGGGTATCACCGCTGTGGCTGGTGGTGATACGCGCACCGGATGGACAACGCGACGCAAGGGGAATGCGTTGATTGCCAAAATTAGGCCGTTATTTATTATGCACGGTGGAGATTATACCAATGCAAATTCAGCTTCTGAAATGCGTGAGTATCTAAAAGATTGGCAATTAACATTTTCAGATGACTTAATAAATGGGCTGGCTTATAAACGTATTTATCCGTTTGTCGCGACGCATGGAAATCATGAAGATGATAACTATAAAACGCTCTGCCAAGTATTTGGCGTGGATTATGATCAAGATGGGACGTGCACCGCAAAGGACACCTATGGTGCGTTTAATGTCGCTGGCCTGTTGCGGGTTTATACGCTAAATAGTCAATTTAAAAACAGTGGTTGGTCGAATTATGCAACAGCCATGAATAACTGGTTAAAAAGTGATTTACAGTCGCAGGGAGCTGGCGCCAAATGGCGTGTTGCACAGTACCACAAACCTATGTATCCACACTACTCAGGTAAGTCTGACAATACCATATTACATACGTGGTGGGCGCAGACTTTTTATGATCATGCGATGAACCTCGTCGTTGAGTCTGACACCCATATCAATAAGCTCACTTATGCACTTAGCCCCACCAGTAATGGATTCAGTGCAACTACACAAGGTGGTACGGTTTATGTGGGTGAAGGTAGCTGGGGAGCACCTGCAAGAAGTGCAAATGATCCAAAAAATTGGACGATTGACTTGGCAAGTATTCAGCAGTTTAAAGTATTGAGTGTGACCAATGACAAGCTGACAGTACGTACCGCAGAGTTTTCTAGTAATGCGACGGCGTTGACTAAAGCTGAGCGTGACGCCGATCCGCTGGCGCTGCCTATGAATATGACATGGTGGTATGCCACAGAAATTGGTGAGGAGCTAAACTTACTTAAAGCTGCAAATAACCTTTCGGTAATAGATACACCGGTGATAGAGCCTCCTTTGCCGACAGAGTTGATCAGTGGTCAAGCTGAAACCAATTTAACAGGCGCACAAGCATCGCAGTCACTCTTCTATATTGCAGTGCCTCCGACGGCGACACAATTGACGGTAGAGACGCGCGGCGGTCAAGGTGACGTAGATTTGTACGTACTCTTTAATGCACCACCCACCACAAACACCTTTGAGTGTCGCCCCTATAAGTCTGGCAATAATGAAGTGTGTACCATCACACCGGTACAGTCAGGCAATTATTATGTGATGCTTAATGGCTACCGTGATTATTCTGGTGTGTCTTTGACTGCGACCTATTCGACAGACACACCGCCGGATCAAGGCAAGCAAAAACAATGGCCAGATCAAGGTGGAAGCAAAGGACAATGGCAGTATTATACATTTGATGTTGCACAAGGAACGCAAAGCTTACAGATCAGTGCAGCAGGAGGGACAGGGGATGCCGATTTATATGTCCGTTTTGGTCAAAAACCAACAAGCGAATTGTATGAGTGTCGCCCCTATGAAAACGGCAATAATGAGCTGTGTACTATTACAGCGCCGGCCGCAGGGCAATGGCACATTGGACTTTACGGCTACGCCGCCTATTCTGGCGTAACAGTGGAGGCTAATGCTCAGTAGTCATGGTAATAATATGCTTGAGCTTGGAACAAACACTTGTTTTTGGCTCAGGTTATACGTTAGGCCGGGTTAAGTAATTATTTTGGCGTGTGATCACAGAAGATAGGCTTGTTGCAAAATAGAGTGAATTGATGGAATTGCGACAATAATCAGGGTACAATTACGCTGCTTTTTTGGACGCATTCATGCGTTCTGGCAACGACCTCTGAGGCTCGCAATCGTTGCGGTTCGTAGGGAAGAATAATTGATCACGAGCTGGATTTAGTCTCGTGGTGATAACAAGGATCATATTATGAATACAAAACTTCTCGTTGGCTTAGGTGCTGTGGCTATTGCCGTTGGTGCTTATGTTTCTACTCAACCTTCTTCACCTAGCATAGCCATGGAACAGCTAGAGTATGTGCCTGCTGACACTGCAGTTTTTTGGGGGCAGTTGCAGCCTTTTGAGCAGCAAAAATACCTCTCTTTCATGCCACAGGAACTAAGGCAGATCCAAGATATTGAAGAAGTAACTGCAATAATCAGACAGGAAAATAATAAGCATCTTAACTTCTTGGCGACATTATTAGAGCAGTATAATCAAGCGATGACTTCGCCTGAGCAAATGAAAGCTATCCTTGGTATGGGTGACACCGTGAGAAGTGTGTTCTATACCGTAGGTTTGTTACCTTCAATTCGCTACGAACTTGCAGATCCTGAAGCGTTAAACCGTACCATCAAAATGGCAGCTAAAGACGCTGGTATTACATTCGAGGAAGACACGCTAGATGGCGTGGCGCTGACGCGTTACAAACTTGAGGTTGCCCCAGATGCCAATATTGAGCTGATCACCTCTATTCAGGGACAGTGGATCACCACTACTTTCAATACACCGATTAACACTGAAGCCGATCTAAAAATTGCACTAGGTATTGCCAAGCCTGCTCAATCACTTGCACAATCAGGCAAACTTGAACAGTACAACGAGCAATTTGGTTTTGATGGTGCGTCAATTGCGTTTTTAAATCACGTGGCGTTAGTTGATGGGATCACAGCAAATAAGCAGTCTGATTTGGCACGTATGCTGAACAACATATTGCAGTTAGGTGGTGGCGCAGAAGAGCTTGCAAGCATCAGAACGCCAGAATGCCAAGCTGACTACAGCGCAATTGCGAATCAGTGGCCTGCAACGGTAATGGGTACTAAGAAGGTTCAATTTACTAATTCTGAAATCGACTTTGAAATTGACACTGTGGTTGTTGGTAAAGACACAGAATTAATGAAAGCGCTTGGTTCTATTCGTGGCTTTATTCCTGCGCATGTCACTAATGATGAAGACAAAGTGCTGGGGTTTGGATACGGCGTGGATGTTGCTAAGATTGCACCGCTTGCTAACACCTTATGGAGTCGCTTTACTAAAGCGGAGTTTTCTTGTGCAGAGCTTGTCGCAGCGCAGCAACAAGCTAAGCAAAATAGTCCAATGGCAGTGGCGATGATGACTGGTATGGTTAACTCTGTAAAAGGTGTAAGCGCATCAGTGTTTGATTTATCAATAGATCAGAATGCCCAAGGGATGCCTGAGCCAAAAGCGGTTGATGCACTTATTACGCTCTCAGCAGAAGACCCATTAGTATTGGTGAATACTGTTAAAGGTCTTGCTCCTATGCTTGCACAAATTGAAATACCTGAAGATGGTAGCCCCATCTCAATTAATCAATATATCCCTTCTCCGCAGCCGCTAGGAATAGATATTAAACTGGCGCTAAAAGGAGATCACTTAGTATTATTTACTGGTGAAAAGTCTACTGTTGTTGCACAGAAAATGGCAGACCAAGCACTTGAGAGTAATGGCATGACACACTTTAGCATGGATATGCAGGCCTTTTTGACACCAATGCTAACTGCATTGAAGTCAGCAGGACAACCTGTTCCTGAAAGTCTCGATGCGCTCCTGGAGCAAAATATGGTGTTTGAGTTTAGTATGGATGTGGCTGAACATGGCCTCGTATTCGGTACTGATATGAAGCTAAAAAAGCTATAAAGATTAAGTACAAATAACACGTAAAAAATGCCGACTTACTGTCGGCATTTTTGTGTCTGAGGTTATACCAATTTGACTTAATGCTTGCTCAATTTGAAGGCGTAAATTTGACGCTAACAGCGTTAAAAACTTCCTTTCCAGAACAACTAAATAGCAAAATTGTTACTTGGTAATCGACAAGATTTTCTCGCCTCAAAATAGACCGCTTAAGTAAGAAAATTGATATTAAAATTGGTATCGCACTGTCATTTTAATATTACGACCAAGCTCCGCAGGATCATTGGCTTCACTTGCAGGTGCACGCAAATAGCGCTTATCAGTGAGGTTGTCTACCCCTAAGCGAGCGGAGAAATTTGATAAGCCTCCTGTTCCTTGATACTTGGCATTGAGATTGTAAACAGTATAGGTTTTTGTACCAAACCCTCGCTCTAACATCGCATCATCAAGGCGTTGCTGTGCTCGGTAGTGTAATAGTTGCAGACCTACGTTAATGTTCTCATTTAATTGATAGTTGCTGTTCCAAGTGAGCTTGTCAGCTGGCGCTTCTGAGTAGGGTTGCGACTGATAATCTATTGTGCCGAGATAAAAGTTAGGTACCCCTTCTACATCCATATTCATAGACGCGTACCCCAGGTACATATCAAGTGCAGCAAAGGAGTAGTGCGCCTCAATCTCAACACCATGACTAAATAATTTACCGATATTTTTGGCACTATAATCACGGTGTGTTGCGACGGGAATACCGTTGCTGGGCTCTGGACCTGGCGACCCAAGTTGTTTGGTACCATTGGCATCTATGTAATACATAAATGGAACATTATCGATGTAGTTATCTACTTCGGTATCAAAATACATAACCTTGATACTTAGGTTTTCAGCATAGTGTAAATTTTGCCAATTTAGTCCAAAGCCTATCTCGTAGTTTTGTGATTCTTCCGCTTGTAAATCTGGTTGCGGTTCACTGAAACATATCTTTCCACCAATGTGGCAACGCCATTCATCTTTTTTGTACAGCTCTTGCAGTGAGGGGGCTCGAAAGGCCTGCGCTGTTTTTGCGTACAAATTAAGGTGCTCAGCAGCTTTAATTGTGACACCAAGTTCACCTGAAAGTGCGGAGTCATCATTATCTTGATAGCCGGTAAAATGATCACTAGAGCGGCTGTAATGATCGAATCTTACGCCCCCTGTAAGTAGCAATTTGTCTTGCCACCACTGGCTTTGATCGATTATAGAAATTGACCAATTGGATGCGTCGCTATCACCGTAGTAGGTTGAAAGGTTGGCAGGGTTATCATCCCATTGTTGCTGGTCAAAGCTCTCCGCTTCATATTGGGCCTCAATTGCGAGCTTGTGTTTTACCTTGCCGGTAAAGGTTGATAAGTTCGCCACGCGCAAGCCATGGCGTTTACTCTCACCCGTTTTAGCACTGTCGTAATTGATTTTATTGCTGCCACGCTCGATAAATCCTTTGGTGATTTCGTCATAGGTCTTACGAGAGAAAAACGCTTGGACATCTAGGTCGATTAAGTCATTGTCGGCCTGATAGGTATAGTTAACCATTCCTTCAAGATAATCATTTTTGTAGTCTTCAGCGAGGGTGGGGTAGGCAATTGCCAAGTCCATACGCTGCGCATATGGTTGATCGATTGACTCGGTTTTACTGTAGTCGACTTTACTTGTGAGGCTGTGGTGATCGTTAATGTACCAAGTATTTTTTAGCGCAACGTTTTGTCGTTTGGATTCGTTTTTGATTTTACTGATACGTTGAATATCATCTTCTTCATCAGTATGTTCGTCAGCGACAACATCAATGTCACTATACTTTACTTGTCCGAAAGACAATACGGTATCGCTGTGATCATTTAAGTGGAATATACTGACATTGACATCATTTGCGTCAGCAACAGATAAGTGTGTTACAGACACACTAGCTCCAAGCCCTTGATTATCTTGCAGGTAATCAGCTGCACTTTTAGTGACTAAACGTATGCTGCCGCCAATGGCACCTGAGCCAACAGTTAGCGAGTCAGCACCTCTTAACACTTGTATTTGTTTAAGCTGATCAGGATTAATGCCAAGGGAGTTAATTTGTGCAATATTTTGGCTACCATCAGAATCAATCTTACGTTTTACATTATCGACGGAGATATGAACCCGCTCACCGTACAGTCCTCTAATTGCAGGCTGTCCTGATAGCGGCGTCACACTGCCTGAAAACTCGACATTGGGTAGCGTTTTAAGTATTTGATTTAGATCTGCGGCTTGCTGCCTTGCGATTTGTTCTTTGGTTAGTGCCGAGACTGATGCGGCAACATCATGATTTTGGGTAGTTAACTTATGACCAAGTACCTCAATTTTTTCGATAGTAGTTGATGAGGTGTCAGACGCTGCTGCATCAGCGGAGGCACCATAAAGCGCTGCAAAAATGCAGAAGGAGAGAGTAGAGTATTTCATTTATTAATCCTTAATAAAAACAATTACTATTTGCAGTTGCGGCGTGGATGTTAGATGTTATAAGATCTAATTGCAATAATTAATTACTTATAGTTATATGATTTGTAAGGTAAACAGAATTTATTTTTAAGGAGAAAATATGAATAAAATACGTACACTATGTGCGCTATCAGTACTGGTACTTAGTCTGGCAAGCGAAGCTAAAAACATTGAGTTTGGTGGTGGCGCTGATTTGAATAAGCTTGTTGCGGCTACAGAGGTACTTGAAAACGTGAATGAGTTTAAAGAACGTGAGATCACAGTATCAGGCAAGGTAACTAAAGTCTGTAAGAAGCGTGGTTGTTGGATGACACTGCAAGTCGATAACGGTGAAAGTTTGAATGTTAAAGTCCGAGATGGTGATATGGTATTTCCGATGTCAGCAATCGGTAAGCGTGCTTTTGCGACCGGTAAAGTTGAACATTTTAAGCTGGATATTGCAAAAACTAAGCGCTATCTTGCGCATAAAGCGCATGAAAACGGCGAACAGTTCGATGAAACTAAAGTCATAGAGGGAATGGAGCTTATCAGGCTAAAACCGGATGCAGTAACAATTATTCAAGAGAGTGAGTAGGCTGACATCACTTCACCAAAACAGCGTACTCGAAGTCGGTGCGCTTAGACGTGGGGCTGATGACAACCTGATAGGTTTGTGCCCCTAACATAACGTAATTTACTTTGCCTACTTTGAGTGGCTTTGGGGTACTGTCTAAGTCCATCAACCACACACCAGTTTCTGTATCTGGGGCTAAGTTTATTAACGTTCTACCGACATTATTAGGTATGTACAAAGCCGCATTACCGCTTTTGCCCCAAATTGCTTTTAGCTTACTACTCTCAGATACCAAGGTGTAGTTGGCAGGACCTGAGGGGCGCATATCGGTTTGGTTGACGATTTCACACTGTTCACATTGTATCGAGGTTGCCGATAGATGGGTTTGCAGTTGGCCATTAAAAATAATACCTTCAGCCGCAATTTTCCATATTGGCTGCGTTTCGCTCAGTTGATTGCATCCAAAGAGCAGCAGTGCAGATAAGGCGAGGCTGTAATGTTTATTTATAATGGACACCGGATCACCAAATTACAATAAGTTAAACCGGTACAAATAGTAGCTAATCTTTGCTGTTAATATAAGTGTGCAACGTTAACGAATGTAAAGAGCCTCTATTTTAGTGGAGGGATCAAGCTAGCTGCTACAACCACTACCACAGCTGGAACCACTACTACAACTGGATGCTGAACTATCAGCGCCATCAGCGTTACCATCACCACTTTTTAGTGTCGTACAGCCGATGTTTCCGGCATAAATGGCGAGCGTATCGTCATGTTTCGGTTCAGTTTGATCTGATTGAAATTCAGCTGTTGTATAGTAATACCCGTCGGGTATGTGTAGCTGTGCATCTAATGCAAATAGGATGGGCAGTTGATGTGGTTTTCGTGGCGAAATGCTGGCAATACTGCAACAGGCTCGCCAAGTTTTACGAATACTGAGCTGTGCTTTATTACTGCCTTGCATTGCTTCTGATGGGCAATGGTGTAAAAACCTGCCAAAAGCTTGTTGGCAGAACTCATGGTACGTTTTGGTATGCAATATAAACTCATGCCAGAGTGTATCTACTACTTTTGAGGGCATAGCGAGAGATTGGTCTTTGAGCAATAAATTAGCAAGAAAAAATTGCTTCAAGCCGGATTCTACTTGCGCCAGATCTGTATCTGATAGTGTGGGGTGATACTGACGTAATTTAGGTCTAAGGAAGGTTAGATTGTAATTTTGAATGTACGTACGACGACGCGCGTCAGTTTTTACCTTTTTATAATGTAATACGGCAATTAAAACAGCCACTCCAATTAAAGCGTAGATAAAACCTAGCATGTACTTTCCCTATATTTTTGAGAGTTAGCATGACGAAACTCACTAAGGGTGTCAATAATGAAAGCATTTGGTTGAGGGATAAAACTTGAGAGGCTGAGTTTATAGCAGTAGAGATTGGATGCTGTAATACCAATTAGCGTTAATACTTGCTCAATTTGACGGAGCAAATCTGACGCTAACTGCGTTAAAACTTCTTATTTAGAACAACTAAATAACCTGAGCACCTTTTGTAAATCCAAATTGCTAGGCACGCATGAATTACTCATGCTCAGGTTCCTTATCGTTGAGACTAAATAACGCGTTTGACATATTCGCCTGGTGCATCATAAATACCAGGCTGTTCATCGCTTTGCGCAGCCCTTGCTGGTACAAGTTCTGGTGCTAATTGGTGTAACCACTGTGCCCAGTGAGGCCACCAAGAACCACTTTGGTGCTGTGCTGATTCAAACCACTGAGTTGGGTCGTCGTTATCTTGTCCGTCAAACCAAAAACCGTACTTATTTGCAGCTGGCGGATTGATCACTCCTGCAATATGGCCCGATTCACCAAGCACAAAGGTCACTGAACTACTGAGCCTTTTAGCCCCTTCGTATGTCCCTTGCCAAAGCGCAATATGATCGTCACGCGTAGAGAGAAAGTAGACCGGTTGCTTTACTTTGCCAAGGTCAATTTTAGTGCCTCGGATACTCACTGCTTTGTCTTCGATAAGACCGTTATTGAGATATAGCTCACGTAAGATAAAGTTGTGGCATGCTGCGGTTAGGTTTGTACTATCACTATTCCAATAGAGCAGGTCTAAATCCGCAGGTGTTTTGCCTTTCAGATAGTTGTTGACAAAGTAATTCCAGTACAGGCTGTTTTCTCGCAGCATACTAAAAGAAGTGCCAAGCAAGTGGCCTGACATTACACCATGCTGGTTGTTGTACTGCTCAAGTGCACTAATGGTTGGCTCATTGATAAAAGCGCCTATCTCTCCAGGTTGCGAGAAATCTAATATAGTCGTCAGCAGGGTGGCACTTTTCACTCTTTGCTTCATGCGCTTTGCTGCAATATAAGCCATGCAAGTCGTCAGTAAAGTACCGCCAATACAGTAACCCATAGCATGGACTTGGGTTTCGCCGGTTTGTTTTTCTGTTTGCTCTAAAGCGCATAACACGCCGTCAACAACGTAGTCATCAAAAGCAATGTTAGCCATACTTGGATCTGGGTTTTTCCAAGAGATCATCAAAACCGAATAACCCTGTTCGAGTGCCCACTTGACCAGAGAATTGTCAGTTCGTAAGTCAAGTATATAGTACTTATTAACAAAAGGAGGCACGATCAATAGCGGTGTTTTGTGTACTTCTTCAGTACAAGGGTGATATTGGATCAGCTCAAATAGATGGTTTTGAAATACCACTCTGCCTGGGGTACAAGCGAGATCCTCGCCAAGGGTATAAGCATTTTCATTGGTCATGCTTATACGTAGCATTTCTGAACTTTTGGCCAAATCTTTTTTCAGTAGTGCTAGACCATCAAACAAGTTTTGGCCGTTACTCTCAAGCGTTAGCCTAAGCAATTCAGGGTTGGTTGATACAAAATTGCTTGGTGACATCGAATTTACTGACTGCCTGGCAAAGAACGCCAATCGCTCTTTGAGTTTAGGGTCAAGGCCCGGGGTATTTTCAATGGTATTTTGCAGTGATTGCCCAAACCAAAGGTAGCTCTGTTTTAGGTAGTTAAACCACGGGTTTTCCTGCCAATCTGCGTCAACAAAACGTTTATCTCCACGCTCTGGACTAACAACCTGCGCTTTTTCTCCTGTTGTGTGTGGCATAAAACTATTTTGGAAAATAGCAAATTGAGTTTGCCACCATTCACTTTGTTGTTTTAAGAAAGAATCAGGCTGTTGGTTGATGGCACTGAGCCAGCTCTGAAAATCAGCTTGGTTTTGTTCATTCAATGCCTGTTGCAATGGATGCGCTTTACCTAGGTTGGTGGCGGCCAGTTGCCACAATTCTTGATTATATTGCCACCATGCGGTCAACCCTTGCTCAATATTTGCTTGAGTGCCCATACCGGAAAATCCTTTATTTTTTGAACGGGTAAGGCGATCGAGATCGCCCAGTGTTAGAGGTTATTGCGCTTTTGCTGTTTTTAGTGTTTCTTTGCTTAGAGACTCTAGGCTGTCTTTAAACTCTTGACCTAATTGCGAAAGCTTTTGACCGTCTTGGATCATTTGCTGGCTGAGTACGTTTAGGGCAGTTAACTGACTTGCATTAAAGTCCATCATCGACTTTGCATCTTTGATTTCAGTCGCTTGCTTTAATTGCTCAATTGAGGTTTTAGTGAGTTGCTCTGCACTATGAAGCTGGATTTTAGAGAGCGCTTCGATATTTTTTGCAACAATTTGATTGAACTGTATTGCTGGCGCGAAAAATTGCTCGGTTTGCTCGTTGAATGTTTTAAATAAATCGCTGTACATGATCGTTTCCTTGTTTTGGATTGAGTTAACGCAATAAATCTTGTGAAATCTGGGCTTTAAAAAAGCCAGTACATTTCTTCTCAAAATCTCAAAGTAATAAATTGGCTTTATATAAACCACAATGCCACCAAACATCAGGTACAGCTCATTCCTTTGGTGGTTGCGATATTACTGCATGTATAATCCGCCATTAAGAGAGAGTGTCTCTCCTGTGATATAACTCGCCTGTTTTGATGCCAAGTAGGCTACCGCAGCGGCAACTTCGTCAGGAGTCGCCAGCCTTTGCATGGGCACTTGTGCTTTTATGCTGTTCAATACATCTTCACGCATAGCGCTTACCATGGGCGTTTCTGTATAGCCGGGTGCAACAGCATTGACGGTAACGCCACTTCTAGCACCTTCGTAGGCTAGGGCTTTAGTAAAGCCAATCATGCCAGCTTTGGCGGCAGAATAGTTTGTTTGACCAAACTGGCCTTTTAGTCCATTTACGCTAGAGATGTTTATGATACGACCTTGGCGGTTGGCACACATTGCAGAAAAAACAGGGTTTGTCATATTAAACAAAGAGTTTAGGTTAGTGTTTATGACTTCGCTCCACTGCGTATGTGTCATCTTCTTAAATGCAGAATCTCTGGTAATACCCGCGTTATTGACCAGTAAGTCTATGTTGCCAAACTCTTGTAACACTTGCGTCATCGCAGTGTGGCAATGTTCGGCATTGGTGACGTCTAAAAATAACGGCTTTACGTTTACTGGGTTGATTTGCAACGTATTAAGCCAATTATCAAAGTCAGCCTCATTGCGTCTTTCGCTCGCAACGGCGATAACAAAAAAGTCTTTTTCAATGAGTGTTTTTGTAATAGCAGAACCAATACCACCAAAGGCACCGGTAACTACTGCAATATACTTGTTTTCCATAACGCTCCCGCGAAAAAAGAGGCTATACCAACATACTTCCTAGCCGAGTTAGCTTAACTATCATTTTTGCGCGCTTTTATGACAAATTAGTCGCGAGTTTGTGTCAGTTTGAAGACAGTGGAAACTAAATTAGGAACGAAAATTTAAATAACCCGAACGTGGGGTAAAAGTGAGCTAGTCAGCTAAAACACCTAAGCGCAAAAGGCGTAATAGCTGCTAGAGAACAAGTTACTACCCCTAGTTCAGGGTAAATAGTCTTAAGTTTATTTTTGATTGACCGATAAAGTAAAGCGGAGCTGCGAGTAAACGGGGCATAAGGAGATCTAACATTAATTACTTACCCCTGTCGTCAGCATCAAATTAATCGTATTGATCCCAAGGAGTGAAAATGGATATTCGAATACATCAGGGAAGCTTATCACCAAGAGTACCTGACGTTATGTCTAAATCATCAGCTGCATCTCAACCTGTGTCACAAAACGCTCAGTCATTACCTCAAAGTGAAGTTGAAAATGAGAATGAGCAAGATCAGCGTGTGGTGCTCTCAAAGGAGCTTGATGAAGAGGCAACGGGTTATAAGGAAGATAATCCAGTCTTTAAAGAAGACTACGAAAACTTAGAAAAAGCGATGGATCTTATTCAAGCGCAAATTCATACATTGCAAGAGCGTATTGATAAGCTGATGCAATCCCGAGAACAGCGTTTTATGAAAATAAACCACCAACAAGATATTACGCCCGATGACGGAGCCGTTATTGCAGAGCATGTCGGAAGCAAAAAGTATCGTGATAATACGGTGACCGATGAAGTAAAAGAACTTGAGAAGCAACTATCAGAGTTAAAAGGGCAAGAAGCGCAGCTGCGTACTCAGATGTTAAAGGCGATTTTGGCAGAACGAGAGCGGTTAGAAGAGCTCAAAAGTAAGGGTAAACTGTAAAGTACAGCGAAAAGCTCCCTGCTACTAGTGAATTATTGAAAGTGAATCAGCCTTGCCAACTAGAGACAAGAACTTGGGCATATAAGAGCAGGACTATCCTCAAAATGCCCTAAAGTGAGAAAGAAATAAGCTAATGTATAGTAGCTTACCCCCAAATCTTACCGTTTAAATGAGAGGGTCTATTAGACTCGCCTGACAGGCCGCTTTAAGCGCATAGGTGATGGTTGTGAATGCTACCGCAACTTAACAAAGTGGCCGTTCAACCAACTCATTTTTGCCCCAAAGTGAGTTAGAGCTCAGGTCTTAATTGCGCATTCTACGGACACTTGCGATTAGTATTTTTCTATAGCCCCATTTCCCAATAGCAGACGTTCACTAACACTAAACAAAGTCATAAATTCAGGCCTATTACTTATCCATTAATGAGCACAAACTGCGATCTGATAATCGCTTCATTAGAGTAGCTTGCTCAATGGACTCACCACGCTGTTAGCCCCTTGTTGTAAAACATGGGTATATATCTGTGTTGTTTTAACGTCTGAGTGTCCAAGTTGGCTTTGCACGGTACGAATATCGGCCCCAGATTGTAGTAGATGAGTTGCAAATGAATGTCTTAGCGTGTGAGGTGTAATGGGCTTTGTTATTTGCGCTTTTAAAGCTGCCTTTTTAATCGCTTTGCGTACTCCCGTCGGATAAAAGTGGTGTCTTCTAATTTCGCCTGTTTCTGGATCTGCACTTAACTTATAAGATGGAAATAAATACTGCCACGCCAGAGACTTATTAGCTGATGGATATTTGCGAGCAAGGGCATTGGGCATCCAAACACCCGCGTATTGTTCGTTCCTTATGTCAAACTGCAAGTAATCGTTGACCTGAATTATTTGACTTCGCAATAAAGGAACTAACTCGTTAGCTAACGTCACTATACGGTGTTTATTACCCTTGCCGTTCCATATACGAATGCTTTTATAATCGAAATCAATGTCTTGAACTCGTAGCTGCACAGCTTCCATCACGCGTAAACCGCTACCGTACATTAATCCTGCGATTAAGTAATAGCGTTTATCTAAAAATGACATCAATAATTTTACTTCATTGGGTGTCATCACTATGGGAAATTTTTGCTGTTTTTTACTACGTACAAATACTAGATCGGGCGATAGCTCTTGTTTGATGATGTGTTTATATAAAAATACCAACGCATTTAAAGCCGTAGCTTGGGTTTTAGGAGATACATTTTTCTTCAAAACTAAATAGTCTAAATATTTCTCAACCTCGTTATCCCCCATAGATGAAGGGTGTCGCTTGTCGTGATAATTAATAAACCCAGCAATCCATTTTAAGTAGGTGTCAACAGACCGCAAAGAGTATTGTTTGGTTAGCATGTAATCGACAATTGAGTTTAAAAATGGAGAGCGTGTTTTCATCATCATATCTTTGAATTGTTGGCTGTATATATATACAGTTTTGCTGCATTGCCTCCATAGTCAAGAAAGCGAGCAAATGGGACGTTTTCTCCTTTTTGTTAAAAGGTATTATTGCTAAATATAAATATTTAGCAATAGGTTGAAATGTATGATAAAACTGGTTCAATCAGATAAACGACCCAGCCAATGGTAGAAAAACGACCCGTTGGGTCGATATTAAATTGTTGAACTAAGCCGCTACGCGGAGATCCTACTCTCACCAACTGAGCCACACTTACCTTGAGGTTATCCCATAACTTGGAGGTAAGTCATGAACCCACTCATAGAACAAGTCAAA
>NZ_WEHZ01000003.1 GCF_012641745.1 Pseudoalteromonas peptidolytica
GCTAAGACTATTTAAACTGCCACCTAGAAGAGAAGATAGGCAGTATCCAAGAGCGATAAAGCCTAAGCCATCAAAGTACCCATATAAAAAAAGAAATGCCAGTCAGCTTAACTGACTGGCATTGGCCTAGGTGCCCTTTTATTTTTTAAGTTGTTCCTTTTAATTCCCTTCACTACACTTTAGCTATCTTTTACTTTTACGGTTTAGATCATGGTTAGAGCCTTCATTCTTGTATTTCTTTTCTTTCTAAACAACAGCAGCTACGCCGAGAATTTGAATGTAGCCTACTTTAAAGAGGGACAGTTTAGGATTGTTGCAGGTGAGAAATATCAAGGTGGCTATCTATATAATAAAAAAGCCAAAAAACCTCTCATTCACCTTGTTACACTCGATTGGCCACCATACATCGGTGCGGATCTGTGTAATAAAGGATGGGCTTTTCAATTTGCGGTGGCCGTTCTGACAGATTTAGACTATCAAGTTTTTGTTGAGTTTTTACCTTGGGCACGAGCAGTAAGAGCCGTTGAAACAGGCAAAGCCGATATTCTCTTTCCTGAGTATTATATTGAAGATTCAGCGCCATCGGATAATCACAAAGACAAAACTCGTCGAGAGTTACTCGCATTATCTAACGCATTTCCTGGCGGTGAGATTGGGTTTCTTAAACGCCGTGGTGAAGAAGATAGATTTGATGGTAACTTAAATTCAGTCAAGAATGAGCTCATCGGGGTGGTCAGAGGTTATCAAAATACCCCTGAGTTTGATGCTATGATGGACAATGGTGAGTTTATTACTGTTGAAGCTGTAAACGACTTACAGCTTGTAAAGCTGCTAGTTGGAAAGCGTGTTAACTTGGTGATCGGCGATCCTAAAGTCCTTCGATTTACGGTTAACTATTCTGATTTACCGCGTTCAGAAAAAATAGAGTTATTGCGAAATATCGAAAATGTTACTCCCCCAATTCAGTACAACCATCTCTATTTTGCATTGAGTAAGCAAAAACCCCATTGGCGTGAATTACTTAAGGACATAAATCGCAACCTTTATCAATTCGAAAATAGTGGTGAAACACAAAGGATGATCGATATGGTTAGTAGTGAATGCTATTAATATTAGTAATTTATTAAAAGCAAAGTCATTGGTATGGAGACTTAGCTAACTAGCAGCTTCCGTGCTATCAAAAAACAGTTGATTATCATCGTAAATTTGAAGCCAAAGTCTTTTAATCACTTTGCTCATACCAAAGAGCCTACACATTTTGTAGTCAAATCAACACCAATAAATGCCTAATTAGAAGTATATTCACGTGATATGTGTCAAACTGACTGTTATGGATTGCTGCTAGTTAACCTGCACTCGGGGTAATTAGTTAGTTAATACCAAGGTATTTATGAACTTGAACAGACAGACGCCAGTTTTTTGCCTTACAGTTGTCAATCGCCAACTTAGTCGCTTTTGCTTTTTGACTAATAGGTTGAAGATAAACTAACTTAGGCTCAATATTAGTGTCTTTAAATAATCGCTCTAACTCTTCAATATGCTTTTGCATCGCGACAGGATGTTTAATCTCATCTGCTCGAGCCATCGCGCTTGGCAACACTTTATAACCGCCACGCATATTAATCTTTGGCGATACTGTCACCCATGTCTCTTGAGGGGCTAAAATTTCGAAAGTGCCACTGGTCTCGATTTGTGTGCTATATCCTTTATCATGAAGCAAGGTACACAATGGCTTCAAATCAAACATGCAAGGCTCACCACCGGTGATAACAACATGCTTTGCTTGATAGCCTCGCGATTCGAATGTAGCCAAAATATCATCGGCGCTGGCATTTGCCCAAAACTCTGAATCTGCCTTTTTTTCAACTGTTTCGCTTAAGGAAACGATGAATGTATCGTTTGTTTCCCATGTTTGTTTTGTATCGCACCATGAGCAACCTACGGGACATCCCTGTAAACGGAGAAAGATCGAAGGTGTACCTGTAAAGCTAGCCTCCCCCTGAATTGTTTCGAATATTTCGTTAACCTTGTACAAAATGGCCCCGTGTTTAAGATAAAATTGTCGAAAATTACCGCTAGAAAATTGTTATTTACCCAGCGGCCGTGTAGTATATCGCGCCCTGAAGTAAACCTCTATCAAAATCGAGGCAAAACACCTATGAGCGAAAAAGTTGTCGTAATTTATTCTGGCGGAATGGATTCTTACACCGTATTAAACAAGGCCGTCAACGAGGGGCATGAAGTCTACGCATTATCTTTCAATTATGGTCAACGACATGTAAAAGAGCTACAAGTCGCCGCGAATGTTTGTAAAAAGCTTGGCGTCGCTCATAAGGTTGTTGATATTTCAGCGATAAACCAATTGCTAGCAGGCTCGAGCTTAACCGATGACATAGAAGTCCCCGAGGGACACTATGAAGAGGAAAGCATGAAGAGCACAATTGTGCCTAATAGGAATATGATTTTACTCTCTCTCGCTGTTGGATATGCGGTTTCTTTACAGGCGAGTAAAGTATTTTACGGTGCGCATTCTGGTGATCATGCTATTTACCCTGACTGCCGTCCTGAGTTTGTCAAAAAAATGGATGATGTTTGCCGCATCGCAAACTACGACGCTGTTGAAATCGTGAGCCCGTACCTTAACAACTCGAAGATTGATATTTTAACAGACGGACTAGAGATGGGATTAGATTACGCTGACACTTGGACATGTTACAATGGACGTGAGAAAGCCTGCGGAAAGTGTGGAGCATGTCAAGAGCGCCTTGAAGCGTTTGAGCTTAACAATGCTACGGATCCTCTCCCGTACGAGTAACCATCTTTATGAAGGGGAAGCACAAAGTATTTAAGTGACTTGAGCCCCCCTTCGCTACACGCAACTATAATAAAAAAGCTTGCTTCGTATTGTCAAAAACAATACGAAAAACACTGCCCTTCCCTGTTTTACTCGTAAGTTGAAAAGCAGTGTTCAGTGTTATACCGATTAGTCTTAATACTTGTTCAATTTGAAGGGTCAAATCTGACGCTGACTACGTTAAAAATTTCTTTTTAGAACAACTAAGTAGAAAAATTTTGACCTTACCTATACCTTGGCGTGAGCAAGACGCGGAAGCGAAGTTATCGACAAGGTTTTCTCGCCTCAAAATACATCACTTAATTAAGACAATTGGTATAAATGAGCACGAGCATACCTTATTTGCGCTAATTACAGATCCTACAGCCAAGTATAAGCTTTTATGCAAGGTCAGGTGCATTACTTAACCGGTAATGTAACGCCTTCAAATAGCTTATCAATATCATCCTGATTGCGCAGTAAACTTGCCCGCTCAACAACATCCTTTGTTAAATGTGGAGCAAACCGCTCAATAAAGTCATACATGTACCCCCTTAAAAAACTTCCCTTTCTAAAGCCAATTTTTGTGGTACTAGCTTCAAAGAGGTGGCTGGCATCGATACAAACTAAATCGCTGTCTGACTTTTCATCCAATGCCATAGAGGCCAATACACCTACCCCCAACCCCAAACGAACATAGGTTTTTATTACATCAGCGTCTGTCGCAGTAAACACGATATGTGGCTCTAATCCATGTGCATTAAATGCTTTATCAAGCTCAGAGCGACCTGTAAAACCGAAAACATAGGTGATCAACGGGTACTTCGCTACATCTTGAACCGTCAATGCTTTACCTTTTTGTGCCAATGGGTGATCTTTAGCGACCACAATACTTCGATTCCAATGG
Source organism: Pseudoalteromonas peptidolytica (assembly GCF_012641745.1). Lineage (GTDB taxonomy): Bacteria > Pseudomonadota > Gammaproteobacteria > Enterobacterales > Alteromonadaceae > Pseudoalteromonas > Pseudoalteromonas peptidolytica. Next base: position 3,741 of record NZ_WEHZ01000003.1, read on the forward strand.
TAACAGGGTAACATGACCAAGTCGCTATATAAGTGCAAAGCTTCCGTCGCAATCGCAAAATCAGCATCGCCCCGGGCCGCTGCATCAGAAATTTGCTGAGGTGTGCCTTGATGCATGTGTAAAGATACCGCTGGGTATTTTTGCATAAACCCCTGTATAACCGGAGGCAACGCATAGCGAGCCTGAGTGTGCGTTGTCGCGATATTTAACTTTCCTTGATCCGGTAAAGTATGTTCGTTTGCGACCGCCTTAATTCCCTCAACTTTACTCAAAATTTCGCGCGCAATATTAATTATTTCATTTCCCGCCCCAGTTACATGTGTTAGATGTTTGCCACTGCGGCCAAAAATTTGTACACCCAACTCATCCTCGAGCATACGTACTTGCTTCGAAATACCTGGTTGAGAAGTATATAAGCTTTCCGCCGTTGCTGACACATTTAGGTTGTGATTCAACACTTCGACGATGTATCTCAATTGTTGTAATTTCATATTGCTTTTATTCTTATGATCTCTATTAAGTCGGGTATCAGCCAATGGCTGACTTATATAAGTTTGCTAAGTTTAGCGTATAGTATTGTTGTTCGCCCACAACAACACAGTGCACGTGCTTGGCTTTTCGGTCAGTCGTAAGGACCATTGCTTTGTCATAACTACGTAAGATGTTAATTCACAAACTGAAAACGGCTTGTAGTTTTAAAGCGGATATCACCTCTGCGTCGGTTTAGAAAATATACTGTTTTACCTTATTGGGCTTTGATACCAAGTCATTGCATGAACATTTAATGTAACGAAATCAAGTGCTATTAGGATAAAATGACACGTTAACATTTTAAACACTTAAGCTCTAGGCTAGCATATTTGCTTATAATGAGGTAGACGAGGAGGTGTAAATATCTTTATTTTCCTGTTCAATTTTGCTTTTCGTTTTCTGCGCACGCTCAGAGTCTTCAAACGCCCTTTGTTTAGTGTTCAACTATATTTTACTAAAATTAAGCATGCGCGTTAGCATCAGCTATACTAAAAAATGATGAATTCCTTATCTTTTTTTTCGTTGAATTGTCGTAAACCTGTTCAGAATAGTAAGAATTCATGTAAGATAAAAAAATTAGACTGGTTGTTTGCATGAAAGAGATTTCAGTATGTTTGTTTCGATTATAATAATGTTGATTGTTGCACTTATCGTCATAGCTGTGTGGGTGAGCGCAATCCAGCAACATAAAGAGAAACAAGAAGCAGAGAGGCGCAAGGAGCTTGCTAAGCAAAAGCGCGTAATAGAAGAAGCCGAAGACGTCATTATGAATGGCAGTAATATCCCGATGTCTGAAGCGATGATTCGGATTATTCAGCGTCGAGTGCACGATGCGCTTGCGGCGATGGTGGAGTTGTCGCCAACATCAAAAGAGTTAAAAAGTCGATTACACGAGTCTCAAGAGCGTTTAAACTCTACACCTGAAAAGACCGCAGACTCTGATACTATTGCCCTACCCGATAACGACAAACAAATTATCTCTTTAGTCCAAGGGATAAAAAAGCTGCGTCAGTTACTTCGCTCTGAGCACAGTAAAGGTAAAGTTGATACGCAGCTATTTGTAAATGAAGATCGGAGGCTTGAGCGCTTTCAACTGAGAATAAATGTAGAAAGTCAAATCAAACGAGGCCTCTCAGCACGTACTGCAAACATGGTCGGTTCTGCTAGGCAATACTTTGAAAAAGCATACGCGACAATATGTGCAGTTTCACATAACGACGAATATGTAAAAGAAAAAAAAGCACAGCTTGAAAGCTATTTGGAAGAGATAAGTAGCGAGCTTAGAGCCTCTAACGCATCGGCTGTGAAAAAGAAAGCAGAACAAGAACAAGATGATTTAGACGTTTTGTTTGCGCCTAAGAAGAAGTGGTGATCCCAGAGTTTTAAGTAAAAGGTTGGCAATCCAGCCTTTTACTAATAAACCTGAGCTTCTGATAATTAATACCTTTCTAGCAGCCAGTTAGCGCTGACTGCGTTAAATTCACTTCTAACAGCCAACTAGTGGTGCGTAAACTCGCCTTGTCTATATAATGTAGCTACCTTAGCGGAAGCGATGTTTTCCCTAAAACTCTCAGGTCTAGACAAGGAACAAAACTAAGCTGTGCTCTAGCAACAATGAGTTAGCTCATTCCTTATCCCAACCTCAAGTTAATTAGTTATATATTGCGTGTTGGTTATGTCACTGCAAACTTGATAATAAACAAAAAGGTCAATATCCAGACACTGATACTTATTTCATTGGCTTTATTACACATCAATTTTACCGCTGTATAGGAAATAAAGCCCAATGCGATGCCATGAGCAATAGAAAACGTCAGCGGCGTCATTAACAACACGACACTCACAGGTATAGCATCACTCATTTCATCCCAGTTAATCAGCTTTAAGTTTTGCAGCATCAAGACAGAAACATACAATATTGCCCCGGCAGTCGCATAAGCAGGAACCATTTGAGCTAAAGGCGCAAAAAACATCATTAACAAAAAGCATAAACCAACAACAACGGCAGTTAAGCCTGTACGCCCGCCTACTGAGACTCCCGAGACCGACTCAATATACGATGTTGTCGTTGACGTACCTAGAACCGAGCCGGCTATTGTTGCCGTGCTATCGGCAGAAAGCGCTCGACCTAAACGCGGCATTCTGCCATGTTCATCAGACAACCCCGCTTTTTGAGTAACTGCCACAAGTGTGCCACTGGTATCAAATAAATCTACGAATAAGAATGCAAAAACAACACTTAGCATTGAGAGCTCAAAAATTCCGCTTAAGTCTAACTGCATATAAGTGGGCGCTATACTTGGTGGTATATCTACGACTCCATGGTAGTCAACCAAGCCCATCCACCATGCAATAACGGTTACTAGCAAAATGCTAATCAAAACGCCGCTTTTAACTTCGCGATACATCAACGCTGCGATAACAAAGAAACTCGCAATGGCTAATAAAGGTCCAGGAGAGGTAATATCACCAAGTTGTACTAAGGTGGCAGGACTGGCCACAATAATTTGCGCATTTTTAAGCGCTATCAAGGCCAAAAACGCGCCAATACCAGCTGCAATCGCGCGTTTTAAAACGAGAGGTATTGCTTGAATTACCCATTCTCTTATTTTGAATATACTCAATAACAAAAAAAGGCAGCCAGACATGAAAACGGCACCTAAGGCACTTTGCCAAGTGTATCCCATGCCAAGTACTACACCATAAGTGAAAAAAGCATTTAACCCCATACCTGGCGCTAATGCCAATGGGTAATTAGCCCATAACCCCATGATAAAGCAACCAATTGCAGCTGCGATACAAGTTGCCACAAAAGCAGCGCCATGATCCATTCCTGCTTCTGCAAGCATTGCTGGGTTAACAAAGACAATATAAACCATGGTGACAAATGTCGTTAAGCCTGCGATCACCTCCGTTTTTACATTGGTGTGCATGGCTTGTAGTGAAAATAAGCGTTCGAGCATAAGTATAATTTACGATTTAGAGGAACAAGTGGTTGGATTTTAACACGAATCACTTTAAAACTCGGACAAATTAGTTAAAATTCAGCTACACTCTGCTTATAAATATTATTGCGAATATAGATATGGATCAAAACAGCACTGATAACTCAGCAAATCATGATTTAGAGCAGCAGCTGCTGAATGTGCTTGAATTTGTCACTTCACCATTAACAGCAGATGCAAAATTTCCAGATACCCTTGATAATGCACAAGCGCTGAAGAAAGGTTTATATTATTTAAAAGAAAAGTCCTTTCCACTTGCAGCAAAGTGGCTACGTTTAGCAGCCATGTCGGGAGAATTAAAAGCACAGTTCTTTTTGGGATTACTATTTATGAAAGGTCAAGGCGTTCCACCTAGTCCGTTTCATGCAGCAGCATGGCTTACTCTGGCAAGTAGCCAAGGTCATAAAGGGGCTGAGCAAGTACTACAGGATGTGAGAAGGTTTCTGACGACTAAACGCTATCGCGATGCCCAATGTTACGCGGCAACGCTTTACGAACAAATTCATCAACTTCAGCATATAAGCCGCTAGCTATTGCAAACGAACTCACTGACTCACGCGCCACAGTGACGGTTTCAAATGCGTCATACTAAGAAACAGTCACTGCAAAATATCTAACACTTTAACCCATGTTGTCTGTCGTACACCCACCGTTATTACACGTCCGTAGAAACAATTTGACTGACTTAATTGATATTTTGGCATCCACAAACATTAGCAATGTAAAACACAATAGACTTATTATATCTTCATTTTCAGATGGTTAATACTTCAACAGCTGAAACAAGAGAGTCAATTAAGAGTTATTTAAAAACTATAAGTTACCTCTTTGCATATCCAAACCACGGATTATTGAAATAATCTAAGGTTAAATAAAAAAGCTTGCGTTCGACGCATTGAACTTGGTGCTGCCTGGGTAGAGTTGTCTAAAAAATTCACAATTGTTCTTGCATTAAACAACTGTATAAACTACTGTATACACATACTGTATAAATAGCCAGTGAGTTAATTATGTTACGTACCGACGCATCTCTCATCGCAACACCTACTACGTACAATGCAGCAAATCGCATAAATGAAGTGTGGGTAGAAGATGAAATTACCGCAAGTCTTGCGCTATTAAAAGTCTTACATACATGCCAAAACAAACATGCTTGGACATTGCTCATCGCTCCGGACAACGTACCTAACAAATCTTTACTAGAGAGTGGTTCTGTTGATACGAGTAAGCTACTAGTGATTAGGAAAAAACATATTTATGACCTTGAGTACGTGCTTAAAAGTGCTATCAGCAACGGAAATTTTGCGTCAGTCGTATTGTGGAAAGACTTTTCATCAGCGATGGCAATCAAAGAGATGCAGCTTCCGGCTTCTGATGTCATAATCCATTGTTTTCAAGGTATGTAAAACGCTACAATAGCGAGACATAACCTCAGATAAAATGTCACTATGTTTTGCTATTGCAACTCTTCTACTTCATATTCACAATGTTGTGAACCCTATATAACTGGTGTAAAAACCGCAGAAACACCTCAAAAATTAATGCGCTCTCGCTACAGTGCGTATTGTGTTAAAGATGCAGATTACATCCATAATACATATAGTTCCGCAAAACGGCCTGATAATAGTGTTGGAGATATTGCTGCTTTTGCAGACTATGCCAAGTTCATCAAACTTGAGGTGCTCGAAGAAATAGCAAATGAACCATCGGGAGTTGTTGAGTTCAAAGCATATTATATTGCTGAAAATTGTCTCTATACCTTACATGAAAGGTCAAACTTTATCGTTGAACAAGGAGCATGGAAATACGTTGACGGTGAGCTTTATGACACACCAGTTACTAAAGTTGGGAGGAATGACCTTTGTCCGTGTGGTAGTAATAAGAAGTACAAAAAGTGCCATGCCACTTGAGCAATCTCAGCCCCGCGTATTTGCCTCAGCTTGCCATAACCCTATAATGATGAGTCTTATTGCATGCTCAAGCTGAACTATTTGAGTTAAAAATAGTGGACGCACACCAATTATCTTAATCAAGAAAGCTATTTTGAAGTAAGGAAATATTGTCGATAACTAGGCTATTTTATTGGTATTGATGCTGGTGCGGTAAAATAAGGGCAAAATGTACAAGGTGGTGTGAACAGATCCGCGAGATTTCACAGAGCTTAGGCACTAGTACGCAGCATTTCTTGCATTCCCCCCGCTGCGACCTGATCATAAAATGCCGCAGCATCTAGTTGTTTGTCTGCCACAAGCGTGAGCTTACCCAACGATTTAGCAAGCCTATTTTTAGCTGCAGGTTCAAGGTTTTCAACAACTTCCAGTGGAATATGTTTTTTGTCATTCCGCGCTGCAAGAGGCTCGGGGTGTAAGTTTTCTTTCAGCCTGAATGTTGTCATCGCACCAGAAGCAATGAGCTGTGCATTATGCTGCCCAATAAGCATATTGTACTGTTCAGGAGCAAAGGGTTTTTGAGGGCCAATTTCAAATTGTCTTTTTAACGCTGCCTCGGAGCTGTCTTTCTCACTTTGTTCGGATTTTGGTAAATGAAATTGGCTAAAATCTAGTGCGTCTGTTGATAACATAGACAACAGCATTGCAAAGTCAGCTGAACGCGTTTCATGAACACAAACGTTCAACGCTGATCCTAGTTGCGACTCTGAGATTAAAATGCCATCAATTTGCATGTATTCCAACCGATTATTTTACCGTTTAAGAATATATCGACATTTTTCAGAAAAACTTTAGTACTTTTCTTTACTTCGAAAAAAACTTTGTTATTATCACCGCCGTTGTTTAGGAGGGGTTCCCGAGCGGCCAAAGGGATCAGACTGTAAATCTGACGGCTCTGCCTTCGCTGGTTCGAATCCAGCTCCCTCCACCATCAAACAACACCTACAATTTGTTCAGGAGGGGTTCCCGAGCGGCCAAAGGGATCAGACTGTAAATCTGACGGCTCTGCCTTCGCTGGTTCGAATCCAGCTCCCTCCACCATTCACAAATTGTAACGCTTTAAAAATATGGAGGGGTTCCCGAGCGGCCAAAGGGATCAGACTGTAAATCTGACGGCTCTGCCTTCGCTGGTTCGAATCCAGCTCCCTCCACCATTTTTCAAAGCATATCTCCATCTAGGAGGGGTTCCCGAGCGGCCAAAGGGATCAGACTGTAAATCTGACGGCTCTGCCTTCGCTGGTTCGAATCCAGCTCCCTCCACCATCCATTCAAAAAAGCCTTAGCAAAATTAAGAATACATTGCATAACTTCAGAACGAAGTAAGAGCAATTGTACTGAAATACATCCCAGCACCAAAAACTAGATGCGTAGCTAACGTTTTTACTCTCGCTTTTTGTGGGTTAGGTAATTTAGATGCCGCGATCCCCATTCCAAAGCATGGCTGCATAATGAAATAGGGAAAAACAGTTGTTAACGCACCAAAAGCCAGAACAGACCAAAGGTCTGGATTATAAACCCAAGCCTTTCCTTGATATACAAGAAATAAAAATACAAAAACCACCCCAGTTACATAATGAACCAACCATCCCAGTATGGTTTCTCTTGCAATAGGCGCACTTCGAGCAATTCCATTATGGCTCACTTTTCCTTTTAAAAAGTGCCCAACCCATCGACCGAGCAAGGCATAGTCCAATCGCGCAATCGCAAATATTCGCATTAACAGAGCACCGTATATGTCCATAACAATTGTAGCGCCAATGCCAATAACGGATGCGAGTAACAAAATTTCTAGTTTTTCCACGTTTTCACTCCTTATTTTGATCTTTCCACGCTATCCTACAAGTTAAAGCTAACTTTAAGTCAAGGTAATTGATGGATATCAGTGCGGTTGTAAAAGAGTCAGGGCTACCTGCGTCTACACTTAGGTATTATGAAGAAAAAGGCTTGATCCGCTCTATTGGACGGCAAGGTTTAAAACGTGTTTTTGCACCTTCAACTGTTGAGCGTCTAGCATTAATCACCTTAGCCCGTAATGCAGGCTTCTCGTTAGATGAAATCGCAACAATGTTTACGCCACAAGGCGACATCGATATAGACCGCGTAAAGTTACAAAAGAAAGCAGAAGAGCTGGATAATACCATCAAGCATTTAAGCGCTGTTAGGGATGGACTTTACCACGCAGCAAAGTGTCCAGCTCCCAGTCACTTCGAGTGCCCGACATTCAAAAAGCTATTAGCAAGAGCCGGAAAAGTTAGACCAAAAAGACGAGATTGATATGAACAAGTTAATTTTCAATCATTAATGCTCTGCCATGCTCCTTAAGGTATTTACGTGCATCTTGGTACTTTTCACCGTAGTGGATATTTACCAAACTCCAGAACGAGGAGTTATGCGCCATGACATGATAGTGACACAGTTCATGTACCACGACATATTCAATGACCCATTTGGGTGCACCAACCAATAAGGTATTAAATGCAATTACTCCTTTTGAGGAAAAGCTTCCCCAACGGCTTTTGTATAGTCTTATTTTTAAAGTATCAAATTGAGCATTAATATCAGGTTGGTACTTAGCGATAGCCATATCGAGATAGTCACTTAATGTCATTTCCAATAACTTTAAAAGCTCACCCCAACTATCTTTGCTCTCATCTAAATTCAATGTCTTTTTATCAAAGTCGATAAATGAAAGCGCCTGCGCTTGTTTGATGATCGTAAACTTATCACCAAATATTGCTATTTTGTTCGTAGTAAGAGGCCTATTCTTTGTATGCTCAACGCCCTGCGCCAATTTTGATGCAATCCAATCTGATTTACTGTTTACCCAGCTATAAAGCCATTGTTCACATATGTGCTCTGGTGCATAAACTATGACCTTACCTGACTTTATTTTTATGGCCACGGTCTTACGTTTTCGGCTTTTTTTTAACAGATATTGCAAGAAATTAGACTCTCTGCTGTTGAAAGTGCGTAGTATAGTATGAGTTAATCATTAAAGTCATTTCGCTAACCTAATTGACACAACAACGCTTCGCTTGTTCAGCTCTTATGGTTATCTATAAATTTCTAACACACTAGAAATTGGAAAGATTTTTAGTCAAATCACCGTAAATATTATTTTTTGCTGCTACGCTTAGTGAAAAGGTACTTTAGATTAGGCAACCAATGGCTGAAAAACCTACTTGCCAATATGTGTCACCTGAGGGAAAGAAGTGCAGTGAAATAGATATGGGCTCAGGTTACTGCTTTTGGCATGATAATAAGTTTGATAAAAGCGGCTTAGAGCTGAGTCAAAAGCTTGAGCGTTATGCAAAGCGTGGCGGACTGCTGCAAGGCTTGGAACTGAAGCGAGCAAATTTAGAAGGACTCAACTTAGTAAACTTCGAACATCATCACGGCTATGATTTATCTTACAGCAACTTTTACCGAGCCAACTTAAAAGGTGCTCACCTTTTCAACAACACCATGAAGAATGCTTCCCTCATGAAAGCTGATCTTAGAGAAGCAAGTCTCCACTGCTGCAACTTAGAGAACACGAACCTGCTGGGCGTAAAACTAGAAAATACACGCATAGATAATATGGAGCTTGGAGAGCAATTATTACAAGAACAGCAAGCGTTAGAAGCCCGTAAAAACCGAGCAACGGAGGAGGCTGAAGATTTGTTTTTACAGTCTGAAGAAATCTATCGCTTGCTGCGCAAAGGTGCCGAAAACCAAGGGCTTTTTGAGATGGTTGGGCGCTTTACGTATAAAGAGCTACGTATGCGCCATGCGCAATATCCTAGATATTCAAAGCGTCACCTAATATCTAGTTTCGTTGATCTATTGTGTGGCTATGGTGAAAAGCCAGAGAACGTTATCCGCTTTAGCCTTGGGATGATAATTACCTGTGCGTTTTGTTATTTCTTGTTCGGTGTTTCTTTCCAAGATCAAATCATGCAGTTAAATTTAACCAACAGTTTATCAGATAATGCCACAGCACTACTCAATAGTTTTTATTTCAGCGTCGTCACTTTTACTACATTAGGCTATGGCGATATCACACCTGTGGGGATTTCTAGGCTGATCGCGGCAATCGAGGCATTTACTGGAAGCTTTTCACTTGCGTTATTTGTGGTGGTCTTTGTTAAAAAAATGACCAGATAGGTGGCCTTTACGACCCCATTGGTATAATAGTATGCCAGCCAATACAATGATTAGCTGGTTATGATATATAGCTAATGGGATTAGAGGCTGCTGCCGCTTAAGCGCTTAGCTAGCGAGTGATTTCTGATTGCAGCTGCGCTAGGAAATCTAACATGTATTGAGTCCGACGCTCTGCTTCTTGATATGCAGATTTTGTATGCATATTATCTTTGATGTGTAACAGCTTAATGAAAAAGTGATCTAAGGTGTACTTGCTGTCATCCGCCACTCTTTGTGTACAAAACGGATCATCAATATGATAAAGATTTCGAGCTATTGCACCACCCACTTTCATACAGCGGCTAATACCGATAGCACCCAGTGCATCCATACGATCAGCATCTTGAACCACTTTTGCTTCGAGTGTTGTGGGCGCAACGCCCGCGCTAAAACTATGCGCGACAATTGCATGATGAATTGCGTCGAGTTTAGATGGATCATAATTCAATGAGGTCAAAAACTGTATCGCCTTGTCCGCCGCCAGCTTTGAGGCTAGCGGTCTATCAGGATGATTTTTTGCAACTGCGACACAATCATGCAGCCAAGCTGCTGGGATCACTACAGCAGGATCGGCTTTTTCACCGTCACAAATTAATTTAGCCACGTGCACTACACGCTTGATATGGGAGAGATCGTGCGCTGTATCTGCACAAGGCGTTGTCAGCATGAACGCTTCACATGCTTGTTCTAATTCTGGTATTTTCAGTGTCATTAAGCTCAACTTTTATCTACTTTCTATCAAAACGGTTTTGCTTTACAGCCTTATATTTGATTTGACTCATGAAGTATAATCATACGCTATATCAATTTGCTAAGTACAAGCATTCAATTAGGTGAGTGGTGATTACTCGTTGTATGTTGCCACACCCTTCTCTAAAATGGCAGGTATCAAGAAAGATTAGAGAAAATTTATGACTTGCGCGTTATACCTGCAACCTGGCAGAGAAAAATCCTTGAACAGAAAGCACCCTTGGGTTTTTTCTAAAGCTATTAAAAAAGTCAAAGGTAAGCCAGCACTTGGCGATATCGTCAAAATTTACAGCAGTGATGGTAAATACCTTGCAACTGCAGCTTACAGCCCTGATTCACAGATCAGAGCCAGAGTTTGGACTTTTGATGAATCACAAAATATTGACCAAACCTTCTTTGAGCAAAAACTTTCTCGAGCGCTAGACGCGCGCAAGTACGTCATCGATGAAGGTGAGTTAACTGGATTTCGTCTATGTGCAGCAGAATCAGATGGCCTTCCTGGAGTAACAATTGACAAATTTGATAACTACTTGGTTTGTCAATTACTCAGTGCTGGTGCAGAGCGTCACAAAGGCGAAATTGTCATGGCGCTTAAGTCATTGTTCCCTGAATGCCATGTCTATGAGCGTTCTGATGTAGATGTACGCAAAAAAGAAGGCTTAGACAAAATCACCGGGCCCCTTCTAGGGGATGCGCCCAAAAACCCAGTTATCATCAATGAAAATGGCCTAAAAATTGAAGTCGATATTATTTCTGGACACAAAACTGGGTTTTATTTAGACCAGCGAGATAGTAGAGCAGCCCTTGAGCGATTTGTTAAAGACAAAGAAGTGCTAAATTGCTTTTGCTACACGGGCACTTTTGGCCTGTATGCGCTACGTGGTGGCTGTGCTAAGGTCATTAACGTCGATGTATCACAACCAGCGCTTGACACCGCAAAACGAAATGTCGAACACAACGCGTTAGATATTTCACGGGCAGAGTTTGTTAAACAAGATGTGTTCAAATTGCTACGACAATATCGAGATGAAGGCCGTCAATTTGATACCATCGTAATGGATCCACCCAAATTTGCAGAGAGCAAAGCACAACTTACTGGAGCATGTCGTGGTTATAAAGATATCAATATGATTGCGATGCAAATTCTAAAGCCAGGCGGGACTTTGTTAACATTTTCGTGCTCGGGCTTAATGGAACAAAACCTGTTTCAAAAAGTCGTTGCAGATGCCGCTTTGGATGCAGGAAGAGAGTTACTTATCATGGAGCGTTTAAACCAAGCAGCTGATCACCCTATTGCAGGTAACTATCCCGAGGGCTTTTATCTAAAAGGACTGATTTGTAAAGTCTACTAAAAATAGTATTAAGCCAACCAGAGTAAGTAAAAAGCAGTGACTCGGTGATAAAAAACACCAGTTGCTACAGTACTTACTCTGGTCAATACCAGACCCTGTTGCTCCTTCAAATTTGTTTTTGCAGCGGTTTGATTGGTATTTATAGAAGGCAGCACTTGCGTAGCATTGTTATGCTGTGTGAGTCAGGCGATAAAGGCTCTGTGCTCCCGCAAAATCACCTTACCCCACATCCTTGTGGGCCAACAAGCCCTAATATATCCCTACAACTATACGGCATAAAAAGCGCAATACGTTTTATGGCTTCAAGGTGTCACGCTAACAGATCCTGTTGCGATGATAGTTGATATTCGCTATATCCATTACAATTGAACGCATAGTCTGAACTACCAAAACGACGTAAATAATCAAGTCTCGCCTTAGCTTCATGTAAAGTAGGTAGCGTATCATTGTCTAAGCGCCAAACAACGTAATGTTCTGGATCTGCGCCATCTAAAAAGACGGTTGAACGGCTAAACACCTTTTGGCAAAGAGAGTGAGACATAAATTCCCTCAAGGCTCTCTCTGAGCGCCAGACGACCAAAGTAACAAGCACATCAGTACAACCAAATAAATCTGTCGCTGCCACAGACTCGCAATCTTCACCCATGTGCCACACAAAACCCGGACTACTCTCTGCCAGTGAGTTGAGCTGCTTAAGGCTATTCCTATCTAGTTTACGCAACGCGCCATTTGTTGGACTTTTAGTTGTAAATATACTAAAGAAAGCAAGTCGCATCGGAGATCCTTGTGTTATATCAACTATTTATGACGTTAACTGCAACGCTCATTACATCAGCGATGTTAACACTAAGTTCACTCAGAGTAAAAACTGTTAAATTTAGATTTTTTCACCTCTTAAACCGTCTGTAACGGTTGCATATTAATGTATTGTACGATCCTTGGCATGGTGGCTTTGTTCGGGCTGCCGCCATGGGGCAAAAAATGATGCCAAATTACCAAGTCACCTGCATTAGCAGCAATTGCTTGAGAGCCTTGTTGGTGAAAATAATCTGGACGAGGTTGATTGGGATCAAATGGCATATCATCGAGCCAATTGGCAAGTCTATGATGAAACCCTGGTACAACCGTAGTGGCACCTTGGTCTTGAGATGTATCTGATAAGTACAAAATACCCTGGGTGCCAAAAGAGAGCGGCTGAGAAAAATCGAGATCCCAATGAAGGTCAGTCCCCTGATAAACATCATTTACGGTTTCAGGTGGGTTAAAACCGCATCTATCAGCAGATACTTGTAAACGTTCAGTTTGCCATAATTGACTAAAGGCTTTATGTATTCTTACCGCGTTTCTGTTTTCTTCTAGAGCACTATGCTGTACTAAGTGCACCATCGTTTTACTGATCTTGTCACCATCCAAGTTATACCAAGTATCGGGATTATTTATATCAACTTCTAAAAAATCGCAAATCACGCTTAAGGCACGCTGGCAGTTTGATGGACTAATCGCATTTTTGACGACAACATAGCCGTTTGTATTCCAGCATGCTAGATCGTCGGCAGACAATACATCAGCCATCTGTTTTACCGTATTTAGTTTATTATGGTAACTTTGCGGACACGAAGCTCCACACGTAATATGCTGTAGTAATTCGACTTTTTCCGTAGTTTGTGGTGCTAATTTTATAATCGCTTCGACAAACTGTGTATAGCTATGCGCATACTGATACTTTAACTTATGTGCTTGATCCTGACTAATACCTATGATGTCAAAAACGGTTTTAGCAAGCGCAAAATCAACTGGCACAAAACGCTGCTCTTTGTTCATAACTTGGCAATTTGCTTCACTCCATATCCTGTCTAAAATTGGCAACCGATACAGCTTCTGATTTGGTGTGGATTCTCGCATTACAACAACTACATCCTTTTTATTCTGATATATATCAATGCCATTAATGATCCTAAATATAGACTTATCTGGCACATTGCTCTGATTTACCTTACTTTAATTGACCTTAGACGTAATGAAAACATGGATGAGGTAAAGTAATTACATTGTTTGCGAACTGCTTTTTATTTTACACAAAGACGTTTTTTTTCAATTTTTTCCTCTTATTGGTCACTACACTGGCCGCATAACCAATTCAGAGGGAAACAAAAAATGAAAAGAGCAGATTATTTCAATCAAGCACCACAATTAATTCAACATTTATTAGGTCAGGAAGAGCTACTTAAACAACAAGCCGAAGCCACTTTCGGACTTAAAATTTGGGAGCTTGTAAAACTAAGAGCATCACAGCTAAATCAATGCGCATTTTGTATCGCAATGCACACAACTCAAGCTACTGATAGCGGTGAGTCAACAAACCGTATTATCGGTCTTAGTGCATGGAAAGACATGACATTTTACACGACTAAAGAAAGATTAGCGCTTTCGCTATGCGAAAAGTTGACAAACGCAGAGGTAATTGAAGATACTTTCTACCAAGAGTTAGCGTCTGAGTTTGACGACAAGAGCCTAGTAACACTAACTATTGCGATCAACGCTATCAACAGCTGGAATCGCATAGTTAAGATGTTTAAACCAACAGTTGAGTTTAATGATAACTGATTTATGTCTTAGTATGTATCGCCCAGAGGGTGAAATAGCAAATTATGTGCAAGCTGTTTGGTTTGCACAAACATCGCTTCAGGGCGAAGCATGGCTACCAAGTGATGGTGCTAATGGCATCATCATCCCCATTAGTGGTGAAGTATGGCTAAATAATAACAGAGTCACTGCTCCTTTTTATATTCAGCCAACAGCAACAAAGTCAGTAAAAGTATTTTATTCGGAAGCGACATGCTTCTGCGGTATCCGTTTCAAGCCTGCTGGGTTTGCATTTTTAGAAGCAGTTAACCATCCTCTAGTTGACCCCTGTAAAATAGCAACTATGGTCGAAAGCCTGCAATCTCATGCTAGTTTTGAGTTACTTTTGACGCTGCTACATCCAATGCTTTCAGTGCAAGTACCCCAACATCACTCAGCCTTGTACACACAAACTCTACTCAGTCATATCGCAAAATTAACACCTCTCGATGAAGCATATACTCAAACTCCAATCGGTAAACGTCAATTAGAAAGAAAAGTTAAGCTCCACTGTGGGATCACCCCAAAGCATCTCGCACGCATCTATAGAGCGCGACAAGCAAGACAGAGATTAAAAGAAAACCCAAACATAAATCTTGCCCAACTTGCCCTTGAGTGTGACTACGCCGATCAAGCCCATCTCATCCGAGAGTTTAAATCAATCATGCAAATAACCCCTGCAAAGTATAAAAAGCTACTGCAAGCCTCAACCGTAACCTAAGATATTACCTGCATAAAAAATCCATGTTCCTCAGTGCAGAATTAGCGTGTTGACCTCTTTTAGGTATGTAAATTGCTGTGAGTATATAGCCGGCCACTTAGCGTTTATCCTTCGTAACATAGCAATCGATACACTCTCCCTCGCAACTAATGCGCCCCCTCCAATTGATATTATGCGACAAGCGCACAATTTCAATAATCGCTTTTTGAAGATAATAACGCCTGCTTATTTGGTTTCTTTTTTAACTCAAGCTAAACAGTCTCACGATGGTACTTTACATGTTGACAAGTCGCAGTAATATTGCTTGATTTTTAGCGAAAAATGCGTATTTCTATAAGTGTTGTACTTATTATTTGAAATCAGGTTTTGCTATGTGGACACAATCTCTTACTGTTGTTTAGATGTATTGTACTCGTCGTCGATTTTTTAAGGGCTTCACCCACAGGCACTAATTCTCTGTTCTCGGTCTAGAAAGTTATCACCCTCACTTTTTAACTGAAGGGTGACGGATGAGCTTTTTTGATAAAGCCTCATTTATTACTAAGGATTTAATTCCAGCGATATAAAACACCATTAGTTGATTTTTTTCTCATTTCCTTAATTAATTCGTTGCTCAAAAACAAAGAGCTATTATCCTCACTCCTAAATATATGTGTACTTTCATTGGTGTGTGAATCATTATCACAACCTACAACGTAAAGATAACAATAGCTCAACTCTAACTCTGAAAATTTTAATTCTACAGCACCTTCTTGAATTTCAATATTACTTTTTAAAAAAGGCGATAGTTTCTCTAAAATTCTATTATTTATAAAAACTTTTGGAAATAGGTAAAAGTCAAAGACCAAATCAGGGGGAGCTAACTCCCCTTTTATGTTTTCTTTTAGTGGGAAAGTGCTTAGTGACTTTACACTTAATTCAAAAAAACCTTCCATTAAAATAACTCCGGAACTTTTCCATCTTCATAAATTGGCTTGACTAAAAGACTTGAATCATTATTCGTTGATAAGTAGGTCAATAACTCTTCACCGATTTCTTTAGATACGATTATAGTACCTTCAGCTTCTTCAACCATAAAAATGTGTTTTTTATGTTTCGGGATCTTTTTTAACTTCTCTAAATCAAGGTATAAGGATAATATCTTTATATGATTCTTCCTTTTAGGGAAAACAAAAATATCACTTTTCCCCATATCTGCACATGGAATTTTATTTTCAAACGAAATTAAGCTAAATTTACATAGAGTCTCAGAGCTTTTGTCACTAATTGATATAGGAAAAAATCGACACCGATATGGGTTATATTTTGAAAGAATCATCGAGATATCTTCCTTGCAAATAACTTCCCCTATAAAATGGAAATCTTTGATCGATTTTAATGTGTACTCTTCCTTTAATTTTATAATTTTTTTGACGCTCACATGAGGATATCCTAGGTGGCAATAGTAATCAGCTCTATCATTTGTTGTAATTGAACTGTTATTGCTCATTAAATTTTCAAATATCAAATAGTACTCTGCTATCTTATCTACACCCATAATTGCCTATATTTTCACATTGAATTCTACTTTTCTCGTATTATATTATAATTCTAAATAATATTATTAATATTTCCTCCCCAGAGAGGCGAATAAGTCCCAAATCCAGATTACAAACGCACCTCTCTTGGTTAAAAGGCAAGTAAATCTATTGCCTGCACTAGCCAAAACGCAAACTTAGTTAATAAACAACAAAGAAAAGTCCCTTAGCAAGTGGCTCCGATCTAGATTCTAATCTATGCGGGATATTTGCATTAAAAGTAGTTAAACAATTTTGTTGTGCACTTATTTTATTGCCTGCTACATAAATATCTAATTTGCCTTGCTGCAACCATAGGTGTTTGATGGAACCTCTCACATTAGCTGAAAAGGATGTTTTGCCAGCCTCATTAAAATAAAATTGATAAATTTCAGTAGTAAATAAACCACTTTGCTTTTTCAATATATGGCAGGTAAATGGGCTGTCAACTTTACTGATAATATTATCTTTTGTTGCTCTAGAGGTACTGATATTCAAAGCTCGTCCGGGCGGTTGAACTAATGTTGCTAGCTCATAGTTCATGGCTTCTGCCAGTTTTGCCAGTACCGCAATTGTTGGTACGGTTTGACCTGACTCAATTTGAGCTATCATTGAGCGACTAACACCAGATCTATCCGCCAATGCTTGTAAGCTTGTGCATTCAGCAGAACGATAGCTACGGATCAACTTGCCTATGTAATCGAAACTTAAACCATCACTCATAATATTAACTCTCGAATTTCCGTTATATTGGATATTTAATCCAACATATTACACGCATTTACTGTAAATGATAGAGTGGAGCTGAATAAAACATATACAAGGTATGGACGATGCTATTAAAAGGTAAAAAGATTTTAGTGACGGGCGCAAGTTCAGGAATAGGTATGGCAGCAGCTAAGTTATTTTCTTCAGAAGGCGCATCTGTCGCACTAGCGGCACGTAGAAAAAATAAGTTAGATGCGTTAGTTGCAGAAATAAAAAGCGCAGGTGGCATCGCAGTAGCGATTGAGGCCGATATATCTAGAACTAAAGGTGTTACAGAAATGATGGAGCAAGCAGTTAACCGTTTAGCTGGTCTTGATGGCGCATTTAATAATGCAGGTACCATAGGCAATTTTTCCCCAATGTTGAATCAGTCTGAGCAAGATTGGGATGAGACGATAAATGTGAATCTAAAATCGGTCTGGTTCAGCAGTCAATGGCAGATGAGATACTTTCAGACCAATGACATCAAAGGCTCGATTGTAAACACTTCCTCATGGTTAGCTTCCGGTGCCTTGTGTGGTTCGAGCGTATATTCAGCATCCAAAGCTGGCATTGACGCATTTGTTCGCGCAGCTGCTATTGAGGTTGCCAACAGCGGCATACGTATAAATAGTGTGAACCCTGGTGGCATCAATACCGAGATGACAAGAGAAGCATTTAACCATGACAAACTTATTCTAGATATGTTTTCACAACAGCATCCAGCAAAACGTTTAGGTGAGCCTACTGAAGTTGCCGAGCTCGCCTGTTGGTTGCTTAGCGAACGTGCAAGTTTTGTTAACGGCCAAGCAATCCATGTTGATAGTGGCTACACCATAGGTGGCCAACGGGGCAGTTAGCTGCGTTGTTTAATAGCTGTATTACCCAATAAAAAACAGGCTTAAAAACGATATTAGAAAACCAAAGTAGAGAAATATTTATGTTTAAAAAGATACTAGCCATTTCCTTATTGATAACCTCAATTTCCTCGTCACATGCCACTGAGGGCAACTTTTCAATAACCAAATTTAGGGCGGAGAGGGACATTAAAAAGGTATTAACCCTTACACAACGCCAGCAGGCTATTGTAAAAATATCTGCGCTGTCGGCTCTTGAATTAACAGAAGCCCTTCAACAAGTTGTCGCTACATCATTAGAAAAAAAATTTATAGGGCAGCAAGATGTGGTGCTAATTTTAACTCAGCTTACTTCATACTATGGCTTTCCCCGGGCAGAAAAATCCATTGATGCACTTGCTTCTTCAATTGATAAACATTTATCATTCACATTACCACCCGATACAAGTAAAGCGCGATATAAGAAAGGAGTAGAAGAGTATACTAAGCTGGATAATAATGGGTATCAAACAATTATTACAGCATTTAAACCTATGTCAGTAGGGTTAACAGATACGACTTACCAACTATTTGGTGATGCTTTTGGTATACCAGGGCTTACAATTAAAGAGCGGCAATTAGCGACAATTAGTGCACTCGCCGCACTGGGTACAGCAAGACCTCAACTTCAATATCACTTAGGTACAAGTATACAAGTAGGCTTAACTAAAGCGGAAATAATGGATATGGTAATATATATGCAATTTTTAGCTGGCATGCCAGCTGCTTACAATGCTGCTCTGGCGGCAAAAGAAGTGTTTGCAGCAAAGTCAGAAAACCCTTATACGGACTAACTTGTACTAACTCTACAACAAGCGCTGCTGTATTGTGGCGCTTCGATAATAAAAACGCAAAAGCCACGAGTAATTGACGATTTGTAATTCCAAACTACTCAGCTTCGATATGTTCAGTAGGAAAAGTAATAGTAAAGCGGCTCCCTATTCCCTCTTCACTTTGCACCGTAATACTTCCACGATGTTCCTTTATAATTGCATGTGTGACAGCAAGCCCCATCCCCGTTCCTTCACCCACAGGCTTGGTAGTAAAGAATGGGTCAAATAGTCGATTTATAATATCTGGGTCAATGCCAATACCATTGTCACTGATACTCAAAATGACTTCTTTGTCATTGCCCGGTGCAAGCAGAACTTCTATTGTTTTATGGGGCTTATGATCCCTATCAACCGCATACTTGGCGTTTGCAAGTAAATTAATGATGGCTTGCTTTATAGCACCATCCTTACCAAGGATTGGCGCAACATCTTCAATAGCAATGACTAAATCGTAACTTTTAAGCTGTCCACTCAGTAAGCGTAACGTGTCTTCTACTATAGGTTTTAGTGCAATGCTTGAGAAGCTATCATTATTTGAACGCGAAAAATTCATCAAATCACTAACTATGATTTTTATACGTTCACAACCGTGTAGCGTATCGTTGATGAGATCTGGTAGATCTTCCGAAATATCATTGAGCCGTTGAGTAACATACGCCTCTTTTAGTTGCGTACTTAGCATCTGATCGTTGTCAGTATGTCCTGCCATACTCGCTAAATTAAGTAGTTCTTGTAATGCAGGTAAGTAGTGATTTAGAGACTCAAGGTTACCTCTAACGTAGGCTAGAGGGTTATTTAATTCATGAGCAACACCAGCAGACAAAGAACCCAAGGTCGCCATACGTTCATTATTAATAAGCACAGCTTGCTGGTTCTTTAGCTGCTCCAATTGGCGCTCTAGTGTTTGATTGGCAAGATATAAGGCTCTGGTTTTTTCTTCAAGTAAAGACTCTACTTCATCTCTCGCTTGCTTTTCGCGAAGGTACGCTTTTTTGTAGTCATTAGGATCAGACATCAACTTAATCCAAATGCAAAATCAGTACACAGTGATCGGCGCCTTCGTGCATACATTGGGGGTGCTCTATTCTGAGTACTCTATTATAATGTTGCGCTGCACCATGGAGGAGGCCTTCCGCGCAAAAGCATAGCTTTCGGTTTGACTTGTACTTGAGTATGATGGTTTTATCGTTTTCAATAGTTGTGGTGATGGAAGGCAAGTTAGGTTCGTCATATAGCTTTTTAACTTCCATGTGAATGACGCTGTCAATCGACACCACCAGCTCTTCAAATGAACTAAACTTAGACGAAATCCCCACATGCTTTTTAGCCAAAAATCCAAACAAAGACTGTCCAAATATCGCTAATACTTCGGTTAATGGTTTATCAAGTTTACTTGCGACTCCTTGAGCTAATGCAAATAATTCCTCGTCTGGATATGCCGTGGGCGACACATATACTCTCCCCTGCGGCGCGTAGGTTTCAAGTAATTCATCCCACTCCTGCATACCGATGGTTTCGATGGCTAACTCTTCTAGACCTCTGAACACAACACCGCGCATCACGCTCTCCTATCACAAGGTTATACTGTTTTTTAATTCAATATTTGTCAGGTTAAGAGAGTAGTGTTGATACCAAGTGTATTACTGTTGACATATACAACCAACAAACAGCATGCCTTTTGCTGCACTAGAAAGAGATATATACCCGTCTTTAGTCAGACACAGCGCAGTACTATCAACAAGGTAAACTCCAGTGAAAAGCACTGTAAGATTAATGCTTTATTCTGCCAATTTTACTGACTTTGGCACATTCTGTTCATCAACTTGATTGACTCATTGGTTTAATTCTACTCACTCTTTAGCAAAGCACTCAGTGCCACATTAAAAGCGTGACTTTCAAAAGGTAGTGCACTTTGTGCTTTATGTAAGTGTAGAACATGAATAAAGAAATACAGTATATTTCTACTCGTTCACTGATGTATTCGCCGCATCGCCAAGTTCAGCTTCTTCATCACTTTGACTGTCTAGTGTAATTCTCTCAAGTCCCGACATGATAAGTGGAAGATCCTGCTCATCATTATGCCTGAACAGCTTTTCCTTAATACCCTGATAATAGTTACTAACAATTCCTGCTAGGTTGTTTTCCATCCAGGTCTCCACTGAATCAGAGCGCTTAAATGCTTCTGGATTTTCTTCAACATCTTCTAATACAGATAACCACATGTCTAATTCAGCCCTGACAGGCATTCCCTGTGACTCTTCCATCACGTCATTCATCCAGCCTAATCCTTGGTTTTCATAGGCTTTAATTAACTGTTTATATAAACGGCTTTTTTCGTTGTCATCGGCGGGTTTACCCTCAAACTTTATATACTCTTGATTATTTGTTTTAAAATACTCTGTATTCTCATTTTCATAATTGAGCTTACTGAGTCTTGCAAATAAATTACCGGGCTCCTCAGTATCTATTTCGCTCAACATTTCCATAAAACTTGTACGATCATTTGGCTTCACTAAAGTCGCCATATCCAATAGACCTCGACTCGTGTCAAAATCAGCACTAACGAACTTAGCATTGAGGTCTAAAATTTCTCCGTCAGAAAACTTATTACTAATAACAAATTGAGCAAAATCATTTAAAAGCTGATTGTTCATATCCCCATATGTATTTACATGTTCAAAAATGCCACTTTCGGTATATTGTAAGTCCGTGTCTACTCGGCCATCTTCATCAAGTAAATAAGGTGGAAAAACGGGATCCTCAAACACTTTATTATCGGCTTGCTCCATTAATTTAGACATCGTCTGAATGGTGTCTTGTAACACCTCATCACTCATACCGTTAAGTTTGTTTATTAACTCTGTTGAATAGTCATTTCTACGTTGTTCAAAGCTATTTACCGATAGAGACTGGACAATAAAATCCGTTAGTTGTCCTAGCTCCTCATCACTCAGTCTATTGGCAACATCAAGAAGCGCTTGTGTTGGTTTGAAGTGCGCAAATTCAAATTGTCTTTCTTCACTTAAACGATCGAATATTGACAAGAATTCATCAATTTTTTCTCGCCCTTCAAAGTCACCGTAGGTATCTTTATAAACGCGCCCATTTTCATCTGTTCCAATGTGCTCTCGATGAATACCATAATGCTGTAATCCGATTGTCCTAAGCTCAATACCACGGATCATTCGAGGATCATAAGTAACTGGAGGCTGAGTGTAAGAAAAGTCTATAGTTAAATTGCTATTACTTTTCAATAACTCAGAGTTATCGTCATTTTTTTTATCATTTGCGAATGCTGTCAGTGCCTCAGTCATTTTGTCTGATGAATTCGACGCGCTCACTTTCACATTACTTGTATGGAGTTGTGGCTTAATGTTCATAACTTGGATCCTTGTTATGGTAGCAACTGCATTAATTTTCTGCTCAACTTTGAAAACAATACGGTTTTATCTCAATACTTGCTCCATTTGCGCAAGTAAATCACACGCTAGCCCCGTTAAAAACTTCTTATTTAAAACACCGTAGTTATCGGCAATATAACTCTGGTTAGGCTAGCGCTTGAAGAGCAAAAAACCATTGCTACTAAAACTATTTTTTCATTTCAAATTAATGCGTTTGCGTAATGAAGTTATTACAAAATCGGTTGGCGCAAGCGCCATTACCTTTTATCGACAAAGACAGAATAAACTTTACCCAATTTGTTCCTTTATTTAAGATCCAACTAATATCTGTCATTAAGACTTTATACATAATTGTGTATCTTTTCAGAGGTAGTGGTCGCAACCTTGTTCGTAAAGCTCCAGTGGTAAACCGTCTGGATCGCTGAAAAAGGTAAATCGTTTACCCGTATATTCATCTATTCGAATGGGCTCAACAGCGACTTGATTCTGTGAAAGATGCGCAATACAAGCATCTATATCATTCACCCTAAATGCTAAGTGTCTCAATCCTTGCGCTTCTGGATGTGATATCCGTCTTGGTGGATTTGGAAACGAGAACAACTCAATTTGGCTGCCGTCAGGTAACGCCAAATCTAATTTATATGATTCTCTATCTTTGCGGTAATTTTCATTAAGTATACGAAGACCGAGTACTTCGGTGTAAAACACCTTAGATCTTTGGTAGTTGGAACAAATAATGGCGGCATGATGTATTCCAGACAATTTCAAACATTTCTCCTCGAGCATCCAATATCTTTAAAATAAAAAAGCGGTAATTTACATTACCGCTTCACACACTCAAATAGGAACTTGGAATACACGCTGTAAAACCAAGCCTTTTCGTTACAAACGAATACCGCCATCAATTTCGACGACACGCCCTGTAAAGAAATCATTTTCAATAATATATTTTGCGGTATGGGCAATTTCTTGCGCTTCACCAAGACGTCCGACTGGTTTCATTTTTACCAAACGTTCTTTTGCTTCAGGCTTCATTGCATCAGTCATCTTTGTTCGGATAACACCTGGGGCGATTGCCCCTACTCGAATACCAAAGCGACCTAATTCTCTCGCCCAGCTCGTTGTCATCGCAACGACACCTGACTTTGCCGCTGAATAGTTGGTTTGCCCCATATTACCAGCGCGTGCAACGCTCGACATATTTATGATCACACCACCATTACCAGCTTCTACCATTTTGACAGCAGCTTCACGGCCGCACAAGAAAACACCGGTTAGATTAACATCAATAACGGACTGAAATTGCGATAGCGACATTTTATCAATAATTTGACCATCTTTCGCTTTGAGTAACAAACCATCACGCAAGATACCCGCATTGTTTATTAATACTGAAATCTCACCAAAGTCACTGACAATGGCGTCAAACACATTTTCCACGTCCGATTCTTGACTCACATTGGCAACATAAGTTTTGACTTTTGTACCAAATTGCGCCAGTTCGCTTTTCGCTTCTGTAAGTACATCTTCTTGCATATCAATTAGCGCAAGATTTGCACCTTGCTTTGCCATTTCAGTCGCCATTGCAAGCCCTAAGCCTTGCGCACCACCGGTGATCACAACTGTTTTACTGTTAATATCCATAATGTTCTATTTCTCTGAATAAAGCTTAAAAATCGCGCTAAAGTCTTCATTGCCTTTACCCTGATTTTGCATCAGGTTATACAAATTCTTTGCAAGTGCCCCCATCGGCGTCGCTGAATTTGTTTGCTGCGCAGATTGCATCGCAAGGCCAAGATCTTTAGCCATTAAATCAACCATAAAGCCCGGCTTATAACCGTTCGAAGAAGGCACATTTTCTAGTACATCAGGACATGGGTTGTATAGCTCTAGCGTCCAGTTACGACCAGAGCTGTTTAGCATAATTTCGCTCAATACTTTAGGATCTAAACCATGATCTACACCCATTTGCAGCGCTTCACTTGTGCCCGCCATCAGTATTGATAACAGCATATTGTTACATATCTTAGCGACTTGTCCTGCGCCAATGTCGCCTGCATGGAAAATGTTCTTACCCATATTGGTCAGTACCACATGCGCACGTTCAAAGTCTGCTTTATTACCGCCGACAATAAAAGTTAAGGTACCGGCCGCTGCACCTGCCACACCGCCAGACACAGGCGCATCGACAAATGAAATACCCGATTCTGCTAATGTTTTCCCAACAAACTGAGCGGATGCAGCATCAATGGTAGAGCAGTCAATCACCTGTGTGTTTTTAGACAAATAGTTAATGAGTCCATCTTCAGCTGTATATACCGTACGCACGTGTTTGCCTGCAGGTAGCATGCTTATCACATAATCTGCTTCACGGCACACATCGCTAACAACCGCCGCCTTTGTTGCACCACTTGCCTCAAGTGCCGCTACAGCCTCAGGGTTCAAATCAAAAACACATACTTGGTGGCCAGCCTTTAATAAATTAAGGGCCATTGGAGCACCCATGTTACCTAAGCCGATAAATCCTACTTGTGCCATTTATGTCACTCCTTATAAGTCACGCAAAGGATGATCGTTTTCATCCCATCGAGGTGCGAAAAAACGTTCTATTACGTCATTAGGAACCTCTGCAACCGATTTAAATCGCCAATTTGGTTTGCCATCTTTATCGATAAGCAGCGCACGA
Organism: Pseudoalteromonas peptidolytica; assembly: GCF_012641745.1. GTDB lineage: Bacteria > Pseudomonadota > Gammaproteobacteria > Enterobacterales > Alteromonadaceae > Pseudoalteromonas > Pseudoalteromonas peptidolytica. The sequence goes on from NZ_WEHZ01000003.1 coordinate 28,975, forward strand.
ACACCTTCTTGAAACTCACCAAACTCGCCAGCAGTCACCGACATTCCTAATTCTTGCTTAAAACAGTCTTTAAGTGTTTTACCTTCACTTCTAGCAAGCTGTGCTTTTACCAGTGCGGCACTCAATGGTGAGCCATGTTTTAACGCCATTTGAGCTTTGCTCAACCACTTGTTGTCAGTACTATCCAGTCCTAAAATAAAATCAACCTGCTCTGATAAATCATCTTTCTCATCAAGCGCTTCGAACGCTTTAATCAGTGGTTTAATTTCGCTTTTTGGTGGTGCATGGGAAGCCTCATCTAGAGATAACAACAACTGAGTCAGCTTTTCGTGGTTTAGCACGTTGGTTTTTCCCCAGTTGACTTCACCTAAGTTTTGTAAAAGTAAGCCGAGTTTTTCTGAGTCCATAAAGTGATCGGCAAGTCCAACCAACTTGGCATCCGAAGCGTTAATGTTTGCAGCTGTGAGTCCCAAAAACAATCCAACACCTTTTGGCATCTTATTGAGGAAATAGCTACCGCCAACATCAGGGTATAAGCCAATGGTGATTTCTGGCATAGCAATACGTGAAGTCTCTGTCATCACTTTATGACTTGCGCCAGCCGTTAAGCCTAGTCCGCCGCCCATGATGATGCCATTACCCCAAAGTAGGATTGGCTTATCATAGTTATGGATTTGATAATCCAACCGATACTCTTCACCGAAAAAAGTTTCGATTAATGCGTTACTCGTATCTGATGACATTTCACGATATAAACTCACTACATCGCCGCCAGCACAAAACGCTTTTTCTCCAGCTCCTTTTAATACCACCATTGCAATTTGTGGGTCGTTTGCCCAAATATCCAGTTGTGGTGCAAGCAAACGGATCATATCGAGGTTTAAGGCATTTAACGCTTTTGGTGCATTTAATGTCGCCAGCGCTATCTTCATCCCGTTATGGCATGTTGCTTGTTCGAATAAAACCGGTGCCTCTTCGTGATTTATTAACTCGAATTCAATCATTAGCCATTTACCCAATTCGCTTTGCGTTTCTCTAAAAATGCGTTTACGCCTTCTTTTTGATCTTGGGTATCGAATAAGGTTACAAAGAGTTCACGTTCAAGAGGCAATGCACTGTTGATTGTGCCTGTGCGGCCTTTTTGAATAAGAGCTTTACAAGCCGTCACTGCAACAGGGCTTTGATCTTCTACTTTCTTCGCCAGTTCGAGCGCAGCTTCCAGCGCTTTACCCTGCTCGACCACTTCTTCAACTAAGCCAATTTGCTGTGCTTTGTCGGCTTTTAAGCGTTCGCCGCATAAAATCATACGCTTTGCCCAGCCTTCGCCTACAAGCCATGACAAGTTTTGTGTGCCGCCAGCACAAGGCAACAATCCGACTTTTGCCTCAGGGAGTGCCATTTGTGCTTGAGCTTCGGCAATGCGGATATCGCACGCTAGTGCGACTTCTAAACCGCCACCCATTGCAAACCCATTGATGGCAGCAATGGATACGCCTCTAAAGTCGCTGAGTGTTTCAAACGCTTCGCCAAATACTCGAGACATGTCCGCAGCAACTCCTTTGTCACCGTCGGCAAATACATTGAGATCCGCACCGGCTGAAAAGAACTTTTCGCCTTCGCCAGTGATCACTAAAGAATAGATTTCTTTATCCGCGTTCAATTCGATTACTAGATTTTTAAGTGCAGTTAGTGTGTCTTTCGTCCACGTATTCGCAGGTGGATTTGACATAGTAACAACAGCAGTATGGCCTTGTTTTTCGAGTTTTAATTGTGCAGTCATGATGCTCTCCTTATAGGACGCTTGCCGCGCCTTCAGCTAAGATCCGACGTGCAATAATTACACGCATGATTTCGTTTGTACCTTCAAGGATCTGATGAACACGTACGTCACGTAGGTGGCGCTCCAGTGGATACTCTTTGATGTACCCATAACCACCGTGAATTTGCAGTGCATCGTCACACACCTTAGTGCCTACATCAGTGGCAAATCGCTTTGCCATAGCGCAATAAGTAGTCTTTTCTGGGTCATTGCTATCGAGTTTAAATGCCGCCAATCGAACCATTTGGCGCGCAGCCACAAGTTCTGTATTCATATCTGCAATTTTAAATTGTAGTGCTTGGAACGCCGCTAACGGTTTACCAAACTGAGAACGTTCCTGCATATACTGCTTGGCGGTATTGAGTGCCTGCTGGGCTGTACCAATCGAGCAAGTTGCAATATTAATGCGACCACCATCAAGGCCTTGCATCGCAAATTTAAAGCCTTCGCCTTCTTGGCCTAACAGGTTTGCAGCAGGGATCCGGACATTTTCAAGCGTGATAAGGCGCGTAGGCTGTGCATTCCAACCCATTTTTTCTTCTGCTTTGCCATAAATAACGCCTTCAGCATCGGCAGGAACAACAAAGGCTGAGATACCTTTAGGGCCTGCTTCACCTGTTCTTGCCATTACCACTAATACGTCCGTTTCACCTGCCCCTGAGATAAACATTTTAGAACCAGACAAGACATACTCATCACCTTCTTTTATCGCTTTTGTTTTGAGTGATGCAGCATCTGAGCCAGATCCTGGTTCTGTTAGACAGTACGAGGCCAATAATTCACCCGTTACTAACTGATCCATATACTTTGCTTTGGTTTCGTCAGTTGCAAAGCTCGCTATCATCCACGTTACCATGTTATGAATAGTCAACATGGCGGTTGTCGCTGTACAACCCATTGAAAGCTGTTCGAAAATAATACTTGAGTCAAGGCGAGATAAACCCAGACCACCTGCCTCTTCTGGTGTATATAGACCGCAAAAACCAAGCTCACCTGCTTTTTGAATTACGTCTTTTGGAAAAATGTGCTCTTGATCCCATTTTGCAGCATGTGGAGCAAGCTCGCTCATTGCAAATTGGTACGCCATGTCGGCAAATGCTTGTTGATCTTCGTTTAGGTTAAAGTCCACGGTAGACCTCTCTTGCTGTTCTGACACCCTGAATGTGTGTCGGTAATTCTTATCGTTTTGGTAAAAATAAGCGTGCTCCCCCTGCAGAGCACGCTGCGCAATATGAGTTATCTAAGGTTGATACTCATATTTGGACCACTGACGGCCTCATCGTCAAACCAGCGTGAGGTAATCGTTTTGGTTTCGGTATAGAAACGCACGCCTTGCTTACCATAGGTATGTTGGTCGCCGTAGAATGAGTTCTTCCAACCGGTAAATGAGAAGAACGGCAATGGCACTGGAATAGGAATATTAATCCCTACCTGACCCACTTCAATTTCACGCTGGAACTTGCGTGCTGCGCCACCGCTTGCGGTGAATAATGAGGTGCCGTTACCGTACGGGTTGTTATTAATAAGGGTAATTGCTTCATCTAAACTATCGACAAATACACAACAAAGGACTGGGCCAAAGATTTCTTCTTTGTAGATATCCATGTCAGTTGTGACGTTTGAAAACAGGGTTGGACCTACCCAGTTACCGTTTTCATAACCCTCAACGGTAAACTCAGAGCCATCTAGCAAACACGTTGCGCCTTGCTGCTTACCACTGTCAATCAGCGATAGAATGCGCGCTTTAGCCTGCGGCGTCGTTTGCGGACCATAAGCAGCTTCTGGATCATCCCACACGCCAGGACGAACCTTCGCCATGGCGTCTTTTAGTTCATCGACCCACTGTTGTGATTGCCCTACAAATACCGCAACTGAGATCCCCATACAGCGCTGACCACCCGCGCCAACCGAAGAACCAACAAGGTTATTGATCACTTGTTCTTTTTTCGCATCTGGCATGATAACCATATGGTTTTTCGCACCCACACACGCTTGAACGCGTTTAAGATTCTGCGTACCTTTGCTGTAAATGTACTGACCGACACCACAAGACCCCACAAACGAAACCGCACGAATTTCCGGCGCTTCAAGAATTTGATCAACCTGATCTTTACTCCCGTGCACAACTTGAAGTACGCCTTTTGGTGCACCGGCTTCTTCAAACAATTCAACCAAGCGCATTGGCGTGAGTGGGTCTTGCTCTGATGGTTTAAGTACAAAGGTGTTACCACATACAATTGCCATTGGGAACATCCACAGCGGGATCATCGCTGGGAAGTTAAATGGCGTAATACCAGCACAAACGCCTAGTGGTTGGGTATATGAATAGGTGTCGATATTTCGGGCAACGTTTTCTACCGTCTCGCCCATCATCATTGAAGGGGCATTACATGCTTGCTCGACCACTTCGATACCGCGCCACACATCCCCTTTTGCATCTTCAAACGTCTTGCCTAATTCATGACAGATTATGGTTGCGATTTCTTCTTGATGCTCCTTAAGTAGCGCCGCATAACGCATCATAATTCGCGCACGCTCGGTTACCGGCACATTACGCCACGTTTTAAACGCTTCTTGAGCTGAATGAATTGCAGCTTGTACTTCCTCGTTAGTCGCACAAGGCACTTTTGCTAATACTTCTTGATTAGCAGGGTTAACAACGTCTAACCATTTGTCAGACTGAGACTGTGAAAATTCACCGTTGATGTATAAAGGTACTTGGTGCATGAAGCACTCCTCCCCATAAAACGAGTTAATGCGCTGCGTGAATGATTAGAATTATGGAAGACGCAGCGCCCCTTGGAACGAAATAAATTGCTGAGACTTACACTTCTACTGCGAGTGCGACAGCTTCACCACCACCGATACATAGTGACGCCACGCCTTTTGATAAGCCACGGTTTTTCAGTGCATGGATAAGTGTAACTAAGATACGTGCACCGCTCGCGCCGATTGGATGACCAAGCGCACAAGCACCACCATTGACGTTGACTTTATTGCTATCTAAGTGCATTTCGTTGATAGCCAACATAGTCACCATGGCAAACGCTTCATTGATTTCCCAAAGATCAACGTCGGCAGTCGACCAACCTGCTTTTTCAAGCAGCTTATTCATCGCACCGACTGGCGCAACGGTAAATTCAGCTGGCGCTTGTGAATGAGTCGCATGAGCAACAATCTTACAAAGTGGTGTCAAACCGTGCTTTTTCGCTTCTGTTTCACTCATTAGAACAAGCGCTGCGGCACCGTCTGAGATAGATGATGAGTTAGCCGCGGTGATCGTGCCATCTTTTTTAAATGCTGGACGAAGTGATGGAATTTTATCTGGGCGGGCATTACCTGGTTGCTCGTCAGTATTTACCTCAACATCCCCTTTGCGCGTGCTAATCACATGAGGAGCAATTTCATTGGCAAAACTGCCATTTTCGATTGCCGCATTTGCTTTACTCAATGAGCCCAAGGCAAATTCGTCCATGTGCTCACGAGTAATGCCATATTGGTCTGCTGTATCTTGCGCAAAGCAGCCCATCGCCTTGTTGTCATAAGCATCTTCTAAGCCATCAGCCATCATATGGTCTTTGATTTCGCCATGACCCATACGCATGCCACCACGGGCTTTTGGAATAAAGTAAGGTGCATTAGTCATGCTTTCCATGCCACCTGCGATGGCAGAATTAATGCTACCTGAGCGGATGAGATCATGCGCGAACATCGCCGCCTTCAGGCCTGAACCGCACACTTTGTTGATTGTCGTCGCTCCTGTTGAACGGGCAAGACCTGCGTGTAGCATCGCTTGACGTGCTGGCGCTTGACCAAGACCTGCGGGTAACACGCACCCCATGATCACTTCATCTATACTGGCGTCATTGAGACCTGTTTCATTCATCACTGCTTTAATAGCAGTGGCGCCTAATTCTGTGGCAGCAGCGCCAGATAGGCTTCCCATAAATCCACCCATTGGTGTACGCTTAGCAGCGACGATGACAACAGCTTCGTTACTCATTGCAAAACTCCTGTAGACAAGCCATGCTTTGGCTCATTAATATTTAACTCTGTATTCGAGCATACATAATATTTACGTTTACGCCAACGTAAATCTAAAATCAAGGCAAATGAGATTGCTGCAACTGTAAAGATTAATTGCACATATTTATTGCCAACGCCTATTCTGGCTAGCTCCAGTTAAGGTTTGATGACATTTCATACAAGCCTAATTGCTGCTTTTATAAGACTAAAGCAGGATCTATCATTCTTACTTTACCTTTACGTAAACTTCACTTATATTGGTCTAATCAGTGACGTTGTAAGTGTAAATAGAAATGCAAGAAATAAATGAACCAACCTATTCAATCAGCGAGTTAGCTAAAGAATTTGATATTACTACTCGCAGTATTCGTTTTTACGAAGATCAAGGACTACTTTCTCCTAAGCGTCAAGGACAAACGCGTATTTACTCCAAACGCGACAAAGTCCGTTTAAAACTTATCCTTCGCGGAAAACGCCTTGGCTTTACACTTGCTGAAACTGGCCGCTTATTTGAGCTTTATGATGCCGACAAGTCGAGTGAAAAGCAGCTTAAAACCATGTTGCAACTCATTGAAGAGAAAAAAGCCGATTTAAGCCAACAAATGGACGACATCAAAGTTGTCTTAATGGAATTGGTAACGGCTGAACGTCGTTGTCGCGATACATTACACGAGCTCGAAAAATAAACTCTCACAACAGGATGAATACCGATGAGCACAGTATCTTTATATAAAGAATTGAACTTTGGACTAGGTGAAACAGCAGACATGATCCGAGATCATGTCAATAGTTTTGCTACCAGCGAAATTGCCCCACTGGCTGAAAAAACAGATCAGGAAAACGCGTTTCCGAACGAGATGTGGCCAAAGTTTGGTGAAATGGGTCTACTTGGGATCACCGTCCCTGAAGAATTTGGCGGCTCAAATATGGGATACCTTGAGCATGTAATTGCAATGGAAGAGATCAGTCGTGCAAGTGCCTCAATCGGCTTAAGTTACGGCGCACATTCAAACCTCTGTGTAAACCAAATTAACCGCAACGGTAACCAAGCGCAGAAGGAAAAGTACTTACCTAAGCTTATTAGTGGTGAGCACATCGGTGCCTTGGCAATGAGTGAGCCAAATGCAGGTTCTGATGTCGTTTCAATGAAGCTGCGTGCTGAAAAGCAAGGTGACAAGTTCATCCTGAACGGAAATAAAATGTGGATCACTAATGGCCCAGATGCAGACGTTTTTGTTATTTATGCAAAGACAGACGTCAATGCAGGACCTCGTGGGATCACAGCCTTTATCGTAGAAAAAACCTTCTCCGGTTTTTCAACAGCACAAAAGCTAGACAAACTCGGCATGCGTGGCTCAAACACTTGTGAGCTGGTGTTTGAAAACTGCGAAGTACCCGCTGAAAACATCCTTGGTGAATACAACGAAGGCGTAAAGGTGCTGATGAGCGGCCTTGACTATGAACGTGTGGTATTGGCCGGCGGCCCGCTGGGTATCATGCAGGCTTGTATGGACGTAGTAGTCCCATATATTCATGAGCGTAAACAATTTAACCAGTCAATCGGTGAATTTCAGCTAGTGCAAGGTAAAGTTGCTGATATGTATACGCAAATGAATGCAGCACGCTCATACGTCTATACTGTAGCAAAAGCCTGTGACCGTGGCGAAACCACGCGTAAAGATGCCGCAGGGGCAATTTTATATGCCGCAGAACTTGCAACCAAACTTGCACTTGATGCCATTCAATTACTAGGTGGAAACGGCTACATCAACGAATACCCTACAGGCCGCCTACTTCGCGATGCCAAGCTCTATGAAATTGGCGCTGGTACGTCTGAGATCCGCCGTATGCTTATCGGACGTGAGCTGTTCAACGAAAGCCGCTAGGAGCGCTGTATGACGGTACTAAATTCTGCGGTTAATCCTCATGATCCGCAATTCAAAGCAAACAGCGATGCCATGACATCGCTGGTTGCTGATCTTAAAGATAAAGTGGCGACACTAAGCCAAGGTGGCGGTGAAGCACTCATCGCTCGTCATCAAAGTCGTGGTAAGTTATTTGTCCGCGACCGCATTGAAACTTTACTCGACGAAGGCTCACCATTTTTAGAAATCGGCCAGTTCGCCGCTTTTGGTGTTTATGAACAAGATATTCCCTGTGCCGGTGTCGTTGCAGGGATCGGACGCGTGAAAGGTGTTGAGTGTATGATTGTGGCAAATGATGCGACAGTCAAAGGTGGGACTTACTTTCCACTGACGGTCAAGAAACACCTACGAGCACAAGAAATCGCTGAGCGCTGCCACCTTCCGTGTATCTATTTAGTAGACTCAGGTGGCGCGAACTTGCCAGAGCAAGATGAAGTATTTCCAGACAAGCTGCATTTTGGTCGGATATTTTATAATCAGGCTCGTATGTCTGCTAAAGGGATCCCGCAAATTGCTGTGGTTATGGGATTATGTACCGCAGGCGGCGCCTATGTGCCAGCAATGGCTGATGAAAGTATTATCGTTAAAGAACAAGGCACGATTTTCTTAGCAGGCCCGCCGCTGGTAAAAGCGGCCACAGGCGAAGAAGTTAGCGCAGAGGATTTGGGCGGCGCAGATGTGCATTGTAAAGTGTCAGGCGTGGCCGATCACTATGTAGAAAATGATGAACATGCACTGTCTATCGCAAGACAATGTATATCGCGCCTTAATCATCAGCGCCCAACGAGGCCACTACTCCAAGATGCCAAGCCTCCACGTTATGATATCAGTGAAGTATATGGCATTGTCGGCACAGATCTGAAAAAACCGTTCGATGTCCGTGAAGTCATTGCCCGTATCGTCGATGACTCGCAGTTTGATGAATTTAAGCGCTACTTTGGTGAAACGCTAGTGACTGGTTTTGCCGAGATTTATGGTCACCCTGTGGGGATCGTAGCAAACAACGGTATTCTCTTTTCTGAATCTGCACAAAAAGGAGCACACTTTATTCAGCTCTGTGTACAGCGCAATATTCCACTACTGTTTTTACAGAACATTACTGGATTTATGGTCGGCCAAAAATACGAAGCTGAAGGTATTGCCAAACATGGCGCCAAAATGGTTACAGCGGTTTCCTGTGCTGATGTGCCTAAATTTACGGTATTAATTGGCGGCTCATACGGTGCTGGTAACTATGGTATGTGTGGTAGAGCATACGAACCAACTATGATGTGGATGTGGCCAAATGCACGGATCTCTGTGATGGGTGGCGAACAAGCTGCAGGTGTATTAACACAGGTAAAACAAGATGGTTTAGCGCGCAAAGGGCTTAGCATGAGTGATGTCGAAGTGAGCGAGTTTAAAAAACCGATCATTGAGCAATACGAAAAACAAGGCCACCCCTACTACGCGAGTGCTCGGCTTTGGGACGATGGCGTTATAGACCCTGCGGATACACGCACTGTGCTTGGTCTTGCATTAGAGGCAGCAAGTAATGCGCCGCAAAAAGAGTCTAAATTTGGCGTATTCAGAATGTAAGGAGCACCGATGCCTGTCACTTTAACGATAACAAAAAACAAAGTGGCGATCTTAGAGCTAAGTCGCCCAGAAAAACACAATGCCTTTAATGCAGAGGTGATTGCCGAACTTATCAAAAATATCGACTATGCCAGCGGCCTGGATGTGCGCGCTTTGATATTTAAAACCGAAGGCAAACACTTTTCAGCTGGCGCTGATCTGGCGTGGATGAAATCCATGGCAGACAATAACTACGACGAAAACGTCGCAGACTCACTAGAACTTGCCAAATTAATGCAGGTTTTAGCTACTTGTCCCCACCCGACATTATGCCTAGTGCAAGGTGCAGCTTTTGGCGGTGCACTGGGATTAATCGCCTGTTGTGACATCGCCATTGCACAGCACAACTCCAAATTCTGTTTAAGTGAAGTCAAGCTTGGTCTTATTCCGGCTGTGATTAGTCCTTATGTTATAAAAGCCATTGGTGAGCGCCAAGCAAGACGCTACTTTTTAACTGCTGAGGTATTCAACGCTGAAAAAGCTCTTGAAATGGGATTAATCCATGAGCTCAGTGACGATTTAGTTAAAAGTGAGTCTGACTTCACACAGCTGCTGCTAAATAATGGCCCTGCTGCGGTTAAAAATGCCAAAGCACTTATCAACGAAGTTGCAGGCAACGAAATCAACGAAGCGTTGATCGCCCATACAGCAAAGCGTATTGCTGAGATTAGAGTCAGTGAAGAAGGGCAAGAAGGTCTTAGTGCCTTTTTCGATAAACGTGCGCCACGCTGGCAAAACGCTGCGAACGAATAGGAGTCAATATGCTAACTAAAATTCTAGTCGCAAACCGGGGTGAAATTGCCTGTCGCGTGATGCGTACCGCGAAGAAGATGGGACTAACCACTGTAGCGGTTTACTCTGATGCTGACGCCAATGCGATGCACGTTAAGGCTGCTGATGAAGCTTACCACATTGGTCCAGCACCATCTAAAGAGTCTTATTTGGTGGCAGAAAAAATCCTTGAAGTGGCAAAGGCAGCTGATGTGGATTGTATTCACCCAGGCTACGGATTCTTATCTGAAAATGAAGTATTTGCCAAAGCGTGTGAGGCGGCGGATATTGCGTTTATTGGTCCGCTGGCAAGTTCAATCGAAGCGATGGGTTCAAAAACCCGTGCCAAGGAAATCATGAATGACGCCAATGTGCCTCTAGTTCCTGGGTATTATGGTGACAAACAAGAAGATGATTTCTTACAAGCCGAAGCGGAAAAAATCGGTTTTCCGGTACTTATCAAAGCCGCATACGGCGGCGGCGGTAAAGGCATGCGCGTGGTACGTGAGAGTAGCGAGTTTCTATCCGCTCTACATGGGGCTAAACGTGAAGCGGCGGCAAGTTTTGGCAATGACTTAGTACTGCTTGAACGCTTTGTAGATAAACCTCGTCATGTTGAAGTACAAGTTTTCGCTGATAGCCACGGTAACTGTGTTTATCTCGGTGACAGGGACTGTTCACTACAGCGTCGCCACCAAAAAGTGATTGAAGAAGCGCCCGCACCAGGTTTGAGTGATGCGATGCGCAAAGCCATGGGTGAAGCAGCAGTACGCTGTGCGCAGGCGATTAATTACCGCGGCGCTGGTACTGTGGAATTCTTACTCTGTGGTGATGAATTTTTCTTTATGGAGATGAATACTCGGCTACAAGTAGAGCACCCAGTAACAGAAATGGTAACTGGTCTTGACTTAGTCGAATTGCAATTAATGGTCGCGGCGGGTGAACCGCTACCGCTGACTCAACAGCAGGTTTCGTTATCTGGTCATAGCTTTGAAGCACGTATTTACGCAGAAGATCCTGAAGAGAACTTCATGCCGTTTTCAGGTGTACTAGCTCACCTTAGCTTTCCTGAAGCCAAAGATGGCGTAAGAATTGACACAGGCGTGCAGCAAGGCGATGAGATCAGCCCGTTTTACGATCCTATGATCGCAAAGCTGATTGCTCACGGCAAAAACCGCGAGCAAGCATTACTCAAACTAAAATCGAGTTTAGAGCAAGTCCATCTGTGTGGTTTAAAATCCAATATCGCATTTTTGCACCACCTAGCTGGACACCCTACTTTTACAACCGGTGCACCAGATACCCACTTTATTGATACGCAAACTGAGGTACTAACTCAATCGAATACGCCGTTGGATAAAATGGTGCTACTAGCAGGTGCAGCCTATCTTAGCCACCAACAACCATGTAAAAAGACGGTGTGGGGAAACTTAGGCTTTAGACTTAATCAAACCGCGAAAGTTGATTTGCCATTTGTGGATCATGCTGCCTGTGCCTATCAATCTCAAGATGGTTGGAAGATTTCGTTTAACGAGCAAATCCATCATGTTGAATGTAAATTAGAAGGACAACAGTTAACGGTAGTCATTGATGGTGCCCGATTACGCGCAAGTGCAGTTGTTACCGAAACCGCCATTACCATTATGTATGGCCCTCATCAACATACCGTTGAGCTTAAGTCAAAGCATTATATTAGCGATCATGAGCACGAAGCTGCGCCTTTGGCTGCCCCATTAAACGGCACTGTCGTTAAGCATTTATTGTCCGTCGGCACCCAAGTCAGCAAAGGTGATGCTGTAGTGATTATAGAAGCCATGAAGATGGAATATACCCTCAATGCGCCTTTCGATGGCAAGCTGACTTCATACTGCTTTGCAGAGGGTGAGTTGGTCAGTCATGGCGATATGCTGGCGATTGTTGAGGAGCAAGACTAATGGCTGACTATCCGGCTCGCGTAAAAATTGTAGAAGTAGGTGCACGGGATGGCTTACAAAATGAAGTCAGTGTTGCCACTGAAGCTAAAATAGCGCTGGTTAACGCACTTAAAGATGCTGGCCTCAAGCACATTGAAGCTGGTGCATTTGTGTCACCCAAATGGGTGCCACAAATGGCTGACTCAGCTGCGGTTATTCAAGGCTTTACGCGTAGTGATGACGTTGAAATAAGTGCGCTGACGCCAAACCTCAAAGGCGCTGAGCTTGCACTTGAGAATCAGGTTGACGAATTTGCTATTTTTACAGCAGCTAGTGAAGCGTTCACCCAAAAAAACATCAACTGCACTATTGAACAGAGTATTGAGCGCTTTCGCCCCGTTGTTGATCTTGCACAAAAAAACAACATAAAAGTAAGAGGTTATGTAAGCTGTGTGGTTGGCTGCCCATATCAAGGAGCTGTACAGCCAGAGCAAGTTTTAGCGGTATGTAAACAATTGTTGTCACTTGGTTGTTATGAAATTAGCCTAGGTGACACTATCGGTGTTGGTACACCTAAAAAAGTCCAGCAGTTACTCACCTTGTTACTACAACATATCCCAGCTGACAAGCTTGCGGTGCATTTCCATGATACTTACGGACAAGCTTTAACGAATATTCACACTGCTCTACAAATGGGGATCGCGACTGTTGATAGCGCCGTTGCAGGGCTCGGTGGTTGCCCTTACGCCAAAGGTGCGTCAGGAAATGTTGCCACTGAGGATGTAGTTTACTTGCTGCAAGGGCTTGGCATTGAGTGTGGAATTGATTTAGAAAGGCTAGCAAAAGCAGGGTGGACAATTTGTGATGCGCTAGGTAAGACACCAAGCAGTAAAGTGTCGTTGGCACTCAAACAAACTTGTCAATCTTAAAACAATAACATCATTAGGAGTGGGCTTATGGCCGGTTTCGATAAAGTCGTATCAAGCTACAGCGAAGCGATGGCAGGTCTGAAAGATGGTGATACCATCATCGCAGGTGGCTTTGGCTTGTGTGGTATTCCAGAAGGCTTAATTGCAGAAATTAAGCGCATGCAAACAAAAGAATTGACTGTAGTTTCGAACAATTGTGGTGTCGATGATTTTGGTCTAGGTATTTTGCTTAAAGATCGTCAGATTAAGAAAATCATTGCATCTTATGTCGGTGAAAATGCGCTGTTTGAACAGCAACTTCTTGACGGCATTATCGACGTTGAGTTGACACCACAAGGGACGCTTGCAGAGAAAATGCGTGCTGGTGGTGCTGGGATCCCAGCTTTTTACACAGCAACAGGTTATGGTACACCTGTCGCACAAGGTAAAGAAGTAAAGGAATTTGATGGCCGGCCGTATATTTTAGAAGAGTCGATCACCGGTGAGTTCGCTATTGTTAAAGCGTGGAAAGCTGATCGCTATGGCAACTTAGTATTTCGCCACACAGCAATGAACTTTAACCCAATGGCGGCAACAGCTGGAAAAATCACGGTAGCGGAAGTAGAAGAGATTGTGGAGCCCGGCGAGCTTGAGCCGAGCCAAATCCACACCCCGGGCATTTATGTCAATCGCGTGATCAAAGGTGACTTTGAAAAACGTATTGAACGTGTCACAACGCGCAAATAGGAGGCAATCATGGGTTTAAATCGTGAACAAATTGCGATGCGCGTGGCGCAAGAGCTAGAAGATGGTTACTACGTAAACTTAGGCATAGGCATTCCAACCTTAGTTGCTAACTATGTACCTAGCGGCATTGAAGTAATGCTGCAATCAGAAAATGGCTTGCTAGGCATGGGTCCCTACCCAACCGAAGACCAAGTTGACGCTGATATGATAAACGCTGGTAAAGAAACCGTGACAGCTGCGACGGGTGCAGCAATTTTTAATAGTGCAGAAAGCTTTGCCATGATCCGTGGTGGTCATGTAGACTTAACGGTACTAGGTGCATTTGAAGTTGATCAGCAAGGCAATATCGCGTCTTGGATGATCCCGAAAAAATTAATCAAAGGCATGGGTGGTGCAATGGATTTAGTTGCTGGTGCACGCAACATCATAGTGACCATGACCCATGCTAGTAAACACGGCGACTCTAAGCTACTTGAATCATGCACACTCCCGCTTACTGGCGTGAACTGTGTAAAGAAAATTGTCACTGATTTGGCTGTGTTAGAAGTAAAAGATGGCGCATTCCATTTGCTAGAACGCGCACCGGGTGTTAGTGTTGATGAAATAATCAGCAAAACTGCGGGTAAACTTATCGTTGATGGCGATATTCCTGAGATGCAGTTTGAGGCTTAATAAGCCGCCACATTACCCAAAAATGTACCGACCTCATTCCCAGTGCCAAAGGCGCTGAGTTACCCAAAACCCCTCGCAAGAGGGGTTTTTTTTCTTGTTCTTATTAAAAAACCTTCACTTTATACCAATTTTCTTAATTAAGTGGTCTATGTTGAGGTGAGAAAATCTTGTCGATAACACCGCTTCCGCGTCCTGCTCACGCCGAGGTACCTACGTCCTGTAGGCAAGTCAAAAATTTTGCTATTTAGTTGTTCTAAATAAGAAACTTTTAACGCTGTTAGCGTCAGATTTACTCCTTCAAATTGAGCAAGTATTAAGTCAAATTGGCATTACCTCACTCTGTATGTCTAGTTGATGAATACGATGATTTTTAAATAAAAAATTCAGTAACCATTTACTTTTCAATCTCACCCCCTAAACTAGTAAGCGTAGGTTTTACTGGTATTGCGCATTTGCTTTCCGGTACGACCAAGACGTAAAGAGTTGTTGCTTTTCATACCAATTATCTTAATTAAGTGGTCTATTTTAAGGCGAGAAAATTTTGTCGATAACTAGGCAAAAGTTTTGCTATTTAGTTATTCTAAATAAGAAATTTTTAACGCAGTTAGCGTCAGATTTACTCCTCAAAATTGAGCAAATATTAAGTCTAATTGGTATTAGCATCGACTGATTATCAAGTTGACGTAATTCCAATTTGCTTAATTACATGCTTTTGTATAAGGCGAGTTGGTAAGTAGATTGATGTTTTAATCTTATTAGCATAGCAGTTCGGTTGGTTTATCTTAATTACAAGTATTGAGGCAATATACTGTCACTGTAACTAACATAAACCCATCACAGGTGCGTGGAGCCATTCTTTTGATGCAATTGAAATGTATTGATCGAGTGAGAACGCCAAATAATCTAGACTGGGCAAAATTTTTTGTAACTTAAAGGGTATGACGTAACAGCGAGTGATAGTAGGTTTCGTGGTTAACGAAGCCATTGCAAATAGCTATTGACTGGTGTTAAAGGTCACAGTTTTCTTTGTTTCACTGCCTATTTAGTTTATGTCGAATTGTTATTTTATAGTGTGTAATTTTTAACTTATACCAATTATCTTAATAAACTTGCTATTTTGAGACGAGAAAGTCTTGTCGATAACACCGCTACAGCGCCCTGCTATCGCCAAGATACCTACATCCATGTAGGTACAAAATTTCTAACGCGGTTAGCGTCAGACTTACTTCTTCAAATTGAGCAAGTAGTAAGACAAAGTGGTATAACTACTATGTCAGCTTGATGTCTTATCACGATGAGAACAACAAGAGGGTATCATGGGCAATAACCACGATAAATACAGCATCGATAATACGGACTACACCGTTGGGCAAGACAACGTGCAAAAGTGGGGGTTTGATGTACATAACCCCGTGTTTGGCGTAAGTGCAGGATTAATATTAGCTTTTTTAATTGCTGTATTATTGGTCGATGCAAATACAGCGAAAACCACGCTTGATGGCATCAAGTGGGACATCATAGGTAATTTTGATGTGCTATTTATGTGGTCGGGGAACTTCTTTGTCTTATTCTGTCTAGTACTTGTGCTTTCCCCCTACGGAAAGATACGCTTAGGCGGTGAAAATGCCAAGCCTAGTTATAGCCGAGCATCTTGGCTTGCTATGTTATTTGCCGCAGGTATGGGGATAGGCCTAATGTTTTGGGGCGTCGCTGAACCTGTAGCATATTATACTGGCTGGTATGAAACGCCATTGAATGTTGCAGCTAATACCCCTGAAGCTGCCGAACTTGCCATGGGCGCGACCATGTATCATTGGGGCTTACACCCTTGGGCAATTTACGCAGTGGTTGCACTTTCCCTAGCATTTTTTGCCTACAACAAGGGACTACCGCTGTCGATCCGCTCTATCTTTTATCCTATCTTAGGAGATAGAGCATGGGGTTGGCCTGGGCATATCATTGATATTCTTGCTGTACTTGCTACCTTGTTTGGTCTTGCGACGTCACTTGGTTTGGGTGCACAACAAGCTGGTGCTGGGATCCAGCATGTATTTGGTATAGAGGCAGGACTTAGCCTTGAAATTGCCGTGATCGCGGGCGTAACTGTCTTGGCGATTATTTCCGTTGTCCGCGGTATTGATGGCGGAGTAAAATTACTCAGTAACATTAATATGCTAATAGCCTTTGCATTATTACTATTCGTTGGTATCGCAGGTTTTGCAATTGCCTTGGGTAATATTCCGACAACTTTAATGGCTTATATTGAAAATATCATTCCGCTAAGTAACCCTCATGGGCGTGACGATGAGGCATGGTTCCAAGGCTGGACAGTATTCTATTGGGCATGGTGGATATCTTGGTCACCGTTTGTTGGTATGTTCATCGCTCGTGTGTCAGAGGGACGAACCATACGCGAGTTTATCACCGCAGTATTATTAATCCCGACATTGGTAACCGTGATCTGGATGTCAATTTATGGTGGCCTTGCTATCGATCAGGTAAAAAATGGCATTGGTGCGCTTGGCACAAATGGCTTAACTGAAGTGCCTTTAGCTATGTTCCAGATGTTTGAAAACTTACCTATGAGTGATTTACTCTCGTTCACTGCGATTTTACTTGTACTGGTTTTCTTTATTACTTCGTCAGACTCAGGCTCTTTAGTTATCGATAGTATTACCGCTGGCGGTAAAATCGATGCGCCAGTACCACAACGTATATTCTGGGCGAGTATTGAGGGTGCGATTGCGGCTGCGCTACTGTGGATCGGTGGTAAAGAGGCGATTGAAGCACTGCAAGCGGGTGCCATTTCTACAGGTTTGCCGTTTACCTTTGTACTACTGCTGATGTGTGTAAGTTTGATCCTTGGGCTAAGGACTGAGCCTAAAAGCTAACAGTCGTTAATGCCATTACAGGCGGAGTTTGATGTATGCTCCGCCTTTTTGTTATTTGGATTTAGCTCCACCAGCGCTTCACCATATCTGATGGATCTAAACAATACTGAGCCTGGGCTTGAAGTAACTCTGCCGTTGCCAAGGCATCGGACAAAGCATGGTGGGGCTGGTAATATGGAAGCCCATAGCGCTTTCTGCAATCAGCTAAGCGTACTGAAGGAATGGGTTTACGTTTAAGCTTATCAAGCCAGTTTCTAGTATTATTTATTGCTGACTTCTCAATTTCCATTGTATCAATGACCGGAAACTCAATTCCTTCATCTACTCTTGCCATAAGCGCAGAGTTAAAAAATGACTTCTCGACAAACTGATAATGCACCACGATGACTCTACCATGAAGCGACGCAAACACCTCCTCAAGAATATCCTCCAGATCTGGCGCGCTTTCAACTTGAGAATGGGTTATCCGATGAAGTACCACAGACTCTTTAGCAAGTGGACTCGTTGGTTTAACTAACCAGTGCTTTGCTTGCGCTACGCGGATCCGCCGCAAATCAAATGGCACCACGCCAACACTCACTATGTCATCGATATTTGGATTGAGCCCCGTGGTTTCAAAATCAAGCGCAACAAATTCGCACTGACCCAATTGCTGATAAGGGTCAACCACACCTTGTTGATAAAATGACTTAAGTCTTGGATCTCTCGCCACTTTTGCCAAATGCTCGAAGCGATTTGGCCATGACATAATCTCACCCTGCATCTTTACACCGCTATTTCATCATGGATTTATTTTGGTAGCGAAACTTTAAAAAGCTTTGCGCTTTGTCTAACACACCAAATGCTTCTTTCAAATTGCGCTGCTCAAAATCAGAGAGTGTTTCAGGTGGTAAACTGTTATCTGGCTTTTCACCCTGCTCAATTTGCCAGGCTTGATGGCGAATACGCATGATAGCGATGTATTCAAGTGCAGCTTGTAGATCTAATACTTTACCTTTAGGAAGTATATTTGCTTCGTCAATATCTTCGAGTCGTTCAAAGGAGTTTTGTTTTTTAGAGCCAACACCAAGCGCATGTACACGAACCAAATCCGAAAGTGGTGCTGTGCCACGTCGTTTAATATTCATCGACCGTCTGTGCTCACCATCTTGCTCCAAAACAAAGCCATTAAAAAAGCCAAGTGGTGGTGTTCTTCTTAGCGCATTATGCGCCATTGCCGCTAAAAATTTAGGTGTACTTTTTGCCTTTTTACTAACAAATGCGGTTAACTTCTCCGCCCACTTTACTTCCCCCCATACCCCTTCCAAGTCAAAGAAAATTGAGCTATTGAGTAAGGCTTCTGGACTAGGCTTATCAATCCAACTTTCAAACTGTGATTGCCATTGACTAAATGTTAACCGCCAAGCAGGATTGGTCGCCATAATGCCACCATCACAGTACTTATATCCGCAGTTTGCAAGGCCGTCACACACAAATTTTGCGAGTTGCTCAAAGTACACTCCATGCTCTGTAGGTTTATAATCGTCATCTAAGATCAACGCGTTATCCTGATCCGTTACAATTAGCTGCTCGTCCCGAGCCATTGAGCCCAGAGCAATAAAACAGTAAGGGATCGGGGGGGGTCCTAATTTTGCCTCTGCTAACTCGAGCAATTTATGTTTAAATGTTTTACCAATAATAGACATAGCAGAGCCAATCATATGTGAATTAGCATCTTCATTGACCATGCGAGTGAATATTGCAGGGAGCTGTTTAGCATAACTGGCAAGATCCTCAACGCTTTGCTGATCCATCAAGCCTCTTACAAATAGCAAACTACTTTGTGACTCATAACGCAAAATATCAGAAAGCGCCACAACTCCAATTGGTTTGCGTTTATGAACTACAGGCAGATGATGAACATTGTCTTTGAGCATCAACATCATGGCTTCAAATACGTACGCATTAGAATCTACAATCACCAAATCGGTAGACATAATCTCAGAAACCGGCGTTTGATAGTCAAGCCCTTTAGCAACAACGTTTACCCGCAAGTCTCTATCGCTGATCAACCCGACAACTTGACCATCGTCCTCATCGGGGTCTTCTACCACAGGCTTTTCAGGATCATAAATTAGTAAAGATGAAACCTGCTCTGTTGCCATCACTTGTGCGGCTTGTTGCACTGTTGCATTACGTTCGACGTATACCACATCACGTAGCAATAGTTTACGTACTTTAGCAGTGGTTAAGTCGTTACTATCTGCTTGCTCAGATACTGTTATTTTGAGCCTAGCATTGTCATCAGCTTCAAAATAATCAGCAAATGCCTCATAGACATCGCAGTATTCATCAAATACACCCACAGGAATGCAATACACTAATGTATCTTCGAGGCTTTGCGCCCCAAAGCGAACCTTACGATTCATCAATAAACCGCGTTGACCAAAGATCCCCCCTGCTGATATACGATTGTATAATTCACCCGAGCGGCGGAATAATTCCACAGCACCAGAGCGGATCACATACAGGTAAGTGATTTGCTCACCATACTCCAGAATGCGACTCCCCCCACGGTAATAGCCAACTTCAACTTGGCTTGCAAGGCGGTGTAGTGCCTCCTGCGGTAAATCCGAGAATGGCGGATAAGCGATTAAAAAGTTGGCAATTTCCTGATGTTCAACTTCCATGGTTTGCCCTGAGGTAAAACAAAAACTCTCTCTATTGTGGGCAACGAGGTCTGAATTTGCAATCAAAGTCTGCCTAGCAAGAGGTTAAATGACAAAGTGCTGTTAGCTATGCTGTTGTTTTGATTCATATCACTTTAAAAACTGACGAAACCGCCTCATACTAGAGGTCTATAACCATTTGCAACAGGAATCGCACTCATGACTTATGAAGTCAATTTCGATGGCTTAGTAGGACCAACTCATAACTACGCCGGTTTATCTTACGGTAACGTGGCCTCTCTTTCTAACGCTACCAGCATTTCAAATCCAAAAGAGGCGGCGTTACAAGGCCTTGAAAAAATGAAAGCGATGCACGACATCGGCTTAAAACAAGGGATATTCGCCCCTCATGCGCGCCCAAGTTTGTCACCACTGCGCCGAGTTGGCTTTTCAGGCACTGATGCCCAAGTATTAGAAAAAGCATATAAGCACGACCCAATTTTACTACGTGCTTGCTATTCTGCTTCGGCAATGTGGACTGCAAACGCTGCGACTGTGTCACCGTCTATTGACTCAAATGATGGTAAAGTTCATTTTACCAGCGCTAATTTAAACTGTAAGTTTCATCGCTCCATAGAACCAACCACCACAACCAATTTACTACGCGCTATGTTCGCTGATGAACAACACTTTTCACACCATCAGCATTTACCTGAACAGCCCTTTTTTGGCGACGAAGGTGCCGCGAACCATACTCGTTTAGCTGATGATCATGCAAGCCAAGGTGTTCAGTTATTTGTCTATGGCTCAAGTGGTTTTAACAGTAGTATTAAAGGCCCCAGCAAATACCCTGCACGACAAACCCTTGAAGCGAGTCAAGCTGTTGCAAGGCTACATCAATTAAATGAAAAACAAGCAATTTTTATCCAGCAAAACCCAAATGTTATTGACCAAGGCGTGTTCCACAATGATGTGATTGCTGTAGGTAATGAGAATGTACTATTTTGTCATGATCAAGCCTTTATCGATCAAACCAATAGTTTGACCAAAATCAGACAAGCATACATTGGTGAAAAGCCGTTGCACATTGTTGAAGTGCCAAGTCACGCCGTAAGTGTGGAAGATGCGGTAAAAAGTTACTTATTTAACTCACAGTTGATCACCTTACCATCAGGTGAAATGATGTTAGTTGCACCTGAAGAATGTGCAAAAAATACCAATGTTGCGGCCTACATAGAGTATATGCTTGGTGCGAATAACCCTATCTCGCAAGTACGCTTTTTTGATTTGCGTCAGAGTATGCAAAACGGTGGTGGACCTGCATGTTTACGATTACGAGTGGCGCTTAACGATACAGAATTGCGTGCTGTTAACCCTGAAATCATGATGAGTGATGACAAATTTGCTCAGCTCAGCGCTTGGATCAACAAGCACTATCGTGATCGCGTAACAGAGCAAGACTTAGCAGATCCCAGTTTGTTGCACGAGTCTTACGCAGCGCTTGACGAACTGACACAACTGCTTAATTTGGGCAGTGTTTACGAGTTTCAACAAGCCTAATAACCGCACACACTTAGCTCAAGTTAATTGGTTTTAGACTTGAGCTAACACCACACTCGTTTACTTGAGGGCAATAGTAATAAACGCTTACGTTACAGCAGAAACTCACTCA
This sequence comes from Pseudoalteromonas peptidolytica, assembly GCF_012641745.1. Lineage (GTDB taxonomy): Bacteria > Pseudomonadota > Gammaproteobacteria > Enterobacterales > Alteromonadaceae > Pseudoalteromonas > Pseudoalteromonas peptidolytica. The sequence continues at coordinate 50,584 of NZ_WEHZ01000003.1, forward strand.
CGAAACTTTGTTAACCCATAAATCAGTCCAGCGCGCTGTTACTTTTCAGCTAGTAAGTTAACAGCCCAGGTCTCCAACATACCATCACTATTTAATGTCACCAGCGTGTTTGAGTTCGGTACATACATATCCACAACTGTAGCGCCTTCATTAGCGGTACGTATTGACCAAGTACCAAGCTCTTCACCACTATCGTAGCGCCAAATTGACAAGTGAGATTTAGACGATGAAGTAGCCAGTAGGCCTGAATTAGAAATAAATTTAGCTTTTCTAAACATTTTAAATCGCGCCATATATTTTAATTCGCTGATCAGCTTACCTGACTCAAAGTCCAGTACATGTTGCGCATTTAAGCCATCGGAAACAAAAAGGTGCTTACCATCAGGACTCACTGTCAGGCTAGTAACTCTGTGATTGAACTGATGTTGATACACAGGTTCTGGCGAAGCGAACTGCCACATCGCGACTAAACCATCTTGCGCACCGGTGACAAAATACTCTGCATTTTCATGAAATGCTAAATGTTCGATAGGTCTAGAGTGCGGCATAAAACGATTGTTTATTTTGGTGAATAAATCAGCCATATTTACCGAACCATCGTCCATCGCAACAAGTAGCCTTTTATTATCGTGAGATAACGCCAATGACGAGATTGAGGCAAGTGGACTAACCCCAGCAAACGGTACATTCGTGACAAGCTTTTGTTTGGGAACAGACCAAATTGATATCAAGTTTTCACCAGCTATGATAAGCATACTCTTATCATCGGACAAAAGTAGCGCCTTGACTGGGGTTTTAACTTTGTCTTTTGGCACTTTAAAAACAATGGATTGATCGGCATTGTCGTGTATCTGAATGTCAGCGTTACCGTCAAGTGTGACTGTCCACTCACCATCTTTTGAAAAGTGCCCAATTATCACACCGTTTTGTGTCAACTGACTGGTTACCCCTTTACTTATCTCAGGTTGACTGCCACAACCTATTAAAAAGCAAGCAAAACACACCACACACATCAACCGAAACATCTTAAACCCTTTATGTACAACGCATTTATTTCAACTACTGCCTTTACATATCGACCAATTGCAGACAAACTTAAACTATTGTGAATAATTTTATATTGCATATGGTGTATTTTAGCATGACAAAGCCACTCCTAAAGCAAGTCGTTGTTTTAATTTTAGCAATTTTATTTCTTTCTGGATGCGGCTCTGATGAAGATGCCGTTCGCGGTGATAAAGACACCCCAGGCTATGCTGCAACTATGTATTTTGACGCGTTATATAATCAAAAAAACTTAAATGCTGCGATGGAAATTTCAACTCCTCGCCACGCTAGGATCATGCGCTCTTATGGCACAGCCTCTCAGTTTGCTAGAAACCTCGTGAATATGCAGTACGATGAAGTAACAATCGAAGTCGACATGACCAATCAAAGCCTTCGCGAACAATATGGTAATACAGCAAAAATAAATCTCATTTTTACTGGCCAACTACATGGTGAACAAGTGGATGATATGCGTAGCGTCAGTATGGTTCGTAAAAAGGGTAAGTGGTATGTAGATAAAGTGTTGGCAGACCCATTCGCACGATAGACAGAATGACAAAGTCCCCGACTAACCTAGTCGGGGACTTGCGATATGAGTAAGCATCTAAGAGCGTTAATCGATTTCCGTATATTTAGCTATGTTATCTAATTCCTACTCCCTTATCACCATTAACACCTTCACAGCAGGTCTTTACAGACAACTCATTGCTTAAAGCGGACCCAGTTTGCTTAAATATCAAGAGGATGCCCCCTTCGCATCTACGGCCACCGCCTGTGCAACCAAAGTTTCAATACAAAAAATAGTTTCTGACGCTTTGTCGTCTACCACGTTAGCAGTTGTTGCCATGCTCAGTTTCTCATCGAGGGATTTACCCCTCAAATCAACAGCATTTTGCTTACACCACTTACGATATTTTGCCATTAAAGGGGCATGTGCTTTTTCTAGCATAAAGGCATGTTCAACCGTGTCTACCGCTGAATGTTTGACCACTGGACATAAATGTGAGATCCGCTCACGAGTGGTATTGCTCTTTGATACATGTTCGCAAACTTGAATTGCCAATGTATCACTCGGTGCTTTAATCCAATTACCAATGGGAAATGCAATGCGCTTGAATAAGAAGCTCACAGGTGTAATGGTAAAATTGTCACAAAATGCGTAAATCGCATTGCTCGCTTCGTATAGGCAGTGCTCTACTGCAAATTTAGCCAAAGGTAAATCTCCTTGTTGGCGGCCATCATCTTCATACTTTTTCAATACACAAGAAGCCATATACAGATAGCTCAACACATCGCCCAATTTAGCTGAAATCATTTCTCGACGCTTGAGTGTGCCACCCAGCTTTAGCATTGCAATATCACTATATACTGACAGTGCTTGGCTTAGCCACGTCAGACGGCGATAGTAAGGTGCAACATCTCCACTTACAGGTGAACGCTCAAAACTCGCAAACGTAAAACCATTGAAAAACGCTTTTACGCCATTAATCGAGGTATGTTGTAAATGCTTACACAAGATCTCATCAAACTCTTTGAGCGCAATAATTTGATCTTCTTGCTGCACAATTTCCATTTCCTTTAATATGAAAGGATGACACCGCGTTGCCCCTTGACCAAATATCATCAGGCTACGAGTTAAAATATTTGCCCCTTCCACGGTAATAGAGATAGGCATTCCCATGTAATTACGAGCAAGATAGTTCATCTTTCCCATTTGAATAGCTTTACCACCATGAATATCCATCGCATCGTTTAATGCCACTCTTGCATGTTCGGTCAAATGATACTTCGCAATCGCAGTGACCACAGACGGGCTTTGTTTTAAATCAATGGCCAACGCTGTTGTTTGTCTCACCGCCTCGATAAGATATGTATATCCATAAACCCTTGCTAAAACACTCTGAACCCCCTCAAATGCAGCTATTGGCACACCAAATTGACGACGGACATTAGCATAGGCCGAGCTGGTTCGCGTACTTAGGTGCGCGGTGCCTGCACTTAACGCAGGTAATGAGATCCCCCGCCCGGCACTCAAACAAGAAACAAGCATACGCCAACCTTTACCAATTCCGGCCTCTTCGCCTATCACCCATGACAGTGGAATGAATACATCCTCACCACTGGTGGTACCATTCATAAAACCTTGCCCCAGCGGGCTATGTCGATCTCCAATTTTTACTCCCGGATGTACTGTTGGTATAAGCGCGCAGGTTATCCCAAGTTCAACTTGTTCAGACAATCTTTGTTCAGGGTCGTATACTTTAAATGCCAGCCCCAATACATCTGCAACAGGTGCAAGCGTGATGTAGCGCTTTTGCCAGCTTACAGCAAGACCTAGCTGCTTTGCGCCCTCAAACTCTCGCTCACACACCACTGCATAATCTTGAATACTACCAGCATCGGAGCCAGCTTCAGGTGAAGTAAGGGCAAAACAAGGGAGTACCTCTCCCGAAGCGAGTTTCGGCAACCAATAGTCTTGCTGCGAAGTTGTTCCATAGTGAAGTAGCAGCTCAGCCGGTCCCAAACTGTTAGGAACCATAACTGTGACTGCCGTTGATAAGCTACGACTCGCTATCTTCGCAACAATCGTCGAATTAGCTTGGGCGCTAAACTCAAGTCCGCCATACGATTTTGGGATAATAAAAGCGAAGAAACCTTTTTCTTTTAGGTATTGCCAGACTTCGTTCGGCAAGTCATTGGCTTGAGCAATTGCTTCTTCATCTAGCATATTGAGTAGTGTGTTTAATTCATTATCTATAAAAGCTTGCTCATCATCGCTGAGTTTAGGTTTATCATTGCTGAGCCACTTACGCCAATTAGGCTTTCCAGAAAACAGCGCCCCGTCCCACCAAATACTTCCCGCTTCCATTGCTTCTCGTTCTGTCTGAGATAATTCGGGTAACGCTGACTTGAAGTAATCAAATAGTGGCTTGCTTATCAGTTTTACCCGAATATCACGAACGCAAAAAATCACCACAATGGCTAATATAACCAGTAAAATAAACGTCATATACACTCCCTTTGATAGCCTGTAACACGGAACTAATACTGTAGAATATATAAGTATGGTTAATTATTAGCCTAACTCAACTTTTATCCCTATTCGCTGCTCTCGCACACATAAATACGCGCCATTTATTTATCGTAAAATTGTCGTTTTAAAAACGGCCTGCTATTATCCTGCCCACAGTGAAAAATGAATTTTCACCGTTTTACACCAATTGCTTTAACCCTCAGTATAGCGAGCAGGTTAATTCAACTGGTGCAGAACAAAAGACCCCATAGAACGTCACTCAAACAGCGGTCTATGTATTAATCAAAACAACAAGTGAATCACTATGAAACCAAGATTTAAACTCAGTGTTGGCGCGCTTATCGTTGCCAGTACTTTTGCACTCTCTGCTTGTAAATCTACTGATACTACTAATAAAACTTTCACAGAAGCTGATGCGATTGCATTTTTAGATAAAGCGTCAGCGCAACTTGTAGATCTGAATAATCGCTCTAGCCGCGCAGCATGGATCTATGCCAACTTTATCACTCATGATACTGCTTCTCTTTCAGCAGATGTCAATGAAGAATACACCGCAGCGTTGGTGACTCTTGCCAACCAAGCTGCGCAGTTCGACGGTATAAACTTGAGTGAAGATACCCGTCGTAAATTAGATAAATTAAAACTAAACCTAACATTACCTGCTCCTAAAGACGCAGATAAAACAGCGGCCCTTGCCAAGCTAACCGCTGAATTAGACGGCATGTACGGTAAAGGGAAGTACTGTAAAGCTGATGGCACTTGCTTAAGTTTAGGCGACATGACCGCAACCATGGCTAACAGTCGTAATTACGAAGAGCTGCTTGATATATGGCAAGGTTGGCGTGAGGTTTCAAAGCCAATGCGTCCACTCTATGAAAAGCAAGTCGTGCTCACGAATGAGGGCGCAAACGAGCTTGGCTATGCAGACACAGGTGCCATGTGGCGCAGTAAATACGACATGCCAGCGGATGATTTTGCAAAAGAGCTAGACCGCATTTGGGGTCAAGTAAAGCCTCTTTATGACTCACTTCATTGTCACGTTCGTGCCAAACTAGGTGAAAAATATGGCGAAGACAAAGTACCTCAAGATAAACCAATTCCTGCACACCTACTGGGTAATATGTGGGCACAAAGCTGGGGTAATATTTACGATCTAGTGGCACCAGAAAATGCAGATCCGGGTTATGACGTGACAGCCCTTCTTGCTCAGCATAATTATGACGAAATCAAAATGGTAAAAGGTGCGGAGAAGTTTTTCACCTCTATGGGCTTTGCACCGTTACCAGAAACTTTCTACGAACGCTCGTTGTTTACTAAGCCAAAAGATCGTGACGTACAATGTCACGCCTCAGCTTGGAACTTAGATGCTAAAGACGATTTACGTATCAAGATGTGTATTCAGCGTACTGGAGAAGAGTTCTCGGTGATCCACCACGAGCTAGGTCACAACTTCTATCAGCGCGCATATAACCAGCAGCCTGTATATTACCAAGAAAGTGCCAATGATGGTTTCCATGAAGCAATTGGTGACACTATTGCCCTATCGGTAACACCGGGTTACTTAAAACAAATCGGCTTATTAGACAAAGTGCCAGATGAATCAAAAGATATTGGTCTACTGATGAAGATGGCACTGGATAAAGTTGCCTTTATTCCATTTGGCCTACTTGTTGACCAGTGGCGTTGGCAGGTTTTCTCAGGTGAGATTTCACCTGCTGAATATAACCAAGCTTGGTGGGATTTAAGAGAGAAATATCAAGGGGTTGCTGCTCCCGTTTCACGTAGTGAAGCTGACTTTGATCCAGGTGCAAAATATCACGTTCCTGGTAATGTGCCTTACACCCGTTACTTCTTAGCGCATATTCTGCAGTTCCAATTCCACAAATCTCTGTGTGAGATTGCAGGTAGCGAAGAAGCGATCCATCGCTGTTCAGTATACAACTCAAAGGCTGCCGGTGAGCGCTTAAATGCAATGCTCGAAATGGGTAGTAGCAAGCCTTGGCAGCAAGCACTTAAAACGCTAACAGGTAAGGATGAAATGGATGCCACAGCAGTACTAGACTACTTTGCGCCATTACAGAGCTACCTAGATGAGCAAAATAAAGGCCGTAATTGCGGCTGGTAATTGTTAATCATTAAAAGCTAGAAACGGGCACACTCAATCGTGCCCGTTTTTTATTGGTTTAATTTTGTTACAGTTCTATAACTTCCTTTTTTAACTTCAATCATATACGCTCAAGGCAAAGTCAGCCTGCCGCTCGGTAGTGAGGACTTGTGTTGTCACTTGTAAGGATCATTATGAATATAAAAAGAATTGGCCTTATTGCCATCTTTGAGTTGCAGCGCTTGTTTGCAACGAAGCGTGGCTGGATAGCCATCGCCGCCTTTGTGCTGGTGTGGTATGCCATACTGAGGTATGCCATTGCTGAGGCGGTATCCATTGTAAGCGACCCCAACTTCAAAAATATGATCCAGAGCTTTTCAGGTGTCGTCGGCATGCAGAAAATTGCTCTATGGCCTGAAATGGAGCTCGCACTCTACCTAGTTTGGTCCATCTTTTTATTTCCTATGTTTGTTATTTTTGCTAGCGCTGATCAAACCGTAGAAGATAGAACTCGGGGTACGCTTAGATTTTTAACACTGCGTACTACCCGTGCTGAAATTGTTATCGGACGTTTTTTCGGACAATTATTTAATACACTCTTGTTAATCACCATATCTGCCGTCGGTGCATGGCTTCTGATGGTACTTCGAGATCCTACTTTATGGTTAAGTGGTTTACATCGTGCCACACTCATTGTATTGGAGCTCACCCTGATCACTGCGCCATTTATCGCCTTAATGTCCGTATCAAATCATTTTGCAAACTCAAGTAAAATGAGCATGATCTATGCTATTTTGGCCTACATCACACTCGCAACTATTGTGGCTTTTGCCTTAGAGTACAGCGCATACGCAGAATACCTGTTTTACCTTTTCCCGGGATACCAAGGCGCTGAAACAATAGCCCAAAATATTAACCTGACTCGCTTTGCAACCCCCCTTATCCATAGTGTGGTACTCATTGCAATTAGCTGTGAACTATTAAGAAGGCGCGCATTATGACCATGATAATTGAAGTGAAAGATCTCGTTAAAACATACGGCAGAAAACGTGCGCTAGATAATGTCTCGTTTACGCTCAACGCAGGATCACCAATCGCACTAGTAGGCCCCAATGGTGCGGGTAAAACCACGCTATTTAGTACACTTTGCGGGTATCTCAATGCGGATTCTGGGAGTGTTAGTATTTTTGGTCATAAACCAGGTAGTGATGGGTTATTTGGTCGTCTTGCCGCCCTTCCTCAAGATGCTCAACTTGACCCTAGGTTTTCAGTTAGCAATCAATTGTGCCTATACGGACAACTCCAAGGGTTGGACAAAAAAGCGGCTGAAAACGAAACCCACCGAGTGCTTGAGCTGGTCGACCTTAAAGACTGCTTTCATTCAAAACCTCATGAATTATCACACGGCATGCGCAAACGCATTTGCATCGCACAAACGCTACTTTCTCACCCAGAAGTGGTGCTACTAGATGAAGCAACCGCTGGCCTTGATCCGGTAAATGCGCGTGAGATCAGAAATTTAGTTAGAACACTGCAATCTGACACTACCTTTATTTTAAGCTCTCATGACTTAGTCGAGCTAGATGACTTGTGCGATCAGGTACTTCACCTGCAACAAGGGAAGCTAACTGCGGTTGATCGTATTGCTCAAGCTGAACTTGCCACCTTGACCGTCAAGCTAAAAGAAACAGGGACCCATGGCCATGTTGAACAATTAAAGACGTTACAGGGCGTTGAGAATGTATCGCTTAATGCAAGTGGTGCAATACTTATTGAATACCGTAGCGGTCAACAAGTTGATATTGATGTTTTACAGTTATGCAGAGCACAAGGCTGGCATTACAAATCCTTAGTCAATGGTAAAACATTGGAAGACGAACTATTCGGTTAGTTTTCGACGCCGCTTTTAGTCGTGAAAAGCCTGTCTAGTACAGGCTTTTGCCATATGTACGAGGCCGCTTCTAAAAAATACCAATTATCTTAATTAAGTGATCTATTTCGAGGCGAGAAAACCTTGTCGATAATACCGCTACCGCGTCCCGTAAACGCCTAGGTACTTACGTCCTGTATGCAGGCAAAAATGTTGCTATTTAATTGTTCTAAATAAGAAATTTTTAACGCAGTTAGCATCAGACTTACACCTTCAAATTGAACAAGTATTAAGGCTAATTAGTGACATATTCACCCGCGATGACACTCCCTTTATTTGGTTTAGCCGCGCCTCACCACAACCAGCTTTTTACGCTCATTCTATACTTGATACCAATCAACATATCTTCACACCTATCCTGATATACTATTTATAAATAACCATTGTCTGTACAACTATCTCAGTTTCAAGGAAAAGGAATGAAAACGACCTACTCCATTAGTTATTTTTTACAAAAGAAAATGCTATGGCTGCAAATTGTTGTGGCTTTGGTACTGGGTATTACCGTGGGTATTTTACTTTCCCCTAAAGGAGTTGGGCTGGTTAGTGCTGAGCTATCACTACAAATAGCACAATGGGTTGCACTACCTGGCAACCTATTTTTAGCCTTGATCCAGATGGTTGTGATCCCACTGGTACTTTCATCCATCATTCTTGGCATTGCGGGTAACAAGGACACCGCGTTTTTGAAGCAGGTTGGACTTAGGATCTTCCCCTACTTCGTCATGACCACCTTCATTGCTGTTATCATTGGTTTGGTGGTTGCTTCCTACATTGAGCCGGGGAAATATGTGGATAGTCAGCTACTTGATAACCTCAATAGCCAGCATACCACGACCGTTACAGCTACAGTTGAGTTAAAAAGCATTCCTGAGCGCATGGTGGCAATTATTCCATCAAATATTACTCAATCCACTCTCGATAAAGATATGTTTGCTATTGTGATGTATGCCATTTTTATCGGTATTGCTATCACCACACTCACTCAAAAGCAAAAGTCCCTGCTTCTGGAGCTCACCACAACAGCACAAACGCTGTCCCTACAGATTGTTAATTGGGCTATGCTGCTAGCTCCGTTTGCGGTTTTTGGGTTACTTTGTGATATTACTATTCGGATTGGCATCGATGCCCTGTTGGGTGTTTCTGCTTATGTTGCGACTGTGCTGCTGGGTTTGCTATTACTTATGTTTGTCTACCTGTTTTTAGCCAGTAGCGCTGGAAAGATTAGCCCTTGGCGCTTTCTATCAGCAATTAAAGGTGCGCAATTATTAGCCTTTTCAACGTCCAGTTCAGCCGCAGTAATGCCGCTTTCAATGCGTACAGCTGAGCAGTCGTTATCTGTTAAAAAACCGATTGTTCAGTTTATTATCCCTTTAGGCGCGACGATAAACATGGACGGTACTGCGCTCTATCAAGTGATCGCAGCACTATTTTTGACTCAAGTTTTTGGTATAACACTCTCCGACAGTCAAATTTTGTTACTGATACTCACCACTGTAGGTGCATCCATTGGCTCCCCGAGTACCCCTGGGGTCGGTATTGTAATTTTGGCTTCAGTATTAACCAGCTTTGGGATCCCTGCAGCTGGTATTGCCCTTATCTTGGGAGTAGATAGGATCTTAGATATGTGTAGAACCGTGCTCAATGTCACAGGAGATCTGACGGCCTGCGTAGTTATGGAGCACCTGATAAAGCTCGATACAACACCTAAAAATGCTATTGATGACGGCGAAAAGTCTACAGCGTAACGATACACCGCAGACTAATCTTGTCAACACCCGGAGCTGTTCTAGTTATTGTTCTGATTGTTAAGATAAAGTGCCTGTAAGGGACCTGTTTTCAGCCATGTTTGCATCACTTTATACTGGCTGATGGAAAACATTTTTTGATCTTTATCATCTGACTCAGCATTCATAAAATTCATTACCAAGTCGCTATTTTTACATTGTGTTGTCGGTTGACCGTCACAAGTCAAATGACGGTGGGTATTTTCATCGGTAGGTACGCCATGTGTGTGACCGATCAAACCAAATAGATGACCTAGTTCATGGGTGAACGTTTTTCCCTCATCAAATCTGGGCTCTCGTGGAGGTATTACACCAAACACAGAGTCCGCTACAACAACTCCTACCAACCTATCTTCAACAAGCCCTGGAATATTCGCTCTTCCGAGTAATCCCAGCTTTCCTTGTAAATCTCGTGCATACCCGACCCATACATTAATGTATTGATCGTTTGGCCAAGCATCGATGCCGCCTTTTTCAGCTTTTGCATAAGCATTATCGAGCGTAATGATACTCAACGCCGCTGTTTTTCTGTTTATACCTGAATGAGGGTTACCGTCAGGATCGTGAGTGGCCAAATAAAGCTGTATACCAGTATCCGCAATATACGGCACAAGTGTATCCTCAATTGTTTCAAGGTCATCTCTATTTAGAGCTCTGAAATGTCGATTTGTCGCTTCGATTTGAGAATATATTTGTTCATCGCTTATCTGCACATATTCATTTTCTATCACATGAACGACAACAGGTAGACGTATGCGTTCAATACCTTCAGCAGGGATCGGGAAATGGCTATTGAAATTGACATCTACAGTACAATCAGCATTGATAGCACCTGTTGTGTACTGTTGTTCATTTAACCTACCACCACAGCCTGTTACCGAATTTATAAAATGGTCACTATTGGGATTAATATTAACCTTCGCAGTTTCACCATAAGGCAATTGGTAATTGGGCTTGTCTACCCAGCCTCCAACTGAGGTCGCAACATTAACTGAATATTGATAGGCTTTGAACCTGACTTTGATCGTGCAATTTGCTGCAGGATTACTGACTGTAAAATTATCTTCATCTAGCGTCCCGTTGCAGCCAGAAACACTCTCTAGTTCATGGCCTTGATCGACACTGATCACAAACGTTTTGTCTGAGTTTTCGGCTAGTTCGAATGATTCAGGTGTAATAAATCCCCCCTCATTAAAAGAAGTCGAAATTATATAGCTTTTTATTTCTGGTGGTGTTGTAGCTGGGGTTTCGGAGGGTTGTGAGTCACTAGACCCGCCACATCCCCACAAAAATAGGGACAATATTCCTATTAGATAAGTTCTTATGTAAAGCATCAAAATTTTCCTTAAATTAAAAATGCCAACAGCTACACTAACCAAAGTTAGTAGTATAATCTAGCGCAAATTTGTTATTTGTCACTACGTGTTAATGCCCAAAACAATAGATGTCGCTATTCCATAGCCCATTTCTTACGCGTCCCCACTTTTTATACTGGCTTATTCAATCACAACTCAAAGCATTAAGTTATTTAATTGCAGAGCGTGATATTCAAATGTCGTTTGATTTATCCCGCTATCAGGTTTGGCTTCCCAGTGCCACCGCTAAAATCGTGATTGGTAACCTCATTAGAAATGCGATGCAGCATACATTTTGTGGCACTATCGAAATACACCAACACCAGGATCTAATCACGATAAAAAAAACCGAATCCATAGACAATCTAGCACCGCAGATTGACACTCTAGGATATGGTCTTGGCTTGAAGTTAGTGGAACAACTATGCCAGCAGCTTAATTGGCAGTGCCACATTGAGTTTGTTAAAGGAGGCTGCTGTGCCAGTGTCTATCTTTGCAAGCATTGATAGGTGATAATAAGTTATCGCCTATCAATTATTAATGAGTACTATGCAGAATACTTAGAGAGGTTTAGTTTAGACAGTGTTTTGATGGCTACACGCTCCAAAGCATTGCCCAGTTGCAGGCCAAACTTCTCCACAACGCCCCTTTTCACTCTATACCTCACTTTATAAAGCTGATGATTTTCGTTTAATGACATAAGTAAATCATCACTGGTAGAGATTTCATCAACGAGTTTAAGTGCGAGCGCCTGTGTACCAAACCAATGTTCACCCGTTGCTACTTTCTCGATCTCGAGAGCAGCGCGATGTTCAGCGACAAAGTGTTTAAATAAACCATGCGTCTGCTCGATTTCTTCTTTAAACTTTTCGCGTCCCTTATCGGTGTTCTCACCAAACAAGGTTAATGTGCGCTTATATTCACCGGCAGTGACCATCTCAAAATCTACGTTATTCTTTTTCAACAAACGATTGAAGTTGGGGATCTGTGCTATTACGCCAATAGAGCCAATAATCGCGAACGGGGCTGCGATAATCTTATCTGCAACACAAGCCATCATATATCCGCCGCTAGCGGCCACTTTATCAACACATACCGTCAGTGGGATCCCTGCTTGTTTAATACGAGTTAGCTGCGATGCACCTAAACCATAACCATGAACCACACCACCGCCACTTTCAACAGAGACAATAACTTGATCTGTGGCTTTATCAGCGATTGTGAGAATAGCATTTATCTCCTCCCGTAAGCCTGATACCTCATGTGCGTCCATACTGCCGTTGAATTCGATATAAAATACATTTTTGACTGTTTCTTTAATCTTATCTTGGTTTTTTTGTTCTCTCGACTGCGCTTTATTGCGTGCCTTGAGTGCTTTTTTGTCTAAGGTTTGTTCTAAAAACTGTTCTTTAGATTTTGCCAAGCTCTCACTCAAATCAGTGACTTCAATTTCACCTTTCTTTGTTTTCGGTCTATGGCTGGCACCTACAACCAACATAATAACCACTGCGATAGCAAATATAATAGTCACTGCTTTGGCCAAAAATAACCCATATTCAAACAAAAATGCCAAATTACTCTCCTCGTTTAGCTGAAAAAGTTATCCATTGCGTTCGCGGTCAAATGGACACAAAAAAGGCCGCTATCTGCGGCCTGTTATAGTCTCGAAAAACGCTTTAGTTTGCAACAACGTCTGGGTTAGATATCTGAAGTACTGCGCCTTTAGACTTCAAGAAGCTGGCAACTTGAGTTTGCATTTCAACCGATGCGGCAGCATGGCCAGCCGCAGTTCCACCTGCTTTTTCAGCAAAACCAGTGGTCAAAATCGAGCTATGGTGCCCTTGAGAAAACTTAACCACGTAACTACCCGGAGTGACTTGCGTTTCATTAACTGAGCTTAACCCCATGAAGCTTGCAAGTGGTAAACTACCAGATAAGAAGCTACGTTCTGTTGTCGGAGGGATAACCAAGTCCGCAGCATTACCATTCACACCACCTGTTACGACACTCATATAAACTGGAGTCTGTAACGCCTTAACTGATGACGCGTAGTTTAGTGGATCTGCACTATCTAGCACAGTCTGCGCGGCAAAACCAAATTGCGTTACGGTTGCGTCAATCAATGCAAGCGTTGCCGTATCCTCTGCAGCTTCTAGGCCACCTCTAAAGGTCGCGTACGCACATGACATAAACTCACTTGGTACCGCAGCAAATGCGCCGCAATCAGCAGCAGCCCCTTCCTGTAAATAGCCATTGAATGCTTGTGACGCCAAATTACCAGCAGAGCTCAATACCGAACCTTGCACAAATGGGCCAAATGATTTTGATTCAATCAAGAAGTTTGCAATACCTGAACCACCACTAGCAAGTACTGCCGTATCCACTTTAAATAGGTGATCAACATTTACATCAAGTGGTGCGTTAGTTTGTGTAAGGAAACTTGGGCCTACAATAGAACCAAGAGAGTGACCTAAATAACTGACTTGCTGAGTATTGAAGTTAACTTGACCGCCCGATGCTGCGTTAATAAAGTTAAGACCAACACGTAAGCCCATCAAATCGGCAGCCGATTGCTTCAAGTTATCTCTTGCTACCAATAACGATGTCAGATTCATGTAAGAAAGTACGCTACCGGTCGAGGCATTGAATTCATCGTTACCATCACCGTCAATATCAATACCACGTTCGCCATGCATTGGGTGGTCGATTGCGACCGTCGCAAAGCCAGCTTGCGTTAGTGATAGCGTCAAGCCAAGCATATCTTCTTTTTTACTGGTTATACCGTGCTGCAAAATAACAACAGGCCATCCACCATTAGGGGCCTCGCCAGAAGGTGATGTAATTTGAACCGGCACATTCGCCAGCCATTGCTGCTTTGGTATTGGGTTGTATTTAGTGATAAATCGTTGTTTATCTACACCGATACTTCTAAACTGAGGAACCCCTTCAGGTACTGGGAAACTTGCACAAATTTGGTCGTCCCCCTGCGCTTCAGGTGGTAACTGACCACCTTGTGCAACATATCCACCTAAAGTAACGGGGCTGTCACACAACGCCTGCCAGTAGGTATCTGCTAATGCTTCTATATCGCCTGTCTGAGGTTTCGCTAAGTATTGTGGTAATTGAATAACACCACGCATTAATTTGATTTGTTCAAAAGCCGGTAATACTGCTGCTGGCACTTTACCTTCTAGTGCATCAGCGACCGTCATGGGTGCCTGAGCCGAAACCGCAACAACCGGTGGCGCATTCTTCGCGAGCGATTGTGCAAGTAAAGCTTTGGTTGCAGCTAAACCAGCACCAACAGATTGTGTGGTCATCGCTGCGGTGTAAATAATTTCTGTACTAGTCACACCCGCATCAGTTACCGCTTTTTCATAACTCTGGATCACCGCTTGTAGTGACTTCTGAGTGTCGGTGACTAAAGGTGAGCCTTGGCGTAGCAACGAGTATGTTGAAGAGGCATCAACGCTCCGACCTGATGAATCTTTTAATCCCGTCGTCAAAACTGTGATGTACGTAGTTTGCGGCTTGAATGGTTTGACAGGAACGATAACAACACCGTTACCAGCACTATTTGCCATCGTTACAAAATCACCCTGTGGACCAAACTCAAGCTCAGCCACCACTTCGCATGCAATTCCTGAAGGTAGTGCCGAGCACTTTGGATCTTGGGCTAATGGGCCACCCATTTTCACTTCAAAAATACGGATTGAACCTGGGGTCTGCACGCTTTGTGCATCAACTTTAAGGCCATTTGGCGTTGTCATGTCAATGGCAAACGGCATTTGCGTTGACCAGCCGTCTTGCGCTCCAAGTACAATACCAGGATCTGCATAGTGCGCACGAGTCACCACAGGGTTGCCGTCACCATCAACTTTTCCAAGCATTTCACCTGGTAAGTTTAATGTGCCATCTTGGGTACCTGACAACAATATATCGTTAGGGACTGAGATAACACCACCAGACGGGTCAAATTTTACTGAGATGGTTGGAGAAACGGGCGCGGTATCATTTTTAACATCTTCTAACGTTTCACCGCCTCCACAGCCAGCAAGTGCTGCTGATACTGCGAGTGAGAGTAGCATTTTTTTCATTTTATAGGCTCCGACATAATCTTATTATTATTGTGATAATTCTCGTTAATTCTATGTAATTGCATTTTTAATAAGACATTAGACCAGTTAAACTTAACTCAAACTTTGTTATTTCGCCAGCCATATTTACAATAAATTCGCTTACTTGCTAGCGCATTATGATAAAATGACATAAACATCTTATTTGGGGTCCAGAATGCAGACTTATCAAGCTCCTGAAAACGCACTTGCAAACAAAACGATATTAGTAACTGGTGCTGGCGATGGCATCGGCCGAGTTGCAGCGATTAACTATGCAAAATATGGTGCAACCGTCATATTATTAGGCAAAACCACCAGTAAGCTAGAAGCTGTCTATGATGAAATTGTTAACGCAGGTTATCCACAGCCTGCTATTGTACCTATGGATTTGCGCGGTGCAACCAAGCAGCATTTTCGCGACTTAGCAGCGACCATTGAGCAGCAGTTTGGTAAATTGGATGGATTGCTCAATAACGCGTCAATTCTTGGGTCTTTAGGACCGATGGAGCATTTTTGCGTTTCAACTTTCGAAAACATTATGAAAGTAAACGTAACAGCTCAAGCGGTTATCACCAAATCTTTGTTCCCTGTCATGCGTAAAGCGCCACATGCCTCTATTGTATTCACCTCTTCTGGTGTAGGGCGCAAAGGTCGTGAGTTTTGGGGAGCCTATGCCATCTCTAAATTTGCAACAGAAGGTATGATGCAAACTTGGGCTGAAGAAGTTGGCAAAACCAATATACGTATTAATTGTATTAATCCTGGTGCGACGAATACCAGCATGCGTGCATCAGCATTCCCAGGTGAAGATAAAGATAAACTAAAGACACCTGAAGACTTGATGCCTACTTATTTATATTTAATGTCTGATGATTCTATAGATGTCAATGGGCAATCACTAGACGCACAAACATATTAAACTTATACCAATTTTCTTAATTAAGTGGTCTATTTGAGGTGAGAAAATCTTGCCGATAACAAGGCTAAAATTTTGCTATTTAGTTGTTCTAAATAAGAAATTTTTAACGCTGTTAGCGTCAGATTTACTCCTTCAAATTGGTATTAAATAAAGGTTAACGACTACAAGGCTGCTACTCCCAATCGCAGCCTTTTTATTGCGTGCACAGACAACTGCCTTTGAGTTCTCCTTCCATTGCTTTACCCTCAAAAAGCGTAAATAAAAACGCCAGCAATTTGTGCTGGCGTCGTATCAGTATAAAGCTATTTTCTTCTGGGAGTTTTTACCCGTTGATTATGCTTTTTCACTGCTTTTCTGATTTTATTAATTTTTGCCCGCTTATCTTTGCGCTTTTCAGGCATTACCGACAATTTTGTTTGGGTCTCAGGGCGTAGGCTTACTGACTTGCGAAGATAATTTACATCTTCTAATTTCAGCTCCTCCCAGCCCCCCTGCGGTAGACGTTTGTTTAACTCAAGCTTTCCGTAACGAATACGGATCAGTCGAGAGACTTCAACCTCTTGAGATTGCCATAATCGTCTCACTTCACGGTTACGACCTTCAGTAAGGGTAACGTTAAACCACTTGTTCAGTCCTTCACCACCAAGCGGTTTAATCTTCAAAAACTTAGCAGGTCCATCATCCAGCTCAACGCCAGTGGTCAGTGTTCGCAGCGTTTGATTGGTTACTTCACCAAAAACACGAGCAGAATATTCACGCTCCACTTCATATTTGGGATGCATTAAGCGGTTAGCCAATTCACCGTCGTTGGTAAATAGCAAAAGGCCTGAAGTATTTATATCTAATCGACCGATAGCAATCCAACGGTCGCCATCTAATTTTGGCAATCTATCAAATACTGTACGACGCCCCTGCGGATCGCGCCGAGTACACAGCTCTCCTTCAGGTTTATGGTACATAAGTACGCGACAGATGCGCTCTTCTTGTTGTTCAATTTTTACAACATGTCCATCTACACGGATCACCGATGTTTCTTCTACTCGGTCTCCTAGCTTGGCAACTTTTCCATCTACACTTACGCGGTTAGACTCAATATACTTTTCCATTTCGCGTCTTGAGCCAACGCCAGCTCTTGCCAATACTTTTTGTAGTTTTTCACTCATTCAGATGGTTCTCTCACAGAAGGATCGTTTAATAACTGTTCTATTTTTTCATTATGTTGTTCAGGCAATCGAGGTAATTCTCCTAAAGCTGACAATGAAAAATAATTTAAAAATTGTTTCGTCGTCGCATACAGCGCGGGCTTACCGGGCACTTCTTTATGGCCAACTATTTTTATCCACTCGCGATCAATCAAGCTTTTGATAATAGTAGAGCTCACAGTTACACCGCGAACTTGCTCTATCTCTCCGCGAGTGATCGGTTGTCGGTAAGCAATCAAGGCTAAGGTTTCAAGTGTAGCACGTGAGTATTTTGGTGCTTTTTCCTGCCAAAGTTTACTTAACCAAGGACTCAAGCTCGGACAAGCCTGAAAGCGATAACCAGTACCGACTTCAACCAGCCGGACACCACGAGTTTGATAATGACTTATCAATGTTTCTAGTGCTTTATCAATACGCAGTGATGATACGCCGATATCTTCCAGCACAGTTTCTTTTAGCCGCTTTTTAGACAATGGCTTGTCTGAAACAAAAATGGCAGCTTCAACCAATTCAACCAATTGTTCATCGCTAACGCGTCTTTTCATACTCTATGCTTGAAGACAAAAAGCTTATTATAACAGAGGTAGAGGGCATCCCCTAGCCTTTTAGATGCAGGTAAATTGAAGTCGTACTGTGTGCCTGAATATAGTCAACCAGCTGCTCTTTAATGAGCTCCAACATTGCAATAAAAGTCACAACTACGCCGCTGCGTCCCTCGTCCAAGGTAAAAAATCGCACAAACTCAACAGGTTTATTTTGCTCTCGTAGTAGCTGTAAAATAAAACTCATACGTTCTCGAGTTGATAGTGCTTCAGCTTGTACCTGGTGATGCTCAAAGGTCTTCGCTCTGGCCATTACTTCACTGAGTGCTAAAAGTAATTCTCTAAGCTCGATATCAGGAAACTCAGATTCAGTCTCAGCACTGTTATCTATCAACGCATGAGCGACAAAAATGTCACGTTCAACACGGGGAATTTCATCCAAGTTTTCAGCAGCTTGTTTAAATTGTTCGTATTCTTGTAAGCGCCTAACTAGCTCAGCTCTGGGATCTTCTTCCTCCTCTAACTCTTCATGTTTTGGCAATAGCATTCTTGATTTTATTTGCGCGAGTAACGCTGCCATCACTAAGTACTCACCGGCAAGTTCAAGCTGCATGTCTTTCATCATCTCAACATACTGGACATACTGTTGGGTAATACTAAAAATAGGTAACTCTAAAATATCAAGCTTATGTCTTTTGATGAGGTAGAGGAGCAGATCTAGCGGCCCTTCAAAGGTTTCTAAGATAACCTCCAAAGCTTCAGGTGGAATATATAAATCTTCTGGTTTTTCAATTACCGCTTCACCATGTAAAAAGGCCAGCGGTAATTTCTGTTGTGATAGCTGCACCATCTCAGCTTACGTTATTCAAATGGCGATGTATCGCCGCAGCCACGGCGCAGGATTTCTATTGTGTCTTCAGACATGTCAATAACCGTGGTTGCTTGCTCAATTAAATAGCCACCATGAATAATCAAGTCTACCTGCTTTTCGATACGCATGCGGATATCATCAGGATCCGACTCTGTGAACTGCTCACCTGGCAAAATCAAGGAACATGACATCAAAGGTTCGCCTAGCTCAGCCAGCAACGCACAGGTGATCGGATTGTCCGTAACACGGATCCCTATGGTCTTCTTTTTTTCATTAAGTAAACGACGCGGCACCTCTTTAGTACCTTTAAAAATAAAGGTGTATGGTCCTGGTGTATTGTTTTTAATCATTCTAAACATTTGGTTGTCTACTCGAGCGTAGGTCGAAAGCTCAGATAGATCGCGACATAACAGAGTAAAGTTATGATGCTTTTCAATACCACGGATCCGCTCAATGCGTTCTTTGGCCTGTTTATTGCCAAGGCTACAGCCGATGGCATATCCAGAGTCAGTCGGGAACACCACAACGCCGCCTTGCTCAATAATATCAACCGCTTGACGGATCAAACGAGTTTGTGGGTTATCTGGATGAATATGAAAAAATTGGCTCATACTATTATTCCTCTTTGCCTCCCCAATGGCGCCAAACTCCTTGACAGTCCTTTGGAAGATATAGGTTACGACCAAGATCAACCCAAGGCATCGGGAAATGAAAGTCAGACCCTTGGCTTGCCAATAAGCCGAACTCTTGGCTTAACCGCCCTAAAAATTGACGTTCGGTTGGTGCTTGTTGTGGCTGTGCAACCTCCATTGCGGCTCCACCAGCCTGTTTAAATTCTGCAATTAACTTTCTTAACCACTTATTTGACATTT
Source organism: Pseudoalteromonas peptidolytica (assembly GCF_012641745.1). Lineage (GTDB taxonomy): Bacteria > Pseudomonadota > Gammaproteobacteria > Enterobacterales > Alteromonadaceae > Pseudoalteromonas > Pseudoalteromonas peptidolytica. The sequence continues at coordinate 70,365 of NZ_WEHZ01000003.1, forward strand.
TATAACGAGCAGGATGTGCCAACACGCTAACCCCACCGGCTTCATGAATAGCCTCAATTGCCGTCTTCATATCACACCATTGGCTTGGTACATAACCAGTTTTGCCACGCGCCAAGAACTTATTAAAAACCCCTTGGATGTTTTTAGCAACGCCCCTTTGTACCAACACTTGAGCAAAGTGCGCTCTTGTGATCTGAGCAGTTTGGGCAAGTGATTGCGCATCTTCATACACATTTTCATAGCCTTTTTTGGCTAACCGCGCGCCAATCTCAATCGCTCTGGCCTCACGCTTTTTTTGTTGCTCACTCAATAGTGTCGTCAATGCTAAGTGTTCAGGAGTGAAACCTAACCCAACAATATGGATCTCAAAGCTTTCCCACTTAGTGGAAATTTCCACCCCGTTGATTAGTTCAAGTGCCAGATTGTGTTCACGAATATATTCCTGCGCAGGCTGGATGGCATCTATGGTGTCATGGTCAGTAATGGCCAAAATATCAACGCCCTTTTCCGTCGCTCGCTCCAACAGCTCATTAACCGCTAAGCGACCATCGGAAAAAGTAGTATGGCTGTGTAAGTCATATTTAATCAAAATGTACTAACTATCTCTCTGAATTATCAACGTTTTGATTATACCACATCTGAACTGATACGACCTTAGGTTATTTTTTGATATTTGCCCTTGACACTTGTATCAAGAATGGGGTTTACTGTAGCTAATTTAGATTAAACAACGAAATATTCACAAATGAACAAACAATTTCAAAAAAACATTTGGTGGTGGCACTCGAACTAAGCGGGTGTGTTTCGTTATATCTACGATTTATTAACCCGCGCAATGTCGCGGGTTTTTTTATATTTTTTTAAGGCTTTTTAATGAACAGCAATATCACAGTAAACACAATTTGGTGGTGGTGGATGCCCTAGCGGGACGGTATTGTTGTGTCTGAACAATAACCCCCGCAGAGCTCAGCTTTCGGGGGTTTTTTATTTTCTAAACAGAATATCTAGAAATTAAGAGGAATGAGGTTTGATTTTTAGTCACATAACGACCACACCAGGTGAGGTCACCAGCATAAGACAAAGGCGCGACTATACCGCTAGCCCTTTGTCACTATACGCTGGTTTAAACAAAGAAAACTCACTACTACTTGAATCCGCAGAGATTGAGTCGAAAGATAATGTGAAAAGCATTGTACTTGTAGATAGCGCTATCCGATTTGAATGTAACGGTGCTCAGGTCATCGCCAAAGCATTATCCAATAATGGGGCTCAGCTACTGCCGTACCTTGCACAAAAGGTAAAAAATTGTGATGTTCATCTCAGCGAAGATACATTAACTCTTTCATACAATGGACTTGAAAGTGATATTGATGAGCACACTAAACTCAAGGCTGATAATGCCTTTAGTGCACTTAGAACCTGTATCAATGAAATAAAGCAGAATTCAGACACGCCTTTCTCTGTCTTTTTAGGTGGAGTATTTGCCTATGATATGGTCGCTAACTTCGAACAACTCCCAGATGTGCCAAATGGTGATAATGACTGTCCTGATTACGTGTTTTATTTAGCTGAAACCCTAGTGGTTATTGACCATCAAACGCAAACCACTGAGCTGATCGGCAATGTGTTCAATGGCCCTGACGTACATGCCAACTGTTTTGAGGTCGGCAAACAACTAGAAACACTCAATAGCCAGTGTGACCAAATTACCGAGTTTCAATTTAGCCCTATTGCTGGCTGCCCCGAAGTTCAAGTAAATATTAGTGATGACGACTACTGCAACCACGTTGAAAAATTGAAAACCAATATTATCAACGGTGATATATTTCAAGTCGTTCCCTCTCGCTCTTTTTCACTTCCTTGCCATAACTCACTCGCCGCCTATAAACAGCTCAAATTACAAAACCCCAGTCCGTACATGTTCTATATGAAGGACGAGCGCTTTGTTTTGTTTGGCGCATCTCCTGAATCAGCGCTCAAATATTGTGAGCAGAGTAATCAAGTTGAAGTCTATCCTATTGCAGGCACAAGACCCCGTGGTAAGTTTGCTGATGGTAACATCAACCCAGACTTGGATAGCCGCATCGAGCTTGAACTACGAAACGATCAAAAAGAACGTGCAGAGCATTTAATGTTAGTCGACCTTGCGCGAAATGATGTAGCTAGGATCAGTGTGCCAGGTACGCGGCACGCCAAAGAATTATTAAAGGTCGATCGCTATTCCCAAGTGATGCACCTAGTATCCAGAGTCGTTGGCCAATTAAAACCTGATTTAGATGCACTTCACGCCTATCAAGCATGTATGAACATGGGTACTTTAGTCGGTGCACCAAAAGTGAAAGCCGCAGAGCTCGTTCGCCATACCGAACAACAGCGCCGTGGCAGCTATGGTGGCGCAGTAGGTTACTTGATGGGGAACGGTGCTATGGACAGCTGTATCGTCATTCGCTCTGCATTTGTAAAAAATGATATCGCCTACGTGCAAGCAGGTGCAGGAGTTGTATTTGACTCAGATCCACAAAGTGAAGCAAATGAAACCAAGGCAAAAGCGATGGCCGTGATAAAAGCTGTACAGTCTACGTATGAGGATACAAACAATGACTAAAGTATACTTCTTAGACAATTTTGATTCATTTAGCTATAACTTGGTTGATGAACTTAGCCTCCTTGGGCTTGACTTAGTCGTCTATCGTAACAACATCCCAGCTGAAACAATTTACAATAAAATGTGCGCTGAAGTAGAGCCGGTGATTTTAGTCTTGTCTCCGGGACCTGGCTCCCCTTCAGAAGCGGGCTGTTTACTGGCTTTAATTGCTCTTTGCAAAGGTAGATTTCCGATGCTTGGGATCTGTTTAGGTCAGCAGGCGCTCACACAAAGCTATGGTGGTGAGATAGGCCGTGCAGGCGAAACAGTACACGGTAAGTCTTCTATAATAGAAGCTGATGAGCACCCAGTATTTGCAGGGTTGGGCTCACAGTTTCCTGTTGCTCGCTACCACTCTTTAATGGCAACTAAAGTGCCGCAGGAACTCAACGTCATTGCAAGATATAAATCTATTCCCATGGCTATCTACCATAGTGAAGATCGAGTGATAGGTTTTCAGTTCCACCCAGAATCAATACTCACGCCTAATGGCGCTCAACTATTACAGCAAAGCATTGCATACCTCAGCGCTTAGGAGAATACTATGGAAAAGTTACAACCGCTTTTACAGCAACAAGATTTGTCTTTTGATGACGCCAAATCCTTATTTGACGATATTATGACGGGGCAGCTTAGTGACATCGAGCTTACCGCTGCCTTGGTTGCCCTAAAACTCAAAACCGAAACTGCATCAGAAATTGCAGGTGCTGCTCAAGCAATGCGCGATCATGCTACGCCTTTTGATAAGCGGGGCTTACTCGCCGCAGATAGCTGTGGTACTGGCGGGGATGGCACAAACACCATCAATGTGAGTACCACAGCTGCGATTGTTGCTGCAGCGTGTGGTATCAATATGGTCAAACATGGTAATCGCAGTGTGAGTAGTAAATCTGGCTCCGCTGATTTACTCAAAGCTCTTGGGATTAACATTGATATGACTCCCGCTCTTGCAGAAAAGTGCTTAGCAGAGACTGGCTTTACCTTTTTGTTTGCACCGCATTATCACGCTGGTGTAAAACACGCGATGCCGGTTCGCACCCAGCTAAAAACCCGCACCATATTTAATATCCTTGGGCCATTAGCAAACCCAGCAAAGCCTGAAGTGCAATTGCTGGGCGTGTATGACCCCGCTCTAGTGTTGCCAATGGCCGAAACACTCAACCGTTTAGGCACAAAGCGCGCGATGGTCGTTCATGGCAGCGGCACCGATGAAATTGCGTTACACGGTGAGACATTAGTCGCTGAAGTGAAACTGGGTGAAGTGACACAATACACCATAACCCCAAGTGATGTTGGACTAGAAAACTATTCACTTGAATCCATCGCAGGAGATACGCCAGAATATAACGCGAAAGCGAGCCTTGCGATTTTAAATGGTGAAGGCGAAGCCGCGCACAATGCTGCAATTATCGCCAACGTAGCTGCTCTATTGGTTTTAACTGACAAGGCAGCAGATTTTAAAACCGCAAGCCAGCTAGTCCGCGAAGTATTAGCAAGCAAAAAAGCCATGACAACTCTGGCTAACATAGTAGAGGTGAGTAATGGCTAATGTATTAGAAAAAATTGTTGCTGATAAAGTCGAAGAACTAAAAGCGCGTAAGATACAGCAGCCCCTAAGCGACTTTATTGATAACGTCACCCCGACCACACGTGACTTTATGGCAGCACTGGTACAGACCGGCACACAATTTATTTTGGAGTGTAAAAAGGCATCGCCTTCAAAAGGGCTTATTCGAACCCATTTTGATTTAGATGAAATCGCCGGCATTTATGGTAAGTACGCAACATGTATTAGTGTGCTAACCGATGAAAAATATTTTCAGGGCAGCTATGAATACTTGGCGAAAGTACGAAAGCTAGTCGACCAGCCATTGATCTGTAAGGATTTCTTTATAGATGAATATCAAGTTTATTTAGCCCGTTTGCATGGTGGCGACGCTATTTTACTGATGCTATCGGTATTAAATGACGAAGAATATATGGCGCTAGCCAAAGTGGCAAAGTCACTAAACATGTCGATTTTAACAGAAGTAAGCAACGAAGAAGAAGTAACACGGGCTCTGACACTAAACGCTGAACTTATCGGTATTAACAACCGAAACCTACGAGACCTATCAACGGATTTAGCAACAACAGAAAAGCTACGAGCGCTTATTCCAGAAGACAAAGTTGTGATTTCAGAGTCTGGTATCTACACACACCGAGATGTCAAACGCTTATCGCCAATTTGTGATGGCTTTTTGGTTGGTAGCTCTTTGATGGCAGAGCAAGATTTAGAACTTGCCTGCAGACGTTTAATTTTAGGTGAAAACAAAGTCTGTGGTCTTACTCGAAGCCAAGATGCAAAGACCGCTTATGAAGCTGGCGCGGTGTACGGTGGCCTTATCTTTTATCCAAAGTCTCCTCGTTATGTCGATATAGACTGCGCGAAGGCTGTCGCTGATAGTGCACCACTCATGTATGTGGGTGTGTTCGTTAACGCACCGCTTGAGCAAGTGGCTGAGTATGCGCAAATTTTAAAGCTCAGTGCAGTACAATTACACGGGAATGAAGATGAGCGATATATCGACATGTTACGTAAACAACTACCATTAACGTGCCAAATTTGGAAAGCACAAGGAGTGGAAACAACACTGCCCCCCCCCTTTTCTGGTGTAGATAAACACTTGTACGACACCAAAACAGCGACGGCATTTGGTGGTACCGGGCAAGTTTTCGATTGGCAGCTATTAAGGAACAGCACAAACAATTACATGTTGGCAGGAGGCTTAAGCCCAGACAATATTCTTAGTGCCGTGTCGATTGGCGCTGACGGCCTTGACCTAAATTCAGGTGTTGAGCAATCGCCTGGTAAAAAATGCGCTCAAAAAATCGCAAATGCGTTTTCACAAATTCGAAAATATTGAGGTGGACATGAGTAATTCAGCTTATTTTGGTGACTTCGGAGGCATGTTTGTGCCCGAGTTACTCGTACCTGCTCTAAAACAATTAGAACAGGAATTTTATAAATCACAAAAAGACCCAGCATTTCAGACAGAATTTTATCAACTGTTGAATGAGTTTGCTGGTCGTCCAACGCCGCTAACTAAAACTCGTAACTTAGTTACAAACCCTAACGTAAAACTTTATTTGAAACGTGAAGATCTACTCCATGGTGGTGCACACAAAACCAACCAAGTTTTAGGTCAGGCACTGCTGACCAAACGTATGGGTAAAAAAGAAGTCATCGCAGAAACCGGCGCTGGGCAACATGGTGTAGCAACCGCACTAGCCTGCTCCTTGCTTGGTCTAAAGTGTAGAGTGTATATGGGTGCCAAAGACGTAGAGCGCCAACAACCAAATGTATTTAGAATGCGTTTGATGGGAGCTGAAGTTATCCCGGTAACCGCTGGCTCTGGCACACTAAAAGATGCTGTGAATGAAGCAATGCGCGACTGGTCTGCAAACTATCAAACAGCACACTATTTGCTTGGTACAGCGGCAGGCCCACACCCATTCCCAACTATTGTGCGCGAGTTTCAAAAAATGATTGGCGAAGAAGCCAAGCAGCAAATACTCAAAGCCGAGGGGCGTTTACCAGATGCTGTTATTGCCTGTGTAGGTGGTGGCTCTAATGCTATCGGTATGTTCACAGACTTTATTGAGGAAAAAGACGTTAAATTAATTGGTGTTGAACCGGCTGGAAAAGGACTTGATACTGACGAGCACGGCGCAGCATTATGCAAAGGCACCAAGGGCATTTTGCATGGTGCTTACACCTATATTATGCAGAATCAAGATGGTCAAATTGAAGAGTCTTATTCTGTTTCTGCCGGTTTAGATTATCCAGCGGTCGGTCCTCAACACGCATTTTTACATGAAACAGGCAGAGCACAATACGTCGGTATTAGTGATACAGAAGCCTTAGACGCTTTTCAAGCGTTAGCAAAACATGAAGGGATAATTCCTGCACTAGAATCGAGCCATGCACTGGCATACGCATTAAAGTATGCCGAGGCGCAAACTGAAGAAACTATCATTGTTGTCAATTTAAGTGGCCGAGGAGACAAAGACTTAGCTCACGTCCACCAAGTACTTTCTGAGCGAGGTGAACTATGAGACGTTATGACGCGATGTTCGCGCACTTAAGCGAAAAAAACCAAGGAGCATTCGTCCCTTTTGTAACGATTGGCGATCCAAACAAAGCGCTCAGTATCGATATTATTAAGAGCTTGATTGACGGGGGTGCTGACGCATTAGAGCTCGGTATTCCCTTCTCAGATCCCATTGCTGATGGCCCAGTTATCCAAGCTGCCAACATCCGAGCACTAGAGCAAAATGTGAATACGCAAGATTGCCTTGAGATCATCGCTGAGATCCGCCGATATAACAGTGATATTCCTATTGGCCTGTTACTGTACTCAAACTTGATTTTTGCTCGAGGTATTGCGCAGTTTTATCAGGATGCAAAAGCGGCTGGCGTTGACTCTATTTTGGTTGCAGACGTGCCACTGCACGAGGCTAAACCATTCAGACTCAATGCCATGGAGAATGACATCGCGCCAATTTTTATCGCCACACCCAATGCCTGTGATGATACCCTACGAGAATGTGCTACCCGAGGGCGTGGTTATACCTATTTACTCTCACGTGCAGGTGTAACTGGCACAGAAACGACGGCGCAAATGCCAGCGACAGATATGATCACCAAATTGATTGAATATCATGCTGCACCGCCGCTGTTAGGGTTTGGCATTTCTGAGCCTGAGCATGTTAAGCATGCCATTAGTTCTGGTGCTGCGGGCGCTATCAGTGGCTCTGCAGTAGTTAAAATCATCGAAAAACATTTAGATGATCACAAAACAATGTGTTTTGAGTTGAAAACCTTTGTTGAACGAATGAAGGCTGCAACCCAGAAGTAATACCAATTTTCTTAATTAAGTGGTCTATTTTGAGGCGAGAATACCTTGTCGATAACCAGGCAAAAATTTTGCTATTTAGTTGTTCTAAATAAGAAATTTTTAACGCTGTTAGCGTCAGATTTACTCCTTCAAATTGCGCAAGTATTAAGTCAAATTGGTATAAACGCTCAGTTGAGGCTAATTGCATCAAAATAAAAAAGGGAGCCTGCTATTTGCATCACTCCCTTTACTTACATGAGATCCGTTAACACTCTATCGACACGCTCACAGTCCTCTGATCCTCTTTGCTTGAGCGGCTTTTGAATGCTTCATCAACACATTCATCAAATCTCGCGTTAAAAACTCAGACAAACCGTTTTTCTTGGCATGTGCTAAAGCCCGCTCCAGAACCAAATGTTCGCGTTGAAGATCCTCTACGGGCAGGTGAAAAATGGCCTTCAAATCACCGACCTCAGAAATCTTTATAAACCTATCAGCAATCAAATTAATTAATTGCTCATCTATTTGATTAATACCACTGCGAAGCTCTGCAAGCGCATTGGAATAATCACCGTCGTAGCTGTGCTTAATTGGAAGTTTAGTATCACTTTCGTAAGATAAAGCCATGTCTTTCTCCTTTATTTGCTGCAACCTCGGCTAGTCGTTAGCTCTGAAGATATTTCTGCCATACAATATTCAGCAACCGCCGCTATAGTCCAAGCAGGTGTACAAGCGCCTGTACTGCCGGGGATCAGTGAACCATCAATGACATATAGTCCTTTAACCACATCACCATTCGCGTTTTTAACTCTTCCGTAACTATCACATGCTTTACCAAGTACACAGCCACCTAGCGGGTGTGGTGTCATACCATAAGCCACATCAAAATGTTCATTCTCGGCAGCTGAATTACCTGTTAATGTACGTTTAGTGTTAGTGCTACAGTGCAGCGGTCCTTGATACCCTTTGAACTGTGCTAGTTTTGTTGGATCAACGCCAGCTGTATTTGCTTCTTTCCAAGCGTTTAGGGTATTAATAGCCGTATTGATTGAATCTCCCATTCCACCTTCAAACTTGCCATTTGCTTCAATGGTTTGCGGATAAGAGAGTTGGTAGCTACCATCAGCTTGTTTTACAAATTGACCCGGAGCCGTATTTTGGCATACCCCCATCATTAATGTATTTTGAATCGAAACACTCTCTTCATACCAAACGGGGTAAACCACCATTTTGGTAAATGGAGAGGCGTTATTCTCTTGCAGATATGTTTTGGGGTCGTCACCATATTGAAAGTCACACTCAGCAGAGCCTGGGCCGCCATTTGCAGGTCGTACTGGCTCATTGCAAAGCTGTGTTGCAAATAAGTCGCCATTTTGTCCCCATAATTTACCAACATAGGGGCTCAATGATGGAAGACCCGGTTTAGTAATATCTGTACAGCTTGGTGAATTTGCTGATTCTAGTAACAACCTTGCACTGTGCATAGAGCCTGCTGATAAAATCACATTTTTAGCTTCGTATATTATCTGCTGCGGTGCATCAACTTTATTTTCATCAATTTTGTTAACAATAATGCGATAAGAAACCTCGTCAGTGACTGGATCAACCTGTTGGTTGATACTTGTCACTTCGCTTAAGCATTCAATATCTAACATATTTGTGGCTTTGGCTTGAGCTAAGTAGTTTCTATCTAAGCTATTTTTTATACCGTACAAGATTTTTTCTTTGCCCTGCTCTACTTCTGAATAGCTATTCATGCCGTACCACATTTCACCAATGGTCGCCGATGGTAGTACTTTGCAAGAAATTTCGTTTGCTACTACAGACCAGTCCAGCGCTAGCGTACTAAACTTAGGGTCTATCGATGAAATACCGTAGTCGCATAGCACAGTCTCTTTTGACTGCAAATTATTTGCTTGACTCAGGAACACACGTGTAGAGAGGTAATCAGGAGCAGCTGCGATAGAGATCTGGTCTTGATTACGATGCTCCGCCAAATCAACCATAGTGGTTTGATCTATCTGATTTGGAATGTCACAGCTGTCAATATTTAAAAACGGCAATGTAGTATTCGTGCCATGACACTCACTCACCATAGTTGTTGGTGACATTATTTTCTCAACAGTATCGTAGTAGCATGCTATCTGGTCAAAATTTAATAAGTTACTCTCTGGGCAATCCGGATCTCTGAACGCTAGGTTGAACGCTTCACAAGATGGCTTCTGAAAAATAGTGTTATACACTTGAGATGTTCCACCAAGCCCAGCACCCATCCATACTGTCATATTTTGCGCCTCAATCGTTTCCACTAACCCCGGATATTTTGCAACTGGGCGCTTGGCAAACACACCATCGTTAAAGTTGAGTGGCTTATCATTTAGACTTGGATCGCCAACTGGTGTACCAAATGGCTCTTCCGTTGCCATCCATGCTGAACGGCCGTCAGGCTGGCGATAATTACAAAATGGTGGAGTTGGCGTTTGCGCCGTCTTAGGTTGGTCATCGCGAGTTAAATTTCCCCACCAGTCTTTACCGCGTTCAAGCAATAAAACCGGTTTATTATCAGGCGTGCCTTTAGGATATGCCTGACAAAGCCTCAGTGCAGCAACACTACCTCCAAAGCCTGAACCTATAATGATAGTGTCGAACGTTGTCGGTTTACCGATTGAGTTTAAATTGCTCATTGTATTTTCCTTTTCAATAGTTAAGCGACATGGTCGCCAGTAGCATTTGAACGACTACAAGACAGAATGCTTTCTTTTATTGCATTACCAACAAATTCAATATCTTCCTGTGAGCACACAAGGGCAATACGGATGTAATTTTGGTAATCATTTACTGCATCAGCACTGATGGCAAGGTAATGCCCCGGTAAGGCTTTGATACCAAAATGCTGGTATAAGTGCCCACAGATCTGCTCTGAAGGACAGCCAGTATCAAGCCACAGATAAAATCCGCCTTGCGGTACTTGATAACTGGGTAGTGCTTCAAGGTACTGTGTTAACGCCGTGAATTTTTTGGAATAAGTTTGGCGATTTTTGCATACGTGCTCCTCATCAGACCATGCAGCCTGTGAAGCGCTTAGTTGAATAGAAGACAAAGAAACACCATGATAATTTCTATATGCCTGAAGTTTCTTTATTAACGTTTGATCTCCTGCCATAAAACCCGATCTTAACCCCGGTAATCCGGAGCGCTTTGACAAGCTGTGGACAGCGAGGCAATTGTCAAAGTGGATATTTCCCATCGCAACACAAGCTTCAAGTATTCCTGTCGGGGCATAAGGTTCAATATAAATCTCGCTGTAGCACTCATCAGCAACAAGGATAAATTGGTGTTCCTTTGCAAGCTCAATCAACCTTATCCACTGTTTAAGTGGAAGTACCTCACCCGTTGGATTGTTTGGAGAGCAGACAAACATCAAGTCTATTTGCGACCAGTCAGTGAAAGTGTCCGATGCGTCTGCTGTCAGTTGATGAAGTTGCTTGTGCGTAATGCTTTTTACTCTTGCCCCTATATTTTCAGCGCTGGCTAAGTAAATCGGATAGCCTGGGTCTGGCATCGCAATTGTTACCTGCTCTCCTTGTTGCAGCTGCCGGTTAAAAAGCGCGATTGGTAGCATGAAGATCCCTTCCCTACTGCCAGCCAAAATAGCAATTTGCTCAGGCGAAATACTAAAATCACGACTACTGCCATATCTAGATTGCAGCCAACGGGAAATAGTAGTTTGCAACTCATATTGCAGCGATGCTCTGGGATACAACGCTAAATCACTATATCCCGCAGGGATTGTAGACAACACTTTTTTGTCAAGCGCTACATTAGGCTCACCAATACTTAAGTCTAGTTCCGGCTTATTTGGGGAGCTGCCGCTAAGAAGGGCGCTAAGTCTAGATTGTGGGTATAAACGTTCAGCAAAATGCATGCCTTTGCCTCCCTTACATCACAATCTCACGGTGGCTTTCTACTAAAGCATTCACCTTTTGTTTAGCTTCTGGAATGACTGGCTGGTCGCTTTGGACTATGTCACACATAAGCTGCGCCACTTCTGTACTGTCTTGCTCTGTAAAGCCAAGTCGAGTGATTTCTGCAGTACCGACCCGCATAAATCCATCACAAAAGATCCCATGAGCCTTCAGTTTATCTCTATACTGCAATCCCTGATCTTTATCCAAAAGAGGAAGTACCTGATGACAATACGTTGAGTGCGAGAAGTCTGAGTTGCGCTCTCCCCTAAGTACAATGCCATTACTAGAGAATACACGGGCAAAGCATCTGGCATTTTCCACGACTTGTTTAGCATATTGTTGCCACGGTACTTCATCTAGAGTAAGTCCCAAAGCAGCAATACGAGCCAAGTGTGGATTACAAACCATTGTCGGCCCATTTAAAGGCGTGAAGTTTGATACTAATTCAATCTTAAAATGTAACGACTCAGAGTTAGTGACTATGATCCCCCCCTGAGGACCTGGAAAAGTTTTATGTGTTGAGCCAAATAAGATGTCTGCACCTTCGTCTAGCGGATTTTGATATTGCCCACCAGCAATAAGTCCTAAACTATGTGAGCCATCGTAAGCAACAACACCACCATAACTATGAACAATTTCACTTATTTCTCGCACAGGCATTGGCACCATGAAGATCGATGCCCCAAGCACAACTAGCTTAGGTTGCTCTTTGAGTAATAGCTCAATACATGCAGCTCTATCCAACTGCCACTGCGCATCATCAAATACAAGCGGCAAAGAGTGACGATGAAAAACTTCATATTGGAAAGGATATCCGCCACCTGGAAAAAAAGGGGGAACCCGAGCCACCTTATCACCAGGCTCCGTCAATGCAAAAATAACCGCCATTAAACTATTACTACCTGAAGTTGGGGAAATATTTGCGAATTTGGCAGAAAAAACCGACTTAGTTTTCTCAATAGTAAGACGGGTTATCTCCTGCGAGATATCCGTACCTGCGTAGAAAGGAGCGGCATACCTTGATGCCAGATCATTTGATAACAGCTCAGATACTGGATCAGAGAGCCTATTTTCACTCACAATTAAATTAATAGCTTGGCGACGACACTGCTGGTGTGCATTAGCTAGTTCGATAATAGTATTCATCCTCATTCCCATTTAAAATTTAGAACAAATAAATACTAGCTAACAAAGTGTTTAAAAGTTAATTACATGGTATTACACTGCATTACGTTGCTCGCTACGCTCATGAAGAAAGCACAACAAAGCCATACTGGGTGATAGGAAGGGAAAAATAAACTGATTAATTGACAATATGATAGTACGAAAGGGAGCTTAAACTATTGCATTTTTAACAAAAGTACTCACTCCGCCACCGTAATGAAAAATATGCTACTGGATTTGGCTTTTTAATATTTTTGCCGGCTTGAAAAGGATTTTATTCTGACCTTCGATGGTAATTGTTTCCCCTGTTTGTGGGTTTCGCCCTTGCTTAGCTGGATGATAGCTCAATGAGAAGGTACCAAGGCCATTTATTTGCATCTGATCCCCTTCTGACAAACGCTTTTTAGTCACTTGCAAAATGACGCTCAACGCTGCTTGTGAATCTTTCTTTGTTAATCCACTTAACTTCGCCATTTTTGTAACTAAGCCGCTTTTATTCATGCAAATACCTCTGAACTATTCAATAAGCGGTGCAGGCTATGAGTTTCGTCGATGAAAGTCAATATTGATGTTCTAGTCGTAACTTGGTAAAACCTAAGCAATCAATTTAGTTAGGATCGCGAATGTCATTTTTAATTGAATATCTACCGCTTATTCTCTTTTTCACTGTCTATAAATTTGTTGACATTTTTTGGGCAACTGGGGTGTTAATCGTAGCCTCTCTTATTCAAGTTACGCATCAATATTTTACCAAAGGTGAAGTTGCTAAACGTCACTGGATTTTCCTAGCGATAGCCATCATTTTGGGCGGGATGACGATTTTATTCCACGACGAACAATTTATAAAGTGGAAGGCCACCATTGTGTACGCTATTTTGGGGAGCGCGTTGATAGTTTCTAAGTACCTGTTTAACAAAAACTTAGTAAAAACGGCGCTTGAAGGCGTATTGAGTTCTGTTGCAGAAAAAGAACAAAACCAAAACAAAATTACCCTACCAGAAAAGGACTGCGATCAACTAAACCTATTTTGGTCGGTGTTATTTTTCTTTATTGCTGCGCTAAATATTTACGTGGCTTATAATTTTTCGCTCGACTTTTGGGTAAACTTTAAAGTTTTCGGACTTATTGGGTTAACCTTTGTCGCTTTGCTTTTCACGATGTTTAAAATCCAAAAGTATTTACCAGAAGACTAGTCTCCCGCAACACTCGGTTTCTTTCTAGCTGCTATAGTTATCATCAAACAGATAGCTATAGCTGCACTGTGCTGCAGCATACTTTTGGGGAAACCGCTGTGAATGCTAGCCAATATCGTTGGTGTGAACTTATATTTATCTTTTTTATCCTACCGATTATTGCATATCAATTCCGTGCCCACTTAAGCAATTGGCTGTTTCCTGCACTCATAATTTTAATGGCAGTTTGCACCCATTTGCTACTCACAGATCCCCACTTTAAACGCTTTAGACTTACTAGTTTAGGCCAATTCTCTACCGTAAAAAGGCGGCTCTTCACAACTTTCTTCGCTGGTGCAATGTTTTCAGCTATGCTGTATGGCCTAGTCAGTCAGGGCAACTGGTTTGTTTTACCATTGAACTCACCCGCAGACTGGCTGATGCTATTGATTGCCTACCCTATTCTTTCGGTATTGCCTCAAGAGCTTATTTTTCGGAGCTATTTTTTTCATCGCTATAAAAGAATTTTACCCAATAAGAACAACAGAGTGATACTAAGTGCGCTCGTATTTGCTTTAGCGCACTGTGTATACGACAACGTAATCGCAATTTTTTTATCATTCGTTGGAGGGTTGCTTTTTGCTTATACATACGCGCACAGCCGTTCACTAGCCGTATGCGTATTAGAGCATAGTTTATGGGGGCTTTGGATGTTTACTATTGGGATTGGTCAATACTTGGATTCTGGAGTGAAGTTTTAGTGGGCGCTTAAATGACAGACGGAGCTTCGGATGGGAAGATTTTATTCTCACGTTGTGCATTAGAAGCACTAGTTAACACACTAGTGCTTCTAGCGTAAATTAAAAACCGAAGATACTCACTGCGAAGTACTTAGTTGCTACGGTATTGATAAAAATTGCCAGTAATATCACGGGAATAAATGTCTTCAAAGAGAAGTTAATATATTTCTCCGTAAAACTGCCAACATACCCTTCTGAGCCTTGTGCCAATTCCTCACTCAACCCAGATTGCTTCCATCGGTAAGTAACAAATAAACACACCATCAAGCCATTTAGTGGCAAAATCGTATCGTAAAATACGTCATATACTAAATCGAAGAAGCTCTTTTGGGCATCGCCGTAGCTTATAAATTGCGTTAGCCAATCTACCATACCAAAAGACATTGTAGATAAAACAGTCAGTAAACCCGTAGTCAATGCCAATACAATTAACGCTTTTTTGCGAGAAATATTCTTTTCTTCCATCAACGTTGCTGTTGGTACTTCTACAATAGAGACTAAGGAAGTGATAGCGGCAAAAAATACCAATAGGAAAAATATACCAGCAACAATCGATGCGCCAACATACCCAATATCCGACTGCAGGGCTAACAGCAGCTTAGGTAGATAATCAAAAATCATTGATACCGAAGAGTCTGATAATTTACTTGGATCTGTGTTCGGGTTAAAACTAAAAATTGCAGGCAACACCATTAATCCAGCGATGAAGGCTACCAATGAATCTGTTACCGCAACCATCTTAGAGCTGCCGACTATGTCATCTTTCTTAGAAATGTAAGAGGCATAAGTGATCAGAATGCCCATCCCTAGAGACAATGAGAAAAAGGCCTGCGACAGCGCGCCATTTAATACACTGGCATTCATTTTTTCAAAGTTAGGAACGATATAATAACGAACACCGGCCATTGCATTGTCGAGCGTTAGTACATAAGCCACTAACCCAAGTAACATAACAAATAATGCTGGCATAAGCAGTTTTGCCGCTTTTTCTATCCCTTCCTTTACCCCGCCAACCAGAATAAGATTAACTATCACGCCCACAACCAACATATAGATAAACACATTGGTGTCGTTGATAAATGTGCCAAAATAATCAGGTGATGCCAATACATCAAGATTACCCATCGCCGTCTGTGCTAAAAAGCCGAAAATCCAAACCGTGATTACCATATAGAATACGGCGATCATAAACGGCGTGAGCACGGCAAGAAAACCTGCTACTGACCATTTTTTGTCATGGTTTGACAAAAGTTTGTAAGCACCAAAAGGATCTTTTTGTGCTTTTCTACCCATTGCCATTTCTGCCATCATCACCGGCAAGCAAATAAACACCACAAACAGTGCATAGATTAGTAAAAACGCACCGCCACCATTTTTAGCCGCGGAGACTGGAAAGCCGACTAAGTTACCAATACCAACAGCAGAACCTGCTGCTGCAAGGATAAAGCCCAGTCGCGAGCTAAAATGCTCTCGGTTTGCACTCATTGCAATCAACCTTATTATTATTTTCTATAAATATCCGAAGGACTCTACCAGTCTAGTTGAGTGCTTTTCAAGTTTAAATGACCAATGAATGAAAAACTTTCTGTACATTTACTTTTGCACAACCCACGTTTTATCATAAGATTGATAATCGTCGCTCAAAAGCCGACAAAATACGCGAAAATAACAATAATAACCTAGAAACTTATCGGGAACTAATACTTATGCTCTACATGATTTATTCAACTGATGCTGAAGGCTCATTACAAAACCGCCTTGCAGCACGTCCAGCTCACCTTGCACGCCTTGAGATATTACAACAACAAGGACGATTATTCGCCGCAGGTCCTTTACCAGCTATAGATTCGGAAGACCCTGGTGAAGCTGGTTTTACCGGCTCTTTAGTCATCGCACAATTTGATAACTTAGAAGATGCGAAGCTTTGGGCAAGCGAAGATCCTTATATTGAAGCGGGTGTTTACACTCAAAGTATTGTCAAGCCCTACAAACGTGTTCTGCCATAATTGCTCATGTTCATTAAATTCAGCAAAGGTTAATTACAAAAACACTAAATTTGTTTGAGATTTATGAAGTTTATAAACTTAGTATCTATGAAACTGTGGAGCTTAATATGCGATTGCAACTCACTCTATTAGCGTTAATTTTGGCGTTCTGTTCGAGTGTAGCAGACGCAAATGACCACAATGACAAGAATAAAAAAACAATTACGAAAAAAGAGGCTGTGTCTTTAGCGCTAGATAAATATGCGGGGCGAACACTTAAGATTTCGCAAGAAAGCCAGTTCTTTGTCGTGAGAATCCTCCAACCCGATGGTCGAATTGTTGATATAAAAGTAAACAAGAAGACAGGTGAAGTAAATAAGGACTAAGAATGCGTATTTTAGTAATTGAAGACGATATTCAGCTAGCAGAAAACCTGCGAAATGCATTAGAAAAAGAAAAATACAGCGTTGATTTATGTCACGATGGCGAATCTGGCTTGTTTCACCTAGAAGAATACCCACTAGACATGGCCGTCATTGATCTCGGCCTGCCTAAACTTGATGGTATTGAAATCATTCGAAGAGCCAGAGCTAACGGAGTTAAGATACCAATTTTAATTTTAACAGCCCGAGATCGCTGGCAAGACAAAGTTGAAGGCTTAGATGCAGGTGCTGATGATTACCTGACTAAACCGTTTCATGTAGAGGAATTGATTGCGCGTTGTAATGCACTTATCAGGCGTAGCGCAGGTCAAGCAAATCCAGAAATTTGTATTGGTCCTATCAAAATTCATACACGCTCTCAGCAGGTTTGGGTAAATGACAATGAACTATCGCTGACCGCCTATGAATATAAAGTGTTGGAATACCTCATGGTTAATCCGCAAAAGGTTATCTCAAAGTCTGAACTCACCGAGCATATTTATGATCAAGACTTTGATTTGGACTCTAATGTTATCGAAGTATTCGTATTGCGACTGCGCAAAAAACTTGACCCAGATGGCACCCTTAATCCTGTAGAAACCTTAAGAGGACGTGGATATAGGTTTAAAAACCAGTGGTAAACAGTTCACAGATTTCACTTAAAATAAGGCAAGGTTTTATCCTTGTCTTTGTGCTAATTATAGCCCTACCAGCATTGTTTTTCTCTGTTGGCAGAGCCTATTACGCGTCTTTGGTAGACGCCACAGAAAAAACGCTGGAAGCGCACTTATACTCGCTGATATCTGAAGTTGAGTTTGTTTCAGATGGACTTGAAATGCCGCGTAGTATACTTGCACCAGAATTAAGTCGCCTCAACTCAGATACTTACGCTCTAGTTTATCAGGGACAATCTCTGGTTTGGTATTCTGAGTCGGCGGTTAACTTGTCAATATCACCTAACTTTTCAGATAACCAGGCTGGTGCCCCTGAATTTAAGCGAGTGGAATATGGTGGTGTTTTATTTTGGCAATTAAGTTTAACTGTCATTTTAGGTAACGCTGACCACTCTCAACAGGCAAGATTTGTTTTACTAAAAAAGAATGATGCACTCATGGCGCTCATGTCAGGGTTTAGAAACACCCTAGTAAACTGGATGTTGGTTATGGGCATTGTGATTGCGGGGTTGATGGCATTTGGATTCGTTTGGAATGCCCGCCCCTTACAAAGGCTAGACAAAGAAATCAAAGAAATTGAGGCCGGTGAAAGAGACAAAATAACCGGCTCTTATCCAGTTGAGTTACTCACCATCAAATCAGATTTGAATTTATTACTTGAGTCCCAAAAGCGACAAAAGGAACGGTATAGAGCCTCGTTAAGTGATCTAGCCCACGCATTAAAAACGCCATTGGCAGTCATAAAGTCAAGCCCATTAGCTACGGATGCAGATGCTCAAGAGCAGCTCGACAGAATAAATGTGATGATCGAACATCAATTAAAGCGTGCAGCAACTGGTGCATCAGACACATGGAAAAAGCAGACATCTGTAAAACCTGTACTAGACTCAATACTTAATGCGATGTCAAAAGTATACCATGACAAACATATTTCATTTTCATCACAATGCGACGAAAACGCAGCTTTTCTTGGTGATAAAACTGACCTTATGGAGATCTTGGGGAATATTATTGATAATGCGTGTAAAGCATGTGACAACTTGGTCGATATAAATATTAGTGCGCCAAAAAAGCGCCTACTGTTAATCGAAATTGAAGACGATGGCCCAGGGATCCCCGAGCATCGCCGCTCAGAATTACTGACACGAGGTACAAGATTAGATACCTATGAGGCGGGTCATGGCGTAGGCATGGCTATCGTTTCAGATTTAGTTAAATCTTATCAAGGACTGATGCAAATAGGCACGTCGAAGCATGGCGGCGCAAAGTTCATAATAGAGTTTAACAATGACAAAAATAACTAGCGGTATATTGATAGCTGGCTTTACACTATCAGTAATTGCAAATGAAGACATCACCTTGAAAGATTGCTCCAAACACGAGTCTAGTCACCCTGAGAAGGCAAAAAAGTTTCTAATGTGTTTGGATAACAATATCAATTTACTAGAACGCCATCGCCAAACGTGGATCACCAAGCTGTTGCTAGATACAAAAAAGTATCAAGCCGATACGGGAAACACGCAAATTTTGCCTATCATGGAACGCGCTTTACGCAATCATGAGGAATACATGGAAGACAGTTGTCGCTGGCGTTATCTGCTTGATATGCCCAATGCAACGCGTTCGGCAACGGCATACAAGCAATGTAAAATAACACTACTAAAAGCGCATATTTCAGAGCTTCAAAGTAGCAAAATACTAAAAGATAATGTCAACGCTAATTAATATTAGTAATGAGGTCATACTAGTTGATAATTTGGATAGCTTTTATCTCATTCTCTAAATAAAAGCTATCCAGATCCAATAGATGTTGGTATCACTCTTCTGGTTGTTCTGCGCTTAACAGGATTGCCAACCATTTTCCTTCCTCGCTGGTTTCCAAGGCAATTTTTACAACCATAGTTAAAGGTACTGAAAGTAACATACCAACCGTACCAAGCAGCCACCCCCAAAAGATCAAAGATAAAAATACCACCAGCGTCGATAGGCCAAGACCTCTACCCATAAACCTAGGCTCAATCATATTTCCCATTAGCGTGTTGATACAGATATAGCCGATAGCGACTATACCGCTTACCAGCGGCCCTTGTGTGACTAACGCTAGCAGAACTGGTGGCAGTGCAGCAATAATTGACCCAATATTAGGGATATAATTCAACAAAAATGCAACTACTCCCCACAGTACAAAATAATCAACATCAAGTGCCCAAAGAAACGTCGCGGCAATTACGCCTGTAGCCAACGATACCGCAGTCTTAATTGCCAAATAACTGTTGATTGAGTCTAAGAAGCGGTCAATTTGTTGCATTTTCATTTCGGGATCATCTAACGCAAGATGTACTTTGTGTCCGATTGATGGCGCTTCAAAAAGCATGAAAACCACGATGAGCAGAATTAAGAAGCTATTTGCCATGACACCACCAAAACCAGTAAGCATATTGGTCGCAACATCAATTAACTGGTTTGGATCTAACATACTAATTAGCTGTTGCTTATCTAGCAAAATATTGTAGTTGGCAGCGGTAGTGACTAGCCAAACGAACTTATCTTGGAGTGTTTCTTTATAAGCTGGGAGCTGCTCAGAAAAGTCATTAACTGATTGCCCTACCAAGCCACCAATACTGGCACCAATCAACATAACTAAAGCTATAATCACAAGAATGGCAATACCTTTGGGCAATTTAAAACGCGCCAAAAATTTCAACATTGGATTGCAGATGATTGCGATAAAAGCAGCCAATATAAAGGGCACAACGATTTCAGAAGCTAGTTTAACACCTGCTAATACAATGAAAAGAGATGCTAAAACTATCAGTGTTTTATTGATTCCTGTAAGTGAAGACACCACTCACTCCTTTTGCTTTTTTCCTATTCTAAAACAAACCACCTATAATGAAAATGAGTGATCTAACTCCTTGCTAAAACGTAGGTTTGTAAGATAACAAAAAAGAGACCATATAATGAAAATATTAATAACTGGTGCTACAGGGTTAATTGGTAGCAAGCTATGTCAATTTTTAATCCATAAGCATAGTCTTATTGCGCTAACCCGCTCGCCAGTGAAAGCCGCTTCAGTGTTACCGCCTGGTACTCACTTTATCACCAGCCTAGATGAAGTAGATTTTAATGATATTGATGCTGTCATCAACTTAGCAGGAGAACCAATTGCTGACGGTCGTTGGACTAGACAAAGGAAGCAAGAAATTCGTGATAGCAGAATCAACATCACACGCGCAATCAGCTCAGCAATAAGTGCAGCAACCACCCCTCCGGCATTGCTTATTTCAGGCAGTGCTGTCGGAGTTTATGGGCGCCAACCTAGTGATGTAACAATAAAAGAAGACTTTACAGCACATTACGACGAATTCTCTCATCAGCTATGCCGCGACTGGGAAGATGCGGCGCTCGCAGCGGAGTCTGAGCAAACTCGAGTATGTATTTTAAGAACTGGTATTGTACTGTCAAAAACAGGTGGTGCACTAGTCAAAATGTTACCGCCATTTAGACTAGGGCTAGGCGGTCCAATTGGCAAGGGAGAACAGGTAATGTCGTGGATCCACATCGATGATATGGTACAAGCTATTTTATTTATTCTCAAACACGATGAAATTGAGGGCATTGTGAATGCCACAGCACCCAATCCAGTATCAAATAAGCTGTTATCACAGGAACTTGCAAAAAACTTGTCCCGTCCATGTATTTTTACAGTTCCCCCTATCGTACTCAAACTGGCTTACGGGGAGATGTCTGACTTATTGCTTTTTGGACAGCGTGTTGTACCACAAAAACTATTAGACACGGGTTACCGTTTTCGCCACGACAGTATCGACGAAGCGTTACGCTCTCTCAACTTATAAATTCCCCGCTGTCACCATCGCTATTTCGGGTAAATATAACTTTTCTCTGGCTAATACTTTGTCTAGATAGTGCTTTGTTTCATCATAAGGTAAGCCCGTGTCCAAAGCACTAAGTACATTTTCGGGTGACAGTGAGTTGATGATTTTGGACGCTTTAGTAATAGAGCGCGAGCCATCAGCATTAAATACTCTAGCCACATTACCTGCGCCGGTGTTGTAAGCTGCAATCATACAGTACTTTCGACTTAAAGGATCTTGTATTTTGCTAAGATAGCGTTTGTCCAAAATATTCAAATAAGCAGCACCTGCTTCAATATTGTTGTCGGTAACATACAAATATGGTGCAGACATCGGTTCATCACGATTGTAAAGCATACGGTTAACATCCACTCCCGCACTGGTAGGCACTATCTGCATCAGCCCAAATGCTGGAATATGTGATTTTGCCATGGGGTTAAAGTGACTTTCAGTGTGCATTACAGCCAAAATGATACTCGGTGCGATATCAAAGCGCTGTGCTTGTGAATTCACTTGAGTCAAGTAACGCTGAGCCCTGCTTCTGGCATCAACTTTCTTTGGCAACTGGAGCACAACCTCAGAAACAACGGTCGTCTGTTTTTGTTCAGTTGTGCCTGTTTTAGTTGCCGCTTTTACTAGCTTTTTTAGGCGTTTTTGCTTGAGTTGCTCTAATTTTTCCTGTTGTTCTCGACGTTGCTTCTCGGCGACTTTATCATTTTCACCATCTAAAATAGCTTGATCTGTTTGTCGCTCAATATAACGTTGTTGTTGCTCAAATTGGCTATCTATTTGATTCTTAGCTGCAATTAAAGCTTGCGCTCTGGAAGCATTATCAATTTGGCGCTGTTGTGTTTTGGTTTTTGTAAAATCAGGTGCATTTTGGGTATTAAACACTTCAATGACCGCACGATCGTTTGCAATAAACTCTTTATATAGCGTGCGTAACTGTTCCTCAGTGACCTTCTTATCCACAGCGTGCTTTACACTAACGACCAATTTATTGGCAGCAAAATCCACCACCATTCTTGATGATAAGTCGTCACTGTAAGAAACAAAGGTTGCTTGGTCTGAAACGGTAATATCACCCCATTGCTGGATCACCTGATCACGGAATGAGTCGAATTCCTCAAAATGTTCGGTAACATAGTCAGAAAATGCCGTTAACTGTTGGCGCTTATATTGTTCAAACTCACTCAGCTCTTGATCTGAGGGGGTAGACGTTTGCCAACGCGCCATTTTTTCTGAGAGCTCTTCAAATAACTGAGCTTGACTTGCTACTGCACTTGGGATCGCACTCAAAGCGACAACTAAAAACGAACACACTGATTTACGCACAACAACCCTCCTTAAAAAAATTAAAGCGTGATAATCACGCTTTAATTTGTCAATCTAGCAATTTCCTTCTCAAGGTCTTTCTCAGCTTTGTAAGCTTTAAACTCTTGATATAAAAACTTTTCATCTTGCGGGTCTACACTACGTTTGCTTTCTTTAATTAAATCTTTAAAAAGCGCTTTAGTCAGTTCAGGTGATAGTGTGGTAAGCGCACAAAAGTAATCTTTACCGGAAATATCAATAACATCTGCCTTTACAATTCGAGAGCCATTTAAGGTTTGCTTTGTTAATTGCTTCGAAACCGAGCTAAAAGTTGCTCCTACGGTAACGTCTTCATTTGCGTCTGTGCGGTTTGAAAAAGTTTTGTCTAATCCCTCTACTCGGGTTTCAATTTGCTGCGCCAGCGCCAGACGCGCGTTAGCAACCGCCATTTTTTGATCAATTGAAATATTTCCAGAGTATTTCACACAGTCAGCTGCGGCAATACCATCTTCAATGGTCGGATTAAGAACCCATTCTGGAATATTGACTCGTGGACTGGAAGCTGCGTCATCTTTACTTGAACTACAAGCCGATAAGATCCCTATCACGGCCACTGATAAAAGTAGTTGTTTTGCTTTCATATTGGGTTCCTTAATTGCCCTGATTACAGAGTAAAACGTATCAAAAAAATAACTGCTTAACAGTAATAAATTGTAAAAACGATTTTTAACAATTTAGCACTTTCAATTCAGTTTTTTACTATTTAATTTATTGTTATATGATTGAACTCAGACAACACTGCCATTATAAGTAGAAGTATGCAAGGAATGCGATTCCAAAACACGTTTTTTCAATTATTCTTCAAGTTACTCTTCTTAGTCAGCTTTTTAATACTTGCTGGCTGTAACCTCACGCCAAGTGCGAATAAGTTGGCAATTGAATATGCTGAACAAGGTGATTTTATCACAGCCCAAAAGCACATAGATAACGCCTATAAAGGCTCTTCACGAGACGAGTTACTTTATTATCTAGAGTCAGGTATGTTATCGCATCTACAACAAGATTATATTCAAAGTAATCAGTTTTTAGAAAATGCTAAAAGTATCATTGAAGCTGCATACACTGTCAGCATCAGTGATGAGTTATTTTCCGCATTTACTGGAGCCAGCTACAAAAAATATACCGGTAAAGTATATCACCGTCCTATGATCCACACGATCATGGCTCTAAATTATGCCGCTTTGGCAAGCAAATCCGCAGCAAACAGCACGGCGTTATATGACTCAGCATTAACAGAGATGCGACAACTAGATCTATATTTGGAGCAGTTAAAAAGGAACACTGGAGGTTATGGTGGCAACCAGACGAGCCTTGGTAATGTGGAAAAAATACTGAAAGCTATTTTTGGTCAGCCTTTTTTAAAGGAAGATCTAGAGTATAAAGATGATGCGTTTGCCCAGTATTTAAGTGGGATATTATACGAACAACAAGGGGAATTAGACAGCGCAAGGATACAATACGAACGAGCTGCAAAAGCATACAAAAACGGCTTTAGTAAACAATATCAATTAGGAGGACATGCACAAAAGCAAGCTCAAAAAGACTTAACTAGAGTCGTCGCAGAGCAACCGACTGATTATTTTACCTTAGTACAAAGCCTGGGAGTTTCCCCACAAAGAAAAGAGTTTAATCTGTATTTGAGCGTTGATGAAAGTGCACAAGCGATTGTTATCACTCCTATTTATCTAGGCACTCGTGAAGAGCGCCAAGCTCAATTTGCTTGGTTTAATTTGATGTTCTCTGACACTAGCCTCTTTGACCTCATTCAGAATTATGCCACCGGAGACTTTGGAGACGTCATTCTCGGGTCGGTGACAAAAAGACTACCTTTGGGCGAATCACTCTGGCAAAAAGCAGTAAATGAGGGAATTATTGATGCGTTAAAATATGGCAGTAGAATTTCCGTCACGTATTTACAACCCCACAAAAATAATATTGAACAAGTTACCCTTTTTGCCAACGGACAAAAAATTACAGAATTACACCCCTTTTATTCGGTAAACTTACTCACATTGTATGACGCCTTGAGTAATGCCAATATGGAAATCTATACAGCAATCTCCCGAGAGATATTAAAAGCAGTCACAGCAAACAAAGCGATTAATCAATTTGCATCACCGCAGCCAACACTGCTTGCGGGATTGGCACAATTAACAGCATCAGTAACCAATGCAGTGACGGCTTCGGCTGATATTAGACAATGGCAGTCTCTACCAGCTGAAATCAGAGTGGCTCGTGTTAAGCTACCCCAGCATACTCGCGAGTTGACATTGCAAACAACACTGCGCAGTGGCAGAGTTATCAACCAAAATATTCAAATTAATTCAAAAACTCAAACAATTAGTCATGTGCGCACATTTACCGGTATTACGGCTGCTGCCACACCAAACTATTTATCCTCATTAACTAACATGGACTGAAGATATGAAGCCAAAATTTGCTGTAAAACTCGTTGTACCAATGCTCATCGTCTCATCTGCGGCGTTGACAGGTTGCTCTTCGACAACAAAAGTCAGCCGAATTGATACAAATGAAGAAATTGCACTTTCTGATAAGTGGAATGGCAAAGACTCACAATTAGTCGCTGAAGCGATGGTTAGTGATATGCTTGGCTTTCCATGGGTGCGCGAGCACCGTGCCAAAGAGGGAAGCAGACCTGCAATCATTATTCAATCCGTTCGTAACAAGTCACATCAGCATATCGCTGTCGACACTTTCTTAAATGATTTGAAACGCGCAATTTTACGAAGTGGACAAGCAGACTTTGTTGCTAACCGTGACATACGAGGTGAGATCCGAGAAGAGCGCCGAGACCAAGAGCTAAACTCTAGCCTAGAAACTCGTAACGAAATGGGACAAGAGCAAGGTGCTGACTATGCGTTATCTGGCACTATTAACTCATTTGTTGATGAGCAAGGTGGTAGCCGCGTTACCTTCTATCAAGTCGATCTTCGACTAATTGACATGACGACAAACCGTGAGGTGTGGAATGGACAGAAGAAAATTCAAAAACTTCAAGAGAGAAGCGGGTATGGCTTCTAAACGTTTCGTTTTACCTTTGTGTATCGCCTTAAGCTTGTCTGCTTGTCAGTCAACTAAAGAAGCGATTGCAAAAGAACAAACACAACCGATATGGACAACACAGCAGCCAACTTCTGAGTATTTGACCTATGGCGTTGGCTCAGCAAGTCATATTGCAAACCGCACAGAGGCACAGCTTGCAGCTCAAGAATCTGCAAGGCTTGCGATTGCAAAGCAGCTCAATGTCGAGATTGAAGGTATAACACAAGTAACACAAAGCCAATCTAATGGGGATTTTTCTTACCAAGTTGATGAAGTACTGTACTCTCAAGTACCGAGTATCAAGTTACAAGGCGTAAAAATCGAAGAGGAGTTTTATTCCCGGCAAAATAATACTGCTTATGCCCTAGCCTCGTTCAACAAAGTTGAGTCAAGGATGCATACGGAGTTAGATATTCGTCAACTTGATGAAGACATTGTCAAGGCAAACATTTCTGGGCTCACTAACTCAGAGAAATTAAAAGACGCTATGGCAATTAAGCGCTTGATTGCCAAACGCCGAAAAGCTAATGATTATCACCGTCAACTCGGAGGTGGTTCTATTGCTACACCACAGTCCGTAAAAGACAAAGATAAAATATTGAACGATTTTCTTCAGTCTCTCACATTCAGTATTTCATCCAAATTATGGGGGCTTGAGAATATCCGTAACCAGCTTGCTGAAAGTTTGACTAAACAAGGGCTAACAGTGGTCGGTGACAGTCAAGTAGCAGATTTTCAAATTGACTTTAGTGTCGATTTTCAAGATGTTAAGAGAAATAACACTTACTATGTTTTTGCTAATTCGAGCTTGATACTATTGGAAAACAGCAAAGAAAAAGCACATGTTTCTACACAGATCAAAGCTGCTTCCAGTTTTGAGAATATGGCAAAAGCAAATGCTGAAGAAAAATCAGCGAAGATGCTCAGCAAGAAGCTCACAATGCTAATTATTGACAGTAAAATCTAGCTGATACCTATAAACAATAGGGCTCCAAACAGGAGCCCTATTATGAAATCTAAGACTGTATATTAGAACGATTTTACAACCTTAACACTGCCATCGGCCGCTCCCGATGACACAAAACCAATTAAATTAGGGTTGCTCGCAACTAATTTAATCACTTCAGCATCATCAGCGGCTTCTTTTGGAGGTGTCCCCTTACCAGTAAATACAAGCTTCGACCAATAGGCTTTTAACTGACTAGAAGATTTATTTAGTACTTTTTCATTAAATTCATCCGTTACACTTGAGCCATCAACTTGGGTAATTGGCAGTGCTTTAGAGCCATCTGAAAAAGACTTCGCTTTGCCGATAAAGATTTGTTTAATTTCATTCTCATCAAGGGCGGAGTTATTCGCTGGGTTAACAATCACGTCAACAGCCAAGGTGCTATATGAACTACAAAGTAGCGCAAGTAAAAATAGTTTTTTCATGACGCTCTCCTTAAAATACCATATCGATACCGATGGTGATGGCTTTACTATCACCAGCGACTGCAAGCCCAACGGAGTTGTCTTCAACTTCGTCATATTGAATTTTAAATGCTGCAGCAGAATGGAAATCCCAGCGGATCCCAACAGAAGTAGTCTCGTGACTTTCTGCATCATCTCCTTCTCCTTCAAAATCAGCGTAAGATACAAAAGGAGTGACACTATCGAAGCGATAACCTAGTGTTAGCATCTTAGTATCGAGATCACCGTCTAAGTCGAGTCTATTTAATTCAGACAGGATGAAAAAATTGCCCCAATCTGCGTTAACCGCTAACCCGTAGAACTTACCATCACGCTCATCACTGCCATTCCACAGTACCGGCTCTCCAGCGCGATAGCGTTTATTGGTATAGCGCATATGCGTAAGTCGAACCTCAAGCCAGTCATTACTGGTTTGGATCACTCCCCCCAAAATATCTTTCCAGATTTCTCTGGTGGGCTCTTGAAAGAAAAACTCACTAAGCAGTTTGTTGTCATCGTCATCTTCTTTACCAGCGTAAATGTTGCCACTCAATGACCAATCACCAATACTGCCATTATAAAGCATATTCACACCGTTATAGTTGAATATTTGCCATGTGTAGTTGTCGGCAGGTGCACGCATCCACACATACGCATAGCCAACATCATAGAAGTCTGAGTAGTAAAAAAGTGGTAAGCGCTTCTTACCAGCTTGGAAAGTCCAATTGTCATTTATCTCGTATGACAAATATGCCCATTCAAACTTAGCATCAAAGTCATCAGCTCCTCGAGCAACAATTTGTCCTGTCACACTCAAGCCTTCCGTGAGATCTGTACTAAATTGCAGCCCCATCAGTGTTTCAGGTTCAAACGAAACATCCTCATCATACACACTGACGATAGGGTAATCTGCGAGAAAGATTGGATCGTTTATTCCGAATTGTGGAACACCGCTACCACTGAGCACTTTGCCCGCATTGATACTTGCAAATCCAGAAAAGTTTACCTCCGCATGACCTGCAAAGCAGGTAAGGCAAAGGGTACAGCCTAAAGCTAATTTTGTCTTCATTGTGATTCATCCCAATTGCTTGTTCTACAAGTACTACAATGCAAGTATAGTTAAAATTAAAAAAATGCTAGCAAAAGCAGCAAATTGATAGTTCTTTTTGCAAAAAAAGGGATAAAACAGGAACAAAAAAGGCAGCTTTCGCTGCCCTTTCTAAAACTTAAGACTCATCGTTGTAATATCGCTCAATTTGATCTTTTAAGTTTGGTGGTACACCTTTAATCGTTAGTGTATCGCTCGCAGCATCATAGATAACGCGCTCGCCCAAATGTTTACGCTCAAAACCTACACTCACTCCACCACCAAGCCCTGAAAACTTGACCATGCTCGTTACTGTCTTTTTATCTACAGGGAAACTCTCTTCCAACTCATAGCCCTGTTCTTTATAAAAGTCTTCAAACTTGACGTCTGCCGACTTAGACAAAGTTTGTGACAAGGTGTTGACATCAGCATCCTCACCCGTCGTGACACAGTCGTTACAATAATCAAAGACTTCTTTGCGAATATCATCCTTTTCGGACTTTTCGTATTGTTGCGCTGATAAGTAATCTTCTACAGCGTGCAGCATAGTTTGGGATTGTTGCTTAGGATCGATCCCCTCTTCACAGCCAAGAAAATCAAGGAAAAAATCTGCGACCTTACGACCTGCCCTACCCTTTATAAACGAAATATAACGATTTTCTTCCGCTGCGGTATCCCAAGCATCTAAATCAACTCTTGCAGCCAACTGCATACGCGAAATATCTAAATGTTTTGCTGCTGATAAATCTAGATCAGAGGTGATTGTGTAGTGCTCTTTGATATTTATTAGTGCAATCATAATAAAATTGCTGGCAACATACTGATAATGACAAAACACTAAATATCCTGTTTCGTGAAAAGCATATTTATTAAGCTCTTCTTTGAGAACATTGGTGGCTTCTTGAGTTAAGTGCCAAAAATTAAGCTCGTTATTTCTGTAGCTTTGCATAGCAGACGCAACGACACTATTTTTTTCACCACTAAAAGCACAAAAACCTTTGCCCGGTTTGCCGTTGTAAGCATGATGTAATTGTTCAATGAAAACATTTACTTTATCATTGAGTTGCATTTCATCTTCACGGAGATGTATCTCGGTATCTTCGTCCTGTTTGTCTACATAGTGAACAACTAGTTTTTTTACCTCAACGCTCATCTTTGTTTTTCACGCCTCTAATGTTAAAATGTAAAAATTATTGCTTTTATAAATTGAACCAACTGATGCCTATCCAATCAAAGTATTCCAATAAACAAGTAGAAGAAATTGTTGACCAATTAATTAATGTATTAAGCTCGCAAAACGCACCAGTTGATCTTAGCTTGATGTGTTTAGGTAATTCTATCACGCACATTATAAAAGAGCATGTTCCAGAGAATAAGAGACAATCTGTTGCTGAAAATTTTGCTAAAGCGCTTACTCAATCAGTAAAGTAACGGAATGAACCTTACACCGCACAGCCCTTTTTCATCGAAAGCAAGTCAATTATTAAGCTGGGGACATTGGTTTACCTTTGCAAATATTGGCTTGGTTTTGCTGATAAGCTCAGTTTATTTATTCGCTGACAAAGCACCAAGTACGTTTGTCGGCTGGTTTTATATGCTGATCACGTGGATAAGCCACACCAGCTTTATCACCTTTTGTGCGTTTGTATTAACCATTTTCCCGCTGAGCCTAGTTTTTCCTTATCCACGACACATAAGGGGGATGGCCGCATTTATTGCCACGTTAGGCATTGTCGTGTTAACCATTGACGCATTTGTATACTTACAGCTGGGGTATCATATCAACCCCTCGTCATTACCAGACATATTTGTGCTCTTATGGGAAACACTCGTTGGCTCTTCAACATTCAGCCTCATTATTGCATTTTTAATTTTGGCCTTGATACTTACCTTTGAGTTACTGGCAGGTAATTATGCCTGGCGACATTTGGCTGAGTTAAAATCATATACCTTCCCACGTTACGCAACCGGTACAATTGTAACTTGCTTTGCACTGAGCCATAGCCTTCACATTTGGGCTGATGCCAACGCATTTTTTGATATAACGAAGCAAGATAACGTGCTGCCGCTATCTTACCCGACAACAGCAAAAAGCTTACTTGCAAGGCATGACCTGTTGGATATAGAAAGGTATGAAGAAGCTCACGCTTTAAATGTTGGCAGCGCGCATTCCAAATATAGCGCACCAATCATCGCTGCGGAGTGTCAACCCAACACTCAACAAACAATGACTATCTATGCGTATAATGACGCTCAGTCATATCAGCAAATAGCATCAAATGCGCTGCAAAGCGATAATCATAGCATCTTTGAATTAGACTCAGTGCTTAGAGCCGGAAACTCTAGCGACGCCTTATTTAGTCTTATTTATGGACTTCCAAGCTACTACAAAGAGTCCATTTTAGTACAACAACAAGTTCCTATTTGGTCGTTAAATAACAACTTATTGAGTGTAAAATCTAGTGATGAGTTTACGTTCATCCCAACAAAAGCTGAAGCTAAGCTCGCCATAGTTGAAGCTAACAGCAAGACACCTATTGATTTAAGTAAACCGTTTATCGCACTCGACTTAAGCACGCATCGCTCAACCATCCTAACTAGTTCGGCGTTTACGAACATTAACTTGTACGCGAAAGCAAGTGGGCTTATGCAGCCTCATGACATTACCTACACCGCTATAAGCTCAGTATTTGGCTGTGCTCCTTTGGCACAACAAGGAATGCTTGGCTCTAATGTTAAAACGCGCAGTCATGCAGAGGGCGTTAACTTTACTCAAGGTGTGCTCGTAGCCTTCAAAAAAGATAAAATTACATTAGTGGATCAAGATGGTAACTTTAAACAAATGTCAGCAAAAGAAGGCTTTGTATTAAATGGCAACTTAGATATCCCTTTTTTAATTCAAAGTATCAAGACATTAAAAAAATTCACGACACCAGAAGCGCAATAATCTTGAAGTAATGCTGTCGTCATCTATGGTTAAATTATCTTTTAAACCGCAGGGATGCCGTATGAAATCGCTTATCAAGGTTATATTACTATTACTGCCCTTATTCGGACGCGCAGAAACCGTAAAATACTTCAAATGTACAACTAGCAAAGGCGCTGTTTTCAGCCAATTTCCCTGCTCAGTTAACGCTACACAACACACCATCACAACAACTGATCCTAAAGCCACTGTGCCCTCTGAGCAACATTATAAAGCGCTTAATAATATTGAACGCGCACAAATCATAAAAAGAACAAAACATGCTCTTCGAGCAAAAAACCACGAAAGAGCAATTTTAAATGGAAAACGAGACACAGCTGTTAGAGAGGAGCAAGAAAAACTAACAAAATTGATGAGTGAAGATAGACGTAAAGAGCGTGTCCGGCAAGTCACCAAAAAAATCAAAGCCATTAATAAGTCACATGCCAAGGCATTAAAAAACCTAGAAAAAGAAATTTCAAAATTAGAAAAGAGATTAAAAAGTTACGAAGACTAGCTAATTTTGTAAGCTCGTTAAATTAACTTTGGCTATAACTGGTATTACCAGATGACTTTTTATACATTCCCTTGTAAAGTGAAGCTATCTCACAATGCGTATTTATGAGGGATGTATATGCAAGCACAGCAATTGGCTGAGCAGATTTTGTCCGGCTTTCAAAATCACTATCAAGCTTTCGTAAAAATCACTAAATTGGCACCTTTTGCGTTTGCCAAGCAAAACTGGGGTGAAATAGAGAGAATTAGTAAAGCAAGGATCAGTCAATACGACAGTAAAGTCGATGAAACCGCACACAAACTCATGCAGCTATATCGCTCAACGCAGCTCAACGAAACACTGTGGTATCGAGTAAAACAAGCCTATCTCGAACGCTTAACTTTTCATCCTCAGCCTGAACTTGCTGAAACCTTCTATAACTCTGTTTTTTGTAGGTTATTCCATCGTCGCTATTACAACAGTGATTTTATTTTCATCGAAACCCAACTCGCAAATGCAACCTCCCTTCCCGTTGAAGCCGAGTATCGTAGTTATTTTCCTGTTGTGAATGGATTGAAACCAACGATAAAGAAAATGATTGAGCAAATAGACTTTCACTGTGAATTTGAAGATTTAGACCGTGACATTCGATTACTCGTAAAAGCATTTTTGAAACAAGCCCCTAATACCCATCATCAAGCGCACCTGATGCGCTTTGACATTCTAAATGCGCCTTTTTATCGTAATAAAGGAGCTTATATCGTAGGGAGAGTAGTCTCTAAATCTGGGGTACAGCCGTTTATTATCTCCATTTTACATGCTAAAAATGGCAAACTGTTGATAGATGCTTTACTAACAAACAGTTCACAGATGCGAGTTATTTTTGGCTTCGCACGCGCTTATTTTCTAGTAGAAACACATGCCCCCTCTGCACTGGTTAAATTCTTAAATCAGCTAATGCCAAATAAAACAAAGGCTGAACTTTACAACGCTATTGGCTTTCACAAACAAGGTAAAACCGAATTTTACCGAGAGTTTTTACAACACCTAGACAATTCTGAAGAATTATTTGAAGTAGCCGCAGGTACACCTGGTATGGTGATGATGGTTTTCACACTCCCCAGCTTCCCTTACGTATTTAAGGTGATCAGAGATAAGTTTCCTGAAAGTAAGCCTTTTACCAAAGATACTGTACTGCAGCGTTACCAGTTGGTAAAACGCCATGATAGAGTGGGTCGTATGGCTGATACCATCGAGTATTCTGACGTTGTTATACCAGTTGCACGATTTTCACCACAGCTCTACCAATTGCTGTTAACATCAATCTCTAATAGCATCAGGGTCGAAGGTGAGAACTTGGTAATCACGCACCTATATATCGAGCGTCGCATTACACCACTCAACCTGTTTGTGCAGCAAGCTGATGATTCAACCTGTGAGCAAGTCATTAAAGATTACGGTAATGCACTCAAAGAAATGCTGGCCGTTAATATCTTTCCTGGCGATATGCTGTTAAAAAACTTCGGCGTCAGTAAACATCACAGGGTAATTTTTTATGATTATGATGAAGTACAGTACTTAACCGAGATGAATTTTCGAGCATTACCCAAACAGGGCATTGAAACCATGTACGACTCTGGGGATATTTCTAGCGCCCCTCAGGATGTCTTTCCAGAACAACTGTGTACATTTGTTCTGACAAATCCTAAACTAAGAGAAATGTTTCTGAACCATCACCCTGATTTGGCTGAGGTCGTATTTTGGCAACAAGCGCAACGTGATATACGTGAAAAAGCCGTAAAGCATATTTACCCTTACCCACAAAAAAATCGCTTCCTACAAATGGCCAAAAAAGAAAAATAACATAAAGGAATCCCTGAGTGAACATTAGTAAAATTGATCTTAACTTGCTGGTTTATCTCGATACACTACTTCGAGAATGTAATGTGACGCGTGCAGCAAACCAACTTAGCATTACACAGCCAGCTATGAGTAATGGTTTAAAACGCCTCAGAAACCTTTTTAATGACCCAATTTTAGTCCGCACCAGTGAAGGAATGGTTCCAACTGAGCGCGCTTTAGAGCTACAGCCTGTTATCCGTGGTATCTTAATGACGTTGGAAGAAACGCTAGCACCTAACAGAGAGTTTGAAGCGGCTAGCAGCAATCGCGTATTTCGCATTATGGCGAGCGACTATGCTGCAAGCACGCTTGCCCCTAAACTACTCAATAAGCTTCATGAAGAGGCGCCAGACACTACACTAGACATCCTCACACCCAGTGACGTTACCTTCCATGACGTTGAAAATGGGAAAGTTGATATGGCAATTAATCGCTTTGAAAACCTCCCACAGTCGTTTCATCATAAACGAATTTGGAAAGATAGCTTTTGCTGCCTTGTAAAATCTGATAATCCAATTATTGCTAACTTTACTTTGGATGCGTATCTTAAGTCACGTCATATTTGGGTAAGTAAAACTGGGTTTGGCGTTGGTGTTGGGATGGATCCTGCTGACGTACAAAAGCTTGGGTGGGTTGATGAAGCTCTTGCCCATTTTGGCAAGCACCGAAACATTGCAACCTTTACTCGTAATTATCACGTCGCGATACATCTTGCTAAAGAACAAAACTTAGTTGCTACTTTGCCTTCAAAAGCTGCCAACATATATCGTGATGATCCAACTTTATCGGTCTTGGAGCCGCCCTTTCCTATCCCACCATTTGAGCTAGATATGATTTGGAGTCCACTACTACATCGTGATGCCAGCCATATATGGTTGCGACAAAAAATCGCTGAAGTAGCACAATCATTGATATGATACCAATTAGCCTTTTTGATACTCGCTCAATTTGAGAGAGTATCAATGTAACGCTAACTGCGTTAAAAGTTTCTTCTTTAGAACAACTAAATAGCAAAATTTTTGCCTTGTCTGTATGGCGGTAGGCACCTCGGCATTAGTACGACGCTTTGGCGATGTTATCGACAAGGTTTTTCGGCTCAAAATAGATCTTTTAATTAAAATAATTGGTATGACCTAAAAAATATCGTCGGACAAGGTCATTTAACTATGATCCCATACATTCCATGCTGGTATCACAAGCGAATTGAACTATCCTTTTATTTATATAGATAAAAGGTGTGATACAGCATGGCAAAATTCTCTTACCGGGCAACAATTGATAATAAAGAGAAGCTAATCCACGCAGCCGCCTATGGTGAATGTGTTGAAGTAAATATTATCAATATGTACAAAAACCTGGGGTTGGCACTAAAATCCAACAAACTAAACTGTTTGGTAATTGATGTATCACAATTACATATTACTTATGATTATCCGAGCGTGTTGAATGTACTTCAAAAACTCAATCAAGTTGTTGATAATATAGCACTCGCTAGAGTTATCTCTCCTACTGATACCAAAAGTGGACTCATCGAGGCGTTTGCCGAAAAGCATGGGCTTACTATTAAAAACTTTGAAAATTACAACGACGCGATTACATGGCTTCAAACACTCAATCGCGCCTAATAACTCTCTTAATTATACCGTTCAACTAGACATTGCTAGCAAATCACATGGAAGAGTTAGCAACAAAAAGTGCTAACTCATTATTTATTAACGGCTATTTTGCTTGTTTAAAATATAATTTTGTACCGCTTTATTGTGCTCTGCTAGTGTTTTTGAGAAATAGTGACCGCCATTTCCAGTAGCCACAAAATAAAGATAGTCCGTCTTTTGAGGATGTAATGCTGCATGTATTGAAGCTTCCGATGGCATAGCGATTGGCGTCGGTGGTAAGCCATCAATACGGTAGGTGTTGTAGGGCGTCTTTTGCCGAATATCCTTACGTTTAATATCGCCATCAAACCCCTCACCAATACCGTAAATAATGGTGGGATCAGTCTGTAGACGCATACCCTTTTTTAATCGATTGATAAATACCGATGCAACTTTCTTTCTCTCTTCGTGCAAACCAGTTTCTTTTTCAATAATTGAGGCTAAGATCAACGCTTCGTAAGGCGTTTTTAACGGCAAGTCACTCGCTCTATTTTGCCATTCATGTTGTAGTACAGCTTGCATTTTATCACGCGCTCGTTTTAGTAACCCCAAAGCAGAATCAAAACCATGATAGTAATATGTGTCGGGGTAGAGCCATCCCTCAACGGAGCCATAGTCCAGCATTAGTTGGCTGCTCAAATTATCGATGTCTTGATTTAAGTAAGGCGCATCACTAAGCTTTTTCTCAACTTCCCAGATTGGCGTGCCTTCAATAATAGTAAAGCTAAAACGATGTTGTTCACCGCGACTCACTTTAGCCACAGCCTCAAGTACCGTTAACCCTTTTAGCGCATACACTCCTGACTGTAACGCAAACAGCTTTGGTATTAATTTGCTATACAGCTGGTAAGGTAAACAATGAGACAACGCACCATTTTTCTGCCATTGGTGGCATAACTGGGTAAAGGTTTGTCCCGGCTTTATCTCTACAAACTTATCCGAAATGTTGAGCGGTTCAAATTTGACTTGATTTACTTTTTCTAAGAACCACCACGACCCCATTAAAATCGCAAATATTAGAATACACAACCACTTTTTCATTAAGAACTCATCCCTAAGATCTGTTTTTTTAGCGTCAACAAATACTCTATGTCAAAACACTGCTGCTCAAACCTTATTATCGGCACAAGCTCAATCAAGCTGTTACAGATAAATATACCATCTGCTAATTGCAAGAACTCAAGGTCTATATCAGCTACAGTAATATCAACTTGGCTTTCAAGAGATGTCAGAAATACACCTTTAATACCTGAATTTGCGAGATTTGGCGTGTACACTCGGTTGTTTTTAATTACGATAATATTTGCCGCAGACGATTCGATAACGCTGCCATTGATGTCAGTAACGATGACATCATCACATTCCAGCGTTTGCGCATCTTGTTTAATCAACACTTGCTCTAATCGATTTAACGTTTTGAGGCCTGCTAGTAAAGGTTGAATCCCCAACTGAACTCGGCTTAGCACGGTCTCGATACCATGTTGCTGCCATTTACTGTAATTCTCTGGGAATGGTAGCACCTGGATGCTAAAACTGGGCGTGGGTGATTGTGGAGCTTGATAGCCTCGGCCACCACATCCTCGTGTAATGAGAATTTTTAATACGGCCTTTGTTTCACCTTTTATTCGCTCATAAACCAAGCGCTCAAGTGCTTCGAGGTTCAGCTCAGGAAAACCTAAACGCTGCTGACATTGCACTAACCTCTTTACATGAAGTGGCCACAGCTCAATACGACCATTGCAGACTAAAGCTGTGGTGAAAAAACCATCACCATAAGCTAACCCTCTGTCACTATTAGAAAAAATCTGCTGATTTTCCAATTTTCGTACCCTTTCACAAAACCAAATACGCAAACATAAAAAAGCTCGGCGTTGCCGAGCATTTTTATCATAACCTTTTTTGTATTCAGTTACTAAGGTTCATCTATACCTTTTTAAAAAGCAATGAACCGTTTGTACCACCAAAGCCAAATGAGTTACACAATGTATACTCTAACTTTGCGTCACGAGCGGTGTGAGGTACATAATCTAGATCACACCCGTCTTCTGGATTATCTAAATTAATGGTTGGTGTTACCTTCTGATCTTGCAGCGCTAGGATCGAAATAATCGACTCTACAGAACCTGCAGCTCCTAGCAAATGGCCCATCATCGATTTAGATGAGCTGACCATAACATCTTTTGCAGCCGACCCAAATACGGATTTCACCGCATGTGTTTCTGCAATGTCGCCTGCTGGTGTAGATGTACCATGTGCATTGATATAGCCAACCTGTGATGGGTTTACCCCTGCATCATTCAGTGCATTGACCATCGCTTGAGCAGCCCCGGCACCGTCTTCAGGTGGCGACGTCATATGATAAGCATCACCACTCATGCCAAAGCCAACTAACTCAGCATAAATTTTAGCTCCACGTGCTTTAGCGTGCTCATACTCTTCAAGCACTATTACGCCAGCTCCATCGGCAAGCACAAATC
The DNA here is from genome assembly GCF_012641745.1 of Pseudoalteromonas peptidolytica. Lineage (GTDB taxonomy): Bacteria > Pseudomonadota > Gammaproteobacteria > Enterobacterales > Alteromonadaceae > Pseudoalteromonas > Pseudoalteromonas peptidolytica. Next base: position 108,420 of record NZ_WEHZ01000003.1, read on the forward strand.
CATCACGATCTTTGTCCCAAGGACGAGACGCACCTTGAGGATCGTCATTGCGTGTAGACAATGCCCGTGCTGCACTAAAACCACCCATTCCAATTGGAGTCGATGCTTTTTCAGCTCCACCTGCAACCATCGCATCAGCATCACCGTACGCAATCATACGTGCCGCATGGCCAATATTGTGAAGACCTGTAGTACATGCTGTCACAATAGAAATATTAGGGCCTCTCAGTCCATGCATGATAGACAAGTGACCAGAAATCATATTGATGATAGTTGAAGGTACATAAAACGGAGACAGCTTACGTGGGCCACTATTTAATAGTTTCTTGTGGTTTTCTTCGATCAACGTTAACCCGCCGATCCCCGAACCAATTGCCACACCAACTCTGGCTGCATTTTCATCGTTCACTTCAAGCCCTGAATCTTTTAGTGCTTGAACGCCGGCAGCGATGCCATACTGGATGAAGACATCCATTTTTTTAGCATCTTTAGGGGAAATATATTCAGTGACATCAAAGTCGTTCACTAAACCTGCAAACTTAGTTCCGAAACCTTCTGTGTCAAAATGCGTGATATTGCGAATGCCACTACGGCCTTCTAATAAGCCCTGCCAGGTAGATGCAACATCATTACCCAGCGGCGTCAACATACCTAAGCCAGTTACTACGACTCGACGTTTAGCCACGGTGTCCTCCAAAAAGGGATTATTATAGTAAAGGGGGGTCTAGAAAGAGTTAGGGCAGCGAGTGCTGCCCTAATAGAAAAGCTAGTTACTCAGCGTGAGCAGTAACGTAGTCGATCGCTGCTTGAACAGTAGTAATTTTCTCTGCTTCTTCATCAGGGATCTCAGTATCAAACTCTTCTTCTAGCGCCATTACAAGCTCAACTGTGTCTAGAGAGTCAGCACCTAAATCGTCAACAAAAGACGCTTCAGATTTTACTTCTTCTTCTTTAACACCTAGTTGTTCTACAATAATTTTCTTTACGCGTTCTTGGATGTCGCTCATTCTTCTTTCCTTTATTTAAACGCTACTGCGTTAATTTTCAGATTGCGGCGCAGTTTACGACGCATCATTCTGGGATTCAAGGATTGACCCGTACTTTTTTTTCTGGTCAAACCTGTTACAAAGCTTTAAATCTTTTTATCGCCTATTTTCACGACGATTTCAAGTAAGTTGTCGACAAGATCACAAAAAATTCAATTAATTTGTGATCTTAGCTCGTTAAACCATGTACATTGCACCATTGACGTGCAATGTTTCTCCAGAGACATAAGCTGCTGCGTCTGATGCTAAATAAACGACAGCTGCGGCAATTTCGTCAGGCTGCCCTAAACGACCCGCTGGAACATTTGCTAGGGTCGCTGCCTTTTGCTCATCAGTTAGCTCATCTGTCATGTCTGTTTGGATAAAACCAGGCGCTACAGTATTTACTGTAATACCACGAGATGCAACCTCACGCGCTAATGATTTCGTAAAACCAATTACGCCGGCTTTTGCTGCAGCATAGTTGGCTTGACCTGCATTCCCCATCGTACCCACAACTGATCCGATGTTAATGATGCGGCCGTTTTTCTTCTTCATCATTGGGCGAAGTACTGCTTTTGATAAGCGGAAAATAGATGACAAGTTAGTGTCGATAATATCATCCCACTCTTGATCTTTCATTCGCATCAACAAGTTATCGCGGGTGATACCAGCATTATTTACTAATACATCAACATCGCCCAAATCTTCTTTAATTGCTGATAAAGTTGCTGCGATTGAGTCGGCATCTGTCACGTTCAGCGCATAACCTTTACCGTTATCACCTAAGTATTCAGAGATGCGCTCGGCACCAGACTCGCTAGTTGCGGTACCTGCAACTTTTGCGCCTTGGGCAATCAAAGCATTAGCGATTGCTTTACCAATACCTCGGCTTGCACCTGTAACCAGGACTACCTTACCTTCTAAAGAAAATAAATTACTCATAATGTTCTCGTTCTTATTTTGTGGCTTCAATTGAGGCCAAATCATTTACCGATGCGCACGATACTGAACGATCTATACGCTTCACTAAGCCTGTGATCACTTTGCCTGGGCCAAACTCAAATGCCGTAGTAATACCCTCTTTAGCAACTTTTTGAACCGTCTCAGTCCATCTCACCGGACTATAAAGCTGGCGGATCAGCGCCTCTTTTATCGCTGCGGCATCTTTTTCGACTGTAACATCGACGTTGTTGATCACAGCAAATTTAGGTTCAGAGAATGTTAGCGACGCTAAGTCTTTTGCTAATTTATCAGCAGCCGGTTTCATTAATGCACAATGAGATGGTACACTGACTGCAAGCGGTAACGCTCGTTTGGCTCCGGCTTCTTTACATGCTTCAGATGCGCGATTAACTGCTTCAACGTGACCCGCAATAACTACTTGCCCTGGGGAGTTATAGTTTACCGGTGAAACAACGTCACCCAGTGCAGATTCAACACAAACTTGAGCAATCACGTCATCATCCAAACCAATAATTGCAGCCATAGAACCAGTACCTGCTGGAACAGCTTCCTGCATGTATAAACCACGCTTTTCCACTAATTTTACGGCATCAGTAAGAGGTAAAACATCTGCACACACTAACGCAGAATATTCACCTAAACTATGGCCAGCTAGTGTTAACTCAGCGTCAATACCTTGGTCTTGCCAAGCTCTAAAAATAGCAACGCTTGCAGTTAATAACGCAGGCTGAGTACGGTGAGTTTGATTTAATTCTTCCTCAGGGCCGTTTAATACTAACTCAGCTAAATCATAGCCTAGTGCTTCTGAGGCCTCAGCGAAGGTTGCTTTAACTGTGTCAGAAGATGTAAGTAACTCGGACAACATACCCACGCTTTGCGAGCCTTGGCCGGGGAAAAATAATGCGATTTTTTGTGACATACTGTGCTCTTATCTTCTCTATTATCGCCACGTCCTCATGTCACTGCATAGCGTTAAGAATGAGAACCTGACGGTTGCTTTTCTGTGTCGACTTGTTCAAATACCGCTTGGATCTTCTCAGGGATCTTACGCTGAACTTCTTGTGCAGCTTCTTCAATTGCGGCCAAAAATGCCTTATTGGTAGCATTTCCGTGACTTTTCACAACAATACCGCGCAATCCTACCAGACTTGCACCGTTATACTGGTCGGGGTTCACCCTTTTGTACAATTTTTTTATAACGGGTCGGAGTAAAAATGCCAACGCTTTATAAAAAAAGTGCTTTTTTAACGCTTTACTAAACTTGTGCATAATAAGTTTGGCTATGCCTTCACATGTTTTTAGCGCGACATTGCCCACAAAGCCCTCACAGACAATCACATCAGCCTTGCCTGAAAACATATCACTACCTTCACAATAGCCTTGGTAGTTAATAACAGAAGAGGATTTCATTAATTTTGCAGCTTGTTTAATACCATCGTGACCTTTAATTTCCTCAGAGCCAATATTAAGTAAGCATACTTTTGGTTCTGCAATATTGAGTGCCTGGCCTGCCACCACTGATCCCATAATGCCAAATTGATACAAGGTCTCTGGATCGCAATGCACATTTGCCCCCAAGTCTAATAAGTAGACAGGGTGTTTTTTTTCAGTAGGAACTGCAGAGATAAGTGCTGGACGCTTTATACCTGGTAGCATTTTCAAAACATAGTGCGCCATAAAAAACAATGCACCTGTATTACCAGAACTGACACAAGCTTGTGCTTCACCAGATTTAACTAGATCTAATGCTACTCTCATGGAGGAATGTTTTTTATTTCGAAGTGCCGAAGCAGGTTCACAGCTATTTGTGACGACTTCTTTACAGTGCCTAATGGTCAACCTGGGGTGGTCAAGCATACTAGCTTTAGCGAGTGCAGATTCGATAACCTGTTGATTACCGCATAAAATGAGGTTTAAATTCGGGTGCTTAAGAACGGCAGCAATAGCTGCAGGGATAGATGAACGGGGGCCGTAATCGCCCCCCATCATATCTAACGCAATGGTTAGATCGGTCAGCATAAAGCAATCTCTTAGTTAGAAATTACTTTAACGCCTTTGTAGTAACCGTCAGCAGTCACGTGGTGACGACGATGAGTCTCGCCAGAAACCTGATCTACAGTTAGAGCTGGTCCACTGATCGCATCGTGTGAACGACGCATACCACGACGTGCGCGTGACTTCTTGCTTTTTTGTACCGCCATTAGCCTTCTCCTAAGAATCTTTCTTAAGTTGTTTCAAAATATCAAATGGATTTGGTTTGCTATCTTCTGCTTCAATTTCACCAAAGCTCTTTGGCTCATCAGAATAAGAGCATTGCGCTTCATCATGCTTAGGTACTATCGGTATAGCGAGTAATAGCTCGTCTTCGACTAGTTGTCTAAGATTAACTTCACCCTCTTCGTCAAGTTCCAATACATCATAACGCTCGGGAAGATCATCCGACTCTGCACCTAATCCGACTGGCGAATACGCAAAGTCTTGTTCCAAATCCAACCCTAATTCATCATTACAACGCTGACACACAAGTGTAATATGCGCTTGGACTTTGCCTTGCACAACCACCAGACCTTGTTCGTCGATGTTGAAATGAATATCTACCGCTATTTCACTACTTTGATCTTGCACAACTTGCTGCAATCGAGAAAGTTCTTCGAGCGTTACAACACCGTCATAAGATGCTCGACGTTGCGCTGCTCTGCATGGATCAAGAGTGATGGGAATTTTCACCTTTTGCATAGGGGCTGCATCATATAGATAGTTACTGTGTTAGTCAAAGTAAAAATACACTTTCCCTTTGTTTTTCGCGTTATTGCACTTTATCCTGTAGGCAATGTTATCACAGAGATAAAAATTCCATGAAAACGCCTCTTATTCTAGCTTCTAGTTCGCCATTTAGGCAGTCAATTTTGAAAAAATTAATGCTGCCTTTTATGTCATTTTCTCCAGATATAGACGAGCGCGCGCGCGAAGATGAATCGGCAGAGCAACTAGTTGCTCGACTGAGTGAATTAAAAGCCCAAGCATCTATTAAAAAGTATCAAAAAGGTATTGTCATTGGTTCGGACCAAGTTGCACTCTTTGACGGTGAGATCCTTGGAAAACCTCATAACAAGGAAAACGCGGTGAAGCAACTAAGCTTGTTTAGCAATAATCGCGTAACGTTTTTGACCGGTTTGACGGTTTTTGACATTCAAAGCGGTAAAACACTTACTAACGTAGTGCCATTTCACGTTTATTTTCGAAAACTGACTCAAATGCAGATCAACAACTACTGTGATGCAGAAGCCCCCTATAACTGTGCAGGAAGTTTTAAAAGTGAAGGCCTAGGGATCTGCCTGTTTGACAAGCTAGAAGGGGAAGATCCAAATACGCTTATCGGTCTTCCACTCATTCAATTAACTAAAATGCTATTGGAGTTTGGCGTCGATGTGTTAGCTGAACAATCAAGCCAGTAATATTTGCGAGAGGTCTTGGTAGTTATCACAAATATGGCACGCTGATGTTTGCGATAACTGCTCTTTGGAAGCCACGCCCAGAGTCATTCCAATCGCATCAATACCGGCGTTCTTGGCAAGTTCCATATCAATGATTGAATCTCCAATCATAACGCTCTGTTGGGCGTCGACCCCGAGCTCTGCTAAAATTTGCAGTAACATATCAGGATGGGGTTTAGATTCAGCCTCGCATGCAGTCCTTGTTGTAACAAAATACTCAGTTAGGCCATATTGCGCCATCAACCTATCCAGCCCCGTCCTGCTTTTCCCTGTGGCCACCGCGATTTTCACACCTCTATCTCGAAGCTGGTTTAATAATGACTCAACTCCAGCAAAAATAGGTGACGGCGTCTCATCTTCATTTGAATAACTATATTTATACGCTTGGACTAATGAATCTACCTGTTCATGATGCTGAGGAAATAGTACCTGCATGGCCTTAGGTAGCGACAAACCAATAATACTTTTTGCCATTTCATCGCTCACGGGCGCAATACCACATGATTTTGCCGCCAAATGAATTGTATTGACAATTTTTGGTACTGAGTCCATCACCGTACCATCCCAATCAAAAATTACACACTTATAGCGCATGCTATTTCCTTAGTTTTTGTAAACATGACTCCAGTGCAGCATCCAAAGGCGCTTCAACATGATGCGTGGTTTCTGTTTTAGGGTGTATAAACCTGAGCTCTTTGGCATGTAAAAATAGTCGGCTCAAACCAATATCGCGCATCTGTGCATCAAACACTTGATCACCGTACTTATCATCACATGCAATTGGATGGCCTTTACACTGTGTATGGACGCGAATTTGATGCGTTCTACCTGTCACAGGAGAGGCTTGAACTAAGCTTGCTGATTCAAACCGTTCTATAACTCTAAATCGTGTATGTGATGCCTTGCCCTGCTCGTGATCAACGCGCACCACACGCTCACCTGATTTTAGGGTGTTTTTACGAAGTGGCTCAGTAACGTTTTTATGCTTTGCATCCCATTGCCCAGCAACTAATGCCAAGTAATTCTTCTCCATGGTTTTTTCTCTTAATTGCTCATGGAGACCTTTTAGTACCGCGCGACGTTTGGAAATCAACAAACAACCTGATGTATCTCTATCCAAGCGATGAACCAGTTCTAAGCTTTGTTCTTGTGGTCTTAATGCTCGCAGTGCTTCAATTAAGCCATAACTCAGTCCACTACCACCATGCACAGCCATACCGGCTGGCTTATTTATAACAATCAGATACTTATCTTCGTATAGAATCGCATCTTCAAGGTTTGCCACTTTATCAAGATTCTTAGGTACAAACTCTGTTTTTTCTGCAACACGTACAGGTGGGATGCGGATCTCATCGTTCATCTGCAGCTTATAAACCGGCTTTACCCGCTTTTTATTAACACGCACTTCCCCTTTGCGAAGGATCTTATACACGGCGCTCTTTGGCACCCCTTTCAAATGCGTAACTAAAAAGTTATCAATCCTTTGACCTTCTTGGTCTTCGGTCACGGTAACAAAGCTAACTTTTAATGCGGGTTTTTCTGACATTGCCTAATCACTGATTTGAGTAATAATTTAGTTGCTATCTCGACGTTATTAGTGGGATAATCAGCCCGCAAATTTTTGCGAGGTGCTTTTTATCGCAAAAACAATCGTGATGCACATCTTGGATGGCAGATCATACAGATTAGAGCTAATATTTCCAAAGCTTTTATCGAGCATCTAAGATAAACACGTGCGAACAGTCAATGCGAAGCGCGTAATATTTCGTTTAATGACTGGACACGAAAAAAACCAAAAAGCAAGAAATTAAAATTTGTCTGATACGCTGACCACCGTTGCAATAATACCCGTGCATAGCAGGCCGCAACTCGTGAATGTCGAAAAGTAATTGAGTCAAAAGATGGCGATGACCAAACTTGTCAAACCAAGTATGACTAGCCCGTGCATGACCACTTAGCGACACCAATAAATGTGAAGAAGCGAACAGTTAATCAGTGATTTTACCCTGATTTAAAGCGGAAACTGTGAATATACTCCTTTTCCCCAGTCGTGAGACTGCATCATTAAACCGGAGTATCCAAGGCGTAACATGCTGTCGCTGGAAAACGTATTAGGCGCTGTAAATAAATTGAGTAGAGAATTACAATATGAAACGTATGCTGATCAATGCAACGCAGCAAGAAGAAATGCGCGTAGCACTGGTTGACGGCCAGCGTCTGTATGATTTAGATATAGAAAGCCCAGGTCACGAACAGAAAAAAGCGAACATTTACAAGGGTAAAATTACCCGTATCGAACCTTCTCTAGAAGCCGCATTTGTTGATTATGGCGCTGAGCGTCACGGATTCCTCCCTTTAAAAGAAATTGCGAAAACTTACTTCCCTGACGGTTACACATTCAATGGTCGTCCAAATATCAAAGATGTGATCCGCGAAGGCCAAGAAGTTATCGTTCAAGTTGATAAAGAAGAGCGTGGCCAAAAAGGTGCAGCCTTAACCACCTTTATCAGCGTAGCTGGTAGCTACTTGGTACTAATGCCAAATAACCCAAGAGCCGGCGGTATTTCACGTCGTATAGAGGGTGATGAACGTATCGAGCTAAAAGAAGCCTTGAGCCGATTGAACGTACCAAAAGGTATGGGTCTAATTGTTCGTACCGCAGGGGTTGGAAAGTCGTTTGAAGAACTAGAATACGACTTAAAAGCACTTTTAGTGCACTGGGAAGCTATTCAGAATGCAGCAGACAGCGGTAAAGCACCTTTCTTAATTCACCAAGAAAGTAACGTGATTTTCCGTGCAATCCGAGACTATCTACGTCGCGATATCGGTGAAATTCTAATTGACAAGCCTCGCGTTTTTGAGGAAGCAAAAGCCCACATAGAGCGTTTTCGTCCTGACTTTATCAATCGTGTGAAGCTATATCAAAACGATGTGCCTCTATTTACGCACTATCAAATTGAGAGTCAAATTGAGTCAGCTTTCCAGCGAGAGGTACGTTTACCTTCTGGTGGCTCAATTGTGATAGACCCTACCGAAGCACTAACTTCTATCGACATCAACTCGTCAAAAGCGACGAAAGGTGGCGACATTGAAGAAACGGCACTGAACACCAACTTAGAAGCCGCTGATGAAATTGCTCGTCAATTACGCTTGCGAGATCTTGGTGGCTTAATTGTTATCGATTTCATCGACATGACGCCTCCACGCCACCAGCGTGAAGTAGAAAATCGTTTGAAAGAAGCGGTACGCACGGATCGCGCTCGCGTGCAAATAGGCAAGATTTCTCGTTTTGGCCTATTAGAAATGTCACGCCAGCGTTTACGTCCATCACTTGGTGAAGCGAGCCAACACACTTGCCCTCGCTGTGATGGTCAAGGTACTATTCGCTCAAACGAATCGATTGCTCTATCTATCCTGCGTCTTATTGAGGAAGAAGCAATCAAAGACAACACAGCACAGGTAAATGCACAAGTGCCTGTTGCTGTTGGTGCGTATCTGCTAAATGAAAAGCGCCGCTCTGTCCAACGCATCGAAAAGCGCCACGAGTGTCATGTTGTTATTATTCCAAATCAGCACATGGAAACACCTCACTATGAAGTAGTTCGACTTCGTAAAGATGAAACGACCGAAGCTGCAAGCTACGAGCAGATCATTACGCCCGAGCCTGAGGTTATTGAAGTTGCAAAACCACAGGCAAACGTAAAAGAAGAGCCTGTACTCAAAGGTGTTGTGATGCCTGATGCACCGGCTCCAGCTCCAACTCAAGCTGAAAAACCACAAGCACGCAAGCCTGAAGCCAAACCTACTCAGGACAGCGCCGGTTTGTTCGCAAAGATTGGCCAGTGGATTAAAAATCTCTTTGCTGGTGACAGCCAAGAAGAAACAAAGCCAAGTGAAGAAAAGCCAGCTCGTGACACGAGCAATCGCGATAATCGTCGTCGTAATAATAACCGTCGTCGCAACAATAATCGTCGTCGTAATGAACCGCAGAAAGAAACTGCTGTTGAAGCGAAAGATGAAAACACCAGCAACGAGCAACGAGGTGATAATCGTAAGCGCCGTCGCCCTAATAACAGAAAACGTCAAGATCAAGACAAGACCAACCGTTCCAGTAAGTCAGCTGTTGATGAATCGGTAAATGAAACAGCGAACACTGAAACACAGGTCAAAGAAGCGAAAGTTAAACCTCGTAGACAAAGACGTAATCTGCGTAAGAAAGTGCGTGTACAGGATACAAACGCAGAGCAGAGCAATGTAGCAGAGCCAACTCCAACTGAAGAAGTAAAAGTTGAAGTCAAGCCATTGGAACAGCCTGAAAAAGCAGTATCTGAGCAAAAGCCTGAGCCGAAGCAGAGACACAAAAAGTCCAAGCCTACGGTACAAAAAACAGAAAAACATGAAGCTGTCGTGAGCGAAAGCGCTACGCCTGAAAAACACGAGACTGCCAAAGAGAAACAGCCAGAAATTGATACCACAGTTTCTGCTGACGAAGTTATCAAGGTAAATGACACAGAGTCGCCAACACCGCAACTTGCTGAAGAAAATGATGATGAGAACAAAGAAGGTCGTACACGTTCTAGACGTTCACCTCGTCATTTGAGAGCAGCAGGCCAACGTCGCCGCCGTCCTGATACACCAGAAAAAGGTCAGTCAACAGCTTTCATCCCAGTTGCCGATCAAGCCGCAGCTGAATATGAGGCTGAGCTAAAAGCGAAGTCAGTTGAAGAAGTGGTACCGCAAGCAGAAGCAGCGCCTGAAACCGCTGAAGAAGTGGCACCGCAAGCAAAAGCAGCGCCTGAAACCGCTGAAGAAGTGGTACCGCAAACTGAAGCAGCGCCTGAAACCGCTGAAGAAGTGACGCCGCAAACTGAAGCAGCGCCTGAAACCGCTGAAGAAGTTGCACCGCAAACTGAAGCAGCGCCTGAAACCGCTGAAGAAGTGACACCGCAAACTGAAGCAGCGCCTGAAACCGCTGAAGAAGTGGCACCGCAAACTGAAGCAGCACCTGAAACCGCTGAGGAAGTTGCACCACAAACTGAAGCTGCAGCGCCTGAAACCGCTGAAGAAGTGGCACCGCAAACTGAAGCTGCAGCGCCTGAAACCGCTCAGGAAGTTACACCGCAAGCAGAAACAGCGCCTGAAACCGCTCAGAAAGTTACACCGCAAGCAGAAGCAGCGCCTGAAACCGCTGAGGAAGTTGCACCGCAGATGGAAGCTGCATCTGAAACGGTTGAGGAAGTTGCACCGCAGATGGAAGCTGCATCTGAAACGGTTGAAGAAGTTGCACCGCAGATGGAAGCTGCATCTGAAACGGTTGAAGAAGTTGCACCACAAGCAGAAATAGCATCTGAAACGGTTAAAGAAACCCCACCGCATAATGCGAATGGTGATACGGCCTATAGCCGTATTCGCTTTAACCAAACCGCCGCAGCGCCAATGACCAAGGCTCAAGGTGTGAATGACGACGTCATTGCACAGGTACCACCGGCAATGCCACATGAGCTTCGTGAAGTAGTTGCAAATAGTGGCCTAGGTGTTGGCTCCAAGTCACCGATGGGTAAAGCGAGTGCCGAAATGGCCTCGCCAGCTCAGGTTGATTAAGTAAAAATAAAAAAGCCAGTCTATGTAGACTGGCTTTTTTGTATCTAATACCAATTATCTTAATTAAGTGGTCTATTTTGAGGCGAGAAGGCAAAAATTTTTATTTAGTTGTTCTGAATAAGAAGTTTTTAACGCAGTTAGTGTCAGGTTTACTCCTTCAAATTGAGCTCGTATTAAGACTAATTGGTATAATGCTACTGAACATGGAAATGGTAGTACCAGTCCTTCATAGCACTGCATATCATTTATCAGTAGAATGCCGTCAATTCTTTGATCGTTATAGTCAAAAGTATGATCACATTTAAGAGATTTAAACACGCATCTTTCAAAGGTGACCTATTCGGTGGTGTTACCACTGCTATTATATCTTTACCCCTGGCACTTGCCTTTGGGGTAGCCTCCGGTGCTGGTGCAGAAGCCGGCATGTGGGGCGCTATTCTTGTTGGGTTATTTGCCGCATTATTTGGAGGCTCAACTTCACTAATTTCTGAGCCTACCGGTCCTATGACCGTCATTATGACAGCGGTACTGACAGCGATGATGAGCAAGTACCCAGAAAATGGCCTTGCGATGGGCTTCACTGTAGTGATGATGGCCGGTGCCTTCCAAGTACTACTTGGCACACTAAAGCTAGGTAAATACGTTACGCTAATGCCATACAGTGTGATCTCAGGTTTCATGTCTGGGATTGGCGTTATTCTCATTATCCTCCAACTCGCCCCGTTACTTGGCCACCAAGCTCCGGCAGGTGGCGTAATCGGCACCTTATCAAATATCCCAAATTTATTGATGGATCTGCATTTCTCTGAGCTATTTTTGGGTGTCATTACTCTGGCTATTTTATTCAAAATGCCAAGCAAGTGGCGACAGTATGTCCCAGCTCAATTGGTTGCCCTAGTAGCGGTAACACTGCTCTCTGTCATTATCTTTGATACCGATAGTATCCGCCGGATTGGTGAAATACCAAGTGGGCTACCTGGTCTTGTATTTCCAGTTTTAACACCTGAATTATTCGTAGAGATGCTTATCGATGCGCTGGTGCTTGGCACCTTAGGCTGTATTGACACTCTGCTTACGGCTGTGATTGCCGATAGTTTGACAAGAACAGAACATGACTCAGATAAAGAACTGAGAGGCCAAGGTATAGCTAACATTATTGCCGGTTTATTTGGTGCACTTCCTGGTGCAGGCGCAACAATGGGAACCGTCGTTAATATTCAGGTTGGGGCTCGCTCTCCAATAGCAGGCATATTTCGAGCGCTCATTTTAATGGCCGTGGTATTTATCGCAGGCGGGTTAACAGAGCCTATCCCGATGGCTGTACTTGCGGGTATTGCTGTGTATGTTGGCTTTAACATTCTTGATTGGAGCTTTATACAGCGCGCTCATAAGCTGAGTATGAGTCAAATGGCAATTATGTATGGTGTAATGCTACTGACTGTGTTTGTAGACCTTATCGTTGCTGTAGGGCTTGGTGTTTTTATTTCTAACGTTATGGTAATTGAGCGCTTGAGTCGCGTGCAGGCAAACCACGTGAAAGCAATAAGCGATAGTGATAGTGATGAAGACGTACCTCTGACGAAAAAAGAAAGTGAGTTATTGGATCAAGCCAACGGTAAACTATTGTTCTTTTATCTATCTGGACCAATGATTTTCAGTGTTTCAAAAGCAATCGCAAGACAACACCGTAAAATAAGTGAGTACAATGCAATGGTGTTAGATTTAAGCGACGTTGCTATGATAGATGTCACCGTCGGCTTGGCTATTGAGAATGCGATTACAGACGCATTAGACGCACAGTGCCGAGTCTTTATTTACTCTCCAAACACCGAAACTACTGACAAGCTAAAACGTTTGAATATTCATGAGCGTTTAGGGGACAGTGCGTTTTGTGCTAGCCGCGAAATCGCATTGAGCCAAGCGATAGAAACAATGGCTACGGCTGACTAAAGCATTCGCTTAGATGGTCTAATAACAAACGTAAACTAGTTGCTACAAATTGTCTGGGCGGATATAACGCCCAGACTCCCTCTTCCTCGGGCTTGAAATTGGTCAAGACTTCTGTCAACTCGCCTTTATCGAGCGCTGGTTTAACGTAATAGTGTGGTAGTTGCACTAAACCCAACCCCTGCTTTGCAGCTTCCACCAGCCCCCAGCCACTATTACAACGAAGCGAACCACCGACTTTAATCTGCCTAGTCCTGCCATGCTCAACAAAACGCCACTCACTACTATTGCCAATTAAGCAGTTGTGATCCAAAAGCTCATCCAAGGTGTGCGGCTGACCCCGTTGATTCAAATAGCTGTTTGCACCACACACCATGGTACTACGTGTCGTTAAGCGTTTTGCTCTTAGCGAAGAGTCCTGTAATTTCCCAAGTCGGATCGCCAAATCAAATCCCTTATCAAGTAAGTCGACTTGGTTATTGGTAAGGTGCATTTCTACTTCCACTTTGGGATATAAACGCATAAATTCAACTACTGCTGGCATAACATAAGACTCACCATACATAACTGGTGCAGTGAGCTTTAACTTTCCCGTCGGCTGTCTGTCACGCTGTCTTATCGCCGCTGTCGCATCATCTAATCCATGCTGTAAATGTTTTGCATGAGATAGAAAAACCTCTCCTTCTTGGGTCAAGGCAAGCTTTCTTGTGGTACGCATTAATAGCTGTACGTTTAATCTTTGCTCAAGCATTTTTACGCGACGACTCACCTGCGCGACTGACGTATTCAGCTGTATTGCCGCTGCACTGAATGAGCCATAACTTGCTACGGCAACAAATTCATCAATACCAACCCACCTATCCACTATTACACTCACGTAAAAGTCTTTATTATTTTTATAGATTATCAAAAATTATAAAGCCGTTATACTTTTCATCATGTTTTAAAGAAAGGAAAACACAATGTCTGAATTTATTAAATCCAAAGCCGCCATAGCGTGGGGCCCAGGTCAGCCTCTTAGCATTGAAGAAGTGGATGTAATGCCACCGAAAAAAGGCGAAGTCTTAGTAAAAATCACGGCAACGGGCGTATGTCATACCGATGCTTTCACTTTGTCTGGCGACGATCCAGAAGGCGTATTTCCAGCCATCTTAGGTCATGAAGGCGCAGGTATCGTTGAAGCGGTTGGTGAAGGCGTTACCAGCGTTGCCGTTGGCGACCACGTGATCCCATTGTACACACCAGAGTGTGGCGAATGTAAGTTCTGTAAATCTGGTAAAACGAACCTTTGTCAGCAGATCCGTGAAACCCAAGGTAAAGGCTTAATGCCAGATGGCACAACTCGCTTTTATAAAGACGGTAAACCCATTTACCATTACATGGGCACGTCAACCTTTTCTGAGTACACGGTATTACCAGAGATCTCTTTGGCTAAAGTAAATAAGGAAGCGCCTCTTGAAGAGATCTGCTTGCTTGGCTGTGGTGTGACTACGGGAATGGGTGCAGTAATGAATACTGCTAAAGTGCAAAAAGGCGATACCGTCGCTATTTTTGGCCTTGGTGGTATCGGCTTATCCGCTATCATTGGCGCAACGATGGCTGGTGCGAGTCGTATTATTGGCGTTGATATCAATGAAGACAAATTCGAGCTTGCGAAAAAACTTGGTGCTACCGATCTTATCAACCCTAAGAATTTTGATAAGCCAATCCAAGATGTTATCGTTGAAATGACGGATGGCGGAGTAGATTTCTCATTTGAATGTATCGGTAATGTCGATGTCATGAGAAGTGCACTTGAGTGCTGCCACAAAGGCTGGGGTGAGTCTGTGATCATCGGCGTTGCAGGTGCAGGACAAGAAATATCGACACGTCCTTTCCAACTAGTCACAGGCAGAGTATGGCGTGGTAGCGCTTTTGGTGGTGTAAAAGGCCGCTCGGAGCTTCCTGAGATTGTCGAGCGCTACATGGACGGTGAGTTCAAGCTCAATGACTTTATCACTCACACTATGAAGCTTGAAGACATAAACGACGCCTTTGATTTAATGCACGAAGGCAAGAGTATTCGGTCAGTGATCCACTACTAACAATATTTTTCAAGGGCGCGTTCGCGCCCTATCTCGCTTCATAAAGGAGAATTCGATGGAACTGATTTCCAGCAACAAAGTGTCAAACGGCTGGCACAAACGCTATAAGCACTCGAGTCAAACAACTCAGTGCGATATGACGTTCGCTATTTTTCTACCTGAAACTGTCAATGAAGGGAAAAAAGTGCCTGTGTTATATTGGCTTTCAGGGTTAACCTGCAGCGATGAAAACTTCATGCAAAAAGCAGGTGCTTTTAAAAAAGCCAACGAACTAGGTATTGCCATAGTAGCACCGGATACCAGTCCACGTGGAGAAGATGTGGCTGACGATGAAAATGCTAGTTACGATTTTGGCCTCGGTGCCGGCTTTTATGTCAATGCCACACAAGCACCATACAATAAGCACTATCAGATGTATGATTATGTGACACAAGAGCTACCAGAGCTTATCGAAGCGCACTTCCCTGTCAACAATCAAAAAGCCATTAGTGGTCATTCAATGGGTGGTCATGGCGCCCTTGTCATTGGACTCAGAAATCCGGATATGTATACCAGCATTTCAGCGTTCAGCCCTATCGTTAACCCGAGTAACTGCCCTTGGGGGGAAAAAGCCTTTTCAGGTTATTTGGGGGACGAGCCCCAGCACTGGCAGCAGTATGATGCCACGGTATTAATGACGAATTACGACCAGCCAGTAAAAAGACCGATATTGATAGAGCAAGGCACTGAGGATCAGTTTTTAGAAGCGCAGCTAAAACCTTGGTTATTTAAAGAGGCAGCTGAAAACGCCAGTTACCCTATCACACTGAACACTCATGACGGCTATGATCATAGTTATTTTTTCATCTCAAGTTTTATTGATGAGCACCTAGCCTTTCATCACCGTCACTTTGTAAGCCGTGACTAGACTATGTTTTGTAGTGGCTGAACTCTTGAATAATAAGAAAGCTTGGTAGATAGCTAATAATGTGATTTGTTATACCAATTTTCTTAATTAAGTGGTCAATTTTGAGGCGAGAAAATCTTGTCGATAGCCCCGCTAACGCGTCCTGCTATCGCCAAGGTACCTACATCCGTGTAGGCAAGGTAAAAATTTTGCTATTTAGTTGTTCTAAATGAAAAATTTTTAACCCTGTTAGCGTCAGATTTACTCCTTCAAATTGAGCAAGTATTAAGTCAAATTGGTATTAAGCACTCATTGATTTTTAGACATCAAATACTCCGCTACTGCAGCGTATGCAGGCAATGCCGTCGGGTCAATGACGCTATTACCTGCACTTGGGTGTGATGCGAAGCGCACAATAACCATTTCAGCTTTTGGTGCAATATAAATTGTTTGCCCATGTACGCCACGCGCAGCATACGCGCCATATTGGTTATGAAAGTGCCACCACATACTCCGGTAGCTGCCATTTGGCAAAGTGGAAAATCCCGCTTTCTCAAAAGCTTGGGTAGACCCACCTGCAACAATGCTACCGACAGCAGCTTTGTCAATAACTTGTATACCTGCTACTTTCCCCTGATTTAACATCGTAAGGCCAAGTCTTGCCATATCACGTAAACTAGCACTTATCCCGCCTCCAGCAAAAGGAGTGCCGAGACCATCAACAGTAACGTCTGCATCTTGTTGCATGCCTAGGGGTTGCCACAAGAGCTCAGATACCACCTCGTTGTACTTTTTCCCAGTTACACGAGAAATAATCCACCCTAGTACATCACTATTTACTGTTTTGTACCCAAACGATTCACCATGTTCACCGCTTGCTTTAATCGTTTGCAGGTATTCAAAATAACCTTGCGGCCCCTCATATCCTTTTGGTTTTGGCAGCGGGTTTGCTGCATATGCGTATTGCCATATATCCGCTTTTGGATCTGCATAGTTTTCACTATATTCTAGTGCAGTTGTCATATCCATCACCTGGCGCACGGTTGCGCCGCCAAAAGCTGAATTTTTTAATTCAGGAATAATACTGGATACCATAAGGTTTTCATCTAGCTTTCCCTTTGCAATAAGCATTTCAGCAATAAGGCCTGTCACCGACTTTGTCATAGACATAACAGCATGATTTTGAGTTTGATCTAAGCAGCCAAAGTATCGTTCATAGACAACTTTGCCTTGATGCAAAATTATGATGCCATCAGTATAATTTGCTTTCAGGCTTTGTTCCCAAGTAAGCTCCTTGTCATTTCCTGATGGTAAAAATGTCACATCGTCAATACCTGCTAGTAAATCAAACTCTAGTGGCCGATAACCAGCAATCTGACGCTTTATGCTTTCTGTTGGCAAGAGCGCTCTCATATTGCACACAGACCACCGCAATTTAGGAAAACTAAAAAAGTTACTATCGGGTTGCGTTATCCGCTTATCTGGTTTGGGCGGGAAACCTTGCATCCACGCCATAGCCTTGGGATCAGACTGCTCTGCTGTCAATGTCGGTTTGCTGTGAGCCGAGTAACTACTGGAGATAAGAAGTAAAGTGCCCAGTAGCGGCAAG
Organism: Pseudoalteromonas peptidolytica; assembly: GCF_012641745.1. Lineage (GTDB taxonomy): Bacteria > Pseudomonadota > Gammaproteobacteria > Enterobacterales > Alteromonadaceae > Pseudoalteromonas > Pseudoalteromonas peptidolytica. Next base: position 126,032 of record NZ_WEHZ01000003.1, read on the forward strand.
AATAAAGTGCTACCTTTGATTTTTCGCATGCTGATATTCCTTTCGGGGAAGTGTATTAACATCAATTGCTATAACTTTAATCTCAGCCTCTCACTTCAGCAAACTTTATTTCTGTGACGAAAAAAGGCGTACATCCTGTACGCCTTGCTTGCTTAACATTAATCTTTCTTGTCTTACTTATTCGGTCAAATCTGCATAGGGGTTATGTGAGCACAATTGAATGCTTTGTGTAAACCCTGGAATAGATAGTTCATGTTCGCTTATCACCAGTGCAGATTCATCAATCATCCCCTCGCCAAAGCGATAAATAATCTCAAATTGACCATGATCTGCGGCGTATTGATACGCAACCTGCCGCTGTGATGTTTGTCCTAATTTTTGTTCATATTCAGTAAGTTGTTCTTGACTATAACGCTTACTTATCAGCTTTTTAGTGAGTGTAGGAGAAAACACAGTCGCAGTGGCGTTATTTCCACCAAACCCTTTTGAATTTATAAACGCTATATCCATAGGGTCGCAATGATAGTGCTCGGTACGAATATCTAGATGCTCGTCATATACATCATCAGCAACACCGCTAATGGTTGTGATCCCTGGCATGATATTGTATTCAAACACCCCCAGTGCCATTGCTAATTGATCGCCAGAAGCTGGCGCAATGGTGTGACCAACATACGCTTTTGGCGCCGCAACTTTCCAGCCATTGATCGAAAACGTTTGTGCTAATTTATGATATATCAGTGACTCTGTAACACGATTTTGTGGTGTACTTGAGCCATGGGCAAGAATAAAGCTACGTTTTGCTAACGCCTCTGAACCGGCAATTTGTTGAGCAAGTGCAACTGATTTAGCCATAGTAATATAGTTGCCAGGACCTGGGGCGGTTATCGATTTCTTTACCCCATCAGCATTAACAAACACATCTGCTACAGATCCCATAATATGGGCACCTAATTCCAGTGCTAAAGCATCATCCATTAAGATAGCCACTTGAGCACCTTCTCCGATAGTGAAGCCGCAATTTTCGCCAAAAGGACGGCTTGTTTTGCGATAGTTTACTTCATCAGTGCCATCAAGTTTACGTAACCCCTCTTCGTTCGCCAGCGCTCCCATATTACCAAACCCCTCTATAATTTCAGGAGTAATAGCACATTCAACACTGGCAACGATTGCTACGCGAGTCCGACCTGCTTGTATATCGTTAACCGCGGCGCGTAAATTATATAGGAAGGTTGCGCATGCGCCTGTTGTTGTAAATGTAGTGCCAACGCTTCCTGTCACATACGCATTGATAAAATCAGTGGACATCGTGTTGAGTCCGAGCGCTAGCTGTTTGGTGCTTACCCTATCACCACGTAAACGGCTACGAACTAGTCCCCCTAGCCCTTCATCGTGCATTTGCCCTGCAATAGACGCTGAATATGTACCTATTTGATCAGGGCGTACACTGTTCATCACATTTTCCCACTCTAGACCAGTTGAGCGGATAGCATCCGTAGCGGCAAAAATCGTAGCCTGCAAACCTCTGGGCTGATAGCGACTGTTATACATCAACGCGGGATCAAACCCTGTTGGTAATTGTCCAGCAGCTTTAATCGGGTTATCTCTGTAGCTGTCATGTTTTACTTCAACTTGATCCGTAATGGTGACTTCGACTGTTTTCGGATCGAGTTCGAGTATTTGCCAACTCTCAGGTGTGGGATTAGGTAAATCGCGTTTGCGACAGTTAAATACAATTTTACTGTCGTTATTCGTTTTCATTGTCAGTTTCTGCTGCCAAGGAGTAGCGTCAACATCAAAGTGGTTTTTTTCGATCTTACGAATTAACGTACCCGCTAAGATCTGCTCACCAAAACGCGATTCAACTTCAGATTCTCTTATTACTTGGTTGTCGTTATCTACAAGTTGACCATCAATAAAACGGACTAAGTTCATCAAGCTTGCAAGACCTAAGTATGTTTCTTGTCTGTCTTTGGCCTCTAATTTGTCGAGTACAATCCGTTTAAAGCCTTGATGGAAAGAGGTGCGCCCAGCGGCGTTAATCCCCCCCATTCCTACAATAATTGGCAATGCTGTCATGTTATTTCTACTTCTGAACTAAGATAATGCTGTGATTTTAATTGCATTTTCACATAGCTCTTATCAAAATGCGCCATATATAAATTAATTTTCGCCAACTTGAAGAGGTCGGAGCAGATGAAGCCTTGTACAAAAATCGCCATTGTTCTTTATCGACATATGCTCATTACGAGTGTTACTTTACCATTGGAGATGCTAAAAGCGGGACAAGCCTTTGCGAAAGTACATCTAAAAGACGCTTATACCCCTTTAGACATTGTGCTTTGTAGTAGTCATGGTGAGGCAATAAAAGCGGATGAATACATCACATTAGAAGCACAAAGCGATTTTAGCGCATTACCCTTGTATGACTATATTATCGTACCGAGTATTTGGCGTAATCCACGACCTATAGTAAAACAGAATCAAGAATTGAGCGCATCGCTCGCAGATGCGTGGGAAGCAGGCAGCACCTTAATTGGTGTTGGTACAGGGGTGTGTTTTTTAGCCAGCTCAGGATTGTTAAACGGCCATTCAGCCACAACCCATTGGCATTTTGCCAAGCAATTCTCGCAGCTTTATCCTAATGTCGAATTAAAACCAGATTACTTTATCACGCAATCCGAGCGGATTTACACCATCGCCAGTCTCAATGCGCTGGCAGACGTTATAGTTCATCTTATAGAACTGTTATATGGCACAGATGCGGCACATCATGTACAGCAAAACTTTTCTCACGAGATCCGAAAACCATATGAAGAGCAGCGCTATTTAGAAGGTGCGGTTGACCGTCATGCTGACGAACAGATCGCCGCAATCCAATTTTGGCTCAAGAACAATGCCGCTGATGAGATCACTTTACCAGCTGTAGCAAGTCAGTTTGATATGAGTTATCGCACCTTCAATCGCCGTTTTAAACAAGCTACGGGCCAAACAGCGGTCGGCTACTTACAGCAAGTAAGGGTTGAAATGTGTAAAGAGCTACTGGCCAGTAGTAATCTATCCATACAGGATATTGCCCTGACCTGTGGGTTCAACTCTCAAGGTCAATTGAGTCGTGTGTTTCGCCAGCTGATCGGCAAGTCCCCTTCAACGTATCGTGACGTAGTACGCAAAAAGCTGTTCTCATAAATAGCTGTCAGCAATCTCTAGAGAATTTGCGACACCGTTAAAGTTTGTTCCTGACCATTGAATAAAAACGAAATATCATCATCGATGGTAAGCCCTTGCAAGCGCTTTGCAAGTGGTGCGTCAAACGTGATTACAAGTACAGGGGTCTCTTTATATTGAATTTTTAGACCACCTTCACTAGGTGCAAAATAAAACCAATGGCGGTCACCTTGTTCATCATCTATTGCAACTAACGCATTATAGGTAATCGTGTTACTAACTGGATTACTCACCTGATTGAAGATCTGTTGCTTTGCCAAATACATTGCATCAACGCGCTCGCTTTGCCCTTCAGCCAAATAACCATACTCAATGCTGAGTGAGTCATATTGGGTTTCAGCAGCGCTTTGTTCATGAGTCGCATCTGCACGAGCACTGTTTGCAGCAGCAGTCGCTTCTATCAACTTTTGTTCCAGTGCAAATTTTAAATACTCAATAAAAATCGTTTTAATCATCGATAGTTAACCGCAATAACATGAGATGCGAAAAGCCGTTCTCCGTCCACACTCAATTCCAAACGTAACATCCAACGCATCGATTTATCCGTACACATACCAACCATTGTCGAGGCCTCTAGTGTGTCTGCGTCGAAGAAGACTGGAATTCTGCCCATATTCATGTTTTCACCTTCCAACCAAGCTGAGTGCACCACTACTTTAGTCGCACTTTTGAGTCCTATGGTAAATTCGGTTTCAGGTTCTACCTGCCCAGAGCCCAGATAAATAGAGACCTGAGGTGTTAAGTTACATGGTGATGAAAATTTACAGACATTTCTTGTTACTGAACTTTCACTTTTTTCTGAACTTTCATGTATAATGATATTTGGGTCTGAACAGGCCACGAGGAAAATACCTAGCAATCCTATTGTTAATTGCTTTACAACCATAGGGGTTTACCGTCACTTCTGAATCCTGCGCAGTGTACGCAAGTTTCGGGGGAATTGCTAGGTTGCTTAAGAAGCGAACAAAAAGCGTTTGAAAACTTGATTGATGTCATAATTTTAGGCGTTTTAGGTATCTTTTCATAAGCAAAAAAATTATCATTTCCTCGCAAAAATAAAGGTTTCTCGGGCTGGTTAGGTTTTCACTCATATTTTGAGTTAAAACATGACGGGCTTGAGGAAATATAACTAGGGCCTGTAATTCAGGTAATTCATTTCTAATCGCAATAAATTGCAGCGGAATCCAGAAAATGAGCCAAACAGTAGCATCACAAACTGAGTACAATTATAAAGTTGTACGCCAATTCGCTATCATGACAGTGATTTGGGGCATTGTTGGCATGGGTGTAGGTGTATTTATCGCAGCGCAACTTGCGTGGCCTGCGTTAAACTTCGACATTCCATGGTTAACTTACTCTAGACTTCGTCCGTTACACACGAACGCAGTAATCTTTGCATTTGGTACAAGTGCACTATTTGCAACCTCTTACTATGTTGTTCAGCGCACGTGTCAAACGCGCCTGTTCTCTGACAAACTTGCCGCATTTACCTTTTGGGGTTGGCAAGCCATTATCGTAGCTGCGGCTATCACGCTTCCTCTAGGTATTACTTCTTCTAAAGAATATGCTGAACTAGAGTGGCCAATTGATATCGCAATTGCAGTAGTATGGGTTACTTATGCTGTAGTATTCTTTGGTACTCTTATCAAGCGTAAAGTGTCACACATCTATGTAGCAAACTGGTTCTATGCTGGCTTCATCATTACTGTTGCAGTGCTTCACATTGTAAACAGCATGGCTATCCCTGTATCTTTAACTAAATCATATTCAATCTACGCAGGTGCTGTAGATGCAATGGTTCAATGGTGGTATGGCCACAACGCAGTAGGTTTCTTATTAACTGCGGGCTTCCTTGGTATGATGTACTACTTCGTACCAAAACAAGCTGGTCGTCCGGTATACTCATACCGTTTATCAGTTGTTCACTTCTGGGCGCTTGTTTCTCTTTATATTTGGGCAGGTCCTCACCACTTACACTACACTGCGCTACCTGACTGGACTCAATCTTTAGGTATGGTGATGTCAGTTATCTTATTCGTTCCTTCTTGGGGTGGTATGATCAACGGTATCATGACGCTATCTGGCGCTTGGCACAAACTACGTACTGACCCAGTGCTGCGCTTCCTAGTTGTATCTCTATCTTTCTACGGTATGTCTACGTTCGAAGGTCCGATGATGGCAATCAAGTCAGTAAATGCACTTTCTCACTATACCGACTGGACTGTTGGTCACGTACACTCAGGTGCACTAGGTTGGGTTGCTATGATTTCTATCGGTGCAATTTACCACTTAATCCCTGCGCTATTTGGTCACGGTAATATGTACAGCATCAAGCTAGTTAATACGCACTTCTGGCTGCACACAGTAGGTGTTGTACTTTACATCGTTGCAATGTGGATCTCTGGTGTTATGCAAGGTCTAATGTGGCGTGCAGTTAATGCTGACGGTACATTAATGTACAGCTTTGTTCAGTCACTAGAAGCTTCTAAGCCTTTCTATATTATGCGATTCCTAGGCGGTGTATTCATCGTGGTTGGTATGCTAGTAATGGCTTATAACGTATTCCGTACGGTTACTGCAAAAAGTGGTCAATTAGCCACTGATGCAAACCCGCAAGTGGCTTAAGGGGTGTCGAGTATGAGCAACAATAACTCAACAAACAAACACGAAATCGTCGAAAAGAACGTTGGCCTAATGGCTATCTTAACGGTATTCGCGATTAGCTTTGGTGCATTAGTTGAAATCACTCCCCTAATGTTCCAAAAAGATACCACTCAGCCGGTAGAGGGTCTACGCCCACTGACTGCGCTTGAAATGGAAGGTCGTGACATCTACGTTCGTGAAGGTTGTTATAACTGTCACTCACAAATGGTTCGTCCATTCCGTGATGAAGTAGAGCGTTATGGTCACTACTCTGTAGCAGGTGAGTCGGTATGGGATCACCCATTCCAGTGGGGCTCCAAGCGTACAGGTCCAGACCTTGCTCGCGTTGGTCAACGTTATTCAGACGATTGGCATTATGCGCACCTAATGGATCCTCGCTCTGTAGTACCTGAGTCAAATATGCCTGGCTACCCTTGGCTTGATACTACTAAGGTAGATACCACTTATACTCTGAAAAAATTACAAGTGTTCCGTGATGCTTTTGGTATTGATAAGTCGTCAGACCGCTACAATGGCAAAGGCTACGGTGATGATGCTGAACTACAAGCGCAAGTTGATGAAATCCACGCGATGAACGGTGGCGAAGGTGCAACAGAAATGCAAGCACTAATCGCTTACTTACAGCAACTTGGCACACATTTGAAGTAATTGTTATGGATTACGGCACATACAGAGGCATTTTGACTCTGGTAATTTTGGTACTGTTTTTAGTGATTGTTGTGTGGGCATATAGCAAGCGTTCTAAGCGCCGTTTCGACGACGCAGCTAATGCCATTTTTGAAGATGAGAAAAAACACAATAGCACTATCTCTAACGAGGAAAAGGAGTCTGAAAAATGACTAGCTTTTGGAGTATTTGGGTTATCGTACTAACCCTTGCATGTCTAGCTCTGATTTTCGGCTTGCTGCTTTGGAACCTAAAAAACTATGTAGGCGTCAAAGAAGGCGAAAGCTGTGGTCATGAGTTTGACGGAATTGAGGAACTAAACAACCCACTACCTAAGTGGTGGACATACATGTTCTTCGCAACTTTTGTTTGGTCTGTTTATTATCTTGCAGCCTATCCAGGTCTTGGTAATTTTAAGGGCTTTTTGAACTGGACGAGTTCAAACCAAGGTATTACTACTTTGGAAGAGTCCAAAAACGCGATCGCTGAAGCTAAAGCCAATGGCGAGTGGGTTCAGCTTGACCAAGAAGTGAAAGCAGCAGAAGACCGTTTTGGCCCTATCTTCCAAGAATTTGCTAAGCAAGATGTTTTAGCATTAGCTGAAAACGAAGAAGCACTTGAGATCGGTCAACGTCTATTTGCACAAAACTGTGCACAATGTCACGGTTCTGACGCTCGTGGCGGTACAGGCTTTCCAAACTTAACTGACAAAGATTGGTTATACGGCGGAACACCAGACGCAATTAAAGCGACATTACTTCACGGTCGTGTTGCCGCAATGCCTGGTTGGCAAGATGCACTTGGTGATCAAGGTATTAAAGAAATGACGGCTTATGTACTCAGTCTGTCTGGACGTACTGTTAACCAAAAAGATGCGGATGCAGGTAAAGCTAAATTTGCGATGTGTGCAGCATGTCACGGTATGGATGGTAAAGGTTCTGTTGCCCATAATCTACCATTCGGAGCACCAAACCTAACCGATAATATTTGGCTTTATGGTGGTTCTCAACGTGCAGTTGAAGATACACTTCGTCATGGCCGTGCCGGTGTAATGCCAGCTTGGAAAGACATCTTAGGTGAAGATAAAGTTCACCTGTTAACGGCGTATGTTTACAGCCTGTCACAAGACAAGTAAACAGCCCGTTTAGAACTTTATTTGAGATCAAAAAAGCCTCCTATTTGGAGGCTTTTTTTTAGGTATTTACCGTAACTTACGGTAGAATATCCGCAAGTTTTATAGCCATGTGAGCAACTATGAACCCTACCCCTTGGTATAAGAATTTTTGGCCTTGGTTTTTAATGTTTTTCCCACTTGTCACTGTCGTTGCCTGTGTTTTTCTCATCACATTTGCCGTCGGTAATGGCCCCGATATGGTCGTTGATGATTACTACAAAAAAGGTAAAGCGATCAATCTCGAACTCAGTAAGTTTGATAAAGCCAAAGCACTCTACTTACATGGTGATCTGCAAGTTGCAGAACAAAAAGTAACGTTTAAATTCACCAAAGGCGACGCTTCAAAAGTTCACGCACTAAAACTCTCTTTTTATCACCGCACCATAGAAAAATACGATTTCGACGTCACCCTTACTAAAAATGCCAGCGGAGCGTTCACCGGTTTATTTGATGAACCCCATGAAGGTGCATTTACTGTATTTATAGAGCCTATGGATAATAGTTGGAAAATGAAAGAAAAGATCCAACTTCCACACAATGGCATCATCGCAATTACTCCTCAGTATAAGTAAACTGCCATGGCCAACTCGTGTTTTCATTGTTTAGAGCCTATTCCCAAGGGATTTGTAGGCTCAGTTACCTTTGAGGGTAATACTCAACCTGTGTGTTGTATCGGCTGCCAGGCCGTTGCAGAAACTATTATTTCTCAAGGGATGAGCGATTATTACACTTACCGAACTGAAAGTGCGGGAAAAGTCGAAGAGCTGATCCCCGAGCAGCTAAAAATGCTGCTCAGCTACGATAATGACGAGATACAAGAAGATTTCGTAGAGACGAGCGGCGACACCAAAGAGGTGTTATTGAGTGTTGAAGGCATAAGCTGCGCCGCCTGTGCTTGGCTAATAGAAAAACAACTATTGGCTCTTGGGGGGATCATTCGTGTCGATGTCAACACCTCAACTCATCGCGCGATGATAGTGTGGCAAGACAAAAAAGTTAAGCTCAGTGACATCATAAAATCCTTAATGGAAATTGGTTATAAAGCTTACCCCTTTCAAGCCGATGAAGAAGCCGCCCAAAAACAAGCTGTAGCAAAAGCATATATCCGTCGGTTAGGTGTTGCGGGTTTGATGACCATGCAAGTCATGATGTTTGCATTTGCCATGTATTTTGGCATGTTTTCAGGAATGGAAGAAGATTTTGAGCAATACTTCCGCTGGATAAGCCTGATCCTTGCCTCCCCGGTTATTTTATATTCAGCAATGCCATTTTTAACCAATGCCGTTAAAGGGCTAAAAGCCAAACAACTGAATATGGATTTGCCGGTTTCCTTAGCTATTTTTGGTGCCTATGGCGCGAGTACCTATGCCACATTTATGGAAGTCGGTGAGGTATATTTTGAGTCTATCTGTATGTTTACCTTTTTATTATTATTGGGTAAATATTTAGAGTTTAGAGCTCGATTAAAAGCCAGCGAATTTACCGCTAACCTACAAAAATTACTACCACTGACTGCCAGAAAAATCGATGATCAGAACAACGAACAGCATATCGCAGCAAAAAAACTTAAACTCAACGATCGTATACTAGTCAAGGCTGGCGAGACCATTCCAGCGGATGGCTTAGTCATCAGCGGTAATACCACTGTTGATGAGTCTATGATGACAGGTGAACACCAACCTGTTAAAAAGTATCAAGGTCACCAGGTATATGCCGGTACTGTTAATCACGATGGTGTGATCACGCTAGAAATTAATAAAATTGGTCAGAACACCCTGTTGAACCAGATAATACGGTTACAACATAATGCACTTACAAAACGCCCAAAACTGGTCGAAGTAACCGACAAAGTGGCTCAATGGTTTGTTGCCTGCCTACTTGTATTTGCATCCATAACGGCAATTGGCTGGTATCCTATTTCACCAGATAAAGCGTTTTGGGTTACAATTTCGGTGTTAGTTGCTACCTGCCCCTGCGCCCTAAGCTTGGCTATACCAACTGCTTTAACCTGCGCTGTGGCTTCGCTAACCAAAAAAGGAATTTTAATCAAAGAAGCACATGTCCTTGAAACTGCAACAAAACTCACACGCGTGGCGTTTGACAAAACAGGGACTTTGACGGATGGTCGCTTTTCAATTAAACATGTTGAAATACTACAGACTCAATATACAGAATCTCAAATTCTAGAACTTGCGGCAGCATTAGAGCGTTTTTCAGAGCACCCTATTGCACGTGCATTTGCCCACATAACACCTGCAGATAACTTAATTCAAGATGTTGAAGTCATTGCTGGGTCAGGTATTAAAGGCCGCTGGCGTAGCCATGAGTTAGCCTTGGGTAAAAGTCATTGGTTTAATAACCATGCTTCTTTTGCGCAAGCTACATTATTTGTTGATGGTAAAGCCATTGCCGATTTTTATTTCAACGACAAGGTCAAAAATAATGCGGAGTCTGTCGTAGAGAAACTACAACAAGCTGGCCTTACATGCCACATGCTCACAGGTGATAGCTCTAACGCAGGTAAGGAGCTATCTGCTCAGCTGGCGCTCGATAGTTATCAAATTGGCTGTACACCAGAGCTTAAGCAACAAGCAGTAGATACGTGGTCAGAGCAAGGTGAAGTGGTCGCTATGGTGGGTGATGGTATTAATGATAGCCCTGTGTTTAATAGTGCTCATTTATCTGTTGCGATGGATACTGGCGCTGATATTTCAAAAAACACAGCGGATGTCGTACTACTCAACAGTGATTTAAACGCCATTTTGGCACTACAGCAGGTAGCGAAGCAAACACGAAGGATTGTAAAGCAAAACCTCACCATTTCATTAATGTACAACGGCTCCATCTTACCGCTCGCGGCACTTGGCTTGATCCCCCCTTGGATTGCGGTGATCGGTATGTCAGCAAGCTCCATCATCGTAATTGGAAATTCATTAAGGCTATTAAAACTATGAGTATTATCTACGTATTAATACCTATCGCTATTTTATTCGTCATTATTGCAATTGGTATTTTCTTCTGGGCGGTAAGAAGTGAGCAATTTTCCGACTTGAATAAACAAGGCCACAGCATTTTATTTGACGACGATAAAATAAAAGCGGACGAAAATAACGCTAAACGCTCCACAAATAAGTCAGACCAAGATAATTAACATGAATGAGGTTAGCCTGCTGAGTGCACTTATCATGGGGCTTGCTGGTAGTGGACATTGCTTGGTCATGTGTGGGGGAATAGCCAGCTCATTACAGCTTGCCAGTAAACAATTGCCAAGTTTAGTTGTTGCTATACTTTACAACGTCGGCCGTATCAGCAGCTATGCGTTAGCAGGCGCATTAGTTGCGCTACTAGGTGCAAGTTTAGCAAAACAAAATACTATGATTGCCAATGTGCTGCAATTGATGAGCGGTGTCTTTATGATATTGGTAGGCATATATATTATGCGCCTCGCCAGCACACTAAAGTGGCTTGAATCGCTGGCGAAAAGCCTAATATGGCAGCATATAGTTAAGCTAAATAAATATTTGGTACCAATCAATACAAAGCCAAAGGCCTTTCTATATGGCGTATTGTGGGGATGGTTACCATGTGGATTAGTATATTCGGCGCTAACTTGGACACTCCAAGCTAAAAGCCCACTTGAAGGCGCATTGATTATGCTCGCTTTCGGCGCAGGCACTCTACCTGCGCTTATTGCCATGGGACAATCCGCGTTACTATTACAAAAGTTTATTAATCATCTAGTTACACGAATTATCATGGGAAACTTACTGATTTGGTACGGCGTTTATCTAATTATTATTGCAACTGATAAGCTAGTACATTAACCTATCCTTATCTAAGCAAACTCATCATTTTAGATGACTAGTGACATTTTTTGAGAGTAGGAGCTCCAATTAAAAACAGTTTCATCTTTTGCGTGTTGTGAGAGTTTGCGACACCCCAGGCCACTCAAAAAATGAGTAGTAACTGGAGTGCCTTCGTGTGCGTCACAGACTTATGGAAATTTTATGGACTTAAGTAATCAAAATCGCTCGAAGAGCCAATGCACCATTAGCTGTAACAACTGCAGCATCAGCCAGCTATGCTTGCCCTTTTCATTAAATGGCAGCGAAATGGATAAGCTGGATGAAATTATCGAACGCAAAAAGCCCCTACATAAAGGCGACTATCTATTTGAATCTGGTAGTAAGCTAAATGCTATTTTTGCTGTTCGTTCTGGTTCATTTAAAAGTTATACCCTGTCAGAGCAAGGTGATGAACAAATCACAGGGTTTCACTTAGCGGGTGATCTCGTTGGTTTTGATGCCATCAATAAGATGCAGCATCAAAGCTTTGCACAAGCATTAGAGACCTCAATGGTATGTGAGATCCCATTTGATACGTTAGATGAACTTGCTGGAAAATTACCTAAGTTACGCCAGCAAATCATGCGTTTAATGAGTAGTGAAATTAATTATGACCAAGAAATGCTGTTGCTTCTTAACAAAAAAACAGCGGAAGAGCGCCTAGCTACGTTTATATTTAATCTCTCCAACCGCTTTGGTGAACGCGGTTTTTCTCGCAAAGAGTTTCGCTTTACGATGACGCGTGGTGAAATTGGCAATTACTTAGGTTTAACCGTTGAGACTATCAGCCGCCTGCTCAGTCGTTTTCAAAAAGCAGGGATCATAAAGGTTGAAGGTAAGTTCATTACGATTAATGATGCTGAGGCACTCGCTGAAACAGCATCAATTGCATCTTGATTTAAAACAAACTAATTATTGTTAGGGCTTTATCCTTAAGTAAGATCGGTTACACTCAATAGAGTCGCAAAGGTAATACTAGCTTGCGGCTCTTATTGTTAATTTGCCGTTTTAAGGAGATAGTCGTGGATCAAATTAAAAATATACTCACCGTTATTGACCCAACCAAAGAGCGTCAGAATAGCCTAGCGCGTTCTATTAACCTCGCTAAACGTACCGGTGCAGATATCACCGCATTTATGTCTATCTACGACTTCTCTTACGAGATGACAACCATGTTATCTAAAGGCGAACGTGAAAGCATGCGTGAAGCCGTGATCAAAGATAGAGAGCTGTGGCTGGCGGATATGGTCAAAGCTTTCCCCGACGTCAATATAAAAACCAAAGTAGTTTGGCATAACCGTCCATACGAAGCCATCATCAAAACCGTGCTTGAGCATGAGTATGACCTCGTCATTAAATCTACTCACGAGCATGACACTTTAAAGTCCGTTATCTTTACGCCTACCGATTGGCACCTTATTCGAAAGTGCCCCGCTCCGCTCCTACTGGTGAAAGATCACGCATGGCCTGAGCAAGGCAATATTATCGCCGCAGTCAACTCTGTAAGTGATAATGAGCAACACCAAACGTTAAATAAGCGTATTATTACTGATGCACAATTTTTATGTGGGTTGGCAAACGCGAAGCTTAGTTTGGTCAACTCTTACCCTGCGACGCCTGTCAATATTGCTATTGAGATCCCCGAGTTTAACCCATCGCAGTACAATGAAGCGGTTAAAAAACACCATGAAGATGAAACCTTTGCGTTAGCAGATACCTTCTCGATAGACAGACATGACTGCATTATCAAAGAAGGTCTACCTGAAGATGTGATCCCGCATGTTGCCAAAGAGAAAGATGCTGAACTTGTCGTTATTGGTACTGTTGGTCGTACCGGCTTGAGCGCAGCGCTTGTAGGTAATACTGCTGAGCATGTTATCGACAGTCTTGACTGTGATGTATTGGCATTAAAGCCTGATGGCTATCAATCACCGCTAGCAGATTGATATTCCTCTAATAACAAGGGGAGTCTTGTTAGACTCCTCCTCTGATTTACCTTATTTTTGTGACAGTGCACTAATCGAGTAACTTGAATTTAACCGTACTCTTTAGCGTTTCTTTGGGGCCTAGTTTTGAAGCGCCTCCCATCACATAAACCCAGCCATTATGACTCACTTGACCGTGGCCATGACGTGGAAATGGCATATCCGGCAACGATTGCCAGGCATCAAGTTTTGGATCATAAAGCCATGCAGACTTGTAAACCTTGCCAGTATCCTGTTCATTTTGATAATCAAGAGCTTCGCCACCAGTAACCAAGATCTTACCGTTAATCACGCTTGCGGCTAAACCAGCTGCCGCTATGGGTAGAGGTGCCAACGCTCTCCAAGAATCAGTTGTGCTGTTATAAACTTCTACCGTGTTTAAATTTGTAGCTTCATCCCCGCTTGTCCGCCCACCAATTACATAAATATCATCGCCAATCACTGTACTGGCCGCAGAACTTCTTGGACTCGGCAACGGCTTTGCTCTACTCCAGTAAGCATTGTTTTTTAATACATAGTGCGCTGTACTATCAATGTTGCTAACAGAATCATCATCAAGAGTCTTGCCACCAATAACATGAATATTCATCCCCATGCTAGCATATACAGATTCAGCTAAAGGACTTGGTAAACTTGGTGCTGACACCCAACGTCTGAGGCGACCATCTAAGCGATATACTGTCGATTGAGGTTTCCATACTGCTCCCTTTGTTCCGCTAAATCCACCTATTGCATAGAGGTAATGAATATTACTTGCAAACCCTATATGGTGCCTCGGATCAGGTAAAGAGGGAGCACGCTTCCATATCTCCTCCGATGGATTTAACAGATACACCTTATCGGACGGACCAAGCCCTTGAAAAGTCTCCAGCTCCGAAGCACTAAACCCACCACCTACAAAAATGCGATTGATAAAAACTGTCGGATAAATTTCCTGAAATGCTACGGGTAAAGATGTCGAAGTTTGCCAAGTTTGCTGTGACATGCTCTCTTGGGCATGCACATTTGTGGCCCCCATTGCCAAAGCCGCTATACAAAATATGTACTTAAATGTTAGTGGTAGTCGTCTCACCGAAGCCTCTCGTGCACATTTACTTTCGCCAAGTGCGTTTAAATAGGGTTGTTATCAACTATATAGTAAGTCATGCAGGCAAACAAAGGCTGGAGTATCAATTCACTACTCGTTGCTTTGTCGCTCTATCCGTTTACTAACTCATAGAACTATTCATAAATAACAACAATTTATACGAAAAATCCAGCCTCTAAGTTCAATAAAATAAAACCCTTGTTCTGCTTGTCAGTCAGGCTACCAAAATTAAGGAAAAATCAAGAATAACCTGTCATGACTAGATATATCTCTGTATCCAGAACACGAAGTAAAGCGCGGATAGCAAAAAGAGTGGCGCGGTAGCGAGTTGTGCTCGAGTGATATGTGATGATTTTGTCCGCTTCCATGTCATCAACACACCTGTTAATGACATTCCGCTCAATGCAACCCCCATTAAAAACCACACCAATTTTGAGCCCAGCCCAGCAAAATAGCCGAAGTGCAGTGGATCGGCATACTCATTGAGATAACTGCTAAGTTTTAGGTTTTGCGGCGCTTGGACCTCGACGATCGCTAATGTTGCGGGGTTGATATAGACTTTATGAGCACGATCACGAAGTAATGGGTTACTGGCTACACCTTGAAAGCGTAGTGCAGATGTTTCTGTTCTTGGAAAATGTACACTGGTGATAGTCCAACCGTTGATAGCTCCCTGAGCTTGATTAAAAGCAGCCTCGAACTGCTCACCAGAGAGCGCGACTTGACCTTGAACTGATTTGATTTGTTCTATTTTTGGTGTTCTTGGCTCCAAACTATGATCGACTACCCGTAAACCAAACTCAAATAAATACCAAAAGCTCGTCAGAATAATGATGGTAGTAAACCAGGGTCCCCACAACCCTAGCATCTTGTGTAAATCACTTAACAGCACCCTCGACCCTTTTGTTAGTCGCACACGCCAAAGCGCTACTTTCCAGTTTTTTGTGGTTTGTAGACCGGTGTAAAGAGAAATCAATAAGACAAAAGCGAAAAAAGTAACGATTGGTAGCCCAGGGACGGCAGGCATAAACATATAACGATGGAAGTCTCTAAAAAACCGTTGTACGGTCAGTGTTGAAATATCCCCTGTTACTTCATAAGTCCATTGATCGACATGTACATATCTGTCTTTACCACTCTCAAACGACACACGCGCTCGATATGTAAAATAGTCGCCTCCAATAGTGCCTAACGTTAACATACGTCCATCAGGGTATTGCGTTGAGATTGACTCGTACATCGCACGCCAAGCTGTCGCAGTATGCTCAGACTCTCCTTGGGGCTTGTCCGTCGCTCGCATTTGCTCAAAGACAAGCCAGTCAATTTCATTTGATACCGTTGCAATCGTGCCGGTTGTGAGGATCACAAACATGACCATCGCAAGCTGAAAACCAACCCAAGCATGCAAATCATACAGTTTCCGCAGTCGTTTTCTTTGCTTGGTTTTGTCTAACATTTAGCCCTCACAACGACTGATGACAACGATAAACTACCAATTATAGGTGAACTCAAGAAACGCATTTCTAGGGTCGCCCGGGAAATGCCCGGTACGTGCTAAGAAACCAGACTCGGCATATTCTTTGTCGAAGACATTTTCAACTCTAAATAACACGCTGTAGTTGTCTACTTCCCAAATGATTGAAGTATCAGCAACAAAGTATGAATTAAGCGTTTGCCCCGATAGGCTCAATTGCTCATCGACATAATTCCCACCGACAGCAAATGCTAAGTTCCATTGTGGGATCTGGTATCTTGTCCAAATGCCCAATTGATTTTCTGGCGCATTGGCAAATCTATCACCGACACTATTGCGGATCCCACCAGAGCCATTATCAGCCGTGATTTTGGCATCATTATAAGCATAAGCAAAACTCACCACCCAATCTGGTGTCACGTCAGTGATAAGTTCAACCTCCACACCTTTACTGGTTATTTCACCAATTGCAGTTAGATTATCAACTCCATCTTGTTCTGGGTCGACCCCTGTACTTTGCAGCAGGTTTTGCCTCTTTATTTCGTAACCCGCCACCTTCAACAACGTGCTGCCGCTGAATAGCTCAGCATTAACACCTACTTCAATGATGTCGCCAGTTGTCGGGTCGAACGGTCCACCAGCTTGCACATCCTGACTCGAAACGCCCTGAGGCTCATAAGAATCAGCCCATTGTGAGTATATAGACACGTCGTTAGATAGCTTATAAATACCACCCACTCTAAAGCTGATGTTGCTATCGTCAAATTTAGTGCCGTTCGCATCGTCCTCAAACTTATCGAAACGCATACCGCTAACTAGAGTAAATTTATCCCAAGCTAGTTCATTTAAAACGTAAGCACCGTTACGCTTTTGCTTTGTAGTGCGCTGTGGCGCAAATTTGACATTGTATTGGCTCGGGTCTGTTTCTCCATAACGTGGCTTATGTAACGACAGTGGCAAAATATCAGAGTTTAGAGAGGTGCCATTTAGATAGCGGAAAATAAAGTCATTTGAAGCGGAGGCACGGCCTAACAAGGCATCTTCTTCACCTGAATAGATGTCAATACCAAATGCTGTACGCTGTTCGGCACTGAATGCTTGGCTCTCATAGACAAAGTTTGCAGCAAACGACAGTTGGGATTGCGCTCTTAATTGATCGCGAAACTCACGCGCTACTAAGTCAATCTTCCCATTACCGTCACTGTCTATTAACGCCCTTGGCTCATGATAGTTCTGTGATTGCTCATTATCAATATAGCGCAGTGCTACGTCGTAATTTAGAGATGAAGTTAGCTCACCAACCAAACTCGCTTGTAGTACATCCGATGTCAGATCTAAAAAGTCGGATGGTTCATTATGATTCCATTGTGGATAGGTCAGAAACTCGCCACTATCATCTGCTGGCACACCGCGAAGTCGGTTAGCATCAAGATCTTGTTTGTAGTGTGTATATTGCAGTACCAGACGTGCATCATCAAAGTCATAGGCATAGCCTGCGTCAATTATTGCGACTTCACTGGCGCTGTTATCACGATAGGTATCTTGTTGTTCATAAAACGCGCCGAGTCGAATGCTTTGTGCTTCAGCAACTTCAGAGGTGACTTCTGAAGAGCCACCAAAACGGTTGTCTGTACCAAAGATGATACGTGTGTTTGCACTAAATTCTGCTTGTGGCTTTTTTGTAATGTAGTTAAATAGCCCCCCTGGTGCACCAGGTCCGTAGAGCATACCTGATGGTCCTTTTAAAAAGTCGACACGTTCAACATTAAAAAGTTGCGGTACGTTAAAACCAACGTATGGGTCTCCTCTTAAGCCGTCAAAGTAAATTTCTTCCTGACGAAAACCACGTGCTGTGACTCCGGCATAACTGAATTGACTAACACCTGCAATATTGCGGTATAAGTCCTTAGCGTCTCTTGCACCTAAGTCATGGATCAAATTCGCATTCAGCGAGGTAATCATCTGAGTTGAATTTAATGGGTCAACCGCAAGCTTTGCCGTAGTGGACTCACCATTACGATATAGATTCAATGTTCGGCTCACCACCGTGATCGTTTCAATTTCTTGCTCTGTCATTTCTTCTTGAGCATTTTGTTGCTTTGCTGACACTTGCAGCGAGGGATACATTATCGCTAAGACAATAAGGGAAAGCTTAGATATTTTGTTCATTAGGGGTCACACAAGATAATTATAAAAACAGCACACAAATAGTAACAATTATTAGTTGCATTTAAAATAACAAATAGAAAATAATTGCAATTTCCAACACAGTTAGTATTGGATTGCTCCTAATGATAAATTTTTAATAAAGCACTGATTGAGTTCCCCGCTCTTGTAACTCCACCCAATTTAGTACAGCTATTTCGTAGAATTTTATGCAGCCTCAAGATAACCAATTGGTGTCATATCACCTAGTGAATCATGAGGTCGCTCATAATTATAAATATCTAACCACTCATCTGTGATTTCACGTACTTCTTGCAGTGACTCAAACAAGTATAAATCGAGCACTTCTTCACGATAACTTCGGTTAAACCTTTCCACAAAACCATTTTGGTAAGGACTGCCTGGCTCAGCTTCTTTGATCATGCTGACAATTTGAGTTTCGGTGAACTTGCTTTTTCTCATCGTAAATTTTCCTATTTTAGTTGATGGAAAATTCTACTTATGAACTGTTTCATTTTTTGGGGGAGTTACACTCTGACCTCAGTCTCGAACGCATGTAATACCCATTAACCCGAGGGTGAAGGAAGCATCCATGCCCGTTTTGTTAAACATGAACCTTCTATCGGGCAGCGCAAACTGTTCAGTAATACTGTTCAGTAATAAAGTCAAAATGGGGTTGATTGATTGGAGATTTGAGCAAAAAGGCGGACTGCTAAAGCCACTTTAAAAGGAGGCTAAATACAGCGCTAGGTAAAGGCACCTAGCGCAACGAGAAGTTATCCCAATTGTCGTAATTAAGTGGTCTATTGTGAGGTGAGAAAATCTTAACGCAGTTAGCGTCAAATTTACGCCTTCAAATTGAGCAAATATTAATGCTAATAGGTATTAAATATTTGTCACATCAATAAAGAGTGACTCATCTATATTTGTTGACGAAACTACAGCCTCATTAAAGTCATACGCTTCTCGTTCACCATTTCTATCAAGAGGCAGACTTTCAAAATCGAATAACTCTGTATCTGCCAACTGACTTGGGCTAACGTTTTGAATAGATTTAAAAATATTCTCTACGCGGCCAGGGGTTTTCTTGTCCCATTCCACCAACATAGACTTGATATTCTGCCTTTGTAAGTTTTCTTGTGAGCCACATAGATTACATGGAATGATTGGAAAGTCTTTATGCTCGGCATACTGAAGCAGATCTTTTTCGCGAGCATAAGTTAGTGGGCGGATCACCACATTGCGACCATCATCTGAACGCAGCTTTGGTGGCATCGCTTTCATTCTCGCGCCATAGAACATATTTAGGAACAGTGTCTCAACAATATCGTCTAAGTGGTGACCTAACGCTATTTTCGTCGCGCCAATTTTCTCGGCGAAAGAATATAAAGTACCACGGCGTAAACGAGAGCAGAGCCCACAGGTAGTCTTACCCTCAGGTACTTTTTCTTTAACCACTGAATAGGTATCTTTATCTATGATGTAGTATGGAATATCTAAGCTTTCAAAGTACTCGGGCAAAATATGCTCAGGAAAACCAGGCTGCTTTTGGTCTAGGTTTACCGCTACAACATCAAAATGGATCGGTGCTGCTTTTTTTAGATTTAGCAAAATATCCAGCATTGCAAATGAGTCTTTACCACCACTGATGCAAGCCATTACGACGTCACCTTCTTCGATCATATTATAATCTTTAATGGCATTACCGACATTGCGGCGCAAACGCTTTTGCAGCTTATTGAACTCTAAAACTTCTTTACGATTATCTTGCTCTATCATGGTGTTAGGTGCCGTACTCATACTTACTCAAGCCTGTAGTAAAGCTTTCAAGCTTTGCTACATTACTACATCAATTATGGGGCGCTGATTATACGTGAATTTACAGTGAGGTTAAATACAAAAAATGGCGCTTACATGGAGCGCCATTTTCATTTATCTTGGGGTGTAGATCTCAAGCGAACTAATTCATTGATATTATAATCCGAACACCACTTTTTCACTTTTCAGCATGCGGCTACTTAAGTAGGTAAAGATAGCAAATAGCCCCAAAGTTACCGCACTAGAGAGTAATAACTGCGTTACAGGGATAGCATTACCTTTGATGATCTCTATCATGGCATTTTGCTGAGCCGCGATAGGCATCCACTGCATAATATCCGTGGCGATATCATACGTTGTCGCCATACTCATCATTACTGGAATAAACAACGCCATTGCGACATAAGATTGTGCTTCTTTAAAAGACTTGGCAAGAAAAGAGATAAAGATAAGCAAACTGGCAGACATTAGTGCTATTGGTAAGCCAATTAAAATCGCTGTAACAATAAACGTAAAATCAATAATAACGGTAAAACCCATCATTTCCCACGGCACCATGTTGTATGCAAACTTAGAGACTACAGTGGTTAAAATTAATGCAATGATAGAGAAACCTGCAATTGCGCCTACTTTAGCTAGTACAATATGTGTTGTGCTTATTGGGTGACTCAATAACAGTTGTAAAGAGTTGCGCTCTCTCTCCCCTGCACTGCTGTCAATGGCCATTCCCATCGCAGCGTAAAAAAGCGAAATAATAATAGATAGCGTGGCAATCCCAAGCACAAATCCACCTTTAGAAGTAGGCGTTGCTTGATCATGTGTTTGCACGTCGATTGCGCGGGCAATGGTTGGGTCAATACCACGGGCCACCAGACGTAGTGAAGCAACTTCGCTGTTGTATAGCATCAAATTACGTTCCAAACGATTAATTGACGCACGTAGTTTTTGCTCTGATTTATCCGCAATAATAAATACCGTGGCGCTCTTTCCTTGCGTCATATTGACCTGATAATCGTCACTGATCTCCAAAGTAATCGCTTTAACTTCCTCTCCCTCTCCATGTTCAATTTCTTTACTTGCAAGGAACTGCACGAGATTTGGTGCATTATGTGCATTTTTTATCGTGATTTTTAATGCCTCTGGTGATGCCATTTGTTTAAACATCACAGTAAACAGTACACACATTAAGATAGGCGCACCAATACAGTAGTAAAGTCCGGCCATTACTGAGCGCTTATCTCGACTTGCATCTAGCACTTCTTTTTTAAACAATATTGAAATCAACTTCATCATGCCGCAATTCCTTCATCTGTACCAATTAAGGTGATAAATGCTTCTTCCAAGGAGGTTTTACCTGTTTGCTCACAAAGTGACTGCGGGGAGCCTTGTGCGACCACTTTCCCTTTGGCCATCACGACCACATGATCGCAAAGTGCTGCGACTTCTTGCATTACGTGGCTTGAAAACAACACACAGTGACCTTGTGCTTTTAACATCAACAGCAGATCACGTAGCACTCTGGTACTCATTACATCCAGCCCTCGAGTCGGCTCATCCAGAACAATATTTGTTGGTTTATGCACAATCGCTTGTGCTAGCGCTGTTTTCATTCTCTGACCTTGAGAAAACCCTTTACAACGCCTATCAGCGATATCAAGCATTTGTAACTTCTCAAGTACCGTTTGTGTGGCAGCTGCGGCTGCCTTTGGTTCCATACCACTCAACTGTGCATAAAACTGAGTGTATTCACGTGGTGTCATTCGCTCATAAAGCCCACATGGATCGGGAAATAAACCAAGTTGCTGCTTCGCTTTTGTTGGCTCTTTAGCAACATCAATATTATCTATCGTGGCATGACCTTTATCAGCCTGAAGCAAACCAAACACAGTGCGCAAACATGTTGTTTTACCAGCACCATTCGGGCCTAGTAACCCCGTAATTTGGCCATCACTGGCAGTGAATGAAAGCCCATCTAACGCGTTCACTTCACCAATTTTTTTATATAAGTTATCTACTTGGATCATGACTTACTCCTTATCAGCAATGCTGGCTGGGCCATTAATATTCATAAAGAATTGCTTACGTGTATCTTCTTGAAGGCAACTAGTATCAAAATCTCCGACAGCTTTTTCATCATAAAACTTAGCAATAAGTTTATTTGCACAGCTTTGACTCGCAACAATATGAGTTGCTGTCGGTGCCACTAAATGGGTTGCATTAGTCAGTTTTTCCATCGCCACTTCAGCCCACTTTGCTGGCGTAGCTGGGTCTAAACCACCAGATAGCAAAAGCGTTGGTATATCAGACTCTACAGGGTCATAGTAGCTATCAGGAACCGGTTTAACATCCCATATTGGGCAGGTAATATCGAGACCTTCAACCATTGTCTTACCAATATAATTCTTGCTGTACTTCTCTTTATCGGCACCTGATAACCTTGCCCAGTCTTCACCACATACAATGGCCTGATGCATACCAAGGGCGAGATCCATACCGTCCTCATTCGGCGCCATCATACCCACTAAAGGTAATACGTTACCTTTACTCGCTTCACTAATAGCAAGTGGGATCAACACTCTTGAAGGATGAGCATAAAGAGCCATCCTGATTGCGCCATATAGCTTAGACTTAGTCATTGTCATATCTAATGGCTGACTTGTCCTTGGGTGCAAAACGGATACTTTAAGTGGAGTTTGCTCAACTTGTGTCAGTAATGATTGCCAACGCTGGGCTAAATTAGGGTAAGCTTGGGCGCATTTTTGATCCGACTGGCATTGTTTAAACAACGCATTCAACGAGTCTTCAATCGCCCCGCCAATCGCTAATAAGCTTTGGTTACTTGGTGCAAGCCCGTCTAATACTGCTGACGCCACGCTATCAGGGAACTGTCTCATATACTCAAGTGCAATACGAGTGCCATAAGAGCCACCGTATAAATGCAGCTTACTATAGCCAAGCGCTTTTCTTACCGCGTCGAAGTCTTTGGCCGCAGCGGGGGTGGTGTAATCAGACAAGTCTGTCGCTAGTTTTTCTTTACACTCAATAGTGTCTTCTTTGTAAAAGTCTAAGCCTAATAAAGTATCATCCACAGCAAACTGGCTTGCGAGATCATCAAGCCCACACTGTAAAAGATTAGACTTTCCAGTTCCTCTTTGGTCAACAAGGATGATGTCTCTATTCTCTCTGGCATATTTTAAAATGCGCTCAAAGTTCGCTGCGATGCTCGTCGCCGACTGCCCAGGACCGCCTGCAAACGCGAGTATTGCTTCTTGCGGATATAAGGGCTTGATAGCAGGAATAACCACAAAGTGAATATCAATTTTTTGATCTTGTTTTTCATCACTTAATGGTTGCGACAATGTACCACACTGCACTCTATCACTCAGGTGTTTAGCGTAGCAAGGCGCTAATTCAACTGCTGATGTCGCTGCACGAAGTGGCAACGCAGCACTAATAAGTAAGGGTACTGCCGCCAACTTTACTAAGTTTTTCTTAATGTTAAATGGCTTTTTCATAGTTAATTCCTTGTTGACTCATCGCCAGTATGCTAACTTTAAATGAGTGTATCAGTGTATTATTGTATTAATACAGTAGAATCAGAGTAATGCTAGATCTTATTCATGTCAACCCCAACAGCGCAGAGCCCATATACAAACAGCTATTTGATCAAATAGTGCGATTAATCGTGTCTGGTAAAGCACATCCCGGAGACGAATTGCCTTCGGTGAGAAAACTTGCAGAGTACTTTGCAGTCAACCCCATGACAGTATCTCGTGCAATTGGGCAACTAGTAGATCAAGGTTGGCTTGAACGCAGACGCGGTCAGCCAACCCGGGTGGCAAAGCAACTAGCCATGCAACAAACGGACAACCTTCTGCAAAAAAATTTAAGTATTTTAATCACTGACGCTAAGCAACTGGGGATAAGTAAAACAGAGTTGTTATCATTGATAGATAAAAACTGGGAACAAGAATAATGACAAGCCCACTACTAGAATTTGATCAAGTAAATAAGCAGTTTGCAGGTAAAGCTGTTTTAAACAATATCAACCTTATTATTGAGCCGGGTATGGTGATGGGGTTATTGGGGCGAAATGGTGCGGGTAAAACCACATTATTACGTATCGCCCTTGGCCTGATCTCACAAAACACGGGAGTCGTAAGGTGTTTAGACAGTGACAATCGGCAGCTTAGTCCTGCATGCAAGCAAAGAATCGGATATGTACCCCAACAACCGTGTGGCTATCAAGGATTTAAAGTCAATGATGCAATAGCACTACACAGAAGCTTTTACCCTAACTGGGACAGTACGCTAGAGCAAACATGGCTATCGCGACTTGAGCTTGATGGCAACGCGCTAGTTAGTAACCTTTCTGGCGGACAGCAACAAAGCTTGGCGCTTATCATGGCTATGTCATACCGTCCACAGTTACTGATTTTGGATGAACCCGTTTCCAGCTTAGACCCCATT
Source organism: Pseudoalteromonas peptidolytica (assembly GCF_012641745.1). GTDB lineage: Bacteria > Pseudomonadota > Gammaproteobacteria > Enterobacterales > Alteromonadaceae > Pseudoalteromonas > Pseudoalteromonas peptidolytica. Next base: position 150,609 of record NZ_WEHZ01000003.1, read on the forward strand.
GCACGCCGAGCTTTTATGAGTGATTTGTTTGAGTTAGCATTGGACACAGGTTCAGGGGTGCTTTTCTCTTCCCATATCACCTCAGATGTCGAACGTATCGCGAGCCATATTGCAATCATCAAAGACGGAGAGGTACTCGTTTCGGGAGAACTCGACAGCTTAAAAGAACAGATCAAAATTGTTCCAAATAGCGCCAGCGACCCTTTACCCGGAGCCACAATACTTCATCAGTCTCAGCGTTCTACCGTATATCAAGCAAGCTCCTGTAACTTAAGATCCAAAAAACCTGAACATAACATCACAAATCTTGAGCAGCTTTTTGTGGAGCTACATCAATGAGATTCATCGGCAAGGCAAATTACTGGTCAGGATTCTCTGGACTGTGGATGAAAGAATGTGGCTCAGCCAACTTCTTCATTCCTGGCGTATTAGGCGCATTAGTGTCTCCTTTTGCGTTCATGATAGCAGATCAACATCTTCAAAGTTTTGCTTTAGTTTTCTCACTTAGTGCTTTATGGATGGCGTTCTGCTGGCAAGTTGTCAAACTTCAGGCGCAAGAAGGTGCAATGTTATTCCCTGCGCTCAAGCATCATGTTTACAAGCAAGGTGGACTTATTTTATTACTTGGCTACGCGTTCAATGCGCTAGCTATGATAAACCAACCGGTGCTTGAGGTTATCTGTAGCATGCTATTTGCCAGCGCATACTGCGGCTACTTCTTTTTGCTCACGCAAAGAAGCAGTCGCCACTTTAAGCACAATAGTTACTTCTTTATGCTGCTTTTAATGGCTGCTATGTTTTTTGGTCACCAACCAACTACATTAGCCGCGTTAGCGATCCCACCGAGCCTCATTGCTTTATACTTCATTTTTACAAGGCAAAAAAACTGCCACTGGCACCCAGAGGCCTATCAAACCTACCTTAATAATATTCAAACGGGTTTACTACCTGTTCATACTTTCACGCCAGCTTGGTTGACACAGAAGTTTCGGCATTTTTTGATGCCTATGAGTTATTTTTCTGGAAACTTGCTGCTACAAACCTGCCAACTTTTTGTGTTAGCAGGTCTCCTTGCAATAATTGCCGCCGTGTTTTTTGATGCCAACTCTCAGTTTTTGATGATGTTTATGGATGTGCTGACAATTATGGTTGCGATTTTCGTGTGTTGGTCAAAGCTACAAACTAGGATGAGCTGGGATCAACTTTATTTGCTTCCTATCTACTCGAGCCTGACTTCCATTAAACGGGCATATCACATTGCCGCATGCAAACTGGCTCTATGCCTGGCACTATATCAACTTATTATCATAGTTGTTTGCGACAGCTTGTCTGCACCACAACCTTACTCCGTTTATATTCTCATTTTTGCAGGCTCAGTATCCAGTTTTATGCTGTGTATTGCACTTGGCAGTATTGTTAACAATACTATTTCACTCTCACTCTCCTGCATGTTCGCTCTGGTTTTAGACAGTGCTCTAAAAGCTTACCTTTTAGAGCATCATCAAGCTATCAGTAGCGTACTTGTGATGTTTGGCTACTGTATAGCTATCAGCTTGCTACTTTTATATGCGAGTAAGAAGGTTGAGTAACGCTTAGTGGGAATGCGTCCGACTGTTTATAAAGTCTGTCACAGAGAATAACACCCCAGAAATAACAAAAGTGATATGGATCCCAACTTTCCATGCGAGTTGTTCGCTGGTTAACTCGTGAGAGTGAATAAATACTTTTAATAGTTCTACGGCTGAGATAGCCACAATGGCACTAATAAGCTTGATTTTGAGGCCAGAAAACCCAACCTTTCCCATCCAGGTAGGCTTATCTTCTTGCGGTTCAACATTTAACTTCGAAACAAAATTTTCATACCCACTAAAAATAATGATGATTAATAGCCCTGCCAAAAGAGCAGTATCAACCAGTGTCAAAATACCAATTAACAGCTCTTGATTTGTCGCGCTAAGCGCGGTGATAGTCATGACATAGAGCTGCTTAAAGAACTTTAATAGCAGTAGTACTATCGCTAATAACAAACCAACAAAAAAAGGAGCTAGAAGCCATCTACCTTTAAAAAGAGTTCGCTCTAAAAGGTGCTCGTAGCGATTAGGCTGCTCACTTTTAGACCTAACATCTTGTTCCATATTATTACTCATTACCTTGTTCTAAAGATTACATTTAACCGCTAAATGTAGCATTATGAATCCTAATTCTCACGTTTTATTGTTCATAACTTAAATCAATTTTTTGCTCTTTAAGACAAAATTAATTCGTTTTCTTTATTTTAATTTTTGCTTTAAAACGTGCTTGTTCTTTCAATTAACAGGTAAAACGAATGAAAACCTTAACTTCATCATTAATCGCTCTGTCTTTATTTGCTTCTACTTTGGTAAAGGCAAACGATGAGTTACCAGTTGCACCCACAGACTTGGTTCAAGAGCTAACTGAAATGTGCCTTGATTGGGCAAAAGATGATGAGGTACAAGCCTCCGAACTAAAAAGGTATGTACTAAGCTGTGTTAACGATGAATTACAAGCGACTGGATATCAAAAAGTCAAAGATGTAGAAGTCAAATAGTAGTAACATATGTAGGTAAGAGGCTGCTCAAGAGATTGAGCAGCCTTATGTTCTTAAAAAGCGGTTAGGCTTTTTTCTTACGTGTCGCCTTTTCTTCCTCAACCCATTTACCATTGCTGTAAGTTGCCTTCCAGCCAGTAGCCTTGCCGTCTACTTCGGTCATTACATATTGAGTCTTGGTTTTTCTTGAGTAACGCACAATTGCCAAGTTTCCATCTGAGTCTTGCTCTGGTGCGTCAGCCAAATAATAAAATTTTGGCGAAATTCTATCTCTAAAGCGTTTAAGCTCTGCAACTTTTGGTGCCCTTGTTTCTCGCGATTTAGGGAACGTATGCGCCGCTAAGAAAATACCAGATGCACCATCACGTAGCACGAAATGCGCGTCTGATTTTTCGCACTCTAATTCAGGTAATGGAACTGGATCTTCCTTAGGTGGCGCAGCCTCACCATTTTTCAATAATTTTCGCGTATTTTTGCACGACTCGTTGGTACAGCCAAAATATTTGCCAAATCGCCCAGATTTAAGCTGCATATCCGCGCCACACTTGTCACACTCAATAACAGGGCCATCATAGCCTTTGATTTTGAATGAACCAGTTTCAATCACATAACCCTTACATGCAGGATTATTACCACAGACATGAAGCTTTTTGGTTTCATCAATGAGGTACGAGTCCATTGCTGTTTCACAAATAGGGCACCGCTTCATGTGACGAAGTGACTCAGCTTCTGCCTCTTCATCTGCATCCGCTGCAACAGCTTCATCACCTGATACAAGGTTAATTGTTGTGGTACAACGTTCTTTGGGGGGCAAATTATAACCAGTACAACCCAAGAAAACACCGGTTGAAGCTGTACGGATCCCCATCTTTCTTGAACAAGTTGGGCAGTCAATGTCTGTTTCTACCATGACATTTTGTCGCATTCCGCCTTCATTTTCATCACCGGCAGCAATTTCTAACTGATGAGAAAAATCAGCATAGAACTTGTCTAGTACCTGCGTCCAAACCCGCTCACCTTCTGCAATATCATCCAGTCGACCTTCCATCTTCGCAGTGAAATCAAAGTTCATCAAGTCGTTGAAGTTTTCCACCAAGCGGTCGGTAACAATTTCACCCATTTTCTCGGCATAAAAACGTCGATTCTCTACACGTACATAGCCTCTATCTTGAATGGTCGAGATAATAGCAGCATAGGTAGAAGGTCGGCCAATACCTCGCTTTTCTAGCTCTTTAACCAAACTTGCTTCACTATATCGCGCAGGTGGCTTTGTAAAGTGTTGTTTCGGGTCTAATGCAATCAAGTTGAGTTTATCACCCACACTTACACTTGGTAGCGCTTGATCTTCTTCATTTTTCTTACGAACTGAAGGTTGTACACGAGTCCAACCGTCAAACCTAAGTACGCGGCCTTTAGCCTTCAAGGTGTAGTCTTCTGCCGCCACGGTAAGCGTCGTTAGATCATACTCAGCTGGGGTCATCTGGCAGGCCACAAATTGACGCCAAATCAGCTCATACAGTTTTTTAGCGTCCGCTTCCACGCCATCAAGATGACCAGACAACACGTTTACATCTGAAGGACGAATAGCTTCGTGTGCTTCTTGTGCATTTCCTTTCGCCGAGTAGCGCAGTGGCGCGTCCGGTAAATATTTATTACCAAACTCGTTTTCGATGTAGCCACGGCACATTTCAAGCGCGTCATTGGATAGGTTTGTCGAGTCGGTACGCATGTAGGTAATGTAACCAGCTTCATAGAGACGCTGGGCTAGCATCATGGTCTTCTTAACCCCATAACCTAAGCGAGTACTTGCCGCTTGCTGCATTGTTGATGTAATAAATGGCGCACTCGGCTTACTCTTGCTTGGCTTTTCTTCAACTTTGACGACTTCGTAAACACTGTTTTCAAGCACTTGTACAGCAGTATCAGCCTGCGCTTTATTTACTGGTTTAAATGCTTCGCCTTTAAACTTAGTAACCGCTAGGCGAATATCATCTTTTGTTGCTTTAACATCTGCGTGAATATCCCAAAACTCTTCTGGAATAAATGCTTTTATCTCACGCTCTCGTTCAACAAGTAATCTTACTGCAACTGATTGCACTCGACCAGCAGACAGCCCTCTGGCAACCTTTTGCCAAAGCAATGGCGAAACCATAAAGCCCACAACACGGTCAAGGAATCGTCTTGCCTGTTGTGCATATACCATGTCAGTATTTAGCTCACCTGGATCTTCAAAAGCTTGCTTTATCGCATTTTTGGTGATCTCATTAAATACCACGCGCTTGTATTTACTTTCATCACCGCCAATGATTTGCTCAAGGTGCCAAGCAATCGCTTCCCCTTCTCTATCCAAATCCGTCGCCAGATAGATGTGGTCTGCATCTTCAGCAAGTTTTTGTAGCTCTTGAACTACCTTTTCTTTACCAGGCAAAATTTCGTAATGCGGTTCCCAACCCTTTTCAGGGTCAATCCCCATCCTCGCAACCAAGTTTGCATAGTCTTTTTGCTTTTTGTATTGCGCTTTTTCTTCAGGTGACATTTTGCGCACTTCAGCTGGCGACTTAGTTGCCAAACCTTTTGTTTTGCCTGCGCCTGAAGTAGGAAGATCTCGAACATGACCCACACTGGATTTAACAATGTAGTCCTTGCCGAGGTATTTATTGATTGTTTTTGCCTTCGCGGGAGACTCTACAATTACTAGCGATTTGCCCATAGCTGCCTATTTTTGACCGATTCTGTCTGTGTTTGCCCTTACTTGGGCGTTGAATTACTTATAGGTATATCTACAAACACCTATTGTTACAAGCTAAATATACGAACTTTTCCCTGATCACTGAATTATTATCCAATTTATGTACAATAAACAGCCAACTTAGGGACGTTTTCTTTTATATAAGGTTAAGGCACGGGAATATAAAGGAATAGAAAGAAAAATGCCAACCCGAAAGTTGGCATTTGAAGAATTAACCTGCGTCTCTGACTTTTATACCTTTGTTTCTAACTTTCCTGTCGCTGTCATCATCTCCTAAAGCAGGAAATGTAAATTTAATGTTCAGAAGACCTTCAAACTTATTGTTTGGTTCAGTTTCGGGTACTAGAATAACCTCAATTTCACCTGGTATTGCCTTTCCACTGTTACTAACTACGCGCGTGATTGTCCCACCTGTTAATTCGCCATTATTTGTGGAAATCTCCACATCAGTGCCGGCGGGCAATGGATTTCCAAACTCATCACTAAAGAAGATAGTGATAGGAACAGAAGCAGGGCTGTCTGATACAGTAAAGTCTACTTCTGCGATATCACAATAGCCATCTTGATCAGACGTTTCCAAAACTAAGCCATTACTATTAGCACAAGTACCTGAGTCTGTTAATGACTGAAACACCGTGAAGCGGACATAGGGCACATCTCCAGACATTACTAATTCAAACTGCCTGTAGACATTTACCAGTTCCCTAGTACACTCACCAGCATTTTCGGCAGCTTCCGAGCACAGCAACCCGTTATACCTGCCATCGCCTTCAAAAGTGCCGTTGCCATCAGTATCAAAGTCAAATAAACCATTATTATTTGCATCTATCCACCAATCGTCATGCCCGCCATTCTTCGTCCCAGTAGGAGAACATGGACCCGAGTTAGCAGCAACATCACAATCTTCTTTATCGAACCGTCCATTTTCATTTGTGTCTAAAAAAGCTTCAGTCAGATCATACTCTTGCCTATATTCACCAATATCAAATCGACCATTCCTACGCTCAATACCATCACTGGATTGTTCATCTCGAAAATTCTCTTGACCTTTAACAAAAGCTAGCACGCTTACGCGCCCCCCAACCACTACGCGTCTGAGAGCTGTCGTTTCTCCATCAGTTATAGATGCATCTCTTTGTCTTAACATCCCCTCAATACAAGGAGCTGGACTGCCAAAATAAGGATCACAATTCCAATTTGAGGGCTCTGCTTTTTGGCTATTCGATAGAGTTGCGGCCAATTTTGGTGCAACTCCTTCATATGTATTTGAATTACCGTCAATGTCACCGATTCGATTACCCCAACGATAATCATAAAAAGGTCTATCGCCTTGGCTGCGCCACACAACAGTACAAGAAGCCTGGTTTGTTCGGCAATCATAAGTATCAGGTGAATCAAGGCTACCTATTGCCCCAGCCTCTGCAATAACGGTTGCAGCGACCCCATCAGCATTAAATTGGTTGAATTGATCGCCAAAAAATAACCTTATATCGGTGGTTACTCCACTATGATTAAGTGAATTGGTATTAAACGTGGTTGGAGAGGCATCAAATGTATCTTGATCGGTAACACCAGAGCTTAATATTAAGCCTGAAGAAACACCAAAAATCTGTTCACTTAGTGGGATTGTATGCATAACGCCGGTAGGACAACGAACATCATCGTTTGTAGCATCAGTATCGTTACATGCCTTTGCAATATCTGTCCAGCAAGTTATTGCGTCACCATCTGGCAAGTTAACGTAAGATTCTTCTGGGATATAACATGCACTAACAACAAGTGGCCCCGGTACGATACCTGACTTAACTGTAGTTCTCACAATACCATTAGCATTGGTATTACCCGTGATTTGCGTGAGAGAGGCCAAGCCTTGCTCATCAGATAACCTGAAATCAACACGAGCACGGGGAATTGCAAGATTGTCTTCATCGACTAGCTTAAAGCTCACGACTGATTGCGTCGGCAAGCCCCCTTCGCCTGGAGGTAAAGCAATAAACTGGTTGAAGCCTTCTTCTTCTGGCAAAAACTGTACGGCCTGTGCAAGTGCACTGTCGATCTCAATCGTGGTTTCTTTGTTAATTGGCGAACTACCGTTTTGAATGGTCACTGAAATGCGGTCTTCACCTTGACAGCCTTTAGCGCGGTAAGTAGAGCGTGCAATACCGTTTGACGTGTTCACACTTTCATCAAGTTCGGCCAAAGCCGGTGTAGCAGATGAACAGGGGGAACTAAATGCCACCTCAAATGCGCTATTAATTAAGGCACCATTTTGGTCTTTCAGCGTTACGGTAATCACGGTACTACCACCAGCTGAAAGCTGTTGTTGAACGCCATCGCCATCAACCAGGCCGTTATCAATAGACACATTTAGCTGCGCAACACCGACGTTAAAGTTAATTGCTTGGGTAACATCAATATAGTCTGGTGAATTTACGGTTATCGTCCCTGCACCACCTTGATTTCCAGGTTGAAACTTTAAGATAGCAATACCAAAATTATCAGTTAACGCTGTGCCAGTTGCAGGTAAAATGGTACCTAATGTAGTTTCAGCACTAATTAGCGCATTAGCGATTGCATCACTTGTTTGACTTGAGGTGAGCTTGATAAAAATATCAGCAGTTTCATTTGATGACACTTGATTAACACGCGTACACCCCGCCGCAATTGGATCTATCATTGCTTGGTCACGATTTGTATCCCAGCCCACAGGACACTGGCTTAGTAGCATCACCTCAAGCTTACCTGAGGCCGTATTATCTGAGTTATCACCACCACCTTGAGAGGTAAAATCGAACGTCTTTGATACTGCGTTACTACCTTGTTCATAAGACGCTGTAATGCGACCAGCTCCAACCACATTGGTTACCTTTAGGGTAACTGAAGCTTTCCCTTCTGTATCAGTTAACACTGAACCTGAACTAGGTTCCATTACTGCAAACTCATCGCTTTCAAAAACAACGCGACTATTCGCAAGCGCGCTGCCATCTTTTGTTAATGTTGCTGTAATAATGAGAGGAGAAGTGGACGAAAGTGTATTTGCTGTATTACCGTCGCTGTCTGAACCTGATAATGTTATAGCGTATGTGCCATCACTACCATCACCATTTCCATTGTCAGTATCTTTTTGAATGCTGCCGCCACCGCCGCATGCAGTCAGTAAAAATGCGATTATCAGCAAGCCAAAATAGCGCATCAAGGGCATTTACCTGTCTCCCTAGCTAAGTTAATTTTATTATTGCTCAATAGTAACCCAATTTTAGCGATAAAATCACAATTTTTTATTAGATTAACTCGATTTTCTATCGCTAAATGCTGTTCATCTGCGCTAAGCCTGTTAAGCTTTACGGATTTTAAAATACATAGTGTTAGGACAATGTCAGAAAATCAAAAAATGGGCCTAACGGCGCGCATTATGATAGGTATGGTATTAGGCGTAGCGTTAGGCTTTATACTCCAGACCATACTTGGCGACAGCAAAGAAGTACTTATACCTTTAGGTCTTTTTGACCTGCCTGTTAAAGGTTTTTTTGTTGATGGTTTGTTTCATATCGGTGGCCAAATCTTTATTGCAAGCTTAAAGATGCTTGTTGTTCCTTTAGTTTTTATTTCATTAGTGTGTGGTACGTGTAGTCTAAGCGATCCGAAAAAGTTAGGCCGATTAGGTGGGAAATCTATCGGTCTTTATCTGATCACAACTGCGATAGCAATTACAGTTGCGATAACGCTGGCTCTGTTTTTTGCTCCAGGTGGAGACGTTGAAGTACCCAGCACAGCTTCGTTCGATGCAAAGCAAGCGCCAACCTTAGTTCAAGTTATTATCAATATGTTCCCAACCAACCCAATTGATGCGATGGCTAACGGCAATATGTTGCAAATCATTGTGTTCGCACTGTTGTTTGGTATTGCCATGGCACTGAGTGGAGATGCAGGGGCTCGATTGGCCGCAGTATTTGAAGATTTAAACACTATTGTACTAAAGCTTGTCACTTTACTGATGAACGTTGCACCATACGGGGTATTTTGTTTGATGGCCAAGTTATTTACTACCATCGATATGGGCTTAATTGTTGAGCTTGGAAAATACTTTATGGTGGTAGTCTTAGCACTGCTTATTCATGCGTTTATTAACTACTCTATTTTGTTTAAGTTACTTACAGGGCTAAGCCCGGTTGTTTTCCTCAAAAAAATGAAAGATGCCTGCATGTTTGCATTTAGCACCTCGAGTTCCAGCGCGACTATGCCAGTGACATTAGAAACCGCAACTAAAAAGTTAGGTGCGCATAATTCGGTTGCTTCTTTTACTATACCGCTTGGTGCAACTATCAATATGGATGGTACTGCGATTATGCAGGGGGTGGCAACTGTCTTTATTGCCCAAGTATTCGGCGTTGACCTTACAATAAATGATTACTTAATGGTTATTCTTACAGCCACACTCGCCTCTGTTGGTACTGCAGGCGTTCCAGGTGTCGGTTTGATTATGTTGGCTATGGTGTTAAATCAAGTTGGACTACCTGTTGAGGGGATTGCGTTAATTATCGGTGTCGATAGATTACTTGATATGACAAGAACGGCTGTTAATGTCACTGGTGATTGTATGGTCACTTGTGTTGTTGCGAAGTCAGAAGATGAATTTGATGTCACTGTTTTCAATGATCCTGACGCTGCAAAAGAGCTCGAAGAAACAACCTCTAGAGTCAAGGCCTGATCCCAATTATTACAGTTAGTTTTATCCTTATTCAAAGCGATAAGGCTAAACACTAAAAAGCCGCACTTCAAAGTGCGGCTTTGTGCTTAAACAAGCGATTAAAATTGATAAGCGAACTTCACGTATGCTTGGCGACCAAGAATACTATGCGTTTTATTATCAATACCCATAGACTCCGATGGCGCTAATGGTGCTTCCTCATTAAATAGATTAGATGCACCTAATGTCACCGTCAGCTTTTCAACACCGATGTAACTCACACTAGTATCTACCGTGGTCCAAGAGTCAATCTTGTACTTATTCCCTTCGCTATCAGCAAGATCCCTATATGAATCGATGTAATTAACACTGATATTTGCTAGCCAATCGTTTTTCGCCCAATCCACGCCAGCAGTCCAGCGAAATTCAGGATGTTGGTATTCACCATTTAGATCCTCAGAAAGGTTGAATGAATTGCCCTGCTCGTCACTTGCAAACGATTGTTCTTCAAAGCTTAACGCATAAGTTAAATTGTAATTAAACTTAAACTCCCCTAACTCTTGCGTTGTTAGTGCATATGCTAAATTAACATCGAAGCCATCCGTCTCGCGTCCACCGATATTAACGAAAGTATCATTGATTGTTAGAATACGACCTAACGTACTGCCTTGGTTAGGCGCTCGCACAACTAAATTAGGATCAGTACCGCAGCAATCTACCAGCTTTTGCGCACCTATCTTCTTAATGAGATCTTCCTGTTCATAATTCCAGTAATCAACACCAATACTAAAGTCTTCAGTGGCTTGCCATACTACCCCTAAGTTATAGTTTTCAGACTCTTCAGGTTGCAAGTTTTTGTTACCAGAGACAATAGCAGTATACTCATAAGGGCTACAGTCATCATCTGCACCAGTTTGGCGACAACGTTCTCGGTCAATCACACTTGGTGATTCGTCAGTCCGGCCAAGGTGTAGCTGGACTAACGAAGGCGCTCTAAATGCAGTACCCCATGAACCACGCACAACTAAACTATCCAGAGGCGCCCATCGGAATGCCACTTTTGGATCTGTAGTGGTACCAAAGTCACTGTAATCTTCATAACGTAAGGCTAATTGTAACTCTAGCGTGTCAAGTAGCGGTACACTAAACTCCGCAAAAATTGCTGTGTTATCACGATCACCATTCGCTTGGGTCGCTTCAGTACCGAAGATTTCTCCTCGAATATACTGGCTATCAGGGTTGTCTTCTATTTTCTCATAGCGATGTTCAAAGCCAAATGCAGCTGCAACATAACCTGCACCAAGTTCAAATAATTCACCTGACACCGTACCGTCTAGTGACTGCATTGTTGATGCACCGTAACGTGTTGTCGTTGTTTCAAAAAATGCCAGTCCCGCTTCTGTGTTAGTACTTGGTTCAAATGGATTCCATAGCCCTTCATCAATTGCTTGTTGTGCTCTTATTTTGTTAGGGAAACCATCAAAGCCTTTCTCTACTGCACTTGAGCGAATCGCCGAGTAAGCAATTTCCCATGACCAAGCTTGCCACTCACCACGTGCACCAAGTACTGCACGATAATACTCAGAATCAACATCTTTCTTACGATTACCTATATCCACAGTACGGCGGCGCATTGAAATATCTACACCATGTAAAAAGTGGTCCGGATCGTTAAATAGTGGGTGGTTTGGGTTGTCACCATCCATAAATAACTCAGTGAAGCTTGGAGAGCCTGCACCTTGAATAAAGGTTGATGTATGTTGAGCTGAGATTTCTGCAAATCCTTCAACCCCATCCATAATTTCTTGCACGCCATTGTAGTTAAAACTAATACGCTCTGTGGAAGGGATAGCAGTCATATGTGACGCAAAGTCATAGCGACAAATATTGCCAATATCTAGCGCAGGATCGCAGGTATCGTTACCCCAAATATCAGCAAAAGTTGTTTGTCTCACTTGAGTGCCATCATCTTCAGTACGGACGACTGGCAGTCTTGCCCACTGCTCATCCGTTAGCATACTTCTGACTACCTCAACACTGCCCGGATAACCCGCCGAACTTAGGGAGTTATTTCCTCCTCTAAAGCGTTGATCTGCAGATGCTGTATAGTCCCGATCAGCATAAGTTAAGTGGCCACGCTTAAAGTAATCCAGTGAAAAGTTATGATGACCATTTTGCGTTGACGATCCCCACAAAATAGTAAAGTTTTGCTCATCAGCGCCACCATCAGCAGTGTCTGATAGCTTAGCTGCAACTTCAAACCCGTCTATGTCATCGCGTAAAATAATATTAATTACACCTGCAACCGCATCAGAGCCGTACGTTGCTGAAGCACCGTCTTTTAAAATATCAATACGTTTTACCGATGATACTGGTATGGTATTCAAATCAACAAATGACGTTTCAATGTCTTTTGCAAATGGACTGACTGCAACACGTCGGCCATTTATAAGCACCAATGTCGATGACGCTCCTAACCCTCTAAGTGCGACACTAGAGCCGCCATTAGCGGTATCATCGCTCGAGTTACCTTGAGTACTGAATGTACCAGCACCGGATACCGGTAATTTTTGTAATGCACCGATGAGATCTGTTGATCCTGTTGATGCAAGATCCGCAGCAGATAAACTTTGGATAGGTGAAGGGCCTTCGAGATCTGTACGCTTAATATGTGAACCTGTCACTTCAATACGTTCTACTTGTTCTGTTTCTTCAGCGTTAACTTGTTGATTCATGCCGATTAACACTGCTATGGAGAGCGCACTGAGTGGTAATTTATAGGTCATCCTGTTTCCCCTTAAGTTAATAATTACTCTGTAGTTTTTTTAATAATCAAGCCATTATTAACACACCACTGAAACTTTAACAACGCATTTATTTAACATTAAGTTTCCATTTAAGGGTTGTACCTACAACTATACAAGATGAATGACAAGATTAATTAGATATTGATATTGTTGATAAAAAAACAATAAAAATATCAGCTAAAAAGGGGAGTGCTCAATACCATAAACTTCATTAAGCTTGCTATTTTGAGGCGAGAAAATCTTGTCGATAATACCACTTCCGCGCCCTACTCTCGCTGAAGTACCTTTCCCCCTCTAGGCAAGGCAAATTCACTTCCAATAGCTAGCTATTGGAAGTGAATTCATCGCAGTTAGCACTAAAACTGGCTACTAGAAAGGCATTCTTTATCCGCAGATCAGGTTATTTAGTTGTTACATAAGAAATTTTTAACGCAGTTAACGTCTGATTTGCTTCTTCAAACTGAGCAGGCAAGTATTAAAGCTAATGGGTATAAGGCAAACTTGGAAACGGGCACCACATTGCTTACTTATGTGACGTTTGGAATTACTGAGGTTTTTGGTGTGATAACATGAGTAAGGGAAAGTTCACTGCGTTTTTGTGCTATAGCTGGCAACACAGTGAACGTGACATATCTATACTTAAAATTAGTGTTACAACGCGAGCCAAGGTTGAACTGATTTAATATCCGCTGCGTTTGCAAAAGGCGCTGTATTATGCTCCCAGCTTGATGGAATGCTAATTTGGCAGTTCTGCGTATTACACTGTGTGGCTGTACTTTTTAAAGCCGCATCATCGTTAAATGTAACGATCACCCCTTTATGCTCTGGTAAAAGGAAGGATAGTAAGTGCTTAATAAAGAAACCTGACAGATCTGCTAATAAGGATTCAAATTCCACCTGCATCTTGTATAAATCAGACCTGCTAATAGAGTCGGCGTGAAATAGCTCTGCCTCTATTTGCATTTTTAGCTGGCATTCTGTATCGCCACCTTGGGTATCAATAATGACTTTCGCTTTATCCTTATCAAGCGCTTTGTCAAACGGCAACAATAATTGTGCTTCTTCAGTAAACGATAGCTGAAAATTGGCCGATTCTGTCACAATGTTACCACTACTAATTTGGCAAGGCTGCATGCTTACGGTGTCGACTAAATAAAAGCCAACTCGAGCAAACTCAAACTCGCCTTTATTCACGACTTTTAGGCGGTCATAAAAACTATCATAAGAAAATGTCACGGTACTAGCAAAAGCAAACGAGCTCCACCAAGTAACCAAAAGCGCCACCGCCACCACTAGTTTATTCTTCATCAAAATACGCTCTGTTGTGTCTGATCATATCATTTAGTTCACTAACATAATCTTCGCCTCGCTCTGAGTAGCTAAGCAAACCAGCGGTTAGTGCCGTTGCTTCTATAGGTACTTTTTCGGCTCTCAAGCCTGCACGTACTCCTCTTAACTCCTTGTACGCTTCATGCGTATTGATATTTCTAAAATAAGATTTAACAGCTGCACGTACTGACTTGAATGCACGAACTTCATGCTCAGCCTCATCAGCACGGCGCTTTGGGATCATACCGCAGCCCTTGGTGTAACACCATTGTCCAAAAAAATTTAACCCGATCCGCGCGAACCGAGAAGTTCCCCATGCCGATTCATTAGCCGCTTGCATTAATGCTAGCTCTTTTGGAATGATATCAACTCGACGCAGTGCTTTTTTTAATGACGCTTCATTGATTTTCTCATTTTTTAAATCGTATTTAGAGAAAATAACAGCAACTTTTTCAACCTGTTTACGTGTCAGTGTTTCGCCAAATTGTAACATCATCAGTGCGATATCAAGTGTTGCACGTTGCTCCAAAATCAGCTTGTTTTCAGCCTCAACATGAGGCTTGATAAAATCAAAAAACGCTTTCTTCTTTGCTTGAATATCTTTAATGGCTGAAAAGTTGGGTAACTTGACACTGTGAAGTGGCTTTTCAGGCACTACTTTAACAATCTCAATTTCTTCCGCATCATTTTCTACAGGTGTAAATTGAGGCTCTGGCTCTTGTAGAAACGGATAGATGAGCGCCCAAACCGTCACTAACGCAACCAATAGTTTAATTAATTTTACTTGCATACCTACTCCCCATTGCGACGCTGTTCTAAAGCAGAGCCTATCTCCTTATTACTCTCAGAACCTTGCTATGATCTACACATAATAATTACTTTCTTCTGTTACTATTTGGTGTAGATACACTTAATACGTCATAATTTACAGTATTCAAAATAGCGGCCGATAATATCAAAAGCTGCAATTAAACGCGAATTTTCGTGCAGTTATCGTACAAAGTTTAGACGACATCTTGAATTTAAGAAAAAGGAACAAGTAGTATGATGGTTAACGCTTGGCAGCAGCGGCTTTTAGAGCAGAAAAAGAATAGGCCTCATGACAATCGCTCGGCATGGCAGGTAGATCGCTCGAGAATAATCCATGCAGCAGCTTTTAGGCGCTTACAAGCTAAAACCCAAATCATGGCCATAGGCGTAAATGATTTTTATCGAACACGACTAACCCACTCGTTGGAGGTATCACAAATAGGAAGCGGGTTACTGCGTCACTTGAGAAAGCACCACCCTGAATTTGAACACTTTCCTTCAACCAGTCTGATTGAGACGTTATGTCTAGCTCACGATATTGGTCATCCACCTTTTGGTCACGGCGGTGAGATAGCACTTAATTATCTAATGCGTGATCACGGAGGATTTGAGGGAAACGCTCAGACCTTGCGTATTGTTACCAAGTTGGAGCCTTATACCAAAGGTTTTGGCATGAACTTAACACGCCGCACCTTACTCGGATTTATTAAATATCCTGCATTAATCGACACACTCTGGTATCACCAACCAACGCAAACACAAAGTCGAAAATATATACTCTCGAGTGATTGGCTGCCAGCAAAAGGGATCTATCAATGTGACGAATCTGTATTTGACTGGATCCTCTCTCCATTTTCTCAAAACGACCAGACAAAGCTGCAAGAAACTGAGGTGAAAGACTCCTTCCGTCGTAAGACTAAGTTTAAGTCGTTAGATTGTGCGATAATGGAATACGCTGACGACATCGCCTATGCGGTTCATGATTTAGAGGATGCGATTGCAACCGAAACACTCAACGAGGCCGAGTGGCATAATTTTGCGCTTCCTGAATTACATAAACTAGATTCAGCTTGGCTAAAGAATAATCTTGATAGGATCACACAGAGCCTTTTTTCAGAAGATGAATCACAGCGTAAAGACACAATTGGTGAACTGGTAAACCTGTTTATTGTGCACTGTAAACTCACCGTCCAAGACTCAGATTTTGACTCAGCATTGCTCCATTTCACCGTTGAGATGGACTCCGAGTTTCAACAGATACTGCAAGTATTAAAGCTGTTTGTATATCAGAGACTTATTCGTGAGCCTAAAATGCAGCAAATCGAATTTAGTGGTCAAAACCTGCTTATTGATTTATTTGAAGTGTTTGCCAGTGATCCCATGCGTTTATTACCCTACACGACTCAAGCACTCTACCAAGAAGCAAAAGATGATACGCAGCAAATGCGCGTTTTGGCGGACTATCTCGGTGGTATGTCAGATGAGTATGCACGAAAAACACATCAGCGTTTATTTACTGGAGAGCGATAGTAATACCGATTAGCTTAATTAAGTGTTCTAAAACCCGATAGTTGAGGCAAGCGTGGGCAGTTGCAAAGGTAATCATTCGCAAAGTTGCGTAACAAATTGCATAGCCTACATTTGCCTGCCCAGCACATTTAGTAAAAGCTTCTCCCCTTACAAGGTAGAACGAAAACTATTTACTTTCTGCGCTTAGTTCGTGCACCAAGAATACGCTTTTTATCCCGTTGCTTTTTGGACTTACCGGAGTTGCGGCGAGAATCTTTAGGCTCTTTGGTTAAATCAGGCTCATAGCCAGGAAGCCATTGCGGCGCAAATCGTTCATCTAAGAAAATTTCTATTTCTTCCAGCAGCCATTGTTCATCAATACTCACAAGTGAAATAGCTTGACCATTTTGCCCGGCGCGACCGCTGCGACCGATACGGTGCACATAGTCTTCTGCAACATAGGGTAATTCTGCATTGAAAACATAGTTTAGTGAGTCAATATCAATGCCACGAGCTGCTACGTCTGTTGCAACTAAGACACGAATTTCGCCTGACTTGAATTGAGATAGTGCTTTATCGCGCGCGCCTTGAGACTTATCACCGTGGATGGCGGCAGTTTTAAGGCCATCTTTATTTAACTCTTTGGCGTAGTTATCAGCACTATTTTTTGTGCGCGTAAATACCAGTACCTGATGCCAATTATTTTTGCCAATCAGATGAGAAATAAGTTCACGTTTGCGGTCTTCGTCTACTGAATAGAAAATTTGTGTAACGGTGCTCGCGGTACTATTTTGGGTTTCAACACCCACTCGTTTAGGATTATTCAACCAAGGTTTTACTTGGGATAGCACAGTATCGTCAACCGTTGCTGAAAATAGTAGAGTTTGACGCTCATGCGGCATGGTACGCATGATCCGCTTAATTTCACCCATAAAGCCCATATCTAACATGCGATCGGCTTCATCAAAAACCAAATGTTGAATATTCTTGAGCGTTAAAGTGCCCTTTATTAAATGATCGAGTAAACGTCCAGGCGTAGCAACAACAATATCCACTCCTGCCTTCAACCGCTTTTCTTGAGGACCGATATTCGCCCCTCCATATAAACACACAACATTCAAGTGAGAATGGCTCAGCAATTTCTCCGTGTGTTCAGCCACTTGCTGCGCAAGCTCACGAGTGGGTGTTAACACCAAAGTTCTGACTGATTTTTCACTCTTTACACAGGCACTTAGCATACGATGCAAAATCGGAAGCATAAAAGCGGCGGTCTTACCGGTTCCAGTTTGAGCACTTGCTATGAGATCATTACCACTTAAGATCTGTGGAATACTCTTTTGTTGAATAGGTGTCGGCGACTCAAATCCAAGCTCAGTAATCGCGCTTAGAAGTTCTGGGTGAAGTTGTAATTCGTTAAATGTCATTAATTGCCAATGGTATAATTGTGCTGATAATTAGCAGATTATAACAAAAAAACGAATGCTCGATGCACCTTGTAACACGCTGCATTTATCTATGTTGACTTTTTCACCAGCCAGTTTTACCTTCGATGATTAGACTTTCTAGTTTTCAGTAACGAAGCTAGCATAACATTTCAGTTTTATAGGGATATATTCATGAAAACGCAAAATTTTAGACGGATATTATTTTACTGTGCCATAGTCGCACTTTTGCCGCTTTTAGGATTAATCCTCGCCGAATTGTTCACAAGTATTTTAAAGTGTAACGTATCACAAAAAGAGACAGCAAACTGCACAGTAGCAGGAGTTGATATAGGCATGATTTTAGCAGTGCTTTACACCGGCGGCTGGGTAGGCTTAGTTACGACTCCCATCGCGGCGATATTAGCGCTTCTGTTACACCTAAAAACACAGTAGGAAAACACTGCTTTTACGTCCTACTCTCGCTAAGGTACCTAAATCCTCTAGGCAAGGCGAATTTACGCATCAATAGTCGGCCATTGGAAGTGAACTCAACACAGTTAACGCTAAAACTGGCTGTTAGAAAAACATTAATTATTCGCAGCTCAGATTAATTACAAAAAAGTAGGCTGCAAACATTGTTTACAGCCCGCCTGCACTCGCTTAATCTAGCGCATTTTCTACTTTATTAAAGAGTGTTGTAATTGCTTTACTTGGCTCTTTTGTCACTAAGCTAACCACAATAATTGCAGCTGTTGCGACGACAAAGCCCGGAACAATTTCATATAGTGTCGCACTAAGCGGCTCACCGTTATAAGTAAATGGTCCGTAGATCCAAACCAATACTGTCACTGCACCTGAAATCATACCGGCAAGGGCACCCGCAAAATTCATACGAGACCAGAACAAACTAATCAATACAAGTGGACCAAATGCTGCACCAAACCCCGCCCATGCATTACTTACTAAATCTAAAATTGAGCTATCTCTGTCATATGCTAAATAAATCGCAGCTAGCGCTACAACCACAACACTAATACGACCAACCAGCACTAACTCTTTATCTGTGGCTGCTCTGTGAATAAAAATCTTATAAAAGTCTTCTGTTAATGAGCTCGAGCTAACCAACAACTGAGATGAGATTGTACTCATTATTGCCGCTAGAATTGCTGCTAACAAGAAGCCAGCAATCAGGGGGTGGAAAAGTAGTTGAGACAAAATTAAGAAGATGGTTTCTGCATCTTCCACTACAATGCCCTTTTCGTGAGCATAAGCTGCGCCGAATAAACCAGTACCAACCGCACCTAAAGCTGCAACTATCATCCAAGTCATTCCGATCCGACGTGCTGTAGGCATATCTTTTACGCTTCGAACTGACATAAAACGTACGATAATATGTGGTTGACCAAAATAGCCAAGACCCCAAGACATCGCAGAAACAATACCAATTGCGCCCGCTGAACCAATCCAAGTTAACATGGTTGGATTTAATTCATTCAGGGTTTGCCCAAGAGGGTTATCCAATAGCGAGAAGGTTACCAGTGGCACCAAGATAAGAGCAATAAACATGATGCAGCCTTGAACAAAGTCGGTCAGACTAACTGCCAAAAAGCCACCAAATAACGTATAAAGAACGACTACCCCAGTAGTAATATACATTCCGCTTTCATAGCTAAGTCCAAATGAGCTTTCAAACAGCTTACCACCAGCAACTACACCCGATGAGGTGTAAAGCGTGAAGAATATGATGATAACCAAAGCCGACACAATTCTTAGTGCATTACCCTTGTCCTCAAAACGATTGGCAAAGTAGTCAGGGATTGTTACTGCATCATTGGCATACTCTGTATAAACCCTTAGACGTGGTGCAACCAGTAAATAGTTTAACCATGCCCCAATCACAAGGCCAATTGCAATCCATGTACTACTGAATCCAGTTAAGAACATCGCACCGGGCAGACCCATCAAAATCCAGCCACTCATGTCTGAAGCACCTGCTGACAATGCCGCTACGCTAGGGGGTAAGCTGCGACCACCCAGCATATAACCTGACACATCACTGGTGGACTTTTTATATGCGTACAACCCTATTCCCAACATTGCAATGAAGTAAAGTGCAAGTGAGATTATCGTACCTATCTCCAATTTAGCCTCCTAAGTAAGTTGGGCTCTTCTCCAAATGTGAGCTTTATAGTGCTCAATTGTTTGATTTATAACTCACTTTGAATAAAAGCCAAAACATAAAGGATCACTATAACATGCTGCTACTTCTCACCCAACCTCCTGAGACCAGTGTACTTTGCTATATCTTCCTTTGAAGCGTTCAGGGATCTGACGTTTGGATGCAAAATGAGCTGACTCTTCATTTTTAGTCACTGAAGGTTACTCTATGATCTAGCCAGCACACTTTGAAGGTGATGACGCGCTTTCAGCGTGAGGTTTACACATTTGGCTAGTGCATACTTTACTCAATCATTACAAACTATGTTTCCCTGCGTGACCTCGTAGCACTTTTACCTTATATTAAAGCCAATATCATTTTGTTTGGACGGTAGTATTTATGTATTTTTACACGGCTCGTCAGCCCATTTTTAATGTCCAAAGGGAGTTGATTGGCTACGAACTATTATTCAGAGACAGTCTGAATAATGTATTTCCCGAGATAGATGGCGATGAGGCCACAAGCCGCCTGATTGAAGGCAGCCAGTTCACTTTTGGTCTTGATGATTTGACCAATCAACACCCTGCCTATATTAACTTTACGCTGGAAACTTTATCCAAAGGTTACGCCCAAATGCTATCCCCAGAGCAGGTCGTTGTGGAAATATTGGAAACAGTACAGCCAGGAAAAAGACTGCTCGCACACGTTAAAGAACTAAAAGAAAAAGGTTATACACTCGCATTAGACGATTACCAACACCAAAATGTATGGCGGCATTTTTTTCCTTATGTTGATCAAATAAAAGTCGACTTTCTCTCTACCAGCACAGACCAAATCAATATCATCAAAGCAGCCATTAAAGATTTCCCTAACATTGACTTAGTTGCCGAAAAAGTAGAAACATACGAACAATTTGAATTGGCTAAATCTCTTGGCTTTAAATTCTTTCAAGGCTTCTTTTTTGCTAAACCAGAAATGGTAAAAACCAAAGCATTAGCGCCTTCAGAACTTGCAATGGCGGAGCTTCTGTATGAAACGTCAAGTGTCGAGCCTGATCTTGCACGAATTACGCAAGTGTTTGAGCGTGATGTGAATCTTAGTTATAAGTTATTGCGCTACGCCAACAGCGCTGTGTTTAAACGTAGAGCTGAGATTTCAACAATAAAACAAGCATTAGTTGTACTGGGTAGCATCGAGTTAAAGCGTCTTATTTCATTACTTTTTGCATCGCAACTTAACACTGAAAAACCAAAAGAACTACTGTCTCTTTCATTACTACGAGCTCACTTTATGGAAGCCGTTGCCACCAAAGCTGGCAAAGTTTCTGATACAGGCAGTGCATTTCTTATTGGCATGATGTCACTTATGGATGCAATATTGGATGATGAAATGGCAACACTCTTGACTAAACTGCCATTATCTCAAGAGATAAAGGCCACATTGCTGAAAAAGCCAAGTCAGTTTGGTATTTACTTAGATCTTGCAGAATCAATGGAAAAAGGAGATTGGGATAATGTTGAAACTGTCTCAAAACCTTTGGGAGTCTCACCTGAGCGCATTGCCCAGCTATATCAATCGTCGCAGTTATGGAGTGACACCCAAATAAAAGCCATTGAGTAATATGCAGCGGACTGCGACAATCTGTCGCATCCCACTACCATCATGAAAGCGATAAAATAAGCTCACAAAAACAATGGACTAATGTGAACTTATGAAACGCACGCTACTTTCTCTCAGTATTCTTTCTCTTTTATCGACAGCCAGTGCAGATGAAATAGAAAGAATTGTTATTATTGCTCCAATGCAAACACCGCTCA
This sequence comes from Pseudoalteromonas peptidolytica, assembly GCF_012641745.1. Lineage (GTDB taxonomy): Bacteria > Pseudomonadota > Gammaproteobacteria > Enterobacterales > Alteromonadaceae > Pseudoalteromonas > Pseudoalteromonas peptidolytica. The sequence continues at coordinate 172,468 of NZ_WEHZ01000003.1, forward strand.
CCCTCTCCACTGATACCAAAGCGGTACGCCAGCCTCTTCCAGCACAAGATGGTGCCGATTTACTGTCTTCTATTTCTGGTTTCTCTTTGGTTAAAAAAGGTGGCGCAAGCTCAGATCCGGTATTTAGAGGCATGGCTGGTTCAAGAATTGCAATTATCGCCAATAATGGACAAACGCTTGGTGGCTGTGGCAATCGAATGGATCCTCCTACCGCTTATATTACCCCTCAATCATATGACACTTTAAAAGTAATAAAAGGGCCTCAAACCGTTCTTTATGGTCCAGGTAATAGTGCAGCAACGGTTGTTTTCGAACGTGAAACTGATCGTTTGGATAAATCAGAAATAGTAGGTTTTGCAAATGCTGTGGTATCTAGCCAAGGTCGCCATAGCGTAAATTCAGATATTAAAGTTGGCAATCAAAATGGTTATGCACGTGTCGCAGCGAATTATAGCGACGCCGATGACTACGAGGACGGCAGTGGAGTCGATGTTCACTCAGCCTATGAAAGGTGGAATATAGATACAGAGTTTGCCTACACACCTGATGATGACTCATTTTATTCCTTAACTTATGGCGTGAGTGATGGTGAAGTCGCCTATGCAGATCGTATGATGGATGGCAGCTTATTTGACCGAGAAAATATAGGTCTGAATATTAAATTATCTGCTTTGTCTGAAATGGTTGATGAGCTGAAATTTAATGCCTATTACAACTATGTTGATCACATCATGGACAATCATAGCTTGCGTCAATTCGTCCCCAACATGATGATGAAAAAGCCAACTTCTTCTAACCCTGATCGAAAAACATATGGTGCAAAGCTGACACTCACTTCGGATATCAACAGCAAACATACATTTATTTATGGGTTAGACTATCAAGAAAACGAACACCGCAACAGGATCAGTCGTGATCAGTATAATAGTCCAGTAGAGACAATGCCTCGTCAACTTGACGCTGAGTTTAGGCAGTTAGGTATGTTTGCTGAGTTCGAGTATGAATTAAGCAATACAAGCCAATGGGTAACGGGACTTCGCATTGATGATTGGAAAAGTGAGGATCACCGCACCATGATAAGTGCGATGATGACAATGAAACCTAACCCAACAGCGAATCAAACAAGAGAAGACACCTTATATAGTGGCTTTACTCGCTATCAAGCGCAATCTGAAAACAGTAGCTACTTTATTGGTTTAGGAAGAACCGAGCGTTTTCCAGACTACTGGGAAGTGGTTGGCAGCAATAGAGGCAGTGAAACAGCCATTTCGGCTTTTAATGTCGAAACAGAAAAGACAACGCAATTAGATGTTGGCGTTGTTCATCAATTTAAAGACATTAATCTCAGTGCCTCTGCATTTTATAATCAAATTGATGACTATTTGTTGATTGACAATATGTTCAAAAAAATGAATATGACTTCAAAAGTGACGCGTAATATTGATGCTGAAACATTCGGCTTTGAAGCGGAAATAAGATGGCAAGTCAGTAAGGCACTACAATTAACCAGCAGCCTTGATTATGTTAAAGGTAACAATTTGACCGATAATACAGCACTGGCACAGCAGCCGCCTTTGCAACTGCGATTTGCCGCAACGCAGGAGCTGTCAGACAAATGGCAAATAGGTGGTCTTGTACGACTTGTTAAGCGCCAACACAGAATCGCTATTGGGCAAGGCAATATTGCCGGGCAAGATACATCAACCACAGCCGGTTTTGGTACTTTCGCATTAAATACTAGCTATCAATATAACAATGCTATTCAGCTCAGTGCCGGTATTGACAACTTACTTGATAAAACATACGCAGAACATTTGAGCCGCTCTGGTGCTGCGGTAAGTGGCTATGAGCAAATAGCGAGGATCAACGAGCCAGGTAGGACATGGTGGGCAAACTTGAACTGGCGATTTTAATTGACCTAATATAGGTGCTCATTCGTCTATGCTCTGCTACAAGATATATAGTTATACGTATTAAAAGGTAATAATACCAATTTGACTTAATACTTGCTCAATTTGAAGGAGTAAATCTGACGCTAACAGCGTTAAAAATTTCTTATTTAGAACAACTAAATAGCAAAATTTTTGCCTCGTGAGCATCTGAAAATATAAAGGTCGGCATTAGCCGACCTTTATATTTACTAGCTTAGTCCATTGCTCCAGTTTGCTTAATTAAGCAGCCTCTTTTGAGCAAGTGTTAAGAAAAATATAACTACAAGTTTTCTAAAAAGTTTTCATCAAAATCATCAGGCTCTTCCTCTAGTGGAGGGTTACCATCATATAGCTCATACAATTGACGCTGATAGTAAACATCTTTTAAGAATGTATATGGGTCTAATGATTCATTTAATAATTTTTCTTGCGACATCAATGCCGCTCTGGCCTCCACTGCCCGTAGCGCAAATACCAGTATAGTTTGCGGCGTACTGAGCGCAATTTCAGGCAACACTAGATTATCGACTACATCACCTGTTAAATTTCTTGCTGTAGTAGGTCCCATGCCTGGCACCATAATATAGGCACCATCACCTACTCCCCACACGCCAAGGGTTTGACCAAAGTCTTCATCTTTCAACTCCAGTCCGAGTGTTTTTGCTACATCAAATAGACCAAAAATACCAACGGTTGAATTGACCAAAAATCTAGCTACATTTATGGCCATGTAATCTGGCTTACCTTGCAGCGCAGCATTCACCGCGTCAGTCGGCGCGGCAATATTTGTCGTAAAGTTGACAATACTACTTCGCACAGGCGCAGGGGTAACTGACACATACCCCTTAGCCACTGGGCGCAAAATATAAGCATCTAAAACATCCATATTAAAATCATATAGAGGTCGATTAATGGATTGTAATGGATCTCGTGGATCTTTTTTCTCTTCTGGTACCTGTGCACAACCAATGACGGTGAGTGCTAGTAAACCTGTGAGCACAACTTTAAGCATTTATTTCCCTGTATTTGTTAAGACACGACTAATCTCGACATTAACCTGACTGCCACCTTGTTTTAGCTCTATCACATTTGAAACCCCTTCCAGCTCACCATCTGATGGCATCACCGAACCGTCATTAGAAATGCGTGCGGTAACTGTAACGTGAGAAAAGTTAGATAAGGTTAATTCAGGCATCATTGCCATACTATCATCCAGAGCAACCGTGATTGGCAAGTTAAAGTTTGTAATTTTCGCCACAGCTAATGGCATCGCTGGACCATTTTGCGCTTTTGCAAAAACAAATAACGTGCTTCCTGACGGAATGTCGCCTTGTAACGCCTCGGCAATAGTAACTGTAGCGTTAATGCTCGCCGCACTATTTACAGCTTCTGGCTCTTGCTGCCCAAGCCTTTGTTCAAGCTCCGCAATACGACCGGCTATCATCTGATAACGAGGATCGTCTTGCGTTAGCTGTGCCATCAGCACTTCAAACGCTGCTTTAGACTCAGCCCAGTCCTGACGTTCATAGGCGATAAGTGCCAAAAGGCTAATGGCATCAATGTTCGTAGGCTCCGAATTCAGGACTTTTGAAAGCATCTTGGCTGCGCGGTTCATGCTCTGCTCTGACCCTTCAATCAACAATGCCTGGCTGTAATTAACTAAGACATTATTATTATCAGGCTGCATTGCTAACGCTTTATCAAAAGCTTGCGTTGCCATTTCAAAGTCACCCAACGACATTGCCACACGCCCCAGTAACATCCACGCCACTGCATCATCACCGGCAGTAGCAAGTTTTGTTCTAAGCCCTAGAGCAAAAGCTTGTAGCTCATTAGCATTTAACGGCTCACCAGTTTGCATTACAGCTCGCTCGCCATACTCTGGAAGATTTTCAATAGCTTCATTCCAGTTAGCGATTTGTCTATGGCTACCTGTGTAGTAGTAAAAAATCGCTGTTACAAGCACCATAAACGCGATCCCCGTGACCGCTAAAACTCGATTATCACCACGACTTGTTAATGATTGCTCAGGAGACAGCTCATTGAGTAATCTGCGTTTTAACTCGATCACTGATTCATGATAACTGTCTTTTTCGATTCGTTGATTAGCAAGCTCATCTTCGAGCTCTTCTAGCCTCTGATGGAAAATACCAATACGCTCGGCATTGGCGTCATCATCAACCACTACCTTTCTCTCTTTTTTGATAAAAGGAAAAACGACGAACAAACCAGCAAAAACACTAAGAAGCAGAAATAAAAACCACATTTGTGTTAAATCGGTTGAAAATTCACTCACAGCTCACGCTCCTGACGTTGATATTGGTTAATAAGCTCAGCGAGTTTTTGTTCATCTGTGGCATTCCAATCCTGCTTTTTCGCTGCACGCTTTTGGCGAAATACAATAAAGCCAAAGCCAAGCACAATAATCACGACAGGTAGTACCCAAAGCACAATGGTTGCAGGCGTGACAGGTGGCTGGTAATGCACAAAATAGCCATATCTGTCTATCATATAGTCAATCACGTCTTGCTTGGACTTACCTTCGTTCACTAAAGTGATCACTTTATCGCGCAAGTCTTTAGCCACAACAGCATCCGAATCTGCAATATTTTGATTTTGACACTTAGGACAACGCAGTTCATGGGTTAGTTCTCGAAACGTTTGCGCTCGCTCTGGAGTCGCAAAGTTGTACTTATCTTCTGCGGCCTCGCTTGCAAAACCTACGAACATAAACACAATTAGTATGAGGTATTTCATTGTGTTAACTCCTGATAGATTGGAGCAAACTTGCTGCGCCACACGCGTTCATTAATATCGCCTGTGTGATGCAGTAAGATCTTACCGTTTTTGTCTACTAGAAAAGTTTCTGGGGCTCCCGAAACGCCCAAATCAAGTGCCAAAGAACGCTCCAAGTCAAGGATATTGAATTGATAAGGGTCACCTGCACGACTCAGCATGCTAGTTACATCGGCCCTTAACGCATTAATGTCGAATTGATCGCCAAAGTCCGGGTCATACGCCTGTTCATAATACAGGCCGATGATCCTCACACCTCGCTCTCTTAGCTCTGTCAGATAGCCAAGCTCTGCGATACATGTCGGGCACCATGTGCCCCAAACATTCATAAGGTATACCTCACCTTTGAGTGAGTCAGCTGTCCAGACTTTGTTACTATCCATTAAGTCTGGTAAAGCAAACTCAGGCATCGTTTGCCCAAGTCGACCTGTCTGAAGCTCTCTCGGATTTCCAAATAAGCCTTGATATAAAAATACACACAAGAAGATAAAGATTAAAAAAGGCACTAAACCTAATAATTTACGGTTCATATTAAGCCTCCTGCTGTTGCGGCTTTTTTACGCGGCCACGGTATCGTTTATCTGCCAGTACAATAAACCCAGCAAATGAAATAAGTAAACCACCAAGCCACATCCACCTGACATAGGGTTTGTGATAAATCCTGAGTGACCATGCACCTGCCGACAATGGTTCTCCGAGTGCGAGGTACAAGTCACGGAAAAAGCCATCATCTATCGCAGCTTCAGTCATAAACTGCATACCAATATCATAACGGCGTTTTTCTGCGTACAGCTTAGTAACTTTCTCGCCATCTTTGAATACTGTCACGACCCCTGCGTGACCACCGTAATTTGGCCCTCTAATTTCTTTTACGCCGTCAAAGCGGTATTCGTACTCATTTAACATTGCCGTTTCGCCTGGTTTCATACTAACAGAGCGTTCTACCGAGTATGCCGAGGTTAACGTAACGGATGCGATAACAAATGCGATACCAACATGACCAAGTACCATTGCCCAATAGCTCAGCCCAAGCTTTTTAAGTCCGACAGTTAGACTCGAATGAACCGACACTTTGCTAAATAAGTCAGTCGCAGTCGCAATAAAGATCCACACAGCCAATGCAGTAGCAACAAAAGTAAGGGGAGCAACTACTTCAAAGCTTGAGAATAACCATGCAGTGGTGATGACTAAAGTAGCGAACAATAGTACTACCCACTTTTTAACTAGCGGTGGCATTTTATTTTGCTTCCAACGTAACATTGGCGCTATGCCAAGCAAAATAGCAAATGGCACGGTCAATATTGCAAACATCTGATTAAAGAAAGGGACTCCAATCGAAATGGAACCTAAACCTAATTCTTTATGGATCATAGGCAAAAGTGTTCCAAGTAGCACAATAAGAGTCGCTACGACCAAAAAGATGTTATTGACCCAAAGCGTTACTTCTCTTGAAATAAACTGGTATCTGCCTTCACTGTAAACTTGCGAAACTCGGGTTGCATATAAGGCTAGACTCCCCCCAACCACCACGGCCAAGAAAGATAGAATAAATAAACCTCTATCAGGATCAGTTGCAAACGCATGCACCGATACGATAATACCTGAGCGAACAATAAACGTACCGAGTAAGCATAAACTAAATGCAGTAATGGCAAGAAGTACCGTCCAAGACTTAAACACACCCCGTTTTTCTGTTACCGACAATGAATGCAGTAACGCTGTTGCGACAAGCCATGGCATTAACGATGCGTTCTCTACTGGATCCCAGAACCACCAGCCTCCCCAGCCTAACTCTGAGTATGCCCACCAGCTACCAATGGTGATACCTAAAGTTAAAAAGCCCCATGCAGCCATCGTCCACGGACGAGACCATTTAGCCCACGTGTTGTCCAGCTTACCTGTTAACAATGCGGCGATTGCAAAAGAAAAGGATACTGATAAGCCAACATAGCCCATATACAACAAAGGTGGATGAATAATCATACCTGGGTCTTGTAACAATGGATTTAAGTCGCGGCCTTCTACAGGGAAATAAGGTAATAAACGCTCAAAAGGGCTAGACATCCATAGGGTATAAAGCATAAAGCCTACACCTAAAAAGCCTAATACGCCCAATACTCTGGCTCGAAGCACCCAAGGCAGTGATTTAGACATAACTGCGACCAACATGGTCCAAACTGACTGCATCACTAACCAAAGTAGAATAGCGCCCTCGTGCCCACCCCAAGTAGAGGTAATTTTATAGTACCAAGGCAAACTACTACTTGAATGATGGGCAACATAAGCCACGGTAAAGTCATCCATTAAGGTTATATAAATCAGTACCAAAAAGGAAAACACCACCAAAATACATTGACCAATGGCTAGTGAAGGCGCGGCTTTCATTAGCCTTAGATTGCCTGTGTATGCGCCCCATAACGGGAAAATACACAGTAGTAAACTCAACGACATCGCCAGAACTAAGGCGAAGTAACCTATTTCAGGGATCATCTTAGTTAGTTCTCGCTATTTAAATTATATTTTGGCTTTTCGTGCTTTATGCCTTTAACGGCTTCAGCAACTTCTGAAGGCATATACTCTTCATCGTGTTTTGCCAACACTTCAAATGCTTCAACCACATTGGTTTCAACCAAGGTTCCCTGTGCTACTATCCCTTGTCCCTCACGAAACAGATCAGGCAGAATACCGCGGTAACGTATAGTCACCATAGGTCCGGTATCAATAAGTTTAAACGACACATCTAGCGATGATTCATCTCGCTCAACAGAGCCCGGAACCACCATTCCACCAATGCGGAGTTTTTGTCCAATTTGAGGCTTTTCTTTAAGCTCACCTTTGCCTTCAACTAACTCACTAGGGGTGTAAAATAAATTGATATTTTCTTGCAGTGCATAGAGGGTTAAGCCAACCGATGCACCAATACCAAAGACAGCTGCAACGACGGCAAATAGTCTTTTTTTGCGTCTAGGATTCATGCTTGTGACTCCTCTTTTGCTTTTTTAATCCGTGCTTCTCGTGCCATTTGAGCTTTCACGGCTTGCTTGAGCTTTTTACCATCGGCAAGAGAGCTGACTAAGATGCCCACTAATATAAGCGCACATGAACCAAAGGACAGCCATACATAGAAACCATAGCCGCCCATTGCTAGAAATTCACTGAAGGATTCAAACTGCATAATTATCCCCTATTCACTAATTCACGTACCCAAGGACGATGCTGCTCACAACGCAAAATTTCATTCTTTAAGCGAATAAGCGTTACTACTCCCAGCACACCTGCAAAGGCGACAATATTAATTAGTAATGGCCATAACATAGATGGATCGATTGCTGATGTATCAAACTTTGTGATGGTAGAGCCTTGATGTAGCGTGTTCCACCATTCAACTGAAAAATGAATAATTGGTAAGTTAACTACACCAACTATTGCTAAAATACAGGCAGCTCTCCCCCCTGATTTTTTGTCTTCGAACGCATGATAAAGTGACAATACACCAAAATATAAAAATAACAGAATAAGCTCAGAGGTTAATCTGGCGTCCCACACCCACCAAGCGCCCCACATTGGTTTACCCCAAGCAGCTCCGGTAATTAATGCTATTGCAGTCATAGCTGCACCAACTGGCGCGATTGAGATAACTGCCAGTTCGGCGTTACGAATTTGCCACACCAAAGCAATAATGGCTGCTATGGCCATAGATGAATACGCACCCATTGACCAAATCGCTGAAGGCACATGAATAAAGATTATCCGGTAGCTGTCTTTTTGTTGATAATCTGCGGGCGCATAGGCAAGCCCCCAAACCCATCCAACAAGTAAACCCACCACCGCAATCACGGCAAAGTAAGGAAGCAAGGTGTTACACAATTGGTAAGCACGCTCCGCTTTGGCATAAGGATGTAACCACTTCCACATTTTAACTTACACTCACTCTTAAAGCTGACGATATGGCAATTGGTGCGGCGACAATGGCAACGGCAAGCATCGCACCAAGGATTGCAAGCTGACCGCCATAAGCAAGAGACATGCTACTGGTATCAATGGCGGATGTTGCAAAAATTAATACAGGAATATACAGCGGCAGGACTAGTAAGCTCATCAAAATTCCACCTTTTTGCAATGCAACGGTGAGCCCTGCCCCTATAGCTCCAATAAAACTTAACAAAGGTGTCCCAATTAACAAGGTTAACACTGTCGCGTTCAGGGACTGCGTTTCTAAATTCATTAACAATGCAAATAATGGCGCTAGTAGTACCATAGGTAGACCACTTACGGTCCAGTGTGCAGCCACTTTGGCAAGTACAGATAATGACAACGGATAAGGCGATGCTATCAGTTGTTCTAGCGAGCCATCGTTATAGTCATCCCGAAATAGTTTATCTAGCCCTAACATAGTCGATAACAGGGCTGCTACCCAAATTATGCCCGGCGCAATTCTGGTAAGTAATGCAGGCTCTGGCCCAATCGCTAAAGGGAATAACGTGATGACAATCAGAAAAAACAGTAATGGGTTAACGATTTCAGCACGTTGCCTAAATGCGAGTGTCACATCTTTTGTATAAACGGATTTGAACGCTAACCAATATGAATGATGAGTCTGCATTACAAACGGTACTCCAATGTCAAAGTTTGTAACTGCGCGAAATGTGCGGTGAGATCTTGGTGTGTAGTCAGTAAAATTGCTCCGCCTGCATCGAGGTGGGACTGAAACTGGGTTTGCAACAAGGCAACACCTTTTTTATCTAATGCGGTAAATGGTTCGTCGAGTATCCACAATTTAGCTTTGTTCAGCCATAAACGAACCAAAGCAACACGACGCTGTTGACCCGCTGAAAGGGTACGCACCGGTACATCTTCAAGCCCTATTAGACCCAGCTTTGCCAACAGCTCATAAACCTCTTCTTCACTGGCTTTTGCACCATGTACTTGCAACCAATATTGGACATTTTCGTAGGCATTCAGTTGTTGATTAACACCTGTTTTATGACCAATAAACAACAGTTCAGCTGCAAATGAATCATAATCTTCTCGAATATCGGTATGGTTATATCGGATCTGACCTTCATCCGCTCTGGCAAAGCCCGCAATTATTCGTAACAGTGACGTTTTACCGGCACCATTTGGGCCTTCAACTTGCATGATCTGCCCCGAATGGAGAGTGAAACTTAATGAGTCAAACAAGCATCTATCTTGTTTGGTACAAGTGACGGTGTCTATCTCTAGCAAATCTGGGCTTCTCTTTACCTAAAATTGGGCGTTAGTCTAACATAATGGTATGGTAATACGAATAATCCGATGCGATCGATTAGCGAAAATTTGATTTAAAATAATGAATAAGCTGCCAATTACAACAAATACTACGACAGCATCTGTGATAAGCACAGATAATAGCGAAGTATCTAAATTAGACTTGACTAACAACCAGCCTTTTGCAGCAAAAAACATTCACATTAGCAATGATAAACTAAAGATGGATGTGACAATTGACGGTCGCTGGCAAACTATCCAAATTGCGTTGAAACCACCAACTCAACCTAATCAGCTCCAAGAAGCGCAAGTTAGTATCGACGAAACAGGGAAAGTAGTTACTTTCCATACCCCAAAATTACAAGCTCAAGTCACATTGACGAGTCAGCTTTTTGATATTTTGGCGACACTTAAAGGCCAAACCAACAGTACAATTATTCAGTCTTCGGCAACTGTGCAGCCTGATTCTACATTGCGCATTAATTCCCTTGATTTGAAGGTACCGGTCCCACATCCCGTCGCACAATTACTGGCAAGTGAGAGCAAGCTGTTTGCAAATCTAAGTACTCAACAAAACAATACTCTTTTGCAAATAGTAAATCAATTTAGTGATCCTCTGTTTAGCATCACATTACCTAAATCAATGATTATTAAACTTATCTCTAGCCAGCTTAGCCCCATCAATGTAAAGCCTCTAGTCAACGGGGTAATGCTTAATATTAACGATCGCCCAATTAGCCTACCGAGGATCCCCAGTAATTGGCCACCTTCTTCAACATGGCAAAAAGGTGAGCTCAAAGCAGCCATCAACGGGGTAGACGTGACAATGCCAGCACGACAAATAAAAGTGGAAACGATCAAACCGCTTAGCGCATTGCTGCATCAAGTAAGTGCGATTGCAAAACCCATTACGCCAATAAATAGCACCAACCCAACTTCAATACATACACTCCAATACGAAACACCATTATTTGAGGTCAGCCTGCAACAAATAAAGTCAAGCGTCGCGCGGGCATTGCAAGTGCTGATCGGCAGACCTTTTGGCAAACAACAACCCCATCAATCTAATGCTTCTCAAGCCTTGCTGACATCTAATAATCAACATGAGAGTATTAAGCGCCTATTACCAAGCTCCATCATACAAGCCCAAGACGTAAACCAGCACAACGAAAGTAAGATAAGTACTCCGCTACAGCAGCTCACTGGCCAAATAAAGCAGAGCCAGCTCGATATGATGAGACAATCATCAGTACCATTACAACAGAGCCAGCCCCCTATTAATCGCGAGAAATTAACCGCCTCCATCATCCACTACTTACAACAAAACCCTAGCACAGCACCAAAGTACCAAGCGCTTCCCGTCGATTTTGAAATGAAGCAAAAAGCCCTCTCTTTATTACTAGACACATTCACTGGTAAGGAGCAGCTAGACACTAAGCAGCTTCGGCAGGTTACTCAAATTCTAGAGAGACCACTGTATCTTAAAGCACACACCGCACCTTTGCTTGTTGATAAAACTGCACAGTTTGTACCATATGCTTCGAGTGAACAGCTTACTCACTCTGTCACCAAAGAAGTTAAAGGGATCATTGAAGTCTTACTAAACATGCCAACCGCAAAGCTGGGAAGAAAAGACAATATTCAAAGCCCGCTACAGCAAGCCTCTAACACGATAGCAAAAGCGTTAAAAGCTGATTCGTTAAGTCAAATGCCTGAGCTACAAAAACTGGTAAACCAAGCGTTCTCTCGGCTATTGGATGAGCGTTCTATTTCGGCACTCGCAGTTAAAAATCAACTAGAAAGTCAACTGAGCTTAACGCCGTTTAGTAATACGACATCAAGCTTGAACCAATCTAGCTTTACACAAATGTTAGAACGCTTGCTACTTTCTCTTTTAGGTGGCCAAGTCGCAGGTCAAGACACTAGCAAAGAAAGCGCAAATCAAAAGATGCAGGCACTGCTAGAGACGTTGTTGCCACAGTTAAAAATGCTCTCTCCTAAACAAGTTGCAGATGCGTTACAACAGCCAATCGCAAAAGAGCTTTTAAATGACTTGGGACAACTACACAACCAACTACAACCACAACAATCTCAATTACAAACCACGAGTTTAGGGAAACAAGATAGTGAAACGCAGCTCATCGTTAATTTGCTATTCCCTACAAAGGTTGGACAAGAGCAACAGCAAACACAGTTACAAATCGGAGAGTATAAAAAGTCGCCCAAAGCTGGAATGCCTGAGAAGTCAGTGTGGTTTATTCGCTTGTGTTTTGATTTTGCTGATAAAGGCCAGATCCATGCCCAAGCAGAGCTAATGGATAAAGCTCTGGAATGTGCACTAGTTGCAACTTCCAACCAAGTGAAACAACTCGCTGAACCCCATTTGGCAACTCTTAGGCACAAACTCGCCGCTCACGGACTGCAAGTAGCCGAGATAGACTTGAGGGAAGAAGCCAGTTTTCAAGACAAATTCTTCTCTGAACATGCCATTATTAACATTAAGGTGTAAATACTAATGACGCAAAAATCAGCAATTGGATTACTTTACGAAGCCGGAAGCGCACCTCAAGTGACCTTCAAAGGCTATGGTGAATTAGCGGAAGAGATTATTGCGCTCGCAAAAGAAAAGAACATCATGATCCATGAGGACGAATCTTTAGTACAGACATTAAGCGCCTTAGAGCTACATCAGGAAATTCCTAGAGAGTTATATTATGTTATCGCTGAACTTATTGCGTTCTCTTACATTATGCGTGGAAAGTTTCCTCCCGGTTGGGAGGGGTTTCGTGGCAAGCTAGATATAAAGGCCTAGTCCCCCTCTAGCTTGCAACCAACATTATTTTGATTTGTTATGTAAAGACATTAATAGCTCGGCCTCAGCACGAGGCAACTCACACTCTCGCATGACTTCTTCAATATCAGCCCCCAGCTCAACCATTTTTACCGCTCGAGAGTAAATTTTTGCGTCTGGATCGTCATATTTTTGTGCTGCTTGCTGATTTGCAAGTTCATGGAGCTCCTGCTCTGTTGTCACTACTCGTTTACCAACACTCATTATGCTAGCGCGAAGCTCTGCAACTTCACTGCGCAATATCGCAATTTGCTGCTCAGCTCCCTGCAATGCACTTGAAGCTTGCATAATATTCGATCTTTCTTTTTGTAATTTTTTACCCAACACAAAAACAAACCTCAAGCACACTATCGCGAGTGCGCTTGAGGTTATTGATATGACGAGTAAAACGATTTGAGCGTTTACTACTTCCAACATCTAAATATGACTCAGCTCATCCCATTCGTCATCACTTAATAATTTATTAAGATCAACCAAAATCAGTAACTCGCCTTCTCGGTTCGAGACACCTTGGATGAACTTAGCACTCTCCTCTGTACCTATATTTGGAGCACTATCAATCTCCGAGCTACGCAAGTACACAACTTCAGCAACACTGTCGACTAAAATACCGATCACTTGCTTTTCAGCTTCGATAATTACGATCCGTGAATTGTCTGTAACTTCCGCGCTCTGAAGGCCAAACCTTGCTCGCGTGTCTATTACGGTAACGACATTACCACGCAAATTGATAATACCAAGCACATAGCTTGGTGCGCCTGGAACAGGTGCAATTTCTGTATAGCGCAGCACTTCCTGTACTTGCATTACGTTAATACCGTAAGTTTCCTCTTCAAGCTTATAAGTAACCCACTGCAATACTTCATCATTACTATCAGCATTTTTGTCTGCAGAAAGTAGTCTATCTTGGCTCATGGTCTCACTCCATCAATATACTAGTTACTGCTCTCGACTATCGAGGCCTTGTTCTAGCAAACGGTTTAAATTCTCTACATCTATTAGCGCACACATTTTTTCTTTTATCACCCCAGCTAGCCAAGGTCTCTTGCTGTCGCTGGTACGCCACTTTATGTCTTCAGGCTTGAGTGTCAAGTTATTGACGAGCTTTTCTGCCAATAGCCCCCAACTACTATCTCCAAGCATGATTAGATATTGATAATTCAGGCTATCTTGAAGCTCAGGTGTCAATTTTTCAGGCATCACCCACATCGCAGTATCTACAACATTTAGTTTTTCTTCGCGGTTTAACATCACCCCTCTAAACCATTTAGGTTTGCCAAACAATTGATTGACCTCACCTAACTGGTGTATACCGCCAAGAGACTTCAGCGGAACCGCGAGCGTTAGACCTGCAACTTCAAAAAATAATGCTTGAAACTCACCTTCTTGGTAAGCGTCACGCGCTGACGTCGCTTCTATCGTTGCCTGTTCTTTGATAATAGATGTATTTTCAGTGACTTCAAGATCTTGAGCAAATTTACTCACCTCTTGCTCTTGTACTTCAGTCATCGATTCAATCGTTGTTGGCTTAATGTCGGCGGCTGCGGGAACTATTTCTTGCTCCACATCAGGGTCTTTTACTTGTTCCAATAGCTTCGCAACAGGTGATAAAGCGCAATCTTGTACTTCAGGCTCTTCCTGTAGTAACGCACTAAGGTACTGTTTCATTACCTTTTCATTTGCAAATAAGTGCTTACTCATTCTCTTCTCTAGCTTAGCTGCTTTAAATAATCCAACAAAGCACGATAGGCAAATACGCCCCGAGACTTTGGACAAAACTGCACTGGAACTTGTTGTGCAAGGCTGGCATCTCTAAATTTTGTATCAACCGGAACCACGCCCGGCCAAACCGCATCTTTGTAAGTCGCCAACAATGTTTTATATGCCTCTAAAGATGCCTTTGTACGCTTATCATACATCGTGGGTATTATCGTATACTGATATTGTTTTTGTTGTGAAGATTGCATCAGCTCCATAGTTCGCATCATTCTATCGAGCCCCTTCAAGGCAAGAAATTCTGTCTGTACTGGGACCAATATTCTCTCACTTGCAGCAAGCGCATTAACCATCAATACACCAAGTACCGGTGGACAATCCAGAATCGCATAATCATACTGATCCGCAATTTTCTCAATAGACTTTTTCAAGATCAGACCCATGCCAGTCTTGTTGCCCATACTCCTGTCTAACGTGGCAATAGCCATAGTCGCAGGAAGGATATCAAGATTTTCAATGGTTGACGGGCAAAGTGCTTGCAATATCTCTTCCCCCGTCATGCTATTTCCACGTATGAAAATATCGTAAACGCTAACTTCTAACTCTTCAGAATCTATACCAAAGTAATAAGTCAGTGAAGCATGAGGGTCGGTATCAATCAATAAAACACGATGGCCTTGTTCAGCTAAAATACCGCCCAGGCTTACCGTTGTTGTGGTTTTGCCCACGCCACCTTTTTGATTTGCTACCGTCCAAATTTTCACTCAATATTCCTTCGCTCATAACGGCCGCATAATGCGGCCTTTATTATACAAACTCAATGTTATTTTTTGTTTTAAAAGTTCGATAATTGCAAGCTTCGGCAACGTAACTTTGCCAGTGGGCTTATTGATTACCCGCTTCCTTGTTAATTCTCGACGCAAAGTCTTGTAACGCAATACTATCTGATGCTAGGCCCGCACTCGCAACCGCTTGCGGCATGCCATACACTACACAGGTAGCTTCATCTTGTGCCCAGATTGTAGCTCCTACCTGCTTTAACATCCTAGCGCCATCTCTACCATCAGCTCCCATACCAGTTAACACAACAGCTAATGCGTCACCACCATATGCTTTAGCGACACTTGCGAAGGTGATATCAACGCTAGGTTTGTAGGTTATTCTCGGACTATCATCTTCAAAAACCTTTAACGTTTTACTGCCACCTCGACTTTCAACCATCATTTGCTTTCCACCAGGAGCAAGATAGGCGACTCCAGGCATGAGTCTATCTCCATGCTCTGCTTCTTTCACTTTAATCTTACACAGGCTATGTAGCCTGGCTGCAAATGCAGGGGTAAATGCGGCTGGCATGTGTTGGATAAGCAGGATCGGATGAGGGAAGTTTGCAGGTATTTGCGTTAGAATTGTTTGCAGCGCAACAGGCCCCCCCGTTGAAGTGCCAATCGCTACTAAACTATATTTTTTCCCAGATGCTCTTGCGGCAGAGGCAGCCGGTGAAGAAGTGGTTGCCGATCTTTGAAAGCTTCTATCTGGCTGAGGCACTGCTGGTCTTAATGTCTCGTTTCGGACTGGCTTTGGCTCTATTGTTCGATTCGAAGTCGAAATACTTGGCCGTGTAAATCGGCTCACTCGACGTCGGCCAATCTCTTTCACTTTGTTCTGTAATGACTTTATCGCCTCTTCGCTGTTTCTAGCAATGTCTTCAAATTTTTTAGGCAAAAAGTCTACAGCACCCGCATCAAGCGCGTCTAACGTTGCACTGGCGCCTTCCCGCGTTAACGACGAAAACATCAGTATCGGGGTTGGCGTCGCTTGCATTATTTGCTTTACAGCGCTTATACCATCGAGTACTGGCATTTCTACGTCCATTGTAATCACATCTGGACGCAACGAAGCGGCTTTTTCAACCGCCTCTTTACCATTAACTGCAAAGTCTATAACTTTGATTTCACTGTCTTTTTCTAAGATTTCACTGACTCGGCGACGAAAGAAGCTCGAGTCATCAACAACTAATACTTTAACTGCCATTGGCAACGCTCTTTTATTTTGCTCTACAGCAGAGCAGTCAAACCGCTCTAGCATTTGACTACGCTTAAAAACTTAAGCGTAGTGTTTTAATAAGTTAGGCACATCTAGGATTAAAGCAATGCCACCATCAGAAGTGATAGTTGCCCCAGCCATACCTGGTGTACCTTGCAATAAGGCATCAAGGGGCTTTATCACCACCTCTTCCTGACCGATAAGGGAGTCAACAACAAAACCCACTTGTTTAGTCCCTATCTGAGCTATTACAACATGACCCTCTGCTTTTCTCATGCTTCGGTCTGCGCCCTTCACCAGCCAATGTTCGAGATAAAACAGTGGTATGGCTTTTTCACGAACAATGATAGTGAGCTGTCCATCAACTACATTGGTCTTAGTCAAATCAAGGTGGAAGATTTCGCTCACTCCCGCGAGCGGTAGTGCGAAGGTCTGCTCTCCAACCACAACCATTAAGGTAGGTAAAATGGCCAGTGTCAATGGAACCTTGATCTCTAATACAGTGCCAACTCCGAGTTCTGACTGTATATTAACAGAGCCATTAAGTTGGGTAATTTTAGTCTTTACGACATCCATACCGACGCCGCGGCCTGAAATATCAGATATCTGTTCTTTTGTTGAAAAGCCAGGGGCAAATATTAGATTGTACGCTTCGGTATCCGACAATCTGCTTGCTTGGTCTGAATCGATCACGCCTTTATTAATAGCAATTTTCTTCAACTTTTCAGGATCCATACCTGCACCATCGTCACGAATGGTCAGTAGAATATGATCCCCTTCTTGAGAAGCTGAAAGTGTCACGGTTCCCATTCTTGGCTTACCAGACGCTTCTCGAACATCTGGCATCTCAATTCCGTGGTCAACAGAATTTCGTACCAAGTGAACCAACGGATCCGCAAGCGCTTCAACTAAGTTTTTATCTAAATCAGTTTCTTCACCTTGTAAAACAAGATTGATTTCCTTTTTTAAGCTTCGAGCAAGGTCTCTTACAACCCGAGGAAAGCGACCGAACACTTTCTTGATGGGTTGCATTCGAGTTTTCATTACAGCGCCTTGCAAGTCAGCTGTCACCACATCAAGGTTTGATATGGCTTTACCCATACTCTCACTATTTGTGTTATTCGCCAGACTGACCAAACGGTTGCGTACCAATACCAACTCACCGACCATATTCATGATTTCATCAAGACGTTTTGTGTCGACACGTACTGTTGTTTCTGCTTGTGCAGCTGGCTTTTTAGCTGCAGGAGCTGCGGCCTTTGCAGGCTCTGCTTCTTTTTGAGGCGCAGGTTTTGCTTCGGCTTTAGGAGCTGGTTTAGCCGCTGGCTTAGCCGCCGGTTTTGAAGCTGCTTTCGCTTCAGGCTGTTTGGGTGGTGGCGTTGGAGCTTGCGTTACCGCTTCTTCAGTTGCTTTTGGCGCACTGCCTTTTCCATGTAACTCGTCTAATAAGGCTTCAAACTCATCATCTGTGATTTCCTCATCGTCTCCACCGTTGGCATTTGCTTGCTCACTGACTTGCGCTGGTGCTTGAGCTTCTTTAGGAACAGGGTCTTCACTGTTTGGTGCCCCGCCAAATTTGCCGACACCGTGTAACTCATCTAATAGATTGTCAAATTCGTCATCAGTAATGTCGCCATCATCACTGCTTGGTGGTGCACTTTCCGGGCTTTCTGTACTGGTCGGAGCGGGACCATTTCCTGAACCATGTAACTCATCAAGTAAATTTTCGAATTCTTCTTCAGTTATCTCATCAATACTAGAACTGGCGTCGCCATCAGTATCGACGTCAAATAAAATATCATCTGCACTAACTTCAGGTACTGGTTCAGTTTCTACAACAGGTGCTGAAGCGACTTCTTCAACTACCTCGTCCTCAGATGCTGGTTGACTGAGTTTGTGAAGTGTTTCAAGCAACGCAGGATCAGCAGCTTCAGGCTCTTCACGATTTTGGATACAAGCAAACATCTCATTGATTGTATCCAAAGACTGTAAGATAACATCCATCAATTCGGAAGTTACTTTTCGTTGTCCCTGTCGTAACACATCGAATACGTTTTCCGCACCATGACAAGCGTCTACCAGCTCCGTCATGCCCAAGAATCCAGCTCCACCTTTAACAGTATGGAAGCCACGGAAAATCGCATTAAGAAGTTCTTTATCTTCAGGGTTGTTTTCTAGCTCAACAAGCTGCTCAGATAAAAGCTCTAATATTTCGCCTGCTTCAACAAGAAAGTCCTGCAAGATATCTTCATCGACTTCAAAGCTCATACACACTCTCCAACTAGAAGCCTAAACTAGATAGCAAGTCATCGACTTCGTCTTGACCAGAAACCACGTCGTCTCGTGATTCAGCGTCAATAATTGGACCTTCAGGCCCAGACAATTCATCACTGATAGTCTCTGTTGTTTTTATTTCATTTTCATTCGATTTAGTACCGGCCTGTGTTTCGTCTGCTGAACCAAACACAGTAAGGAGATGAATGAGACTATCTTCTACTTCTCGAACTAATTCAATGACACGGCGGATGACCTGACCAGTTAAGTCTTGATAATCTTGTGCCATGAGCACGTTTGTCATCAAACCTTGTAACTCGTCCGTACGTGTTTTCGAAGTCTGCATAAAGCTATCTAGGTCGTGACACAGAGATTTGAATTCTCCGAGCTGAATATCTCTACTCATTAAACGATCCCAAGTTGGCTTTATTTGTGCTAGTTCGTCGGCAAGGTTTTGTGCCAACGGTAAGCTTTCTTCGACAGCGTCCATCGTTTTGTTTGCAGCGCTCTCCGTCATTTCCATGACGTAGTTGAGGCGCTGTTTAGCGTCAGGAATGGCCTCCGTTGTGAGGTCTGCAAGGCGAGTATCCAGCTCAAAGTTTTTCAATGACTCATGTAACTGACGAGTAAGCTTGCCAACCTCTGCAAATAACTCGGATTGCTCTTTGTTAGCAGCCTCTAAAATCAGCTGATCCGCTTTTTCTTGTTCACCTTGCTCTAATAGCTCTACAAGTTGTTTAGCTTGCTCGAGTGTAATTTGAGGCGCAGCGTTTACAGACATAGGCCATTTCCCCTTGCTGTTAGCCTAAGCGCTCAAATACTTTTTCAAGCTTGGTTTTAAGTGTACCTGCCGTAAATGGTTTCACGATATAACCATTAACCCCAGCCTGTGCTGCAGCAACGATCTGCTCTTTTTTTGCTTCCGCGGTTACCATAAGCACAGGAATATGTTTCAACTTTGCATCAGCTCGTATTGCTCGCAATAAATCGATCCCTTGCATTCCTGGCATATTCCAATCAGTTACTACAAAGTCAAACTCCTGATTTTGTAGCATCGGAAGTGCTGTACTACCATCATCAGCTTCTTGAACATTTGTAAAGCCTAAATCTCTTAATAGGTTTTTGATTATTCTTCTCATAGTAGAGAAATCATCAACCACGAGAATCTTCATGTTCTTATCCAAAACTTCCTCCAGTGAGGTTCGAACCCAACTATTTTATGTACTCTAATTTATCCAGTCATTGATTTTAGCTTTTAGCTTTATCATTGCCTGACCGTGAATTTGACTTACTCGAGATTCACTGACATCTAAAATGGCGCCAATCTCTTTTAAATTCATTTCATCGTTATAATAAAGCGACAAAACCATGGCATCTCTTTCTGGTAATGATTTTATCGCATTTACTAAAGACTCGTTAAAACGTTCATTTTTAACGTTATTAAACGGTTTGTCTAGCGCAAAATCGCTATTTGCAGGGGTAATCACATCTTCGTCTACCCCAAGATCCTCAATGCCTATTACTTTGCTTGCATTTACATCATGTAAAATATGATGGTACTCATCTAGAGATATATCAAGTTTTTCAGCGATTTCAGTGTCTTTTGGTTCTCGACCAAGGAGAGATTCGAGCTCAGATATAGTCTCTGCAACCATTCGACTATTTTTGTGGACAGATCGGGGAGCCCAATCTCCACGACGAATTTCATCAAGCATCGCACCTCGAATACGTATGCCCGCGAAAGTTTCAAAACTGGCACCTTTACTGGCGTCAAAGTTTTTTGTTGCCTCAATTAACCCTATCATTCCTGATTGGATCAAATCATCAAGTTGCACGCTTGCCGGAAGTCGAGCGATTAGGTGACACGCCACTTTTTTGACAAGTGGAGCATGCCTTTCAACCACCTTATGAATATGGTCAGAAGTTTGATATCCCGCAGCTCTGTTGACCGGAGAAGCCATAATCACCCGTTTACAAGTTGTTCAATAAAAAATTCTAAATGACCAGAAGGCTGATGAGGAATTGGCCACTTAGCCGCTCTCGTAGCTAAGCCTTTAATAGCAACAGCTGCAGGAGAGCTTGGAAATAAATCAACGATAGCCCTTTGTCGACGTGATGACTTACGCATATTTTCATCAAACGGTACTGTCGCGACAAGCTCTAGAGCAACGTCAAGAAAACGATCGGTCACTTTTGATAGTTTAGCAAAAAGTTCCTGACCTTCACGCATGCTACGAACCATATTGGCCACTATTTTAAAGCGGTAAACTCCATGTTCTCGACTTAATACTTTAATTAATGCGTAGGCATCTGTAATGGATGTCGGTTCATCACACACTACCACGAGTACGTCTTGAGCGGCACGAGAAAAGCTCAACACCATATCCGAAATTCCGGCTGCAGTGTCAACAATTAACACATCAAATTGTGTATTTAGTTCACTAAAAGCTCTTATTAACCCAGCATGCTCTGCTGGAGTGAGCTCAACCATATTCTGAGACCCTGACGTAGCTGGTACAATTTTTATACCTGCAGGCCCTTCAACTAGAATTTCATCTAGTTCACACTCTCCTGATAAGACATGTGATAAATTCTTTTCGACTCTTAGACCTAGCATCACATCACAGTTTGCCAAGCCTAAGTCCGCATCTAAAACAAGAACACGCTGTCCTTGCTGACCCATAGCAATAGCGGTATTGAGCGAAACATTGGTTTTTCCCACTCCCCCTTTTCCGCCGGTCACGGCTATGACTTTTACACCCTGGTTGCTACTTTGACTCATTCTACGCAGGCCACTTGCTTGATCTAAAACTGTGTTAATCATACATTCCTACTGACTCTGACGCTACAGGTACACGTCGAGAGTGCTGTGCTTTTATTCTTTTTAAATACAGTTGCTCAGCCTTTTTTACTAGCTTTTGAGCATTTGCTACACGAATGTCCTCTGGCACTCGCTGACCGTTGGTAAGATACCCTATTGGCAAGCGATTTTGAATCGCTATGCTAATAATCTCACCTAAACTTAGACTTTCATCAAGTTTTGTGAAAATACAGCCACTTAAATTTACTTTTTGGAAGTGTCTTACCGTTTCTTGCAACACGTTCATTTGTGATGTCGCACTTAACACTAAATAACTTCTAATATCAACTCTTGCGCTACGCATAAGTGTATTTAACTGTTCAGTTAAGCGCAAATCTCTTTGGCTCATTCCTGCCGTATCTATTAATACTAGACGCTTATTACGTAAATGATAAAGCACTTCTGCAAGTTCATTTGCATCTTTTACTTGCTTAACTGGACAGCCGATGATTCTACCATAGGTTGCTAGTTGCTCGTAAGCGCCAATTCTGTAGGTATCCGTTGTAATTAGTGCAACTTTATCTGCACCGTATTTTTGCGCGCCCAATGCTGCAAGTTTTGCCACTGTCGTTGTCTTACCTACACCAGTCGGGCCGACCATTGCAAAAACGCCACCTTGACGCAAAATATCATTGTTGGTGGTGTGCATCTGATTTATGACCATATTTAAGAGTGCGCTCCACGCCTCTTTTCTTGATACATCATCTGGAATGAAGCATGCCATTTGTTCAGCAACTTCTTTATCAATCCCCATCCCCTCCAGACGGTCTACAAGGCAAGCTCGTGTCGGATCGCGACGCGCCATTTCTTGTTTCATTAGCCCAGATACCTGATGCTCTAGCAGCTGGCGAATTGAGTTCATCTCTTCGCGCATTGCACTCATTTCATCTTTTTTGCTATGAACCTCAGTTAAATCATCACCAAAGCCATTATCGAGGTCATCAGATTCTCCCCACGGCTTCGATTGCTCTGTGGCTTCATCTTCAAAGTCAAAAGATTGACGATGAGTTTGTGGCGCTGACCTGTAAGTAGGCTTCGCCTCTGGTTGCATCTTGCGTTGGTTGCCTAGCATCTGTTCTGTGTCAATGCCTGACTGCGAGAACATAGAGGCAAGCTCTGGTGAGCGAGGACGTGGAGCTTGACGCTCCAAAAGCGCCTCTAAGCTGTCAGCTACCTGAGCTTGCTTAGCTGGTTGTGCTTGACGAGGCTCTGGTCGCACAAAACGCGTTTGTGTTTCTTTTGGTGCACTAGCTCGGCCAGTTGTAGGTTGTTGCACCGGTGCAGCTGTGCGGTCATTATCAATTGCAGCAACAATTTCAACACCATCAGCCAGCTTTTTGTTAGACATGATGACAGCATCTGCGCCAAGCTCTTCTTTAACTTCATTTAAAGCCGTACGCATATCTTTTGCAAAGAAACGTTTAATTTTCATGTTACAGCCCCTTTATCCTCTATTGTCCTACCGAGCTTACTATCTTGATTTGTCTCTCTTCAGGCACTTCTTGATACGACATCACTCGTAAACCTGGGATAGTGTGTTTAACAAACCTAGACAATACACTTCTTAACATACCTGAGGTTAATAAGATGGACGGCTCACCTAGCATTTCTTGGTTATGATGTGCTTCTTTTAATGACTCTTGAAGCCTCTCTGCCAAGCCAGGTTCTATGCCTGCCCCCTCATCACCTGCGTTCTGAAGTGACTGATGCAACATCTGTTCCAACTCAGGTGCCAATGTTATGACAGGGATTTCATCGTCTCCTCCAACAGCATCTTGTACGATTAGTCTACGTAGGGAAATTCGCACTGCAGCGGTTAGTACATCAGGGTCTTGACTGCGAGGGCCATACTCGACAAGTGTTTGCACAATTGAGCGCATATCGCGAATAGCAACACCTTCATTAAGTAAATTTTGTAATACCTTAACCACCGTAGTCAAAGGCAAGATATCGGGTACAAGGCCTTCAACTAAACGGGGGTGACTTTTAGCTAGCATGTCTAAAAGGTTTTGTACTTCTTCATGGCCAAGTAACAATGAAGCATTATTTGTAAGCAGCTGACTGATATGAGTGGCAACTACAGTTGCTGCATCAACAACTGTATAACCAAGAGAATGCGCCTCGTCCTTCTGATCCGGCTTAATCCATACCGCATCCAATCCAAATGCTGGGTCTTTGGTTTCTATGCCCTTAATTGGGCCAAATACTTGCCCTGGATTAATCGCCAATTCGTCACCATGCTTTAACTCACCAGTTCCAGAGCCTACCCCCATAAGGGTAATATTATAAGCATTAGGGTCTAATTCTAGGTTATCGCGGATATGAACTGGTGGTACTAAAAAACCTAACTCTTGTGAGAGCTTCTTACGAACTCCTTTAATCCTACTTAATAACTCACCACCTTGTGCCTGATCGACTAGTGGGATGAGACGGTAACCAACTTCTAGACCTATTACATCGACAGGTTGAACATCGTCCCAGCCAAGCTCTTTTTGCTCTTGCTGCTGCCCACCTTTTGCCGAAGAGCCTTTCGCCGCTTGTTCTGCCTTTTCAATTTCGGCTTTTTTCTTCTGCTGGCTGGTGTAGTAAGCGATGTAACCCAACAAAGCCCCTAAACCCAAAAAAGCAACGTGAGGCATGCCTGGAACCAGACCCATCGTAATTAAAATACCAGAAGCAATCGATAGTGATTTTTCATTACCAAGCTGACTCTTAAACTGATCGCCCATGTTGTGCGATTCATTTTGACGAGTAACAACTATCGCGGTACCAATAGACAATAATAATGAAGGGATTTGTGCGACCAGTCCGTCCCCGATAGTTAGCATAGTATACACTTCCATCGCACGACCAAAGCTTAAGTCATGTTGGATCATGCCAACAAAAAGACCACCAATAATATTAATTGCTAAGATCACTATGCCAGCAATCGCATCACCTTTAACAAACTTACTGGCACCATCCATCGAGCCATAAAAGTCAGCTTCACGTGTCACTTCATCACGGCGAGTTCTTGCTTCGTCGGCAGAAATAAACCCTGCATTAAGGTCAGCATCAATCGCCATTTGTTTACCAGGCATTGCATCAAGCGTAAAACGTGCGGATACTTCAGAAATACGGCCTGCACCTTTGGTAATAACGACAAAATTAATGATGATGAGAATAAGGAATACAACCAGACCAACGGCATAGTTGCCACCAATAACCACACTACCAAATGCCTCAATTACTTTACCTGCGGCATCACCACCATTGTGCCCTTCAAGAAGTACCACTCGGGTACTTGCAACATTTAATGCTAAGCGCATTATTGTGGCTATCAATAGTACTGCTGGAAACATACCAAACTCTAATGGCTTCATGGTGTAAACCGTCACCAGGAGCACCACCAGCGCGAGTGCTATGTTAAAAGAAAATAAAATATCGAGTAAAAAAGGTGGTAAAGGTAAAATAACCATACCTAATGCAGCTAATACCAACAGAGGTGTCCCCACCCCCTTAGCGTATTCTTTTTTATCTCGATTGAGTTGCTGTAAAACTGCTTTAAGTTCCATAACTTAACACATGCAAAAATTTGACACAGATAAATCAATGCAATATGTATTCCAGCTTGAAATCAAGATTAACTAGTGCTTAAGTTCATTAGGTATTGGTAGGTTTTTGCTTAAGGCAGTTGGCCGTTTGCCTTTGCCCTTTTGAAACCGGTTAAGTTGAAAAACGTAAGCTAGCACTTGAGCAACTGCTGTAAATAATTGCTCTGGAATTTGATCTCCGATCTCTGTTGTATGATAAAGAGAACGAGTCAACGCTGGAGATTCAACGATGGGTACATCTCGGCCAATTGCAATCTTTCTTATCTGCATCGCCAATTCATCAACCCCTTTTGCCAGAACAATAGGCGCTCCAGCCCGCTCAGTATCGTATTTTAGCGCGACAGAATAGTGAGTTGGGTTTGTTACTACAACATCTGCATCTGGCACATCCTGCATCATCCGCCGCTGCGACATTTCTCTTTGAGTACGGCGGATCCGGGCTTTTATTTGCGGATCACCTTCGGCGTTTTTATATTCATCTTTCACCTCTTGTAAGGTCATTTTTAGTTGTTTATGATGATTATAACTTTGGTAAGGGGCATCAATCGCGGAAATCACTATCATAGTGCAGCTCAGAGCTAAAAACATCCACGCGATAATCTCTAGCGCATGCTCAATACTTGAGGGGATCTGCTCTATACTTAAATGCAATATTTCATAAAAATATATTTTAATCAATAAGATAGCAAAGCCAGCAACGAGTACAAACTTTAGTATTGATTTTAACAACTCTATTGCAGCTTGAGGCCCTAGCATGCGCTTAATGCCTTTCATTGGTGACATTTTACTGGCTTTTGGTGCCGCAGCCTCCCATGAAAAGTTAAACCCACCAAGCAATGTATTTCCAACCACTCCAGCAATAGCGATAATAAAAACGAACATAGCCATAGGAAACAGTAATTCATCGGCAACATCTGCCCAAACCGCAAACATTTTTGTTGTATCGTACGTTTCATTGCGATTTAACGATAGCATTCTGCCCATTACATTGTAGAGCGCTTTGCCGATCCCTGGTCCATACAGTAACAATGCTATTGCAGAAAATAACAATACAAATGTCGTCCCGAGCTCTTTTGAGCGCGCCACTTGTCCTTTTTTTCTTGCCTCACTAATTTTTTTTGCTGTGGGCTCTTCGGTGCGCTCTTGACCTGAATCTTCTGCCATCTTTTACTTGCACCTCTATACCGTACAACCAATAAGGTTACACATTAGCTCTGTCATTTTTAGCCACTGAAATTCAAATTGTGCTAAAAAATTCTCTAAAGTAGCCCAAATAATTGTTAAACCGGCCACAAGTGTAAACGCAAAGCCAACTGAGAATATATTCATTTGCGGAGCTGCTCGGGTCATAATCCCAAACGAGATGTTGATAACCAGCATAGCGGTTAGCGGAGCCAAGGATAATGCAAGCGCAGTTGAAAACATCCACCCTCCCCAGTTGACAATAAGCCAAAAGTTATCAACTTTCCACCAATTACCAGCAATGGGGAAGCTCTCAAAGCTGTATACAACCATCTGGATCATCATGAGGTGTCCGTTGTAAACAAAAAACAGCAGTGTTGCTAAGATTAGATAAAACTGACTGACCGCAGGTACGCTTAATCCATTGGCGGGGTCGACAACTGACGCAAAACCAAGACCCGTTTGCATCGCCAATATCTGGCCGGCAATAATGAAAGTATTTAATAATAATAGTGACCCAAATCCTATCGCAATACCTGTTATCATTTCCTGAATAACAACAAAAATCATAGAAAATGAAAATAAGTCGGTAAATTCCGATTTGGGTAAAGCGGGAACGACTGCAAATGTAATAACAACGGCAAGCGCAAACTTGATCCGCGCGGGAATACTTTGTGCTCCCAACCCTGCCATTACCATGATCATCGAGCTTATACGCACCAGCGGCAGCAAAAAGTCGCTCAACCACTGCATGATCACTGCAAAGGTAAACTCCATGATTAACCCGCTATTTCAGGGATTCGCATCACGAGTAGGTTAAAGTAGTCCATCAGGACTTGAGTTATCCAATGACCTCCAGCAATTAGTGCCATAATTGTGATAATAAGCCTTGGCAAAAAGCTGAGCGTTTGCTCATTGATTGACGTCGCCGCTTGAAACACCGCAACCACTAGTCCAATTAAAAGCCCAGGTATCACTATAGCAGACACTAACTTTATTACGATAAACAGCGCATCACTCAAAATATCAACGAAAACTTCTGGTTCCACGTTACACCCCCAGCCCGAAGCTTCGCGCGAGCGTACCCATCACCAAACCCCATCCATCTACCAATACAAATAACATAATTTTAAATGGCAAAGAGACAATCATAGGTGAAAGCATCATCATACCCATGGCCATTAATACACTCGCGACCACCAGGTCGACAATCAAAAATGGAATAAAGAACATAAAGCCAATAATAAAGGCAGTTTGTAGCTCAGAGGTAACAAAAGCGGGGATTATCACAATAAACGGGGTGTCTTCTGGACTATCTAATTTGTCATAGCCGGCGATTTTTGCAAATGTCTCTAAATCTTTTATCCGTGTTTGCGACAACATAAAGGCTTTCATTGGCTCTTTTGCCCGCTCTAACGCCTGTATAGATGTGATTTCTTCTTTAATATAAGGCTGAACAGCCTGATCATTAATTTGTGAGAAAATTGGCGCCATAATAAACAATGTCAAAAACAAGGTTAACCCCAGAAGGATTTGATTAGAAGGAGACTGTTGAAGGCCAATGGCTTGTCTTAAAATTGCTAACACAACGATAATACGCGTAAAGGAAGTCATCATAATAACAGCCGCAGGAATAAAACTTAACGCTGTCATTATTGCTAATACTTGTAGCGTGACAGAATACTCCTGAGAGCCATCGGGGTTAGTCGTAACGTTTATCGCTTCGATGCCTTCGGCGCCAACAGTGCCAGAGAAAATAAGTAAGCAAAGTATCAGCAATCTAATCATGATTTGTCTTATTGTTGTTATTTTCAGCGCGACCTTTTCCTGCCAAGAATTTCTGTAACTCATTGGCAAAAGGCGTTCGATTAATATCATCAAGTGGTGTTTCTAATTGATAGAGATAATTGATATTGTTCGGCGTCACTCCAAGCAGGTGGTGTTTATTGTCCAGTTCAATAACTAACAACCTCTCCTTGGTGCCAAGCGAAACACTACGGATCACTTTGAAATCTTTTTGGTTGACCATATTTGGATTCAAGCGCTTTAAGATGAAAGCGAGCCCTAACACCAGTCCAATGACCAGTATTAGTGACAGTCCCATAGAAAGTAGCTCAGCACTTAACCCAGAGGCTGCTGACCCTACTGGCGTTACCGTCGCGACAGATGTTGGTGCCGCGCTAGCGGTTGTTGTAACCGCTAAGCTAAATAAACTCAAGTACCCACCTATTCGCATCAGCGTAGCTTTTTAATACGCTCAACTTGGCTTATTACGTCGGTTAAACGAATACCAAATTTATCATTCACAACCACAACCTCGCCATGTGCAATGAGCGTTCCGTTAACTAGTACATCTAGCGGCTCACCTGCGACACGATCCAGCTCCACAACAGAGCCTTGGTTTAGCTGTAAAAGGTTTCGTATGTTTATTTTTGAACGACCTACTTCCATTGAGATAGTGACTGGAATGTCTAGGATCGTGTCAAGTTTTCGTTTTTCATCTGACGATAAGGCAGTGCCAGAGTCTTTCAGCTCATCTAATTCAGCAACTTCTGGCTCGCCATCGTTGTCAGAGCCTTCTGCTTCAGCTAATGCTGCAGCCCATTCGTCCATAGTATCTTGATCATCGCTCATTGATTACTACCTGATTTAATTTATTTTTACCCACAACTGGCGTCTAATGATAACAATCACCTAGAGACTACCAATCTAAATCAACACCTTCTGATAGGTGCAAATCCTCTTCAAGCTCAGCAAGCTCTGCATCTGAGTCCAGCTTTTTACCACCTTTGGTAAATACATGAAGTTCAGACTTAACAGATTCTGGACGCTTAATTTTTTCACTGATCTGCAGTGCAACATTATCGCGAGACCGTCCCATTTTAGCTCTAAAGGTCGGTAACTCTTCAACAAATACCGTTACATGTTCAGGCATTTCAACTGGAATAACATCCCCTGCTTGTAACTTCATTATCTGCTCTAATGACAAATCTACTTCGAGCAATTGTGACGAAACTTCTACTTCCACGTCCATTATCTCATCGCGTAGTGCCTTACTCCAGCGCAAGTCTGTATCTTCGGTATCAGATTGTACACCAGCGTCAAGCAACTCTCGGATAGGTTCAAGCATCGAGTACGGGAGTGAAATGTGAAAATCGCCGCCACCGCCATCCAACTCAATATGAAATGAGCTGATAACGACAACTTCAGTCGGCGATACGATGTTCGCCATCGCGGGATTCACCTCCGAGTCTAAGTACTCAAAAGACACATCCATTACAGGTGCCCAAGCTTCTTTATAGTCTTCAAAGATGATTTTTAGTAGCATTTGAACAATACGTCGTTCCGTCGGCGTGAACTCTCGCCCCTCAATCTTGGCATGATAGCGGCCATCTCCACCAAAGAAATTGTCTACCAAAATAAATACTAATCGTGCTTCCATAGTAATTAGGCCAGTCCCTTTTAATGGCCTGAACCTCACCATGTTTAGACTAGTTGGTACAAACAAGGTATGAATATACTCGCCAAACTTGAGCATCTGCACGCCGTTAATAGACACTTCAGCGGTACGTCGCATCATGTTAAAAAGGCTGATCCGCATGTGGCGTGCAAAACGTTCGTTAACGATCTCAAGTGTCGGCATGCGCCCACGCACAATCCTATCTTGAGATGAAAAGTCGTATTGTAAGGCGCCGGCACCATCACCATCTTCACCATCTGCGATTTCGTCTTCTTCGACTTCATCTACACCATGGAGTAGCGCATCAATTTCATCTTGGGATAATAAGTCGCTCACAAATACTACCTTATTGCATTACAAAGCCGGTAAATAACACGCGCTCAATCACTTTACTACCTTCAACCCCTTCCATTGCTGCTTGCACTTTGTCAAGTGCAGTCAACCTTAGCGTTTCCTTGCCAGCACTGGTGCTTAACTCATCAGCGGTTGTCGTTGAGAACACACTAAGCAGTGTCCCCTCAATCAGTGGGATATGTTTTTTGGCAACTTCTTCGTTGACATCTCCACGCACCAATAGCTGCACTTTTATTTGCACAATCCTATCGCGGCTTGCCCCGGGTACATTGAAAACAAAAGGTCTTGGCATCGCGACATACAACGCACTACCAATTTGCGCTGAGTTGCCTTGCTCCGCTTTCACTTCACTTGCTGTTGTTTCTTCAGCGAGCGTTTCCTCTGGCGCATCTGAGCCTGAAAATAGGAAAAATCCGGCAACACCACCGAGCACTAAAACGGCAGCCGCAATAATAATAATCAGTTTCTTCTTCGAGCCACCTGTTTCTTCTATTTCTAAGTCAGTTTCTTCAGCCATAGCAAACCCTTATATTCTTTTGTAACTACAATAATAGCAGGTGTTAGGCATAGTAATCTATTGCAGAATCAGTATTTCTCTGCGGTGAAGCTTGTACATTTTGTGCTGTGTCATCACTACTACCATGTCCAGCTTGTCCACCAGCACTACCAGAATTTCCTTCAGCATCACCATCACTCTGCCCTTGTTGCTGATAAGATATTTGGCTATCTCCTAACTCAATCCCTTGTTCTGCAAGCATTTCTCTTAACCTAGGCATGGACTGCTCCAGTAACTCTTTTGCCTGTTGATTTTGCACAACGATATTCACTTGAGCTTGCTCTGCATCACTTTTTATTCGTATCTGCATTGCCCCCAACTCAGGAGGATCAAGTCTGATTTCAGCCTCTTTATTGTTTAGGTTCAACATCATACCAACTCGCTGATGCAGCTCCTTGGCGGCATCTTGACGCGCAATGTTGATTGCCTGTTGAAGGTTAGCATCAGTTGCAGGTTTTGTCTGTGCTGTTGATTGGTTTGAAGACTGTGTTTGTTGAACTTGCTGCACTTCTTTTAAGGTTTGGTTTAAAGAGGAGTTATCCTGCTGTGGTGTTTGAACAGGGCTTGTTTCTTGCTTTAGTGCTGCTTGTGTAGTTGCGACGAAAGGCTGACGTTCAGATTTGAGCGCTTCCTTATTTGAATGCGCTTCAACTTGCGCTGAACGACTTAACTCTTTTTCTGCCAGTTTTTCGATAACTTGCTTATCGGTATTTTGTTTTTCTACGTTCTGTTTTTCAAGTACGCTGCTTTCAACATCTTGTAACTTTTGATTTTCACGATTTTGATCCACATTCTGTTTTACCGAGGTAGGGATATCTTTCCCCTCTTTAAGGGGCGTCGTTATTACTTTTTCCTTAGTAAGTTGTGTCTCGGAAATCACAATATCATTAACTGATGTTTTCCCCTCTGACGTCATATTCTCTGAGTTTAGCGACTGAACAAGAGGTTTGAGCTGTTCTAGCGTCGTTACGCCAGAGCGGTTTCCTAGGAGCAGTGCTATTGCTTTTTGAACACCTGGAGAAGCATCATAAACATCCAATTTACCATCAATTACCGCTTTTAATTGTTGTTGTTCTTGATGAGTTAACTTTGCAATTATCTGAACTTGTTGTTCACCACCTTTTGCTGCACTTTTCTTGGTATCTATAGCTATTGTAGCGTTCGATTCAGTAGCTGACTCTTTCAACTTCGCTTTACTCTGCTTTTCATCAGCAAGCAAGTCATCATCAGACGTGGTAGATTGAGTGCTTTGTACTTTTAAAACGGCTTCATCGGTACTATTTTTCAGTCCTATTGCCGCTTTACTCCCTAAGTCTGCATCATCAGCTTTATTGTTTTGTAACGCACTCTCTACCCCTTTAGTCGCAATGGCAGTTGCTACAGTTGACTTCTCAAGTTGATCTTCAGCATGTTTCTCAGGCTGGTTTTGCATTGGCAGCTTGTCCATACTTTGAGCTTTTGGATCTGTTCTTTGCTCTTTGCCAGTCGAAATGAGCGTACTATCTATGGCTGAAACAGGTTTAGTTTGCTCCTTTTGTCCCTGCACCTCTGTGTCTTCTGTCGATTTTGCACCAGAAATACCGTTAGACTCTTTCTCTAGCGCTTCTTTGACAGATTGCGCTACTAAACTTGGATGCTGCAATGAAGTATCTTGCTTCTTTGATGCACTGATTTGTGTGTACAAATCATTATCTGGTAAATCAGGTAACACTTCGCCTGACATCTCTGAAGGTATACTATCGCCTTGATACTGAGATAGCACAGCACCTTCTCCCCCCTTTTCTTTTACTGATGGTGTAACACTTTGTTCAGACTCAGCTAATTCCTTAGTGACACCAGCCCCCAAGTCTGATGAACCATCTGAATCGACTTGCTCTTGAGCAGACTTATCGC
The DNA here is from genome assembly GCF_012641745.1 of Pseudoalteromonas peptidolytica. Taxonomy (GTDB): domain Bacteria; phylum Pseudomonadota; class Gammaproteobacteria; order Enterobacterales; family Alteromonadaceae; genus Pseudoalteromonas; species Pseudoalteromonas peptidolytica. The sequence continues at coordinate 205,224 of NZ_WEHZ01000003.1, forward strand.
CTTGATGAGTTAGCTCAGCCATCAATACGCGAAACCCGGTTTCACCCTCTTGGCTATTAGCGTCCTGCTCTGAGGCTTTACCTTTAACCTCAACTTCTTGACTGCCTCGTTGCAGCATAGATGCAAGCATTACATTCATTATTAAGCTACCTCAAAAAGTGGCAATATACTGCCGTTGTAATTAACGCTAACACGCCTAAAAGCCGCATTATTAAGCATTCACTACATAAATTTGAAAACGTTTTAACTACTTTGCATATTTCGAGCCAACCTACCAAGAGCGTGCTCTTCGAACAAATTGGTTGGTGGCAAACTCATCCAGCATTCTTTGCTCTGCTTTGGCTAATTTTTGCTGCTGTGCCAACGCTTGTTTCTCTATTAGCTTTTCAATGGCTTTGGTTTTCGCTTGTTGCGCTAACCACAATTTACGGCGCTGCTCAACGACTTGTTTAGCGGTATTCACGGTTTTCGCCTGCTGATCTATCGCCTGTTCAATCTTATTAATAAAGTTATGATATTGATTGAAACCACCACTCGTTAAACCAACCTTTGCCTTATTGTGAAGCTGCATACTGTACTCCATCCGAAAATCGTTGAGCCCAGATAATCTTTGTTGGTTGGTAGTAAGATGTTGCTGTGCTTGCACAAAGTTTGCGCGCAAGTTATCTTCTTTGTCTTTTTCTAATTTCAGCAGTAGGTCTAATTTATTGTTTGCCATTATGCTTGTCCCAGAAGCTGCGCAAGGTTTTGTAGACACTCATCATAGTTGATAACGTCTTTCATTCCTTGCTGTAAGAAATTATTGACCGCAGGCATCATGTTTATCGCCTGATCTAACATTTGGTCACTACCTTTTTGGTAAGCACCAAGAGTGATCATATCTTTGTTCTGCTGATACATTGAGTAGACTTGCTTGAGCACTCTAGCTTGCTGCATATGCGCTTCAGATACAACTTGTGGCATAACACGGCTAATGGACTTTTCAATATCAATTGCTGGGTAATGCCCACTATCCGCAAGTTCTCTCGAAAGTACTATATGACCATCTAATATCGCACGAGCAGCATCCGCGATTGGGTCTTGCATATCATCGCCTTCACTCAATACCGTGAAAAATGCGGTAATTGAGCCTTGTCCTTCACCGCCATTACCCGCTCGCTCAACCAATGCGGGTAGTTTTGCAAACACCGAGGGGGGGTAACCCTTTGTGGCTGGCGGCTCACCTACCGCGAGTGCAATTTCTCGCTGCGCCATGGCATAACGCGTTACAGAGTCTAATAGTAGTAAGACATTTAGGCCTTGATCGCGAAAATACTCAGCGATTGTCACTGCGCTTTCACAGCCTTTAAGGCGCATTAAAGGTGAAGCATCCGCCGGTGCGGCAACCACCACAGAACGTCGCCGCCCCTCTACGCCAAGTATTTCATCAATAAACTCTTTAACTTCCCGCCCACGTTCTCCTACAAGGCCAACAACGATAACATCAGCTTCACTGCCTCGGGTCATCATGCCAAGCAATACTGACTTACCTACACCACTACCTGCAAACAAACCCATACGTTGACCTTGCCCAACAGTAACAATAGAATTTATGGCTCGTACCCCTACGTCCATTGGGGAGTCGATCGGTCTTCTAGCTAGTGGGTTTATCGGCGCTGCTGCAAATTTCAAGTGCTGCTGGGCATCTATGGCACCGAGGCCATCAAGAGGGCGGCCTAAGCCATCAACAACACGGCCAAGTAGCTCCATACCGACAGGCAGTCCTGAATCTTTCACTTTGGGAATAACGCGGGCACCAGGAAGCACGCCAGTAATATGATCGTTAGGCATCAAATAAAGCGTCTCTTGATTAAAGCCTATCACTTCAGCGTCAATGAAACCGCCAAGCGTTTCAATTTTGCACTGACTGCCAATAGGTGCATTCAGTCCTCTTGCTTCCAGCGTTAACCCAACCACTCGAGTCAGGCTACCTGCAACGGCCACGCCATAAGGCTTTACAAACTTTTTGTATTTACTGATCCGCTCGCTCAAAGCAGCTGATGTAGACATTTCGTAGTTACCTATTTAGATGCTTCCCTCAAATGCTTGCGAACAACAGGCAATGAGGGCAAGTTCTTATTTACGGATTTATACCACTGTCTAGCAAAAATGATTCCAATACTTCACTGATGCGGTTTTTCAGTGTCATATCAATTGAAGATTGTGGTGTTTTGACCTCACATCCCCCTCTATCTAGAGTTGGTTCAGGGATCAGCTGCCAATGCTGTGATTCGATGTGTTCCGCACCATACATAGATTGTACTAACTCGAGATCTTCTGGATGCAGATGTATTCGCACCGTTTGCTCTTTAACTGGTAGCGCATCCATTGCTTTTTTCAATGCGTTCAAAATAAGCTCAGGGCTGGTTTTCAGTTCTTTAAAAATGACTTGCTCTGCCAATAAATTGACAAGATATACCAGTTGCTTTTCACACTCATCATCAACACGTGTAAGTGGCGATTGCATCTCGTCTAATAAGCTTGAAAGTGCTTTCATGCGTTCTTCGATAATTGGTTGTGCTTCTTCGATGCCCTTCTCTTTCCCTATCTCAACGCCTTCTTTATAGCCAGCTTCTTTACCTTCTGATACGCCTTTTTCAAAGCCCTCAATATAACCTTGCTCATGACCTTGTTTGATACCTTCGTCATAAGCATCTTGGCGAATTTGTTCAAGCTCTTCGAGTGTTAGCGTCGGAAATTCAGGCTCTTGTGGCTCAGGCTCTTCGTGAACTTGTTTCTTACTGTAGAGCTCCTCCAACGGCGTGCCAAACGCAGTCGATCGCCCTCTAAATTTCTCTGGTTTATCAGACACATCTGGTATTGGCCAGTTTTCTAGCAATTCATCTAATGCTTCGGTACTGACAGGGCGACCTTTATACAGCTTTTTATCGACCATGGTTTACAAGAACTCCTCACCACCACCACCACCAAGCATGATTTCGCCTGAATCGGCCAAACGTCTCGCGGTAGCAAGAATTTCTTTTTGTGCTGCTTCAACTTCACTTATCCTGACAGGCGGCATAGCTTCTAAGTCATCTTGCATCATTTCAGCTGCGCGCTTGGACATATTTTTCAATATCTTATCTTTCAGTGAGTCATCAGCGCCTTTAATCGCTTTCATCAGTACATCTTGCTGTACTTCACGCAAAATTGCTTGGATCCCTCGGTCTTCTACATCCATTAAATTCTCAAACACAAACATTAAATCTTGGATTTGTTGTGACATCTCTTCATCATGTTCGCGTATAGAATCCATCAGCTGGCCTTCAACGTTAGTATCAAGATAGTTCATGATATCAGCGGCCGCTTTTAAGCCACCCATTTTCGCAGCCTGCGCACCAGCTTGGCCAGCAAATTGTTTTTCCATGATTTCGTTTAGCTCTTGTAATGCCGCGGGCTGAACTTCTTCTAAGTTGGCGATTCTCATCGTTAAGTCTAAGCGCACTTTCTCAGGAAACTGAGACAATATTTCTGCGGACTGCTCCGGCTCTAGGTAAGACAAAACAATGGTTTGGATTTGCGGGTGCTCGTTACGAATGATATTCGCAACCTGTTTAGAGTCCATCCATTTTAATGAATCTAAGCCTTTTGCACCTGAACCCATTACAATTTGGTCTATTAAGCTTGCTGCTTTGTCTTCGCCAAGTGCTGCAGTCAGTGCTTTTTTAATAAAGTCTTCAGATTGGAAGCCTATGGTACTAAAGCTTTGTATTTGCTCAATAAACAAGTTATGCACTGCTGCAATTTTAGCCTGTGATAAGTCATCCATAGACGCCATCGCCATACCCACCTTTTGTACCTGCTTTGGCTCTAGGTGTTTTAAAATTTGAGCTGCATCTTCTTCTGTCAAACTAAGCAGTAAGATGGCGGCTTTATCAACGCCATCTAATTTTTCAACGTCAAAGGCCGCGGGTAATTGTTTTTGTTCTTCATCAGTCATCTTCGGTTAACCACGCTTTCACAACTTGTGATGAGAGTTCAGGTTCATTCGCAACAAGGGCACGTACCGCTTTTAGTAGGTCCTCATCACCATGTAAGTCTGGCAATTGTAATCTACCGTCTGATGAGAAGCCAACTGCTGACTCGTCGAAATCGTTATTTAGCATATCTAACGTGCTATCACCTAGGTCAACACCGCTGGTTAAAGCATCTTCATCAAAATCTTCCAGTGTATCATCTGGGTAAATTAGACGTTTAAGCATAGGTCGTACCACTGCTAAGATTAGCACAATGATAACTAACGTTCCCGCAACTAAGCGAATGGTTTTTTGGAACCAATCTTGTTCCCACAGTGGTAACTCTTGCATTTCCATCAAATCTTCGCGAACGAATGGTACAGTAACCACTTCTAGTGCGTCGCCACGCTGCATGTCAAAGCCGACACCGCCTTGAAGCAAACGACGGATATTGTTCAGCGCTTCTTGTGAACGAGGCACCATAGTCATATTACCTTCGGCATCTGGCTGAGGTAGGTAATCAACCGCCACACTCACACTAATTCTGCGAATAACGCCAGTTTGTTGACGCTTATGACTAATCGTCGTATCAAGTTCGTAGTTACGGGTCGCTTCTTTTTGAATACTGCTAGGCGTAGTGCCATTACCGTTTCCTCCTTGACCTGCAACTTCAGGGATATTTGAGTTAAGTGGAGGTTGGTTCGTCAGCGCTCCTGGGATCCCCACTGATAGACCGCCAATATTGTTTTCTTCGTAAGTTGTTTCACTTCTGACCGCTGGTAAATCAGGGTTATAGCGTTTTTGTGTTTCTTCAACTGCACTAAAGTCCATCGTCAGATCAACTTGGGCCGTAAAATTGCCTAGGCCCACTGTTGGGATCAGTATACTGTCTATCTTTTCTAAGTACTCTTGCTCTCGCTTACGTTCAATTTCGTACTCTTTTCTAGAGCGAGCAGCAAGCGAATCTTGTGAACCTGAGTTAAGTAAGCGTCCATTTTGGTCAGTCACCGTTACCCGTGATGGCTCCAGCCCCTGTACCGCTGATGCCACGATATCTACGATAGAGTCAACTTCTTCTCCTCCTAAAGTTCTGCCACGCTTTAGCGTGATCACCACTGTCGCAGATGGTTTCTTTTCACGACGGGCAAATACGTTCTCCTTTGGAATAGCTAACAGTACTTTTGCACGATTTACATCTTGCAGCTCTTCAATCGTTCTTGCCAACTGCTGCTCACGACCGTGCTTTAGCCGTTCTCTTTCAAGACGTTGACTAACACCAAAACCCATGTCCTGCATTAAAATATCAGTACCGGAGCTAGGAGATTGGGTGAAACCATCACGCGCCATACGCAACTTAACATCTTGGTAATCCGATTCAGCAACTAAAATAGTATTACCGTCTAATTGGTACTCAATTTTTTGTTGGTCTAGGAAGTCTAGCGTCTCAACTAGCTCTTCAGTAGGATATTTACCCAGCGGACGCATGTCTGGCTGGCGGGCCCAAATAATGATAAAAATGGCAATTGCTAAACAAATAGCTAACGCAATAACCAGAGTAACCTGGCGCAACATATCGACACCGCTTAGCGCACTGAAGTAGCCAGACTTTTGCTCTTGTTGCTCGTCCGAACCGCTGTCGTTATTCAGCGCTGCGTCGGAAAGTGTAAGATCTGTTGATTGATTAGTAGCCACGATTACTCTCCACAATCATTTTGTTAAACTGGCATGCTCATGATTTCTTTATAGGCTTCGACAAGTTTATTGCGAACTTGTACCGTTGCCTCAAAAGCGACCGATGATTTTTGTTTTGCGATCATCGCCTCAGCAAGAGAAACACTACGATCACCCATCTCCACCGCCGTCACTTTTTTCTTTGCGTCTTGCTGAAGGCCATGAACAGAATTGAGTGCGTCAGAGAGTAAATCTCCAAATTGAGCTGAAGAAGATGCTGCTGTTTTAATTGGCTGCACAGTAGGCTGCGTATTTCTTGTCGCTTCTGCGGCCATTGCCTGCATTTCTTGGAATAGCGCTGATGATTGTACTTTCATGATGCTTTACTCAAAATAACTCTTGTTACCTTGATGAAAGCAGGAAACATGCCAACATTAAAACACTTTAATTTCAGTTGGTTAAGCTGAAATTACCCTGTCGAAAAATTGGCAGTCGGAGGAAAAGGAAGGTGCCAGAAAAAAGCAACAGCTTCGTTTAGGTTGATGTTGTATTAGCCTGAGGTGTACAAATGAAGGTAAGCTCACGTCCTACTTTTAAGCTCACCTTCAAGATATCTGAGCGACTCTTTCACCTAAGCTGGTAACGCAATTCCGAGATCTCGCATTTTTGCTAGCTTATAGCGCAGTGTCCTTGGGCTCATGCCTAAAACTTCAGCCACTTCTTTGCGCTTACCATTAAACTTAGCAAGCGTATCCAAAATAATTTGATGCTCTTTGTCCTGTAGCTCATCCTTATAATTGATGATGCCATCATCATTGGGAGCGTCTTCTGTAGCGGACTGCGTGAGGCTAGTTTCTGACTCAACCAAAGACATCGGTGAAAAGTTTTCAATAAAAATATCATCTTCTTTGATTTCAAGGCCCTGAAACAATATCAAAGCACGCTGGATGACGTTATCAAGCTCACGCACGTTGCCAGGCCAGCTATGAGAATTTAACTTTTGCTTAGCACTAGTACTTAACTTGGGTGTTGGTTTACCCGCTTTTTGCATATGTCTTGATAGCAAGTGCTCAGCCAATACCGTAATGTCTCCTGCTCTATCTCTAAGCGGCAGCCATTCCAATGGGAAAACATTAAGGCGATAGTATAAATCTTCTCTAAATACCCCATCTTCAACCGCTTCTTTCAAATCTCGGTTACTGGTTGCCAACACCCTAACATCTAGTGTTATGGTTTTTCTACTACCAAGTCGCTCCACTTCCCGCTCTTGTAAAACGCGAAGTAATTTTGCCTGAAGCCCCAAATCCATTTCTGTGATTTCATCCAGTAATATTGTCCCTTTTTGCGCTTGTTCAAACTTACCAGGGCATGCCTGAATTGCACCTGTAAATGCGCCCTTCTCATATCCAAACAGGGTAGCCTCAAGCATATTTTCTGGAATTGCAGCACAATTAATTGCAATAAATGGTTCGTCAGCCCTGTCTGATTTATCATGAATGTAACGGGCTAATACCTCTTTACCTGATCCACTCGGCCCAAGCACCATTACACTGGCATCAGACTTTGCTACTTTTGCAGCCAACTCAAGCAGCTTTATACTCTTTGGATCAGCGACGATAGGACCCTCTGTTTCTTTTTCTTTTTCAGGTAGGTAACGACCCACCATATTCAACAACACTTCAGGCGCAAAAGGCTTAGCCATGTAATCAATGGCTCCCAAACGCATCGCTTCAACCGCATCATCAATGGTCGCATAAGCTGTCATCATTAACACTGGCAGCTCAGGGTAGTTAAGCTTTATGGATTTCAACAAATCTAGCCCACTCATTGCACCCATTTGAACATCGCTTACCACCAAAGAAAACGTCTCTTGCTTGAGTAACAATACGGCTTGCTCTGCACTGTTTGCTTCGACACACTCAATGCTTGAAAGCTGTAAAGTATCGATGAGCGCTTCTCTTAAGCCGGCATCATCTTCAACAACTAACACTTTATTACTCATAATTCCTCCGCTTTGATCAGTGGTAGTATCAGACTAAACTGTGCACCTAGACCTTTGATATTTTCAGCCCTGACAAACCCTTTGTGTGCATTTGCTACCGAGTTTACAACTGCCAAACCTAATCCTGTTCCTTGCGATTTGGTGGTAAAGAACGGTTCGAACAGCTTATCGACTAGCGCTTCATCTATACCTGGACCATTGTCTGTGACAGAAATACGCACGTGCTCGCCACAGGGCTCACGCTCTGCTTTAAGCTTAATGTGGGCGTCACTGCCAATAATTTGAATACTGTTATGGATAAGGTTCTGAATAGCGCTCGCCAATGCAGTACGATTACCAAGTATCTCAATATCCGGCTCAGGCAAATCGGCTTCCAACTTAGCGTGATTAAGTTCAACCATAGCGTCAGCACCCGCTTTGACTTCACTTAGTAAATACTGCATAGAGACCCGTTCAACCACTTGTTGTTCGCCACTTTTTGCGAATAACAGCATGTCATTCACCTGATTTTCTAAATCTTTTAATCGTGACATCAATTTGTCATGAAACTTTTCCCGAGATGCTTGTGGTAAGTTTGTAGCGCCTAAATTGGCACCATAAAGCATTGCTGCTGACAATGGCGTTCTAACTTGATGCGCCAAAGAAGCCACCATTTTTCCCAATGCGCTTAGCCTTTGCATGTGAGCAACTCGACTCTGTAATCGCCGAGTTTCTGTCAGATCAGTCATTAGGATCAGTTGCCCAGGCTCGGGCGCTAATGCTGTTATATCCAGCTTAATTCGGCGACCGTCTTTAAGAGAGACCTCATGACCATCATCTTGCTGTGGCCTAAATGAGCGTTGAATAATACTGAACCACTTTTCTCCCTCGAGCGGCTCTCCAAGCATATCCATTGCTATCTGATTTGCTTTGGCAATCATCCCTTGACCATCTAAAACAATCACGCCTGCTGGCATAGTGTCAACCAGATGACCTAGCCAACTTGCTTGTTGTCGTAGATCGCTCAACTCACCCACATATGCTTCTTGAAGTAAGCAAGGGTTATAATGACCAGTAGTTGGTACAAACTGAGGATTAATAACATGTGCTAATGCCATTTTTCCGCTCTCTTAAAAATAAACTCATGTAGAAAAAGCAAAAAACATTCCAACTTTATATTCCTTTAAAAACATGAAGTTAAAGAAGCACTGTAAAGAACAATTTATTGACACTGTATTTATGTACAGTTACATGTTAGAGTCCTAAAGCTCGAACAATAAATAAGCTAAAGGACACTTTCATGAATAGACGATGCAGTTGGGTTGATCAAAGTAAACCCGATTATATTGAGTACCACGATAAAGAATGGGGAAAGCCAGTACTCAATGACAAAAGCTTATTCGAGTTTCTGACCTTAGAGTCCGCTCAAGCAGGCCTTAGCTGGTATACCATACTAAAAAAACGTGAGGGTTATCGGCAGGCATTTCATAACTTTGATGTGCAAAAAGTCAGTCAAATGACAGAACAAGATATTGAAAGGTTATTGACGTTTGACGGTATCATTAGAAATCGAGCGAAAATCGCTGCCACCATCAATAATGCTAGGCACTTTATTGAGATCCAACAAGCCTTCGGCAGCTTTGCTCGTTATCAGTGGGGGTTTGTTGACTATCAACCCATTGTAAATAAAATGCGTGATAAGCAAGACGCCGTTGCTACTAGCGAAATCAGCGACAAATTCGCTAAAGACTTAAAAAAGCGGGGATTTAAATTTCTTGGTTCTACAACAGTATACGCGCACATGCAGGCCTGTGGGATGGTTAATGACCACGCAGATGACTGCTTTTGCAAACAAGCTATTATTGATAGTTATGTCTCTTTGGATTTTTCGAAAATAGAGTAAGTGATCTAGATGGCACTTATTACAAGACAAGTAGTTCGAAGTTATACCAATTTTCTTAATTAAGTGGTCTATTTTGAGGCGAGAAAATCTTGTCGATAACTAGGCAAAAATTTTGATATTTAGTTGTTCTAAATGAGAAATTTTTAACGCTGTTAGCGTCAGATTTACTCCTTCAAATTGAGCTAGTATTAAGTCAAATTGGTATTAACCATAGCAACAGTTAACTTCGGTGTAATAAGTTAATCGCGATTAAGATTGTACTTTTTCATTTTTTCTACCAATGTGGTGCGGCGAACACCTAAAATTTCCGCTGCACGCGCAACAACATAGTCATAACGTTCAAGCGCTTGCGTGATCAAATCTATCTCTAGTTCAGCTAGGTATTCTTTGAGCTCGATCCCCTCATCCGGCAACAAACCTACGCCTGCCGTTTGCGACGTAAAGTCTTGTACTAACGTATCCTCTTCATCGTCACTAAAGCCTTCGCTGAACAATTCATTAAAAGCATCTTTTTCTAACAATTCTTCTGGATATTCAGGTTCAAATGCTTCGACTTCGATGTAGCGATACTTTTGTGGTAGGTCGGTGATATCTACAACTTTATCAGGGAACATAATCACCATACGTTCTACAAGATTCGCAAGCTCCCGAATATTGCCAGGCCAAGCGTGTGCTTTTAAACTTTCTACTGCTCTATCTGTAAATTTGACCGAATTACCTGACTGTTCATTCACACGGCGTGTCAGCTCTTTCAGCAGTAGCGTAATATCTTCAGCACGTTCATTAAGTGATGGGTTTTCGATTGGAAAAACATTGAGACGGTAAAATAAATCTTCTCGAAACTTACCTTCTTCTATCATGGTTTCCAAGTTGCGGTGAGTCGCCGCAATAACACGAACATCAGCTTGAATTGGCTTTGTGCCCCCCACCCGCTCATAAGTTCGCTCTTGAAGGACACGTAGCAGTTTAACCTGCATTTGTAGTGGCATATCACCTATTTCATCAAGAAAAAGTGTGCCGCCTTGCGCCAATTCAAAACGCCCTTTTCGTGCGGATATCGCTCCGGTAAACGCCCCTTTTTCATGACCAAATAGTTCGCTTTCCAACAACTCCCCTGGAATCGCACCACAGTTTACTGGCACAAATGGGCCATGAGCACGCTTAGATAAAAGGTGTACATTACGCGCAACCACTTCCTTACCCGTTCCTGACTCGCCTAAAATCAGTACGTTAGCATCTGTTTTTGCCACTTGAGAGATTAAAAAGCGTACATTTTTGACCGCATCCGTCTCTCCAACTAGACCGTCGAAACTCTTATTTTGCAGCTTGTTTTCTTTATTTGGCAGCATCCGTAAGTATTGTTGACAGTCATGAAGTAACTGCATTGTGACTTCTTGGCTGAACGGTTCCGTAATGAGGCCAATAACATTGGGTAGTGAAAGCAATGGCCTAAGCGTTTCACCTATCAATAAAAAAGGCACTGCTGGGTGCGATTTGATCAAGGCTTCATGAGAAGCGTGTTGTAATGCACCTAACACAAAAATCGGCTCTTGGTTTTTATCAATGATGCTTGGCGCGTATTGCTCTTCAGCTAGCACGTCATTTGCCTGACCGACAAAGCTAAGCGCTGCGCCTAATCCGATCGCTCTTTTATTGTTGTTATCTAAGATCAAGACCATTGCTTGAGAACCAATCTACTAAAATTTTCAATAGTTAGATTGTAAGAGAGATTAAAGGGGATGCAATACCTAAGTGGCAATTTTTTGACATAAACGCCAAAAAATCGCCACCTGTACTGTTCTATATCAATACTTTGGTATTAATTTACAGTAAACCCAAGACTGATGATGCGGACTGATTTGCTTGGCCTCTCAATGCAATGGAAGCCTGCGATAGAATATCATTAGCCACCTGATCGCTAACCGCTTGGGCGTAATCCGTGTCTTGGATACGACTTTGGCTTGCAGCTATATTCTCTCGTTGATTGCTTGCCGAGCGAATGGTACTGGAAACCGAATTTTCAAACGCCCCCAACTGCGCGCGCTGGCTGTTTAACTCTTTAGAGACTGTATCAGCAGCGTCAATTGCTGATTGCGCCCCAGCCTGTGTGGAAATATCTACACTGAGAATCGCACTAGCAAAGCCACCGTCGGTCTGCTCTAGACTCTGCGTCGTGTTAGCGTCGGGACCTACCTGGAAACTACGTGATTCACCGTCAAATATTTGTGCTCCACCAAACGTCGTGTTTTCAAACGTTTCTGTTATTTGCGTTTGAAGCTGAGACACTTCCTCTTGCAGTGCTTGGCGGTCGCTGTCTGTCAGCGCCCCATTTCCTGCTTGAATAGACAACTCTCGGATCCTTGAAACTGCGTCATTCACTCCTGACAGAGCAGAATCAGCGGTCTGCGAGTATGAGATACCATCATAAGCATTACGAATAGATTGACTGTACCCATCTTGCTGAGAAGTGAGCCTGTCAATAATTTGTAATGCGGCAGCGTCGTCGGCAGCTGAATTAACCCGCTTGCCCGAAGATAGCTGCTCGTTTAATTTGTTAGCCGTCTGCTCTGTACGATTAAAAAAAGCAGCACTTTGTGATTGGATTTTCATATCTACCCCCATTCACTATCATTAGTTTTAATCTACGCTATTTTGAGTAAAAAGTCATCATAATCGTTAAATTTCCTGTGATGACTGGCATAAATACTGCAAAATGATTAGAAGTGATATAAAGTATTGAGTAGTAGCTAGTTTATCGTATCAATACAGTGCTTGTAGCAGTTCCAGTATTTGATACTGTAAAGTTTTGATTGCACCTTTAGGTGGACCCCAATGTTTGATAATAAAACCATTTTAATTACCGGCGGCACAGGCTCTTTCGGCAAAAAATACGTAAAAACTCTGCTAGAACGATATAAGCCAAAAAAAATAATCATTTTTTCTCGAGATGAGCTAAAGCAGTTTGAAATGCAGCAAGAGTTCAATCAGCGGTGCATGCGATATTTCATCGGGGACGTTAGAGATAAAGATCGCTTGCGAAGGGCAATGCAAGGCGTAGATTATGTCATTCATGCCGCAGCCTTAAAGCAAGTTCCTGCAGCAGAATACAACCCCATGGAGTGTATTAAAACCAATATTAGTGGAGCAGAAAACGTTATTGATGCAGCGCTGGACAATGAAGTGAAAAAGGTAATTGCCCTTTCTACAGACAAAGCTGCCAATCCAATTAACCTGTATGGCGCAACAAAGCTTGCATCTGATAAACTATTTGTTGCAGCTAATAATATGGCAGGTGGCCACAATACCAAGTTTTCAGTCGTTCGATATGGTAATGTAGTCTGTTCTCGAGGTTCTGTAGTACCGGTATTCCAGCGTTTTATTGACGAAAACAAAGGACATATTCCGATCACCCATGAAAATATGACACGTTTTTGGATTAGCCTGCAACAAGGCGTTGATTTTGTTCTCAAAAACTTTGAACGTATGCTTGGCGGTGAAATTTTTGTACCGAAAATCCCTTCAATTCGTATCGTTGATTTAGCGACCGCAATGGCACCAAACCTACCACAAAAAGTAGTCGGTATTCGCCCTGGAGAAAAGCTCCATGAGGTAATGTGCCCTGCAGATTTAAGCTTTGACACATTTGAGTTTGACGACCATTTCGTTATTGCTCCTGGAATAAAATTCAGTAGCAGAAGTAACGACTTTGACATGAACGCGTTAGGTGAGAAAGGGAAAGCTGTAACGCCTGGATTTGAGTATAACTCATTGACTAATCCGGATTATATGAGCATTGAAGAGATTAAAGCATTTAACGTACAAGCACTGTTATGATCCCATATGGAAAGCAATCAATAGACCAGCTAGATATTGATGCAGTTATCGACGTGCTGCAATCTGACTGGTTGACTCAAGGCCCCAAAGTTCCAGAGTTTGAGCAAAAACTTTGCAGCTATACCGGGGCAGATCGTGCCGTCGCGGTAAACAGTGCAACATCCGCACTTCATATTGCCTGCCTTGCGCTTGGAGTTGGCAACGGTGATATTGTTTGGACCTCACCAAATTCATTTGTAGCCTCATCTAATTGCGCACTCTACTGCGGAGCGAGTGTAGATTTTGTCGATATTGATATTGATACCGGTAACATGAGTATTGAGGCACTCACTAGCAAGTTAGTACACGCCGAGCGACAAAACCAACTCCCCAGGGTGCTTATACCGGTTCATTTTGCTGGCCAGTCATGCGACATGCAGGCTATCAACGAACTAGCTCAACAATATGGTTTTAAAGTGATTGAGGATGCCTCTCATGCTATCGGCGGCTCCTTTGACGGAAAAAAGATAGGTTCCTGTGAATATTCTGACATCTGTGTATTTAGTTTTCACCCTGTCAAAATAATGACCTCTGCAGAAGGTGGGGCGGCTCTCACGAACAACCCTCAGCTCGCTGATACTATGGTTAAGCTACGCAGTCATGGTATCACTAATAAACCAGAAGAGTTTAGCGAACCAAGTCATGGCGCTTGGTATTATCAACAAAATGTTCTGGGCTTTAACTATCGCATGACTGATTTACATGCCGCACTAGGATGTCAGCAATTAACGAAGGTCGATAGGTTTGTTCAACAGCGTAACAAGATTGCGGCACGCTATGACAGCTTGTTTAAAAATAGTGGCATCCAACCGTTACTCGTTACGAATACATCGCGCAGCGCTTACCACCTCTACGTCGTCAAAGCTCCGCTCCATTCACCAGAAGAGCACAAAAAACTCATCCAAAACTTAAGAAAGGCCGGTATCTTTGCACATGTGCACTACATTCCTATTTACTTACAGCCTTTCTACAAGCAGCTTGGATTTAGTGCCGGTTACTGCCCTTCAGCAGAACTATACTACCACCAGGCCGTCACTCTACCGCTGTTTCCTGCTCTATCAGAAGAGCAAGTGCAGCACATTGTGGATACTTTAAAAAGCCTTGTTGCAAAGTTAAGCGTTTAGCCTAGTTTAAACGCTTAACTAAATCGACCCCATCCCAAATATGATTAAATTGCAGAGCACTACCAAGTGGTGTTTTACGAAGTGCATGAATGTCCTTAACCATATCTTTAGAAATACCAAAGTAGCCTACAGTTTGAAGTTTTTCATGCTCTGGTAGCTGAGCAAGGCTGTCAATATTAGCACTCAAGATAAGTCCATTGCCCTCGTGTGCATTAAGTATCGAAAGGCTGTTAAGTTGCTCAAACTCAAGCATTAGATAACTTGGATGTGATATTGAACGAATTGGCTTTAATGATAAATCCGCCATAAGAAGCATCTGTGTATTTATGTGCCTATTTAACTGATGATTTAGCTCAAACTGCGGATGATCATCTGCGCACTTCGCCAAGGCGCCCCAAAAACAGTCTTGAATCGCTGGTTTTGTACATAGCCAATAAATTGCCTTCGGTGAGGAGCAGGCCTGTTGATTGAAGCTCTGATAGTCAGTAAAAAATTGTTTGGCTGCAAGTTTTGCATCTTGTTCTGAACTCAGCCTTAACACAGATATAGAAAACCTGTCAGGGAATGCAAGTTCATTGGCAACTGGCGCCACTTGGTTTATCTGTAATATGGCATCATCTCCACCCCAAATCACCCGCTTGTCACACCATTTTGATAAAGTAGCGGTTACCTGAAACTGCGAAGCCGGATAAGCAATAAATAAACAGCGACTCCCCAGCAAGGCCCCCTTGTCAGTATTGACAAAGCACTGTATCAAACCGACTAGCTCATCAGAGATTGCTCCTCTTCGGCTACTTAATCTCACAATGTTTATGTT
Organism: Pseudoalteromonas peptidolytica; assembly: GCF_012641745.1. Lineage (GTDB taxonomy): Bacteria > Pseudomonadota > Gammaproteobacteria > Enterobacterales > Alteromonadaceae > Pseudoalteromonas > Pseudoalteromonas peptidolytica. The sequence continues at coordinate 220,588 of NZ_WEHZ01000003.1, forward strand.
TCCGACAAGAAAACTTAAGAGCACCGTATAGAGAAAGACCGTATCGACATTAGCTGGGGTAATGTGGAAAACTCTGCTCTGCCGTAACCTTAGCTGCTCACCATAGTGGATTGCGAGATTTTTGATATTACTGCGCCTACACCAAAATGCCAGCGCGACAATTTCAGCACTGGGGCGGTGCTTAAGTATAAAGTCGGAAAACTCTGCAACAGTGTCAATAAGTGACTGCTCGAAGGCAAATAAATTTGATGGCTCTTGCTCCAATTCACCGACGAGTGTCTGTACTTGTTCATTTAAAAGTATCACTACACCCCCTAACTTCAGCTTGCGCTACTCGGCCTTGAATAGTGAAATACTTTCCTTTACGTCCACATACGCAATCATCAATACCATGAATAATTGCTAAATCCTCAGTAAGCAGATTGTGCCCTGGGTAACTTCTAGCAATAACGGATTGCAGTTGCACCACACCTACGGTATGCGCTGGCAAAGGCCGCAGTGTCACAGGGTCTACTACATTGATATCTGACCAAACGGGGGCATGTAACATACCATGCTCACACTCAACATAAATGGTTCCTGTTTGCTCTACCATACCGTAATAATCATGTACTGTGACATTGCCAAAGCAAGCGCTCAACTCCTGTTTAAACGTTTTTTTATCAACTGCTTGCTCAGATATTTTTTTCCACCCGCCACCATGCAATAGAAATGCGTCGGAAAACGCCACCTGCTTTCCCAACTGCCTTAGTTGTTGCACTATTCTTTGCCATATTATGAACGTAAAACCATACATAAAAACCGGTTTACCTGCGTATTTATCAGCAAAGCTCATTATTACCGCGAGGTCCAGATCCATATTTTCATCAAGTGCAAAGTGATAATCTCTCCCAAAAAAAGACATACCCTGTATACCTGCGGCTCTGGCAGACATACCTGAGTGAACATCAAGCGCCTTTCTGGAATCAAGAATTAACAGCGGTAATCTTTTCGGCCCAAGCCAATGCTGCATTATTTTTGAGAGTACCTTTGACTGTAAACGGGCAGTATCGCTATCCAAGACTATTTGAGATTGCGTACCTGTCGTTCCCGATGATTTGAGTATGCGGTGAATCTTATCAGCGTCAATGCTACTTAGGAGCTGGTTTTTGAAGGCACGAACAGCAAGAGGTGTCCCTCCTAGTTGCTGAGTTGCGCTATATTTTTCACAGTGCACCTTATGAAAATGATGCAGCTCATCGAGCAATGGTGTTAACAACTCCCATTTCTCATTTTGACAGAGGTCGTATACTGGTAACTCAAGCAATTCTTCGTCAGATAAGTGCATTGTAATTCACTTTGCCGTTACTTAGTCTAGGGATGGTCTCAATGTTAAAAACTTTTACATTTCGATGGTGACATTGTGCTATTTCGGCAATTTGCTTTTCAACGCCAAGTTCAGAACCACAGATGAAAACTCGCAGTTGTTTATCATCGCTCGTTATGACACAGCTCGAGTTAAATTGCTGATTGAGCTGACGCTCTAAATCATCAAGGTTTATTCTTCTACCTTCAAGCTTCGCGATTCTTTTTATCCGGCCAACGATTTGCAACATACCGTTATCTAGCTGGTGTGCCACATCACCCGTTTTTAATATCGTGCTGTCTTCACACTCTCGTAAATCCTCTAAAGATGAGGCATAACCGGCGAATATATTTGCCCCTTCAAAACATAACTCTCCTTCTTTCTCACCACTGGCGATGTAAAGTTTGCAGAAAGGTAAAGCCTTACCAATTGCGCCAGCTGGTGCAGCTAAAAAATCGTCAGGCTGCATGATAGCCATCCTTGCGGTGGCCTCTGTTTGGCCATACATGGCGTAGAAAGGCAGCTTCTGGGAACCACAAAACTCTTTTAAAGCTTCCCATAACTCTCCACTCAAGCGTCCACCTGCTTGAGCCATATATTTCAATTGATGCAGTGGTTGCCTTTGCAACCCCAATCGAAAAAGTATCTCAAAGCTAAATGGCACCCCGTAAAAGCTGTTAACATTATGCTGGGTAAACTGCTGCCAAAATGACTTTGACATCAAACTTTCTTGGCCAAGAATGATTCCTGCCCCTACAAGCAAATGACTATGTAAAATTGAGAGCCCAAAGCTGTACGAGAATGGCAAAGAAGCCATAGCACAGTCAGTTTTGGATATAGGCAAAACCTGCGTTATTGCAGCGCAGTTTGAGGTAAGGTTTTCAAAGGTTAGCTTAACTACTTTTTCTCGACCGGTGGTGCCGCTAGTACCCAGTAAGAGTGCAATTTCAGGTGCGAGAGTAACCGTATCGGGGTCAAGGTGAGACACTAAATCACCATCAATTAAATAGTTCGCATGAAACTGCGTGAGCATTACCTGATGCTGCTCCTTTCCCTTACTTTTGTCTAGCAGCAGCACCGTATGCCCACCTCGAAGTGCAGCCAAGTAGTGTATGACAAAGGGTAAGGAATTGTGCGCAACGATGGCAATTAACTGTTTCTTTTTTGGCAAGTTGCTGAGCGCAGATTGTACTTCAGTATCTAACTGTGAATAGTTCAACGTGCGCTCGCCATCTACAATCAAGCTATTACTCGCTTTTCCAAGCGCCCAAAACTTACTCATAAGCCCAGCTTTAACCCCCCATCAACATGGATGACTTGCCCAGTAATGAAGCGACTTTCTTCTGCAAATAAAAAGTTAATCACATCAGCAACCTCTTCTGGCTGACCAATACGCCCCAATGCTGTATTTTTTATTAACTGCTGTTTTTTCTCATCAGGAATATGCGCAACCAGTGCGGTGTCAATTACACCAGGCGCAACGGCGTTTACACGAATGTTCATAGTACCAAGCTCTGCGGCCAAGCTCGCAGTTAAGCCATGTAATGCAGATTTCATCGCCGCGTAAACGCTTTGACCACGGCTGCCTTGCTGCGCGACGACTGAGCTAATGAAAACGATGCTGCCGGACTTATTTCGAGCCATTATCTTGCTTATGCCTTGAGCAAGCATAATCGCACTCTTCACATGTTGATGGTACTGCTCATCAACCAAATGATCGCGAGTCATCAGCAACGGGGATTCGTACATGGTGCCTGCACAGTGCACAAACCCATAAACAGGTAGCTTTATTTTTTGGATAAATTTAAAAAGTTGGGTAACCTGTTCATTTATGGTTATATCTGCAGTGAAGTGTTCAACATTCAAATACCCTGCTGCAACGAGTTGACTCTTTGCTGCAACCAGCTTTTCTTCATTTTTAGCTACCATGATGACAACACATTGTTCATTCAAAGCCGCTTTTTTGGCTACAGCGAGCCCAATTCCAGAAGAGGCTCCGGTGATGACAACGATATGATTAACCGAGTTCGTCACTATTCACTCTCGTATTTAGCAACAATTTCTTGCGCTTTTGCAAATGAACTCATATCAATAATATCGTCAGTGTCGATCATTATATCAAAATTTGATTCTATATCCGCAATCAACATCATATGACTCATAGAGTCCCATTTATCATGCTGTCCATAAGCAAGCTCGTCGGTAACTTCTTCTAATGGAATATCCAAAACACTAGCAAAAATATTTCGTAATTTTTCGTTCATTAACTTCTACTCAAAAATGTTTTAATCCGCTTGGTTGCTGTGATGTATGCGTCAGGCGTTAATCTTATCTTAATTAAACCTTGGCTGTCAGTTGGTGCCAAGGTGTAGCCAAGCACCTCATTATACCTTAGCGCCTCTCGATTTTCTGCTTTAACTACGGATCCTAATGCGTTAATTCCAAGCTCTTCAAAGGCATAATCTATTAAAAGTAAAGACGGAGAGAAAGCGACTAAGTTTCCCTTATAGTCATTGTCTGCGATGTAAATTCCAATTTCTGCTTCACTGGCATCACTCAGCGCGGTATTTGCACGTATATTAACGACCCCGATCTCTTTTTCCTTTACGATGATTTTATAATGTGCTTCCCTATCACTTTTAAGCATCGCTGAAAACCAAGCTTGATGTTGTGCAATGGCGATAGGCTTGTCATCTAGCATATTTGCTCGGACGTCTGGCTGATTACGCCAACTGAAAACTTGCTCCATATCATCATGGGTGAGCTGATGTAGCTCAATAGCGTAGCCGTGAAGCTTAGTTGCTATCATACTTATTCCCCTAACTTTTTTTGCCCCACACAAGCATTAATACTTGCAACAGCGGGAGTCATATTCAAAAAGTCAATAATCTCATTTGCAGATACAAAATCTATATCGTTACCAAAATGCGTTATCACCCTTTCAACGAGTTGGAAATCTTCCAACTCATCAACGCAAAGGCGCAAATGGGCAGAGCGCGGTGGTGAAAAAGAAAGGCTAGCACATTGAAATAATGTCGGATGTTGATAAAAATAAGGTGTAACATGCTCCTGTTGATACGCCTCTTTAGCGTCGTTAAATACCTGGAGAAGCCCTTTAAAGTTAAAGATTTCAGCATCAAAACCTCTGGGAATGGTATTTACATCAATATTTGAATAATCAGTCCCTGACTCTAAATGAAATTGAATAAGCGCATCAATCAAGGTTGGATCAACAAGTGGGCAGTCACCTGTTAACCTAACGATATAATCACTTTCAGTTAATGCAAGTGCTTGAGCAGCTTGAACAAAGCGCTCTAAAACATTGTGCTTGCTGCCTCGTCGAACGATGACGTCTTTATCGGACAAGTGTGTGACAATACAGTCATCATTTTTTTCAATGCTGGTGACAATAACATGCTGATGAGCTTGTTTTACCTGAGCTACTCGCTCAATATGATAATCGAGCAAGCTGCGGCCATTTATTGCTTTTAATACTTTCCCCGGAAGACGCGTGGAATCAAATCGAGCTTGGGAAAATATATACACACTCATTGCACTACATGCTCCCAAGCTAAAGGTGTGCCAAATTCAACGTCTTGCGCAGCCACTTGCCCAATTACTTCATTTAAGTGTCTTGGATGCAACCCTTTACCTGGGCGCACCGAACGTACGTGTTCAGCGGTGAAAATCTCGCCTCGTTTGATCGCTTTAGCAACGTACAAAGAGCGTCTAAATGGTGCATTATCCTGCTCACTGTCAGTTAGACGGTAATTGACCTCACCTAAACTCGCGTGAGTATCTTTCACCCTTGTAACGAGTCGACTGAATTGCTCTTCATCCAAAGAGAAAGCCGAATCGACACTGGAATCATCTCCTTTGAGCTTAAAGTGCTTCTCAATCACACATGCTCCTAAAGCCGTAGCGGCTATTGCAGCAGTATCATCAAGACTGTGATCACTGAGTCCAACAGGCACACCAAGCTTTCGTTGCAGATCAGTAAGTGTGGTTAAATTACAATCAGCAATTGGAGTTGGATAACCACTAATGCAATGTAAAACGACAAGCTCTGTACCTCCGGCATCAGCAGCTGCTGCAACGGCTTCTTGGATTTCATCAAAGGTCGCCATACCAGTGGACATAATAATTGGTTTTTTTGTGCTCGCGGCGTACTTTATTAAGCCAATATCGGTGAGTTCAAAAGACGCAATTTTATATGCTGGACAATTAAGATCTTCCAGTAAATCGACTGCTGTATTATCAAAAGGTGAAGAAAACAAAGTTATATTGTTTATTTTCGCTTGCTTAAATAAAGCCGCGTGCCACTCCCATGGTGTGTGGGCTTCCTCATACAAATCATATAACGTCCTTCCCTGCCAAAGCTTTTCTTTTACTACAAACTCAGGGCCGTTATGATTCAAAGTAATCGTATCAGGTTTATATGTTTGAATTTTAAGTGCACTTACACCCGTTCGCGCTGCTACATCAATCAGCTTGAGAGCATGGTCAAGGCTGCCACCATGGTTTCCAGAAAGCTCTGCGATGATGTATGGAGAATGGCCTTTACCTACTATGTTACCTTCAATCTTAAAATCTTGTTTAAACTGAGTTGTTTTTGTTGTTAACCGCTGCTGCATTTCTGCTTTGTTCCTTAACTCTTTTCTCTTAAATCGTAATGCTTATCAATTTTTACTCTCTTTTCTTCGAGTAACCTAACAACTTCCTTTGCGATCAACTTCGCCCCTTCACCCGTGACACTCTTTGCTGCATACTTAGCCATAAGTTCTCTTCGAAACGGGCTTGTGATCAGTTTGTCTAACTGCCGTTTTATCAGAGCAACTGCTGCCATAATATCTTTCGACGCATCGACACAAAAATAGGCTTTAGAGTTTAACTCAGAGCTATGAGCCTGCAGTTGATTATCAGCGACCGTAACAGCTATTGTAGGGATACCTAGATATAAAAACTCGTATAGAGTGCCGCCAGCTCCGCAAATAGCTATATCACTATTAGACATAATGTTTCCTAGTTTTTTTGGCGATTGATAGTACCGTATTTCAATATGTTGATTCGCAGTAATCACTTCTTCTATATCTTTACTCAGTCGAAGCGTAGACACTACATTGACTCTAGCTATACGTCTATCAGTGCTGATAACATTAATCACTTTTAGCTGTAAACCCTGAACGTCTGTCGCTCCTAGCATTATAGTAACCGATACACCTTCCACTCTATTACTACATTTGGACGACGTTTTCGCCGTTTTTATTTCATCTCGAATGAAGCGGAATTCAATACCTTGAAACACTTGTTTAGCCATAAGTATAGGTTTTAGAACATCACTCGGGGCGATGACAGCGTCAAATAGATAATCTATTTGCTCAACATTATCGTCCATACAAATAATCGGGTATATGCATGGACACTCCTTTGAAAGTTTCAGGCTTGAGACATCGTAATCATCGATAATCAGCAGTGAACCTCTAGAAGGTATATTCAGCACACTCATTGGAGCGACTTCTTGACACTCAAATCCTAACTTTCCTAACCGTTCAAGCAGCATGTCCGCCATTGATGAAAAAATAAAAGTGATTGAGACTCCTAGCTTTTTGAGTTCAATAGCTAGGGTTATTTGTCGCATGACATGACCAAAGCCTATTAACTCATTAGCATTTGCATAAATATATACACAATAAGAATTAGCGAGTGGTTTTTTATCTAGCACAGTAAAACAACCTATCTACCGAGCAGCCTTTGAGAAAACTTTTGATTAGCGGCCTATTCATAATGCTCATAGCTTACTACTTTACTGCCTTCACTGCCGATATTACAATTAACATGTATTAGGTCAGACAACGCCGATTTTATTCTCTGGTGAGTATGTGGTGGAGCAAAAAACATCATAAACCCTCCCCCTCCAGCACCTAACAGTTTCCCTCCTAACGCTCCTGCAGTTTTGCCAGCATTGTAGATATCGTCTATTTCAGAATTAGAAACGCCAGCAGCTAGCTCACGCTTTAATTGCCAAGCATCATCAAGCATTACCCCTAAATTATTGAACTCGGGGTCTTTTGATTGCAATATGCTTTTCGCTTCCAGAGCCATCTGATGTAAGGTTGTCAATTGCGAAAATTTCTTTTTTACATTCTCGATTTTTTTCACCGCAATAGTTTCTGCAATTCGAGTAAAACCTGTAAAAAATAGTAGAATATGATCATTAAGTAATGCGTGATTACCTGGCCTCATAATCAATTTAGATATATCTATTCGACCATTTTGATTAAATTCGATGCTATTAGTACCACCATGAGCGGCCCAAACTTGATCTTGTGAACCAACTTTTTCTCCAATGACTTCTTGTTCGATACGGATAGCTTCTAGACCAAGTTGGGTAGCTGAAGTAATCTTTCCTTCTAACGCGCGCAAAGCGTTGATAAGTCCCACCGTAAATGCAGAACTAGAGCCAAGACCAGAGCGCGCAGGCAAATCGCTAAAGTGATGTACTTCAATACCATGGTTTGTTGGGTGCTGCTGCATCACTGCACGAACAGCAGGATGTTGTATCTCTGATGGATCACATACGTTTTCTATTTTTGAATAAACGATCCTATGTTTATGCTCAAAAAATGGAGGCAAAGTTCTAACACTGAGATAGCAATATTTATCAATGGTTGTGCCAACTACAGCCCCACCATTTTCTAAATACCAAGCAGGATAGTCCGTACCTCCGCCAAAAAGAGATACTCGGAAGGGAGTTCTTGTAATTATCATAATAGCTCCTGGAATATAAATTGAGCATGCAGATAACTTTCTGGAGTGCCAAAATCCAGAAAATTACTACCTTTATTTATACACTGTATCGGCGGCCTACTGAGATCCATTAGGTATTCCCTTTCAAACGAAAAAATAGCTCTAACTCGTAAAGTATCTAAATGTGACTTTCCTAAGTAGTACCACCCAGCATTAATCTCACCCTCCTCTTGTTTCTCTTCCTTTTCAACAAAGGAAGTCAGCAGTCCTTGTGACTTTTTTATCGCACCAAATCTAGACGCGTTGTCTACAGTTGTAGTTAATATCCCTCCTCCACAGACTTGGCTGGTACTTACAAATTGCTCGACCTCAAACTCGACAAAAGTATCACCATTACACACTAATATCTCGGTGCACTCATGTTTGCTCTCTAAATAAGATATAGCGTCACAAATCGCGCCACCCGTTCCTCTCGCTTCCTTTTCTACCTGCCAAGATACAGCTATCTGTGACTTATTTTCCTCTCTGAGCCACCGAATAACCTGCTCGGCTCTATACCCTAGGCAAAAGTGAATACGAGTAATTCCCTGCTTTTGACACCAAGTCAATAAGTGTTGAATAAAGGGTACTCCATTGATTTTCGCCAAAACTTTAGGTCGGTCATTCACAACACTTTTTAGCCTTGTGCCTTTACCCCCAGCTAAAACGACTAATGTTGGTAATGTATTCACGCTACAGATACTGAACTCCAATTTTGTTTGTCTCTCGCTCGACTATTTTTCTGCGTAATCGGGTTTGAGCCATCTCCTCTATATGCTGCCGGGTCGAAAAACCGAACTTTTTCTCTACAAAATTTAAATACTCGACGTTTTCAAAATACCGATGAAATGCTTTATCCCTAAAAGCTAACACATCAGCTGCTGAAACATGATTCGTTGGAAGAGGCTGGCAATCATAGCTGTGCTGGGAATATCCGGACCAGGTTTTTGGCAACTCCCACCCCAAGCTATTAGCATCCACATAAAGTTTAGAACCAGGATATGCCATCGCCGAATAAAAATTTATAAACTCACACCTTAGCTCAATAGCTAAATCTAAGGTTTGTTGCATAGCCTTCATGTCATCATCAGGCAATCCAAAAATAAAATTGCCCATTACGTTAATATCTGCATCTTGAATTTGTTTGACTATCGTTCTTATATCATCTTGAGAAAATGATTTTTTGGCACCATCTCTTACGACTTCACTTCCAGATTCGATACCTAAAGCTAGCCACCTGATACCTGCCTTTCTTAACAAAGGTAAGGTATTTTCTTTTACAGTATCAACCCGCGCATAAGCCCAAATATTAAGTTCGCTCGCAAAAGGTAGCTCCGCAAGCATCTCGCAGATAGGTATGTAGTGATTCTTTTTAAGTACAAACATCTCATCAATGATTTTGAAGGTTTTCACTCCATATATCTCGTAAAGATGTTTTATCTCATTGACAACAGCGCGGGGGCTTCGTGTACGATACTTATTAGTATCAAATGGCGCATTGATACAGCAAAATACACACTTGTAGGGGCACCCCAAGGTCGTGTAAATCGAAGCATATGGCTGCCTCGATTCTAGTTCACCGAAGCATTGCCAATTGTGCGCCCTATACTTATTCATCGGTAGAAGATGCCACACTTCTCCGTGTAAATCTTTGTCTAAGTCATCCGATATTTCAGCTTTTGGTCCGTATACAAACACTCCCTTATCGTCCTTATATACAAGCCCCTTCACTTCATCTAGCGGTAAATTTTCAGTTAATGCCCGCCATAACTGAAAGCTAGTGATCGTTCCCTCCCCCTGACATACGAAGTCAACTCTAGTTTTCTCTAAAGTATCCTGAGGCAGTGCCGACACATGGCCACCAACCAGTAGCGTTTTTATATTCGGATCAAGCTGTTTCAGCTCATCTATAAGCTCAGAAGCGCCCGTCATAACCTGAGTTGATGCTGAAGGTTGATGTCCAAATGCCACGACGACCACAAGTAATGGGGAAAGCTCTTTTATCCTCAATGCCGAATTTTTGGCGCCTAACCCTTCGGCTTCGGTGTCTAAGATATTTACAGGTACTTGTCGATCAATCAAATAACCAGAAATAAGCCGAGTCCATAAAGGTGGCTCAATTGCTGTGAGTTCATTGCCTAAAGACTGATAAATTATGTCCCTACCACCGGGATTAACGACAACTAAATCATTCATTTTTGTCACACTTTTTTAACTAAAGGTTCTTTCTAAATAGATGTATTTGATATATGTCCATTAAAAAAGCTCTTTCTAAGCTAACAACTGTACAATCAGAGCTTGTAAAGAGATCTATCAGGTCTCTTTCATATAACCAATCTTCTGTAGGTTGGTTGGGTACACCATACTCTTCAATCCAATCAGCTAATATATCTTTTCTCGGTGTTGATATTATTAAAAACCCACCTGGCTTACATATTTGCACCAAGGATTTTACAAATGATAACTTTTGCTCAGGTGGTATATGTTCAATAACTTCCGACGACACGACCACATCAAAACCATCTTTCAAACCGAGGAATTCAAGCAAGTCAGAACTGCCTGTTACGAAGTTTATATGTTCAAAAGAAGATTTTGCAAAATCAATCACATCACCGATAGGATCTACCGCAGTAACTTTTCCATATTTAACCATCAGGCTTGATAGCCAACCCCTTCCGCAGCCAACATCTGCAATAAGGCTCTCACCAGTACTTCCTGTATGAATTCTAGAAAGATATTTATCGATGACCTTCCACCTACATGACTCATCTGTATTAGGCGTAAAACGGTTCCAAGAAGGGTTTTTAGTGAAAAGCTCTTTGTAGTATAAAGATTCTTCAACCGAAGGGCGATATGTCAGATCCTGACTATAATCGATAGCTTTTCCATTCTCTATCCAATTTAAAAGCTGCTTGATTCTGATCCTACTTGTATGTCGGGTCAGTACTTTGTTGCGAGCCGTTATCGTAATATTTTCTCGACAGAACTTATCGCTGTTTACCTGGTTAATAGCTTCTAGGCACCCATCAATTGAGGAAAATGCTAATATATCTTCATTGATAGTAAAGAGTGATTTTTGCTCTTTTCCAGGTGGGATCCATGTTATCACAGGTACAGATGCTCCCATCGACTCAATTACTCTACCTGCAAATGCTTTAAGAATAGATGGCAAATTAACATTCGCGCATCCCATCCTCAGTCCCTCTAGATGAAGCTCGAACAAAGCTCCACGTATTGCTCTCAAATTTGTCAAAAAGTTATCGAGAGCCAGATCAGAATCTAAGCTGTCGGGGAAACTATCTATAAGTTTATCAAATAAATAAGGCAATTCAGTATCCCTCTCAGGTAGATGCGGCCTCTTTAATTTCTTACGAAGCTGAGAGTGGCTTAAAAACTTTCTCCGCTTGCCATAATTACTGCCGACAAAAACCGCATACTCAGTCTCCGGCGGATCTCTAAAGTCAATATATTTCTCTGGCATCATAGGTGGATACCACGTCGCATCTATTCCAATCTCACTCCTGATCACATTTGCATCGGCTTCACTACAAACAAAAGCTTTGTCAAAATTTTTTAGCTGCTCTAACGCTAAAGCACGTCTATTTCGCAAGTTAGGAAACTCTAGAAGCTCATCTTCTTCAAATATCAATGACTCCATCAATATGCCCACTGAGATATTAGCAACACTGGAAAACCACTCCCAATAATGACTAGGTAACGCGCCATGTATACACCATACCCATACTTGATCAAATTTTTCGCTTGTATTTTCACGTATGTAATCTAGGCATATAGTGTTTACTTTTCCTGATTTATCTATAAAAATCGGAGCAAAAGTATGCTCAATATTATTCTCAGTTAAGCCATCGCTAAAAGCATACGAACCGGTGTATGACCAAGCTCTAGCCTGTTCCCATGTGGTAAACTCTATTGGTACTAGTAAGATTTTCAAATTTCCTGCTCTCTATATTGAACTAACAGTGAGTGTATGTTGGCTAAATGCTTTTTCTTCTCATCTTGGGGCCTTCTTTCAGCAAAATAAGTACTTACTGAAAATAATATTTCTCTCATAACACCTTCTAGTGGCTTGTTACTTAATAGCCAAATATAGGCACTTACAAATGATGGATCCACCTGAATAATTTTACTTACAATCTTCTCTTTTTCTGAGAATTCGAGAGCTGGTGAGAGTAGGACTTTATACAGTTCTCTAGAATTTAAAGAATCTATCTCCCTCTCTTCGTCAATACCTATAGCTTTCTCTGGATTAATCGCGAAATATTTATTTATAGCATCCGAGTTCTCATCTATTGCTAATTCAGCCTCAAAAGGCTTAAGAAAGTAAGGCATTTTATTTTGCATTTCCTTAAGAACCTGAATGTCCCCGCCCCTTACAATTTCATTAAATTTAGCATTAATAAAATGTGGTATATACAAATCCTCTTCACCTACACCACAACTTACAACCCAACTATTTTTAACAGAAAATATATTTTCTTCAAAAAAATTATGGTAACCGCTTTGAAGACATGCCTTAGTCAACAAACTCATAAATTCAGAAAATTCAGTAGAAAATAAATTATCCTCTTTATCATAGATATATTTAGCTAGATTCTTCAAATAATGGATATAACTACCTTGGTCTTTTTTATCACAAGCTTGTTGATGAAACTCTAAATCAAAAAAGTCATCTGGATGGAGGTGAGCTAGTAAACCTTTCGAATAGCCTGCTGCAATATGCTCTTCAATGTAACCTTCAAGACTTAAATTTTTGAAATGTCTACCAACTAAATGACTGTCAAGATATAGGACTCCACCCATCGGGAAAAATCGAACGCCAAACTCAATATCTTCACAGCCATATTTGGTAAACTCTTCGTTGAACTTTAAGCACTTAAAAAATGAAGTTTTGAAAGAAGTAAAGCCACCGCAAAAATTAGACAATTTAGTTAAATTTTTTGAACCATTAAATATACTCCAAGCTCCAAATTCCTCATACCACTCGGTAAGGCGGTTTTTGAAATTCGTTCCTTCCCAAGTTACTTTACCCACCAATGCTGACATCTCGCTTTTATATTCATTGTGAAATGAAATAACTCTTTGACACCAGTTTGGATCAGGAAAAATATCATCGTCTATAAACATCCCAATTTTAGTACAAATATTATCTAATCCTGTATTCCTAGCCGCAGACAACCCTTTATTTGACTCATGAGTTATAACCATGCAGTTGAACTCAGATTTCACTTTGAAAATAAAGTCATAAGATGGAGAAGCATTTCCATCCCAGACAATATGTATTTTAATATCTTTAGAAGTAGCCCTTAAATGCTTCAATAGCATTAGTAACCTCTTCTTGTCCTTTCCTATAGTTGGAATAACAACCGTAATATCTCCCGCCTTATACTCTTCCACCACCACACCTACTTTAATAGTTGAAAAATTAATTTCGTCCAAATGTAACAAATATTTTTGGCACTTACTCTTTGAACAGTTAAATCACTTGATAGAAGCTTAGTTATCTCACCAATGAGAGTTTCTTCCGAGGAAAAATAAAAGATATTTTGATAATTATAGCTCTTGTTAAATACTCTTGTTTCATAATTATCTTGCTCAAGTAAAATAGCTCCACACTGTAGAGCCTCTCTCACCTTACCTTTACACTGAGACCGGAAACCATACGTTTGGGTATTGACTACGATTTTAGTACTCCTCAACAGCTTGGCATACTCACGAATTGGAAGTGGATTTCGATGCTCTCCTGATACACCTCCAAAATGATGGAAATCAGATCCAAAATGAGCTTTTAGTATATCGACCCAATATGCCCTCTCACCAACAATACTACCAAACAGAGCTATTTTGATTTCTTTAGGCTCTCTACCACAGTCATAAAATAATGATGGGTCAAACCATGTTGGATGAAAAATTACCCGCTCAGGATTGCTATGCTTTTCATAGGGAGCTAACCCTTGATACATTTTTTCTAAACGACTGGCATTAGAATTCTCTATTACTAGATCTGCATACTCTAATACATCTCTTTCATATTCCAAATATCCCGACTCTTCATTCTCTTCATCATAGTCCCACCAGATAGTGAGAATTTTCAAATTAGGTAGATGCCTTTTTAAGTTAATGAAAAACGACTTGGGTATGTTTTCTTTTACATGAGTAGGGGTATGTATTAATAGATCAGGCTTAAATGCCAAAACGCGAGATTTCAATTCTGTGCACCAGTTTTCTAATGCAGTAGCCATGAACTCGGAACCGTAAAGCTTAAAAAGCTCCGCCATTGGATATAGTTGGGATAACTCGGTATATATATTATCTTCATAAGCTCTACTAGAAATAACCACATTTGAACTGTATGTGCCAATTTCTTGTGGTGATATAATGGGCAAGCCATTCAATTTCTCACCCCAAAGCCCTTCATTTTTATCAGCAATAGCTACAACATTTAATCTACTGATACAATCCCAATATTGGGTCGTGTGAGCACCGGCACCATAGATAACAACAGCGCTGCTACCAATGACATTAAAGCAATCAGTCACGGACTGCTGCACAAGTTCGACACTATCTTGCTCTTGCCAACCAAAAGAATAGGTTTCGTGTTCACCTAGCAGGCCAGACTGAACCATGGGCTCTCTAACTTCTAACTTGCCGGCTGAGTCTTCATATGGCTTTGATTCGAACATATGAATTGCAAAAAAGGTTTTTGGTTGAATCAACATTGCTTAAGATAGTCCTGATAAGTTAATTCCAACCCTTTATCAAATTCAGTCTCTGGTTCCCAGCCGAGTTTAGAGCACAGAGTATCGTCTAGCGCTTTATGAGGCATGCCGTCAGGTTTTGTTGAGTCCCACAAGAGCTCACCTTGATACCCCACCGTTTTTGCAACAATGCTGCCTAATTCTTTTATGGAAAGTATTCTTCCACCACAAAGGTTGACAGGTTCAACACCATGATAATACTCTAGGAAGTGGAGCATCCCTTTAGCAGCATCATCAACATAAAGAAACTCCCTAGTTGGCGCCCCCGTTCCCCAAAGTGTTACAGACTCTTTATTCTGTTGTTTGGCGCTATGAAAACGATTGATCAAGGCGGGAATAACATGGCCTCGTTCATCGTTAAAATGATCTCCCGGTCCATAAAGACTTGTTGGAACCAGTGTGAAATAGTTCAGATTATACTGAATTGCATAATATTGAGCTAATTTAGAGGTTGCGATTTTCGCGATCGCATATGCTTCATTAGTTGGTTCCAGCACTCCCGTAAGCAAGCATCCTTCTTTAATTGGCTGCTCAGCTAATCTAGGGTAATAACAGTTAGACGCAAGGTTAAGCAGTCGGCACACGCCAAGCTCCGCGCTGGAGCGAATTAAGTTTGTTGCAATCATCAAGTTATCATATAAAAACTCAACAGGTTGAGTGCGATTGGCTTCAATACCACCAACTTTAGCTGCTGCACAAATAACTGCGTTTGGTCTGGTCTCAGCGATAAAGTCATTCACATCAGACTGGTTGCGAAGATCAAGTTCATCTTTATTTGCAGTGATAATTTCCACATCTAACGCAGAAAGCGCTCTTACGAGCGCTTTTCCAACGAGCCCTTTATGACCAGCAACAAATATCTTCTTATTATTTAAGTTGAAAATTTTAGACATTACTATATTTTGTATTTGTAATCATATTGTACCCCTTAACTAGCTCAGCAATTCCGAGTTCTAATGAGTACTTCGGTAAAAAGCCCGTCGCTTCAATTTTATCGTTCGAAACGATATAGTCTCTTTTATCCGGATCTTCACCTATGGGAGCCTCCAAAAATGTGAATTTTGGCAACTGTTTTTGTATTTCATGACATAGCTCCAACTTCGATAGATTGGCGTTTGAAAGACCTACGTTGTAGGCCTCGCCTTTCATTGTTTCGAAGTTTTCTAGTCCGTGAAGGAATGCTCTAGTCACGTCTCTAATATGGATATAATTACGTTTAAAATGAGATTCAAACAGCACCACCGCCTTGTCTTTTACAGCACGATATACAAAGTCATTAACTAATAAATCAAGGCGCATTCTCGGTGCAAAACCAAAAACAGTTGCGAGCCTAAAACTGATTGATGATTCACGTGCTAATACAGCTTCTTCAGCTTCAACTTTGGTCTTGCCGTATAAACTAATCGGGTTAAGTGGACTTTCTTCAGTGCATAACGTTCCCGACTCCCCTATGCCATAGCCACTATTTGTGATCGGCATGAGCATCATTTGTTCTTTGCTGAGTAGCTTGGTAAGCGAAATAACTGAATCTCTGTTTGTTGTGATAGTGCCAATTTCATCACGCGCACACAACGGCGCTCCGACTAGAGCCGCTAAAGGGATAATCACATCATGTTTACTTACCAAACGAGAGATTAAATTTAAATCTCGGCAGTCTCCACGGATAACCGAAAAATTAGGATCTACACACACTGCATTGAGAGAATCTTGACCAAACATAAAATTGTCTAGCACTGTTACTTTGTGACCTTTTTTAAGTAACTCGGGAACCATAATTGAACCCAAATAGCCTGCACCACCGGTCACTAAAATATTTAAAGACATTAGTTTACCTCCTTTGCAACACTATCTAGTACCTGATACAACTTTTTCAACTCAGCGCTCAGATCAAATGGATGGTTACCAACGAAAAAGCCATAATCATGAGCGATATTAGCATTAATAACTGGCGTAGCTTCAGTATAATCGTAGTACTTTATTACATCATGGCGTAAGAAGTTTCCACCAGTTATAATTCTAAAGCCGATCCCAGCTTCAGAAAGCGCATCAAAAATAGCAGCTCGGTCGAACTTCATTTCTGGATTTAAAATTATCGTAAAACAAAAGCAGGAACTTACTCCATTTTCCTTTTGGATAATAAATCGTTTATCATTTTCAAATAAAGAGGTGAAGATTGCTAAGTTTTTTCTTCTTGCAATGGTAAAGTCTGGCAACTTTTTCAACTGTTCGATACCTGCAGCTGCATTTAGTTCTGTCGGCCTTACGTTGTAACCCGGCAAAATGAAACGGTAGGCTTCGAAAAGGTCATCTTCTTTTTTCTCAAACAGTTGAGAGTTGTTAGGTAGATCTCGTGTCCAGCCATGAGCTCTCAAGCAACGACAAATTTCATTTAGTTCGTCATCATCAGTTAAAATCATTCCTCCTTCCATTGTAGAGATATGATGAGAGAAGAAGAAGCTAAAGGTATTAACATCTCCAAACGTACCTGCTTTTTTCCCGTTCAACTCAGCATCCATGGATTCGCAATTATCTTCCATAAAATATAAGTCATTCTCGTCCGCGATTTCCCGCATTACATCAAGCGCAGCCGGGTTGCCCAGAATACTGACCCCTAAGATCATACGTGTATTTTCAGTAATCGCCCCACGCAAGATATTTGGATCCATATTCAACGTTTCTAATTCTATATCGATAAACCGCACTTTTAAGCCATACTGCTGAAGCGGGTGGTAGGTTGTAGCCCAGCTCAAAGCTGGAACTAGGACTTCATCCCCTCTTTTCAAAGGTCTTTCCTTTTTAAAGAATAAAGAGGCAACTGCAACTAAGTTTGCAGATGATCCGGAGTTCACCATAATTGCATGTTTTTTGTTGTGATATGCAGCGAATTGATTTTCAAACTCGGAAACAATCGGCCCCATAGTAAAAAAACCTGAGTCGATTACTTTTTGCAAGGCTTCTAGCTCTTCTTCTCCCCAGCTAGGCGCTGCTAAACTATATGACATTAAAATGGTCCTTTAAATTGCTTTTGATATGCCAGCTCACATTGAGCATCATTGGGTTCCCAACTACTTTGTGGATTACACAAATTCATCGCCGCCATGGCGATTGATTTAGGGGATGGATAAAAAGCGTTTTCTAATGTAGGCGTAGTAGGGCACGTCGTTGCCGCGAACCCAAGGCGCTTAACTTGCACTCTTCTTGTGATTATCTCACTCTCGGCAACCCTAGCCGAAATTTCCGCAGAAATCCCGCAATTAAGCCAACCGTTATCAACAATAAGGAGTTTGCCAGTCTTATCGACTGACTTTTCTATGGTTGCAGAATCTAACGGTGAGATTGTAACAGGGTCAATAATTTCCACACTTATGCCTTGAGCTGAAAGTAGCTCCGCTGCGCGAATGGCCTCAACAACCATATTGGAGATAGCGACAATGGTGATATCGGATCCCTCTTCTACTACTCTTGATTGGCCGAATTCGACAACATAAGGCTTCTCTGGCACATAAGATTCTGTACTGTAAAGGAGTCTATGCTCCATTATAATAACAGGGTTGTTATCTCTCACAGCCTGTATAGTTAGCCCTTTTGCATCATGAGCATTTGAAGGAGCCACAACCTTTAGCCCCGGAACATGTGCAAACATTGCATGCAAGCCCTGTGAGTGCTGAGCTCCTTGCCCCCAAGATTTACCGATCATGGTTCTAACTACCAAAGGAACTTGGACTGTTCCACCGTACATATAGTGACTTTTTGCCGCTATATTAACTAGTTGGTTCATGCACAACATCATAAAGTCCATACGAATGTGCACGTGAATTGGCCGTTGTCCAGCCATTGCAGCTCCGATTGCAACCCCCGTCATCGCATCTTCCGATAAAGGAGTTGTGAATACTCGCTCTGCTCCAAACTTTTCGACTAAGCCTAGAGTTGACCCCTGAATTCCTTTGTGATCGTCTACATCAAGGCCCATCATAAATACACGGTGGTCTTCAGACATTGCTTGCGCGGCACCTTCATTAAGCGCCTCATAATACTTTAATAAGCGAGTGCTATTTGGCGTAGACATAATCGTACAACTCCTTTGGATCAGGAAATGGGCTTTGCTCGGCAAAATTAACTGCTTCTTGAATTTTGGTTTCTATCTTTGTGTCAATACTGTCGCGCAGCGCTGGGGCTAAAGTTTCACCGAGCGTTATCAAAACATCATTTTTCCGCCATGGTTCTGCCGCTTCTAATGATCGGTAGCCTTGATCATAGTCTTCGTTAGGCCCAACATGTTCGCTCCAGCGATGAGTAAAGCACTCTATGAAACACGGACCTGCTCCCTGCCGCATTTGCTTGATCTGCTCTCCAACGTATTCATGTATCGCAAAGATATCAGGTTTGGAAAACTGTTTGGTCGGTATTCCGTATGTGCTTACTCGTTGAGTTATATGGGGAGTTGCCCATCTTTTATCTATTGGCTCATGAATTGCTAGTTGGTTATTTTCACATACAAATAAGATTGGTAATTTATGAAGTGCAGCAAAATTAATACTTTCGCTAAAGCAACCTTCTTCTGTTGCGCCATCTCCCATAAAAACAACAACAACGTCAGTTGTTTTTTTCTGCTTGATAGCTAAAGCATAACCCACTGCAACAGGTATTCCCGTACCTACCACAGCAGACATACCAATCACACCATGTTGAGACTCAACTAGGTGCATAGAACCCGCTCTACCTTTTGCACACCCTGTTGACTTACCATACAGCTCAGCCATCATTGAATTGAGACTACCGCCTTTTGCCAAGTATACTCCGTGCCCCCGATAAGTACCGCAGGCATAATCTGACGCCTTTAGGTGTTCTATAACTGCAGCGCAAATATATTCTTGGCCTATCGCCAAATGTACTGGGCTTTTAATTTTGTCGCTAGGATATATTTCAGCGATCACTTCTTCTGTACGTCGAATAAGCGCAACTTGCTCATACAGACGAGCATTCAATGATAAAGATTCATTCATGCTGTATTATCCATTTAATTTATTAGTTTTTACTTGACCCGCTAGCCCTTATCAGTAGAGCTCCCAGTCACACTTATCTAAGCCTTTCTCGATAAAGTGTTGGCCCATCTCTGAAAGGTAATCTAACCATAAGCTGTTTAATTTTCTATATATTTTTAAGTTTTCTTGCTCACTTTCGTATTTATAAAGACTTGTTAACATTGGACAGTGGTAATAGAGCAATGATCCCTTAATAATATGGAAAATATGGCTAAAACGCGTATTCCTAAAGGCGTATAAATAACGCTCCTGCCTTTTCAAATTATCAGCAGCTTCAGTCACTGTTGCAATTTTTTCTTGCGCTATCAAGGCTATGTGCTCAAGTGCTTCAATAATCAGATCTTTACCTAAAGTATCGAAATTGAGATCTTCTAAACCCACATTTTCAAACTGATCTTTAATAAGGCTGATAATAGAAGCTTTATCAAGGCCGTCTTCTAGATCTATTAGATCCTCGTAGGGAGTTGGTATTGCACCTTTAATAAAAGCACCATGTCCAATATTAAAAATATTTGCCGGCTTTAATGCTACCAAGTCTTCTAGCTGCCGATGGGACATCCTGTAAGTTTCGTTTGTTTCTACAACTCCACCTAAATTGCCAGGCAAAGTGCTACCATCATAACCTAAAGGTTGATATTTGAACTTGGTTATATTGTTAGAATTACTATAAACGCTGTACTTAGAATGCGTCTCGCCAGCTTGTAAACGTCCATTATCCACGCCACACAGATAAATATTCTTAAATCCAAAATGTAAAGCAAATGATAAGCCTGTATTTGCAACTAAAGGATTTGAGTACGCTGTAGTAGAGAGTCCACCATGGCCTTTCATGGCTAATTGAACATTTATAAAATCTGTGCCAGCTTCATTCCCTTTTAACGAAAAACCGACCCAGTCGTATAAATCCACCGTATCAGGGTACACAGTATTCACTCCAAGTAGATTAATTTTTTTATAAACTTCCTTAGGAGCCATATCTAATACAGCCTGATAATTTCTATAAGGCCTTTCAACTAAGATATGGAAATCTGGTGTGACACCCATTTTTATTAGAGAAGGAAGTGCGGTACCGCATGCGAAAATAATTGCCCGATGTTGATTTCGCTTGATAAAATCCTGTGCTTCATCAAGTGATGGGCCATTTCCTATTACCAATACTGGAATATCTTTAAGCGCCTCAACAGGCGCATTTTTAGCATCGTAGAAAGGCACGCCTTTTGTTACATTCAGATAGGAATGAGAAAGACCCGTCACCGCGTCGTTGTAAAAACCGTGCCCAAATTGAAACTGAAAATAATCTTTAAAGAAGTTTGCGATACTTTCATTTATTTGTGGCAAGGGATAATGTTGGTAACAGAAGCTTCTCACTATTGAAAAAGCGCCTATATCTTCTGAAGTCTTTTTCAACTCACCCAATAATTCATCTGGTTGGCATCCAATATAAAAGAATAGACACCCCCCTTTTTCGTCCACATCTTCGATTATTGTTGACCAATCAATACAGAATAAGCTGGCAAAGAATAACTTGAAGTCTGGCTCTATGATGAAAGAGTAGCTAAAGTTAGTGTGTTCAAAAAGCATTGGAATATGGTACCCGAGGCCAACACCGAAAATCATCGCTGTGGGAAACTCCGAAGGTAACACCTTAAGAGCCTCAGCTTCACCAGCTTCTTTAACACCGCGAAGGTAAACAGCCAATTCTCTCATATAACGAACGTGGATCCGCTGATCTCGACTGTCATTATTACTCGTAGTATATTCTGTAAGTGTGAATGACGGATTATTGACGGCACGTTTAACTTGCGTTGTAATTTGCTGGTATGGAGTACTTGAATAAAATCGGGCGTTGCCTTGAGGTAAATCTATATTGGCGTAGCCATCCTCTTCAACGTGCAAGCAAAAATCAGGCTCAACGCTATAAGTGGAAATAGCATCTGCAATTGATGGGTAATACTTTGCGAAACACTCTAAGTTTTTAGTGAAACGTCGATTTGCTTTTGGAGCAAACTCAGCCTCCCTTTGTGACACAGCCAAAGACGTTTCGGCAGCTTGGGACAACTCTTGAATTTGGTTTTCTAGGGATTTTTTTTTTGTCATATTATCGGAATTGCTTGTAAATAAGTAATTTTTTATTGACTTGTGTATGCGTGACAAGCTCATCTCGAGTTGAACACTGCAGCTCAATTAATTTACTTACTAAATCGCTGTAGCTGTTAAGTGTACTTAACAGCTGCTCATAGTCTGATTGCTGTTGAATCAAACCATCAGAAAAAATAGTTTTTAAATTCTGAGACAGGGCTTTTTCAACTTCCACGGCTTCAGCTAATCTTTCTTCTTGAATACATGTCTGTAATAGTGTCAGCTTCCGTTGTAACACTACTAGCGCATTATCCGACATTATAGCTGTCTTGGTTGTCCGCGATGGTTTTATGTCTAACATCCGCGGGAATTGCATCCCATGCCGATTTTATTTCCTTTAATAAATTACTTACTTCTTCAACTAATGAAGGGTCGTTCTTAATTGACGCATCTATCAATCGATCTAACATATACGAATAAAGTGCGAACAGATTTTCTGTCACTTCACCACCAATCTCGAAGTCAAGGCTGCCTCTCAGTGCCTCAATAATCGCAGACGCTTTCGACAAATGCTCTGCCTTAGCTTCTAGTTGTTTTTTTTCTATTGATACTCTGGCTAGTACCAATTTTTCTATAGCTCCCGCCATCAACATTTGAATGATTTCGTATCTGTCAGCACCGGCTACTCGTGTTTTAAGGGCTTCTCTTTGATAATTTTTCACTCGAGCATTATACATAACTATTGCTCCTAAATTTAATTAGACTTAGTAAAACCAGGTAGATTGGCTAGCTGTGCCCCCAAATATGACTGGGTCTGTTGCATTTGTGCAATCAATACATCTAAACCTGCATATTTTTTTCGAAGGCTCTCTTCTAGAGATTCCATCCTGTATTCGTGGTTGCTAACATCATCTTTTAAATCTTCAAGCTGGCTATTTAAGCTATTTTGCCTCTGCTTCAAGATACCACTGGAATCAGCATAGTTGCCAAGCAACTCTTCAAGCTTCTTAGCAACACCGTTTTCACCAGCAAATGCCGTGCCAATATCATCAAAATTTTCATCCATTGCTTCATTTAAGCTTCGGACTAGGGATGATTTTTCAAGGTAACCGTCATCTTTCACACCGATACCTATATCAAAAATTGATTCAAACGGCCCAGCATCAACTAGTTCTGATGACAGCGTAGTAATTAACTGGTCGCTTAACGACCTCATAGAAGAGTCACCATTCAGGGGCTTTGATGCTCTAGTTTGCAGTCCTATCATACCTATAAGGTTATTGTAGTTTGCGATAAACTCATCAACCAACTTTGTCACTGATTCGCGGTCGTAGTCGATATTCAATTTTGCGGTTTCATAACCGTCAATATCATTGCCTTCACTCACTTCCAATGCCTTAATTGTCATATCTTGTACGGCATTCTTAAAAGTATTTGTTGAGCTAGTTACCTCTAACCCGTCTACAGTGATTACAGCATTTTGCGCGTCCTGAACCGAGGTCATACCAGCTGTACCACCTGCAAATGGAGATGTGCTGACAGCATCTAGTTCAGCTGTATCAGACGTGATGGTCAAGTTATTTCCATCGCCTGTAACGTTTGACGTTAGCACTAACTTAGAACCGACACTTGTGTTTCCTGTATTAACAATATTAGCAGTCACACCGAAATTTGAGTCTGAGGAATTTATTGCATCTCGTAATTCTGCAAGCGTCATACCAGCCGCCACATCAAGAGTAAAAGCCTTATCTGCACCCGCACCGAAGGTCAATGTTCCTCCAGAAGCACTGACTACGGAATCGGTAGAATCAAAAGAAGCGTCGGCAGACACAACTCGGCTGCCTTCAGCAAGTTGCTTGACTGCGACTTTAAAGTTACCTGTAGAAATATCAGAGGTAGGCGTTACGCTTATAATATCTCCCGCAGTTGGCTGTCTTATATTAGCGACTCGTTTACCAAAGTTTTTTGAGTCTGCTAACTTTTCCATCGTATCTTGGAGCTTTGAAACCGCACCTTTCACTTCACCAATAGAGGAAAGTTCTACAGTCAACGACTCCTTTTTCTTGGTAAACGCCTGCATTTTAGGAACATTTTCGGCATCTATCGATGCTTTGATAATGCTTTCAAGGTTAAGCCCTGAACCTACACCAGCTGAAGTAATTAATGGCATAACTCCCCCTTAAGATAATTCATGCTGTTTCATCGAACAGCAAACCTCTACTAGATACTTTATCGGCAAACTCTTCCAATGCTTTAGCCACTTCCCTAAACTCCTCTGATGGTATCTCGCGGATCACTTTATTGCTCTCTGAATCTATTACCTTGACAATCGGCGGATCGCCCTCTTCATCAAACTCAAATTGTAAATTCGTCGATGTGACGGGAATAAACTGATTTACTTTTTCAAGATTTTGCTTTACTTCAGCAACCAGGTTACTTTTTTTGCTTTGCTCGTCTTCACGAGCTTTGTGCGTGTCTCGCCCTGTTTCTAGTTGCTCTACTGCTCTTGTCGTCTCAGCTCCACGTTCATCTTTTGACAATTCGTCAGGCTTTTGCTGCAAAACATTTGGCCCCGAATGTGTTGAAACTTGTATTTCTTTCACAACACACCTCCGAAATAAACCTAGTTTACAGTATACGTCAAGTTCGTGAATTATTCACAAACTTGACGCTACTGTTGTTCATTAACCTAACAACGATAACGCCACTTGTGGACGCTGGTTCGCCTGACTAAGAATTGAACTACTTGCTTGCTGGAGAATCTGCATTTTTGTTAAATTTGCAGTTTCCTGTGCAAAGTCAGTATCTTGAATACGAGATCGCGCAGCCGTCAAATTCTCGGCAACGTTTGATTGATTTCGTATCGTAGACTGGAAACGGTTTTGCACCGCACCTAGCTCAGCACGCTTCTTGTCAACTACTGCGATTAACGCATCCATACCAGCCATAACTGCTTGCGCATTTGCTTGTGTAGATACCGAAATACCACTGGCAGTAAATACACCAGAAAAGCTAGTTGCATCTGCTGAAGCACCTACTGAGGTACTAATGCTTCCCGCTGTCGCACTTAAAGAAGCACCGGTTACGCCACTAGCAATACCAGCTATACCCGACAAAGTAAACCCGCCATTAGCAACCAAGCTATTTGTAGTAGCACCCACATTTTGCATACTAAAACTGATCGTTTGCACGGCATCAGCACCAACTTGGAAGTTTGCGTCATAGCTACCGTCAAGCAAGTTTTGACCACCAAATGTGGTA
Source organism: Pseudoalteromonas peptidolytica (assembly GCF_012641745.1). Classification (GTDB taxonomy): domain Bacteria; phylum Pseudomonadota; class Gammaproteobacteria; order Enterobacterales; family Alteromonadaceae; genus Pseudoalteromonas; species Pseudoalteromonas peptidolytica. Next base: position 245,877 of record NZ_WEHZ01000003.1, read on the forward strand.
TCTGCAGCAACCCTATTCACTTCTTTAGATAGCGACTGGATCTCTTCTTGTATTGCTAAGCGGTCTTCATCAGTATTAGAGCCGTTAGAAGCCTGCTGTGCCAATGTGCGAATACGCTGAAACATTTGTGTTGTTTCATCTAGCGCACCTTCGGCTGTTTGTGCTAATGATATACCATCATTTGCATTTCGAATGCCCTGATTCAGACCATTGATTTGACCTGTGAGACGATTAGATATCTGCATACCAGCAGCATCATCTTTCGCACTATTTATACGAAAACCTGAAGATAGTCTTTTAAAGGACGTATCAAGTGAATTCGCAGAGTTCATTAACTGACGCTGCGCATTTAATGAGCTAACGTTAGTATTTACATATAAAGCCATAATAGCCTCCGCTTTATCAATTTTAATCAAAGCGTCGGGATACCCCTACCCTTCAGCTTCGACGAGTTAGAGTCCTAAAGTTATAGTTCTCTAACTCTGCTATCGACTGACAAAGAAAAAGCTTTAGCTTTTTTTTAAATAATTTGATTATTCAGTTTTAACCTTGAAGTAAGCTCAATGCTGCTTGCGGTCTTTGGTTAGCCTGGCCGAGTATGGTCTGACTTGCCTGTTGTAGGATCTGGTTCTTTGTCAGCTTGGCCGTTTCTAAAGCAAAATCGGCATCTTTAATTCGAGATTTTGCAGCTGATAAGTTCTCAGATATATTCGCTTGGTTTCGAATTGTAGATTGGAAGCGGTTTTGAACTGCACCTAATTCGGCACGTTTTTTATCCACTACTGCAATTAACGCATCCATACCAGCCATTACCGCTTGAGCATTGGCTTGAGTTGATACAGATATACCAGATGCTGTATAAACTGCAGCGAAGCTTGTCGCATCAGCCGAGACTCCAACAGATGTACTAATGGAGCCTGCAACAGCGCTAAGAGAGGCGCCACTTACACCACTAGCGATGCCAGCAATACCCGACAAAGTAAAGCCCCCATCATCCTCCATACTATTAGCAGTAGAACCAACATACTGCATACTAAATCCAATTGTTTGAACGGCATCAGCGCCAACCTGGAAGTTAGCTGCATATGTACCATCAAGCAAATTTTGACCACCAAACGTGGTGTCGGAGGCTACACGGTTGACTTCTTTGGCAAGCTGCTGAATCTCTTCTTGGATCGCTAATCGGTCTTCATCTGTGTTAGAGCCATTAGCTGCTTGCTGTGAAAGCGTTCTGATCCGCTGAAACATCGATGTAATTTCATCCATCGCCCCTTCCGCGGTCTGTGCCAATGAAATACCATCGTTTGCATTTCGGTTTCCTTGATTCAGGCCCATGATTTGTGATTGAAGACGATCGGAAATTTGTAGACCTGCCGCATCATCTGCTGCGCTATTGATTCGCATACCTGATGATAAACGTTTAAAAGAAGTATCTAGTTCATTGCCAGAATTAGTTAGTTGTCTTTGTGCGTTAATAGCACTGACATTCGTATTTACATATAAAGCCATAACTCACTCTCTTTTTGTCAAATCAATTATCTAATTGATAGATAGTTAAATGACAAAGCGGCACTTATGCATCGGGTGTTCAACCAACTAAGGCAACCAATTGCCACTTTGACGCCAAAATTAACTCTAACAAGATATAAGCAATATGCAGGCCAACAATTAGTGAAAATTCTAAGTGATGAAATAATGGGGAATTATCTAGTTGAGCAAATAGATAAAATAGGTGCGCATTTACTACAAGTTATTAAAGCGTACTCAAACGATATGATTAGGTCACGTATTGCGATGTTGCTTGGGTGTGTAATGGAAGTAAGTGGATATTGCAAATGTGCCACGCCGAAAAATGGTATTAACTAGTAATGAATTTGGATGCGTGGAGGCGGCTACTCTGCTTTGCGTTTATATTCCCCCATACGAAAGGGTGAAAATATTATTTCTTAGAAAGAGTGTTTACGTTTAGGTAGGCAATATAGACTAGCTATGTGAGTATTCAATTGACTGCAAAGCAAGAGAGCGATACCTCACTCTCTCACAATCTATACTTTCAAAATCATTCACACTATTAAAGCGCAAATAAATATTAGAATGGCTCACCGCCATTTAGTAAGTAAGACAGGCCATGTCCGCCAACAGAAGCATAATAATAAGAATGATGCGAACCAGTTAGACACTCAACACCAGACTCAGCGTAATAGCTCGATACACTCGCACTACCATACGTGAACTTAGAAAAGTTAGCCGCACTGATTTGAATATGCGTACTTTGATGAGGCTCCAAGGTGAACGTCATCTCCCCTTCACTATTTGTTACATTACCCGCGGAAAGCGTTCTATTACTTAATACAGCACCAGTTGAATCCCAAAATTTAACCACTACATCAGTGTTGTCCTTATTACACACATTAGTCAAAATAATGGCACTATGCCAATTTTGGCTAGAGCCAGCCTTCCAGTTATGTACATGTTTTGTAGTGGCAAAGCTTTGACTCGAGGCGGCTAAAAGTGCAGCAGTCACTAGTAGTTTTTTCATGATATATCATCCTTATTATCTTATTGTTAATAATAGATTGTAACAGATTACAGATAAAGCGCTACAGGGTTCATCAAACCTTTTACAGCGCCCATCTTGTAAAATGCAATTAACTTGCAATGAATATAAAAAAGAGGCCATTTGGCTAATGCTGATCAGTTAAGAAGTTGATCGGTTGACCGATCAAAATGATCATGCACAATCCGTAGCTAGGCAACTAACTACGGATTTTTTGTGAATATAGAACAAGCTCTTCATTCAGCTTTTGAAGAAAGCACGCGTT
>NZ_WEHZ01000004.1 GCF_012641745.1 Pseudoalteromonas peptidolytica
AACACTCAGCCGCTTTCCAATTTCCCGGTAACTAAAACCCTCGCGTAAGTATGCCTCTATCTGGTATCTTTGTCCTTCGATCAACTGCTTGTAACTCATGGTAACTACTCTTGTTTTTTGGCGATTACAGAGTACCACCAACAGGCAGTTGATCTCTCCTCACCGATTAACCATGAGTGGTGCACTTATTATCTGAATTCGGGCTTAACAATTTATTACGACGCACTAAAAAAAGCGTCAAAACAGTGCGATAACGTACCAGATACCACCACCAAGTGGTTATCGCTGGTGGAGTCAACCTTGTTTGAATTACAAGAGCTTGCTCACATGGAAAAAGCGTATATGCAGAAGTCAAAAACCATGAATAACTTGGTTGAGCTAGTATATTCCAGCGCGCCCAGTATGGAATAGCATAGCGCGTTTAGGTTTTGCGGTGAGGGGGAGCGTTTTACTCTAATTTTACGCTTCCCCCTTTTTATTATTTAGTATTAACTGCTGTGACAATACTGTAATGTACGGTGCGACGTTATCGTATAGTCATGCTGGTAGATATAGCAATTAATTAAGATAATTGGCCTGTTTGTTTTTCATAGTTATTTGAAGATAAATAGAATATAAAAAAGGGGAAGCGTATAGAATATACTTCCCCTTTTTTAATAAGTATAAACGTAAGTTGATTACAGTTCGTAAGTAAAACTTAATCCGTACACGCGTGGTTCACCGTACTGCACGTAAGTATGTGGCTGCCAACCGTCTAATGGGTTGTTACCAAATCTAAAGCCGCGTACTACAATATCTTCATCCGCTAGGTTTCTGCCCCAAGCTGTGAGTGACCAGTTATCACCGTAATAGCTTAAGCTGGCATTGATCAGGTTATGATTACCGGCTTGCTCGTTGTGACTATCCGAGAGGTAATAGTTGTCTTTACCTTCAACGCCAAGCGCTACTACTAGGTTATTCATTAGCTCGTAATTAACAGCAAATGAGTATTGATAGTTTGGTGCTTGTGCTTGATCGCGGCCGTCTAAGTTAATGCCACTTGCTGCAACAAAATCTTCTATTTCTGTTTCCAAATAGCCTGCGCTATAGGTAAAGCCAAGGCGCTCGTTGTAACTAAAGGTGCCTTCTAGCTCTAGTCCATAGTTGCTGCCTTCACTGGCGTTATCGATATAGCCTGCAAATTGCTGGTTAGATACTTGCCACTGCTTTAGTTGAATGTCATCACGCTGCATATAAAATGCAGTAACACGTACAAGGTGACGCTTATCTTCAGATTGCCCTTTCACGCCGAACTCGGCATTCCAGACATACTCTGGGTCAAAATAATGGTGCTCTGTGGGAATGTTTAACCCTTCGTCTTTGGCCTTTGCTAATGCTTCACCATTTACGCCACCAACCTTGTAACCACGAGATAAGCTGGTGTAGATCATAGTACGAGGGACAGCTTGGTATTCAAGTGCGACTTTACCGCCCCACATCAAGTCATCGGTTGCGATGGTGAAGCCATTGCTGTCTAAGTAATCAGCGTCGTATTGTTCTGCGCGTAGGCCGCCAATCAAGCGAGTTTTATCTGATAGGTGATGCACGTACTGGCCAAATATAGCTTTGCTTTCGATTGAATAGGCAGAAGTAAACGGTGTAGCAAGCCAAGTATAGTGGCGGGTTAGATCAACGTCGTTACGCTTGGCATACATGCCAACTACCCAGTCGCTCTGCTTATCTTTGATTAAAAACTCAATATCGCCTTTTTCATAATTACGGGCATAAACATCGGTTGAGCTATATCCTTCAGGGTGTAATCCCGCGCCGCAGAGTGCAGGTTTACTTGGGTCGTTACATACCCAGTCTTCATCAAAGCTATAGAGGGCATCAGCGTCTAATCCTGATACTTTAAACTCAACATCAAACAAGTCTGAGCGTGTATATTTGCCACGAAAAGCAAAAGCGTCAGACTCTAGGTTATCTTGCCCAGGTTCATCAGCAACACTATTGCGCGAATTATCTAAAGTAAAGCCATCATAACCGTTGTCAGTATCGATATGATGGAAAGTAAACTCTAACGCAAGGTTGTCGCTGACCTGAGAGTTAAGTTTTAGTCTAGCGGCTTGCTCATCTTGCGTTTGCGTGGGCTTATTGAGATAAAGATTATCAACATAGCCGTCGGATTCTCGTTGATATAAGCTCACTCGTGCAGCAGTGTTATCGCTAAGCCCAGCGCCTGCGGCAATACCAGCTTCATAACTGCCATAGTTGCCTGCGCCAAGTTTTAGTTTTAGTGAGGGTGCAGTTGTTGCCATTTGAGTATTTACTTCAACAATACCTGCCAAGGCATCAGAGCCAAACTTGGTACCTTGAGGGCCGCGATACACCACGACTGACTCGGTATCAAAGAGTAGCGCGCTGCCACCTAATCCCGAGTAGTTAATGCCGTCAATCAATAAACCGACGCTAGGATAAATAGGATCAACAAATTGTGAACGCAAACCTACGCCACGAATTTGCATAAAACGGCCACGAGACGCGCCTGCGGTAAAGTTAACATTGGCAGTTGCACCAAGGATCTCATCTAAGTATTGGGCACCACGCTTGGTGATGGTTAGTTCATCAACAACCGAAGCGCTAGCACTGAGTGTTTGGATGGTTTCATTTTGAAAGTCACCAGTAACAACGATGGTTTCCAAGTCATCATCGGCAAGTACATGATGAGAGAAAAGTGGCAATAGTGCCAACGTGATCGTAGAGAGTTTTAACTTCATGCTTAATCTTTGTCCCATTTTTAATTGGGCACAGTTTAGCAAAAGCCAGACCAGTTAACAGTGAAATTATGTTATATCTTAGCCCATTAATTTTAATGCAATAGGTGTTGATATGAGTTTTAAGCTTGATTTTAAAGTGCGTGACTATGAATGTGATTTACAAGGTATCGTCAATAATAGTGTGTATTTTAATTATTTAGAACATGCAAGGCATGAGTTTTTGTTGGCTCATAACGTTGACTTTGCAGCACTTGCTGAGCAGAAAGTGAACTTGGTGGTGATCCGCAGTGAAATGAATTACAAAGATTCATTGCGCCCAGGTGATGACTTTTATGTTGAAGTCACCCTTGAGCGAGAAAGTAGGGTGAAGTTTGCATTTAAGCAAAAAATAATCAGAACCCATGATAATAAGTTGATGTTAGATGCGCTAATCACTGGCACTTCAGTTAACGAACGTGGCAGACCTTTTTTACCGGATGCTATCACACACTTATTTGATTAAATAAATGCCGAAAAAGTCATTTTTACAGAATTTTACTGCAATTATTGCCCAATGAAACGTTATAATAAGTATTGGGCATAAAATAGATGGTTTACCATGAAATTCATCAGCATAATTTGCGCAGTTATTGCGCTTAGTGGATGTGTCTCAACAGGGAAGGTAGACACGCAAGCGCTTAAGTATTCTAGTTGGCAGCTTCGCAGCATAAATGGCCAGCCACTTACACAATCACAGGACGCATCTTCAGAGAGTATGCAAGCGATTGACATTCGTTTTATAGACGCGTTGCAAGTCAATGGGTTTGCTGGGTGTAATCGCTTTTTTGGTGAAGGTGAAATTGTTGATGGGCAATTAATCGTCAAAAATCTAGGGATGACCCGTAAGTACTGTGGTGAGGATGTGGCTAAAGTTGAGTCACAGCTGATTAATCAGTTACAAATCGGCGTATTGCTTGAGGTTGAGGCTAATATACTGACCTTAAAGGGAAAACCTGAATTTACTTTTGTTAAACAATAAGCCAAAACCCCACATACCAGTGTGAATGCTGGCGACAATACTTGCGAGCGTTGATGTAAGTAAGTAGACTGGCGCTAATTCGTTACTTGTCGGAGTGCCTCGAATTTTTACAGCAAGCCAGCTGCTAATCATTCAGGCTGAGATCGCATTTTGCGGGATCCGTGGACCTGATCAGGTTAATGCCTGCGTAGGGAACAAGACAGCAAACGTGTTGCGTTTGTCTGTAGCAATAGTGGTATATTGCTATCCACCTTACCCGAGGACTATCCTCGTCTCCTCCTTTTTGGAGATCTGACAAGACACCTTTGATGAAAGTAAGAGGAACGTCATGTCAAACAATAGTAGCAAGTTAAGTCGTCGTGAAGCACGAGCAGCTGCGGCAGAATTTATCCATAATCTTAAAGGCCAACCTTTCCCCAATTCTCATAAAGTCTATGTCGACGGCGACCAAGCCGGTGTGCGCGTTGGTATGCGTGAAATCACGCTCAGTGATTCGTTTGTTGGTGGCACCGAAGACAATCCGGTATTTGAATCAAACGACCCTATTCGTGTTTATGATACTTCAGGTCCATACACAGACCCTGAAGTACCGGTTGACGTTCGTGCTGGTCTTCCTAAATTTAGAGCGCAGTGGATAGTTGAGCGTGACGATACCGAAATGCTAGAGTCGGTGACGTCTCAGTTTTCCCAGCAGCGTATGGCGGATGAAGGGCTTGATCATATTCGCTTTGAACACCTACCTAAAATTCGTCGTGCCAAGGCGGGTAAAAATGTCACACAAATGCACTATGCACGCCAAGGGATAGTGACGCCAGAAATGGAATATGTGGCGATCCGTGAAAATATGGGGCGGGCTAAATTACGAGATGAGTTATTAGCACAGCAGCACAAAGGTCAATCGTTTGGAGCCAGTATTCCTGAGTTTATTACGCCTGAATTTGTCCGTGATGAAATTGCTCGTGGCCGCGCCGTACTGCCAAACAATATCAATCACCCTGAGACTGAACCGATGATCATCGGACGTAACTTCTTAGTAAAAGTTAACGCCAATATCGGTAACTCATCAGTGACCTCTTCTATCGAAGAAGAAGTCGAAAAGATGGTATGGTCGACTCGCTGGGGTGCAGATACCGTAATGGATCTGTCGACAGGGCGCTACATTCATGAAACTCGTGAGTGGGTGGTACGTAACTCTCCTGTGCCAATTGGTACTGTGCCAATCTATCAAGCACTAGAAAAAGTCAATGGCGTTGCCGAAGACCTAACATGGGAGATCTTCCGCGATACGCTAATTGAACAAGCTGAGCAAGGGGTAGATTACTTTACCATCCATGCTGGCGTACTGCTGCGTTATGTACCAATGACGGCAAAACGCGTCACCGGTATTGTGTCTCGCGGTGGTTCAATTATGGCGAAGTGGTGCCTAGCGCACCACAAAGAAAACTTCCTCTACACGCATTTTGAAGAGATCTGCGAGATCTTAAAGCAATACGATGTTTGCTTTTCATTAGGCGATGGCTTGCGCCCAGGCTCTATTGCCGATGCCAATGACGAAGCACAATTTAGTGAGCTACGCACTCTTGGTGAATTGACTAAGCTGGCGTGGAAGCATGACGTGCAAGTATTTATTGAAGGCCCAGGCCATGTACCGATGCAGATGATCAAAGAGAATATGGAAGAGCAGCTAAAGCATTGCGATGAAGCGCCATTTTACACGCTTGGTCCACTCACAACCGATATCGCTCCGGGTTATGATCACTTCACTTCAGGGATCGGTGCGGCGCAAATTGCTTGGTATGGCTGTGCGATGCTGTGCTATGTGACACCAAAAGAACACTTAGGCTTACCGAATAAAGAAGATGTAAAAGAAGGTTTGATCACCTACAAGATAGCAGCACATGCAGCGGATCTGGCAAAAGGCCATCCGGGTGCTCAAGTTCGTGACAATGCGTTGTCTAAAGCGCGTTTTGAGTTCCGCTGGCATGATCAATTTAATCTTGGTCTAGATCCTGACCGCGCCCGTGAATATCACGACGAAACATTGCCGCAAGAGTCGGGTAAAGTTGCGCATTTTTGCTCTATGTGTGGGCCAAAATTCTGCTCAATGAAGATCACGCAGGATGTACGTGACTACGCAAAAGCGCTAGAAGCACGAGGGATTGATCCGAATAATGTAGGTGAAGAGATCAGCATTAAAATGGTGGATGTTGAAGCTGAGATGAAAGCAAAGTCTGAAGAATTTAAGCAATCAGGCTCAGAGCTTTATCACAAAGCGATATGATACCACTTTGTCTTAATACTTGCTCAATTTGAGGGAGTAAATCTGACGCTAACTGCGTTAAAAGTTTCTTATTTAGAACAACTAAATAGCAAAACTTTTGCCTTGCCTACAGGACGTACGTACCTCGGCGTGAGCAGGGCGCGGAAGCGGTGTTATCGACAAGATTTTCTTGCCTCAAAATAGATCACTTAATAAAGCAAATTGGTATAACTCATCCCATCATAGCCACCTTGATGTCTGTGAGGTGGCTCATTTTAGGAGTGTAGCGATGTCTACTCAAGCACGTGTTGCTATCTTGGGTTTTGGTTTAACTGGGCGTATCGCCGCATTGATGCTTGCAAAGCGCTATCAGATCAGCGTATTTGAGCAAGCAGAGCAAGGTGCTGAGTCTTCAGCAGGTAGTGTCGCAGCGGCTATGTTAGCGCCGTTGGCTGAGTCTGTGATATGTACTGAAACTTTGGCGTTACAAGGGCTTGAGTCGATGAGGTTATGGCCGCAAATACTTGCTAAACTCGACAGCCCAGTCTTTTTTCAACAGCAAGGCTCACTAATTGTTGCCCATGCGCAAGATCGTGGTGACTTGGTGAGTTTTAAGCAGCGCTTAAAGCCGTTAAAAGAGCATCGTGCGGAAACGGTGAATGGTGCTCAAATAGCCGAACTTGAGCCGGAGTTGGGGGGCGTGTTCCACCAAGGCTTGTATTTACCTTGCGAAGGCCAACTGGATAATCAGGCGTTTTATCAAAGTAGTACTACAACACTACTGAAGCAAGGTGTAGAAATTAATTACGGGGTTCATTGTGATGAGGCGAAAAAAGCGCAGCTGAGTCACTCATATGATTGGGTTATTGATTGTCGCGGTCTTGGTGCAAAAGTAAAATGTGAAGGGCTTCGTGGCGTGCGTGGAGAAGTAGCGAGAATTTATGCCCCTGAAGTGACCTTGACTCGACCTGTGCGTTTGATGCACCCAAGGTACCCTATTTATATTGCACCCAAGCCGGATCACCAGTTCGTGATTGGTGCGACGGAAATTGAGTCGCAAGACAGCACAGAGATCACTGTGCGCTCTACACTTGAACTACTCTCTGCTGCTTATTCAGTGCATCGTGGATTTGCTGAAGCGCGAGTATTGTCCTTATTAGCCGGACTTAGGCCCGCATTTAAAGATAATCACCCCAAAATTGACCAACAAGGCAATGTGATCAGTATCAATGGTCTTTATCGGCACGGCTATCTGCTGGCACCACTTATTGTGCAACAAGCACTATCTAAGGAGTTATTATGAAAGTCGAATTTAATGGCGAAACGATTAATATCGACCACGAGCAAACTATTCAGGAGTTTATCACAGCCAAAGGTGCGAGGCCGCCTTTTGCCGTGGCACTCAATGGTACTTTTGTTTCTCGCACAGAGCTGCCAAGCGTGACACTGAACGACGGTGATAAGATTGAACTTTTATCACCAATTCAAGGAGGGTGATTTATGCAGTCTTTGGCTGATACGCCACTTACCATTTATGGTGAACAATTTACGAGTCGAATGCTAATTGGCTCAGCGCTTTATCCTTCTCCTGAAGTCATGCAGGCGGCTATCGCCACCTCGGGTGCTGAAATTGTTACTGTGTCGCTGAGACGCCAGCAAACAAAGCAGGCTGGTGATGACTTTTGGTCGCTAATCAAGGAGATGGGACTGCGCGTCTTGCCGAACACCGCAGGTTGTCACAGCGTAAAAGAAGCGGTGACACTGGCACAGATGTGTCGAGAAGTGTTTGCCACTGATTGGATTAAACTTGAACTTATTGGCGATGAATATAACCTGCAACCAGATCCAATTGCATTACTCGAAGCCACCGAAATCTTATTAAAAGACGGTTTTAAAGTGTTGCCTTATTGCACTGATGATTTGGTGTTGTGTCAGCGCTTGGATGCGTTAGGCTGCGAGGTTTTAATGCCTTGGGGCGCACCAATTGGTACAGGGAAAGGGCTGTTAAACCCATATAACTTGCAAACTATCCGCACACGTTTGCCTCATCAAACCTTGATTGTTGATGCCGGGCTTGGCCTGCCGTCTCATGCTTGTCAGGCACTTGAGTTGGGTTATGATGCGGTATTACTTAATTCGGCGGTGGCTGGGGCGGGTTGTCCCATTACTATGGCAAAAGCATTTGAAGCCAGCACAGTCGCAGGGCGTCTATCTTATTTAGCAAAAGCAATGCCGCAAAAAGAGGTGGCATCGCCCTCTACACCAACCCTTGGGATGCCTTTTTGGCATGCAAATTAACTTGAGTTGCGGATAACTACATAGGGAGCTTTTTTATGTCACATATTGTTTGGAGTATAGCAGGCTCTGATTCTGGTGGTGGTGCAGGCATTCAGGCTGATCTCAAAGCAACGCAGAGCTTTAATGTCCATTGTTGTACAGTAATAACGGCGCTAACCGCGCAAAATAGTTTAGGGGTTGAGGCGTTAAATCCTGTTTCTACTACAGTTATCGAATCTCAACTAACAGCACTTTCGCAAGATATGCCTGCGACAGTGATAAAAATTGGCATGCTTGCCAATGTGCAACAAATCCAACTTATTGCTGAGCATTTAACACATTACAAAGCGACATGGGTAACGCCGCCAATCGTGGTTTACGACCCTGTTGCCATTGCGACCAGTGGGGACGCGTTAACGGAAGAGGATACGGTTGATGCGTTAAAAACCCACTTGTTACCGCTGGTGGATGTTATAACGCCCAATACGCATGAAACTCAGCTGCTGACTGGCGTGTATTTAATTGGCCCGGAGGCGGTAAAAGAGGCGGCTGCCAGACTGCGAGAGTTCGGTGCAAAGTCGGTGATCATTAAAGGGGGACATTGGGATTACCCGAAAGGTTACTGCATTGATTATGGCGTAGAAGCGGATACTGAATATTGGCTCGGAAACGAAAAAATTCAAACACCACATAGTCATGGCACGGGGTGTAGTTTATCGTCAGTTATGGCATCGTGTATCGCTAAGGGCTACCCGTTTAAAGATGCCTTTATTCTTGGTAAAGCCTATATCAATGCGGGGTTAAAAGCGGCAATACGATATGGGGAAGGGGTGGGACCTGTTGCGCACACGGGATTCCCTGTGACGCTCAATGATTACCCTCAAGTGGTTGAAGCGGGATCTTGGCTTGCGGACGAATTAGAGTTTACCTTACCAGAGGAGTTTAACTTTGCCGCAGGTTTTGCAAGCATTGATGACCTCATTGGGCTTTATGCTGTGGTAGATAGCGCGAATTGGGTGGAAAAGTGCCTCGCGATGGGGGTCGATACGGTTCAGCTGCGGATTAAAGACTCAGAGCAAGCCAATCTTGAAGCAGAAATACAAACTGCCATAGCACTTGGACAAAAGTACGGTGCAAAGGTGTTTATTAATGACTATTGGCAGTTAGCAATTAAACACGGTGCGTATGGCATTCATTTAGGCCAAGAGGATATTGATAAAGCAAACCTAGCTGCTATTCAAGAAGCGGGGCTGCGCTTAGGTATTTCTACCCATGGTTTTTATGAAATGCTCCGAGCGCATAACTATCGTCCCAGTTATTTGGCTTTTGGTGCAATTTATCCAACGACAACCAAAGACATGACAGGTCAAATCCAAGGGCTTGAAAAGCTGACGCACTTTGTTCCTTTGATGGAGCCTGTCTATCCAACCGTCGCCATTGGTGGTATTGATCTTAGCCGAGCACAGGAAGTGGCTGCTACAGGCGTGTCTAGCATTGCGGTGGTCAGAGCAATTACTGAAGCCCAAGACCCACAGCAAGCTGTACTTGAACTAAAACAGGCGATGACACAGCATGACTGAGCTGAGTGACAAAGAGCGACTAAGATACAGTCGCCATTTGCTATTAAAAGAGGTCGGCGAACAAGGACAGTTGGCTTTAAAGCAGGCACATGTTGCCGTTGTTGGGTGCGGCGGACTGGGAAGTCCCGCGCTGTTTTATCTTGCTGCCAGTGGCATTGGTAAGCTTACATTTATTGATCACGATGAAGTTGAGTTGTCTAACCTACAGCGGCAAATTTTGTATAAAGTGAATCACTTAGGCCAGCAAAAGGCTAAAGCTGCGGGAAAGGTGCTGGCGAGTCTCAATAACGACATAACACTTACGCCTATCAATGGGCTCTTGACCCAAGAAAATATAGCTGAGTTGCTTAGTGAGGCCGATGTTATATTAGATTGTAGTGATAACTTTACTACCCGTTATTTGCTCAATAAGTACTGTTATCAAACAAATAAGGTGCTGATAGCTGGCGCAGCTATTGCCACCCAAGGCCAACTAATGTGCTTTGATTTTAGAACCAAGTCACCTTGCTATGCTTGTATTTTTCCAACAGACTCACAAGCTCCAACGGAAAACTGCGGTAACTTTGGCGTATTGAGTCCAATACTTGGGATCATTGGCGCGCAGCAGGCATTACTTGCTGTAAACGTGCTACTTGGACATCATCAAGGGAGTTACTTTTCTTACATAGATGCGCTGACACTAGTTCAGCACCAATTACTACTAGTCAAGGAAGATAGCTGTAGCGAGTGCAGCTAATCATAACCGTTGTATAAGGTTAAATAGTAATACATAAAGCCAAAAAAAACCCAATTATTAAAATTCATTTAATGATTGGGGTTTATTTAAAAATGAAGTTTATTCTAAGCTAAAGCAATTTTACTTTGAACGGAGCTATTTCCGAAGCCAAACTGTGCCATTACTAAATTCAATTTGCTGGCAATTGTTCGTAATCTTAAAGGTAATATTGTTAGCAGTGCCCTCTAGCTTAGATATAACCCCAGGTGTTTTTTCTAAAGCTTCATTAATGAATAAAAGCTTTTCTCCTTTTTGTGTGACATAAGCTTCCTTTCCTTTCCTTCACTTTGACAAACGCTAGTACAGATGTAACTACCTGAAACATTGGCATAACCTTGCTCATTCATAATACATTGAGCAACAGAGCCTGTAGCAGTAAAAAGTGAAACAAGAGTGAGCACTGATTGTAGAGTACTTTTCATTTAACTATCCTTTTATAGGTCAAAACCTATAACTACGAAGTTATTTCAACGTTGTCAATGCTACTTTCTCTGTGCTGTGGAGTTACTTTAGATAAGGGGAAAAGTTAAAATTTAATATTGTTTCTAAGTACCGAACTTTAATTATTAGCTGCCCAAATATTTGAGTTCTAAAAAGTGGTCTAAACGACATCTTTGAAAACTTAAATATGGAAGCCTGTAGTGAGGAAAAACAGGCCGCCACATTCACAGTAATTTACTCTGCTATTTTTGCAAACGGTGTACCCATACGTGTTACTGTTTCTGGGTTTTGACCGTCAAGGAAGTCCGCTTTTTCAGCGCCCCACGCTAAGATCACTGTTGAGCCGAGCTTAAAGCGACCCATTTCTTCGCCTTTTTTCAGCTTAATTGCATTGTCACCAGTCTCTGGATATGTCCAAGTAAACACATCTCTACCCGCAGGCGGAGTGACGGTCCCTGCCCAAATAGTTTCAATACTGGCAACTATGGTTGCACCCACCAATACCATAGAAAGAGGTCCAATTTCAGTATCAAAAATGGCAACTACACGTTCGTTGCGTGCAAATAAGTTAGGTACATTTTGTGCGGTCAAAGGATTTACCGAAAATAAATCACCAGGCACATAAATCATCTTGCGCAGTGTGCCATCAATTGGCATATGAATACGGTGATAATCTTTAGGGGCAAGATAGATAGTGGCAAACTTACCACCTATATAAGGGGTAAAATCTTCCTCTTTGCCGCCAAGTAAAGTTTGCAGGCTATAGTTGTGGCCTTTAGCTTGGATGATTTGACCATCGACAACGTCACCTAACTGGCTAATCGCACCATCAACAGGGTGAGCTAAAATATTGCTTTCTTCAGCAAGAGGACGGATCCCTGGTTTCAAAGGGCGAGTGAAAAACTCGTTGAAGGTTTTGTAGTGAGCTGGATCTTCGTGCAGAGCCTCACTCATGTCGATTTTATATTGTTTGATAAATAGCTTAATAAGCTTTGTTGTTAATGCACCGGCTTCTGCTGCTGCAAGCTTACCAACCAAACGAGAAACCGCATGTTTAGGTAATGCATACTGCATGGCAATTTTTAGTTTATCCAAATTCACTTTTAACAGTTCCTAATTGTAGTCTTGCCACTAAGGTACTTAGTAGCCGCTGGGCTCAACGGGTTGAGCCAATTTAGCAAATATTATCAGACTCTCGGAGCTCGCGCACCTGCGCGACCATCTGCCATAGACTCTAAAATGCGGTGGTAGCTTTCAAAGCGCAGTTCGCTGATTTTTCCTTCATCGACGGCTTCTTGGATAAGGCACCCGGGATCATTGAGGTGTTTGCAGTCTCTAAAACGACAACCTCCAATAAATTCTCTAAACTCTTTAAAACACCAAGTCACTCGCTCAACTTCTAGATGCCATAAGCCAAACTCACGGATCCCCGGGCTATCAATTAAGTTTCCGCCAGAGGGGAGGTGATGTAAGCGTGATACTGTTGTTGTATGTTGCCCTAAGCCGCTATTTTCGGAGACTTCTTTGGTCAGGATATCGGCATTTGGGAGTACAGTATTAACGAGCGTCGATTTACCCACACCAGATTGACCAACAAAAATATTATTTTTGTCTTCTAAGATATGTTTCAGCTCATCTATGCCTTCACCTGATTTGGTGCTGACTAACAGCACGCGATAACCAAGCTCACGATAGATATCTAACACTTCATCAACGTAATCCAAGCTTTCTTGGTCGAGCAAGTCAATTTTGTTTAGTAACAAAATTGGCTCAATCCCCATGTCTTCACAAGCAACCAAATAGCGGTCAATGATCTGTGGGGTAAACTCAGGCACAACAGCTGATACCATCAATATCTGATCGATATTGGCAGCGACGACTTTCACACCATCATAAAAGTCGGGGCGAGTAAGTTGTGTACGTCTTTCATGTACAGCCTCAATGACTCCGGCTAGGTCACCATCACTGACCTTGGCACGACGAAAAATAACTTCGTCACCGCAAACCAAGCTGCTCACGGTGCGGCGTATATTACAACGCAAAATCTCTTGCTCTGTGGTTTCTATATCTGCATGTTGCCCGAAGCGGCTGATCACCACTGCCGCTTCTGTTGGTCCTAGGTTGTCATTTTGCCATGAAACATCAGACACTTCTGTCCCTTTCGCTTTATCGATACGCTTCTGATGATTAGCTCTAATCCGTCGGGATTGGCCTTTACTGAGTTTCTTTTTCTTTGCCATGTCTATAATCTGTTTAAGCTTGAGCGTGCAGAGCGTTTAAATTTAGGCTATAAATCAATAAAACGCCGTGCATGGTAAAAAAAGCTTTAGGTCGAGTGTTTAAACTAATATGATATATCTAATTGCATTGGATCTAAAGGAAAGTACCGCTAAGGTAATGTATGTCTTTTCATGAATCAAACTTGATCTGGCTCGATCTCGAGATGACGGGGCTGGAACCAAAAACAGATAAAATCTTAGAAATCGCGACGGTGATAACAGATGGTGATCTCAATATTTTAGCTGAAGGTCCTGTAGTGGCAATTCATCAAAGTAATGAGCTCCTTGATGGAATGGATGAGTGGTGTACTAATCAACACGGTCGTTCAGGTCTTACCGATCGCTGTAAAGCCAGTAAATACACAGAAGCCGATGCAATCAAGCAGACGTTGGACTTTTTGAAAGAGTGGGTACCACCAGGTGCTTCACCAATGTGCGGTAATTCGATTGGGCAAGACCGTCGATTCCTCAACAAATACATGCCAGAGCTAGAAGCTTACTTCCACTATCGCAACCTAGATGTAAGTACAATAAAAGAGCTAGCAAGACGTTGGAAACCTGAGTTATTAGGTGAAATTAAAAAGAAAAGCTCCCATTTAGCCTTAGATGACATCAAAGATTCCATTATGGAATTAAAGGTGTATCAAGAAAAATTCTTCAAAGTTTAAAAAAATACTTGCAAAGCAAATTTTATCTTGTAGAATCCTGCCCCGCTTGAGACGACAAGCCCTGCGGGGTTTTTAGCCCAAGCGTGGCACTAGCTCAGCTGCAGTAGGTAATCAACGCGACCTTGCGTAGTTACCGACAAGTCCAGAGCTAAATATTGTGATGCGGCACTAGCTCAGCTGGTAGAGCGCGACCTTGCCAAGGTCGAGGTCACGAGTTCGAACCTCGTGTGCCGCTCCAAACTTCTCAGTTTATATTCGACTGAAAAAATAAAGAATATAATGTGATGCAGCACTGGCTCAGCTGCAGTAGGTAATCAACGCGACCTTGCGTAGTTACCGACAAATCCAGAGCTAAATATTGTGATGCGGCACTAGCTCAGCTGGTAGAGCGCGACCTTGCCAAGGTCGAGGTCACGAGTTCGAACCTCGTGTGCCGCTCCAAACCTATCAGTTTGTATTCGACTGTAAAAAGTAAAGAATATATTGTGATGCGGCACTGGCTCAGCTGCAGTAGGTAATCAACGCGACCTTGCGTAGTTACCGACAAATCCAGAGCTAAATATTGTGATGCGGCACTAGCTCAGCTGGTAGAGCGCGACCTTGCCAAGGTCGAGGTCACGAGTTCGAACCTCGTGTGCCGCTCCAAACCCCTCAGTTTATATTCGACTGAAAAAATACAGAATATGATGTAATGCGGCACTAGCTCAGCTGCAGTAGGTAATCAACGCGACCTTGCGTAGTTACCAACAAATCCAGAGCTAAATATTGTGATGCGGCACTAGCTCAGCTGGTAGAGCGCGACCTTGCCAAGGTCGAGGTCACGAGTTCGAACCTCGTGTGCCGCTCCAACTTTTCTAAATTTCTATATTCATCAAACACTTCCTATTTGCTTTTAAAATATACCCATATTCCACCAAATTTTTGCAATAAACTGATTGCTTAATTTTAGTTCGGCACGTAAAATACGCGCTCTTTCGGCCCTACTATTATCGTTCCTTGCCTTACCCCGACTGGCCGAAACGGGACAAGGCTATACTAACCGTAAGGAATATCCATGCGTCATTACGAAATCGTATTCATGGTTCACCCAGATCAAAGTGAGCAAGTACCTGGTATGATCGAGCGTTATACTGGTGCTATCACTGAAGCTGGCGGTACTATCCACCGTCTAGAAGACTGGGGTCGTCGTCAACTGGCTTACCCAATCGAAAAGCTTCACAAAGCACACTATGTTCTATTGAACGTTGAAGCACCAACTGAAGTAATCAACGAGCTTGAAACTTCTTTCCGCTACAACGATGCAGTGCTTCGTAACCTAGTTATGCGTACTAAAAATGCAGTAACTGAAGCATCTCCTCTTGCAAAAGAAGAGAAAAAAGAAGCAGCTTCTGCTTAATCGTTGTTGATTTCGGATTTGACTAACCTTTCGAGGTAATGGTGAGTACTCAGGTTGACCTGTATACCAATCAATATCTGCTCTCGGGCGTGATTTGTAAAACACCTAAATTTAGTCAAAGCCCAGCTGGGATCCCGCACTGTATATTTGTACTTGAGCACAAATCAATGCAGCTAGAGGCTGACCTAACTCGAAATGCCTACGTGCGTATTCAAGTGGTTGCCAGTGGAGAACAGTTCCGAAACCAAACTGAGCATTTATACGTTGGGCAAGCATTACAAGTTCGCGGTTTTATAAATCGCCACGAGAGCCGAAATGGCTTAAGTCAGCTAGTATTGCACGCACAACATATTGAAAGAATTAATTGAGGAAATTACTCATGGCACGTTATTTCAGACGTCGTAAGTTCTGCCGTTTCAAAGCGGAAGGCGTACAACAAATTGATTACAAAGATCTGGCTACTCTTAGAAACTACGTAACAGAAAGTGGCAAAATCGTACCTAGCCGTATCACAGGTACTAGCGCTAAATACCAGCGTCAGCTAGCAACTGCTATTAAGCGTGCTCGCTACCTAGCCCTTCTTCCATACACTGACTTACACAAGTAAGCAGCTGATTACTAGTTTTTAAAAGGTGTAGAGACATGCAAGTTATTCTACTAGACAAAATTGCAAACCTAGGTAGCCTAGGTGATCAGGTTAATGTTAAATCTGGCTTCGCACGTAACTTCTTATTCCCTAAGGGTAAAGCAGTTCCTGCAACTAAAGCTAACATTGAAACTTTCGAAGCACGTCGCGCTGAGCTTGAAGCGAAAATCGCTGAAGAGCTAGTTGCTGCACAGGCACGCGCTGAAAAACTAGAAGCACTAGCTGAAGTAACTCTAGTTTCTAAAGCGGGTGACGAAGGTAAGCTATTCGGTTCTATCGGTACTCGCGATATTGCTGATGCTATCTCTGCAGTAGGTGTTGAGGTATCTAAGTCAGAAGTTCGTCTACCTCTTGGTACTATCCGTGAGACTGGCGAGTTCGACGTAGCTATCCAAGTACACTCTGACGTTACAGCTACGATCAAAGTAATCGTAATCGCTGAAGCTTAATTTTTAATTAAGCCCAAAAAAGCCGTGTGTTTTTATACACGGCTTTTTATCACTTAATTGACCTATATTAAGTGCCCCTTCAAAAAAAATCATAATAATAATCTTATTCATACCAATTTCAGGTATGACATGGATGATCCTCTCGCTAACGGATACCTCGAAAAACGAGGTAGTTCAGTTGTAATATGGTGTAATAGGTTTCCTTTCTAGAAACTTTTGCTTCATGTTATGTTTACATATTATAGGCTTGTCCTTTTCTTTGTCTTTTGTCTGTCATAAAGTAAGTCTAATGACAGCGCTATCAAATTGGTGGTGGAATATATAAATGCCTGTGAATAAAGGTTTTACATTAACTGAGTTGTTAATAGCAGTGGCTATCGTGACGATTACAGCAAGCTTTGCATATCCGTCGTATGTGCAATACGTTCAAGATGCAAATCGTTCTCAAGCACAGCAACAATTGCTAGAAACTGCTGCTGTGATAGAGCGCATTTATAGTCGCAATGGTGGCTACCCTGATGCGGACTTGATGCCTAATTTGCCACAATCAGATCTGTATTCCTTCGCTTACATTCCACTAGATAAACCTAATGGTGCTGTAGGTCAGTACCGAAACTTAAGCTATCGGCTCACTGCCACACCAATAGCAGGTAAAGCACAAGCAGCAGATAGATGTGGTGTGTTAAGTATTAACCATCAGGGAAACCAAGGAGCAAATAATAATGACTGTTGGTAAGTGTCGCCGCGGCTTTACCTTGCTTGAGCTGTTAATCTCTATGGCCATTTTAGCCATTTTGGCTTCAGTAGCTGCACCTAGTTTTATTAAGCAAATTCAGCAAGATAGAGTGACTACTCATGCCAATGAATTACAGGCCATCTTTCGTTTAGCTAGGAGCGAAGCCGTCAGACGTGAACAACAAGTTGCTTTGGTTATTGAAAGTGGTGATTGGGTAATTAAAACGACAGAAAATGGTCAGTTAACAGAAGTGGGCCGTTTTACGATTAAACACAGCTCAATAGAAGTGGCATTGGCAGACCAAATAGTACGCGAAAGTGGTGAAGTATTAGCGACAAATAATATACTTATTACAGATAACCTGACAAATACGCAGGACTACCGGTTGTGCGTACTGGTGAGCGGTCAGAGTTGGTTAGGTGAGGCAGAGCAAAATTGCAGCTAAATAAAGGGTTTTCACTTATTGAGGTTGTGGTGTCGATGTTAGTGGCGGGGTTGATGCTGCTAGGCCTTGCTGCAACACAATTAAAGTCACTGCAGTTTGCATCCAATAGTTTTCAATACACTATGGCATTAATACATGGGCAAAACGCGATTGAAAGAATGTGGCCTTTGCTGTGTGAGTTACAGCACAATAATGGTGATATGACTGCGGCAAACCCTTTGATCCAGCAACTACATCCAATTGATGATCGTTTTACGCTAATTCTGCCTGCGATTTATAGTAACAAAATGCAGATTACGGTGAGCTGGCAGGATAACAGAGTAGACAATCCTGCAGAAAATCAAGTTTCTTTAACTGCTAGCTATCCAAATGTTGCGAATACATGCCCACCACCGCCAGGAGGTAGCTGATGAGCCATAAAGGATATACTTTGCTTGAGCTGATGATTGCTATGGTGGTTGGCCTGATATTAGTTACAGGAATAGCTGCATCTTACACGTCAATTAAAGAGACTGTAACAACAAGCCAGAGACTTGCTGCTTCACAAGAAATCATTCGCTACACCAATCGGGTACTGATGCGCAGCATTAAACAGACACAAAGTATCCCTACAGTGTCCGCGACAGATATTCGTATCGATCAGTTAGCTGGTGTCCCTGCTTGTGATGGTAGCGTTCCGTCAACTGATTATACTGAGCGTTACTTTTTACAAGGTGAGTATTTAGTATGTGACCGTGGCAGCGGAGATGTGAATTTATTAAAAGGCGTGACAGGGTTGGCATTTACCATCAATGGCCAGCTGATCACGGTGACAATCCAAGGTAATCGTTTTCCTTTGCAGTATGGTGCAGGCATACAAATGAATTTTTACGCTGGATTAGGTAGCTAATACAATGAAACAACAACAAGGTTTTACACTAGTAAAGGTGATGCTGCTTGGTGGCATGGCGAGTGTTGTCGTATTTGCTTCTCTCAAGGAAGGTGTTGTACAAGAGAGATTAAGCGGTAATTTCCAAAAAGATATTAATGCCCGATTAGTAGCTGAGCAGGGGATAAGAGAATACCGCCAGCGATTGGAGCAGTCATTAATAAATAACCCGACGAGTGTTGCTCAATTGGTTGCTGGCGTTAGTACAACAGGTGATGGTGCCATCAATGACTCGCGTTTTAATATATCGGTAACCACAAGTGGTAATGAGTTCAGCGTTGAAAGTTTAGGTCAACGCTATGGTGAACATGCCAATCATAGATTAGTTGCACGCTTTGAGCTACAGCCAGCCCCAAAGGCATCTATTTTTCAAAATGCGGTAACAGGCTGTAAAGGTGTTAACCTATCAGGTAGTGGCGCAGTAGACAGCTATGATTCATCAAAAGGCACTTACGAAGAAACCAAAAGCAACGATGGCGATGTGCATACTGTAGTTGGTGATGCTGATGTAGTGCTGTCTGGACATTCGCCAATTAAAGGTGATGTGCAAGCATCCGGGATAGTCTATTTAAAAGGTTCATCCCCGATCCTTGGCGATGTAAGATCGAATACTGGGGTGGATATTTCGCCTTCATCCAGTGGTATTCGAGTTGAGGGTAATGTCTATAGCCGTGGCTTTTTCAAACATAGAGGTGGAAAAATAACTGGCTATGTTCGCGCAATGGGAGATGCGCAAATGGAGTGGGGCGCTGAGATACTTAATCAGCAGGGGGATGCTTTTGACATCCAGTATGCCGGTAGTGGTCAATTTAAAGATACAGGGCTACAGCTACAAGATGGAGTGCATTACTCGGATCCTAGGTTTAGGGTGCAAGATTTAGTGGTTGAGCCGGTAAAAGTCTATGATCCAGATTCTCCAGATTATGATCCGGCTAAGCCCAATAAAGAATGTGATCCGCTCGCTTTGCCGTTCAACATGAATAGTATTATCGATCCTAATAATCAATATACAGATTTACAGGTTGGCGCCCGACAGATCTTACACTTTAAGCCAAAGCAGGCGGTGTATGAGCGTAATGGCACTCATGTTTATGTCGCCAAAGAAAAAGCAATTTACTTATTTCAAGGCATCGATCAAAACTTAGGAGCTGCAACAGAACGCACTCAGCTAGCATTTCCATTTAAAAGTTTAAAGCTTGGTTCTGATGGTCAAATAAAGGTCTCAGGCGGTGATGTGATCTGGCTGGTTGATGGTGACATGACATTATCGGGGAACACCCAAATTTGGATCGAAAAAGGCAGCTCGCTCACTGTTTTTACTACGGGAAAAGTGTCAATTGGTGCAAGTGCAAAAGTAGTCGCAGAGCAAGAGGGGTTGACTGAGAGCGGATTACCAGTATTTAGTGTTTACTCCTCTTTTGATGAGCCAAATGGATTTGTGTTTAGCGGGGCCTCTTCTTTGTACGCTGCAATTTACTCGCCTTTGACTACTATCTTACTAAATGGCAGTGGACAATTTTATGGGACAGTTCGAGGCGCTTCAATTACTGGTACTGGCGGCACAGGGATTCACTTTGACCAAGCACTGAAAAATGCAGGAATTGGTGTGCAGCCACCATCAGGTGGAAAGCCGAAGTTGATCTTCAAAGGCTGGCACTACAAACCGTATGAGGTTGAAGATCAAGAAGCATCAAATTGATACCATTCATTCGCATAAGCAAATTGGTATTATTTGAGTTGTTGCACATTTTTTTATCTTTCTTTAAACCATTTCTCATTTAGCTTGCGTCTAAACCTGTACTTATACCAATTAGTCTTGATACTTGCTCAAAATAGAAAGTTTAGTTAAGCAATTTGGTATTAAAGAAAAAGCTGAAATGAGTAATTGGGCGTTGGTGGCTTTGTTTGTTTCATGTGATATGCGAAGATGAAGGTATCAACCCAAAGGAACAAACGCATGATAATTAATGCCAAAGCGGCATTTTCACAAGAACAAACTGATGCGCTAGTGGCTAGATGTCAACAGGGGGATCAAGGTGCATTCCGTGAGCTATTTGAACAGCACCACCGTCGAGTTTATGCATTATGCCTGAGATTGTTAGCTGAGCCTGCTCACGCGGAAGATGCTTGTCAGGAAGTTTTTGTGCAAGTGTGGCAAAAGATTGATCAATTTAAAGGGCAATCACAATTTTCGACCTGGCTCCACAGTGTGGCGAGTAATATTGCTATCAGCTACCTTCGAAAGCAAAAAAACTGGTTTCAAAAGGTGGTGAGCTTTGAACAATCGGGGCTTGATGAACAAGGTGCTGAGCAACTTGGAGAGCTAAACGGATTGGACAAACTGATTGTGAGATTACCTGAGCGTGCGCGATTGGTTTTTGTATTACATGCCGTTGAAGGGTATCGCCACGAGGAAATTGCCAATATGTTGAATATGGCTGTAGGTTCGAGTAAATCGCAATATCACAGAGCCAGAAATCTATTACAGGAGTGGTACAACAATGACTAAACCATCATTTGATGAATTTATGCATACCGCACTGAATGATGAGCAGTCGCAGCCAGCACCGCAGCGCGATTTATGGCAAGGTGTTGAGCGCGCGATTAATCAAGCGCAGCCTGTGCAGTCGCCAAAACAAAGTAATTGGCAAAAGCTTTCTGGTATTGCCGCTTGCACTTTTGCGGGTCTTCTTGCTTGGCAAGTAATAATGAGTCAACCAAAGCAGGATTCATTGGCAAATATCAGTGCTTTTTTTGAGCAGCAAAAACAATCTTTGCTTGTGCAGTATGAGACGCAACCAGCCCTAACCTCAGATTGGCAAACTCAGTTGCAAGAACTTGAACAAGCTGAGCTGGCTGTAAAGCTTGCGTTAAAGCAAGACCCTGAAAACGCTGCATTACTAAATATGCTTGCTCAGGTTTATCAACAGCAACTCGATTTAATTAATAAGGTTCATGAACCTCGTTGGCAACAAATTTAGGAGAACTAAAATGAAAGCATTAATTTTTGGCCTTGCAGCACTGCCAACATTAGTATTGGCTGGAGAATCTATCGATAAAGAACTGTCCATCCCTGCTAACGGCAAAGTTATTATTGAGAACCAACGTGGTGATGTCATCATTAAAACATGGGATAAAAACCTGTTTAAGGTGAGCGGCAAGCTTGATGATAAGGCCGAAGGCTATAAGTTAGAGACCTCGGGTGAGATCACAGAGTTTATCGTAGAAATGCCAAAACGCTACAATAGCTGGGGAACAGGTGGTGGCTCGAATTTAACGATTTATATGCCGAGTACCAGCGAGCTTGATTTTGAAGGTGTTATTGTTGATGTCGAAGCGGCGGAGTTAACCGCAGGAGCCAGTATCAAAACAGTGAACGGTAATATCAAAGTCAATAAGATCAGCGGCAAGATCTCACTAGAAACTGTAAATGGCGACATAGATAGCCAAGAGTTAAATGGTAATATTCAGTTTGAAACAGTAAATGGTGATATTGAGGATGTAGCTTCCAATGGGAAACTGCGATTTAACGCCGTGAACGGTGAAATTAAAACGCAAACTACAGCAACGGAGTTACGTCTAGAAAACGTAAATGGTGAAGTTGAGCTAAAAATGGCGGAGCTGAAAGATTTACGTTTATCGACCGTAAATGGTGAGATTGAACTCTACACCAACAAGCTTTTAGATAATGCGGCAATTAACATGGAGAGTGTGAGCGGAGACATTGCACTATATTTCCCGAGTGATGTGTCAGCTCGATTTGAAATAAATGCTCATTCAGGTGGACGCATAACCAACGAATTAAGCGATGATGAGACAAAAAAAGCCAAATATGGCCCAGCCAGCTCTCTTGAGTTTGTATTAAACGGTGGTAATGCTGATGTTGAAATCGACACTGTCAGTGGCAATATTGAATTAAAACGAAAATAATCACGCATGATGGATACAAGCACCACAAAAGGCCAGAGTTTAACTAAACTCTGGCCTTTTGTGGTTTGCACTTGTAAGTAGACCAGATACAATAGAGGGCCTTCTCTTTTTCAATGTTGTGATATGGCTAAATCAGATCTACAAGTCGATACCTTAAAAGTTCCTCCGCACTCAATTGAAGCCGAGCAGTCCGTGTTGGGCGGTTTGATGCTCGATAATGAAGCGTTTGACCGTGTTGCGGAATTGGTGGTTTCCCATGACTTTTATACCAGAACCCACAAACTGATTTTTGAGGCTATGGAGAAGTTGGTAGAGTTAGGTCAACCTATCGATTTAATCACGATTTCTGAAAACCTTGAGAAAAACAACCAGCTAGAAACCATAGGTGGTTTTTCTTATCTTGCTGAAATTGCAAAAAATACCCCCAGTGCAGCAAATATCGACGCCTACGCGAGTATCGTACGTGAACGTGCGGTAGTACGTGAAATGATAGGGGTAGCCAATGAAATCGCAGAGGCTGGTTTCAACCCTGAAGGACGTGACAGTCACGAGCTCTTAGATTTAGCAGAAAGCAAGGTGTTCAAGATTGCTGAGCAGCGCACCAAGAGCACTGAGGGACCACAAAGCATTCATAACATCTTAGAAAAAACTGTAGATAAAATTGAAGAGCTATACCAGTCTCCTCAAGACGGTGTTACAGGAGTGAGTACTGGATATGGTGATCTGGATAAGATGACTGCGGGTATGCAGCCTTCAGATCTTATTATCGTTGCCGCGCGTCCATCGATGGGTAAAACCACATTTGCGATGAACCTCGCTGAACATGCTGCGATGACGCAGGATAAACCTGTACTGATCTACTCGCTAGAGATGCCCTCAGAACAAATCATGATGAGGATGCTTGCTTCTTTAGGTCGTATCAACCAAACCAAAGTACGTACAGGGCAATTAGATGATGATGATTGGGCTCGTCTATCATCAACCATGGGGCTGCTAATGGAAAAGGGCAAGATGTATATTGATGATGCGTCGGGTCTTACCCCCACGGATGTACGCTCAAGAGCAAGACGTATTGCCCGCGATCATGGTGGGATCAGTATGATCATGGTGGATTATCTCCAGCTTATGCGCGTGCCTAGCTTATCTGACAATCGTACACTTGAAATTGCAGAGATCTCTCGTTCACTAAAAGCCCTTGCCAAAGAACTCCAGTGCCCAGTTATTGCGCTCTCTCAGCTTAACCGTACACTAGAACAGCGTGCTGACAAGCGCCCTGTAAACTCTGACCTCCGTGAATCTGGCTCCATCGAGCAGGATGCCGACTTAATCATGTTTATTTATCGCGATGAGGTTTACAACGACGATAGTCCCGACAAGGGAACCGCGGAGATCATTATAGGTAAGCAGCGTAACGGTCCAATTGGTAAGGTTAGGTTAACTTTCCAAGGTCAATACTCTCGATTTGATAACTATGCAGGCCCTGCAATAGACGACGAATATTAATCTTCAATTGAGTAGTAATATGCGATTAGCAAGTGCTGAGATAAATTTAACCGCGCTAAAAGAGAACTTGAAGTTAACACAACAGTTAGCACCAAACAGTAAAGTCATGGCTGTACTTAAAGCCAATGCTTATGGACATGGACTTGTTAAAATAGCACAGCACCTCCAAGATGCAGATGCCTTTGCTGTGGCTAGAGTGGACGAGGCGTTAGCACTGAGAACGGGTGGGATCACAAAGCCAATTGTGCTGTTAGAGGGTTTTTTTGATCCCTCAGATTTACCTATTTTACTAGCCAATAACTTGCAAACCATTGTTCATGACATTTCTCAGCTCGAAGCCATTGAGCAGGCAAACCTAGATGCACCGCTTACGGTCTGGCTAAAAATCGATACTGGCATGCACCGCTTAGGGGTGGAGCCAGAAGAGTTTGAACACTTTTACTCTCGTCTTAAACGCTCTAAAAATGTGGCCGAACAAATCCATCTCATGACGCATTTTGCCTGTGCTGATGATACAAAAGATAGTAAAACACAAGAGCAGCAAACGCTGTTTGATACGTTAGTGTCTGGTAACAGCGCGCCACTATGCTTGGCAAACTCAGCTGGTATAATTGGTTGGCCCAGCTCTCACGGGAACTGGATCCGTCCAGGACTTATGCTTTATGGCGTATCTCCGATGCTAGATTGCGTTGGTAACCAACATGGTTTACAACCCGTGATGCGATTGACCACCAAAGTTATCGCGATTAAGCGCGTTAAAGCCCATCAGGCAGTAGGCTACGGTGGACGTTGGCAAAGTGAGCAGGATACCTACCTTGCAGTAATAGGAATGGGCTACGGAGATGGTTATCCTCGTCATGCAAAGCAAGGTACACCTGTGGTGATCAGAAATAAACGTTACGGTATTGTCGGCTCTGTATCTATGGATATGATCAGTGTGAATATCGGTAACAACTTAGATGATATTGCTGTCGGGGATGAAGTCGAGATGTGGGGGCCTCACTTACCGGTGGAAGAAATTGCACAATGTGCGGATACTATCGCTTATGAATTACTCTGTAATGTCACGCCCAGAGTCAGTTATGAATATATCACCTAAGCGATATTGAAGAGTAGGAGTTAAACTGGGTTTTAACTCCTTTGCCCCTGTAATGTCGCTACGATGCGTCTTGCACCACCGTAGTCGCGATGTTCCCCTAAATAGATACCCTGCCAAGTACCTAACCGCAAACAACCTTGATAAATTGGGAGCGTCACTTCGCAACCTAAGGTACTCGACTTAATATGTGCCGGCATGTCGTCATCACCTTCGTAGTCATGGCGATAATAACTCTGTTTCTGCGGTACAAAGTGATTAAAGTGGCTCTCCATGTCCATACGCACTGTAGGATCTGCATTTTCGTTCACCGTCAGGCTGGCTGAGGTATGCTGAATAAATAGATGCAGCAACCCCACCTCATAATGATGTAATTCTGGTAGCTGGCTGATGATTTCATCATCAATTAAATGGAAGCCTCGATTACGAGGCTTTAGAGTTATTTGTTTTTGGATCCAACTCATAGACTACAGAAACATCTTTTCGTCACTGAGCGAGCTTATCGAAGCTGACTTCAATATTGGCATTCCCATCAGCAGAGGTAAAAGGCATAATGAGTTTAGGGCCATCACACTTATGGGTGATAGTATGCCCTGCACCAGAAACAACAATAGGGGTTGCCATATCAAACTCATAACCCTTTTCGCCAAGTAAATTTTTGGCACCGCCTGTAACCATATTGGTGATTTCGCCAACCATATCAGTGACGTCTTCGTTTATTGAATCAGGTCGTTCACCAAGCATCCGCTCCATAATAGTCAATGCTAGGTTTTCTTCAAATGTGATGGAAAATGAGCCTTTTGTTTGTGGGCCAACCATACCAATTACACCCGAGACATCACCCTGTGCTACCTCATCTTTTTTGACTTTTGGCTTACCAGGGGTTAGCTCAGTTTGTGCCATAGTAGCTAATACATTGATAAGAGATGATAAAAAGGGGTTGATGAATTCTACATTCATATGGATTTTCCCTTACGCATTTTAAATAAATTTGTGTTGCTGTTTTTATTAAGTGTAGTGTTTTTTTACTCCACTGCACTTAATCTTTACAATTTTCGCAACGGCCATGAGCTTCTATGGTCTGCTCGGTGACTATAAACCCCGTTTCAGCTGCTAGGTTGTTTAGTTCATGAGAAATCGTATTAGAGTGTAACTCTTGAACGTTTCCACAGCTGTCACAGATCAGTAATTGCACGGGGTGCATATGGTCGAAATGATGGCAAAGCATAAACGCATTGGTACTTTCGATTTTATGGATAAAGCCCAACTCAGAAAGGAAATCCAGTGCGCGATAGACGGTTGCAGGCTTTGCTGCGGGCTCTGTCAGCTTTAGCTCTTCAAGGAGATCATAAGCACCTACACCACCTTGCTTTGAGGCTAGTAGTCGAAACACTTTCTCTCTAATTGGGGTAAAACGTGCACCACGGTTATCACATACTTGCTTGGCTTTGCTAACTAGTAACTCTATATTCATGATTTCAAATCCTTACACTGCCTTGCAATACTAACATATTATTTTTATTAGTCTTGTCTTTGCCCTGATAAATTATAACCGAGAATGTGCGATGACTTTTTTGTTGGTATTTTGGGTGCGAAAAAAAGCTTCAAATTGCTGTGCCGTTAATGGTTTACTAACTAAGTAACCTTGTCCAAAATCGCATGCCAATTGTTGCAATATTTTTAGTTGTGTTGACGTTTCAACTCCCTCTGCAACGACTTTCATTGATAGGCTATGCGCCATGTTAATAATAGTAGTGACCAATGCCTGCGACTCTGTTGAGACGAGCATATCAGCAATAAAGCTTTGATCTATTTTAAGTACATCAAACGGATAATGACGCAGGTAATTAAGAGAAGAGTAGCCGGTGCCAAAATCATCAAGAGCAAGTTTAAACCCGAGTTCATGAAGCTGATCCAATGCTTGTTTTACTTGTGCCTGTCCAGAAATAAGCACTCCTTCGGTTATTTCTAATTCAATATCGTGACTGGCTATAGACCGATCATCAACAAGGAGGGCTATTTTTTGAATTAAATTTGGGTCTTTGAACTGCCTAGGCGAGAGGTTAATAGCCACTTTTAGGTTCGCCTGTAAACTCTTTTGCCACTGATTAACCTGTTGTATAGTCGTTGCCAGTACGAATAAACCAATATCTATGATGAGCCCATTTTGTTCGGCAATCGGGATAAATTCCGCAGGAGATACCGAGCCGAGGGTTTTACTATGCCAACGTAACAGCGCCTCTGCACCGAATATTTCACCATTATTAATGTTAAATTGAGGCTGGTAAAAAACTTCGAGCTCATCCTCTGCTAGTGCGATTCTTAGTGCTTCTTCTATGGCAATTTGTCGTGATAGCTTCAGGCTCATTTCTTGGTTGTAAAAACAATAGCCATTCCGACCATTTTTTTTTGCATTGTACATCGCGGTGTCTGCACAACTAAGCAATTCAGCTGGAGTGTCAGCATCTAGAGGATAGACAGCAACGCCAATACTGATGGAAATATTAAAATCTCTATCATTGAGCTCAATGGGTTCATGAAACAACTTAACCAGCATATCGGCGACACACGTAATATCAGAGACATGATCAAAACCATTCATCAATATAATAAACTCATCACCTCCCAGCCGAGCAACAGTATCCTGCTCCCGTATTGAGAGGGTAAACCTTTCTCCTGCTGCGACGAGAACTTGATCTCCGATTTCATGACCTAGGGTGTCATTGATCCGTTTAAAGTCATCTAAGTCTATAAAAAATACAACAGCCAGTGCTTCACTGCGCTGTGCCGTAGACAGCTGTTGCGTTAATCGCTCCATGGCTAAAAAACGATTTGGGAGATCTGTGAGTGAGTCATAAAAGGCATGATGTAAAATGACTTCTTCTTGCTTTTTCTTTTCGGTAATGTCACGAACTACAATAACGAGCTGCTCGCTGTTTGGGATTGGAGAAAGCCGCGCTTCAAATAGCTTGTTCTGACCGTCAATAGTCAATGGATATTCTATTTGTGTTAACTGATGCTGTTGAGTTGCAGAATTTATTGCTTGGTTAAACTGTCGAGCAGCATGATGAGGTAAAACATCAGCCATCTTTTTGTGAATGAACTGTTCTGGTGAAAGATACAGATCATCTTTTTTACCAGTGTGACACTCAACAATAGTGCTATCCGAATTGATAATAAAAAACAAGTCAGGTAAGGCATGGAAGACGCTTGTCATCAGTGCATGGCGACGCGCCAGTTCTTGGTTGGTTTGCAGTTGTTGTTGCCAGTTTTGCTCCAGTGTTTGCGCGGTTTTATTCAGTTGCTCAGCAAGTACTGCAAACTCACCTTGCCCAGTTATCTGCACACGGCTGGTGAGTGATTTGGTTGAAAGGTCGTGTCCAACATCAATCAGCCTTTTGATTGGTCTATGAATAAAGTAATGGGTAAAGCTTAATAAACCTGCGGTTAACAACACCAAAAACGCAATGAGTATAACTGCTTTGGCGGTAAATTGCTGTTTTAGAGAAGTGTAGATCTGGCTGACATCATAAAGTGCAACCAGTCTGATCACATCGTCAGAATCACTAACTGGGAGGGTGGGAGACACGGGAATAACGGTAACAAAATACTGCTTTGCGGGAATATACACAGTAATAAGGTCATGCGTGTCTAACGCAGACGTCACATTGTGTTCCTTGATGACGCGAGTAAATAAGTTAAAACCAGCTTCTGACTGTGGATCCAGTTTCATTACCAAGTCATTTTTAATTATAAAGAGGGCTGCATATTTATCATCTGAGTAGTAATCCTCAAGGGTTAAGCTAACCTGACTGATATTGCCCTTGGCAAATTCAGTAGATAGATGTTTACCTAAATGCCTCATGCTATGTGTGAGTTGTGTTTGGTATGTACTAAGCAACATATCTCTTTGGCTTACGTAAGAATAAGCAATAATAAGAGAGGAGATCAGCAAGCCACAGAGTACGGTACCCCAAGTCAGAGTCTGTTTTAAGTTAATGGCAATAACTTTGTTATTCATATGTCTCGTTCTGAAACGTCTAATGCGAGTAATCCTCTACCGTAGCCAAGCCAAACAGGTGTTATGTCTGTGTGGCTTTCAGGTGAGCTTTAAAAGCTACACTCTAGCTTATTTTTATGCTGATTGATGAATCGTCAACAATCAAAGATAGTGTAGTTCACTAACTCAAGGCTGTATCACATTTCAGTAATAATTATAGCAACTGGCTCTTCAGAATTAGGCGCGAAACCAAAACTAAAATCATTTTTCAAGAAGCCTATCAAGGAGAGGGGGATAAAGTCGTCATGACTATAAAAGGTGGCTAAAGTAAGAGCAAATAAATGCGTAGTTCTCTGTAATTACACATGAATTGTAACAGTTCTCATGCTTTGATTTTAGCGAGTGTGGGGGTAACATGAGGGTCAGAACTCTACCCCAAAATAGAGCAGAATAATAGCAAACGGAAATTCAGGAATAATAAAATGACAAAAACTATAATAAAAAAACGTACCTTATCACTGCTAGTGGCAAGTGCGCTTGCAGCACAAAGCTGGGCAGCACTGGCTGAAACTATCACGAATAACGTTTACTCGGAAAAAGGATTGGCGGGAACGCTTACACAAGAAAAAATCGATGACCAAAACTACAAAGCAAAAATTGAATTTGGTTGGAATAACCGCCGTATCTTAATCGATGAAAATCTCACACTGAATGAGCAAGGCTTACCTATCAAGCTCAGTCTTCAAGGGCGTTCTGCATTTGGCTCAAAAATTGATGAGACATTTAGTTATAACCGTGGAATTGCGCAGTGGAAAAGTGTCAATGAATCCGGTATCAAAGCTGATGCAACGTTAGATTTTTACGTGCCATCTAATCTCCATCTAGCACTAGACAACGCCACAATGCGTTACGTGCTTAAAAACAATCAATATGAATTAGATGTATACCCCCAAGGTAAAATGTTGATTGAGAAGTTAAAAACACTCAAACTTGGAGAGCAAACTGTGCACTTATTAGTGACCAGTGGTCTTAGTCTTACACCAAACTTTGCTTGGTACGACGATGATGGTAATTATTTTGCACAAACTTGGGGAGCAATGTATGTATTACGTGATGGTTTTAGTAAAGCACAGTTTGAGCAGCTTGAGACCATCCAAAAGCAAGCTGAACAGCAGCACCTTGAAAATCTTGCTAAGAAACTGACGCACCAAGTTCCTGAGCTTTTCATCGAAAATGTTGCGGTGTTTGATAGTGAACAAAAAAAGCTGCTGAAAAAACAAGATGTATTGATCCAAGATGGCAAAATTGTAGAAGTCGCTAATCATATTAAGAAGCCAAAAGGGGTGGCTAGTATTGATGGCAAAGGAAAGACTTTGATCCCAGGGCTTTGGGATATGCACGGTCATTTATCAAAAGAAAACGGCATCCTTAATATTGCCAACGGCGTGACCAGTGTTAGAGATATGGGTAATGAGCACGACAATATTATGGAGATTGAAGCGCTCTTTAATACTAACCAAGTATTAGGGTCTCGTGTATATCGTGCGGGTTTTATGGATAAATACAGTGAAAACTCAGCGGGGTTGAGCGTTAAGTCTTTGCAAGAGGCACTGGATACCGTCGACTTTTTCGCAGACAATGGTTATGTTCAAGTCAAACTGTACTCTTCAATAGATCCAAGTTGGGTGAAGCCTATTTCTGAGCGAGCACATAGCCGAGGATTAAGGCTTAGTGGCCATGTTCCCGCCTTTATGACAGCTGAGCAAGCAATTGCAAATGGATATGATGAAATCCAGCATATCAATATGCTTTTCCTTAACTTTTTAGCTGGTGAAGAAGTCGACACCAGAACACAAAAACGCTTTTCACTAATGGGAGAGCAGGCTTCAGGCTTATCACTAGATAGCCCAGAGATGAATGCGTTCATTAAGCTACTCAGTGATAAGAAGGTGGTTGTTGATCCGACGGTATCGACATTTAGAAGTTTATTGATGTCAGAAGATCAAAAAGTCAATCCTGAATTTGCCGCTATCTCCGAGCATATGCCAATTGCATTTGCTCGCGGCTTGAAAGGGGCTGAGATGCATGTTGATGAGCAGTTTAAACTCAGTTATCAGGAGTCAGGCGAAGCGATGCAGAAAATGCTGAAAAAACTCTATGATGCCGGTGTGCCTATGGTACCTGGTACCGATAACATAGCTGGTTTTACCCTGATCCGAGAACTAGAGCTTTATGTTGATGCGGGGATCCCAGCTGCGGAGGTGCTGAATATGGCCAGTATCGAGAGCGCTAAATTGATGGGGGTTGCACATCAAACAGGCTCTATTGCCAAAGGTAAAGTAGCTGATTTAGTGTTGGTGGACGGCGATCCACTCAAGGACATTACAGCATTGCAAAAGGCAGCCTTGGTGATCAAAGGCGAGCAAGCCTTTAAACCTGCTGAAATCTACCGAGCGATTGGAGTGAAGCCATTTACTAGCGCGCCCTCACTAAAGTAGATAGTAATACCAATTTGAAGGAGTAAATCTGAGGCTAACAGCGTTAAAAATTTCTTATTTAGAATAACTAAATAGCAAAATTTTTGCCTTGCCTACAGGACGTAGGTACCTCGGCGTGAGCAGGACGCGGAAGCGGTGTTATCGACAAGATTTTCTCGCCTCAAAATAGACCACTTAATTAAGATAATTGGTATAACCCAACGACTAAATAAACCAAGGCCAGTACAAAAATATGCGCTGGTCTTTTTTATTTATGCCTCAATTTGAACAAGTGTTACGACTAAATGGTGTCCGTTAATCCTTCTGTTAGTTCCTCTTAATACGCTTTAGCTATAACGTGCGACTGACCGCTGAGTAATCCTAGTTGAGTGTTTGATAGACTTTTCTATTGCAAAAATAAAGCTCAAAGCGCAATAGCCTTTAAATATGTCATACAAAAATCTTAAAATTAACTGAGTGTAATCTAGTGTAATGAATAAATTTACTTTTTTGTTAATATATTGCTTTATTTATCAGTTTCTTGTGCTAGCCTTTTTTACTGATCACTCGTAGTTGGTGTGAAACCGCAGTCGTTTTCTCGTTGTGTTTGTTTTACCTGCTGTTGAAAGGTCTCATTTTTAAACTCTATTTGATTCTCTGAAGTCGTCACTCTTTCTTGCTACTAGTAGTAAAAAAGTTGCCATATTGGTGTGTTAAAATGACAGTGAGTAATTACAGCGATGTTGTTGTGCTGCAAGCAAATAGCAAAAGGTGCTGTTGATTAACTTGGCTCGCGGTTTTAGCGGTTAGTTAACCTTTATAAATATACCCCACAAACGCTTCCCTGCTTATGTTAGGTACTGTGTTTGTTGTGGTTAAGTAATTGATTGGTTTTTTACAACGTTACTGATGGTTAACTGTCGCAAGCCAAATAGATATTGCTCGCGCTGTTGCCAAAGGAATCCCAACCAAGTTATGGGGATGGCATGAATACAAATATTGTTACTATACTCGCGGGTTTAGCGCGTACTCGATCTCAAGATATTGCCTATCAGTATTTTTACGATGAGGCACTACCAAGTAAAACCATTTCCTACCAAGAATTGCATGCACGTGCAGCATCCATTGCTGAGGTATTGAGTGAATATTTTGAGCCGGGTGACAGAGCATTATTACTATACAACTCCGGATTTGAATTTATAGAAGCATTTTTTGGGTGTTTATACGCTGGGATCATTGCGGTACCGGTTTATCCTCCTAAGAAGAATCAAAACGTTGATCGTCTGCGTGCCATCATTGAAGACGCAGGTGCCAAAGGCGCGCTCACCAGTGAAAAAATCAATGAAATCGCCAAGCCATTGCTTGATGCAGAGCCTAGCCTAGCGAAATTAGCACTATTTACTACTGATAACATTGCTCTTAAATCGACCACCCAACAGTGGCCTCGTGCAGACATTCATGGTGAGCAACTGGCATTTTTGCAATATACCTCAGGCTCGACGGGCACGCCCAAGGGCGTGATAGTAACCCACAATAATATTCTTGATAATCAGGCGCTAATGAAAGAAGCGTTTGGTCATGATAACAACTCGTCGGTCGTAAGTTGGTTGCCTCATTTCCATGATATGGGACTCATTTTTGGCATTATGCACCCAATTTACATCGGTGCGACAGCCGCGCTGATGAATCCGGCTTATTTCCTGCAAAAACCACTGCGTTGGTTAAAGCTGCTTTCCCAAACCAAAGCTTTAACGTCAAGCGCGCCAAACTTTGCCTACGATCTGTGTGTGGACACTGTTAAAGACGAAGATCTTAAAGACTTAGATTTGTCTCATTGGCGTTCGGCATTAAACGGCGCAGAACCAGTGCGTGCCAGCACGTTAGAGCGCTTTTATCAAAAGTTTAAAGTATGTGGTTTACAAAGAGCGAGTATCGCACCTTGTTACGGCATGGCAGAAACCACCTTATTTGCAACCGGAGGGCGGCTTCTAGAAAAACCAAGGATATTACGTATAGATGCGGCCAAGTTACAACAGGGTAAAGCCGAACAAGTCGCAGATGAAGGTACAATAGATGCGTTTTATGCGCTAGGTGAGGCTGATGATCAGCAGCCTTATTACGCCGTATCTTCTGGTGTGAGTTGGGGCGAGCATCGCATTGCGATAGTTAATCCAGAGTCTTGTGAAGCCCGCGATGATGGTGAAACCGGAGAGATTTGGGTAACAGGGCCAAGTGTAGCAAAAGGGTATTGGAATAACCCAGCGGCAACCGAGGCGACATTTCATGCCAGAATTAAAGGTGCTGACCAACGGGATTATCTGCGTACTGGTGATTTAGGCTTTATCCAGCGTGGGGAGTTGTTCGTGACAGGACGCGCCAAAGACGTACTTATCTTCCGTGGTAAAAACTACTACCCGCAAGATATAGAGCTGACGGTGACAGAAGCAAGTGACAGCTTAGAACAAAATGGTGGCGCGGCGTTTTCGGTCGCCGCTAATGGCGATGAAGAACGTTTGGTGATAGTACAACAAGTAAAACGTACCGCGCTTAGGAAGTTAAATGCTGAGCAGGTACTGCAGCAGATCACCGCAGCGATCGTTGAGCACCACGGCATTACGCCTTATGACATTGTATTGATAAAGCCCGGTCGCATTCACAAAACATCGAGCGGTAAAATTCAGCGCCAAGAGAACAAGCGTAGTTACCTAGCAGGTAACTTTGAAGCAATTGCGCGCGCCCGTGAAGCTGCTGTGTTACAGCAAGCTGAGACGCCATCGTCCTCATCGTCACTACAACAAATTCAGCGGTTATTACAAGAGTTAGTCGCACAAGAAATAGATAAGTCCGCGCGTAGTTTGGATATCGACGCGCCATTCTTAGCATTAGGTGTAGATTCGATGAAAGCGGTGCGGATCTCAGGGGAGTTAATGGAAGTACACCAGCTAGACCTTGAGCCTACGGTACTTTACGAATATCCTTCAATTCGCGAACTCGCCCAGTATTTAAGTCAGTTTAGTACGTTTGCTCAAGCTCTAGGGCAGACTGAGCTTAACGAGTCGAAAGGTACCACTCAGCAAGCGAATAAGAAGCAAGCCTCTCGCCGAACTGCACATATTGCGGATACAGATATTGCCGTGATTGGCATGGCCTGTCTTTATCCATCAGCAAATGGACTTGAGGCATTTTGGCAGCTGTTATGTCAGCAAGGCGATGGGATCACCACGCCAGATCCGAAGCGCCAGCAGCTTTGTCCTAACCTTGAAGCTGATCGACTCGGAGGTTATCTAGAGTGTATT
Organism: Pseudoalteromonas peptidolytica; assembly: GCF_012641745.1. Lineage (GTDB taxonomy): Bacteria > Pseudomonadota > Gammaproteobacteria > Enterobacterales > Alteromonadaceae > Pseudoalteromonas > Pseudoalteromonas peptidolytica. Next base: position 34,957 of record NZ_WEHZ01000004.1, read on the forward strand.
GATGAGTTTGACGCTGCATTATTCGGGATCTCGCCACTTGAGGCCAAGCATATTGACCCCCAACATCGATTACTGCTTCAAACGGCTTATCACGCCATACAAAATGCCGGTTACCAACCCGCCACGCTCGCAGGTAGCGATATTGGCGTCTATGTTGGTATATCGCAAAATGACTACTTTTTATTGTCACAACAACAGCAAAAAAGTACTGCGTATTTAGGCACAGGCACAGCACTGAGTATTGCTGCAAACCGCATTTCTTATAGTTTTAATTTTACCGGCCCAAGTGTGGCGATTGACACTGCGTGCTCGTCATCGCTGGTGGCGCTTCATCATGCAATTCAAGCACTAAGAAATAGAGAAACGAACGCGGCATTGGTGGCGGGCGTTAATCTTATTCTGAGCGATGATGTGACTAAGGCCTGTGAAAACGCACAGATGTTAGCAGCAGACGGTCATTGCAAAACCTTTTCACAAGCAGCGGATGGCTATGTGCGAAGTGAAGGAGTTGGGGTGGTGATGCTAAAGCCGCTACAACAAGCCATGGCAGACAACGACCCGATTGTTGGTGTACTCAAAGGCAGTGCAATTAATCAAGACGGTCGCAGCAATGGTATTACCGCGCCAAATAGTGCCGCGCAACAGGCGGTGATCAATGCCGCCCTTGATAATGCCAAGATGCAGGCGGGAGATATCCACTATGTGGAAACCCATGGTACGGGTACGGAGCTTGGCGATCCTATCGAGATCACAGCATTAAACCGCACGTATGGAGAACACCATAGTCGTCATGATCCGGTTATTCTCGGTGCGGTAAAAGCGAATATTGGTCACCTTGAGTCCGGTGCGGGTATTGCTGGGCTTATCAAAACGCTACTGTGTTTACAGCATGGGCAAATTCCAGCGCAGCGTTATAGTGAGGTGTTAAACCCGCATATTCCATGGCAAAAGCTCCCGTTCATTGTGCCGCAAAGCACGCAGGCATGGCCTGTACAACAAGGGGGAGTAAGAGCCGCTGGATTAAGCTCTTTTGGCTTTGGTGGTACTAATGCCCATGTGATCTGCGCACAAGCGCCAGTGTCTAAACCCTATACGCAAGCTGAAGTAACACCGCCTTCGTGTTATCTATTGCCTCTGGCTGCTAAATCGAAAGCGGCATTGCAACAACTCGCTGGTCACTATAGTGAGCGATTGTTGAGTTTGACTCCTCAAGCATTTGATGACTTCTGCGCACAAAATGCCGAGCAAGTGCCGCTTAAAGGTGTGCATAAAACGTTTAGCAGTGTGAGTAGAGAAGCACTTATTGCGCAACTGAATAGTCCCATTATTGCTGAACAGTCCTCGGCAAACACTCCACCAGAAGTCGCGTTTTTGTTCACCGGGCAAGGTTCGCAATCCCCCTTGATGGCTCACTCTTTATATCAATACCATGCAGTGTTTCGCGGACACTTAGATGACATTGACAATTTGGTTGGGGAGCGCTTTGGTGCACGCCTGTTGGATGTGTTATTCGATCAAAAGCATAGTGAACTACTGGCACAAACACGTTGGACGCAAGTGAGCTTGTTTGCCGTCGAATACAGTGTGGCAAACTTATTGATACATTTTGGGGTAAAGCCATCTCAGCTGCTCAGTCATAGCGTTGGTGAGTATGCGGCTGCTTGTATTGCGGGTGTGTTTTCGCTTCGTGACGGCGTTGAGTTGATTGCAGCGCGTGGTCAGCTAATGCATGAATTACCGATAAAAGGCAGTATGATCGCCGCAAGATGTGATGAAGTAGCCGCACGTAATTGCTTGAACGAGATTCAGGGGCAAGTGGTTATTTCAGCCTTTCATGGTGAGGCTGGGGTGGTATTCTCCGGTGCTGAGGAAGCAATCTCAGCCCTCAGTGATGTACTTGCTGCACAGCAAATTAAAGTAACATCTCTGCATACGGCAAACGCTTTCCACTCTGCACTGATGAGCCCTATGCTAGACGCCTTTAGGGAAGTCGCTGAACAGGTTAGCTTTCAACAGCCTAAATTGCCTTTTGTTTCATCCATGACGGGGCAAGTAGAAACTGCACGCATTGCAACAGCTGAGTATTGGGTTGAGCAAATTATGGCTCCAGTTCGCTTTGTTGACTGTGTAACCGAGCTTGAGTCACTAGAGTATGGCTTAGCGATTGAGCTTGGTCCCAAACCTATTTTAAGTGGCTTAATACAAGAAAACAGTAATAACAAAGCGCTCAATTATGCCCATGTATTGCACCCCAAAGGCGATGATTGCATGAGGTTCGCCGAGTGTTTAGGCACATACCTCGATTTAGGCGGGGCGCTCAAATGGCAACAGGTGTATGGCAATCGTCCGAACGCTAGAGTGAGTTTGCCGCAATACCCATTTGATTGCAGCTCATACTGGGTTTTTGGTACTGAACAATCACAGCCCGAAGCTCTGACTGTGGTGGATACAAGTGACCGTGATGCACAAATTCGCAGCTTTGTGCTCAATACCTTAGCGGGACTCTTGTTGATGCCCGCTGAGGCTATCCAAACCAACCTCCCTTTGCTAGAAATGGGGGTTGATTCGTTGATGATCATGCAGGCCGTTAGAGTGTACGAGCGAGAATTCGGTTTAGAGTTTAGTGTTCGCCAATTTTATCAAGAACTCAGCGATGTCGATAAGTTAGTGGCCTATATTCAACACCATAGCGACTATCTCAAAGCGCCGCAAGGTTCACAGCAAGCTGGCAGTTTGCCATCACCTGTATCGGTAACGACGGATACGCCAAAAGGTAGCGCTGTAGAGGCTGACAGCCACACACTCGTTGCCATTTGTCAGGCGCAATTACAGGCGGCAAGCACAGTGACCAACGCTGAAGCAAGAGCTGCGTTAGAGGCCGTGGTGGGTCAGCAGTTACGCCATATTCAGGGCGTAAAAATTGAAAACAGTGCAGTCACCACAACAGCAACTGTGGTATCAAAACCCCAGCTGAGCAGCGCTCAATCAGTATTACCAGGCGCACAGCAAAAACAAGTGCAGCATGCCAATAGCAGCCCAGCCATACGTCAACACCTTGCTGCATTGAGTGACTCTTACATTGCGAAAACGCACAGTTCCAAAGCGCTAGTGAACGAATATCGCGCACGCCTTGCGGACTGCCGTGCGTCGGCGGGTTTTAGACTGTCGAGCAAAGAGCTACTTTATCCGGTGTTTTCTAAGCGCTGTGAGGGCGCATATATCTGGGATATTGATGATAATCGCTATATTGATATCACCATGGACTTTGGTACTAACTTATTTGGTCACAACCCTGACTTTATCAAAGCTGCACTGGCGCAGCAGCTTGAAGCGGGGATGCAGCTGGGACTGGCAAGTCCCGATGCGCCAGAGGTCGCCGCACTTATCTGTGAGCTGACTGGGCTTGAGCGGGTATCGTTTTGTAACTCTGGTACAGAGGCGGTAATGACAGCGCTACGCCTAGCAAGAACAGTGACCAAGCGCGATAAAATTGTTCAGTTCTCAGGTGCGTACCATGGTCACTATGATGGTACTTTAGCAACTGAATCGCCAGAGCACGGCGTAGAGGCAATGTGTGCTGGAGTGCGCTACGGCGCAATCGCCGATAATCTTGTTTTACCTTATGGTGATGATGAAGCGCTTGAGATCATTACCCGAGAGGCACAACATATTGCCGCGGTGATTGTTGAACCGGTACAAAGCCGTAATCCTGAAAATCAGCCTTGGGCGTTTTTACGTAAACTTCGTACGCTCACTGAAGCACACGGTATTGCCCTTATTTTTGATGAAATGATCACTGGCTTTAGAGCACATCCCGGTGGCGTTCAAGGTTTGCTTGGTATTAAGGCCGACATGGCAACCTACGGCAAAATCGTCGGTGGAGGTATGCCTATCGGTGTGGTCGCGGGGGCAGCCACCTATCTTGATGCCATTGACGGCGGCAATTGGCAATACGGAGATGATTCTTACCCTTTGACCGATACCACCTTCTTCGCCGGAACTTTTTGTAAACACCCAATGACCATGGCAAGCGCCAAAGCGGTGTTGCAAGCGATTAAGTCGCAAGGTCCAGCGTTACAACAAGGGATCAACGACAAAACCGCGGCATTTAAAGCACATCTCAATGCGTTTTTTGAAACCCATGATGTACCCATTCGAATAGAAGCGTTTGCCTCATTATTCCGTTTTCGCTTTTCGCAAAATCTTGATGTGTTCTTTTATGAAATGCTAGAGCGCGGTGTGTTTATCTGGGAAGGGCGTAACTGCTTTTTCAGCGCCGCCCATACAGATGAAGACATTGCTGCGGTGATAAACGCAGTTGAAGCCAGTGTACTTAGCTTAAAACGTGCGGGTTATTTTGGTGAAGCGAGCCAAAGTGATGACGCCGCTGCATTTCCACTTAGCCATAGCCAGCAACAGCTATTAGCGCTGGCATTGACCTCAAGCGATGGAGCGAGCGCATATCAATTACAAGCGACGGTAAAGCTCTCCGGTAAGCTCGACTTAGCACGGCTGCAACAAGCTGTTACTGCGCTCTGCCGCGACTTCCCAATCTTGCGTTTTGGTGTTGATAGTGAGCGCTTAATGCAATATTGCCGAGTGGAAAAAGCCGAGCTACATGTTGAGCCATGGAGCGAAGACGACCAAGCAGCATTGCAGGCGCGGTTATCTGCACTGCGTTATCAACCGTTTGACTTTGCAAAAGACCCACTTTGTAGAGTGGCATTGTTGAGTGATGGCAAAGCGCAGCACTATTTAAGTGTGGTGGCCCATCATGTGATCTGCGATGGGCTGTCACTACAAATGGCGTTAGCAGCGATTGCTGAGCGCTACAATCAAGATGTAAAGCAAAATGAGGCGGCAAGTCGAGCGGTTTCCTTTAGCCACTACGTTGATAGCTTGCAGGCATATTCACATTCACCGGAAGCTGCCAAAAACCAAGCTTTTTGGCACCACTGCTTAGCCAGTTCAACTCCGCTTGAGCTGCCAAAATCAATGGCGGTGAGTGCGGCTTCATTCCAAGTTAATCAACTTACATTACCCATTTCATCGAATGCAATCCGCAACACTGAGATCCTTGCCCAGTCTTTACGCTGTGGGCAATTTGCAACCATGCTTGCACTTTATTGCTTGTGGCTACACAAGTTAAGCGGCCAGACGGTAATAAGTGTCGGTGTGCCGGTATCAGATAAGCAGCGACTGGCATCACAGTTTGAGCCTGAGTTGCTCGACCAAGCGTTACTGGGCTATTGCACCAATATCTTACCCATGGTGGTTGATATAGCAGGCCTTAGCACTATCGGTGAGCTAGTACAGCGGGTGCAAAATATTTTACTTGATGCCTTTGATCATCAAACTCATCCATATGCAAGCCTTGCTGATGACCAGCTTATTCTACCTAGCACCTTGTTTAATCTAGATAAAGTTACCACTTTGCCGAGCTTTAACGGGCTGCAAGTTGAGGTGCAACCAAGTGTCGCTAAATTTGGCCAATTTGAACTGACGACAAATATGACCTGTATTGCGGGGCAGTGGTCACTGTTAGTGGAATATCACACTGCGCAATTTGATACTGAATTAATGACTCAGTATGTGGCTAAGTTTGTCCATTTGCTGTCGCAAGTTCAGAGTAGTACACCGATAGGGGCTCAAAATGAGCTGATGCAAAGTAGCGATGATGTGTATCGATTGGTTGAGTTGCCACTGCAACAAGAAAAATCGGTCAAAGTCGCGACGAGTTTCATTGAAACGTGGCAGCACAATGTGTCGCGTTGCAGCAAGCGTACAGCATTGGTAACGGATGATGTGAGTCTCAGTTATGAAGCGCTAGATGCGCGTGTTAATCAGCTCGCTCACTACTTGATGAAGCAACAGGTAACGCCTAATAGTATCGTGGCAGTAGCATTACCACGCAGGGCGGAGCTATTGATAGCACTTATGGCGGTGATGAAAGTAGGGGCGGCATTTTTACCACTTGACCTTACCTTTCCTGACGAGCGCATCGCGCATATTTTGCATGATGCCAAAGTGAAAGTTGTGCTGTGTGATGCCACCGGTGCGGAGTCTGCGTTATTCAACCATGGTGGTTTAAAGCGAGTCTGCATGGATAGCGATGCGGAAGAAATTGCCAAAAGTGCGACTCGCAGCCCAAGCTTACTAATTCAAGCTCAGCAGCGAGCATATGTGATTTATACCTCTGGCTCTACGGGGTTACCCAAAGGCGTTGAGGTCAATCACGGGGCATTTGCTAATTTGCTTGCATCTATGTGTCGTGAGCCGGGGCTGGTGGCAGATGACCGCTTATTGGCTATCACCACGGTGGCATTTGATATTGCCTTGCTAGAATTGTTTGGGCCATTACTGGTTGGTGCGTCTGTGGTGCTGGCAAGTGATGAAAGTATTAGCGATCCTGCTGTGCTTGGCGCGCTTATCGAGCAGCAACAAGTAACTGTAATGCAGGCAACGCCAACGTTATGGCAATTACTGCTAAATGCGGCGCCAGCATGTACCTCTGGCATCAAAGTGTGGAGTGGTGGTGAGCCTTTACCTCAGGCATTAGCCGAGCAGCTACTCAGCAACAGTAAAGCGCTTTATAACTTATACGGGCCAACCGAAACCACGATTTGGTCGGCGGTTGCACATATCGATAATGCCGCAGAGGTAACCATTGGTAAAGCGATACAAAATACCAGCTTATTTGTGCTCCCAACCGAGGGTCATGGTGAAGGGCTACCTTTACCCGATGGCGTATGGGGCGAGTTATACATTGGTGGTAGTGGCGTTGCTATGGGCTATTTACATCAAGCGGAGCTGACCCAGCAGCGCTTTATCAATCATCAATTTACAGCTTCTATTAGCCGCCGTTTATACAAAACGGGAGACAAAGCGAGGCGTTTGGCTGATGGTCGTTTTGAAGTAAAAGGGCGCTTAGATAACCAAATTAAGCTTCATGGTCACCGCATAGAGCTTGGTGATATTAGCCATCACTTGGGGCGGATACTCAATAGCGGTGAAGTCGATGTTTGTGTGCAAACACTAGCAACAGGCTCTTGTCTATGTGGGTATATCGTTGATGATGGTGAGTTATCTACCGAGTGGTCTTCACCTCGGTTGCGCCAAGCGCTTGGTGAGTGGTTACCAAGTTACATGGTGCCTGAGCATTTTGTCTGGTTAAGTCAGTGGCCGATGACGCCAAATGGTAAGCGCGACCGCAAAGCACTGCCAAAGCCTGTGACAGACGAAGCCTCAGAAATATGCACCTTGGCTCCCCGCACTGAAATAGAAAAACAGCTGCATCAGCACTATATCTCGCTACTCCCAGTTGAGCAGTTGGGCGTCACAGCACGTTTTGTGGATAGCGGTGGCAATTCAGTGATTGGCATGCAGTTGGTATCGAGGCTCAACCAAGCTTTCAATATTAAATTGACCATTGGCGACATCTTTGAACATGCCTGTATTGCAGAGCTTGCCGAGTGTATAGAAGCGCTGAAACAAGCCCATGATGCCATGGCATTGGAAGCGCAAACTCCAAATGTAGAAAAAGTCAGTGATATTGTGAGCGATCGTGATTTGAGCGCTGCACTACGTGATAAATCCATGACGGAGATGGACTTGTAATGATGGATAACTTTGCAATAAAACAGTGGTTAGATAAGCTTGATCGTCAACAGATTTATGTTTATTTACAGCAGGATAAATTAAAACTTAGAACACCGCTTGGGCAAGTGCCTGAGGGTATTCTGGATAAGATAAAGACACACAAAACTGCGCTTATCACCTACCTTCAGGGGCAACAAAAGCAATCTACCGCGCTATCTGCTGCGCAGCAAAGAATGTGGTTTATTGATAAGTATGAAGGAGGCACTGCGGCGTACAATATGGCAGGGCTAGTTAAATTATCGCAGCCATTTTTAGTCACGGATATTGAACAAGCCTTGAACCGCTTGGTAGCTAAGCACGATATTTTAAGAGCAAGATTTACCACGGTTGAAGGGAAGGTGGTTCAGCAAATTGAACCTGCCGAGGCGATGAAAATTGCGGTGATGAGCGTTAATGAGGACGCGCTGCCCAATCAGCTGCCTGAGTCGATTAAACAGGCGGTGCGCTATCAGTTTGATCTTGCCAGCGAGTCGTTACTACAAGTGACGGCATTAGTGCGCAACTCTCACACCGCTTGTCGCTGGTTACTAATAAATATGCACCATATTATTAGTGATGGTTGGAGCGTGACTGTGTTTATTAACGCGCTGCTACGTGAACTAACCGAGGAGCCTCTTGACTCTCCAGTATTACAGTATGGGGATTATGTGCACTGGGAGCAGCAATTAAGACAATCCCCAGACTATCAACAACAATTGGCTTATTGGACTGAGCAGTTAGAGGCATTTACACCGTTTGAATTACCCACCAGCTATCCCAGGAAAAAAGAGAAGCAGTACCAAGGTGGCACAGTTCGTTGTTCGTTTAACGCAGAGCAAATACAACGATTAGATAAAGCTTGCCACAGCGATGGCGTAACACATTTTACCGCCTTGCTGGGCGTGTTTTACATCTTGCTTTATCGCTACAGTGAGCAAGCCGATATTACCTTAGGGGTGCCGGTTGCAAATCGTCAGCAAAGCGAGTTTGAAACTATGCTTGGCTGCTTTATTAATACCTTGCCATTGCGAATGCAGATAAACGGTGAACACTCCATAAGTGAGGCGATTAAGGCACTACAAGGTCAAGTATTGCAAGGGCTTAGTAATCAAAACGCTGCCGTAGAAGACATCATTGAAGCGCTAGAGCTACCCAAATCCGCCGCGCATTCCGCCTTGTTTCAAGTGTTATTTAACTACAATGGTGTGGCAAGTAATAAGGTGTCGGTAAATAACCAATTAGAAGCCGAGTTAATTGCTCTTGATAATGGCACTGCGAAATTTGACTTAACCCTATCTGTTGATGATACAGATGATGCCTTTGTGTGTGACTTTGTTTATGCAACAGGGCTTTATAAGCATGTGCTTATTCAGCAATTTGCCGATGATTATTTGGCACTCGTCCAGTGCTACTGTGCTAAAGAAACGCTGCCGATTGATGACTTGGTGCTCAAATCAACGAGCGTATCGGCAAAGGCGGCGGATATCAATCACAACATCAGCCAGCCGGCGCTTGTGCCTCAAGCAATCAGAGATATAGCGCAAATTCAAGGTGAGGCGATTGCAGTGGTTGTGCCAAATACCAATGGCGAAGCATCACGCACCCTGACGTATCAGCAGCTACAAGATCAAAGCCTACAAATTGCCAACAACTTAGATGCTCCAGCGTCAATCATTGCGCTAATAACTACGGGTGATATGAGTGACATTGTCACTATGCTTGGCGTAATGCAAAGTGGCCGCGCGTATCTACCTATTGATGGCAATATGCCCACTGCAAGAGCGCTACAAATGCTAGGGCAAGCTGAGTGTAATACGGTGGTGGTAAGTGTCGAAACGCCTCTTTGCCAAGCGCTACATGAAGCTGACATCCAGGTTATTAAATATAGTGAGCTGAACCAAAACAAAGGAGCGCCGCAGCAAACTTATTCACCAAGTTTTGATGATAGCGCGTATGTGCTGTTTACTTCTGGCTCTACTGGTGTGCCCAAAGGGGTTGAGATCAGCCATGGCGCGCTGAGCCACTATTGCAGCAGTATTGCGGCGAGATTGAGTTACAACCAAGATACGCGAGCGGGCGTGGTCACAGGACTTGCCACTGACTTGTGCTTAACGGCTGTGTATCCGGTGCTTACTCATGGCGGCACTGTGGTGTTGACTCTTGCAAGCCAAGCGCCAGAGCCTGCCCAAATCGCAGCCAAGTTAGTGGCTGAGCAAGTTAACTTAATAAAATTAACCCCTTCTTTTGCCACCGTGCTGTTGCCTCAGTTTACGGAGCAAAAGCCCGCTATTTCGCAGTGGGTGTTAGGTGGAGAAGCGTTAGGTGAGCAGCTTGTTGATAGCATTCGCGCGCTGACGCCCGCGGCGCGTATTTTCAACCATTATGGTCCGACGGAGGCTTGTGTTGGGGTGATTTGTCATGAAGTGACTGACAGCAAGCTAACCGGCCACAGTTACCCAATCGGTACGCCTTTGACACATGTTGCTACCTGCGTACTCAACAAACAGGGGAAGCTAACACCCGCAGGTATGCCCGGTGAGCTCTATATTGGCGGGCCGAGCCTCGCCAAAGGGTATATAAATGCGCCTTTAGAGACCGCAGCTCAGTTTACAAGTAGCTTGCAACATAGTGTCCAATGCGCGCGTTTTTATCGCAGTGGTGATAGCGTTAGGCTGAATGCGAGCGGCGAGCTTGAATTTCTCGGTAGAATTGACAAACAAGCGAAAATTCGCGGTTACCGCGTTGACCTTAATGAAATAGAAGCTGCACTGGTGGCGCTTGATGAGGTATCGCAGGCTGCAGTCGTGGTGCGCAAGCTCGGCAAACAAGATGCCTTGGTTGCTTTTGTGGTAAGTATTGATGGCAGCCAGTGCGCCGCAACTAATCTGCGCGAGGCTATCCGCCAAGGCTTGAAGCGTCGCTTGCCTGAGCCGATGATCCCAAGCTGGATAGAGCTTTGCCAGCACTTACCCACCCTGAGTAATGGCAAGATAGACCGCCAACAATTACAGTCTTTGGCATTAACTTCTCAAAGCCAAAGTAGTGAAGTGACAAGTGCGTTGCAGCGACAGTTAATCGCGCTCTATCAAACCTTAACAGGCGCACCAGAAGTGGGGCTGCACGATAGCTTTTTCAGTATTGGTGGTCACTCTTTATTGGCAATGCAATTGCTCAATGAGCTAAGAGCTCAGCTCTCAGTGGAGGTGAGCTTAAAGCAAGTATTTGCCAATCCTAGCGTATTTGAGCTAAGTGAGATGTTGGCTAACTCTCAGTCTCAAGCTTCATTACCAAGTCTACAACCTGCACCATCACAGCCCAATTATCCTTTGTCATTTGCACAGCGGCGCTTATGGTTTGTTGATCAACTGCAAGGGCACAGCAACCAGTATAATCTCCAGGGCATATTTCAATTAAAAGGCAAGCTGAATGCTGAGGCCTTAGAGCAAGCCTTTATGACTGTGATTAAGCAACATCCGGTCTGGGCGTTTAATTACCATCAAAATGCGCAAGGAGAGCCATATCAAAGCGTTAATCTTGATGCTCGATTTGCCTTGGTTAAGCACGACTGGACTGATAAATCCGCTGAGCAACAAGCGCATGCGTTAGAGCAGGCTATCGCAGAAGATTACGCAACCAGCTTCGATTTAAGCCGTGATTTGATGCTACGCGCCAGTCTTTATCAACAAGAGGCGATGCAGGCTACCCTTGTGATCACCTTACATCATATCGCAGCCGATGGTTGGTCTATTGCTTGTTTGAGCGAAGCGTTAGAACAGGCATACAAAGCAGCGCTCAGTGGCGACACCCCAACATTGCAAGAGGTGCATTATGTTGATTATGTAATGTGGCAACAGCAGCTGGAGCAGAGTTCGCTATGGCAACAGGAGCTCGATTATTGGCGTATGCAATTACAAGGTCTGCCCAAGGTGCATGAACTACCGCTTGATTACCGCAGAGAGGCAACAACTTCTGCGCGCGGCGCGTTAGTGATTGAGCCCATACCAGCAGCGCTGGTCAGTGCGCTTCGAGCGTATCAAACTCGCTCAGGGCAAACCTTATTCGTGTTACTGCAAACGCTATTTTCCTTGTGGTTAAGCCGCTTTTCTCAACAGCGCGACGTGGTTGTCGGGACGCCGGTATCAGGGCGTCACCTTAAAGCATTTGAAAGTATGATTGGTAACTTTATCAATACCTTAGTGCTTAGGAGCAAGTGGAGCGAAGACACCACCTTTACCCAAGCGCTACAGCAAACTCAAGGCTTACTAAACGACGCGTTGCAACACCAACATATTCCCTTCGATGTGTTAGTGGATGAGCTAGACATTGAACGCTCAAGCACTCAACATCCGCTGCATCAAATCGTGTTTCGGGTAAATAATCAGGTAAATGAAAACCTTACGCTAGAACAATTGGAAGTGACGCCTTGCCAAAGTAAAGTACGCGGTGCCAAACTAGATTTGGAAGTTGCAGTGATAGATGAGGGGGATGTACTCACCGTTGAATGGCTTTATGACAGTAACTTGTGGCAAGAAGCGAGTGTAGTTAGTTTCCATCAGCAGTTTTGTTATGTGTTATCGCAATGCCTTGCAGAGCCAAATGTCCCGTTGTCAGCATTGTCATTGTGGCCCGCTGAGCAGCAGTTAGCGCTATTAAAACAGCAGCAAAGTGTTGCAGTAGAAGTGACAGAGCAACAGCCATGGGTGGCTCAGTTTAGTCAAGCAGCTCTTCAGGCTCCACTACAGACTGCGGTGCGCATGGGGGAGTTCTCTTGTAGTTATCTCACCTTAGAAAAATGCGCGAATCAACTTGCTAATAGCTTATTAGAAATGGCATTTGCCGAGCAAAGTCGCATTGCTATTTTACTGCCATCTTCCAGTTACATGGTGGCTGCGGTGCTGGCAATATTAAAAGCGCGCCATATCTATGTGCCCATTCATCATGACACGCCAACCGATACCTTAGCCTACATCATGAATGATGCAGACATCGTATTGACGCTGGCACTAAGTGAAGATGCCGAGCGCTTGATTGAAGCCGGGAGTGACTTTTTGTTGCTTGATGATTTGTTTGAAGCCGAGGGGAATTTTGCGTTTTACGATACCAGTTTGTTGGTAGATGAAGACGCTGCTGCATTTAAAGAGGCCGAGCTTGCTTATGTTATTTATACCTCAGGTTCAACTGGGCAGCCAAAAGGGGTGCCCATTAGTCATAGCAACCTCAATAATTATCTGCGTTTTGCGTCTCAGCGTTACCTGCCACAATCCGGCGATATAACCAAAGCTGTACTTAGTACACCGCTGGCGTTTGATGCGACGGTGACCGCCTTAGTGCCTATTTTAATGCGAGGCGGAGAGCTTGAGCTGCTTCCCTCGGGGGCTGAATTGTTGCCTGCATTACATGAACAGATTTTTGCCGCGACGGAAGCTAAATTATTCAAGTTAACACCAGCTCATTTACGCGCGGTATTGGCATTAAGTGACGCACAAACTTATAGCAATATTGCTCACCGATTTGTGGTTGGCGGTGAAGGGCTGAGCGCAGCCTTGGTTGATAAGCTGATGGATAAGCTCCCTAATGCTCAGTGGATAAACGAATATGGCCCAACTGAGGCAACAGTCGGCTGTAGTATCTATGCTGTAAGCCGTGAGTCGCGCCACTTGTTAGCGGGTCATGAGGAAGTGCCGATTGGTCATGCTATTGATAATATGACCCTTGCAGTGGTCGACGAGTTTGGCCAGCTGGCTTTACCTAATATGCCCGGAGAGCTTTGGCTTGCGGGAGATGGGGTGTGTGAAGGCTATATTAATCTCGCGAGTGTGACGCAAACACGCTTTGTTGAGCAAGCAGTGTCTACGTCTGGTACTTCAAGCATGCGTTGGTATCGCAGTGGCGACAAGGCAAAGTGGCAGGCGAATGCGCGCGGTGAGGCAGACTATCTTTGTTATTTGGGGCGGTTAGATGAGCAAGTCAAACTGCGCGGCTACCGTATTTCTCTTGTGGCAATCGCTCATCAAATCGACGCGTTGACACAAGTAAAAAGCTGCGCTGTGAGTGTTGATGAAGCGCAAGAAAGCCTAGTGGCTCATGTGGTCTTACATGACGAGGCTAAGCTCACACTTGTGCAGTTGCGCCAAGCTTTATCGCAGTCGCTGCCCAGTTACATGTTACCCGCTGCACTGGATATCGTTGCTGATATTCCGCTGACTGCAAACGCAAAAGTAGACAAGCAAGCATTACAGCTTGCCTATCAGGCACAGGCGAAAAGCCATGAGGTCACCGAGGTAATTGATGGATCTAAGCTCACGGACATACAGCGTTATTTACTTGAGTTATATCGCGAGCTTCTGCCGAGCCAAGTACAGAGTATTAACGACAGCTTCTTTGACTTAGGCGGGCATTCGCTGCTGGCTATTAAAGTGATAAGCCGAGTGCGCAGTGAGCAGCGGCGAGATATCACCTTACCACAACTTTTTGATGCACCGAGTATTGCAGCATTTGCTGAAGCGATAACGACAAGTTCGATGATTGCGCACAGCAATACCATTGAGCCGGTATCAAGGGCCCAAGCGTTACCTTTGTCTTTTGCTCAGCAGCGTTTGTGGTTAATCGACCAGTTACATGAGCAAAGTGTGCAATACCATATGCCAGCGAGCTATTGGTGTGAAGGTGCCTTAGATATTGACGCTTTAACACAAGCGTTAAGCGCGATTGTTGCACGTCATGAAGTACTCCGTACGGTCATCGTTCCTGCAAGTGGTGATCACGGTGCTGTGCAGCAAGTTCGTGATCAAGTAGCCTGTCCTGTGGAATTAGTCGATTTGTCTGGGCTGAATAACGCAGAGCAACAGCAGCGTTGGCAAACATTGCAGCAACAATCGCTCAGCAAGCATTTTGATTTATGCCAAGACACTATGCTGCGCGTGATCTGTGTACAGTTTAGTCACAACCAATTTGGACTTTTGTTTAACATGCACCACATTGCCAGCGATGGTTGGTCAATGGCGCTGCTGGCGAAAGAATTTGTGGCGTTTTATCGGCACTTTAGTGAAACGCCAGCGCATTCGTTGCCAGAGCAATACGCTAAGCCGCTAGCGGTGCAGTATGCAGACTTTGCCTACTGGCAGCAAAAACAGCAAGATAGCTATCAGGCGGATCTTGCCTATTGGCAAACTCAGTTGCAGCAATGTCCTGTTGTTCATGAATTACCGCTGGACTTTGAGCGACCACAAGTTCAGTCCCTTGATGGTGAGTGTATTCGTCATACTCTTACGACGTCGCAAGTTGAGGCGATAAAAGCGCATTGCCAAGCACAAGGAGTAACCTTGTATATGTGGTTGCAAAGTGCCTTTTCGCTGTTGATGCTTCGTCTTAGTCAAACGCAGGATATTGTTATTGGCTCGCCCATTGCCGGACGTGAGGTAAAAGAGTTAGAGGGATTACTGGGCTGCTTTGTGAATACTTTAGCTATTCGCACTCGCAAAGTGGGGTCGCCTTCATTTAACGATTGGCTAAGTGAGCAAAAGCAGGTGATTTTAGCGGCGTTTGCCCATCAGAGTTTACCCTTTGAACAACTTGTTGATGCCATTAATCCTCCGCGCAGCTTAGCGCATTCACCCGTGTTACAAATACTCTTTGCACTACAAAATAACGAACAAAGTGACTTCGAGCTACCTCATCTTAAAATCGAGCAACAGCTTGATCTCAAGCCTGCAATGAAGTTCGACTTAGAAGTCAATGCACAAGAATTTGGCAGTGAGATTGCAGTGCAGTGGAATTATGCCAAAGCCTTGTTTAAGCACAGTAGCGTACAGGCGATGAGTGATGCTTTTGTGACGTTAATTGGCGCGGCGCTGAAAAGCCCTGAGCAAAGCGTAAATACCTTACCATTAGTTGATAGCAAAACACTCAGCGAGCTAGGGCTTACCGCGCAAGCACAGCCGCAATCTCCTTGGTTTATCAGCGATAAAATACAACATTTTGCTCAGCACCACGCGAACCATAATGCTGTACGAGATATGACTGGCAAGCGGTTAAGTTTTGGCGAATTGGAGCTACAAAGTAACAAGCTAGCGCGTTATTTGGTTGAGCAAGGCGTAACAGCAAAGTCGCAGGTCGCAATAAGCTTAGCGCCAAGTTGTGAGCAAGTTGTGGCACTGTTGGCAATCTTAAAAGTTGGGGCTGTGTATGTGCCGCTTGACCCCAATGCACCGAGTCAGCGTCAGCACTATATATTGCGTGACAGTAAAGCGACTTGCCTTATCACCACCTCAGCGCTACTTCCAAACAGCACAGATCTCAGCTGCCATGTGATGCTAATAGACACCGAGCAGGATTGGCAGAACATGCCTGTAGAGGCGCTTGCGCCATTAAGTGATATTGATGCGCCAGCTTATATAATTTATACCTCAGGCACCACAGGGCAACCCAAAGGCGTGATGATAAGCCATCGAAACTTGCACCTTTATCTTGAGCACGTGAGCCGTAGTTATGTCAAAAGCGATTTACATGAGAGTGTTGTCAGCACACCTTTAGCATTTGATGCGACAGTAACGAGCTTATGGGGCGCGCTGGTTAATGGTCTTGGCGTTGTATTGTTAAGCGATGGCGGGCAGTTAATCACAGAGCTAAGTGAATGTTTAGCGCGCGAAGAAGCGCTGTTGTTTAAGTTGACACCAGCCCATTTGCAAGGCGTGCTGGCACGATTACAACCAAGCAATGCAGCGCACCACATTGTGGTGGGGGGAGAAGCCCTATCTAGCAGCGTGGTGGCTCAAGTTGGAGCACTGGTGCCACAGGCTCATTTTTACAACGAATATGGTCCAACAGAAGCAACGGTTGGGTGCTGTGTGTATCGCTGTAGTGGCCAAGATGCGGTTGCGCTTGCACAGCAATCACAGCGCTTTGTGCCAATTGGTAACGCCATTCAAGGCACTGATTTGGTGGTATTGGATCAGCATCAACAGCCTGTGCCTATGGGCATGCCCGGTGAGCTATACATCGCAGGCGATAATGTGGCTCAGGCGTATTTTGGGTTGCCTGAACTCAGCGCCAGTAGATTCGTGTCATTGTCTTTGATGAATAACTCGCAGCGTTATTATCAGACGGGGGATCAAGTGCGCTGGCTGCTAGATGAACAGGGCTGCCCTTGCGTGCTGCAGTTTATTGGTCGTCGAGACAATCAAGTTAAGCTGCGTGGTTATCGCATTGAGCTTGATGAGATCGCAGCTCAGCTTGAGCAACTAGATGTAGTGCAACAGGCACATGTGTTACTTAACGAAAGTAAAGATAATTTACTGGCCTGTGTGGTGCTAACGACGCCATCGCACAGTGATGCCATCTGTGAGCTTGAACAAGCGCTACAGACTCAGGTTTTAACCTCGTTAGCAGAGGTCCTGCCAAGTTATATGTTGCCTTACAAACTGTATGTATTGACTGCTATGCCGCTTACCAATAACGGCAAAGTAGACGCAGGAGCACTTGCACAACTGGTGCAGTCGCAACAGGCGCAAGCGCTTACAGCACCTTTAGCTCCTATGACTGAACTACAAACGCTACTGGCAGAAATTTTTGCTCAAGTGCTCAATACTCAAGTTCGAGATATTAACAGTAACTTCTTTGAATTAGGGGGGCACTCTTTATCAGCAAGCCAAGCGGTTGTCTTAATTGAACAGGCGCTTGAGGTGCCCATTACCTTAAAAGTATTGTTCGAGCGGCCAAGTGTTCGTGCACTTGCAACTTGGTGTGAGATCCATCGTGCAGCCAGAGCAGCAGACGAAAACGGTCAGTCTGAGGAGATGTTTTTGTGATGAATGAACAACAAAGACAGATAGAGGCATTGATCGCAGAAGCATTGGCAGCTGGCGTGACCTTGTATGAAAAAAACGGTGGCTTGGCATTTAAGCAAACCGCTGGGTTTCCTCCCCAGTTAAAACAGCAAGTAGTTGAATATAAATCAGAGATCATTGCCTACTTTCAGCAGCAAAGCCGTGATATGGCGAAATCTTCACCGCACATTATCGCGCAGCCAAATGCGAGGAAGGACTTACCGCTGAGCTTTGCACAAGAGGGGCTTTGGTTTATAGAGCAGTTGCAAGGCAGCAAGCAGTATTATATGCCTGCCGAGTTTTTGTTACGCGGCGAGCTTAATATTCCCGCAATGCGCAGCGCTGTGCAAGATGTGGTGCTACGCCACGACATACTGCGCGCTAGGTTTGTAAAAAATGAACAAGATGGCCAACCCCAGCTGCAAATAACGGATGATATTAGTGCGCCGTTCGAGTGGCTTGATGCCAGTGTAGCTGCTGAGGAAACAAGGCAAGCCTACATCGCTTCGCGCATCGCAGCACGTCAAAACAAGCCTTTTGACTTGGCTCATGATTGTTTGCTTCGCGTGCTGGTGGTGAGTGATGGCGATGAACATCACCTTGCATTTAATATGCACCATATCGTCTCTGATGGGGCGTCAATGGCGTTACTTGCACAAGAAATCGAAGCTGGCTATTGCAAACACCTAGGCGCACCGTATACACCGCTTCCACCCATTCAGGTGCAATATAGCGATTTTAGTCAGTGGCAGCGAGCACAGCTAACACCAGAGCGTATCGAAGCACCACTGGCGCAACTAAAACAGCAATTTAGCGAATTAGCGCCGTTGCAATCATTGCCTTGTGATTTTGTTCGTCCTGCGGTTCAGTCATTAACAGGGAGAGTATATCGTCAAGCGCTTGATATGTCGTTATTTGCGGCGATTTCGACACAGGCGAAGTCGCTCCAACTGACCCCCTTTATGTGGCTGCTCAATACCTTTATGTTGTTTATCGCAAGGCTTACGCAATCGCAGCAGGTAGTTGTAGGCACGCCAGAGCTTGGTCGCCATCACCCCGAATTAACACCGTTAATTGGCTTGTTCGTTAATACCTTGGTGATGCAAGCAAAGCTTGAAAGTGATATGCCATTTAGCCAATGGTTGCAGCAACAAAAAGACCTCAACTTAGCGGCATTTGAATACCGCGATATTCCTTTTGATAAAGTGGTTGAAGCCGTTGGCGCTCCACGAGATTTAAGCCACCACCCGCTAGTACAAATATTATTTACACTGGAAACCCATGATGAGCGTGCTTTTACGCTTCCGGGATTATCAGTTCAAGAAGTGCAAAAAAAGCAGGCGGACAGCACTCCAGTAAAGTGCGACTTAGAACTCAATGCGGTGATTGATGAGCAGGCACTTTATTTACATTGGAAGTTTGATAGCCATCTTTACACAGAAGAGACCATCAAACATTGGGCGGATTGCTTTCATACGCTACTTCAAGCGTGTGTTACAGCGCCTCATACCGCCGTTGGTGAACTTGCGTTACTGAACCAAAAACAGCAGCAAGCTTTAATAACGGGCGCGCAATGCCATGGGGCAATTTGGCCTAAGCAAGACACCATCACCAGTTTATTCATGCGCTACGCCGAGCGCTTTGCCACACGCACCGCCGTGCAAGATGGCACGACTGTGCTGAGTTATCGTGGGCTTAATACCCGAGTCGATGCGCTGGCGGTAATGCTGTTACAACAAGGCGTCACGCCACGAACCATGTTGGTGGTGAGTGTATCACGCAGCGTTGAGATGATAGTGACCCTGCTGTCGGTGCTTAGAGTGGGTGCCGCCTACGTGCCAGTAGATCCCGACTACCCGCAAGAACGCATTGAATATATTCTGGGAGATGTGCAAAGCCCCTGGCTGCTTTGTGATAACGCCACGCAGGCACAGTTTAGTCAGCTTTCATACCAGCTAATTAATGTGTCACAGGCAGAACATCAAGTCAGCCGCGAAGCCCTCAAGCAGCTTGATGCTATTCAGATTGAGCCGCAAGACTTGGCTTATATGATCTATACCTCTGGCACTACAGGGCGACCAAAAGGCGTACAAATTGAGCACCGTCATGCGGTGCGGTTACTCCATGTTGAGCCCAACTTATTCGATTTTAATGAGCAAGATGTTTGGACCTTGTTTCATTCTTTCTGCTTTGATTTCTCTGTGTGGGAAATGTATGGCGCGTTACTCTTTGGTGGTCGTCTTGTGGTTGTGGATAAAGCCACTGCGCAAGATACCCAAGCTTTTGCTCAGCTGTTGGTTGATGCCGAGGTTACGGTCTTAAATCAAACACCAAGTGCGTTTTACGCGCTACAAGCCACGCTACTCAATGACAGTCATTTGGCGAGTCAATGTGCAGTGCGGTACGTAATTTTTGGTGGTGAAGCGCTACAGCCTAGTAAGCTACAACCTTGGGCACAGCAGTTACCAAGTTGCCAGTTAATCAATATGTATGGCATCACTGAAACCACGGTACATGTTACGTTTAAGGCGCTGGAGCCTGCGGATCTGATGCTTGGCACCAGTAATATAGGTCGTGCTATTCCGACCACCAGCTGCTATGTACTTGATGACAAGCAAAGGCTCTTGCCGCAAGGTGCCGTGGGCGAGTTGTACGTAGGTGGCGAGGGGGTTTGTCGGGGGTATTGGCAACGTGACGAGTTAAACGCGACACGCTTTATTCAAAACCCATTTAGTGCAGCACCCGAACAGCGGCTATATCGCTCGGGCGATCTCGTGCGCTTAATGGCTAGTGGTGAGCTGAGCTACGTTGGCCGAATTGACGACCAAGTAAAAGTTCGGGGTTATCGTATTGAATTAGGCGAAATTGAAAACCAGTTGCGCCACCATCCCGAAGTGGCTGAGGTCACTGTGCTGTTAAATCGGCAAGACCCAGAAAATGTCTGGATCTGCGCCTTTGTGGTGTTACACAAACAGGTCGAGTTCGATGACATCACGTTAGTCATGCAGCAATTTTTAAAACAAAATTTACCTGACCATATGTTGCCTGCCAAAGTGCAAGCGGTGGCAGCTATGTCACTGACCAGTAATGGAAAAGTCGATAAAAAAGCACTATTGCAGCAACTTGATACGAGCTTTAACGAAAACACTTATGAAGCACCGATTGGCGAGCTTGAAACCCAACTTGCAAGCTATTTTTCTGAGATCTTGCAGTGCGAATCAGTTGGTCGCTATGACGACTTTTTTAGACTCGGCGGGCACTCACTACTTGCTGCAAAACTGGCAAATCATATTCGCAAAACGCTACAAATTGAGTTACCGCTGCAAACGATTTTTACGCACCCTACGGTGCAAGGTTTAGCGACAGCACTTGAAAAGCAAGGCACGCAGCTAAGTACAATTGCTGTGGTGGATAAAGCTAATGGCGTGGTGTTGTCTTTTGCTCAGCAGCGTTTGTGGACATTAGATCAAATGCAGCAGGGCAGCCAGCAATATCAAATTCAAGCGTTATTGGCGTTTTCAGGGGAGCTTGATCTGAGCGCATTCGAGCAAAGTTGGCAAAAGATGCTGTCACGGCATCAGGTGTTGCACTCGACTATTACCAACACTAATGATGGGCCTAAACAGTATCTTGTCACTTTGCCTGAGCATTTTGTTACGCTTATTGACGTCTCCACGCAATCACCGTTGTGGCAAAACTTGCTTTGGCAGCGCGCGGTACGAGACGACCAAACGCAGGGTTTTGACTTTAGTAAAGATCTAATGATCCGTGTAACACTAGTTCGCTTTTCATCAGGCTACCATCGCCTTATTGTCAACATGCACCACATTGCTAGTGATGCTCGCTCCATTGAAGTATTAATGCGAGAGCTTACGCAATTTTATGCCCATTACGCCCAAGGCTGTGAACTTGCCCGTGACTTGATTACGCCACCTGAGGTGCAATACGCGGATTATGCTCATTGGCATCGAGCACAGTGCCAAGGCGCGCAGCAAA
Organism: Pseudoalteromonas peptidolytica; assembly: GCF_012641745.1. Classification (GTDB taxonomy): domain Bacteria; phylum Pseudomonadota; class Gammaproteobacteria; order Enterobacterales; family Alteromonadaceae; genus Pseudoalteromonas; species Pseudoalteromonas peptidolytica. Next base: position 56,415 of record NZ_WEHZ01000004.1, read on the forward strand.
GTGCAGACATGAAATTTTGGTCAGCGCACCTTGATGGTGCGCCACCACTGCATCAATTACCGCTCGATACGCCGCGTGGGCAGGCCATGAACAATAGCGCGCAAGCATTTGAGCAGCAGCTAAGCGCAGAGACATGGCAACAGCTACAACAGCATTGCCAGCGCTTGGCAATAACCCCATTTATTTGGCTGCATAGCGCGTATGCGGTGATGCTCGCCAAGTTTAGCAAAGTGGATGATATTGTGATTGGTGCGCCATTTTCAGGGCGGCATCACCCACACGTGGAGCAGTTGATAGGCTTTTTTGTTAATGCCTTACCGATTCGCGTGAAGCTCGATTGGCAGCAGAGTTTCAGCCAACTACTCGATATACAAAAAGAGCAGATTGAACAAGTACATCAACATCAATCTTTGCCCTTTGAGCAGCTCATTGATCATCTTGGTGTTAGCCGAGAGCTGAGTCACCAGAGTGTTTTCCAGTTGAGTTTTGCATTTAATCCCGAGCCACAGCACACACCAGAGTTTGTGGGGCTCAGCACGGAAGTTTTAACGTCAGAAAACGCGCGTGCCAAGTTTGATCTAGAGCTCAGTGCCACATTAAGTGGGCAAGGGTTGCGATTGCACTGGCTATACAACAGTGGACTATTTGAAAAAGAAATGGTGGCTAGCATTGCAGAGTGTTTTAACCTTGTAATTGCGCAGTTACTCGCGCAACCTGATTGCGCTCTTGCGGATATAAAACTTTGCAAGGAGCAGCCGCTAGCGGATTATGCGATTTCAGGCAAGTCAGCGCCGGAACACATAGAGCAGTCAGTGCTTGAGCAAATTGAGCGAAATATGGCAGAGCCTGCACAAGCTGAGCGGCTCGCAGTAATTGACACAAACTCAAAGCAAACCTTGAGTTATGGTGAGCTTAATGAAAGAACCAAGGCATTGGCGGCGCTGTTATTAAGCGAAGGGCTGCAATCAGAGCAGCCTGTGCTTGTTGCGATGACGGGTAGCGCAGATCTCATTGTGGCGATGTTGGCTGTGTTAAAAGCGGGTGGATGTTATGTACCTGTGGACCCTCATTACCCTCAAGCGCGAGTGAATTACATTGCCAAAGACAGCGGTGCCGCGCTGGTTTTAACAAAGTGTGAGTTTGCCGCTCGCTTTGAGTCAGCAGAGTTAGATGATAACCACATTGACGCTGACTACCGCTCCCCACATGTCATTTGTGTTGATGACGCCGACGTGCGAGCGCGTCTTGCTGCAATATCAATACCTCAGCAGTTTCCAGAAGTTAACGTGGAGCAGTTGGCTTATGTGATTTATACCTCTGGCACGACAGGTAACCCCAAAGGCGTAATGATAGCTCACCAAGGATTGGCGAATTTATGTGCTTGGCACCAGCGAGCCTTTGCGGTGGATACTCATAGTGTTGCAAGTCAAACCGCCAACCCCGCCTTTGACGCGGCAACGTGGGAGGTTTGGCCTTATTTATGTGCCGGAGCGAGTCTAGTGTGTGTAACAAAAGCGGTGCTACAGTCACCGGCCGAATTAACAATCTGCTTCAATACATATCAAGTCACGCATAGTTTTATTGCAACGCCAATCGCTCAAGCGCTGCTCACCGAGCCTTTGTTTAACCCGCAAAGCTTGCGCTATTTATTGGTGGGTGGCGATAAACTTGGTGCGCTGCAAGCAAAAGAGTACGGATTTACCCTAGTCAATAACTATGGGCCCACCGAAGCCTCGGTGGTCGCGACTTCAGGCTTGGTTGAGTTTGACGAACAGGTGCCAGATATCGGCTTACCCGTCGACAATAGCCAGCTATTTATTTTAGATCCACAATTGCGCGCTGTGCCTCAGGGGATGATTGGTGAGTTATATATAACCGGAGCGGGACTTGCTAGAGGGTATTTACATCAACCACAGCTTAGCGCAGAGCGTTTTATTGAGCTAAAAATCTCTCCATCGCAAACGGTGCGAGCCTATAAAACGGGAGATTTAGTACGCCAGCTTAGCAACGGCCGTATCGCCTATATGGGTCGTAACGATGGACAAATAAAGCTGCGAGGTTATCGTATTGAGCTGGTCGAAATTGAACAGCAAATTGGGCTGCTATCGGGTGTACAAGAATGCGCGGTTCAGATAACCACAAGTGCGTCAGGGCAGCCACAGTTGCAGGCATTTGTGGTAGCAAATACTGAGCCTCAAGTGCTTCAAACCCAGCTAAAGGAAAGGCTACCAAGTTATATGGTACCAGAGCATTTTGTCATGCTCGCAAGGTTACCTTTGACGCCGCATGGCAAGGTTGACCATCGTGCCTTGGCAACGCTTGGTAAAACTCAACAGACTATCACAGTAACCGAGCCGAGCACGGTCACACCACAGGCTAACAGCATCGTTGCTCAGTTATTGGCGATTTATCGGCAGGTATTAAATACGCCATCTATGACCGCTGAAGACGACTATTTTGCGTTGGGCGGCGACTCTATTTTGAGTATTCAAATCGCCAGTAAAGCCAAAGCACTCAAGTTACCAGTGAGTGCGACTGATGTGTTTACCTACCCCAGTGTTTCGGCCCTTGCTGCAAGACTTGCCCAGCAAGATATTCTGGTGCCGACGGACAGAGAAAGACTGCCATTGGTTGGTCAGCTCGATAAATTACCAATTCAGTATTGGTTTTTTGCTCAGCAATTTGCCAAACCCAGTCATTGGGATCAAAGCGTGTTGGTGAGTGTGGATAAATCCGTCACACCTGCGCAGCTTATGGAGGTTGTAAAATATCTGCTTACCCAGCACGACGCGCTACGCTTGGTGGTTGCGGATGAAAACACCCTATTTGTAAGTGATAGCATTGATATTCAAAAGGTATTTACGGCCCATACACTTGAGCGTGAGGTATGGCAAGCTGAGCTGAGCGAGTTCAGTGAACAAGTGCAGCAAGGTTTTGCGTTTACTAGCACGCCACTGTTTAAAGCGGTGCTATTTGTTACACCTAACAGTGAGGCCAATAATCGCTTGCTGTTTAGTGCACATCACTTGCTAGTGGATGGCGTCTCTTGGCGGGTGTTACTTGAAGATGTGAGCCAGTTACTACAGCAGCAAATAAACAATGTGCCGTTTGAGCTTCCAGCCGCAAGCGCAAATTTGGCTGAACTTGTCGATTTTTATCGTGAACTTGCATCTAATGAGCGCGATTTGCGCAAATGGCAGAAGGTGGCTGCACTGGCTGAAAGCTCACACTTATTGAGCCTAAAAGATACAAGCGCGACTCCAACGATAACCAAAGCTCGCCACACGTTATCAGCATCGCACACCCGTGCATTATTAGGATCTGCCAACACCAGTTATGGTACGACTGCGCAAGCATTGCTTCTCAGTGCACTTGCTTGGTGTGCGCAAAAGCGTGGTGCAGGCAGTGAAGTGATCATGCTAGAAGGGCATGGCCGCGAGTTACTGACCGAGGCACTGGATAGCAGCCGCACCATCGGTTGGTTAACGGCGCTTTATCCAATGCAGTTATTTAGTAATGGCAGCCGCTTGCATGATGTGATTTGCAGTATCAAGGCAGAGCTTGAAAGGAGCGCTAAAGTTGCCAGTAGTTATGGTGCTGCGCGGTATTTACACCCAGAGCCAAACGTTCGCTCAGCGCTTGAGATTGATACCCGAGACTTACTGTTTTTTAACTATTTAGGCCAGCTAGATACAGTTATTGAGCAGCAAGGTTTGCTGGGAGATGCTAATGAGTCGACAGGCACTTTGGTTGCAGAGTCAAATCTCAGTTACTTTGGAGCGCAGCTAACAGCGGCGGTCGTGGATGGTCAATTGGCGTTAACGCTGGAGTTTGACAGCCAGCGCTTAGCATCTGAAGCAGCAGAGCAATTAAGTAAAGAGATACTCGAAAGTCTAATTGAGGTCATCGAGCATTGCCAATCTCAGCCTAAACGTCATTACACAGTCAGTGACTTTGTACTTCTCAGTGGCATTTCTGAGAGGCAGTTGCAGCGCATACTTGGGCAGGTCGAAGGGGAAGTTGAGGATATTTACCCCCTAACGGATTTACAGCAAGGCATGTGGTTCCACAGTCAAACGGCACGTGAGGCGCACACTCAACGCACGCAACCTTATATCGAGCAAACCAGCTTATTGCTACAAGGTTGTGTGGATATTGAGGCGTTGAGTTACGCTTGGCAGCAGTTGATTAAACAGCACAGCATATTACGCTCGGCCTTTGTGAGCGTTGCTGGTGAGCCGCTGCAGGTGATTTATAAACATGCCGAACTACCGCTGAATCTGGTGCAGAGTGTCGCTATTGCAGATGCGCAATCGCATGTGGTGAAATCACAGGCCGAAGTGGAGCTTGCCGAGCCGCTTAAGCTCTCGCAAGCGCCTTGTATGCGGTTAAGCTTAATCGCTTTTGATGATGGCAATGTTGGAGTGGTGTGGACGTATCATCATCTTATTATGGATGGCTGGTCATTACCGATATTATTTGCTGAATTAGTGGCATTTTATCAAGCTCGTTGCCAAGGTGAGTTACGCCCCATTGTAGTAGATAATTTCCGCGATCATATCGAATATTTGCATACACATGTTGAGTGTGATGAGGCGTTTTGGCGGGAGTATTTGGGTGGTGTTAGCGCGCCCACATTACTCAGCGAAAAGGTACTTCACACTGAAAATAAAGCGGCTGGTGTTAAAGAACTCAGTGTGACTTTACCGCAACCGCTGCAAGATGCCGTGACTCGCTTTACAGGCGAGCAAGGGCTTACCGTCAATCAGTTTATCCAAGGGCTCTGGGCGTATTGGATGGCAAGTTGCTGCAACGAACCGTATGCCTTATTTGGTCAAACCATAGCGGGCAGACCTACAGCGCTTAGTAGAATGGCGCAGCGCGTTGGCTTGTATATCAATACGCAAGCGGTTCATGTCGCGATAGATCAAAATGCGCGTGTGAAAGATTACTTACAAGCGGTGAAGTCGCAGCTTACTGCATTGGCGAAGCACCCGCATACACCACTGACACAAGTTCATCAGTGGTCGGGTATTGACAACGACAGTCCATTATTTGATTGCTTGTATGTTTTTGAAAATTATCCGCAAGATCCGTTACAAAATAGCGCTGCGCTGCCATTTATCGCAACAACCTTAAGTGAAGTTGACGAAACGCACTATCCATTGACTTTCGTGGTCGGCGTAGGGGCGGGTTTATCGTTCACGCTGAGCTATCAGCAGCAGTGCTTTGATGAGGTGTTTATCAAGCAAAGCCTTGCGGCGATGCAGCAGCTGATGTTAGCGGCGACACAACAGCCTGAGCAAACACTCGGAGAATTGTCTTGGCAGCCTCAACATATGCAGAATAGCAAGGCATTGCCACTGCCCACTTTTGCACTGACGCAAGCGGCACCATATCAAACGCCAAGTTTACCTATTCAGCAATTATTTGCTCAAGTTGCTGCTGAATTTCCTGAGCATATTGCTATTCGCGAATATAGTAGCGTCTCTGAGGAGGCGCGTTGTTATCACTATTCACAGCTGGATAAAGACGCCAATCAGCTCGCCCATTACCTTGCATCACGATTAGAGCTAAGTACAGCCCCCGTTATTATTGGCCTGTGTTTAGAGGCGAATTATCAGCTTATTGTGGCTATGCTTGCGGTGCTCAAATTGGGCGCGGCTTATCTACCAATTGCACCAACACTACCTGAGTCTCGACGCCGTTTGCTGTTGCAAAATGCCAATGCAGCCATGCTGATTACTAAAACAGAATATTGGCAGGGTAGCTCGGATCTGGTGGTGCCTCAAGTCGATTTAGATAGTATTCAGGGCGCTTTGGCCGAGCAGTCCAGTCATTGCTTTACTGCGCCATGCCAGATTGACGACCTCTGTTACGTAATTTATACCTCGGGCACCACGGGCATGCCAAAAGGGGTGATGGTGGAGCATGCCAGTGTCGTTAATTATGTGCAGACTTTAGCTACACAATATGCGATTACGCCAAGCGACAATTACCTGCAATTTGCTAGCATGAGCTTTGATGTGTTTGCCGAAGAAGTCTTTTGTACTTTACTTCGTGGTGCAACCTTGGTGATGGCACCGACGGACGACATGTTAGATCCCAATAAACTGGCGCAATTAAGCCAAGATGCTGAGTTAACACTGATGAGTTTGCCAACGGCGTATTGGCATCAACTTGCAGCAACTTCAGTCACCCTGCCAGATTCGCTGCGGATCATCACCATAGGTGGCGAGCAAATGCAGATTGCCGCGCTCACCGATTGGCAGCAGCGCTACGGCGACCGTATTCGAATAATTAATGCCTATGGCCCAACCGAAGCAACCATTTCGGCAACGCTTAATGATGTCACGCACTTCAGCGGTGCACGCGTGCCAATCGGTCAGCCTATCGCGGGTTTGTCTTTATATTTACTCGATGAACAGCTTCGAGCGGTGGCCACCGGTGTGGAAGGGGACTTATACATTGCGGGTATTGGCCTTGCCAGAGGCTATCTCAACGACGAGGAAAAGACGCAGCAAGCCTTTATTATTGAGCCAAATAGCGGCCAGCGACTTTATAAAACTGGCGATCGCGCTTGCTGTTTAGCCTCAAATGAATTGTTGTATTTAGGCCGTGGTGATGACCAAGTCAAAGTGCGCGGCTACCGTATTGAGCTGGGAGAAATTGAGCGACAACTTCAGCTGCTAGACGGGGTTGCTAATTGCGCTGTGGTGGTGCGCGAAGATGGCAGTAACAACGCGCAACTGGTGGCATTTGTACAGCCTGCACAGCAGACTGAAGTTAGCGCGGCTTCACTACGGGGGCAACTTGGAGCGGCTTTACCTGCTTACATGATCCCTGAGTTGTTCCAATCAGTTAGCCATCTGCCGTTGACAACCAACGGCAAAGTCGATCGCAAACAGCTCACTGCGCTGGCCGGTTCATACACTCTATCGCAATCCCAGCACCAAGAGGCTAAGCAGGAAAGGCTCACCCCACTACAAACGCAATTAGCGCAGCAGTTTGCTCATCGCTTGCAGGTGGATGGAGTGTGCCTTGACGATAACTTCTTTAATTTAGGTGGCCATTCGCTATTAGCGCTGCGTGTAGTGGGTGATATTAATCAGCACCTACAACTCAATTTGCCGCTGTCGGCACTGTTTGAACATCCAACCGTGCGTGGCCTCAGTCAGCATATACAAGTATTAAGAGAGGGTCTTGGCGAATGCGATGGCAAACCTCAATCGCTTGAAACCTTAGTGTGTTTGCAAGAGGGCGAGCTCGGTTTTACACCTGTGGTGCTGATTGCGGGAGCGGGAGGTTGGCTAATGGCATTTCATGCGTTAGTGAATGGGCTTGATAGCCGTATCCCCGTTTATGGCTTGCAACCAGAGGCGCTTGCCGAGGAGCCTGAGACGCTAACCTCCATAGAATGCACCGCCGAGTATTATTTTAGTGTATTAGCTGGCGCAGAACTTGGTGAACAAGTGCATTTGGTCGGACATTCTTTTGGCAGCTTTATTGCCTATCAACTTGCCACTTTACTTGAGCAACAAGGTCGAATTGGCTGCTCGGTAACTGTGATTGATACGCCTGTACCGAGTAACCCAGCGCTTAACTTGGATGAAACGCAAATTGCACAAATGATGCTGGATAATCTGGTGGCATTTTTCCGCCTTAGTGTCTCTGATGCTGAAATCAGTGCTTATCAACAAGGTGATGCAACAGCACGCATTGCTTCTCTCAATCGCTGGATAAAACAAGCTGGATTTAATTTTAGTGATGCGCATCTACGTCACTCTCAACAAGTTTTTAGTGCCCAACTGCGAGCAAATATTGAGATGCGGTCTATGCTTAGCGACATCCCAATCTGTGTTGTGAAAACGCAGCAAACGCAAGAATTTGAAGGCCGTCCTGTGAATAAAGACATGGGGTGGCAACCATTTAGTCACTCTCTCTCTTGTTATGAAGTCAAAGGAGATCATTTGTCCTGCTTGCAAGCCGAGCAAGTGGGGCAGTTGGTTAACATAATTGAGCGCAACTATATGTTGCACTAGCAAAAGTACTTACTTTTAAGGATGGGAAAACAATGGATCACGCACTTTCTTTGGAATTGGATCCGACAACGATTGCAGCAGACCCTCGGGTACATGACTTATCTGAGGTTAAACAAAGCGGCATGGCATGGGTGAAAAGTCACGTTCAAGAGGTAAATAGTTGGGTTGAGCGAGATGGTTTTGCACTACTGCGTGGCTTAAATATTGTGAGCACAAATCAGTTTAGCACCATACTTGAGACCTTATTTGGTGAGCGTTTAAGCCAGTATATTTATCGTTCTTCTCCTCGTACCGCGTTGAACAACAATATTTATACCACGACTGAGTACCATGCAGATCAAGTGATCCTTCAACATAACGAGAATGCCTATTCCAATGTGTGGCCGATGCGAATGGGGTTCTTTTGTGTTATCCCAGCAACCACGGGAGGATGCACCCCCCTTGCTGATAGTCGTGAAGTCTACCGCCATATTCCAGCTGAGCTAAGAGATAAGTTTGAGCGCCTAGGCGTGCAATATGTGCGTAACTACGGTGATATTGACCTACCATGGCAAGAAGTTTTCCAGACCGAGAGTAAGACAGAGGTTGAGCACTATTGCCAACAAAATGAAATCGAATTTACTTGGCTTGATGATAAAAGGCTACAAACCAAGCAATGGCGTCCAGCCGTTATGCGCCATCCAAAAAGTGGTGAAAAGGTATGGTTCAATCAAGCTCACTTGTTTCATTGCTCAAGCCTAGACAATCAACTCAGTGCGCACATGCGTGACAGTATCGGCAGCGAATTTTTGCCACGCAATGCTTTTTTTGGTGATGGCAGTGAGATTAGCGACCAAGACATTGCCATGATTAACCAAGTTTATCGCGACCTGACTTTTGCCTACCCATGGCAAAAAAACGATATTTTGCTATTGGACAATATGCTGTTTACCCATGGCAGAGAGGCCTATACAGGTACTCGAAAAGTGCTAGTTGGCATGGCGAAAATAGCCTCGGCTTAACTGGTTAATATTAATCTTTTCCAGTGGAAGCTGGGCAATAACACTTGTTAGTGGTTACGTGGTTGGCAATGTAAGGAATTTGAACAATGAAATGGCTAATACAACTGCGACTAAGACTGATGATGCTATTTTGCATTACCCTAGCGCTTGCATCTTGTTTGCAGAAAAAAAGTATCGCGGATAATCACACCATCATGCCTAATCAATTAGAAATGATAGCAGCGGTGGTGAAAGAGTACTGCGATGCGAACCTTTTCTTTGGCACTATTTATATTACGTCAGTTGATAAAGTAATTTACCAGCATCACTGCGGGCCACAAAATATGCAGTATGATGTCGCGAACAGTGTGAAGTCGAAGTATCGCATTGGCTCCAATACCAAAGCGTTTTCGGCCGCTATTCTAATGAATATGTTAGATGGTAAGGACTTACGGCAGGAAACCATTGGCGACCACTTGCCTTGGTATCCAGATAATCAATGCGCAGATGTGTCATTGCATCACCTACTTACCATGTCATCTGGGATCAATAACTACAGTGACAACGAAGCGGTGTACGACAACTATGGTTGGCGACCCTATTTATATGACTCAAATCTAGACCTTAACGGACCAGAAGATTTTAGTAATCGCTTTTGTACTTGTGGTGCTGAAGCTGGGCAAAGTGGCACCCCCTCGTTCACGCCCGGCAGTAAGTATGAATACAGCAACTGTAACTACTATCTTATTGGTAACATTATCGAGCAGTTAGCTGCAGGTAAACAGGGCAACATTGGTCGTGAGTATTGGTTTGCTAATATCGTTCAAGAGCAAATTCTAAACCCGCTTAACATGACTGACAGTGGCTCATATAGCGCGATAGGTGTGTATTCGAATATGACCACAGGTTATATCTACAACCAAAACCAGTATTTACCTCTAGCGAATGGCCGCCCTCCAGCTACAGGCGGGCCCGCCCCCTATGAAGATATTTTGGTTAACCCTTACAGTAATCCGCTAGTGCTTTACTCTGCCGGAGATTTATATTCGACCGTAGAGGATATGCACAAGTGGGATCAAGGGTTATATGGTACGCAGATCTTAAGTGATGCCCAAAAACTGGCAGCCTTTGCACCCTATTCCAATACCGGCAGTAGCACAGAGTGTGAATATTATGGTTATGGTTGGTTTGTAACCTATGTCGACCCTAACCAGTATGGCAAAGTAGCAAATTGCCCCGAAAACCCAGCAGACGCTAACCTTAGAATGTATGAAAAGTTTTTACAGTATTCAGGCAGTTACCCCTATTCATGGGTGACTAGTTTTACTCGTTTACTGGAACGAGATCAAAGCATCATGGTGTTTAGCAACTATGTAAAAGAAGGGATTGAGTCAGATTGTATCGCCGATGAGATCCGTAACATTATCTTCTATAGTGATAAACACCGCACTGAGGAATGTCAGCAAGATTTAAATCAGGCATAACGCGGTGAGAGAAAACATCGAGCTCTGATGCTCGGTTAAACAAATTAATAGAACACCTGTGGTAGGTGGCAACGTTTCGCTCAGCTGTATTTGTGACACTGTGCAAATCCTTGGTTGTTCTTAGGTTTACTTCTTCATGATTAATGAAGGTAGTAAAGCCCATCTTTGAATGAGCATAGCTTGTGAAATTATGGGTGCTAGGGCAAGTGCCGTGTTGGCACTTGATGGGTTCGACAACTGTTTAAGTAAATCATAGAGGATGAATTATGGCAGTGACAAAAACAGCGAAGGACGACAAGGTAAGCGAAGCGCCAGAACAACAGGAATCACAACTTGTTGCTGATGAAGATAGAGCAGCCGTTGCTCAGCTGATTGTCGACAAATACACCAAATGGTCGTTTGGCTCTGGGTTTATTCCCTTGCCTGCGGTTGATTTAGTGGCGTTGACGGGGATCCAAATGAAGATGATAGGCGAAGTCGCGAAAGTCTATGGTCAATCATATGGAGACAATAAGTTGCGTGGCACAGTAAGCGCATTGATCGGCGGCTCTTTTCCACAAACCTTAGGGGGCGCGGGACTAAGCAGCTTTTTGAAGGCGGTTCCTGTGCTTGGTACGTTAAGCGCAATCGCATTTATGCCTATAGTGTCTGCGGCATCAACACATGCAGTGGGCTCTACGTTTGTTCGACACTTTGAAAATGGCGGTACGCTGATAAACCTGAATTTAGCAAGTATGAAAGGGGATATCGCAGATATTGCAGCTAAGTATCGTGCAAATAAGGGAAATGCGGACGCAACCGCTACAGCGGATAAAGCCACAGTATAACGATACTGGCTGAAATAAACCGGCAGGCAACTGCTGGTTTATTTTCCGTTTGTCGTCAATCACAACTTGGAGCAACTTATGTTAATTGCGCTGTATTTAGTGTTATGTGTTTTAACTGGGTATTGGGGGCGTCACACCTTTGCGGGGCCGGTAGGATTCTTTCTCATCTCATTGATGTTCACGCCTGTTATAGGGTTGATTATTTTACTCGTTGGGCAAAGGCGCAAACCATTGGCCGAGCAAGATGAAGAATAGCCATTTCTGTTGTCACGGCTTTAACTAGATATCAATATAACCAGATGTTTTAAAGCGATATTCTTTTGTTTTTGACCTGTGGTTTTTATTTTTAGGGACTATGCTTAATTGCATGCGCGGGCAGTAGCCCAATAACAATAAAAGATAATAATAATGGTATTGTACGAATTAATTCGCCGACATATTCAGATAAAAAAACGGACCTTTTTTGCACTTGGGTGTATTTCTGGTTTGGCTAATGCGCTGGTGCTTGCACTTATCAACAACGTAGCAGCCAATATTTCTGACATAAATAAAGAAAACCACATACTCTATTATCTTGTGTTGTTTTCACTCACTATTGCGATTTATGGTTTGACTCAGCAACGCTTAATGACCAAGGCTGCACAAATGGTTGAGCGTGCCATAGATAAACTGAGGGTCGATTTATTTGAAAGCATTCGCCACACTGAGTTATCAACACTGGAAAAAGTTGGTAAGGAACGGATTTTCAATACGATAAGTAAAGAACTCCAAACCATATCTCAATCGGCGCAGCTTTTTGTGATCATCGGTCAGTCTATTAGTTTAGTATTCTTCACATCGCTTTATATCGCTTGGCATTCATTTGTAGCCTTTATGGTTATCTCAACACTTATCATGGTGGGTGCCAGTATACACCGCTTAAGAGCGAATGAGATTCAGCGCAACATGCGGATCTCCTTTGACAGTGAAAACCAGCTTATTCATCGCTTATCTGATTTGCTTGATGGCTTTAAAGAAGTAAAGCTGAGTGAGCCAAGAGCAGAAGACTTAGAGCGGGAATATCGTCGCGATTCTAATCGTGCTAGGCGAGCGAAGACAAAAACACAAACTCTGTTTGCAACAGACTTTATTTTGTCACAAATAACGTTTTTTACCGCAACCGGTGCAATGGTTTTTATTGTTCCTATGCTATCCGATGTCTATACAGATGTCGTGATCAAAGTCACTACTGCATCGTTATTTTTAATCGGTCCAATTACCAGCATTGTTGGTGGGATCCCAGTATTCACAACCGCAACCGAGGCGGCACAAAATGTCTTGGCACTAGAGCGTGATCTGAAAACGATAGCAGACCAACAGCATACCGAGAGGCTGAAATCTACCGAAAACCTCACATCATTTAAAGCCATTACTATGCAAGGCGCGTTTTATCAGCACCAGAAGAAATCCAGTGACCGCCCTTTTTCCGTAGGGCCTGTTGATATTACATTCGAGCAAGGGAAAACCACTTTTATTACCGGTGGAAATGGTAGTGGCAAAACCACATTTATTCGTATGCTGACAGGTTTATATGCGCTTCAAGGCGGACAAATTTTATTAAATGGTCAAGCTGTGACTGATGATAATCGGCTCGCATATCGAAGTTTATTCACCGCTGTCTTTGCCGATTTTCATTTGTTCCAGCAGCTCTATGGTATTCGTGATTTGAGTGCTCAAGAAATAGACGAGTGGTTAGACTTTCTGGAGATGCGTGCCAAAGTCAGTATTCAAGAAGGGGCGTTTAGTACCATTGACTTGTCATCAGGGCAGCGAAAGCGATTGGCGCTACTGAGCACTATTTTAGAAAATAGGCCTATTTACATTTTTGATGAGTGGGCGGCAGATCAAGACCCTATCTTTAGACGCAAATTCTACGAACAAGTGTTACCACGCTTAAAGGCTCGTGGTAACACGATTATCGCCATCACTCACGATGATGCTTACTTCCACTTAGCTGATACACACTTAAAAATGGAAGAAGGACAACTATTTACCCATCAAGATAGTGAAAGTAATGGAGTGCTATCATGAATGTTACTATCCCTGAAGATTTTGGTTTATATGCTGTTGGTGGTGTCGTACTGGCACTTATTCTTTCAAACTTGTTTATGCGGGCGTTAAAGCGCCATAAACCCAAATGGCATAAACGCATATTGTCTTGGCGCTTTCGTGCTGGTGTGACGTTACTAATTTTGCTTTTTATCGCCGTTGTTTTGGTCAAAGTTGTCTTTATAAAAATAGATTCAGGGCAGGTGGGAGTGATATGGAAGCGCTTTGGCGGCACGTATGTTGAGCACCCGTTTTATGAAGGGACAGTTTTAGTATACCCATGGGATACGTTGACGATTTATTCCAGCCGCTTCCAAACGACCACCACAGAGATCCATGCTATTACCTCTGAGGGACTGAGGATAAAAATGGAAATAACGGTGCGTTACCGCCCCGTCGTGGAGCATATTCCTTATTTACACAAGTTAGTTGGGGAAGACTATCTAGATGAAATTGTGATCCCAGAAGTTGCATCTGCGGTGCGCATGATTGTTTCTGACTATACCGCCGAGGAAGTATACGCAAATCAACGCTTAAAGATTCAAGATAAGCTGTTAAGCACTGTCCTGAGAGAGGTTCAGTTGCAAGAAAAAACCATACTAAAGCAAGAAAAGAGCGAGATGCAGGGGCATAATTTGGTAAATCTAGACGACATGCTAATTCGCCATGTAGATATTCCAGAAGGGGTGCATAATGCAATTATAGCGAAAGTAAACCAAATGCACTTGTATCAAGAGTACGAAATGCGCTTGGATGTTGCTGAAAAAGAAGCAGAGCGAAAGAAAGTTGAAGCCATGGGGATAGCTGATTTTCAAGAAAAGGTGAGTGGGGGGATCTCTGAAACTTACCTAAGATGGCGCGGCATAGAAGCAACCATTGAATTAGCCAAATCGAACAATGCAAAAGTGGTGGTTATTGGTAGTGGAAAAGATGGGTTACCACTGATTTTAAACACTGAAAATGGGGGAAGTGCTTTACCAGCTTCGGTGCAGCCAGTGGCAGGGGATCCGCAAAACCAAGAACCACAAACCCCCAATGCCATTACTAAACCAAAATAATACCAATTTTCTTAATTAAGTGGTCTATTTTGAGACGAGAAAACCTTGTCGATAACCCCGCTACCGCGTCCTGTTGTCGCCAAGGTACCTACATCCGCGTAGGTAAGGCTAAAAATTTGCTATTTAGTTGTTCTAAATAAGAAATTTTTAACGCTATTAGCGTCAGATTTACTCCTTCAAATTGAGCAAGCATTAAGTCAAATTGGTAAAAGAGACCAAAGTGAGCCTCACTGCAATACGGTCGCTCATAGCCTATCCTAGCCCTAAGTTAGTTACATTTTGATTCTCACGCACTACACTGTGTTGCGTGAGAAAAGGCAAGGATAATAAAAAATGCAAATTGATTTACACCATGGTATGACATGGGTTGTTGCCCGTGCTGCGGGATTCATTGAACAAGAAGCTGAAATTATTGCTCACGCGTCGCAATATGTAGACGATGCAACAAATTACGGTCATATCGAGTTTGATAACGGGGCGGCCTATGAGCGTATCGCTACCGCACATAAAATGCTTGATTATAAAAACCTCGACAGCCTGAAGAATATGAAAGTGTGGGTGCCTTTTCATTTTTTACCAGGCAATGGAGGGTTGCCCGCTGGACAAAACCCCTCCGGCAGTTTTATTCAAAAACTGGTCTGTAAACCGCATTCATATGTAGCAAAAGACATGATTACTGAATGTATCGCAGATAAGGCAAGGCCATATGGATTACATCGCCTAGGTATTACCTCTCATGTATTCATCGATACATGGGGCCATCAAGGGTTTGCTGGAATACAACATAAAGTCAATAAAGTTAATGAAATAAAAGACTTAAATGGCGAAGCGGAAGAAACATGGAGCGAGCATATCAGTGAATATTTTTCAGATATTTTTCAAGATGATATTCCAAGCCTTGGACATGGGCAGGCACTGTCTCACCCAGATCAGCCGCATCAAGTGTGGAGCTATATCAACGGTTTGGATGAGAAAGTAGTAAGAGATAACCCAAGCGATTTTCTGGTTGCTGCTGATGAGCTGTGCAAAGTCTATCAAGCTTATCGGGGAAAAGAGATAACAGGCTTGGGTGAGTCAGTAAAGCAAGAAATAGCACAGTGCTTTATTGAATTTAATATGGATGATGGTGAAGTGCGCCACCAATTGTGGCTTGATGCAATCAAAACCGATAGATTTGGCCTAGGTGCATACACACTTACTTATATTGCCAAAGGCGAAGGGTCGTGGAAGCATCAAGCGCTAGGCACGACACGTGCTAAAGGTGATGACGATAGCTATCCATTTCGCCGTGAATTTTTAACTTCTAATTGGAAGTATTTTCATGATGCGGCTAAAAAGCATCGTCTCTGTGTAATTGATGATATTTTGCCTAGATATGGGATTTGTGTCAGCTAAGCTTCAGTAAAGTAAGTGCAGCTAGGCTGCACTATTCTTGTGTTTAAAATAGCTCGGAAGAAAGTTCACGGGATTGTGAGTTTTGGTTAATATGCCAAGTTTCGACGAGGCGAGTTGTACCACCTGAGTTTTTACAAATTAATTCTGTCACCAGTACTTTATAAAAACCACTGTATTTAGCCTCACCCATCATCTTCATTACAAAATCCACACGTAATGTGACTTATAGTCCGTAGACACATTGTCTACATTGATAAATTATCCCTTTAGCATTAGAGGGTTATCATGAACGAAGAAAAAATTCTCCAGCTATTTGGACTACATATTAAAAGCTTGAGGCTAAAGCTAGGCCTTAGTCAAGAGGAGCTAGCTTCTCTGTGTGAGCTTGATAGAACATATATTAGCGGAATAGAGCGGGGCAAAAGAAATATCAGTCTGTTAAACATTTTAAAGCTTGCTGATTCTTTGCAGTCTTCAGCGTCAGAGCTCATGAATTTTAAGAGTAAGGATAATAATGACAAGCCCATATAGTCACTTTGTGGATGAATTAGCAGAAAAGCACGGTGTCAGTAAAACTGGATTATTAAAAAAGTTTCTTGAGTTTAAGACTCGAGCTGTAAAAGGGAATAGCAAATCTAGAAGAAATTGGGCCGCGGTTTATACGATATCCGTGATTTGTGAGGACTATGTGGCTGGACAAAAGAATGGCTCATCTTCCACATCTCTGCTGCGTAGGATTAGACAGAAGCCCTATGGAAGTAAACTTCAAAATCACCATCTGGATAACAGATTAAATGGCGAATTTAAGAAAAAATACCGAACAGATTTAGAAATCATGGACATAGATGGCTCTAACCGGAAAGTATCGGAAGCTATTTTGGGTGAAGCTGGAGATAAACCTGAAGCCGTGGCTAAATTTGCGGTAGATGTGGTTGCTACATATGCGTCAATTATCGCGAAAATCGAGATTGCATTTTTAACTGAAATTTCATCCGCTAATACTCAGCAAGATATACTAAAAACAATAGTTAAGGCTTTCAATGCCACCTCAGATGCAAGAGTTTTTGAAATTGTTTCTTTCGCTATCTTACATTTGTCTTTCAAGAAAATTAAAGCTTCATTCTCCACAAGCTCCGGTGAAATTGAGACTAGCCCATTAATGCTTTATAAAACCGGAAGAACTAACGCTAATGATGGAGGTATCGACTTTGTACTCAAGCCAATAGGAAAGTTTTTTCAAGTTACAGAAGGTATCGATTTCAAAAAGTACTTTTTAGATTTTGATAAGGTGAACCGGTTTCCTCTGAGTTTTGTGGTGAAGACAAGCTTAAGTGTAGATGAAGTACAGAGCCAAATTAGGCTTAAGGCCAGCCGGGAAATGGATGAGCTAAAAGTGGAGCTTTATATGTCTTTATTTGAGGATATATATACCTTAAATGAGCTAAGTGATTACCTCCAAGAACTTTCTACAGATAACAATTCAATTGAGCAGCTGAAACAAATTATTATCAACTGCTATAAGCTCGAGTTTAGTTTATCTGATTAAAGGGTTTTGCTGTGGCGAGGCACTTGTGTCAGCTTCTTTCTGCCTATTTTTTTTGGATAAATTATTGGTCTTTCTTTTTTTCTCTTTTGCTAGTTCTTGCTCAGAATAATGGGATGGAAGCTCGAGTCTTCTAATTCCCATTTTCACGTATTCTTCATTGATCTCGATACCAATAAATTTACGATTGAAGCGCTTTGCAACAGCGCCCGTGGTAAAGCTTCCTGAAAACGGATCAAGGACGTAATCCCCTTCGTTTGAAGATGCTTTTACAATACGCTCAAGCAGTGATTCTGGTTTTTGGGTTGGATGATTTTCATACTCATCCATCTTGAACCTAACTCTCGGGAACTCCCAAACATTACCAGGAACTTTTTTTGTATTGTAAGGCTGAGGAGGGTTTTTTCGATAATCTATTAGCTGCCTTTTAGCGCCTGTTTTCGCCTCAACTAATATATCTTCATGATTGAAAGTATAGTTTTTAGGGTGTTTAGTAAGCATTAATATCGGCTCATACATAGATCCAAAGTATGTCTTTGCTTGAACACCAGAGCTATCATAGCTCCAAATCACTCTGCTTTTTATAGTGAATAGTTTCCGACAGTAAATATCCAAAAAGGGCATATTTTCGGTACTATTCATTAAATAGAATGTTCCATTTGGCTTGAGTACTCTAAAGCAATCATCAATCCATTCGTAACACCATGCAAGAAAATCTTCTTCAGTCCACTTTTCCTTTAAACCATCGAAATCTTTGCCTATGTTATACGGTGGATCTGCGAAAATTAAGTTCACTGATTCGTCAGGAATAGCTTTTAAACCCAGCAGGACATCACCGTGAATAATCTTTTGATTTTCATCTGAAAAAGTTTGATTTATAACATCAAATCGAGCGGCCATTAGAATACTCAAAGGAACATAAAAGCGTGACGCATAGTCTACATTTTAATATATTACATAACAACTGAATTGAATATGGTACATAACGCTAAGGCGTTACCAAGTATAAAAACAGAAAGTGCTATTGATAGTAAACTTAGGGGGTGAAATGGTGGCCCCACCTGGACTCGAACCAGGGACCTACCGATTATGAGTCGGGTGCTCTAACCAACTGAGCTATAGGGCCATTTTGTGTTTTAAGTGCTCATTAAATTCATCCATGAAGCAATATCCTGTCGGCGTCCTGCCTCCACCTCATCAAGCTGCGAAGCGGTGCTTTGGTCTTGATTCGCCCAACTGAGCTATAGGGCCATTTTGTGTTTTTGCGCGTAACATTCGTCCATGAAGCTTGGTTCCGGTCTCGGATTCAACGCTCAGGTTCGCTGCGCTAATATCCCTTTGCTTCCTCGACGTAAACTTTCTTTGAAAGTTTACCCAACTGAGCTATAGGGCTATTTTGCTTTGTGGTTTAAAGGTAAATCACTGAAAGCGCAGGCAGTATAAAAATTTTTAACAGGCTTGTCACTATTAAAACGAGAAAAAATCGAGATGAATGTACTGATTGCTTAATTATGAAGCAAAGTGGAGTGTGAAGTAGCTTTTGCAGTAGAGATAGAATGAATTTTAGCGTCAGAAAGGTCGTGCTTTTCTCGCTCGCCGAGGAGCGGTGGCCGTAAAAATGATTGGCTTAGTTTAGCTTTTTCAAATGTTATGTCGATAGGAACGAACAAGCTTGTTCCTATTAGTATTCTTAAATTTATATTTTTGAGTGGTTATGCAGCCGCTACCGTCTTTCGAAGAAATTTCACTGATTTTTGTAGGGAGTAAGGTGTGAATGGGGTATTACTGTAACGCAGATAAAAGAAGCCGACGTAGTGTCGGCCTCTTTTAGGAGAACGAATTAGGTTATTGGTGCATGCCTAGTTTTTTCTCTAGGTAGTGGATATTCGTACCACCGTTTTGGAAGTTCTCGTCTGATAGAATCTTCTTGTGCAGCGGGGTATTGGTTTTAATCCCGTCAATCACTAGCTCATTCAGTGCGTTTTTAGCGCGAGCAATTGCAACATCACGGTTTTCACCATAAGTGATTAACTTACCGATCATTGAGTCGTAATGTGGCGGTACCGTGTAATCTGCGTAGATATGACTGTCCCAACGGATCCCAAGGCCACCTGCTGGATGGAAGCGTGTGATCTTACCCGGTGAAGGAATAAAACTGTCAGGGTCTTCAGCGTTAATACGGCACTCAATTGCATGACCTCGGATCACCACGTCATCTTGTGTAATAGAAAGTGGTTGGCCAGCAGCAATCTTAAGTTGCTCCTTGATTAAGTCTACGCCAGTGACCATTTCTGTTACTGGGTGCTCAACCTGAATACGGGTGTTCATTTCAATGAAGTAGAACTCACCGTTTTCGTATAAGAATTCAAATGTACCAGCACCGCGATAGCCGATTTCGATACATGCACGAGTACAGCGATCACCAATGTATTTACGCATTTCTGCAGTGATCCCTGGCGCAGGAGCTTCTTCCACTACTTTTTGGTGACGACGCTGCATTGAACAGTCACGCTCACCTAAATGGATTGCATTACCTTGACCGTCAGCCAGTACTTGTACTTCGATGTGGCGTGGGTTTTCTAGGAATTTTTCCATGTAAACCATACCATTGCCAAAGAACTGCTTAGCTTCTTGTTGCGTCAACGCAATTGAGTCAACCAGCTCTTTTTCGCTACGCACGACACGCATACCACGGCCACCACCGCCGCCTGCGGCTTTGATAATAACAGGGTAGCCAATGCGCTTGGCAATCTGCATATTGCGATCGTTATCTTCGGTTAACGGGCCATCAGAACCAGGAACACAAGGAACACCCGCTTTTCTCATGGCTTCAATAGCAGAAACTTTATCACCCATTAAGCGAATCGTGTCGCCTTTTGGACCGATAAAAATAAAGCCGCTTTGCTCAACTTGGTCGGCAAAGTCTGCATTTTCAGAAAGAAAACCGTAACCTGGGTGAATAGCAACGGCGTCAGTTACTTCTGCAGCTGCAATAATACGCGGAATATCAAGGTAGCTTTCACTTGCTGCTGGTTTGCCGATACAAATGGTTTCATCCGCAAGAAGAACGTGTTTTAGGTCACGATCGGCTGTTGAGTGTACAGCAACCGTCTTAATACCTAGCTCCTTGCAGGCACGCAATACACGAAGGGCAATTTCACCTCGGTTTGCAATGACTACTTTATCTAACATAACGTTGACCTTCTGCGTAATTATTCGATGATGAATAGCGGTTGGTCGAATTCTACTGGCTCACCGTTTTCAATTAAGATTGCTTTAACCACACCAGCTTTGTCTGATTCGATTTGGTTCATCATCTTCATTGCTTCAACGATACAAAGCGTGTCGCCAACATTTACTTTTGAACCTACTTCTACGTATGCTGCTGCTGTTGGAGATGAAGCTGAATAGAAAGTACCAACCATAGGTGACTTAACTTGGTGACCAGCTGGCGCTGCACTTTCTGGCGCTGCCGCTTCAGCAGCAGGTGCTGCAACAGGAGCGGCTGGTGCCGGTGCCGCTGGTGCTGCCATGTACTGTTGAGGTTGAGCGTAAACTGGTGCATTACTGTGGCGATTAATACGTACTGATTCTTCACCTTCTGTAATTTCTAGTTCTGCAATACCTGATTCTTCTACTAGTTCGATAAGTTTTTTGATCTTGCGAATATCCATACAATGACCCGCCTGTTAGTTAATTTGAGTTATTTTGTTTTCGCAGTTGCGCCAGTGCAGCATCGAGTGCTGCGCGATAGCCCAACGCGCCTAATCCACATATCACGCCTTCCGCCACGTCAGAAAAATAAGACTTGCGGCGAAATGGTTCTCTTTTGTGTACATTTGTGATGTGCACTTCATAAAAGGGGATGTCTACACTGAGTAAGGCATCTCTAAGCGCAATGCTAGTATGTGTGAATGCGGCAGGATTGATAATAATCGCATCGCATTGTCCATACTGTGCATGAATGGCCTCAATAAGCTCTGCTTCACTGTTACTTTGAATGTGTGACAACTCTACTTGCTGATTTTGTGCATAGTCAGTGAGCGCATCGACAATCTCATTGAGTGTCTGCGTACCATAGGTGCTGGTTTCACGACGACCTAACATATTTAAATTAGGTCCGTTTACTAATAAAATCTTTAATTTTGCAGACATTTTACGTGAACTTCCTTTAAGTAAAGCGTTAGACAAAAAATTGTACTGTATGGCTTGTTAACTTATGCCTAATTTCAGCAAATAGCAAATATTTCTCTATTTCGTCGAGTATTATAGAGAGTTCGCGGTAAATAGCAGCAAAATACTGGTCTAATGAGAAGGGTAAGGGAGCAAGATAGCTTGCTCCCAAAATGGCTACTTTGCGTCCTGCTTAGCCTTGTCTAGGTGAGCTGCAAAGTCTTTTGCATCTAAAAAGCCGGTGACGCGATGTGCTGGCATCTCGTTGCCTTGGCTATCAAAAATTAAAATGGTGGGTAAGCCAAATACCGTAAACGCTTCCATGATCTCTTGGGTATTATCATTAGCTTTGGTTAAGTCGAGTTTTAATAACTCGTAGTCTTTAAACTGTGCTTGTACCTCGGGAGTTGGGAAGGTGTACTTCTCGAACTCTTTACAGGCCACACACCAATCAGCATATAAATCCACAATTGGCACTTTACCTTTAGCATTAGCCTCTGCAATGGCTACTTCAAGCGCAGCTAGGTCTGGCAGTAATTTAAACTTTTTTTCTGCCGATGCGGCTTCAGTTTGAGTGGTTACTGCATTAACTACTGGCTTAGGTGCTGGAAAAAAACTGCTTTTTAAGGCAAATAAGCCAACGATAAATAAAGTGATAGCAAAACCCCACAGAGTGGTTTTACCTTTACTCGTTTGCAATTGGCTTTGCCAGTAATGTAAGTAAAGTGCTGTTGCAACGGCAAGGCCACCAGCCAAAGCAATGATCACGGTAGCATCAAGGATGCGCTCTAGCAGGATGAGTGGTACAAATAGCATCACAAAACCAAATAGCGTCTTGACCTGATCCATCCAGCCTCCAGCTTTTGGTAGTAACTTACCACCAGAAGTACCTAGCAATAATAGCGGTAAGCCCATGCCCAAACTCAGTGCATAGAGTGTTAGCGCACCGACAACATAATCGCCACTTTGCGCGACAAACAGGAGAGCACCAGACAAAGGTGCGGTGGTACAAGGGGATGCAATAAGGCCCGATAAGACACCCATTACAAACACACCCCAATAATTGCCGCCTTTTTGTTTGTTACTGAGCTGGGTGAGTTTATCCATCATGCTGCTTGGTAGGCGGATCTCGTATAGCCCAAACATTGATAGCGCGAGTGCAACGAACAAGATACTAAAGCTGATAAGTACCGCAGGATGCTGCAAGTAGCCTTGAATTTGGCCACCAAAGTAAGCAACAACAAGGCCAAGTGCGGCATAGGTAACGGCCATGCCTTGTACATAAACAAAAGATAAACTGAACGCTTTTTTAGTTGAAAGCCCCTGTTGACCTGCGATTAAGCTCGACAAAATAGGGAACATGGGGAACACACAGGGAGTAAAAGCAAGCCCAATACCAAGACCAAAGAACGTCAAAATATTTGCAAGCAAGCTGCGCTGCATTAATTGCTCAGTAAAAGACAAATTGTCGTCATCCACAGGACGGCTTGTGTTTTGAATCTCAGCGTCTGTCTCTGGAGCTTTGTTTGATGTGGCTTTTGGCTGTTCTCCTGCAATCGTGCTTAACGGCACTTCAACGATTTCTGGTGGGTAACAAAGCCCAGCTTCTGCACAGCCTTGATAGCGGATTTTTACAACCGCTCCAGGTTGAATATTATCGAGTTTAGAAATAACAGATAAATGATTGAAAAAGACTTCAGTGCGGCCAAAAAACTCATCCTCAATCATCACGCCTTTTTCTAACTCTGGCACTTTGATGTCGGCTTGTTTGGCGATGATTTGCAGATTTTTCTTATACAAGTAA
Source organism: Pseudoalteromonas peptidolytica (assembly GCF_012641745.1). Classification (GTDB taxonomy): domain Bacteria; phylum Pseudomonadota; class Gammaproteobacteria; order Enterobacterales; family Alteromonadaceae; genus Pseudoalteromonas; species Pseudoalteromonas peptidolytica. Next base: position 79,809 of record NZ_WEHZ01000004.1, read on the forward strand.
TAGCCATCAGCGATGTCCCAACCGACAAACAATGTTTTTCCTTGTTGGTCAAAATCAAACTTAAATGCTTCGTTTACAGGTAAAAAGGTTTGTTGCTTTGGCGCTAACAAGCTGTCTAGCACAGCATTATTTGCCTGTGCTGGAAGCCATATTAACAGCGAAAAAAGAACTACTAAGAGTCGCATTACAATAGTACCTCGTCCATCCATTTAAAATAAGCTAGGTTGCCACTAGTAACATCCACAACTTGAATTTCAGGGACATCATAGCTGTGAAGATCACGAATAGCAGCCATCACTTGCTCTAGTTTTTCGGATTTTGTCTTAATTAACAGCTTGGTTTCGCGCGCGTGCTCCACCTGACCTTCCCAAACATAAATAGATTCTACTTCTGGGATTAGGTTCACACACGCTGCGAGTTTTTGCTCTACAAGTTGCGCTGCAATTTTACGTGCTTCGGTAACGGATCCGCATGTAGATAAGACGAGTTTATATCTTATACCCATAGCTATTTCCATTTTAGGGTTGGTAATGGCATCTTAGCGGATAGCGCCTCTTTTCTAAAGCGTCTAACTTGCATCGCTTGAATTAAGACCTTGGCACCCATATTTATCTTTCGTAGATTTGGAGAAAGTATGTTTAGATTCTTATTTATTTTATTTATTGCCATTCCGATTATTGAAATTGCGTTGCTGATCCAAGTCAGCGAGGTAATAGGCGGGTTTGCGACGATTGCCCTTGTGATAGCAACCGCCATTCTAGGTGCGAGACTTGTCAAACAGCAAGGCTTGGGAGCTTACGTTAATGTTCAACAGCAGATGTCCCGAGGACAGTTGCCTGCTCAAGATTTGTTTACCGGCTTGTGTGTGATCATCGCTGGTGTTTTGTTAATGACGCCTGGGATCATGACCGACGTACTAGGGTTTTTACTGTTAACACCCGCAGTTAGAAAAAAGCTGGCGCAGTCACTGCTGGCCCATGCCACCGTAAAAGTGCAAACAGGCATGCACTCAGGTCAGTCACCGTTTGCTAATCAATCACGCGAAGAACGTGCGGAACAGCAGGAAGAAATTAGAGATCCATTTAAAAATCAATCGGGTAGAAATTCTTCAACAACGATTGAAGGTGAATACGAAAGAAAAGACTAAAATTTTTTAGTTTTTTCTCTTGGGTTTTAATTTGCCCATCCCCATAAATGAAAGCAATTAAAATTGCGTGTGTTAACCACAACCTGTGGATGTAACACCGCCTTAAAAAAGCATTATTTCTGTCATTGTTCAGAAACTGTTAGGAGAACTATATAAATGAACATTCGTCCTTTACATGATCGCGTCATTGTTAAGCGTCTTGAAGAAGAAACAAAGTCAGCTGGCGGCATTGTGTTAACCGGTTCTGCGGCTGAAAAGTCTTCACGTGGTGAAGTGGTTGCAGTAGGCAACGGCCGCGTGTTGGACAATGGTGAAACTAAAGCATTACAAGTAAAAGCGGGCGACACAGTGTTGTTCGGCTCTTACATCGAAAAGACTGAAAAGATCGAAGGTCAAGAGTACTTGATCATGCGTGAAGATAACATCTTAGGCATCGTAGAATAATTAATACTTTTTAGTTTAATCGACAACAGAATTTAAGAGGAATTTATAACATGGCAGCTAAAGAAGTTCGTTTTGCAGGTGACGCTCGTACAAAAATGCTTAAAGGCGTAAACGTACTAGCAGATGCAGTAAAAGTAACACTAGGTCCAAAAGGCCGTAACGTTGTTTTAGAAAAATCATTCGGCGCACCAACTATCACCAAAGACGGTGTATCTGTTGCAAAAGAGATTGAGCTTGAAGACAAGTTCGAAAACATGGGCGCACAGATGGTTAAAGAAGTTGCGTCTAAAGCAAATGACGCAGCGGGTGACGGTACAACTACTGCGACTGTTCTTGCTCAAGCTATCGTGAATGAGGGTCTTAAGTCAGTTGCTGCTGGTATGAACCCAATGGACCTTAAGCGTGGTATCGACAAAGCAGTTATCGCTGCAGTTGAAGAGTTAAAAACGCTTTCAGTACCTTGTTCAGACGCAAAAGCGATTGCACAGGTTGGTACTATTTCAGCTAACTCTGACAAAGAGATTGGTGACATCATTGCTGAAGCAATGGAAAAAGTAGGTCGTGAGTCTGGCGTTATCACTGTAGAAGAAGGCCAGTCACTACAGAACGAACTAGATGTAGTTGAAGGTATGCAGTTTGACCGTGGTTACCTATCACCATATTTCATCAACAACGCTGAAAAAGGCCAAGTTGAGCTAGATAACCCACATATCCTGCTAGTAGACAAGAAGGTTTCAAACATTCGTGAACTTCTGCCTACACTAGAAGCAGTTGCTAAAACAAGCAAGCCGCTACTAATCATTGCAGAAGACCTTGAAGGTGAAGCGCTGGCTACTCTGGTTGTAAACAACATGCGTGGTATCGTGAAAGTTGCTGCTGTTAAAGCGCCTGGTTTTGGTGATCGCCGTAAAGCGATGCTACAAGACATCGCTATTCTAACTGGTGGTACAGTTATCTCTGAGGAGATTGGTCTTGAGCTTGAGAAAGCTACGGTTGAAGACTTAGGTACAGCTAAGCGCGTGGTTATCACTAAAGATGATACAACTATCATCGACGGTGCCGGCGAGCAAGAAGCTATCGATGGTCGTGTATCACAGATCAAAGCACAAATCGAGGAAGCAACTTCTGACTACGACAAAGAGAAGCTACAAGAGCGCATGGCAAAACTTGCTGGCGGTGTTGCAGTAATCAAAGTTGGCGCAGCAACTGAAGTTGAAATGAAAGAAAAGAAAGACCGCGTAGAAGATGCACTACACGCAACTCGCGCAGCGGTTGAAGAAGGCGTAGTACCTGGTGGTGGTGTTGCACTAGTTCGTGTAGCAAGCAAGATTGAGTCGCTAACTGGTGACAACGAAGACCAGAACCACGGTATTAAAGTGGCACTTCGTGCGATGGAAGCACCACTTCGTCAAATCGTTTCAAACGCAGGTGACGAAGCATCAGTTGTTGTTAATGCAGTTAAAGGCGGTGAAGGTAACTACGGTTACAACGCAGCAACTGGCGAGTACAGCGACATGATTGAAATGGGTATCCTAGACCCAACTAAAGTAACGCGTTCTGCACTACAGTTCGCAGCATCAGTAGCTGGTCTTATGATCACTACAGAAGCTATGGTTGCTGAAATCCCGAAAGAAGAGCCAGCTGCTCCAGATATGGGCGGCATGGGCGGCATGGGTGGTATGGGCGGCATGATGTGATAAACATCATCTCCTAAGCATCTCGCTTCAAAACCCAGCTTCGGCTGGGTTTTTGCTTTTGAGCAATACAAGATATGTATTTAATACCAATCAAACTTAATACTTGCTCAATTTGAAGAAGTAAATCTGACGCTAAAAATTTCTTATTTAGAGCAACTAAACAGCAAAATTTTTGCCTTGCCTATACGGATGCAAGTACCTTAGCGATATCAGGACGCGGTAGCAGGGTTATCGACAAGGTTTTCTCGTCTTAAAATAGACTACTTAATTAAGATAATTAGCATAACTTTACTCGACAAAACTGAGAACATTTACCAATAACGTCGGTCTTACTATTATATTGATGAAAATGTAGCTAATTGTCACACTGCGTAAAAGGGTGTGATCCTGCTTTACTTCGTATTGATAAAGAGTAAGGTGGTGATAGAGCTTGAAGGAGATCTAAAGATGAAATTACCAATGACATTAGTTGCCCTGTGTCTGACACCATTATTTGTAAATGCAGGTGAAGTTTCGGTGACTTGGAAAGACTTTAAAGAGTACCGTGATGTGCGCCCAGGTAATGAAACACGCGGGTCCTTTTATGAGCGTGTGGAGAAGCAATTTACCAAGCATATGGAGGAGTTAGCTGAGCAGTTGCCGGAAGGTTATAAACTAGCAGTTAGCTTCGATGAAATAGACCTAGCTGGTGATGTACATTATGGAATATCAGATATTCGTGTGATAAAGCCGATCCATTTTCCGCGTTTAGAAATTAGCTACCAGCTAACGGATCAAGCAGGTAAAACTATTGCACAAGAAAACGCAGTAAAATTAAAAGACATGTCGTTTATGGATAGAATCAAACGCGGCTTAGATGAATCTTTTTATTATGAGAAGCGTTTGTTGACAGAATGGTTTGAAGACGACCTGATGAAAAAAGTGAGTTTATAAATGAACTTTAGGCGCTCTTATTAGATAAGGTTGCACGCAGCGTTTTGGCTGCGTGTTTACGTATAGTGTTATTTAAACGTCGCGAGTAGCTGCAATAGAGATTGGAGCTTTTTAACCACCAACGCCAGTTTTTGCTCGTCAATTTCTTCAGTTTTAGATAGACCTTCAACATCGGCTGCAACATCTAAAACATATGGCTTAAAGCGCTTAGCTTCAAACGTAAATCCCGCTTCTTCTGTAAATAGTGCTTTAAACTTACCGTGGCCTTGCTGTTGCAAGTCATCAAGCTTTTTATCCGCATCTAGTGCTTGGCGGTATACGATCTTGAGGTTTTCATTGAGTTTTTCGATAACGGCTTGCATGGTCAGTCCTAATCGCCCTACTAAAAGCGCTTATTTTAAGGGTTTCATTTACAAATGTCAGGTGTAAATCTACTCTTTTAAAGGTAGTAAAAAGGGATTGGAAATTTATCTCAAAATTTACCCTAAAGGTTTAGCTTTGTATGCCGATACCTTATCTGATCCATCAAAAAGTTAGGTAATCACTTATGAATATTTCCGGAAGTAACCTACCTGCTATGTCTGGAGCGAGTCAAAGTGGCGAAGTATACAGCGCTGCATTGGCAAAAAAGCAACAGAAAGCAGATGGACAAGCCGCGCTTGCATTAATTGAATCTGCGGGTAACAGTGCTGCTGCACAAACACCTGCTAAATCAGTAACTGCAACGTTAGGCAACAACATCAACACATACGCTTAATTGCTATGAGTTGATGGCACGTTGTCTTCGGTTGTCCGATAGCTATGTGCAAAAGCAATCGGTGCTAGGGTCATTAGCACCGATTTTTTGCGCTCTTAACCGAGTAAATCTAGGTCAACCGGCGTTTTACTTGGCTGACCGCCAATCTCTCGCACTAATTTAGGCACTAAAAATCCAGGCAACGTTTCTAAAAGCTCAGCCATAAGGGCTTTGGCTTCTGCTTCTTCAACATCGAAGTGGCTAGCCCCTTCTACTTTATCAAGCAAATGCAAATAATAAGGCAGTATATCCGCATCGAATAAGGCTTCACTCAATTGGGCTTGAGTTGCAGCATCGTTGTTAATTCCCTTGAGCAGTACAGCTTGGTTCAGTAAAGTCACATTTGCTTGTTTTAGCTGTTTCATTGCGGCTTTAAAGTGTTTGTCAATTTCATTCGGGTGGTTGATATGGTTAACCAAAATCACCTTTAAATGACTCTGTGCTAAACGTTGGCATAATGCCTCGGTTATTCTCGTTGGGATCACCACTGGTAGGCGGCTATGAATACGCAAACGTTTGATTTGTGGTATCGTCTCTAATTGTTCTAACACCCAAGCTATCATGTCGTCTTTGGCCATCAGCGGATCACCGCCGCTTAAGATCACCTCATTGATTTCAGGGTGGGTGCGTAGGTAATCAAACACTGGGGCTAAGGTGCGTTTATTGACCTGATTATCTTGATAAGGAAAGTGGCGTCGAAAGCAGTAACGGCAGTTGACCGCACAGCCGGTTTTGAGCATGAGTAATACTCGAGAGCGATACTTATGTAGCAGCCCCGGCACTGGAGCGTCCTGTTCTTCGAGTGGATCTTTACTAAATCCCGCTTCGGTTAAATATTCCTGATGTACCGGCAGCACTTGTAATAGCAAAGGATCGTAACGATCTCCGTGGCGCATTTTATCAATAAATGGGCGTGGTACTCGCATAGGAAACAAGCGCTTAGCTGCAAAGTCTCGTGCATTAAAATGGTCTTGCAACCCTAGGATGTTAAGTAGCTCCTGTGGGTCAGTGACAACATTTGCTAATTCTTTTTGCCAGTTAGTCTGCAAATTTACTTCATTTATTTGTATCATTAGCAGGTTAATTACTCGAATATACGTAGATTAGAGGATACGATGGCGAATTATAGCACCAACGAGTTCAAGGGCGGTCTAAAAATTATGATCGATGGCGAGCCTTGTTCTATCTTAGAAAATGAAATGGTCAAGCCTGGCAAAGGACAAGCGTTTAACCGCGTTAAGATCCGCAAGCTTATCTCAGGTAAAGTATTAGAAAAAACATTTAAGTCTGGTGATTCAGTTGAAGGTGCAGACGTTATAGACACAGATCTTGCTTACCTATATACAGATGGTGAGTTCTGGCACTTTATGAATAACGACACGTTTGAACAAATCGCTGCGGATGAAAAAGCGGTAGGCGAGAACGTAAAATGGCTCGTTGAAAATGACGTTTGTACTATTACGCTTTGGAACGGCAACCCAATTGCTGTAACGCCGCCAAATTTTGTTGAGCTTGAGATCACCGAGACGGATCCTGGCCTGAAAGGTGACACCGCAGGTACTGGTGGTAAGCCTGCCACATTGAGCACGGGTGCTGTTGTACGCGTTCCTTTGTTTGTTCAAATTGGTGAAGTGATTAAAGTTGACACGCGCAGTGGCGAATACGTTAGCCGCGTAAAATAAATATCACATCAACCTAAGTTGTTACACCATTTGTCTTAATGCTTTCTTAGTTTGAAAGAGTGATAAGCTGCAAAGAGTTGCCTTAATGGTAATAAAATGCGCTAACTGCGCTATCAACAAGGCTTTTTGGCCTTTAAGTAAAGCGCTATATAAGACAAATAGGCATTGATAAATCCCAGCATTAAGCTGGGATTTTATTGGAGTAGAAATAATGGTAAATGATTGGCAGCCGAGCGCAAGCATAGAAACGCTAAGACATAGAGCCGCGATTTTAGCGAAAATACGGCAGTTTTTCGCAGCCCGAGAGGTAATGGAGGTAGAAACCCCAAGCCTCTCGCAGGCCTCAGTAACCGATCCCCATTTAGATACTTTCCATACACGTTTTGTTGGCCCAAATCATAGCCAAGGGTTGCCACTGTACTTACAAACTTCTCCAGAGTATGCCATGAAAAGGTTATTGGCAGCTGGAAGTGGCTCTATTTTTCAGCTTGGCAAAGCATTTCGTAATGAAGAGTCTGGCCGTCATCATAATCCAGAGTTCACTATGCTTGAGTATTATCAGGTGGGCTATGATGAATTTGAGCTAATGTCTGAATTAGATGAATTGATGCAGTATTTACTAGACTGTCCTGCAAGTGAGTCAATCAGCTATCAGCAGGCGTTTATTACCTATCTTGGGTTTGACCCACTAGCTATCTCTTTAAGCGACTTAAAAAAGCATGCCGAGCAGCGTGGTTATGGTGATATAGCCGCGATTGAAAATAACCCAGATACATTGCTACAGTTGTTGTTCTGTATGGAGATTGAGCCGCAAATTGGCCAACGAGTTCCGTGTTTTGTATATAATTTTCCTGCATCACAAGCTGCGCTTGCCAAGCTCAACCCGAAAGATAATCGAGTTGCTGGGCGCTTCGAGCTGTATTATCAAAATATGGAACTGGCAAATGGTTTTAATGAGTTAACCGACGCAGCCGAGCAGCGTGCCCGTTTTATGCAAGATAATCAGCTAAGAGCAGAAATGGGGCTTGATGCTGTTCCTGTCGATGAGCGTCTACTCGCAGCTCTTGATGCAGGCATTCCTGATTGTGCCGGCGTTGCGGTGGGAGTAGATAGATTGGTAATGCTGGCACTAAACAAAACGACCATAAGTGAAGTAATCAGTTTTGATGTTTCGCGGGCTTAACGCACCGCGAAACATCTGGGGTAAGAGCAAATAGTGATCCTAAGTTTAGGCTATTTATGTGAAACAAACCGTTTCAGCTCTTTTTGGGTTGTTTCTGTAAGTTTTTGGGCGCTTTGACATTCAGCCAATGCACTATCTATTTGCGATTTTGAGTGCTGCCCCAATTCAACAATTTGCTGCACAGCTTGATGGGTGTGCTTTTGTGTCTCTTCCAGTTGGTGCACTGCGCTGACAATTTCTTCCAATTGTGCTTGATTGCGCTCAAAATCATCACTCATTGAGATAAAGCCATTGGATGTCTCACTAATGGCTTTTTCGGCAGAAACCGAGTGTGAAATAAGTTGCTCTGATTCTTGATTGGTTTCGCCAACAAGTACGTTCATCTTATTGATAAAGTCACTAATTTGGCGTGTGGCGTCATTTACTTTGACGGAGAGTGCTCTTACCTCATCGGCAACCACGGCAAACCCTCGACCTGCTTCTCCTGCTCGGGCAGCTTCAATCGCGGCGTTGAGCGCAAGTAAATTAGTCTGATCCGAAAACTCTTCAACCATTTTTAGGATACTGCGGATATTTTCGCTGTTCTCTTTTAGCCCCAGCACCGTCGATGAAAAGTTACCAAGCAGTGTGGTGATTTGTTTTACTTCAGCTACCAATTTAGTGACGGTTTGTGATGAGCCTCTCACGAAGTGCAGGCTCTCTGTATTGGCCTGATATACTTGATCCGTATTGTGAACAATGCTTTGTAAGCTATGGCTAACCTGATCAGAGGCTGCAATGATGGTATCGCCCTGACTTAACTGCTGCTGACCGTAGCTTGCGGTACTTTGCATTGATGCTGTGACATCATGATTGCTTTGGGTTGCAGCAGCGGCACTTTGATAGGTCTTTTCTAATAGTTCGCTTAAATGAGTGGTAAAAGAATTGTATTGTTCGCTGAGATCTCTAAATTCGTCAAAGGTAAACTGAGGCAATTTGGCATCTAAATTACCATCTTGGCGGTTAATTCGCTCTAATGACTCTTTCATTGCTTGTACTGGGCGGACAATTAAAAAGCGCATGTAGAACACAGTAAAACCAAATGCTGCAATAATCACAATAGCTAGCAGCCAGAATGCGGCCAGACTGGCGTCGGCGCTCACCAGCTCAGAATAAAGCCAAATCAAGCTAATGATTTGAAAAAGCAGTAAAAATCCTAGGTTACCAACTATTTTACGAGTGAGTGTGAAGAAAAAGGTTTCTTCGATAAAATTATAAATGCGCATATATAAACTCATATTGGGCTCATCATTGTGCCACTTTATTTGTCTCAGTATAGATGAGCTAAATGGAATAACAATGCTAAAGCGATCAACTAGTTACTCTTTTGGAGTGGCATAAGCACCAATCCGTTGTAAATACATTTTTGTCTGGCATGGGTAATTGGTAAAAATACCATCTACACCATAATCAATCATCATATCTATGTCTTGTTGTTTATCGACCGTATAGGCAAATACCTTAAGGCCTCTAGACTTTGCATCCAACACATACTCATGGTTGATAAAATTCTTGTCCATATGAATGCTGTAAGCATGCAGTGATCCGGCAAATTGCGCATAGTGGATTGGAATAGAAGCGGTCAGTGCGCCAATTCTCACCCAAGGCAACTTTTGCTTCAACCATAGCAGTTGATGATGATCGAATGATGAAATGAGCAACTGCTCACGGTTGATAATACCCTGTTGAATATGCGCTTCAATGTAGGAAACAAATTTATCCAAACCAAAAGTATGCTTAAGCTCTAAATTAATATCAGTTCGCGTACCAATGGTAGTAAACACTTGTTGCAAAGTGGGAATTTTTTGTCCTTTACCCGCATCCAGCGTTGCTAAGTAAGCTTGGCTTTGTTCATTCACTCTGCCGACGCCATTTGTGGTTCTATCAAGCCAAGTATCATGAATAATCGCGTAATCATCTGCGCAGCTTTGCACATCTAACTCTATACCATCAACACCAATATCTAACGCTGCCTCTATAGCTGCAAGCGTATTTTCGGGGTAACTGCCACTGGCTCCACGATGCGCTAAGACTTGAATCATGCTTTTTTCCTTGTAATAGACCAAGTTTCAAAACAGGCTGCACTAACGACTAACAAGCCACCGAATAATGTTGTTAGCGTTAGCGTCTCGTGTAACAGAATATAAGCTAACAGTGTTCCATACAATGGCTGTAAACAAGAAATTAATCCGGCTGTGGTAGCAGATAAATGTCTTAAACTTGAGGCAAATAAAGCATGAGGAATAGCCGTAAATACAACCCCAGCTAGCAGAATGAGTGAAATGTTTTGCGGCGAAACGTGCTGTGGTGGCACGTCAACAAACGCAATGAGCAGCAAACAAGCTACCAGCGTTTGATACAGCATAGTGTGTGGCCCGCTATAGTGTGAAAAAAATTGTTTTTGTAATAGGTTGCGTAGTGCAAATAGCGCGCCTGAGAATATCCCAGTAATAATACCCAGTGTGACTTGATTACCAAGGTTAGCTTCAGGCAACAGTAAGTATATCCCCAGCAATACTGTTGATGCACTGATAATATCTTTGAGTTGTATTTGTTTGCGATTAAATAATGGCTCTAAAAATACAGTGATCACCGGGTAAGTAAAAAATGCGATGATCCCGATAGCAACGCCAGCCATTTGCATACCGGCAAAATAAGTAACCCAATGCAGCCCAACAATTGCGCCGAGCATAATCGCGACTAGATAATCTCGTTGATTGTGTAGTTTTATAGGCTGGCGTTGCAGTTTTAATAAAATAAGTAACACAATGAAAGCAATAGCTGCGCGATAAACAGTAATATCAAGTGCTGATAGTGAAATCAATTTTGAAAATAATGCTGTTCCACCAAACAATAAAACGGCACTATGGAGCGACAGTAAAGCGGATTGTTTCGGTTGCATAAAAAATTATTTTGGCTTTTTTTAGCAGTCTACAAGATTGCGAACACTTGTCACTCCACATCGAACAATAAAAGTAAAACAACATTAAAATAATGAGCGGGAGAACGTGGTGGCCATTACCACAGATCACACTTTAGTAGAAAAACGGCGCTCCTTTTGGGATGCCGGTCCATTGATATTCTCAATTTTTTATTTCTTTCCTTTGGCTTTTAGTTGGACACAAGAAGGGAGCGTTAACCTTGTCGCGCAGCTGTTGATTTATCTCGGATTTGTCTGGCTGTATTGGCAGAGTATTGCCAAAACCGGCATTGCTTTAATTACCCTTTTGTCACTGATGACGTTACTGTGTATTGTTGGCAGTTTGGCGACAACCGGTACTAGCTCGTTATTTGGTTTTGTTGCTTTTTTTTGCGGTTTTAGTTTACAGGGTAAATACAAAGTTTATGGATTTTTTGGGCTACTCATATCGATTTTGTTTACCTCCCATTTTATCATACCAGCGCATACGATTTATTTTTTAATGCCTGCCATTTGTGTTTCATTGGGGCTATTTATCTTTGGCTGGGTAACGCATAGAGAGCGAGTACATCGTCAGTTGCAGCGTCAAAGTGAGCAAGAGATAAAACGCCTAGGCGCCGTTGCTGAGCGAGAACGAATTGCACGAGATTTACATGATTTACTCGGGCATTCATTGAGTTCTATTGCATTAAAGGCTGAGCTTGCCAGTAAGTTTGCTGCTGCACAGGCGTACGAGCAAGCGCAATCTGAGGCCCTTCAGGTCGCTGAGCTTGCACGAGAAGCACTGAGCGAAGTACGCCAGGCCGTTACTGGTTATCATCAACTGGCATTAGACGCACAACTTCATATTATGGCCTCGCGGCTGAAAGATAAGGGAATTGCTGTGTCGCTAAACCTGAATGCGGTGGAAATAGATAAAGAAAAAGAAGCGAGCTTGTGTTTTTTTGCCAAAGAGGTATGTACCAATATTATCCGCCATAGCGATGCCGACAAAGTGAGTGTGCAACTGCAACAAACGCAACAGGGCATATCAGTTGAAATTAAAGACAATGGTTCAGTGAAGAGTATTAAAGAAGGGAATGGATTAATGGGGATCCGAGCGCGTTTAAAGGAGTGTGGTGGTCAGTTGGTTTATCACACAGAGCAAGGTGGATATTTTAAAGCTGTTATTGAGGTAGATTTATGATCCGCGTGTTTATTGTTGAAGATCAAGCATTAGTTAGAGGTGCTATCGTTGCACTTTTAAGTTTAGATCAGGATATTGAAGTAATAGGAGATGCTGAAAATGGTCAGGTTGCCAAAGAAAAACTCAAGTCTTTAAGCCCAGATGTTGTGCTGACCGATATAGAGATGCCTCATATTACAGGACTTGAGCTTGCCCAGCATTTGCAACAAACACAGCCTAACTGCAAAGTGGTCATCATGACAACCTTTTCCAAAGCAGGCTACATTCGCCGCGCAATTACACTAGGAGTGAATGGCTTTGTTTTGAAAGAAGCGCCAAGCGAGTACTTACTATCAACCTTAAAAAAAGTGATGAATGGGCAAAAGGTAATTGATCCTGAGCTGGCTTTATATGCACTTGAAGATGCTGATCCTTTGACAGATAAAGAACGCAGGGCATTACGATTGGCAGGAGAGGGCTTAAAAACGACGGAAATTGCAGCTCAATTATTCTTAAGTGACGGAACCGTAAGAAATTATCTTTCGGATGCTATCGCCAAATTACATGCGACAAATCGAATTGATGCAGCAAGGATCGCGAAGCAAAAAGGGTGGCTGTAAGGTATTGTAATAGCATATATTCACTTAATACTTCAAAATAATGTTAAGCAGTACTATACTGCGCTACTTCACAAAGTAATGATAATGTATTAATTTTGAGTGTTGTTGATGGATCCTAAATTCCTTATTCAAGTAACCGCAATTACCACGGTGGTTTGCACTGTATTTATGGCGGTAAACTGGTTTATTAATAAGGCTCTCCCAGGCACTCGAGATTGGCTGTGTTTTATTGCATTGACGGGGATTGGATGTGGGCTGCTGGCTGCCTATACATTACCCGTCACATTTTCTATTTTTATTCCTAATTTAGCCATAGCAATAGGTTTATTCTATCTTACTCGGGGTGTGGACGCCTTTTTTGCAGTTCAGAGTAACTATATGCCTTGGTATGTGCTTGGGGCTATCGGAATTCCAAGTTTTAGTTATTTCTTATACGTAGACTTTAATTTTATTGCACGGGTCATACTCAATTATTTGGTGTGGGCAATGGCAATGATTTATTGTTTAAGAGCGCTAAATCAAGGCCAAAAGTTGTTATCAAAAGACTTTACTGTGGCACATTGGGCATTTGGTTTATCTTGTTTTAGCCTGCTGTTGGTATTTACCTTCAGGGCTGTCATGTTAGGTAGCTACTCAGTAACAGATAGCTTAGTGTCAGCAAATTGGGTTAATCAATTCTTCTCCGTGTCAGTAAGCACTATGCCATTGTTGCTATGCTTTTCACTTTGTCTGTTGTGTAGTAGCCGTCGTGAAAAAGAATTGCAAAGCTTGAAAACGGCTGCTGAACAGTCAGCTCAAATCAAAGGCCAGTTTTTAACCCTGCTAAGTCATGAATTAAGAACACCGTTAAATGCCATTGTTGGGCACGCAGAATCACTTAAAAAGGTTCCGCGTGAGCCTGCTCGTCATGCTGAACTGTGTGATGTGATAGTTCATGCTGCGATGTCGATGTCTGATTTAGCCAATCAAGTGCTGCTACAGGCAAAGGGCGAGTATGCAGCACAAAACCGCGTGCCTTTCTCCCTTTATAGTCTTGCTCAAGAGCTAGTACGTTTATTACAGCCCCTCGCATTAGCAAAGGGCCTGAGTTTGAAGGTGGAAGTCAAAGGTTTATATCCGCAGGATGTGCATGTTGTAGAGCAAGATACGTTAGCACTGATACTAAGAAATTTGCTTTCAAATGCGATAAAATATACCGACAAAGGGTGTATTACGCTAAGCCTTGAAGGCGCAGCTAGAGAAGACGATAAGCAAGCGATTCGGTTTGCTATTCGCGATACAGGAAAAGGCTTAACTGAGGCACAAATAGAAAGAATTTTTGAACCCTTCGTCACTCTCGACAGCGAACAATCTATCTCACATAGTGCCGGGATTGGTTTGGCGCTCTGTAAACAACTATTACATGGGCTAGCAGCGAACTTGGACGTAAAAAGTCAGTTAGGACAAGGAACTGAGTTTAGCTTTGAATTAACTTGCCAATGTAGTAACACGCCAATACAGCAAGGTCAGTTGAGTGCGGAAAAACTGCCATTGAATGTATTGGTTGTTGAGGATAATGCAATAAATGTTGAGGTGATCAGCAATTACCTAAATGATATGGTTACGCAGTTTTCTCTAGTTAAAAGCTTGGCAGAGGCTGAAGTTACTCTACTTGCGCATCATTTTGATATTGTTTTATTAGATATGCATTTACCTGATGGGCATGGCCTTGAGTGGTTCAAAACTCGATTTACTGAAATTGGTTTTACGAAAAAAGTCAAAGTAATCGCGTTGACAGGTGATGGCGACCCTGAATTGAAAAGGCGATGCTTACAAGCTGGTATGCAGGATTGTTTAACAAAGCCGGTGATGCCAAGTCGTCTCTATGCGGTATTAGAAAGCTCAACGATCAAACAAGTTTCCTCCATTGAGCGCAAAGTGTTGATTGACCGGCCTAAATTTTTAGAGCTTGTACACAGTGAAGCATCGGGAGTTTTAGCAACCAAACTGATGTACCTTGCAGATAGATTTGAATATGAAATTGCCCAGATAAAGGGGTTAATTGAGCTAGATGTTCAGGATTTGGCAGCAGAAAAGCTGCATTATATCGAGGCCGAAGCGCAGAACTTTGGCATGATAAACTTAGTCGAACATATTCAAAGCTTACAATCTCAGTTACTACAAACTGGTTCGACAATAGATTGGGATACACTCGCTGCTGTGGCTCGTCAGTCTGTTGAGCGTCTATTAGAGTTACATGCACAGCTGGTAACCCCACAGAGTCATTCAAATCAGGCAGTGAATTTATCAGCATAATAGGCTTCATCTGGTGTTATGTAGGTTATTTATTTTGTATGTTTTCATGCAAATAGCACTGTAGTTAAAGTATAAGCTTTTGATATTATTAAATATAGGCAAGGTTAGTTTTTGCATGAAAATGGGGGATATAACTTCACTCACTTTTCGGATGACTTAACCGATTTAAGCTATGACTCAAAAGGTTGGTTTTTAAATATCGTTGGTAAATTTTAGCCAAAGGCTTGAATTGATAATTATCATCAAGCCGATATATGAACTTATTTTGAATTCGCATACTGTGTTCACTGATAATTAATGCGAGTGCTGTTATTTTGGGTTAAAATAACAGCATAGCTTATTTAACAAGACAGTAATGCCAAAACAGGATCCCTATCTCGATAGAGAACAGCAAAAATACGACAACCCCGTACCCAGTCGCGAATTTATCTTAGAACACATTAAAAGCGCGGCCAAACCTCCTTCTTTCTCTCAACTGTGTTTCGACTTAAAAGTGCTAGACGAAGAGCGTCAAGTCGCACTTAAACGCCGCTTGCGCGCGATGGAGCGAGATGGTCAGTTACACTTCAATAAATTCAAGTGTTACACCATTCCAAGCGATGATGGCTTAGTGAAAGGCCGTGTTGTTGGCCATCGTGACGGCTTTGGCTTTTTAGAAGTGGAAGGCGAACCCAAAGATTGGTTTATCACTAAATATCAGATGGAGCGAGTGCTACATGGCGATTGGGTGCTAGCTAAAGCTGGTAGCCGAGGGTCGGGTGGTAAGGTTGAGGCACGCATTGTCCGCGTGCTTGAAAAAGAACGAGCCCCTGTAGTCGGTCGGTATTTTGTTGAGTTTGGCATGGCGGTAGTGGTGCCAGAAGATCCGCGTATTACGCAAGATATTATCATAGTACCAGGTCAAGAAAATGGTGCTCGCCATAATCAAATGGTGCAAGTAGAGATCACTCAAAGTCCAAGTAAGCAAATGAATGCAATGGGCAAAGTGCTTGAAGTATTAGGTGACCATATGGCACCTGGTATGGAAATTGAAGTGGCACTACGTAATCACGATATTCCTCATGAATGGCTAAGTGAAGTTGAAGCACAAGTAGCAAATCTTGGTGAGTTTGTTGAAGAGTCAGCTAAACAAGGTCGTGTTGATCTGCGCGAGTTGCCGTTAGTAACCATTGATGGCGAAGATGCCCGGGACTTTGACGATGCGGTATATTGTGAGCGTAAAAAGTCAGGTGGCTGGCGTTTATGGGTGGCCATTGCTGATGTTTCTCACTATGTAGGTAAAGGCACTGCGCTTGACAAAGAAGCGATAGAGCGTGGAAATTCTGTGTATTTCCCTGAGCAAGTTGTGCCTATGCTTCCAAAGGTGCTGTCCAACGGCTTGTGCTCGCTAAACCCAAAAGTTGACCGTTTGTGTATGGTCGCTGAAATGACAGTGTCTGAAGCTGGTCGCTTATCGGGCTATCGTTTTTACGAAGCAGTGATGAACTCTCACGCCCGTTTAACGTACACCAAAGTTCATGCGATTTTACAAGGCGATGAAAAACTGAGGGCTGATTATCAGCCACTTGTGCCTCATCTCACAGAGCTTCATAACATGTATATGGCGCTCAAAGCGGCAAGGCAGGAGCGTGGTGCAATTGAGTTTGAAACCCTAGAAACACGTTTTGTTTTTAACGCGCATCGTAAGATTGACTCTATTGTGCCTGTTGTTAGAAACGACGCCCATAAGTTGATTGAAGAATGTATGATCTTGGCGAATGTGTCTGCGGCAAAGCTATTGGAAAAACACGAAGCCCATAGTTTGTACCGTGTTCATGATGAGCCAGATCCTGAAAGGTTGAGCCAGTTTAGACAATTCTTGCAAGACTTGGGTATTGAAAGCCAATTACCTAACGATCCGTCGCCAGAGGAGTTGACGCAAGCGCTTGAGTCATTGGGAGATCGCCCTGAAAAAGAATTGATCCAAACCATGTTACTGCGCTCAATGAAGCAAGCAGTATATCAGCCAGAAAATATTGGTCACTTTGGTTTGGCATTAAAAGCCTATGCCCACTTTACTTCACCGATCCGTCGTTACCCAGATTTAGTCGTGCATCGTGCGATCAAAGGCATCTTGCAGCAACAAGAGCAACCCGTGAGTGGCGCTTATATTTATAACGAAGATGAAGTAAAACAACTCGGTGAGCAGTGCTCAATGACAGAGCGCCGCGCTGATGACGCGACCCGTGAAGTTGCTGATTGGCTTAAATGTGAGTTTATGCAAGACCATGTTGGTGATGAGTTTACTGGTGTGATCTCGTCAGTTACCAACTTTGGCTTATTTGTCAGGCTGGACGATTTGCAGATTGACGGTATGATCCATGTCAGCAATTTGGGTCATGAATACTTCCATTTTGATGCAGCTAAGCAGTGCTTGATTGGAGAGCATAGCCGTACTGTGTTTAGGTTGGGCGATAAGCTTAATGTCGTGGTTGCTTCGGTGAGCTTAGATGACCGCCGGATCAATTTAGCATTAGCCGAAGAAGGTCAACAAGACAGATACGCAAGACGAAGAAAGTCAGCTAAGGGTGCTGCTGGTAGTGTTCGTGCACAACTTAAAGCAGGCAAGATCCCTGAGACTAAACGCCGTGATGAGACTGACTCGGTAAATGGCAAAGATAAAGGGGCTGGAAAGTCTAAAAAGCGGAAGAAGACAACGCCAAAAGGTGAGCTTAAAAAAGCGAAAAAAGCCGGTACGCTGAAATCGAAAAAGAAATCGAGCAGCAAAAAAACGAAAGGGGCGAAAAGCAAAGCAAAACGTCCTGGTAAAAATGAAAGAAATCGCAGTAAAAAAGCACAATAAATCTAAAGCGGGAGCTTTAACGTGAGTAACGAATTAATTTTTGGCTTTCATTCAATCGAAGCCATTTTGAATAACGCGCCGGAGCGCTTTTTAGAAATTTATGCACTAAAGGGACGTGAAGATAAGCGCTTAAATCAAGTGGTCAATGAGGCGCGTAAATTTGGTATTTCGGTGCAATTTATGCAGCGTAAAGCGCTTGATAACAAAGCAAATGGTGAGCAACATCAGGGCATTATTGCCAATGTTAAAGCGGCGCGGGCTTTCAATGAAAAAGATCTTGATGACATCATTCAACGAGAAACCACACCGTTTTTCTTGGTGTTGGATGGGGTGACAGATCCTCACAACTTAGGAGCTTGCTTACGTAGTGCGGATGCAGCTGGTGTACATGGTGTGATTGTACCTAAAGATAAGTCAGCAAAACTGAATGGCACGGCAAGAAAAGTGGCATGTGGTGCAGCCGAAACGGTTCCGCTCATTCAAGTGACGAACCTTGCTCGTACGTTGCGTGATATTAAAGAGGCAGGAGTGTGGGTAGTTGGTACCGCTGGAGAAACTGATACCGTTGTGTTTGATGCCAACCTAACAGGGCCTATGGCCATCGTTATGGGGGCGGAAGGGGATGGTATGCGCCGCCTAACACGTGAGCACTGTGATGAGCTGGTAAAGATCCCTATGGTCGGTAGCGTATCTAGCTTAAATGTGTCGGTTGCCACTGGTGTATGTTTGTTTGAAGTATTGAGACAGCGCTCGGCACTTTAATTATTTGATAAGCGCTGTTTAGAGCAGCGCATCTTTAAAGCGGTAAAAGCTCGCAAGGTAAACTTGCTCCTACACAAATTCGCTTTGGTAGGAGCCGATTTACTCGGCGAGCTTTTTAATAGCGCGCAAGGTAAGTGTATTCCCACACAAATTATCTTTGGTAGGAGCCGATTTACTCGGCGAGCTTTTTAATAGCGCGCAAGGTAAGTGTATTCCCACACAAATTATCTTTGGTAGGAGCCGATTTACTCGGCGAGCTTTTTAATAGCGCGCAAGGTAAGTATATTCCCACACAAATTATCTTTGGTAGGAGCCGGTTTACTCGGCGAGCTTTTTAATAGCGCGCAAGGTAAGTGTATTCCCACACAAATTATCTTTGGTAGGAGCCGATTTACTCGGCGAGCTTTTTAATAGCGCGCAAGATAAACTTGCTCCCGCAAATAAGCGCTGGGTATTACCCCTTTAAAATGGCTTGTAGCTGCGCAAGTGACTTTACGGTATAGGTTGGCTTGATATGATCAGGACAAACTTTACCTTCGTGTTGCAGCCAACAGCTATCAATTCCAAAGCGGTTTGCACCTAAAATGTCACTCGCAGGCGTGTCACCAACCATTAAGACCTTAGATTTGTCAGGGTTACCTAGTAACGCTAAGGTGTGTTCAAAAATACTAGGATCTGGTTTGGCCTTACCCACCAGCTCAGAGATCACCACTTCAGAAAAACGATCTATAAGACCTGTATGTTCTAAGCGTTTTTGCTGAAGTGCGGCAAAGCCGTTGGTAATGACAGCCAAAGTGCACTGACCCTTAAGACTGTCAAGCAAGGCGCGAGCACCTGACAGTGGCTGACAAATCTCTGCCATCGCCGCTAAAAAACCAGCATTGAGGGTTTCAGGTGTCACATTGAGCTTTGTTGCCCAGCGTTTAAAACGAGTAACTTGTAATGTTTTAGCGTCAATTTCACCATTTTGATATTTTACCCAAAGTGGTGCGTTGAGGCTGTTATATTCCTCATAGTCTGCATCACTAAACACAACATCATAATGTGCAAATAGTTTTTGCAACCCGAGTTTGGCATTAAAACTAAACAAGGTTTCATCAGCGTCAAATAGAATATGGCTGTAGTGCGACATTATGGATACATCTCAGGGTGGTTAAACGGTGCCATGGCAAGCAATAACGCTTGAGTATAGCTACTTTCTCTGGTGGCGAGGTGATTGGTCAGCAGTCCAATCGCACCACCTTGTTGTTTTATATTAGTAGTGTTGAATAGGTCGTCCATCACATGCCCGAGTTCTTCACCTTGTTCAAGGCGTGCGTAGACCGATGCCGGTAGCGGCAAATTGCAGCTGCGACCAATACTAGTACGAGTGTTATTCGCGATGACAACAAAAGCGAAGGTCGCTGCGCCATACTCAAATTTGGCCGCGCCTCCTTCCATTGCACAATAAAAATCAGCTTGGTGATGCTGTTTAAGGTAAGTAACTCGGTTTTCCGCGCCTTCTCGTGTGGCCTGCTCACCTAAAGGTTGGTCAGCAACAAGGCTGGGGGCTGATATGCCCTGACAATCGATTTTGGCGTTGGGAAAGTACAGTGTAAAGATAGCTTTTGCAGCGTTGATTTTGACTGGGTTTTTAGACCCTACTAAAACGGTAAGCACGTCCATATTACAACTACTCGTAATGCCCTAAAAGACGTCAGTGTAAAGTGTGATATGGCGTGATGCAAGGAAGCTATTATTTCTTATCAAAAGATAAGCCAGGTTAAATCGGTAAATCGACAGGTGCCATATTTTCGAGGGCACGTTTTTTTACTAGCAACTCTTTAATCAGCGGAGTTAACACCAATTCCATCGCTAACCCCATTTTCCCTCCCGGTACTACGAGGGTATTGACACGCGACATGAAGCTGCCTTCAATCATTTGTAAATAGTAGGGAAAATTGACATCTTCGATACCACGAAAGCGAATAACCACAAAGCTTTCGTCCAACGACGGGATGTCTTTAGCACTAAAAGGGTTTGAAGTATCTACAGTGGGTACGCGTTGGAAATTAATATGGGTGCGAGAAAACTGTGGGGTGATATGGTTAATGTAATCATCCATTGAGCGCACGATTGAAGTCATAACCGCTTCTTTGGAGTGGCCGCGCTCATTGGTGTCACGAATAAGCTTTTGGATCCATTCAAGGTTGATGATAGGCACCATACCAATTAATAAATCTACATTACTAGCGACATCATATTCCGGTGTTACAACGCCACCATGTAATCCTTCATAAAACAGCATATCGGTATTGTGCTCTAACTCTTGGTAAGGCGTGAAGGTGCCCGGTAGTTGGTTAAATGGCACTGCATCGTCAAATGTGTGAAGATAACGGCGTACTTTTCCATTCCCCGTTTCACCATAGCTTTTAAATAGCTTTTCTAGTGCTCCAAAATCGTTCGCTTCCTCACCAAAATAGCTAATGTGTTTACCTTCTTGTAGCGCTTCGCGACGCAATTTATCCATTTCAGGGCGAGTGTAGCGATGAAAGCTATCGCCTTCCACGTATGCGGCCTTGGTATTTAGACTGCGGAATATGTGCTTTATCGCGCTTGTCGTCGTTGTAGTCCCTGCGCCTGAGCTACCAGTAATAGCGATAATAGGGTGTTTGTCTGACATTATTTTGCCTTAGCTTTCATCACCAGTTAATTCGATGTTACGCGAAGCAAAGTTTTTGGCAAGCTTTGCTTGAAGGTGAGTGTTGGGTATCATAGAGCAGCGATATAACGACAACGAAAAATCAAAGGAACATCCATGCTCACTTCTATGCGTGTGAAGCTCGCGGTTGGCTTATTTGCCTTGGCATCTTGTTTACCGGCTTATTCTTCTATGCCCAAAAGCCAAATTTGGCTAGCTGAATTAGCTGAGCACTTTAGCGCAAAGCCAATTACTGACAATTCAGCGTATTTTAATCAGCCACTGGTAACCGACTCTGGAGTCTACTATACGGCAGAGGTAAGTACTGATGGTAAGAGCCAAACAGATCTGTTTTTCTATGACTTTCAAAGTAAACACACAACAAACCTGACACAATCCCCGGTCTCTGAATATTCACCCACACTTCACCCAAGTGGCGCAGGGTTAACGGCGATCGTGGTCGAAGCATCAGGCAAACAAAGGTTGTGGTTCTATCCGTTTGATGATGCCCAGAAGCCAAGTCGAGTTTTTGAGCATATTGAGCCTGTGGGGTATCACGCTTGGGGTGATAACCAAGACCTAATCATGTTTATTTTAGGTGCCACTGAAAGCGCTCCACATACCCTACAATACACTGATATAAACGGCCATCTGCCACAAATTCTAGCTGAAGATATTGGTCGGAGCTTATCTTACAACCGTGCTCGAGATGTGTTTGCTTTTACCTATCAAGTTAATGGCTTAACGTGGTTCGCAACCTACCACAAACAAAGCGACCATATTCAGCGATATTTTGCACTACCAAGTCAGGTTCAGGACTATACTTGGTTAGACGATAATAAAGTGGCCTATGCACTGGGTAATAAAATCTTTTATCGTGATTTAAATTCCCCTAAAAAAGTACATTTATTCAGAAATCTAAGAAGTTACTGTAAGACCTCAATTTCTCGTTTAAGTTTTTTTAACAACAAACTGGCATTTGTCTGCCACAGTGAAGACTGATCACAACAAATATAGGAATAGATATGACGATTCTCGTAACAGGTGGAGCAGGTTATATTGGCTCTCACACTGTATTGGAGCTGCTTCAGCAAGGAAAAAAGGTAGTAGTTGTTGATAATCTTAGTAATTCTCAGCAGACTTCATTAGATAGAGTTTCAGAGATAGTAGGAAAGGAAGCAGCATTCCATCAAGGTGATATTCTTGACAAGGCATTTCTCGATAGCGTGTTTGCGCAATATGAGATTGAGGAAGTGATCCACTTTGCAGGCTTAAAGGCGGTAGGCGAGTCGGTACAAAAGCCTATTGAGTATTATCAAAATAACGTGCAAGGGACGCTAACACTGCTTGATGCCATGCGTGATGCAAATGTCTTTAAGCTTGTTTTTAGCTCATCTGCCACGGTGTATGGCGACCCTGCGAGCCTTCCTATTCGTGAAGACTTCCCTGTTGGCGGTACCACCAACCCTTACGGTACATCAAAGCTAATGGTTGAAATGGTGCTACAGGATGTCGCAAAGTCAGACCCTCGTTGGGCCTTTGCTATTTTGCGCTACTTTAACCCAGTAGGTGCGCATGAATCAGGGTTAATTGGTGAAGATCCAAATGGTATTCCCAACAACTTACTCCCTTACATCTCACAAGTTGCAGTTGGTAAGCTGGCGAGTTTAGGTGTGTTCGGTAATGATTACGACACCATAGATGGTACAGGTGTGAGAGATTACATCCACGTGGTTGATCTCGCTATTGGTCACTTAAAAGCGCTTGAAAAAATTGCAGTAGCAGCAGGTGCGCATATCTATAATTTGGGAACGGGTAATGGCTACTCGGTACTAGAGATGGTTACCGCGTTTGAAAAAGCAGCGGGCAAAGCCATTCCATACGAAATTAAACCGCGTCGCGACGGTGACATTGCCGCTTGTTACGCCGCGCCTGAAAAAGCCAATTCAGAACTAGGCTGGCAAGCCAAGCGTGGGCTTGATGCAATGATGGAAGATACCTGGCGTTGGCAAAGCAATAATCCAAACGGGTATAAATAACCTAAGCTTGGGATAACAACTTGTTTTCTGGCAGCTGTTATCCCTTACTACTGCGTTAAATTTGCTTGCAATAGACCTGCTATTGACGCACAAATTTGCCTTGTATTAAGAAATAACTTCTGGCTAGAGTGAGATCACAGCTTTTGCGTTTAGTTATTTTAGTTAATTTACTGACTACTTACCCCAAGTTCAGGTTAAATAACCTAAACCTCTGTCGCTTCTCTTCGCCTTTGCCTTATAGAGCAAAGGCGAAGCTTCGAACGTCATCGCTACATCAATCTTAGTTTCATAAAACTGTCATACCGATGTCACCTAAACTCGCTTAAATATTCTGGTATAGACCAGTTTAGAGGCAAGTTATGAACAACGATTATTTACTCCTGACGCCAGGGCCACTTAGTACCTCTCGCAGTGTGAAAGAAGCCATGTTGCAAGACTGGTGCACTTGGGATGATGACTACAATCAAGGTGTGGTTCAGGTTATTCGCAGGCAGCTTTGTGAGATTGCGGTTGCGGATCCACAGTATCGTAATGACTACAGCACTACCTTAATGCAGGGTAGTGGAACAGCAAGTGTTGAAGCGGCTATTGGAACTTTTATTCCTAAGTCTGGCACTTTATTGGTTATTAATAATGGTGCCTATGGCGCGCGCATTATTGAGATAGCTAACTATCTAAATATTAATGTGGTAGCGCTCGACTTTGTTGAAACCGAGTTGCCACAACTTGAGCAGATCTCACAAGCGCTTGAGCAATACCCTGAGATCACCCATGTGGCAATGGTACACTGCGAAACCACGACGGGGATGTTGAATCCGGCTAAGCGCGTAGCTGAGCTTGCGAAACATCACAACAAAATCATGATCTTGGATGCCATGAGTAGTTTTGGTGGTGTTGAGATGGATATGCACGAGTGGCAAATTGATATTCTCATTAGCTCAGCAAATAAGTGTATTCAAGGTGTCCCAGGTTTTGGCTTTGTGATCGCAAAAACAGCGCTTTTGGTTGCCTGTGAAGGACAAGCACGTTCACTCTCGTTGGATCTTCACGCTCAGTGGAAAACCATGGAAAACCACCATGGTAAATGGCGTTTTACCTCGCCAACGCATGTTGTCAGAGCGTTTGCCAAAGCCCTAGAAGAATTGGCGCAAGAGGGAGGCATTTCTGCGCGATTTAAGCGTTACAGCGAAAATCAAAAACAACTCGTTAGCGGCATGAAAGCTCTTGGTTTTGAAGCC
This sequence comes from Pseudoalteromonas peptidolytica, assembly GCF_012641745.1. GTDB lineage: Bacteria > Pseudomonadota > Gammaproteobacteria > Enterobacterales > Alteromonadaceae > Pseudoalteromonas > Pseudoalteromonas peptidolytica. Next base: position 104,291 of record NZ_WEHZ01000004.1, read on the forward strand.
TTGTTACCAGAAGCCATGCACTCACCTATTATCACTTCTTTTTATTCACCAAGTGAAGAAAGTTATGAATTTAAGCGCTTTTATGAAGCATTGAAGCAAAAAGGATATGTGATTTACCCCGGTAAAGTATCAAATGCGGACTGCTTTCGAATTGGTAATATTGGCGAAGTATATGCCGCAGACATTAGCGGACTACTAGAAGCTATCGCACAAGCAAAATACTGGTAAACCATCAGAGTAGGAGCCGCTTTACGCGGCGATGGGTATTGCTGAAGCAAAGTATTGGTAAACCGTTAGGGTAGGAGACGCTTTACGCGGCGATGGGTTAAGGGAGTTACACCCCTTTAGCAAAATAAATGAATAGCGAATCTTCAATTGTGTTAACGATGGCCTAATCTGAGCTGTCACCTTCCCATAAAATGATTCTGCACTCATTAAAGCATGAGGCTAACTAAGAAAAATCACGTTTTACCAAATCACAAGTTATCGCAGTGCTAACAGAAGCTGGAAAGTCTCAGGTGTATGTAATAAACACTGCGTAAGCAATGGTACGTATTCCACCACTAACTCGCATTTAGACGTAGAATATAGAATTAATGAAGATGTTTTTGACGCGGCAGTAGCTCTGGAAAGGTTGTCGTGCTAAAGCACGACCTACGGGGACGGGGATTACACGCCTTCAACAATCATTTCTATGGCGTCATGGAGCCAATATTCAATATTGTAATCCACCAAGACTTGTTCGGCGTCATAGCGGGCGCGCAATACCTTTAAGCAAGGTGCGCCGCTGTTCTTTTCTAATTTGTCGGCAACATCATCGGGTAGTACGGTGACGCTTATTACACACTGCTCAAAGCTGACGTCAACTTGGTAGTGAGTCGACATCACTTCCGTGATAGAGCCATCCAGCGGTTGGTTGTGCAAGTCGGCAAAACGTTCGGCTGCACAATAGATCTGTTCCATCATTATTGCGCGACTATCTAGCGCGCGTACTCGGGTTAATTCATACACCGGCTGGCCGTCAAAATGAGAGCGGCTAAACTCAGGCTCTGTGGAAGGGGCATTAATTGCCACTACTTGAGTTGTTGGTGCAAAGCCTTGTTCAATGGCAAGGTGGTTAAAGTTTACTTTTTTAGCGGGGTGCCATTTGAGCTTTTCCGGCGTGACAAACCAGCCGCGACGCTTTTGGCTAAAGATAAGTCCTTCGGCTTCTAGTCGTGCTAGGGCTTCACGGACGGTGATCCGTGTTGAGCTAAATGTTTCTTGCAGCGCGCGCTCTGAAGGTAGTTTGGCACCGGGCGTCATGCTGCCAGCGGCGAGCAGCGCTTGGATATGGTTTCGAATACGTTGATAAAGCAGCATAATTGAGTCGATAAAACCTTTTGTGACAAGCTTACTATCGTTTTATGACAGGATAAATATTTATAATTTGAGACTTGTAAACTCAGATTGGTTTAACTCGCCAAATAGGTTTCTATTTGGCTAAACCAATAACTGCTAGGCAAAACGGTTAAATTTGGATCTTTTCCTAAATCATCAAAACGACGCAGCGCGATAATGGCGTCCAATTCAGGCAGCTTGGAGAATGCCGAAAGTTCTTCGGGGCTCATTTTTCCGCCTTGTCTTGTTAGCGTTAATCGACTGGCTGGAGAGAGCGTTTGGTAATACTTCTCATCCATACTGACCAGATAGCGTTTCGCATCTACGTGTTTGCGTACTAGTATTGTCACCGCGCGGTCAAAGCCAAGCTGGGTTAAGTGATCTGCCCCTAAATTGCCATGATTGCTATATCCCTGCGAGGTAAAGTCGGCGTTATTCTGAGACTGGGCAACAAAATGGCCAATATCATGTAAAAATGCAGCGATTTGGGTCGCTTGATCATAACCACTTTCTTTCGCGAGGGTGGCGCATTGCTCGGCATGGTAAATTTGGCTGCATGCCTCGTCATAGGTGGCGTGACCATATTGCTCGAATAGCTGTTTTATTTGTGCAATGGCATTCACTTTATATACTCCTGCTTCACGTTCGGGTCTAATTTTGCTGCGCTGCCACTGAGCTTGCTTAGCCAAACATCGAGTTTATGCGGTGGCATGTTGTTATCCTCAGCGCTTTCTTTACGGCGAATAGCATTTCTCACCATTAAGGCGCCCGCGGTGCGAAATGGCTCGACGGGAAACTGTTTAAGCGTTTGGTTGACCAAGGCGCAGTGACGCCAGTCGTTATGTTGATTAAGCAGAAGACTCGCTAAGATTTGCCCACCTAAATAGGATTGCACCACGCCGTTGCCTGAGTAACCACTGCCATAAAACACATTAGCTTGACCATTTAAATGACCAAAGAAAGGTATGCCAGAGACACTTCGGTCTGAAGGTCCAGTCCAAGTTCTGTCTATCTCGAGCTGGTGATGTGCAAAGAAATGGCTAAATGAGCGTTCAAGAATCGCTTGATAGCGGCTAGCACGGTGAAAGGTGTCTCTCACTTGATTATTGAAACTAAAATAATTCCCGCCTTTGCCAAGCATTAATCGACCGCTTGAGGTGGTGCGGTAGTAATTCACGAAAATACGTGCATCAATCACCGGAGCACCGTGGTTCAGCCTCATTGCTGCAAGCTTTTCAGGTGCTGGTGTGGTGATCGCCATATCGCTCGAAACTAACACTACGCTTCGAGAAAACTGCGGCAATAAGCTTGGCAGCCAAGCGTTAACGGCAAATACTAGCTGATTGGCTCTGATCTCGCCTTTGTCTGTGGTGATGGTTAGCGTGTCTTGGCCTTGGTGCTTTAGGTAGCGGGTGTGTTCAAATACCTTGACCCCAAGGGCTTTTGCCACCTTCATCAGTCCACGCACAAGCTTGGCGGGTTGAACACTACCCCCGTGGGGGGAGTAAATTCCAGCAAGGTTGGCATTAGATCCGGTTGCTTGCAACTGCGCTTTAGTTAGTGTTTGCCACACATTAAGCTGGTGTTGGTCGAGTAGGGTGGTAATGGGGCCAAAAGCATTGCGCTGGCTGTGATTTGAAGCCGTATAGTAAGTACCATCAATGCGGCAATCACATTCAATCCCGTGTTTACTGGTAAAGGCTTTAATGTCATGAACGGCCTGCTCAGACTGGCGCACTAAAAAGCAGGCTTGTTCTAAGCCAAACTCTTTAATTAAGCTGGCAAACTTACTCGACCATGTCAACATAGCTCCACCATTACGACCCGAGGCGCCTTGCCCGCAGAGGTCTTTTTCAATAATGGCGATATTCAGCTCAGGTTTTTGCTTTTTCAGCGTTATGGCTGTCCAAAGGCCAGTAAAGCCGCCACCTATGATACAAACTTGGGTATCCAACGCGCCATGATGCGGCGCGCTGGCTGCGGCTTCAATATCGGCTTGAGTGATTGCTTCATCAAACCAAAAAGGCTGAAAACGCATTACGGGCGCTCTCCACGGGCGATACGAGCAGAAATATCCACCAAGACCATTTCGATGTCAGCAAGTGAGTCAATCACATAGTGCGCACCGGCTTCGCCAAGCTGCTGATAAGCATTAAGGGAATGTGCACTTTGCTCTTCGTGACCAAGCGCCGTCCATTCTTCTTCGCTAAGCCCCACCGCATTACCCGTTAACGCAAGTCCTACGGTCCACATACCAGCATTTAATCCCTCGCTTATTCCCGGCGCGGAATCATCGACTTTTACGCATCCTGATACGCGATTAATGCCAAGTCGTTGTACGTTTTCTAACGCCATCCAGGGACCTGGGCGAGAGCCTGCTGCACATTCATCACTGGCAACCACACAATCTGGCTGATAACCATAGTCGGCAGCGGCAGGCACTAGTACGTCCATCACAGGCTTGGGATACCCAGAACAACTGCCAATCTTAACGCCTTGTTGTTGTAATCGTTTGATCACCGCAAGCACGCCCGGAATGGGGGCAGCTCGGTCGGCGACTTTTGCTTGTTGGAGCGGCATAAAGGTTTGATAAATATGGTCAACATCTGCCGTACTCGGTGCCTGACCAAATTGCGTTATCCAGCGGGTGCGGACACTCTCCATTTGTAGCAAGGTATTAATGTGATCCCATTTACCCATTCCCATCGGACCGCGCGCTTCAGCCAAGGAAATATCAAATTGATACGCTTGCTTAAATGCTTCAACAAAAATACTGGTAGGGGCAATCGAACCATAGTCGACCACAGTACCTGCCCAATCCAAAATTAACGCTTCAATGTGTTTCATGTTGCAAAGACTCCTAGCTAGGAAATATGTGATGAAAGTGCCGTGGCGCGTAGTTGCGTTGACGCCATACGTGGTCGCTTTAATTTCACGGCAAAATAAATAATTGAACTCACTACGAGGGCGCTTGCGATAAACGCCACCCAATAGCAGGCCATGGTAAAAAAGTGCAGCCAGCTGAGCTCCGGTGTGGCAAAAGTTTTATAGAGCAAAATGCCCACTGAGCCGATGTAGCCCGCCGAATCCGCCAGATAAATTAAAAACCCGGCGTTCGCAGTCGAGCCAACTGCTGAGATCATGCGGTCAAACAAAAAGCAGTTATAGGGGATATAACTGATATAAAGACCAGCCCCCAGCAGTACCATCCAAGTTTTAGGATCGAGACTTTGGGTTTGGTATAAATACGTACTGCCAGCCAGTAGTAAAGCCCCGAGTAAGACAAAGCCATGATTGGCAAAAAATGCGATGCGGTTATTTTTAATTAACACCAATGCGGCAAGCGCAATGAGCACGATAAAGGCGATGCGGATCCCGGCATAAGCAAAAATCGCGGGTTCTTGCCCATAACCTAAGGCCTGCCAGATCTCGGCTGAGAAGTTATCTCTAAAGTCACGAAAGCCGGTAAAGAGTAAAAAGCTAAGCACCAGCACGGTTATTCCAAACCAATACTGTTTAAAAAACGCCAGCCGTGCTTTGCCATCCATTGGCGCGCGCTTTTGTCGTAATTGTTCATCTTCTTGTGTAGGCTCAGGAATACTATTTAGACAAGCAACGCTGAGTGCAAGCAGTGGTAGAAAAATCGCTCCGGTTGCCGCTGGCATCCACAGTTCAGGCATATTGAGTTCGCTCACCAGCCATTTGCCTACAGTTCTGACCAATCCAGAGGCAAGAATAAAAGTAACGCTGAGTACCGCACCTAAGATTTCGGTGGTTTTACGACCTTCTAAAAAGCTAAAAACCAAACCCCAGATCATGCCAAGGGAGAGGCCATTGGCAAACAGCCAAACCAGATTCCAGCCCGTGGGAGTGATGGCAAATAGCACCAGCGCGAGCTCGGCGGCTAAAATCATGGCCAAAATTGCACGACCGCGATAATGATGCTGCATTTCAGCAATCACTTTAACGCCGATAAATTTCGCGCATAGGTAGCCAAACACTTGCGAAAGGATCAGGGCAATTTTAAAGCTAACAACCCAGCTCGGGTCATCAAAGGCTTCATAGGTATTGACCGAAAATGGCTTACGAAAGGCGTACATACAAAAGTAAGTCATAAACGCACTGGTCGCGGCAAATAGCACAAAGCCGATACCTTGGGCGTCTTTTAGCCAGTGTGGGCGAGTGTTAAATAGCGTGATCTGCAACATCATAGGATCCTCGGTAATTCGAGGGCAATCCTTTGTGGATTGCCCGTCAACCGGTGTATACCAATCGGCTTAATCAAGTGAATTGGTACTAAAATTGGTAGTTAATGCCGACCATGCCGCGGATACCATAGTATTCCACCTGTAATGGACGACCTTGCTCACCTTGGTAGTACTGCAATGCTTCATTGGTGAGGTTACTTAGCTCTAGGTAAACTAACGTTTGTTCGTTAAGTTGGTATGACGTTGTAAAGTCGACGCTGGTATTGGCGCCATAGTAGCTATCCGATTGGCTATCGCCGCCGTGCTCTTCGATATAAGCACCTTTATGATTCAGCGCTATTCGAGCTGCAAAGCGGGTGTCGTCGTAATACAGCGTAAAGTTGTAAAGCTCATTGGCCTGACGTGGAATGGCCACTTTTTCTGTGCGCTCTGGGATCTGCATTTCAGAATCCATAAAGGTCGCATTGGTCATTACCCCAAAGTTGCTCAAACTGTCAGAAATAAAACCAAGGTCGCGGTTAAATGCCAGCTCAATGCCCGCAAGCCAAGCGCTATCGCCGTTTTCAGGACGGATGATGGTCACGCCTTGCTTGTTGTTGTAATTGCCAACGCTGGTAGCTTGGAAGATTGGGTCTTGGATATCTTTGTAGAATACCCCCGCAGAGACTAAGCCAACGCGGTCAAAATAATGTTCCACCATCAAGTCGAGGTTATTTGAGTAGGTAGGGTCGAGCGCTGGATTTCCTGAGTTAAGCTGGTTGTCCTGCTCAAGGTAAGTTGCGCCTGGTGTTAATGAGCCAAAGTCAGGACGGGCAAAGGTGCGAGTTAGTGCTATGCGATAATTGGTATCGTCATTGGCGCGATAGGTAACATGTAGTGCAGGTAAAATTGACCAATAATCATTGCTGTTGGTGGTATCAACAACTTTGTCTTCGTCGGCTAAGTAGGTGTACCCAGACACTTCGGTATCAGTGCGGGTAACGCGTAAGCCGCCTAATACTTCCCAGTTGTCGCTGGCTTGGTAAGTTGCCATACCATAGAGCGAGGCGTGGGTTTCTTCAACATCAAAGTTTCTGCCCAGCGCTCCACCGTTGCTGATGAGTGCTGATTCACCTACATCTAGCTTGAACTTATTGCGATTTTGCGTCCAAAACTGAGCAAGAGCATCGGTGGAAGCCACTTGTGATAGCTGCGTGCGATAATCAAACTTGGCTTCGCTTAAGTAATCGCTGCGACCGGGTTGATCGCTTAAGGCAAAGTCTGCAAGCGTTGGCGCTGCGCCAAATTGTTCGCTGTCCCACGCGTAAAACTCATCGGCAAAGTCAGCCTTACGGACTTTGTCACGGTATTTTGCCCCAAGTTTAACGGCTAGCTGGTTATTGTATTGCCAGTCAAAGTCGGCATTAGCGACGAGTCTGTCTTTTTCGTTGACGTAGACCTTGTATAGCTCAACCCAAGACAAGCCCGTTTTGCTTGGATCGAGTGTAAAGCCCGAGGGGAAGTGATTACTAATGGCATTCCATGGATCGCTGCCGCCGTCTACTTGGTTGTAGGCATAATTTTTACCGGTATCGCGGTCTTCAAGTCCAACATATCCCACATTTTTTTGATCAAAACGGGCGACAAAATAGCTGTTGTCTTCACTGTTGGGTTTGTCGCCATAGCGGAACTCATTTTCGTACGTGGCTAGTTGCCAAGAGAGCGTTTTATCAAAGCCAAAGTCATGTTCACCCGCAATTTCAAAGCCTTGCATTTCGGTGATGAGTTCGTTGCGAATATGCTGCAGTTCAGCACGGTCTTTATCAAAACGCAGCCTGTGCTTATAGTGGGTTTCATCGTCAATTAGTGTGCCATATAGCGCGCTGGCGCTGAGCGTGCCGTTTTCAAGTTGATATTCCAGCGAGCCATTTAAGCCATAAGTTTCACGGGTTCCGGTATAATCACGCAGCTCTAAGCGGTAAATACCTAAGCCATCGTTACCTCGGCGCGGCTCATAGTTATCGGTTGCCCAATCGCGCTGCCAAGCTGTGGCGTTAATAATAAAACCCAGCTTGTCGTCGAGTAGACGATCGCCGTACACCACATTGGCAGAATAGTTTGTGCCATCGGCCAGTTCATTTTGGCCCACAGCGAAGTTGGTTTTGAGGATAAAATCATCAGCGCCTTTTTTGGTCACGAAATTAACATTACCGCCAATCGCATCGCCTTCCATGTCAGGGGTGATAGCCTTAGACACTTCCACAAATTCAATCAATTCGCTTGGAAAAAAGTCGAACGCAGTAGCGCGGCTGGTGGTTTCCTCTTCAGCGGTTGGAAGGCGGTTACCGTTGATGCTGGCCGAACTCCATTGTGACGGTAAACCGCGCACTGCAACAAAGCGGCCTTCACCTTGGTCACGCTCTATCGACACACCTGGAATACGTTGCACGGCTTCAGCGGCATTTCTATCTGGTAATTTACCAATCCCATCGGCAGAAATGATACTTTTGATATTACTAGCATTTTTTTGGTTATTTGCTGCGGCCATTGCGCCACGGAAGATTTGCCCAACCGTGACCACTTCTTCCATCGTTTGTTGTTGGTTTAATAAGATTGGAGACAAGGTAGTGACTTTGCCATCAATCACCTCAACCTGAAGCTCAGTTTCCTGATAACCCATATATTTCACCACTAGGGTGTAGCGACCTGCTTCCAGTTTTGGTAGTTCAAAGCGACCACGATAATCAGATACAGTGGAAACATCTTGGCCTTTGACCGAGATAACAGCGCCAGACAGATTACTTTGTGGGTCTTTTACTACACCAACGAGTTTACCTGTCGCAGCATATAAGCTGGGACTGGTGGTGAGTAACACGGCAGCTGCGATTTGGGTGAGTTTTTTCATTGCTCTTTTCTCAAAAGTTTGGGTTAAGTTTTCTGGTCTAGTCCAGTTTGTTGCAGATAGAGTAATGACGGTTTTTTACAGTCCGATGACATAAAGATTAAAAATTAACTAGCGCCGGCTGCTCTTGAGTATTTAGTACGTTTTATAGGAAATAGGAGGTTGTTATTAGATGTTTGGCTTAACTGAATAAGGTTTGTCATACTCGCGTTATCAGCAACCGGTTTTCAGTAAAGGAATGGCAACGTGATTTATGCTTTGATTGCGGCGATTGGACTTTCTCTTTTTATCTATAGCATCACAGCTAGACAACTAGATAGGGCGGAGCTCACCGCCCCGATGTGGTTTATGCTAACCGGTGGAGTTATCGGGTTAGCGCTTGGTAATACTGAGGATGGACAGCAGGCATTCGCTGTTGATATTGATGGTTTACAAACACTGCTGCCAGTTATTGAGCTGACGCTTGCGATTTATCTATTCTCCGATGCTGCAAAAACACGACTACGGGTGCTATCCCACAGTTTCCAGCTACCAGTTAAATTATTGCTCGGGCTGCCATTAACAATGGTATTCGGTGCTTGGATAGCTCATGAGCTGTTTCAGTTATCTTGGTTGGCTTGCTTTTTAATTGCGGTAATAATCACTCCAACCGATGCCACTTTATGCAAAACCTTCATTCAGGATAAGTCTGTGCCCACCAGATTCCGTGAGGCAATTAATGTAGAAAGTGGCCTAAATGATGGCCTATGTATTCCGGTATTTCTGTTCTTACTGGGAGTATTAGCTGAGCGAACGCAAGCGACAACTGAATCATTTGCTGGGATTTTTATACGAGAAGTAGGGACTGCACTTGTTGTCTCGGGGTTACTGACCGGGGCGATCATTTGGTTACTTAAACGTGCCTATCAACATCATTTTTTTGCGTCTAAAACCAGCCCTTTTCTCTTTGTTGGTATCGCTTTTTTAGTTTTCTCGGTAACCCAAGTACTGCATGGCAGCGGTTTTATTGCTGCATTTGTCTGCGGTTTGCTGTTTGATAAATATTATCGTGATGCGTTTAAAGATCAGCTTATCGAGGAAGGGGAACACCTCGCTGAATTTGCGGCTTTTATCATTTGGATTGTGTTTGGTTTGTCGGCCAGTGTGGTGCTTTTGGCAGTCACAGAGTGGCAGGTTTGGGTGTACGCAGTGTTGGCGACCGCCTTATTTAGATTGCTCCCAGTATACCTTTGTTTATTAGGTGGTGATCTGACAACCAAAGAGCGTTTTACTTTAGCATGGTTTGGCCCTAAAGGCTTGGCGTCGGTGGTGCTAACCTTAATGCTACTCAGCGAAGAGTTGCCAAATGGTTTGCTAATTACTCAAGTGGCGATGGCAACGGTGTTGCTGAGCATTTTTGTATTTGGGCTATCTAGTCGACCCATTTCTAAATTATTTACCAGTACTTTAGGCAGAGAGTGATGACTCTACATCATGAAAACTATACAGAGTAACTTCGCGCCAAAATTGTATTGTTATATTATAACTAATTGTAAAGTAATATAATTTTTGTCACTTTGCTGAAATAAAAAAGTCATGTAACGCGCCTAGACTGTGCCTGCCTTACAGACAAATATTACGTTTCAGGAACAGTACAATGAATAAAAAGTTACTTACAGTTGCTATCTCTGCAATATTACTTACCGCGTGTGATGACGATACTAAAACCGTTGAGGTGATCAAAGAAGTTGAAGTCATCAAAGAGGTTCCAGTGCAAGAAGTGACACAAGTAAAGAATGTGATCCTTATGATCGGCGACGGTATGGGACCACAGCAAGTTGGCTTACTTGAAGAATACGCTCAGCGCGCGCCAAACTCTACTTATAAAAATAAAGGCAACCAAACAGCGCTTTCTAAACTTGCTGCGGGTGGTCATTTGGGTCTATCGCTTAATGCGCCGCATGGGGCAACAGGCAGCCTTGTGACTGATTCCGCTTGTTCTGCAACACAGTTAGCTACAGGCATTGCAGCTGGCTCTGAAATGATAGGTCTTGATGCCGAAGGTAATAAAGTTGCAACTATCTTAGAAAAAGCTAAAGCAGCCGGTAAAGCAACAGGTCTTGTGTCTGACACCCGTATCACTCATGCAACACCTGCGGCTTTCGCCGCACATATGCCGCATCGTTCTTATGAAGCAGAAATCGCCGAACAGTTGGTACGTTCAGGCAATGTTGATGTGATGCTATCTGGTGGTGCGCGTGTATTTTTACCAAAGAGTACACCAGATAATGCAGAGCTTAAAGCTCAGTTTGATGCGCTTGGTATGCCAAGTAGTGTGTATAAAAAATCAAAGCGTGGTGATGAAACAAATCTCGTTGTTGAAGCAAAAGAGCAGCACGGTTATGGCCTTGCTTTTGATAAAGCACAGCTAAATAGTTTGGAAGGTGAGAAAGTACTTGGTCTATTTGCAAACTCAGGTATGAATGACGCCATTGCTTATAAAGCTTGTCAACAAAACGACAGCTGTACACAGCCTTCACTAAAAGAAATGACAATTAAGGCTTTAGATATTTTATCTAAAGATGAAGATGGCTTTTTCTTAATGATTGAAGGTGGTCAAATTGATTGGGCGGGTCACGCAAACGATGCGGGTTGGATGTTAAACGAGCTGCTTAAATTTGATGAAGCTGTTGAAGCTGTGCATGAATGGGTAAAAGACCGTAACGATACACTAGTCGTTGTGACTGCAGACCATGAAACGGGCAGTTTTGGTTTTAGTTATTCAAAGCATGAGCGACCAGAAGCACAGACGCTGTCTGGTGATGGTATGTATGTTAACGGTGTTGCAAAAGAATATCACCCCAAGTTTAACTTTGGCCCACTTGCGCAATTAGACAAGCTTTACGCACAAACGGGCACCTTCTTCGATATTCTAGCGGCAGCAGCTCCAGATGAAGCCTATGAGAATGTGTCTGGCTCAACGTGGCAAGCAACAATTGCAGATATGACAGCGTATACAGTGACGCTAGATAACGCGGCAAAAGTTGGTCAGAGCGTATACGATGAAAATAGCGCGGATATGATCCCTGCGTTTGAAGACTTTAGTGATTTCTATGTGTATGCGAAAGAAGACTATACAGGTAAAATTGCACGAGCGCTTGCGTCAGAGCAAAACGTTGTTTGGGGCACGGGCACCCATACCGCTGCCCCTGTCCCTGTTTATGCTTATGGCCCAGAAGGGGTAACTAAGCAATTTTCAACGATGCAGCATCACGTTGATATTGCTAATAAAATGATGACTGCGCTTGGTTTAACTGAATAAACCAAGCTCAAAACTCATTAAGCCACAGCAATGTGGCTTTTTTCTGTCATTAAGGCCAGAAACTCATTTTGTGGTAGCGGCTTTGAATAGTAATAGCCTTGACCAAAGTCGCATCCTGCTTGTTTTAGCAGTTGATGTTGAGTGGCTGTTTCGACGCCTTCAGCAATAACACGTAAGCCCAATCGATGTGCCATTAGAATGATGGTCTCACAAAGTGTTAAATCGTCTTCATTAGTGGCGATACTGTCCACAAAGCGCTTATCTATTTTTACAAAATGGCAATCTAATTGTTGTAAATAAGCCAAAGAAGAATAACCGGTGCCAAAGTCATCAAGTGCAAATTGAAAACCATGTTGTTTTAGTCGCTCAACACGTTGCTTAGTACGACTATCATTATGCAGCATCATACCTTCAGTAACTTCGAGCACGACTTGCTTTGCAGCGATGTTTAACGTGGTTAATTTGTCATGCCAAGATGCAAGTGTGCAGTTTTTCGCGGCAAATTGTACCGGAGATACATTAATACTTATTTGGGTATCATGACCTAAGTGCTGTAACTGAGTCAGGGTATCCAGTGATTGTGTGAAAGCAAAATCACCAATATTGTGAATTAATTGGGTTTCTTCAGCTAAGGGAATAAACTCAGCTGGGCTTACCATACCTTGCTCAGGATGACGCCATCGTATCAGTGCTTCTGCTTTTACAATATGGTTGTCATGCAATGACACAATCGGCTGATAGTGCATTTCAAACTGGCTGTGATTGAGCGCTGTTCGGATACCTTTAAGCATTTGCATTCTTGATTCTGCTACTTTTCGCAAAGTATCATCAAAGATGACATAGCCGTTGCGGCCTTGTTGCTTCGCTCGATACATTGCTTGGTCGGCGGCTTTTAATAGTGACTCAGCGCCATTACCGTCGTTTGGGGTCGCGGCAATTCCAATACTCGCAGTAATGTGGCACTGCTCATCTTGGATCTCAAATGGCTGTTTTAATGCGGACTGAATTTGCGCGGCGAGTGCCTTACACTCGGTTTTATCCTTATCATCAGGTAGGACAAACACAAACTCATCACCACCAATACGTGATAAAAACGCCTGCGGTGAGATTTTTTTGAGCCGCTCGGCCACGGATTTTAGTAATAAATCACCGTAATAGTGACCTAAAGTATCGTTAATATCTTTAAAATTATCGAGATCTAGTAGTAATACAGCCGTGCGTCGTTTGCTACTATTAACTTGCTTTTTCAGGTGCTTTTTGAGGCCAACGCGATTGTGCAGATCTGTTAGTTCGTCAAAATGCGCCTGTCGCCAAATTAGCGCATCTTTTCGTTTTATTTCTGTAATATCGGTGAAAATAGCAACACGACGGTAGATCTCTCGATTCTTGTCATAGACACTGTCGATGGTTAACCACTCGGTATACAGTTCACCATTTTTCTTGCGATTAACGATTTCACCTTGCCAGCGACCATGTTCATTTAATTGTTTCCACATAAGTTTATAGAAGCTGTGATCATGCTGCCCAGAGCTTAGTATGGAGGTTGATTTACCTAATACTTCTGCACGGGTGTATCCTGTCACTTTAGTAAATGCAAGGTTAGCGTCTAATATAAAGCCATTAGCGTCGGTAATTATCATGCACTCGCTACTGTTATTGTAAACTAGCGCCGCCAGATTTAAGGCTTCTTCTTGGTGTTTACGCTGACTAATATCACGAAAAATAAGCAGGGCTTGAGGGTGTGACTCAATCGCACACAGGCGACACTCAACAACTTGATTGGCTGTGGGGGAAAACTCCAGTTGTACGTAGGTGTCATCGTTTAACATCGCGAGCTCTGCACAGATCCTCTTGTATATATGCTCGGGCAACAGTGCCTCTAGGGTGTGAGCACCATCTGTGTAAGCACCATATCGAGACAAAATTTGTGCGTGTTGGTCTAGGCGTACATAACTATCTGGTAAGGCATTAATCAACGCTCTGACTACCGCGAGTCTGTGGTTGGCGTTATCTTCTGCGGCTAGCCTCGTTCTTGCCATGTGTGCAAAACGTTCAGCAATATGCTCAAACTCACTCGGTACTTTTGTAGCTTCAAAATCAGAGTCTTGTTTACCGGATTCTAATTTGGCAATGGCGTGCGTTAAAGTTCGTAATGGTTTAAGCAGTTGCTGTTTTAGCTGCCAATGTGTTTGCCAAAATAACAGGGCGACCACCGAAAAGAAAATCCCCAAGAATATGGCAAAGCGGTTGTCAATCTTGCTTAACTGAGATTCAAAATCAAAACTAAAATAAATTTGTAAAGCGCGGCCGCTGCTATCTAAAGGTTGTTTAACATAGACTAAGCGGTTGCCTTGTGGCGTTTTAAGTAAGGTTGCTTGCTGTTGCAAATTGCGAGGCCAAGCTGTACTTACAGCGCGACCAAGCTCAGCCTTAGAGGCTGGGTATTGTGCAATGATCTGATCTTTTGCATCAGCTATCATAACGCGCGTCCCAACAGGCAAAGGTAGTTTTGCAAGGGTTTGACTCCAATGAGTCAAGCCTTTTACGGCAACGAGCATAAACAAAAACTGCTGCTGTTGATCATAAATAGGCAGTGCAAAGTTCACGGTAGCGCGCTGCATGCTTCTGTCTATCTGGTATTCACCGACACTGAATTTGGCGGTGCGCATGGCCGCTTTAAAATAGCCTCTGTCAGCAATATTAATGGCACCTTGTCCGGTTTGGTGCGTGGTGCAGAGAACATCTCCTTGGGCGTTGACTATGCCTAGGTTCGCCAAATTTGGGCTGAGAAGCATCGCATGATACAAAAGGGCAGGGCAATTGCCATTGTCTACTTTAAGGTGGTCAATACGAGTCGATAATTGCTGCAACACAAGTTCTGTATCGGCAAGCTCTACCTGTTGGATAGCCGCAACCTGCTTAGCATAATGTAAAGCTTGCTGTGACTGTTGTGTTAACGCCTGCTGACGTTGCTCACATAATAAGAATAAAATAATGATCAAACATGGTAAGCAGAGTAGAACAAGTAAGCGATAAAATCGAAACTTTATTGAAGAATTTAGAATAATCCCACCTGTGGAGCTGATCAAAGAGCGCGAATGATACCGAATCCAAAGGGGACAACCAAGCAAATTTGCATAAATAATTCACTGTTTTTGGGACTGTCACACTCTCCTTGAAGTTAGGAATTTTTAATTTCTAATTTTAAAGTATGAGATGATTATCAAGTCAAAATTATTGGTGTTTTTTCTGTTCTCCACTTTTTTCCACCAAATTCATGATCTTCCACAAATCCCGCGATTTTTCTGGCTTGCAAAGGTGTTAAAGGTACCGACTTAGCTTGACAAAAGTGCTTGTCAAGCCCTAAACTGTTCTTCTGTGGTAAAAAGTGGGTTTTAGTGGTTCAAACTGGATCAGCCAACTTATAAATAGGGTCACTCATGTTTCGAGGTGCAAGTTCGCTAGCTTTGGATGACAAAGGGCGCTTTGCGGTACCAACCAAGTACCGTCAACCGCTGCTGTCTGAAGCTCAGGGGACGGTTATTTGTACTATTGCGATCAATGAACCTTGTTTGTGGCTTTACCCACTCACCGAATGGCTAGAAATTGAGACCAAATTAAGTCGCATCTCTAACACCAATCCCAGAGTAAGGCGCTGGCAACGCATGTTGCTCGGTCATGCTACAGAATACCAACTAGATAAAAACGGCAGAATTTTATTAGCTCCGGCACTACGAGCACATGCACAGCTTGGGAAAAAAATTATGCTAGTTGGATTGCTAAATAAATTTGAAATTTGGGATGAAGAACGCTGGTATCAGCAAATGCAAGCAGATACTGAAATTGAACATTCAGGAAACTTTGAGGAAAGCCCTGAATTGGAAAACTTTTCCTTGTAGGGGTAGATAAATTAATGAGCGAAGAGTTTAAGCATATTTCGGTGTTAATGGCCGAGACATTAGATGCTCTAGCAATCAATCCCGAAGGTATTTATATCGACGGAACATTTGGACGAGGTGGGCACTCAGGCGAAATCCTCAAGCGATTAACCTCTGGGCGTTTGCAAGCGATTGATCAGGATCCTCAAGCGATCAAAGCTGCTCAGAAGTTTGCTGATGATACGCGCTTTGCAATCGCGCGCAGTCGTTTTTCAGAAATAAAATCAGTCGCTGAAGAGGCTGGAATTTTAGGTCAAGTCGACGGTATTTTACTGGATATAGGCGTGTCTTCTCCTCAACTTGACGATGCCGATCGTGGTTTTAGTTTTATGAAAGACGGGCCACTGGATATGCGGATGGATCCTGATTCGGGTCGAAGTGCTGCTCAATGGCTCGCTGAAGCTGAGCTAGAAGAAATGGTGTTTGTGATAAAAAAATACGGTGAAGAGAAGTTTGCCACCCGTATTGCACGTAAAATCATCGAAACACGCGAGCACACCGCAATTACCACCACGGCGCAATTAGCGCAATTAATTGATGATGCTGTGCCTGTAAAAGATAAGCACAAGCACCCCGCAACTCGCACTTTTCAAGCTATTCGAATTTACATTAACAGTGAGTTAGAAGAAATTCAGACGGCATTGCAAGCCTCCCTAGCGGTATTAAAACCTGGTGGGCGGTTAGTGGTGATCTCGTTCCATTCCTTAGAAGATCGTATCGTAAAGCAGTTTATCAAGAAGCAGAGTAAGGGAGAGGCGATACCCAGAGGTCTGCCTTTAACGGATGAACAACTTAAACAAAATCTCACCTTAAAGGCCGTGGGTAAAGCCATTAAACCGAGCGATCAAGAGATTGCACTGAACCCACGCTCTCGCAGCTCGGTATTGCGAGTGGCGGAGAAGCTCTAATGAATGCCAGCAAGCAACGCCAACCGAATCTGTTTGTCGAAATTAGCCACTTCTTAATTTCTAATAAGCTGACGGCGTTGTTGCTGGTGACGATCTTGATTTCTGCACTTTGTGTTGTTCAGATCACACATTTAACTAGGCAACAATTAATACTACAAGATGAGCTATTACAGCAACGTGATGAATTAGATCTGCAATGGCGTTACCTCGTTGTTGAAGAGGAATTTTATTCACAGCATGCAAGGATTGAAGAGATTGCCAAAATGCAGCTAGAAATGAAACGTCCAACAAGTAAAGACGAACAGGTGATTGTGCTGCCATGAATAAGCCAAAGCAAAAGACTCAATCAATCATCACTTGGCGCTTTGCGCTGGTATGTGGCGTGATGCTTATGGTTTTTATGACTTTGGTCGCACGAGCGGCATTTTTGCAAGTCATAGAGCCTGATAAAGCGATTAAAGAAAACGAAAAGCGTACAGTTCGTGTTGAAAAGTTAAATGTTCAGCGCGGGATGATTTTTGACCGAAATGGCAAAGAGCTAGCGGTAAGCGTACCTGTGGTAAGTGTGTATGCTGATCCTTTGGCGATCGATAAAGCGTTGGCAAAAAAGGTACTCCGTAAAGCTCGCAAAGAGGGAGAAGACCACAAGGCATTGGCACAAAATGAGCCAGAGCTGACATTGCGAAAACAAGCTTGGTATGACGATGAGATCCGTTGGAAAGAACTAGCCGATGTGCTCAGGCTAAAACCACAAAGTGTAGATGAACGGCTTAGGGGAGACCCAAGCCGTCGTTTTGTTTATTTAAAGCGGCAAGTGACAGCAGTCGTCGCTAATTATATTCGTCAAATGCGCCTACCAGGCGTTCACCTGCTTGATGAGTCTAAGCGCTTTTACCCAAGTGGTGAAGTCACGGCACATATGATAGGTGTAACCGATATTGACGGCAAAGGTATTGAAGGTGTGGAGCGGATGTTTGATTCTGCACTCACCGGCACTGCTGGTAAACGAACAATCCGTAAAGATGCTCAAGGCCGTGAGGTTCAGGTTTTATCTGAAGAACAACGGGTTGAGCCTGAAGATGTGTACTTAAGTATTGATTTACGTATTCAAGCCATCGCATACCGAGCGCTCAAATCCGCAGTTTTGAGCTACAAGGCGACTTCTGGCTCAGCAATAGTAGTAGATGTTCACACTGGTGAAATTTTAGCTTTAGTAAACAGTCCAAGTTTTAATCCTAATGATCTGAGCACGGCAGCGCCCTATAAACGTCGTAATCGCGCCATGACAGACTTATTTGAGCCAGGTTCAACACTAAAGCCTTTGGCGGTGTTAGCAGGATTACATTATGGCGCAATCCAAGCTAATGACACGATAAATACACACCCTGGTTGGATGAACTTAAGTGGTGGGTTAGTTAAAGATACACGTAATAATGGGGAGCTAAGCCTCAGAGAAATTCTTAAAATCTCCAGTAATATGGGGGTGGCTAAAATTTCGCAAATGCTACCGAAAGAAGCATTCATCAATTTATATCAACAAGCTGGTTTTGGCGAACCGACAGGGTCAAATATGATTGGTGAAAGCGCCGGATTGTTTTATCCAAACCGTCGCTGGTCTAACTTCGAAATAGCAACCTTGTCCTATGGCTACGCGGTTTCTGTGAGTACGGCACAAATGGCAAGGTTATATGCCATGTTTGGCGCTGGGGGCATATTGAGACCTTTGACCATAGTGAAGCAAGACGAAGTCCCAGAGGGGAGACGTATATTTAGCGAGCAAGATACTCAAGCTGTAGTGGAAATGATGGAATCTGTGTTTGAGCGTGGCGGCACCGCCCATAACGTAAAAGTTGATGGGTATCGCGCTGCGGGGAAAACCGGTACTTCAGAAAAAGCAGTAGCAGGCGGCTATGGTGATGAGTATGTCGGTTATTTCGCGGGGGTTGCACCGGTGAGCGATCCGCGACTTGCGGTGGTTGTTATGGTTAATGAGCCAGCAGGTGATGTTTATTACGGCGGCCAAACTGCGGGACCGGCTTTTGCAGAAATCATGTCTAATGCACTAAGAATTTTAAATGTAGCGCCAGATAAAGGGCGTGTAGCGTATGTTTCAGGAGCCGATAATGATGCGTGATTTGGCTCAAATATTAAGTGAATTTGGAGTCAATACTCATACTATTGAAGTTAAGAACTTACGAATTGATAGTAGAGCGATTGAACCTGGAGATTGCTTTATTGCGTTACAGGGGCATACCCAAAACGGCGCTAAATATGCTGCCAGTGCAATTGCGCAAGGAGCTAAGTGCGTATTAGCTGAAACAGCAAGTGAACCAAATGTGGCACCAGAGCAGGTTATTTTTGTGGATAACCTAACTGAGAAACTAGGGGCTATCGCTGCCCAATTTTATTGCCAGCCAAGCAAAAAGCTGAAATTAACAGGGGTGACCGGTACCAACGGCAAGTCTACGACTACTGCCATGATTGCTAATTTAGCCACTTTAATTGGCCGCGCAGGAGCGGTGGTTGGGACTCTTGGCTTTGGTCATCCTGATACACTTATTCCATTGGCAAATACCACGCCATCAAATGTCGACTTACAACGTATTCTCGCTACGTTGAGCCGCGATTTTACGCACGTAGCTATGGAGGTTTCCTCTCACGGTTTAGTTCAGGGGCGCGTTGATGAGTGTAACTTTGATGTGGCGATTTTCACTAACCTGACTCGTGATCACCTTGATTATCATGGTGATATGCAAAGCTACGCAGAAGCCAAAAAATTACTTTTTACTCGTTGTGCGCCTAAGCACAAGGTCATCAACATTGATGACGAGGTTGGCGCTAGCTGGGCGCATGCCCTCAATGATGAAACTCTCGTTGCTTACGGGCGCTGGGATGCAAAACATGCGTTCAAGCAATACGTATTTTTTGATGCAGTATCAACACATCCGCATGGTTTGAGCGCGACATTAAAAACCAGCTGGGGTGAGTGTCAAATTAACGTGCCACTCTATGGTGAGTTTAACCTGTATAACTTAACTGCTGCGTTTGCCAGCTTACTCCTTCAAGGAGAAAGTCTCGAAACACTAGCCTGTGCCTGCGTTAAATTATCGCCGGTAGCTGGGCGTATGGAGCCTTATAGTGCACCAGAAAAGCCAACTTGTATTGTCGATTATGCCCATACCCCCGACGCTTTAGCGCTAGCGTTACAAGCATTACGTGCACATGTCCCAGGCGAACTTATCTGTGTGTTTGGGTGTGGTGGTGATAGAGACAAAGGCAAACGTCCTGAGATGGCCCGAGCGGCGGAAAAGTTTGCGGATAAATTGGTGATCACCAGTGACAATCCTCGCAGTGAAGATCCTAATGTAATCATTGCAGATATTAAGGCAGGACTCATCAACCCTGAGTATGCTGTCTGCCAGCCAGATAGAGGGCTGGCCATTCAACACGCGATAGCGCTGGCTGATAAAAATAGTGTGGTGTTGATCGCGGGTAAAGGTCATGAAGATTATCAGATTATAGGTACTGAGCGCATTGATTTTTGCGATAGGCAATGTGTTACAGCGATTTTAAAAGGGGAAAAGGCATGATCAAGATGGATTTCTCTTGGCTTGCAGCAGTCTTAAAAACCTCTTACAACGGGGAGAATTTGGCAGTCGCTAACATCAATACGGACACCAGAACCATTGAGTCTGGAGAAGTATTTTTAGCGCTTAAAGGGCCTAACTTTGATGGCCATCGCTTTTTGGAAGTGGCTAAGGCGCGGGGCGCGATAGCGGCTATTGTATCTTGCCCCGATGAAGATATTGATTTAGTGCAGTTTGTCGTTGATGACACCCGTATTGCTTTAGGTCAAATTGGTAAAGCTGTGATTGACACTGTGGCGCCTAAAACCATTGCGATCACCGGCAGTGTTGGAAAAACCACGGTAAAGGAAATGTGCGCTGCTATTTTAGCGCAAAAAGGCAAAGTGTTAGCAACAAAAGGTAATTTTAACAATGATATAGGTGTTCCTTTAACCTTGCTGCGGTTGACTGAAGAAGATCAATATGCAGTGGTTGAATTAGGTGCTAATCATTTAGGGGAAATAGCCTATACCACCGCGCTCGTGAGTCCTGATGTTGCCACTGTATGCAACGTTGCACCTGCACACATTGAAGGGTTTGGCTCAATAGATGGTGTAGGTAAAGCCAAAGGGGAAATCTTTTCAGGCCTAAAGGTAAATGGTGTCGCTGTGATTAACGCTGATAGCGATTACGCTGCGATGTGGCAAGAAAACCTAACTGTCACGAATGTTAAACGTTATAGCTTGCATGAACAGCTCGACATATGGGTGGACGAGGTGGCGCTAGACGAGTTGGCTAGACCTACCTTTAAGTTATGCCGAGACAACCAGAGTGTCAGGGTTAGCTTACCACTTTCAGGACAACACAATGTCAGTAATGCGCTCATTGCTGCGGCGTTAACAACTGAGTTAGGTGCCAGTCTTGAAGAAGTGGCTACGGGTCTTGCACAGATGGCTGAAGTGAAAGGCCGAGTCAACATGATCCAAGTGTCAGATACGCTACGAGTTGTTGATGATACTTACAATGCCAATGTCAAGTCGGTCAATGCCGCCATTGATTTACTGGCTTCGATGTCAGGATATAAAGTATTAGCGCTAGGTGATATGGCTGAGCTTGGTGAAGGGGCTCGTGAGTATCACAAAGAAGTAGGCGAGTACGCGAAACAGCAAGGCATTGATGAGTTGTTTTCTTTGGGGGTGCTAAGTAGTAGCGCCAGTAATGTATTTGAAAAACCAAATCGTCATTTCTCCACAAGAGAAAGTTTGATGAAGGCGTTAAAAGTAGTGTTGGCTGAGCAATCAGGCCGATGCACGGTCATTGTAAAAGGATCACGTAGCGCGCGGATGGAATTGCTGGTTGAAGAATTAGTAAACGCTGGCCAGTCGGATAGCGAGACAGGAGAAGTAACATGTTAGTTTGGCTAGCCGAGTATCTTACCCAATACTATTCGGGGTTTAACGTTTTTTCTTACCTCACTTTAAGAGCGATTTTAGGTATTTTAACAGCCTTGATGATCTCTTTATATTTCGGTCCAAAACTTATTGCGGCACTACAGCGCATGCAGATTGGACAAACAGTACGCGATGATGGCCCTGAATCTCATCTTTCTAAATCTGGTACACCAACCATGGGCGGGATTTTGATCCTTGCAGCTATTTTTACCAGCACGTTACTTTGGGGAGATTTGAGTAACAAATATGTATGGGTAACGCTGTTTGTGATCGGCAGTTTGGGTATTGTGGGTTTTGTTGATGATTATCGCAAAGTGATCCGAAAAGATAGTAAAGGCCTTATCGCCCGTTGGAAATACTTTTGGCAGTCAGTGATCGCAATCTCTACCACTGCATTTTTATACATCACCTCAACCAATGCGGCTGAAACAACCCTAGTTGTACCATTTTTGAAAGATGTCCTGCCGCAACTTGGTTTGTTCTACTTGGTGATGAGCTATTTTGTGATTGTGGGCACTTCAAATGCCGTTAACCTTACAGACGGTCTTGATGGGCTGGCGATAGTACCAACTATCTTGGTTGCTTCGGCTCTTGCCATTATCGCTTATGTGACTGGTAACGCGAATTTCTCAAGCTACCTTCATATTCCTCATTTACCACTAACAAGTGAGTTGGTGGTGGTCTGTACTGCAATTGTTGGTGCTGGACTTGGCTTTTTATGGTTTAACACTTATCCCGCACAAGTGTTTATGGGGGATGTTGGCTCGTTAGCCCTTGGTGGTGCACTTGGCATTATTGCAATTCTGGTGCGCCAAGAATTGGTGTTGATCATTATGGGTGGCGTATTTGTTATGGAGGCACTGTCCGTTATTTTACAAGTTGGCTCGTACAAGCTCCGAGGACAGAGAATTTTTAGAATGGCACCTATTCATCATCACTATGAACTAAAAGGCTGGCCTGAACCTCGCGTGATCGTGCGCTTTTGGATCATTTCAATCATTTTGGTGCTAGCAGGTCTTGCCACGTTGAAGATTAGATAATGACGTATATTGAACAATTACAAAAAAAACATATCACCGTACTGGGGCTTGGCGTCACAGGACAAGGGATTGTGCGTTTTTTGTTGTCGCACGGTATCAATCCAAAGGTGGTAGATAGCCGTCCGGTTCCTCCCTGTGCAGATTGGCTGAATCATAATGCACCGGATTGTGAGGCGGTATTTGGCAACCTTGCAGATGCCGCTTTGGCACAGACCGACCTTATCATTATCAGCCCAGGGATCCCGCTTTTTGAACAGAGCGTGGCACAGGCTATTGCTAAGGGAGTGGAGGTAATTGGTGATATTGAACTATTTGCTCGACTGAACACTCGCCCTGTTATTGCTGTAACTGGGTCAAATGGCAAGTCGACAGTGGTGAGTTTAGCAACAGAAGTACTCAAAGCCGCAGGGTTAAAAGTTGGACTTGGCGGAAATATTGGCACGTCAGTACTGTCAATACTTGATGATGAACGCGATGTGTATGTGTTGGAGCTATCTAGTTTTCAGCTAGAAACAACCCACAGCTTAGCTTGTTTGTCTGCGATGATCTTGAATATTACAGAAGATCATATGGACAGGTATCCAGATTTTCAGGCCTATATTAAAGCCAAGCAGCGTATTTATCAGCATGTTGAACATATTGTTTTTAATGCTGAAGATCAACATACCTTTGCAGAACATGGTCAAGGCAGCAGTGTATCCCTCACTGAAGGGGATTATCATTTGATGAAGGTGGCACACGAACCTTATTTTGCCTACAAGCAAACGCCATTATTGCCTGTAAGCTCGCTTGCGATGGTGGGTAAACACAATCAGTTTAATGCTTTGGCCGTGTTGGCATTATTGGCGCCGATGCAGCTGCCAACTAGCGCATTTGTCACTGCATTTGGAGCGTTTCGTGGCTTACCTCATCGCTGTCAATTGGTCGCGGATGTTGCTGGCGTGCGCTATTTCAACGATTCGAAAGCCACCAATGTAGGGTCAACGGTGGCTGCGATTGAATCATTAGCAAGCACTAAGCGAAATATTATCTTGATAGCCGGCGGTGATGCCAAAGGTGCCGATTTAACACCGTTGAAAGCACCGCTAAACGCACACTGTAAAGCTCTATTTTGTTTTGGTCAGGACGGTGAGCAGTTTATGCCGCTGCTGCGCAACAGCCATAGAGTCAATAATCTTAAAGAAGCGGTTATTGCGGCAAAGAGTATTGCTACCATTGGGGATATTGTCTTGCTTGCGCCTGCGTGTGCCAGCATAGATATGTATCCAAATTATATGGCTCGCGGTGATGAGTTCGTTCAGTTAGTGGAGGAACACACGCTTGTTTAGTATCACAAACCTAAGAGAGGCTTTAACGCCTCGCCAGTCCGAAAGCTTGTTTGACGTGCCATTGATGTACTGCATGCTGATGCTTATTGGAGTGGGGTTTGTGATGGTCACGAGTGCATCAATGCCGGTTGCCGAGCGCCTGTTTGATAATCCGCTGCACTTTACTATTCGGCATGTCATTTTTTTAGTCGGCTCTTTTTTACTGTTTTGGTTTACCTCAAATATTCCGATGACTTGGTGGAAACGGAGCAATCCATATTTGTTACTTTTTGGACTGATATTATTGGTTGCAGTACTGATTATCGGCAGAGAAGTGAATGGCGCGAGACGATGGATCCCGTTGGGGCCGTTTGGTCTGCAAGTTGCTGAAGCGTCAAAGCTATTTTTCTTTAGTTATATTGCGGGTTATTTGGTACGCAAACGCGATGAAGTACAAGAGAATATCAAAGGCTTCGCCAAGCCCATGATAGTATTTGCGGCTTACGCATTTTTAATTTTAATGCAGCCTGACTTAGGAACTGTAGTGGTCATGTTTGTCACAACGGTTGGTTTGTTATTTTTAGCAGGCGCAAAGTTATGGCAGTTTTTCACTTTGATGTTAACAGGGGTTTCTTTGGTGGTGTTACTCATCATCATTGAGCCTTATCGAATGAAGCGAGTAGTCGGTTTTTTAAATCCTTGGGAAGACCCATTTGGTGCCGGTTATCAATTAGTACAGTCGTTGATGGCTTATGGACAGGGAGGCTGGTTTGGTCAAGGTTTGGGCAATAGCATCCAAAAACTACAATACCTGCCAGAGGCGCATAACGACTTTATTTTTGCTGTCATCGCTGAAGAGCTCGGCTTTGTTGGTGTATTCAGCATTATCATTTTACTGGGTGTGTTAGTGACTCGAGCGCTTTTTATTGGTCAAAAAGCACTGAAGGCCAATAAGGAGTATGAGGGGTACTTTGCGCTGGGGATTGGTATTTGGTTTGCTTTTCAAGCCGTTGTAAATATTGGCGCAAGTGCAGGGATCTTGCCCACCAAAGGCCTCACTCTGCCATTTATCTCTTATGGTGGTTCGAGTCTTTGGGTGATGACAATTGCGGCTGCTATTCTACAGCGTATTGATTTTGAAACTAAAATGTCGACAAGGCAAGCAACATCCCGTGGAGGTAGGCGATGACAAAGCGTCTTCTTGTGGTTGCGGGCGGTACAGGAGGGCACATTTTTCCTGGTATTGCTGTAGCGCAGTTTCTACAAAGCCAAGCCTGGCTAGTGAGCTGGGTTGGGACTGCCGATAGAATGGAAGCCGACGTGGTTCCACGTTACGGCTTTGAGATAGATTTTATTGCCATGAAAGGGGTTCGTGGTAATGGTATAAAACGCTTAATTACCGCGCCATTTATGGTGCTGAAGGCCATACTTGCAGCCAAAAAGATATTGCGACAACGTAAGCCCGATGTGGTTTTGGCTATGGGAGGCTATGTGACGGGGCCTGTTGGTGTGGCTGCAAAACTGCTTGGGATCCCTTTGGTGATCCACGAGCAAAATGCAGTTGCGGGAATGAGTAACAAACTGTTGGCTAAAATTGCCACCAAAGTATTGGCAGGGTTTCCAGGCGCATTTAGTGAAAAGCTCGCTGATGTCGTAGGCAACCCTGTGAGAGCGAGTGTGGCCGAGATAACAGAAAAATCGCCTTCGGTACCGCTAAACATATTGATAGTGGGAGGCTCGCTTGGCGCACGAGCACTCAATGAAGTGGTACCTGAAGGGCTGGCTCAGTTACAACAACAAGCACCTGATGTATCACTGGCAGTTCGCCATCAAAGCGGCAAAAACAATCAAAATGACGTGCAAAAACATTATGAAAATGTGGGTGTTAATGCTGAGGTCAGCGAGTTCATTCATGATATGGACACTGCATACGCTTGGTCAGATATTGTAATTTGCCGGGCAGGCGCCTTGACTGTAAGTGAAATCGCGGCTGCTGGAAAAATGGCAGTATTTGTGCCTTTTCCACACGCTGTTGATGATCACCAAACAGCGAATGCTCAGTTTTTAGTCTCAGCGGGGGCTGCACAGCTAGTACAGCAATCACAGTTGAGCGCTGAAACACTCACGCAGATATTATTGCCCTTAGTCACTGAGCCGAAAAAAATTGCACTGATGGCAGCTAAAGCGAGACAATGCGGTAAGTCGGAGGCAACGGCTAAAGTTGCCCATATTTGTACAGAATTATCGAATTAGGAATGTAAATGGAAGCTTCAAGCAGAAGAGCAATGCGACGTATCAACACCATCCACTTTATTGGAATTGGTGGTGCTGGTATGGGTGGTATTGCCGAAGTGCTGGCCTTTGAAGGTTACCGTATCACAGGTTCAGATATTGCTAACAGTGCAATGACTGAGCGTTTAAGCAAAATGGGCGCTGAGGTTTTCATAGGCCACCATGCCGATAATGTAAAAACCGCAGATGTGGTTGTAGTGTCTAGCGCAATTAATGAGCAAAACCCAGAGATCCAAGCTGCGCTTGCCAATCGAACACCGATTGTTCGACGTGCAGAAATGCTTGCCGAACTGATGCGCTTTCGCCACGGTATAGCAGTAGCTGGAACGCATGGCAAAACGACAACAACAAGCTTGATTGCGAGTATTTTTGCCAAGGCACAGTTAGATCCTACTTTTATCATTGGCGGTCTATTAAATAGTGCTGGTAGCAACGCCAAAGTAGGTAGCAGTGAGTACCTTATTGCGGAAGCAGATGAAAGCGATGCGTCGTTTTTACACTTGCAGCCAATGGTATCTGTAGTTACAAATATCGAAGCAGATCATATGGATACTTATGACGGTGACTTTGAAAAAATGAAAGACACCTACATAGAGTTTATCCATAATTTACCGTTTTACGGTTTAGCGGTTGTTTGTATTGACTCCCCTGTAGCAAAAGAGCTACTACCTCGCTTTGCAAGACCCACTATTACTTATGGCGAAGCGGCGGACGCTGACTATCAGTTATTTGATTTCACACAAACACAGAGTGAATCACACTTTAAAGTAAAAACAAAAGAAGGTGAGGTGCTTGAGGTTACACTCAATATGCCAGGTAAGCACAATGCTCTCAATGCTGTGGCATCGATAGCTGTTGCTAAAGATCACAACATTGAAAATGATGCGATTTATCAAGCATTAGCGAGCTTTGAAGGCGTTGGCCGTCGCTTCCAACATTATGGTGCATTTAAAAACGAAGTTGGAGAAGTGATGTTAGTTGATGACTACGGACATCATCCCTCTGAAGTCGCTATGACCATCCAAGCTGCAAAAGCTGGCTGGCCAGATAAGCGCCTTGTGATGATCTATCAGCCTCATCGCTATAGCCGCACAAGAGACCTATATGAAGATTTCGTAAAAGTACTATGTGATGCTGATAAGTTACTGCTGTTGGATGTTTACAGTGCTGGTGAAACACCAATTGTTGGTGCAGATAGTAAAAGTTTGTGCCGTAGCTTACGTCAACGTGGCGTAGAGCCTATCCATATCAGCGATCATGCTGAACTTGCGCAAGTATTAGCAACCACGCTACAAGATGGAGATTTAGTGTTAACGCAAGGAGCTGGTAATATTGGCCAAATCGTAAAACAGCTAGCCGCAACAGGGCTATCAATAGAGCAATTAAAACAGAGTAAGTTATGAGTAGTCAGTTTGGTAAAGTAGCAGTATTACTTGGTGGCAGTTCGGCTGAGCGAGAAGTTTCGCTTAAGTCTGGTAATGCGGTATTAAATGCTTTTGTTAGCCAAGGTGTTGACGCAATTGCTTTTGACCCAGCAGAGCGTAATTTATGGGAACTGAAAGAACTCGGTGTGGAACGCGTATTCATTGCGCTACACGGTCGTGGTGGCGAAGATGGCACGATTCAGGGCGCTCTTGAGTTTATGGGGATCCCATATACAGGTAGCGGTGTATTAGGCAGCGCGCTTGCGATGGATAAAGTTCGCTGTAAGCACTTATTTCAGTCGGCAAAGCTCAGCACTGCACCTTACGCTGTCGTGAGCAAAGAAACGGGATTTGATGCTAAGGCACTCATAGCACAATTTGGTAAAGTCATGGTCAAGCCGAGCCACGAAGGCTCTAGTATTGGTATGGCACAAGCCGATAGTGAAGAAAGCCTCACTGGAGCACTAAATAACGCCTTCAAATTTGACGACCAAGTTTTAGTAGAGCAATGGATCACAGGTCGCGAATTTACGGTGTCCATGCTAGGTAAAGATGCGCTCCCTGTTATTGAAATGCGTACCCCACGTGGGTTTTACGATTACGAAGCTAAGTACCAAGTTAATAGCACTCAATACTATTGCCCTGCAGAGATTAGCGCAGCGCATACTGAACAATTACAGGTGATGGCAAAACACGCGTTTGAATTGGTTGGCGCGACGGGGTGGGGGCGAGTTGACGCAATGCAAGATGAGCAGGGGCATTTCTATTTATTGGAAGTCAATACCGTTCCCGGCATGACAGAAAAGTCTCTCGTGCCTATGGCTGCAAAAGCAACGGGTGTAAGTTTTGAGCAATTAGTTGTTCGCATTTTGGAGCAAACCCTTTAAGATGCGAGCATTTTTGGTGAAGGCAAAGCTTATCAGTTCCAAAGTGAACTGGCCCCTGTTCTGGGGACTGGGCTTTTTCTTTGCTGTTATTTTTACATTGATACGAGGTACATACTGGGTAAGCGATTGGTTAGTCGTGCATCATGATGCACAGATAAAAACGCTAAAAGTACTTGGTAAGCCTTATTTTACCAATGAAGATGACATTGTAACGGCGATAAAAACGACCGACTTAACGAGTTTCTTTAAATTGGATGTAAAAGCGGTGCATGAGGCCGTAAAGTCGCTTCCATGGATTGCCACGGTATCGGTTAGAAAACAATGGCCGGATACACTGCAAGTATATGTGGTGGAGCATAAACCCGTTGCACATTGGAATAGCGACTTATTACTCAATAGTGATGGTGAAGTATTTCAAGCGATAAGCAACAAATTACCAGAAGGGCTACCGGAGTTATATGGCCCTGAAGGCAGTGCTGAGGAAGCTTGGCACACATTTAAGCAGTTTAAAGCTTTATTGGCCGTGAACCAGTTTAGGTTGGAGAGCCTCGCGCTTTCTGAACGTTTTGCTTGGCAATTATGGCTAGATAACGGCATCCGCTTGAATTTGGGACGAGAAGATAAAGCCAAACGAGTACAACGTTTTATAGATGTATATCCTCGCATGGAGCGCCCTGAAGGCAAAGTGATAGACGTGATTGATTTAAGATACGACACGGGACTGGCAGTGAGTTGGAAAGAACCCATTGAGCAGAAAGAACAACAAAATAACAAGAGTGAAGCATGACGAAGTCGGCAGAAAGAAACTTAGTGATTGGATTGGATGTGGGCACATCAAAGGTCGTCGCCACGGTTGGGGAAATCACTGTGGACAATCAACTTAGTATTGTCGGTGTTGGGCGCCAAGATTCTCACGGAATGGACAAAGGCGGAGTGAATGACTTAGACCTTGTTTCTGAATCCATCAAACGTGCCGTAGATGAAGCTGAGCTAATGGCAGATTGTCGAATTAGCTCGGTATATTTGGGGATTTCTGGCAAACACATTCAATGTCAAAATGAAAGCGGTGTGGTCGCAATTAACAACGCGGAAGTGACGGATGATGATATTGCCAATGTTATCCATATTGCACGCTCTGTGCCTATGTCTGCTGAGCGCAAAATGCTGCATTCATTGCCACAGGAATATAGCATCGATATGCAAGAGGGAATTAAAAACCCACTAGGCATGAGCGGTGTTCGAATGGAGGCAAAAGCTCATATTATTACATGCTCGAATGATATGGCTAAAAACATCGAAAAGTGTGTTGAACGCTGCGGTCTACAAGTTGATCAGTTGACGTTTAATGCACTGGCGTCGTGCTACTCGGTACTGACGGAAGATGAAAAAGAACTGGGTGTTGCAGTATTAGATATCGGTGGTGGCACCATGGATATTGCAATTTATGTTAATGGTGCATTGCGTCATACCGCGGTTATTCCTGTTGCTGGAAATCAAGTGACGGGAGATATTGCAAAAATATTTAGAACACCTATTTCGCATGCCGAGTCTCTGAAAGTACAATATGCGTATGCCGCAAGCCAAATGGCCTCAAGTGAAGAAACCATAGAAGTACCAAGTGTGGGTGGGCGACCTGCACGGATAATGTCGCGTCATACATTATCTGAAGTAGTAGAGCCTAGATTCAGAGAGCTATTTGAATTAGCGCAAGACGAAATTCGTCGTTCTGGGTTTGAAGACCAAATTGCGGCTGGCCTTGTGCTCACCGGCGGTAGCGCCAAGATGCAAGGAGCACAAGAAGTAGCTGAAGATATATTCCAAATGCCAGTCAGAATAGGTAAACCGATTGGTATTAAAGGATTAACTGATTATGTGGATGACCCTGCATATGCAACAGCCGTTGGCCTATTACAATATGGTCGATCGCTGCAATCGATGAATGCACAGAAGTCGAAAGCAGATGTAGAGGGGAGTTGGTGGAACCGTGTTACAAAATGGTTCCAAGGCGAGTTTTAATACTCAAGTCGGAGAGTGAAGATGTTTGATATTATGGAACAGCACAGCGAAGAAGCTGTCATTAAAGTCATCGGTGTTGGTGGCGGTGGTGGTAACGCCGTAGAACACATGGTGAATCAAGAAATTGAAGGTGTTCGTTTTATTGTTGCGAATACTGATGCACAAGCGCTACGCCGTTCATCTGCGGATGTTACGGTACAGCTTGGTACACAAATTACTTCGGGCTTAGGTGCTGGCGCAAACCCTGAAGTGGGTAAAAGCGCAGCGGAAGAAGACCTTGAGACTATAAAAAGTAGTCTAGAAGGCGCCGATATGGTCTTTATTGCCGCAGGTATGGGTGGTGGTACAGGTACTGGTGCTGCACCTGTGGTTGCTCGCGCGGCAAAAGAATTAGGTATTTTGACTGTCGCTGTAGTTACGCGCCCATTTGACCTAGAGGGCAAAAAGCGTATGGCGGCAGCAGAGCAGGGGATTGCCGAGTTGTCAGAAATTGTAGATTCACTTATTACAATTCCGAACAACAAACTGCTTAAAGTTCTTGGTAAAGGGACTACACTGCTAGATGCGTTTGCTAAAGCGAATGATGTACTCTATGGCGCAGTTCAGGGGATCGCAGAGCTGATCACCCGTTCAGGTCTAATCAACGTTGACTTTGCAGATGTAAGAACGGTGATGTCAGCAATGGGGACAGCTATGATGGGAACTGCATCAGCAACAGGCCCAGACAGAGCGCAAGAAGCTGCTGAAGCTGCAATTTCTAGCCCTTTACTCGAAGATGTTGATTTAACTGGCGCAAAAGGTATCTTGGTAAATATTACTGCGGGTATGGATATCACTATCGAGGAGTTTGAGGTCGTCGGTAATCATGTCAAAGCACTGGCGTCAGAAAATGCGACAGTTGTGGTTGGTGCGGTAATTGACCCTGAAATGAGCGAAGAGCTAAGAGTTACCGTCGTAGCTACTGGCTTGGGTGGAGATCGTCGTCCTCAGTTTGGTATTGTAGACAATGGTTTCAAGCAAGCGTCAGGTTCGGATGCGGTAGGTGGAGCACAATCAAGCTCACAAACTAGCATGTATGTACCAAGTTTTACACAGCCACAAACGTCATCAGCTGAGCCTGAACAGCCAGCTGAAGCGCCAGCTCCTCAAGTGCAAGAGCAAAAAGCAGCACCGAAGCCGGCCACAAATGCGAGCAATGATAGTAAGGAAAAAGGCGACTACTTCGATATTCCTGCTTTCTTGCGTAAGCAGTCAGACTAAAGTTGGTATAAAAATTAAACAGAGATTGGCAGTTTGGCGGAACTATGTTATACTCCGCCGCCTATCTGAAATTTAAGTGGGCGAATATATGATTAAACAACGTACGATTGCACAAGTCGTAAAAGCCACAGGTGTAGGTTTACACAAAGGTGAAAAGGTCACGATCACTCTCCGACCAGCTGGTGTGAATACAGGTGTTGTATTTCGCCGCGTTGATCTAGACCCAGTTGTTGACTTTGAAACAACGCCAGAAGCTGTGGGCGACACGCAACTGTGTACGTGTTTAACGAATAAAGACGGTGTTCGCTTGTCTACTACTGAGCATTTAATTGCTGCGGTAGCTGCACTTGGGATTGATAATCTAATTGTTGAATTAGATAGCGCTGAAGTGCCGATTATGGATGGCAGTGCATTGCCATTTATCTACTTAATTCAGAAAGGCGGTATTGAAGAACAAAATGCTGCTAAGCGTTTTATTCGCATTAAAGAGAAGGTGCGTGTTGAAGACGGCGACAAATGGGCTGAAATAGAGCCTTACGACGGCTTTCATATCGACTTTGAAATTGACTTCAACCATCCTGCAATAAATGCGAGCCGCCAACGTATTGGTTTAGACATCACTGCACAAAGCTTCACTGAAGAGATCAGCCGAGCGCGTACTTTTGGTTTCATGCGAGACATTGAGTACATGCACGCTAATAATCTTGCATTAGGTGGCAGCATGGATAACGCAGTGGTGCTGGATCAGTTTAAAGTATTGAATCCTGATGGGCTTCGTTATGCGGACGAATTTGTAAAGCACAAAATTTTAGACTGTGTTGGCGACATGTTTATGGCGGGCCACAACATTCTAGGAAAAATTTCATGCTACAAATCAGGTCACGGCCTTAACAACATGTTACTGCGCGAGATTATGGCGACAGAATCAGCATGGGAGTGGGCAACCTTTGAAGAGCCGGTCAGCATGCCTGCACCAGGTATGGAAGCTGGTATCAATACTGCAACTGCTTAAAAATCTTAATTGGTATCAATAAAAAAATGACGCTGAGGCGTCATTTTTTTTGCGCTGCGGTTGCGTGTTTGGCTAATTTTTCTAGCTTGGCCTTCAATGAAGGTGGTGCCGACTCTGCTAATGCCAGCAGTTGCTCGCCAGTTGCTTGGCTCATGTTACGGTTAGCTTTGTAAGCTGTGGATGGTGACTCAACAGTATTGTTTAGCCGCTGTTGTGCCTCAGGGTTTGTTGTGATTTTCACTAAAGCGCAGTCATGAACACCCGCCTTTCGAAAAGCGCTAAGTATATCCATTTTTAAAAAGTTGAGGCGTGTGGCTAGGGTCGCTGAAGCGGCCTCTATTGTGAGTGTGCCTTCTCGATAATGCGCGACTCGACACTTCTTACTCAAAATAGGTCCGAGCGTCTCGGCTAAGCAAGTTTGTAATTGTGCGGCCTGCGCACTTTTTTGGCCATACTGATTGAGTTTATCAGACCACCCACCCATAACTTCATCCAATGGCTTTGGATTGTAGCGATTTTTAGCCAATGACTTACTTCCCGTAGGTTGAAAAATAAAAAATAACCGCCATATCAACAAGCACAGGTACATGACGTATCGTATTTGTCGTTTCTTAGTCTCTTTGAATTATAACAGAGACTCGATATTGAGAAATCCATAAGTACTAATATTTGTGTGAATACAAATCTGGGATTTGAGAAATAAGCGAGTTAATACCAATTTTCTTAATTAAGAGGTCTATTTTGAGGCAACAAAATCTTGTCGATAACTAGGCAAAAAATTTGCTATTTAGTTGTTCTAAATAAGAAATTTTTAACGCTGTTAGCGTCAGATTTGCTCCTTCAAATCGAGCAGGTATTAAGTCAAATTGGTATAACTTATTTCTTAAAAAACTCATCTAGCGTATTTACCCTGAGGGTTTGATAAGGCGTGCCCTAACTTGCTGTTAAGGCAAAGCTTAATTTATCTCATTGTCTAGCGTCGAAAACGGCTGCTAGAAAGGTATTAATTATCTGAAGCCCAGGCTATTTACCCTCTTTCGTCATGTTATCTGCATGGATAAAGTGAGCTTCTGTCAGTTTACACCCTAAATTGAACAAGTATTGAGCAAGATAGTGTTAGCTATCATCAGCCGTGCGCTTGGTCAATTTGTGTGAAAAACTGGCTGTGCGAAAGGTACTTATTATCCGTTGCTCAGGTTATATGACCAGTCAAACCAAATCGATGAGGCGCTTTAGAGTGATGTGTCAATAAAACTTGATAACGTGCAATGGTAACCTTACGCCTAACAGTAAAGATTTCTTGCAATTAAGGCCGGTATTATTTGCTCAATAAGGTTTGCAGAAGCAAAGAGTCTGGTATGATAGGGCATAATTTTAATTCGGCAATGCACAAATGCTCACTCCTAAATTGGCAATCTAGCAACTTGAATTTAGGAACGCTTTTGTCGCCAGCAGGACAAGCGCGACCCAGTCTTAATAACACTGGCTTAGAAGTATGGGTCAGCCAATACACAGAGTGAATCGGTTCAAACATGTTAGCTAATATTTTTACCAAAATTTTTGGTAGTCGTAATGATCGCACCATCAAAAACTTAAGAAAAACAGTCGCCTTAATCAATGCCTTAGAAGAGCAGTATACCAAATTAAGCGATGACGAATTAAAAGCCAAAACCGCTGAATTCAAACAGCGTGTTGAGCAGGGATTAAGTTTAGATGACTTATTACCAGAGGCGTTCGCTACGGTGCGAGAAGCATCTAAGCGCGTATTTGGAATGCGTCATTTCGATGTGCAAATGATAGGTGGTATGGTGTTGCACCAAGGTCGCATTTCAGAAATGAGAACGGGTGAAGGTAAAACATTAACTGCGACGCTACCTGCATATTTGAATGCACTCTCTGGTAAAGGCGTACACGTGATCACGGTGAATGATTATCTAGCGAAACGTGATGCTGAAACCAACCGCCCACTATTTGAATTTTTAGGGTTGACTGTTGGCTGTAACGTACCAGGTATGATGCCGCAACAGAAAAAGCAGGCCTATGGCGCTGATATTACTTATGGGACAAACAACGAGTTTGGCTTTGACTACCTGCGCGATAACATGGCATTTAGCGTTGAAGAACGTGTTCAACGTCCTCTGAACTATGCTGTTGTGGATGAGGTGGATTCAATCCTTATCGATGAAGCGCGTACACCTCTTATTATTTCAGGCCCAGCTGAAGATAGCTCAGAATTATATGCTGAAATCAATAAAATCGTTCCTGAACTTGTGCAGCAAGAAAAAGAAGATGAAGAAGGCGTTGAAGGTGATGGCGACTTCACTATTGATGAGAAAGGCAAACAAGTTCATTTAACTGAACGTGGTCAAGTTAAGGTCGAAGAGCTACTTACTGAGCGTAATCTAATTGAAGAAGGTGATTCGCTCTATTCTGCTGGCAACATTTCATTGTTAAGTCATGTTTATGCTGCGCTTCGCGCTCACAAACTGTACCAAAAAGATGTTGATTACGTTGTTAAAGACAACGAAGTTATCATCGTTGATGAACATACAGGTCGTACGATGGAAGGGCGTCGTTGGTCTGAAGGTTTACATCAGGCTGTTGAAGCAAAAGAAGGCGTTCGAATTCAAAATGAAAACCAAACGTTGGCTTCAATCACTTTCCAGAACTATTTCCGCCTTTACAACAAGCTTGCAGGTATGACAGGTACGGCGGATACGGAAGCATTTGAGTTCCAATCAATTTATGGTCTAGATACTGTTGTTATCCCAACCAATAAACCTATGGTGCGAGATGACCGTGCAGATTTAGTCTACTTAACTCAAGAAGAGAAGTTTGAAGCTATTCTTGAAGATATTCGAGGCTGCCAAGAACGTGGCCAACCTGTACTCGTTGGTACAGTATCAATCGAAAGTTCTGAATACCTTTCTCACTTCTTACGTAAAGAAAAAATCGAACACAACGTACTGAATGCTAAATTCCATGCGCAAGAAGCTGATATCATTGCAGATGCAGGTTTGCCAGGAAAAGTGACTATCGCAACAAATATGGCGGGTCGTGGTACTGACATTGTGCTTGGTGGTAGCTGGCAGTCGGATGTTGAAAAACTTGAAAATCCGTCTGAAGAGCAAATTGCTCAAATTAAACAGGAATGGAAAACTCGCCATGATGCTGTACTCGCGTCAGGTGGTTTGCACATCATTGGTACAGAACGCCATGAATCTCGTCGTATTGATAACCAGTTACGTGGTCGTGCTGGTCGTCAAGGTGATGCTGGTTCAAGCCGCTTCTACTTATCAATGGATGATGCGTTAATGCGTATTTTTGCTGGTGAACGCATGACTAACATGATGCGCAAACTAGGCATGCAACGTGGTGAGGCTATTGAGCATCCATGGGTGAACCGCGCTATTGAAAATGCACAGCGTAAAGTTGAAGCACGCAACTTTGATATTCGTAAACAACTACTTGAATATGATGATGTGGCAAACGACCAACGTAAAGTAGTTTATGAGCAGCGTAATGAGCTACTCGAAGAAGGTAATATCTCTGAAACTATCACCGCTATTCGTGAAGACGTATTGAATGCGACTATCGATCAATACATTCCACCACAGAGCCTAGCTGAAATGTGGGATGTTCCAGCGTTGGAAGAGCGTTTGAAAAACGATTTCCATGTTGAGCTTCCGATTGCGAAATGGCTTGAAGAGGATACCAAGCTTTACGAAGAAGTACTTCGTGAGCGCATTATTGAAGAAGTAGATAACGCCTACAAGCAAAAAGAGCAGATGGTGGGTGAGGATGTACTACGTCATTTCGAAAAAGCAGTGATGTTACAGAGTCTAGATCAGCACTGGAAAGATCACTTAGCGGCGATGGATCATCTGCGCCAAGGTATCCACTTACGTGGCTACGCGCAGAAAAATCCAAAGCAGGAATATAAGCGTGAATCGTTTGAGCTGTTCTCACAAATGCTTGAGAATTTGAAGATTGACGTTGTAGGTGTTCTGAGCAAAGTACAGGTTCGTGCAGAGGAAGATGTTGAGAAAGTTGAAGAGCAACATCGTAAGAGTGAGCAAGCACCACGCGAATATCAACACGAAGAAGTTGAGCGCGTAGGTGGTGAAGCACCACAGGGCGCTGTAGTGAGCGACCGCACTGAACCAAAAGTGGGCCGTAATGAGCCATGTCCTTGTCAGTCTGGCAAGAAATATAAGCAGTGTTGTGGCAAGCTAAAATAATTGAATAATCATTATTTAATACCAATTTGACTTAATACTTGCTCAATTTGAAGGAGTAAATCTGACGCTAACAGCGTTAAAAATTTCTTATTTAGAACAACTAAATAGCAAAATTTTTGCCTTGTTATCGACAAGATTTTCTCACCTCAAAATAGACCACTTTATTAAGAAAATTGGTATAACTTTAAAAAAGCGACGAACAGTCGCTTTTTTTATGAGGAAAATCATGGAAAAAAAACGAGTAGAAGTTGCTGTTGGGGTAATTGAAAAAAACCAAAAAATCTTTGTTTGCTTGCGCAGCAAAGATCAACACCAAGGTGGGCTGTGGGAATTTCCTGGCGGTAAAGTTGAAGCTGAAGAAGACGTATTCTCTGCCTTAAAACGTGAGTTAAAAGAGGAAATCGGGATTGATATACACAGCTCTACTGAGTTGATGAGGATAGAGCACGATTATCCTGATAAAGCGGTGTGCTTACATATTCATATAGTTACTGAGTTCGCAGGAGAAGCACATGGCGCTGAGGGGCAACCATCACAATGGGTAGCGATTTCGAACTTACACGAGTTAGACTTCCCAGCGGCAAATAAAGCCATTGTGGAACGGTTACAAGCGGCACAAAAAGAGTGACAAACTTTGTTACTAAATACCAAGCTTGAATTATAGTCATCCATATGGAGCATCAGTAGACTAGTGTATGGTCGTCATACGACGAAACTCTATCAGGGGAATTTACATGAAAAAATTATCATTGACCGCTGCAAGTGTTGCGCTTGCACTGGGGTTGATTGGTTGTAGCGAACAACCGCAAACACAACAAGTTGAGCAGCCTAAGACACAAGAAGTTATGCTAAGCTCGGGTATTGAACTTAGTAATATAGATAAATCAGTTCGTCCTCAAGACGACTTTTACTATCATGTGAATGGACATTGGCTCGAAAATACGATTATTCCAGCAGACAAATCCAACTATGGCTCATTCACGCAACTGTACGATGACTCCCAAAAGGCATTGCGCAAAGTACTCGAAGAAGCAGCCAATAATAGCACTGCAAAAGCGGGATCAGACGAGCAAAAGTTGGGTGCGTTTTATCAAAGTTATATGGATGAGGGTGCAAGAAATGAGCTGGGGCTAACGCCTATCAAGCCTTATCTTAGTGAGATCCAAGCGCTGAAAAGTAAGTCAGAACTGCCAACTATCTTTGCTAAAATGCGTTTAACTGGCGCACATACTCCTTTTGGTTGGTACGTAAATAATGATGCCAAAAACTCAAGTGAAAATGCCCTATACATGTTCCAGTCGGGTTTAGGCTTGCCAGATCGTGACTACTACCTAAAAGATGATGAAAAATTCACTAAGATCCGTGAGCAATATCAGCTATATATAGAGCAGCTCATGGCCAAAACTGGGCATAAAAACCCAGCGCTAGCCGCGTTAAATATTCTAGAGCTAGAGAAGCAAATTGCTGAAGCACAGTGGACGCGTGTAGAAAGTCGGGATGCAACCAAAACCTATAATAAATTAACCGTTGAAGCTTTTAACAAATCAATGCCAGATTTTGATGCCGCAGCATTTTTACGTGCATTAGGGATCAAAACGGACTCATTGATCGTCAGTCAACCGAGCTTTTTTGAGTCATTATCTAAAATAATTGCAAGTACCGATTTAGAGGTGTGGCAAGACTATTTTGCTTTCCACTTTACCAATGACTACGCAGAGCTATTGAGCAAAGATGTGGTTGATCTTAAGTTTGGTTTCTTTGGTAAGACGTTACGTGGCGTTGAAGCACAAGCACCAACATGGAAAAAAGCCGTTGATGCGAGTAATTCAGTACTTGGTGAAATGCTTGGAAAGATTTACGTTAAGTCTTACTTCCCACCTGAAGCTAAAGCACGAATGGAAGAGTTGGTAGCCAACCTGATCAAAGGTTTTGACCAAGCTATTGACGGCCTTGAGTGGATGAGTTCAGAAACCAAAGTCGCAGCAAAAGAGAAGCTCAATAAGTTTACTCCTAAGATTGGTTACCCAGACAAATGGAAAGACTACTCGGCACTAGACATTAGCCCAGATGACTTAGTAGGAAACTATGTTCGTTATAGTGAGTTTGCTAATCAGGAGATGATTGACAAGTTAGGCAAGCCTGTTGATCGTGGTGAATGGTTTATGACGCCACAAACGGTCAATGCTTACTATAACCCAGTAAACAACGAGATCGTATTCCCTGCGGCCATTTTACAACCGCCATTTTTTAATCTAGAAGCTGATGATGCTGTAAATTACGGCGCAATTGGTGCGGTTATCGGCCATGAGTTAGGTCATGGCTTTGATGACCAAGGCGCTAAATATGATGGCGATGGTAACCTTAGAAACTGGTGGAGTGAGTCTGACTTAGCTCAGTTTGAAACGCGTAGTCAAAAATTAGTTGAGCAGTTCAATAGCTTTAAACCATTTGAGGATGCAGCGGTAAATGGCCAGCTGACGCTTGGTGAAAATATTGGTGATTTAGGTGGATTAACGGTAGCTTACAAAGCCTATCAGATTTCTTTAGCTGGCAACAAAGCGCCTGTTATTGATGGCTATACGGGTGAGCAGCGGTTCTTTATGGGATGGTCACAGATCTGGCGCCGTAAATACCGTGATGAAGAGCTGCGTAATCGTCTAATGACAGATCCGCATTCGCCAAGTCACTATCGAGTCATTGGTGTATTACCAAATATGCCTGAATTTTATCAGGCGTTTGATGTGAAAGAAGGTGATAAGATGTACCTGAAGCCAGAAGACAGAGTAAAGATCTGGTAATTTCGCACACATCTATTATGGCGGGTTTACTCAGTGCAAAGAGTAAATCCGCTCTTCTCATTACGCTTTAACTCTTCAAATAACCTCAGTAGAACAACACCCTACCTACAAAAATAAGATTGCCTTTGTGACAAAAGCGAGTAGCTTACATTTGCTTAGCATAAAGAGATTAAAAAATAATGATAGCGCTGTCATTTTAACTTTTATATGATGTTTGGGAACAATAAGTGATTAAATGCTGTTCATATTGAATTGGACATGAAGACTGGGAGCAAAAGATGAAAATAAAAACGACTTTGCTTGGGGCGATGATTGCTGGGTGCGCGTTCTATACACAAGCATCATTGACTCAACAGCAACTCACGCAGTTTGCAACTGACACACATTTTGAATTTGCCGTAGAAAATAATTTCAGCAACGGAGCTGAGGGGTTCAGTGGCTCTATTACATTGACTAATAATTCAAAAGTGGATCTACCTAAAGGGCAAAGTGACTGGCAAATTTATATCCACTCTGTACGTCATATTTCAACCGAGTCTTCAAACGGATTACGATTTGAACATATTAATGGCGATCTTCACCGTATAACACCGACAGCATCATTTGCAGGATTAAAATCAGGCGAAAAACTACAGCTTTTATTCGATGGTAGTGCATGGGTTGCTGCATACAGTGATTTTATGCCGCGTGCTTTTATGGTGTCTGGTAGTAATAAACCAGTGATATTTGCTAACACAGATACTGAAGACATGACCCAGTTTGTTGCGCCATTTGAACGTGAAAACCAGCTTAAAAGATACAACACACCAACCGACTACACCAAAATAGCCACAGCTGAATTACGCTATGAACGTAATCAAAGTAATGTTGACGTAGCAAAAGCTGATGCGCTTAAACGTATCATTCCCAAACCAGAATTTATTGATTTTAATCGCGGTGAGATTACCTTAAATAGCGATTGGCAAATCCGTTATGCTGGACGGCTAAAGTCTGAGGTTGAAGTCTTTCAAGAGGACTTGTCGGAATACGGCCTCAACCTAAAGGCTGAGCCAAATCATATCTCTGAAGGTAACTTACCAACTATTCGCTTGAAAGTTGCTAAAAGCTTAGGTCGAGACTATGACTACAAGAAAGCTGGCTCATACACCCTAGAAATAGACGATGATGTCATAGAAATTGTCGGAATTGATAACGCGGGTGTGTTTTATGGTATCCAAAGCCTGCTCGCGCTCTTTCCTGCTGGAAGCAAAAATGAAGTGACTTTGTCTCATGTGGAGATTAAAGACTCTCCTCGCTTCGACTGGCGTGGTATGCACTATGATAATGCTCGTAACTATCACGGTAAAGAGGCGCTATTTAAGTTAGTTGAACAAATGGCACGCTATAAGCTGAACAAGTTCCACTGGCACTTTTCTGATGATGAAGGGTGGCGCTTAGAAATTCCAGATCTTCCTGAGCTGACTCAAGTTGGAGCGTATCGCTGTTTTGATCTAGAAGAACGTGAATGCTTACTAACGCAGTTGGGCACTGGTCCTTTTAAATCTGGAACGGGTAATGGTTACCTTTCTCGTGAAGATTTTGTAGAGTTACTTAAATTTGCCAAAGCACGTCATATTGAGATCATCCCGGAAATTGAAAGCCCAGGACATGCTCGGGCAGCTATTAAGTCTATGGAAGCACGCTACCATAAGTTAATGGCCGCAGGTAAAAGTGACGAAGCAAAAGCTTATTTGTTGACAGATATTGATGATAAATCTGAATATCTAACGGTACAGCTTTATAAAGATAACTCAATTAATGTGTGTTTAGACTCAAGCTACGCTTTTATGGAGAAAGTTGTATATGAGCTACAAGATATGTACCGTGAAGCTGGGACTATCTTAAATACGGTGCACTTTGGTGGAGATGAAGTCGGTAAGGGGTCTTGGACACAGTCACCAGCTTGTGATGCGTTATTTGCAAAAGCAGATAATGGTGTTGCCGGGCCTAACGATCTTAAGCCTTACTTCACGCAGCGAGTTGCAAAATTACTTGCTAAAAGAGGGATAACACCGGGCGCATGGGAAGATGGCCTCATGTATAATACCACGACAACGTTCAAGCGAGATGAATTTCCGAATCCACAGTTTTTAGTAAATACATGGGATAATATTTGGGAGTGGGGGGTTGCAGATCGCGCGCATCGCTTTGCCAACAATAACTATCAAGTTATTTTATCTCATGGCACTCATTTGTACTTTGATCATCCGTATGAAGCACATCCGCAAGAACGTGGTTATTATTGGGCGACTCGTTATACCGATACTAAAAAGTCTTTCTCTTATATGCCGGACAATGTTTATGCAAATGCTGACTTTACCCGAAACAGAGAGCCGATTGAAAACTTAGAAGCATTGGTTGGTCGAGCGCTACCACCGTTGAAAAAACCACAAAATATAATTGGGATGCAAGGACAGATATGGAGTGAAACAATCCGTACTGAAGAGCAAGTGTTGCGGTTAATCTTCCCGCGTATACTCTCAGTTGCCGAGCGTTCATGGCATAAAGCCGATTGGGAAGGGCGCAAAATAGATAAAGCGGAGTTAGACAAAGACTTTTCATTATTTGCAGCGGCACTATCACTGAAAGAAATTGCTAAGTTGCAAAATGATGGGGTTAATCCAAACCTACCTGTGCCAGGTGCCAAAGTGGTACTTGGAAAGCTGAAAGCTAACAGTGCATTTCCTTTTCTTCCTATCGAGGTGAGTTTGGATAATGGCGAGTCTTGGCAACAATATACTGGACAGATGAGTATCGCGGATAAAAGTAAAGTGCTACTCAGAACACGCATGGGTGACAAAAATGTCAGCCGCGTTACGGGATTAAATTAAATTACTTTGAACCACTGCGCGCTGTTTGGGTTGGCGCGCAGCTACAAACACGATAAAAATATTCAATTAGAACAATTGAATATAAACTTTTTAGCCAGTCTATATGGATGTAGACTCGTCACGTTTGTAGCGCAGTGGTGAAATGTATAATGTGTTTTTAACTGCTTTAACGCACAGTTAAAGAAGCAAAAAGAGTGAAGCGCAGCCTTCTATATACAAAAAGCTGGATGTAGCTGAGCGCCTTGCTCAAAATCTATCTGGAAATGAAACAAATTTTAACGTAAAGTTAAATGTCAGCGCTGTCATTTTTGTAAAAGAAAGACTGTAAAAGCAAAAATAAAAAGGCAAAAGCCAAACGAACAATAAACGATGAGTAATGTTTATGGAAGCTACCGTGTCGAATACAACAAAACGAAGTAATGCTATCCCGATGGCGATAGTCGCCGCCATGTTTTTTATTCTTGGCTTTGTGACTTGGCTCAACGGGTCTTTGATGCCATATTTGGAACAAGTGTTGAAACTCACTCCATTCCAATCTTCATTTATCCTATTTTCTTTCTATATTGCGGTCACGTTTACTGCCGTGCCTTCAGCACTCGTTATCAGAAAGGTCGGCTATAAAAACGGTATGGCTATCGCCATTGCAATGATGATGTGTGCCGCGTTACTTTATATTCCAGCTGCAAAAACACAGATGTTTGCACTATTTTTATTTGCACAGTTCACCATGGGAATTGGTCAAACATTATTGCAAACTGCGGTAAACCCATATGTGGTTCGTATTGGCCCTGAAGAATCAGCTGCGGTGCGAGTGAGCATCATGGGTATTTTGAACAAAGGAGCAGGTGTGGTTGCACCATTGGTGTTTACAGCCTTAGTGTTAAGTAATTTTACGGATATGGCAGGTAAAGACTTAACTCAGGCCGACATCGACGCGATGGCGAATGGCTTAGTTGGCCCTTACCTTGGTTTAGCTGTTTTTATTGGCATATTTGCTTTAGGCATCAAGTTTGCGCCACTGCCAGAGCTTGAGAAGGAAGGTGAGGAAGAGCACGGTTCAGTAAAAGAAGCATTACAGCACCCGAACCTAAAACTTGGCGTCATTGCGCTGTTTTTATACGTTGCGGTTGAGGTAATTGCAGGAGACACGATTGGCTCGTTCGCACTAGCGCTTGGAGTTGAGAAGTATAGCGTCATGACTTCTTATACCATGGCATGTATGGTTGCCGGTTACATATTAGGTATTTTATTAATCCCAAGAGTGATCTCTCAAGAAAAGGCTCTAACCGCTTCTGCTATTCTTGGTGTATTACTGACACTGGCAATTTCATTTGGTAGCCCCGACTCGTTCATTATCTCAAACCTACTTGGTTTGTCAGCGTTACCTGATATTCTATTAATGGTTGCAATACTCGGCTTGGCTAATGCCATTATGTGGCCTGCAATTTGGCCTCTCGCATTATCTGGACTTGGCAAGCTAACCAGTGTAGGCTCAGGGTTATTGGTTATGGGAATTGCCGGTGGTGCATTTGGCCCTGTATTCTTAGGTTTAGCTAAAGGTACGTCTGGTACAGTAGAGTCGCAGCAAATAGCGCACCTTGTAATGCTGCCTTGTTACTTATTCATTATTTTCTATGCTGTAAAGGGCCATAAGCTCAGAAAGAAGGCGTAGCAAAATAACGTAAAGCATTTCTATGTATGTAGAAATAATCCCGTGTGTGATGCCACCTGAATAAGGTGGCATTTTTTATTTCTATACCTATCAGGCCATGTGGTTATACCAATAGACTTACTACTTGCTTAATTTGAAGGAGTAAATCTGATGCTAACCGTGTTAAAAATTTCTTATTTAGAACAACTGAATAACCTGAGCTTTGGATAATTAATACCTTTCTAG
Organism: Pseudoalteromonas peptidolytica; assembly: GCF_012641745.1. Lineage (GTDB taxonomy): Bacteria > Pseudomonadota > Gammaproteobacteria > Enterobacterales > Alteromonadaceae > Pseudoalteromonas > Pseudoalteromonas peptidolytica. The sequence continues at coordinate 148,968 of NZ_WEHZ01000004.1, forward strand.
CAGCCAGCTATTAGCACGTATATTCGCCTTGCCTACAGAGCGTAGGTACCTTAGAGAGAGCGGGACGCGGTAGCGGAGTTATCGACAAGATTCTGTCGCTTCAAAGTAGACCACTTAATTAAGATAATTGGATATCGATGTTTTTTAAAGTGTGAAAGCAGTGTGGTCGGCAAGCTAAAACCAATCGTTTTTTCAACTCAGCCAGACAATTTAGTCAACAGCAGCAAATGGCGTAAAAAACAGTTTGATTAGGATGAATTGAGCACTAATAAGGTAAGAAATTCTATGATGCAGGAAAGAATGGGGCGACTGATGGGGCTCGAACCCACGACAACCGGAATCACAATCCAGGGCTCTACCAACTGAGCTACAGCCGCCACAAAAAGAATTGAACACCTCGTTTGGTGTGGCGCGCATAATACATAAGTTTTTAAAAAAAGCAAAGCGAAATATGCAAAAAAACGGAGAAAAAGATTTTTTTGCATAAAAATTCTGCATACAGCAAATATTCATATATCCTATGTATGATCCGGACGATCTAATAATATTTCTAATTGACCAGACTCACATGAGGCTTAGATAAGAAGTAATCTAACTCATTGCTATCATCGATGGCTCCGTTTTGGCGTGGAGCTGACGCTGCTGTACTTATAGCGCTTCAGTGGGGGGGGAAATTTGTTCTAGACAAGAAGGGGTTGACGCAGTTAGCGTCAAACCATCAGAGCAACAAGTATTCAGTCGATACAAACTACTACTGCGTAACACAAATAACAAGAGGAATGGGGATGGAAGCTATCTGGAATTGGGTTAACGAAAACTCAGACTTAATCTTGCACTACGCACTTCAAGGTGTGATTGCGCTAATTATCTTTTTTATTGGTTTGAAGCTTGCCAAACTCAGTGCGAAGCTCACAATCAAAGCATTTAGTAAACGCAATGTCGACAAAGCGGTTGGCTCTTTTGTTGCTAACATAGCATATGCAATAGTGTTTGCTGCAACACTTCTGATGGCGCTGTCTCAAGTTGGCATAGAAACCACTTCATTTATCGCAATTTTGGGTGCCGCAGGTCTTGCTGTGGGCCTTGCACTACAAGGCTCTTTATCTAATTTTGCATCAGGCGTATTGATCATCATGCTACGCCCTTTCAAGTCTGGTGACTATATTGAAGCAGGCGGTAAGGCCGGTAGTGTACAAAAGATAGAGATCTTTTCGACAGAGTTACGTACACCAGATAACAAAGTAATTGTGATGCCAAACTCGTCGATTATGTCTGGTGCCATTGTTAACTACTCGCGTGAAAAAACGCGTCGCATTGATTTGGTGATAGGGGTTGGTTACGATGCCGACCTTAGAGAAGCAAAAGCAGTATTAAAATCCGTACTCGACAACGAACCAAGGATCCTAAAAGAGCCGGCGTACACTGTTGCAGTTCTAGAACTGGCAGATTCAAGCGTTAACTTTGTGGTGAGACCTTGGGTTGAAACGCAAGAGTACTGGCCAACTTATTTCACCCTAGTAGAAAATATAAAAATTGCACTAGACGACGCGAATATCACGATTCCATTCCCGCAAATGGATGTTCACCTACACAAAGATCAGTAAAAAGGTTAGTTTGAAATGAAAGTAAAGGTTTTAACCTGTTGTATTCTTATGGCTGTTAGCACAACAGCAGCGGCAGAAGGAAAAGCGAAAAAGCCAAAGAAAGTTTGGGATGTAACAAGTGAGGTAGGTGCGATCATAACCAGTGGTAATACTGAAACAACCACACTAAAGGGTGGCATAAAAGCAAAGCATAACCTCACAAATTGGCATAATGAATACAAGCTGGATGGCTTCTATAAAGAAGACACACGCGAAAATGATGCCGGTGAAGATATCACATCACGCACTAACGAAAAGTATTCGGCTTCGGTACAAGGTAACTACAAGTTAAATGAAGATCACAGTCATTTATTTGTATTTGGCTCTTACGTATCTGACTACTTTGGCGCGTATCGCAGTGAAGCTGTGGCTTCTGTGGGTTATGGCCAGCGTTTATTTGAAAATGATGATATGTACTTAAATGCTGAAATTGGTCCTGGTGTTAAGCGTTTTGAGCACCAAGATGATAGTAAAGAGCTAGGCGATAATGGCGAGCTATTAGCTGGTACATCTGAGAGTGAGTTTATCGGTGTTGGTAAACTAGACTATCAATGGCAAATTTCTGACAACGCACGTTTTACTCAGCTGATCGCGATAGAATACGGTGACACAAACACCAAAACAACGTCAGAGACCGCACTATTAACTAAAATCAACGGCTCGCTGCAGATGAAAGTGGCTTATAACATTATTCATAACTCTGACGTAGCAGACGAAAAAGAAAATACAGACACTGAAACCTCACTTACGTTGGTTTACAGTTTCTAACAAGTATCTTGCCAAAGGGTACCTCAGTGCCCTTTTAATTCTTTTAAACTTCGGTAGAATGCTCAAAGTTTAACAAAAATCCATAATGGAAGAGATTTCAGTGAAGTTCTTCAGAATATTATTTCTCTCAGTATTTATACTTATCTCGCATCAAACCGTTGCGATTACACCGAGTAAACAGCAAATTGAGCAGTTTAAAAAGCTTCCAAAAGCGCAGCAGGAAGCGCTTGCGAAACGTTACGGTATAGATTTGAACACCTTAGACGGGAATACTAAAGGTGATAAAAAAGATGAGGAGAAAGATTCCTCAATTCGACCTCGTGATCAAAAAGATTTGCTGGAGGAAGAGACAGAGGAAGACAAGTACAAGCCAAAATTAGAAGAGTTAAAACCTTTTGGTTATGAGCTTTTTGCAGGAGAGCCAACGACCTTCATGCCATCAGAATTGGCAGCGATACCTGACACTTATTTGTTAGGTATAGGTGATATGGTGAAGATCAATCTGTATGGTAAAACCAATGAAGAGCATGAAGTCCAAATTGACAGAGAAGGTCGCCTCGCTATCCCAAATTTAAGTCCTATCCATGTGATTGGACTGTCATTCAAAGAGCTAAAAGCACTGATCTCAAAAAAAATCGCAGAAGAAATGATTGGAGTACAAGCCTTTGTTTCTATGGGTGAGCTAAACCCTATGCGTATCATGGTTGTTGGTGAAGCATACAAACCAGGTAGCTATACGGTATCTCCTCTTGCCACTGTGACGCATGCGTTGTTTGTGTCTGGTGGGGTGAGTGATAATGGCTCATTAAGAAAAATTCAAGTAAAAAGAGCTGGCGAGCTTGTTACTACTTTTGATCTATATGACTTATTATTGTTTGGCGACAGCTCAGATGATGTTGTACTAAAACCTGGTGATGTTGTATTTATTCCACCGGCTGCGAAAAAAATCAAAGTTAAAGGTGAAGTAAATCGCCAAGCTATTTTTGAGCTTAAAGATTCTGACTCACTTGACAGTGTCTTAGCAATGTCTGGCGGTTTTAAAGCGAATGCAAATAAATCAAAAGTGGTAGTTTCACGCTACAACGGTGATGGTAAACGCATTACGCTTAACTATAATTTTACTCAGAATACCAGTTACAAGCCGCAAAATGGTGATGAGATTTCCGTAAATGCGGCTTCCACACGGTTTCAAAATACCGTCACTGTAGTGGGTGCGGTAACGAGTCCAGGACACTATGAGTGGCACCAAGGTAAGACGTTAAAAGACGTATTTAGCGCACCACGTGAAGACTTACTATCGATAGCAGACTTTGGTTATTCACTTATCATCCGTGAAGTAAACTTCAAAGGTGACATCGACATCTTACAGTTCTCATTACAAGATATTTTTGATGGTAAATCCGGTGACATTGCACTGTCTTCCAACGACACGATTGTTGTTTTTAGCCGTTATCAATTGAAAGAAGAAGAAGAGCAGCTATTAGACGATTTAGCTTACAATAAAGAGCAATTGAAGCTGCGTGAAAATGTCAAACTGTGGGAGCAATTTGAGCGTGACGAGTTCTTAAAGTACATTGGATTGAAAGACGATGAGCTTTTTGAATTAGAAGAGGAAGAAGTCAAACTCATCACCAGCATAGGGGCTCTTTTTGAAGAGCCGGAAGAAATTGAAGAAGATGACTATGCAGTATTTAGCCGTCAAAAACTTCTTGCGCCTATCGTTGCTAAGTTACAAAGGCAAGCAACGCCAACTGAGCCTGCAAAGTTATTTGCTGTTAATGGGCAAGTTAAATTCCCAGGCGTTTATCCTCTTGCTAAGCAAGCGAACTTCCAAAAAGCAGTACAGGCAGCCGGTGGCTTTCTTGAAGCAGCATACCTTGAGCAAGTTGAGTTGACCCGCGTTGTATATAACGATGGTAAACAAGTTGAGCATATTCAATTTAACGGCTTAGATGAACTAACAAGCCCCACGCAGGCACTAACGAGTAAAGATACAGTCAATATCTTCCCGCGACCAAATTGGCAGGATAGATTGCAAGTAAAAGTTGTGGGTGAGGTCAGGTTTCCTGGTATTTATACCATCAAGCGCGGAGAGACGCTGGAAAGCCTACTTACCAGAGTTGGAGGACTTAGTGAGTTTGCCCATAAGGATGCGGCAATTTTCACTCGTGAATCAATTAAGCGTAAAGAAACCTCGCAAATTCAACGCCTAACACAAGAGCTTAGACGCGATATCATTACGAATACCTTCCAAAAAAGTGCGACAGCAAATACTTCGATGCCTTATGAAGATATGGATAAGATTTTACGTGATTTATCTAAGGTTGAAGCACTGGGGCGTCTTGTTATTGATTTAGATAAACGCGCGACAAAAACGATTCAACTAGAAGATGGCGATGCGCTGTATATTCCAGCGATGCAAGATTCAGTGAGTGTTATCGGAGAGGTCAATCTTGCCGCGACACACTTATTCGATGCGGGTAAATCGGTTGATGACTATATCAAAGCCAGCGGTGGTCTAAAACAGAAGGCTGACGATGAGCGTATTTACATTATAAAAGCTAACGGGTCGGTAGTTCTACCAGGTTCAGGTTCATGGTTTGCGGTGAGCAATTACGCCAACCAATTAGCTCCAGGTGATACCATCGTCGTGCCACTAGACGCGCAGCATATGGATCAATTGACGCTCTGGAGTACAGCGACTCAAATATTGTCACAAATAGGTCTTGCGGCAGCATCGCTGGCAACATTGAATAAAGACTAATACGTCATAGAAATCTAACACAAAAAGGGTACGGGAAACTTGGGTTTCCCGTATTTACGTTTTATGCAGAAACTAAAAAAGCACATCATCAATATCATTGAGTTTACCCGAGGAGCTGTGCGACCTTTTTTTGTTGCTGTGCCGACGTTAAGTAGACTTTACTATTTACTGTTTGACCGCGCATTTGGCTACGAACAGCAGGCGATACTAAAAGCAAAGATCCAATATCAAAAGCATCAAGGGATCCAAAAAAGTGCCAGTGCATTACTCAGACGTAATATTCATAGGCTGGAAAAGGGGTTGATTATGCGGCCTCGAAAACCAGTATTTGCTCTGGACTATATTGCTGAAACTGTGTCTGTGTATCAGCGGGCTACACAAGTTGATAATCTAGAACAGACAGATCTAAAGTGGGCTCATTCGGTGCTCAAACAGTACTTTGATGTTTGTGATACCAGTCACCCTATTGTTAAAAGTAGTTACCTTACTTTTCAGACTATTGAGTTTGAAGGTGATTGTAGCGCCACACCTTATTCAAGTAGTCAGCGAGTAAAGCATGATGTTTCTTACGAGCAACTCAAAGCGCTTGCTACATCAAGGCGCTCCGTTAGGTGGTTTGAGCAAAAAACCGTAGATAGATCACTACTAATTGATGCTTTGACTATCGCAACCCAAGCACCCAGTGCATGTAATCGTCAAGCTTATGAATTTATGTGGATTGATGATGAGCAGATAAAGCAAAAAGCAGCCAGTTTACCAGGAGGCACGGCTGGCTTCGCAACCCAAATCCCTTGCTTATTAGCGGTAGTGGGGGATTTATCAGCGTACCCCTTTGAACGAGATCGTCATGTAATTTATATCGATGCGTCGTTGGCCAGTATGCAGTTTATGCTAGCATGCGAAACGCTCGGATTATCGACGTGTGCGTTAAATTGGCCTGAATTACATAAATTAGACGAGCGAGCTGCGCGCTTACTTAATTTACCCCAGCATAAGCGTATTGTAATGTTTATTGCCGTCGGATACGCCTTAGCTGATGGTGGCATTCCATTTTCAAACAAAAAATCAGCAGAAGTGCTACTAACACGTGTGGAACCAAAAGAGTGATTAATATAGAAGTAAAAGGGGTTCAGTTTTCCAATAAAGGTGCTGAACTAATGCTGTTGTCTGTGTTAGAGCAGCTAGATAAAGAAATAGGTGAGTACAATCTAGTATTGTCTCCAGGTCCAAACCTTCCCTACAAACAAAGAGCTAGATTAGGGGCGTTGCAAAAGCTTAGTTTTCGGAGGGGACCCTTCGACTTAACGGGGTTATTCGGCAAATTACCGCAATTTGCTAAACGCCTACTTAAACGTTATGGCATTGTAACAGAGGCAGATGTCGATATTATTTTGAACGCCAGTGGTTTTTCGTATGGCGATCAATGGCCATTAAATGATTTGAAAAATGCAGCAAAGGAAGCTGTACGATTCAAACAAGTAGGTAAGCCTTATATTGTGTTACCGCAAGCACTTGGTCCGTTTAACAAAGTAGAGCATGCAAAAGCGGCTCGAAAATTGATAAACTCAGCGACAAAAGTATATGCCAGAGATAAAGCATCCTATCAGGCATGTGCCGCACTTAATGAAGTTGGCACGTTACATCAAAGCCCTGATTTTACGGCGCTAATAGAACCAAGTATTATTGAACCATTTACGACAAAGACGGTCTGTTTTATTCCAAATAATAAAGTGATTTCTAAATATCACCATGAAACAGCACAAACTGGCAGCGAAGCATATATTGCATTTTGGCGTTATCAAGCCGAGTTTTTTAAACAGCATGGATTTGATATTTTGCTCCTAAACCATGAAGGTGCTGAAGATAAGCATTTGTGTGAACAGATAGCTGAAGTTATAGGGGAAAGCGTTGAAATCGTCGATGGTTTGGGTGCAGTTGAAATCAAAGCGCTGTTAGGGCGCTGCCAGGCAGTGGTTAGTAGTCGCTTTCATGGTTGTGTCAGTGCGCTATCACAAGGTGTTCCTTGCTTGGCTACCAGTTGGAGCCATAAATACGAAATGCTCTTTGAAGAGTATGGCTTAGCAGATAATATTTTGAATTACCTAGCGAAGCCTGAGCAAGTAAATAAGCAGCTAACGCAATTTATCAATAACCTAGATAGCCAGAAACAAGCCGGTTACGGGCATGCGGCGCAGGTAAAACAAGAAAATAGAGCAATGTGGCAAGCCGTGATTGCTGAAATTAATGGGTATCAGCCAAAATAAGCTGATAAAATAGACTGCGTATAGAAACAAGTTGGGTGCCAAATACTTTATTAGGACTCAACCAAAAAATGCAGATGTAGCTCATCAACGATAGAGGAACTAAAGATGAAAAAAGCAAGAGGTTTTAGCTTAATAGAACTGTTGATCGTATTGATCATTCTAGGGTTATTGGGTTCCTTAGTTGCACCTAAGTTATTCTCAAAAGTCGGTTCATCTAAAAAGAAAACGGCTGTAGCCCAGATGCAAATGTTTGAAACGGCGATCGATACGTATCGTTTGGATATGGGCACTGTACCATCTTCACTAGAAGAGTTAAGACGCAGCAATGCAGCTAATTGGGATGGTCCATATCTGCCAAAAGATATTCCACTAGACCCGTGGGGTAAACCGTATGTGTATACCGTACCAGGCAGTGACAATCGCCCTTATGACATCCTGTCTTATGGCTTAGACGGTAAGCCCGGTGGTGAAGGCGAAAGTGAGGATGTAGTACATAAATGATGGATATTAAATCGCTACTGAGTGAGTCATTCAAAGTATCAAACTCGGACATTGATAAAGCTGCAACTTATCAACAAAGATATGGTGGACGTTTAGAGAATATCCTCATCAATATGGGGTGTTTAACGGAAGATGATTTACCTCCCTTATATCAAGTTCTGCTTGGTTATGAGACATTTGAGCCCGCACATTATCCAAACTGGCAGCCAAGTGACTCGGTAGCGTTTGAGTGTTACGAAAAGTTAAAAGAGCTTAACTGTGTCTTGTTATCCGCGGATAACGACAGTTGGGTTATTGCTTGTAAAGACCCTCTTGATACAGAGCTGTCGCAGTATTTGATGCGTCAAAATGTAGCGATTACTGTATTAGTTGCAACTGAGGCGCAATTACAAAGCTTCTTCTATGAAATTCAGAGTCAAACAGAAGCAAACTTCAGTGAAGATGAGCTCACCGGAGCTGAAGAAGCAAGACTGCGAGAATTAGCTTCAGAAGCGCCGACTGTTAACTTATTAAATTCATTGATTACTAAAGCGTTATCTCGTGGCGCATCGGACATGCACCTTGAGCCATATAAAGGGCGTTTTAGGGTGCGATATCGAGTTGATGGTGTACTGCATGAGGTTGACTCATTAGCACCGAAAATGCAGTTACCTATTACCACTCGTCTTAAGATCTTATCGGGCATGGATATCGCTGAAAAACGTCGTCCACAGGATGGCAAGATAGAGATGCGTATTGCCAATCAAGAATTAGATATTCGTGTATCAGCATTGCCGTTGAATGAAGGTGAAAGCATTGTTTTACGTTTTCTGAGAAAAGACTCTATTCGATATGATATGTCTGTGCTTGGTTTGTCAGAGGATACTCAAGGGCTAATCAATCAAGACTTGAAAAAGACCACGGGTGTGATCTTACTGACCGGTCCTACAGGCTCAGGTAAAACTACTACGTTGTATACCTTTCTTAATGAGCTAAACACCGAAGACGTAAAAATTATTACGTTAGAAGATCCGGTAGAATACCAACTGGAAGGTATTAACCAAGTACAAGTAAACCCTGAGATAGGGTTTGATTTTGCCGCAGGTCTTCGCTCTATCGTCCGACAAGACCCTGATATCATCATGGTCGGTGAGATCCGAGATAAAGAAACGGCACAAATTGCGCTTCAGTCAGCGTTAACTGGTCACTTAGTATTTAGTACAGTACATACTAACGATGCCGCGGGTGCTTATACTCGACTACTTGACTTAGGTGTTGAAGAGTTCTTATTAAACGCAGCCCTTGTATCAGTGGTTGCTCAGCGTTTGGCGCGTCGACTCTGTGCGCATTGTGCACAGCCTGCTGAAAATGCAGATGAACTAATCAATAAGTACCCTCTACAAGAAATAGCTGATATGGCGGGTATAAAAACCTTAAACTTAAAACAGCCCAAAGGCTGTGAACACTGTAATAATTCAGGTTTTAAAGGACGTATTGCAGTGAATGAATACCTCCGTTGTGATGATGATATCAAAGCAATTCCTAAAAATGACCAATTTATTGGTAAAGCCAAAGCGCATAACAAAAAGCTACAAAGAAGAGACTTGCTTGAAGATGGCCTCTTTAAGGTGATCACCGGTGTTACCACGATAGATGAAGTCTTAAGGGTAGCAGGCTAATGGAGTTTGAGTACAAGGCAATAGACAGCAATGGTTCCCGCCATCAAGGAACCATTGAAGCCAACGACCAAGCACAAGCTCAGCAACGCCTCAATGCAGAGGGGCTTAGTCCGATAGAAATAAAGGCAATTGCTAAGTCATCCTCTTTTTCTGGGTTATTTACGCAAAAAGTGACGCTCGATCAACTGGAGTTTTTCACCAGTGAACTCTCCTTGTTGCTCGAAAGTGGGGTAAGGGTAGACAAAGGGATTGATATTATTCGTCAATCTAATTCCGATCCAGCACTTGGGCGGCTGCTAAATCAAATTGCCAGCTCGATAAAAAAAGGGGAATCGCTCAGCCAAGCGTTTGGCAAACATGAAACTCTGTTTGGACCGCTATATATTAGCCTGCTAAAAATTGGTGAAACCTCTGGTAATTTACCCGAAGTGTTGCAACGTTTAGCGGCTGATCTTAAATTTCAAAAAGATCTCAAATCACAAGTTAGTACCGCGCTTACTTATCCAAGTGTGATTTTCTTTGTCTGTTTGATGGCTGTGTATTTTGTGCTGACATTTATTGTACCGAAAATGTCAGGGATTTTTACCGACTTGAGTCAAGCGCCGTGGTACACTCAAATGATCATCGGGGTGAGCCAATTTTTTATTGATAACCAGTTGTTTATTATTGGTGGTGCAATTACGAGTTTAGTCTTAGGTGGCTACGCTCTACAACAACCAGAGGCAAGAAATTGGCTATATGTACAAGCCAGTAAAATCCCCGGTATTGGCGCTATTATCACTACCTCTGAAAGGATTAGATTTGCCCAATCTATGTCAATGATGCTAGAAGCCGGTTTGCAACTAGACACTACACTTGCGCTAACAGCTGAAACATTAAAACACCCAGATTTTAAACGTGACGCAAAACAAGCGCTAAAACAACTAAAGTCAGGTAAACAGTTGGGGGTTGTACTTAGTAAAACACGGATATTTCCTGACTTCTTTCTATCCATCATCAAAGTGGGTGAAGAGACAGGGCAACTACCCAAAGTATTTAATGAAGTTGCAAATCGCTCACGTACAGACCTAGAGCAAGTGATCAGTAAATTTACCACAATGCTAGAGCCTATCATGTTGCTATTTATGGGTGGCTTTGTTGGCGGTATTGTTATCACGATGCTGTTAAGTATGGTGTCTATTAATGATGTTCCACTCTAAATCCAGTCAAGGCTTTTCACTCATTGAGTTAATGATAGTCCTTGCTATTATGGGGGTGGCGATGAGCTTAACGGGTGGGCTTGTCATCCAAGCATTCGAGAAAAATAAAAGGCAGGTTGAATTAGAGCGAGTAAAGCAAGCTTTTAAAGTATATGGCTACCGATCATTTTATTCAGGCTATGACACAAAAGTGGAGTTGGTAGGCAATACCGCGGTTATTTCATCAGGTGCGGATGAAGAGCCAGAAGTTATTGAATTCGAGTCATTGACTTTTGTCGCAGAGCAATTTCATATTAGTCAAAAACTAACCATACAACCTGCAACATTCGGTGTGTTTATCAATGAACAGCCTAGATTTTATGGCGTTCCTAGTGTGTTAGAACATGGTCAATAAGCCCTCTGGTTTTACTCTTATTGAAGTACTTATTGCGGCGGTGATTTTGTTTTCGTCAATCGCCATCGTTGCTGAGCTATTTTCAGCAAGCAACTTAAGCGCGGATAAAATAGTAGATTCAAACCGAACGCATCAAGCAATTTATAGCGGCATCCCTATGGTCAAAGAAGCACTACGCACTAAGGTTTATAAAGCAGCGAAGCCTGAATATGTAACAGGTGTGGTCGAGAGCTTTTCAATGCCAATAGTTTGGCGGGCCAACGTTGTTGAGCGTTTTGCTCCTCCAAGAGATATTGAAGATACATTTGAGCAACCTAAGCGTTATACATTGTACCAAGTTGAGATGAGTACAAATAATCAGCCTGATCGGGTTTTCTCATTTAATATGGTGGTATGGGAGTGATGCGTCAGCGAGGCTTTTCACTGATTGAGTTAATGATAGCAACTACGCTGTTGTCCTTAGTTATGTTCGCAGGTTACTACAGCTACAGTTTATATAGTGGTGCATGGAACAAGCGTGTTGAGTATTTTTGGAAGTATGCAAAAGAAGACGTTGTTCAGGTAAAACTGGTAGAGCTATTTCAAGGGATGGCGCCTTATCTGATAAAAAAAGAACGTGGTAATGAAGCATTCATTGCATTTTCAGGCACGTCACAAACGATGACATTTATCTCTCAAGGGGGCTTTTTCGCACATGGCTATGTCGTAGCCAAATTAGAAGTTGTGACTGCGCAGCAAAGCGGCAAAACAAGGCTACAATATAGCGAGGCCAAAATAGGCGCCCAACCTCTGCTACATTGGGAGGTAGAGCAGTTGGAGTTTACAGAGCCTTATATTATTTTTGATGACTTGGTATCTGCCAAGTTCAGCTACTACGGTTGGCAGGACTATGCGAGTGCATTTCGTAAAGATGATGACGAGTTATTAATCACAGACACTAGTAAATACCAGCGCTGGTTCGATAATTATCTCGCTAAAGAGAAGCGGCTGAGCCCACTCAAAATTAGGTTGCAACTGCAAGCCACTCAAACATCAAGAGAGTCTGACATTATTTTGCCTTTGTACAGTGCACCAGAGCTTGTGGTTTCCAGTGGGTCGGGAGCTAACTTTTAATGCGTAACAAGCAACGTGGTATTGCACTAGTACAAGTACTAATTATCTCTGGGGTGCTAATGTTGTTGGGTATTTTTATTCAACAAACCTTGAGGCAGCAGGCACAAGTAGTTGCTATTGGCAATGATAAGGTAATGTTAAGACTAGCACTTGAAGATGCACAGGCGCAGGTTGTGACGGCACTCCTATCACACAACCGCTATCAAGAACCTAACGCGCAAAACATGGTTGTTAAAAGTTGGAACTTTTATGGCCAACCTTTCATGGTGGGTGATGTGACTGTCAAACTTCAAGATATATCAGGGTTACTGAATATCAATACTGGTAGCCGTATTATGCTGACTCGGTATTTTGAAAAGCACATCGATAAGCCGAGCTTCACTGACCACTTAATAGATAGTATCGCAGATTGGAAAGACGCGGATAATTTAAAACATCTCAATGGGGCTGAAAAAGGGGACTATAAAAATGGTATTACTCCTAGAAATGACTACTTGCAGAGCATTGACGAGCTAAAGACAATTATGGAGCACTTAAAGCTAGGCTTTAATCACGCTCAAAGCGTTCAGTCACTCAGTTTTGCAAGAATTTCAGGGTTTAATCCGCTCAATGCACCTGTTGATGTATTAGAAACATTGTTGCAGAATGAAGATCAAATACAGCAGGTGATACAAGCTCGCGACCAAGGTCAGCTAACAGGCCTTCGTTTTTATCAGATTACGGGAATAGACTACGACGAATACGTTACTTTTGGCACTTCGCAGCATATTAGGTTAGAATTGTCGGCTACAAAAAATGGGGTCAGAGTAACTAAAAAGCTGAATCTAAAAGTCAATCCCAGAGCGCTAGAAAAGTCACTCACAATTTCTAATATAGTGTGGTATTAAACTTGGAAATTATTAATAAAATACAACAAGCTGCTTCAAGTTACTTAACTGGTAAACTCAGTTATTTTGATGGTACTCACTATGCAGTAAAGGCATCAGGGTTTAGCGAAACTAAGCAACCTGGTGCAATCTGTATTGTGGCGCGTAACCACTGCGTGGAGACCAAAAAAAGCTACAGCTCTATTAGTCGCAAAGAATTACAAGCCATTCTAACTCTAGAAAAGAAAAACGCAGCTCAGCCCACTTGTTATCGCGTAATAGAGAACGCGAAGCAAGACGCATTTGAAGTGCACAAAACGGTATTCTCAGTTTCGGTCGAAACACTAAAAAATGCGTGGTTACTGATACCGGAGAGCTTTTTGCTCGGAACGTTATATCCAAAACAACTACTAAGTGTAGAAACGCCAAGTGGTACACTTTATAGTTATATGTCAGATTCATTGCATTGCTTGTACCAAGCTGGGCTAATTCGCTCTATTGAGGCTTTTAAACACAGTGTTGGACTGCCTGATGATGTTAACGATCAAACGCTTACTTTATCTGATTATGCAAAAGCCATAGGACAAATAGGAGTAAATAAATCATTACTTGAGCTACTTCGTGCCTCTGCCGTTTGCACCCAAGGCAAGGTGAATGCAAATAAATTACACGCATTGTATATTGCCCCCTTAATGACGTTTACTATTCTACTTGGTAGTGCTGTAGGCATGCAGCTGTATCAGCTCAACAAAAATGAAGCAGTAGCTTTGGCAGCGAGCGATGAAATTAAAACGATTTTGGCAACCTCAAACAACATCACACAGATGAATGCGGTAATAGCTGAAGTGAACGAGCAGATCCTAAGTAAACCTCTGGCCTATCACCATTGGCAGTTGTTAGCATTATTGGTAGAAGAGAAAGTTAAATTTAACTTCCTCCGCTATGAAAACAATGCAGTTGTTGTTGATGGCGAAGTTGAAAATTCAAGTAAAATGCTGGCAAAACTGAACCAGCATCCGCTAGTACAAAGTGCCCAATTTACTGGAGCGGTGAGTAAAAGTGGTGATACAGACAAGTTTAATCTAAACATCACTTTGAATTAAGCGAACGGTAAAATGAAAGAACTCACAAAGTATAAACATTATTTAATTTTTATCGTGGTGATTTTGGGAGCTACGTATATTACCGATCCGTTATGGTTGCTTTACCAAGAACAAAAAGAAACCTTGGCCTTATCAAAAAAACGCACAGAAAAAGCCCAGGCACTGGTTGCCAACCGCGATGAATTAGAGGCTAAGTTTAGCCAGTTGAATCAAGAAAGTTCTAAAGCTAATGCACTGCTTTTTAGCCAAGTTAGCGAGGGGGAGTACAAGCTTGCGGTACAAAATACGTTGGAAGAAATTTTGTCAAACGCTGGCTGTACACTCAATGTTGTAGACTGGGAAGAGGCTGCACAGGTATCAGCATATGTACAAAGCAAAAGCATAAAAGTAGATTTTAGCGGCAGTCCTTTATGTTTAGCAAAAACAGTGAGACTAATTGAGTCAAATACCCCAGCGCTACGCATAGAGCGATATGCGTATGGTGCAAGAGGGTGGTATGGAAAGTTTTCAGAGCGCTTAGAAGCAGAATTAACAGTAAAGTCATGGCGTAAGGTACAAGGCAAATGAATAAAGTGATAATCACACTGTGTTTAGCCGTGGTGCTATGGTTTGCCTCTCAGCAGTGGTTGGCAGAAGCCGATGGCGGGCTTTCACATCAAACACCAGACACCACAACATCACTTAACGCTTTTTCTAGGCTTGAAGTTGGCGTGCTGGAACAAACATGGCAGCAAGCACTCGCTGCACAAAAAAAGCAACAAGAATTAGCAGTACAAGAGCAGGCTAAACGCAAAGCGAAGCAAAACAAGAATTTAATTAGTATCGGAAACCACTCATTTGAATTGATTGGGGTGTTTAAGCAACAAGCTGAGAGCTTTGTGCTACTAAAGCCAGAATCAGGCGCGTTAATCAAATCTGGTGTCAACCAAGTGGTGATCGATGAAATTAAAGTGACGAGTATTTCTGCAAACAGTGTAGTGCTTAGTAGTGCAGATCAAAGCAAAGAATTTAAACTTTTTAAGTGGCATAAAAATGAACAAGTTAATTAGAGTCGCCCCGATTGCGTCAGTGCTACTGGCACTATCTGGCTGTCAAAGTGTGGTTGCGCCAAATAGCCCAACATCTGCAAAGCAAGTCAATGTTCAGCGCTCATACTTAGAAGAAGAGGCCGCAGGCGCTACGTCGAAAACGCCTGTAAACACTGAAAATGCCACTCAAGAAGGCGGTTTTGAGTACTTGAATCGCCTGGCCGATCGCAAACAAAATCTAAAACTCGAAATTGACCTATCAGCCCAGTTTAGTGGAACGGATAAATATCAAGTCTCAGTGGATGCGTTACCACTGAATGACTTTATTCATTATGCGCTTGGTGAGTTACTAGATGTTTCTTACCTGATAGAGCCGAGTGTAAAAGCAAAAACCACGCCGGTAACGCTAGAGCTAAAAACCGAAGTGGGCGCAAAGCGCTTATTTCAACTTATTCAAGAGGTGTTAGCGCAAAATAATATTGATATTGTGCTAAACGATGGGGTTTTCTACGTTTACCCGTTTGAAAAGTCAGGAAGTAAATCAGAAAGAGCCTTTGGCTTTGGCCGTACCGCTGCCTCGGTACCAAATGTGTCGAGTGATATTATCCAGCTGGTACCGATAAAATATGGCGTATCAACTGGGCTTAGGAATTCAGTTGCAGGTTTGGTTGATGCGCAAATTGCGATTGACCCCGCGCAAGGGATGATGACGGTGATTGGTAAGCGTGAACAGATTATACGTGCGCTAGAGCTACTTGCGCTTATCGACAGCCCAGCACTGAGTAACAAAGCTATTGCGCTGATGAGCTTTACCTACATTGACTCGCAAACCTTTATTGAGAAAGTCAGCGAAATTTTGGAAAATGAAGGGGTGCCCGTAAACAGTGGGGCAAGAAGCTCAGCCAGTATCCAATTTGTTCCGATAGAACATTTAGGTAAAGTGGTGGTGTTTGCTACCGCTGATGAAATTATTGACCGTGTTGAATATTGGGCTAAACAGCTTGATAAACCGGCCACAGGCTCTGAGCAAAGCTTTTACATCTATCACCCTAAATATGCACGGGCAAGCGATTTAGGGCAAAGCCTAGCACCTTTGCTTGGTGGTAATAATTTTGCAACAAACAGCGGTAATAATGCCCGTTCAGAAACGCGTGCAAGTACCAGTAGTAATACCTCAAGTTCGGCTACACAAAGTAATCGAACACGTAGCGGTGGTGCTGGTAGTAGTGCCGAGAGTGGTAGTTTCGCCGTAGAGAGCGATGGCATTAAAATGGTGGTTGATCAGCGCGCCAACGCATTGATTTTTTACTCTACAGGGCAATATTACCAAGAGCTTCAGCCAATTTTAAAGCAGCTGGATATCATGCCAAAACAGGTGATGATGGAAGTGGTTATTGCTGAGGTTAAGCTGACAGGCGGATTTTCTAAAGGCGTGCAATATGCTTTAAAAAGTGGCGACTCAACCACTACCACAGAGGAGTTTAACTTTAGCTCGAAAGATGGCTTTAACTACTCTATTGTAGGCATGCCTGGCAGCATTAAGGTTAATCTCAATCAGTCTAATGGTTTGGTTAACGTGCTGTCACGGCCAACCCTTTTAGTAAGAGATGGTGTGGCGGCTAATATTAGTGTGGGTGATGATATACCCACAAAGGGCAGTACCACCATTGACCCTTTAGGTAATACTGACCGTGAAACCTCTACAATACAGTATCGTAAAACAGGGGTGAATTTAAATGTAACACCGACTATTAATGCTCAGGGTACGGTTATTATGACTATTGAGCAAAGTATTTCGTCGGTGAATAACGAAGCTGCCGGTATTTCAGGAACTCCAGCTATTTTTGAGCGTAGCCTGAGTACCGAAGTCGTAGCAGGCGATGGTCAAACTGTGTTATTGGGAGGGTTAATTAGCCAAAATAACTCCAAAGGGGCAACATCTGTTCCCTTACTGGGTTCACTCCCTATGCTTGGTCACCTGTTTAGAACAGACGAAAGCAGCACAGATAAAACCGAGCTTGTAGTATTGGTAACCCCAAAAATTATTAATAATCGTGATGATTGGCGAAAAGTTGAACAGAGCTTTAAAAAAGGTTTAGAAAATTTGGTATTTTAGCTTGATTATCCAACAAATTATGGTTAATTTAAGCTAGTTTCTTTGACCCTAAAGGAAAAGCTCGTGGGTAAAAGAAAATTTCAATCTCATTTGGTGCTAAATCGCGGTAAATATGAAAAGAATAGTCACTGCATTAGTACCAAAAACTGTGATATTTAATAGGGTAAAACTTGACATCTAGACAAGTTATACTTAGATTGACACCATTCGATGGAAGTCGATTAAAAATATAAAAAGTTCTTGGCTTATTGACCCTTCCTAATCAATAAGCCTGTTTCATGAAACTAGGAGAATGGAAATAATGAAACTATTCAAAAAAGCGCTTGTAGCTACGGCTATCTTTGGTGCTATCGGCGCTCAGGCTGCTGACGTATCTGACGCTACTCAATTCACTTCATCAGAAGGTTTTTCAGTAGGTAACCTTGCTACACTAACAAGCCAAGATCCTGGCGTTCGTGTTATCGTACGTGAACAGCTTGAAGCTGGTGACAGAATCAAGCTACAGTTCGGTGCTGGTCTTGATTTCGAACCTACTGGTGGTGGTTTCGCGGGTGTTAACCTTTATAACAGCAATACTGGTACTGCTCTTCCTGCAACTGGTGTACCTGCACGTACTTTAGGTATTAATACTGGTTCTGGTACTTACGAACTAGAAGAAGTTCCTTCTCTACGTGACGTTAAAAACGGCGTTGTCGTTCTTGAAGTTAAAACAGGTTTCACTATCGAAAAAGACGAGTCTTTCGAAGTCATTCCTGACGTACTTCTTTTTGATTCAAAAGCTACTACAGCTAACGCGACTGTAACTTATAGCGCTACTAAGTGGCAAGACGGAACTCCTAAAGATACTACTGGCGACAACACAGGTTCATTCCTTAAGTTTGCAACTCAGTATTCAGCTAAAGTTTCTACTTTGCTAGACGGCGTAATCGAGCGTGAAGATCAACTATCGTTCATCTCTGGTAACGTTACTGGTGACGACAACGCTGATACTCTTAAAGTAGGTATCACTGATAATGCAAGCTACATTGCTGCTGCTACTGGTGCAAACGTTTCTGCTGATTTCGTAATCACAGGTGATTTCTCTGACCTAGTAGCTGGTGATTTTGCTGTTACTGCTGACGCAGGTGCTGATTTCGTTAACGCTGATCTTTCAGTAGCTCTAGCAGGCGACAAGAAGTCTGCAACAGTAACTGTTGTAGATACAGCTGCGCAAGACGACGGCATCGCTGGTACGTTCACTCTTAGAATTGATAATGCTACTCGTACGGGTGCAGGCACTCCAATTACTATCAAGGCAACTTCTTTCACTATCAAAGGTGATGTAGACTTTGACGGTGCTGGTACTATCACTGACACAAATGTACTTGCAGCTAACACAAACGCTGGTCAATGGGTACTTGATGCAACTATCATCAACATTCCTTACTTCCCAGTAGGTTTTGAAGGCGTTAACTCTCAAGTTAACTTTGCTAACGAAAGCGGTGCAGCTGTTGATGTAAACGTAACTGCTATCGACGGTGCAGGTGTTCAGTACTCAGGCTCACTAGCTGACCTTGCTAAGTACAGCACAACTAAAGTAAGCCAAGTTACTCTTATGGCTGCACTTAAAGACAGCAAAGGTAACACAGTACCTGCAGGTTCTAAGCTAAGCGTTACTTTCAACATCGATGCTGATGACGGTAAAGTAAATGCGTACGCGTTCAGTGAGAAAGTTGGTCTAGGTCGTCAGTCTCTAGTAACTTCTCAGCAAAAAGGCATCAAATAATAATTTAATTATTTAATGCAAAAAAACCCAGCTTAGGCTGGGTTTTTTATGCCTGTCGTTTCCATAGTCGTGTAAAGCCATCTTTTCCTCTTTTCAACATCCACCTTGCCTATTACAATCAAGTCCTTATCGAGTTTATTATTTTAAGGAGCCTTTAATGCGTAGATTAAAAACGGCCATTGCGTGCTTGCTGTGTTTTTCGCCTGTTGCTTGGGCAAATTTATGTGCATTACCTGAGGCGTTAACCAGCCAAGCCGGTAAAAAGCAAACCATCCCTTTTGCTAAAGACAAGCGTATGTATATTGAGCAGTGGCTCACCACAAAAACGATTAGTCCGCACTCTGCTGTGCTAGCCACCAATATTACTTGTCAAAAAATGGAAGGAGTACAATACACAGGTTCAAAAGAAGAGTGGTATGGTCTTATGAATGCCATTGCCAAAGGGTTTGTACAACAAAATGCTAAAGATATCGAGCTGACATTAGTGGGAGAAGACGATGCGGTTTATCAAGGGAAACAAGCTCACCAAGAGTACACCTTGACCGCAGATGTGAGCGGTAATAAACAGTTTATTCGCAATATCACTTGGTTAGACTTTGACGCCAACACGGCATTGACGGTCTCTGTGAGTGGTAACGAAATCATTGCCCCACAAATCGTAGAGCAGTATAAACACCTGATCCACACCATTAATCGTTAATACTATTCTTGTGATAGCTGCAGTGGTTATCTTCATAGCTGAGCTTGGCGATAACCACAACAGATAACAAAAAGAGCGGAGATTACTTGGCTGTACAAGCGTCGTTAACTTACTTTAACCAGTGTAGCCAAATAAGTTCTAGTACTACGATAAAACATCATAAAGCCAATACTTGCCATACCGTAGGCCACCACACTCGAAATGGCTGCACCAACACCACCATATTGTGGTATCAATACCGCATTTAGTACTATATTCACAATGGCACCTACTAGGTGGCTATGTAAACTTAACTTGTGGTTATTAGATAAAATGAGCCACCGGCTCATAAAAGCTCGGCTAAAAATAAATAAACAGCCAAAGATATGTATTTGCAGAATCAAAATACTGCTGTGATAAGCCTCTCCAAACAGTAGTAAAACGACAGGCTCGGCAAGCCAAAGAGTGAGTGCGATGACGATGATTGCTGCGATGGTGGAATATAAGTAGCTGCGCCTTTGTAGTTGCCAGTAAAGCTTTGGTTGAGCGCGATATAAGCTTACTAATTTTGGCATAAATACATTAGCAACCAGCACTGGCAACACATACCAAAACTCGGATAACTTAGCCGCTGCGGCGTAATGCGCTACCGCTTGGGTATCTACTAAACTGGCTAGCATAATTTGGTCAATTTTTAAGTAGAGCACCGCTGCAAGGCTTGAAAGCAGCAGCCATTTTCCGCGCTGAAGCAATAACCGTGCCCCACGTTGTAGTCTAGGTGCGGTGTTGAGTCTCTCTTGTTTAGAAGGGGGCTGTCGTTTAAGTAACAGCAAATAAGCCAGCGCCAGCAAAATATATTCAAGGCCTGTGAGTATTATCCAAAGTGCGATTGGCAGCTCAAGTATAATTGCCACCAGTAGTGCAATTTTACACGCCACTTTGATGACTACCCTTGGGACAAGTGTAGCAATGATGGATTGCTTAGCGATAAAGAAAAACTCAATGACGGTCGCTGCATTGCCTACTTGTAGCGCCACGAGTAAAGCAACTAAATAGGCATCAGTCGGGGTGAGGGTGAGCCACCCCAATACATAGGCGATAGGAATAATAAGCACTGCAAATATAAACCGCACCAGCAGTGAAGCATTTAAGTAGAAAGCGCTGTTATGAGGGTATAGAGTAAAATATTTGCTACTTACATTGTTTAGCCCCATTTGGGTAAACACAAGAAACAGCGAACCGAATGCTACAATGGTTGAAAATTGCCCAAATAGCTCTGTACCCGCATATCTGGCCATGAGCAGTGCGCTTGCAAAGCTAAAAAACAGTACAACAAAGCGCTCAATGATTAATAGTGCGCTATTTATAAAGAGCTTTCGTCTCACCCAAAGCGCTCTCTAGCTACGTCTATGTTCTTAAGCTCTTGTTCACAAAGCTTAGCAAGGTGTGTTTTTATTTCTTTGGATCTAAAATATTCTTGCAGTGTATCTACTACTTTTTGGGTTTCATGGCTTATTTGAGACTCAGTCGCATTGTGTACTTTAATGTCAAGTGGACGATTAAATTGTTGGGTGAACTTGTCACTAAACGCGTTAAGGTTATCTAAAAAGCCAACTAGGCCAAAGCAAGCGAGGTTTTCAATAAATCTAGTATGCTGCGCCTTTGCCTCATCAGGTGTGGCAGGGTAGCGGCCACAAATAAAAGCACTTTGGGTATTGGCCATTTGCCATCCTCTGGTACTAAAAAGTATGGTATTTGCTTCGGCAATTAAGTCATCGTTACTAAAATTATTGGGAGGCATCACAGGTAAATTGTTTGTGAGCTTGTTAAAGATATAATTTGATTTAAGTCGGGCAATTGGATCTCTCAACATCGTAATAAAGTGTACGTCGCGATAGGTGCTTAAAATATCGTGATTCACCCCCCAGTGACCACTAACATAATGTCGTTCAAGAGATAAAAAGTATCGTAACAGGCCTTGTAGCTGGATGAGATGGTGCTCACTAAAGCGGCACTGGCTATCAAGAGAGTCGAGGGCTTGTCCAAAGTTGGTCATACTTGCGGCTATACTGGTGTCTCGGCACAACCTAGCATCTTCTGGGGTTGCAAGCGCTTTACGAAGCGCGTTGTCTATAGCGCTGCCACCACATTTACCAATATGAATATACGCGGCACGCTTTGCAACTGGGGTGTTGGTAATAGGGGTTACAGTAATATGGTAGCCAAGTTGGCTGGCTAAGCTTTTGACGAGCTGTTTCAGCATAGTGGGTTAGCAAATTTAGATTTTTCAATATTCTAGCACTTAAGACGTCGCACAGAAACAAAACGACATGGTACAGTGGCTGTTATCTTGCGGTTAGCTTGTGCTATTGTATAAAATTTGAGAGTTTAAGCGGAAGTGACTCTGAAAAGCGCTTGATATATAATGCGCCTCTGGTCGAATCTTTCGGCAACTAATGAATAATTCTCACATAGGTCAATTTTAAGTGGTATTAAGTAACATTATCATTTTTTTTGCAGCTTTTCTTAGCTTGTTCATATTTAGAAAGCTGGCAAAAATAATCAATCTCGTCGATACCCCCAACGAGCGGAAAAACCATAAAGGGCGGATCCCTTTAGTTGGTGGTGTGGCAATATTTGTGATTGTGTGTTGTTACTTATGGCTGTCAGGTAATGGCATGACCAATGTCGGGGTATATCTTATTTGCGCTGTAAGCTTGCTAGTGATTGGCGTGATTGATGACCTAATTGATGTGTCATTTAAATTGAGGCTTGTAGTGCAGGCCGGTGTGGCATTTGCCATGATTTTCTTTGCTGATTTAATGCTCTCACAAGTTGGTACTTTGGTTGGGCCATTTGAACTCAATATTGGTATGTTTGGCATAGTAGCTACGGTCATTGCTGTGGTTGGTGCTATCAATGCATTTAACATGGTAGATGGCATTGACGGGCTGCTAGGTGGTCTCGCTACCGTTTCTTTTAGTTCGATGGCGGTGCTATTTTACTTAGCTGGGCTCACTGATCTGTTTGCTTTTACTATCGCTATTGTTGTTGCCACTTTACCCTATATTTTGATGAATTTAGGGATCCCTTTAGGTCGACGGTTTAAAGTATTTATGGGCGATGCTGGTAGCACCGTTATCGGGTTTACTGTTGTGTGGTTATTGCTCGAAGGCTCCCAAGGTAGCGTGGTTGCGATAGACCCTGTTACGGCACTATGGATTGCGGCTATTCCAATTATGGATGCGGTTTCTACAATTATGAGGCGGATCAAAAAAGGCCAATCACCTTTTAAACCCGACCGTGAGCATCTACACCATATTCTACAAAGACTAGGTGTGGGCCCTAAAATGACTTTATTAGTCATCTGCTCAATCGCGAGTCTTTTTGCGCTAGTCGGTATCTTTGGGCAGCTTTACGACGTTCCAGATTACGTGATGTTTTATGGGTTTATTTTTTGCCAGCTAGTTTACAATCAAATTATGGTAAACATCTGGAAAATTACTGTACTGGTGCGGAAGTTTTTTGGTATCTCTAAAAAGCAAGAGGCAAACGAAAGTGAAGAGCGCGTAGGCTAATGCGCATATATCTAATGCGCTTATCTATTTGCTTTTTATAAAAACGATATTGTGATGCTGAATAAACTTATCCGACAAGCTGGTGTATTGCTCAGCGGTAACTTGTTTGCTTCTGTACTTAATTTTTTATCTGTCGCTATTTCTTTAAAAGCGCTTGGCGTTGAGTCTTTTGGTCAGGTGACCTTATTGCAAGCGTATATTCTTGTGATTAGCTTGTGTTTCAACCCACAAGCTTGGCAAGGGCTGATCCGGTATTTCAGCCTTGAAACAGACCAAGCAGGGCTGCTTACTTCAACATTAAAATATGACTTAATATGCGCAGTGCTTGGCACTGTGCTTGCTATTTTGATCGCCCCACTTTACACCGAAAGCTTTAAGCTCAGTGAATACACTGAGCTTTTACAGTGGTGTGCTCTTTATATCTTGATTAATCAAACCAGTGTTGCCATTGGTATTTTACGCTATCAGGAGCGCTATAAAGCCCTTGCATTACAAAATGTGATAAGTGCTGTACTATTTTTTGTTTGTGTACTTGTGGGCTTTTGGTTGGCGTTAGATGTAGACTACTATGTTGCTAGTTACCTGCTAACGCTTGGGCTTGGTGTTGTATTTATTCAATGGCTATGTTTGCCTTATACACTTTCGTTGTTTAAGGCGCGTAAAGACAACAAGGTTATGCTTTCAAATGCCCGTAAAAAAGAGTTTAACAAGTTTAATTTTACAGTGCATATGACAGCACTTGCCGACATACCGGTCAAGCAATTAGATAATATCCTAGTTGGTGCGGTGGTATCTGTGAGTGCAGCAGGTGCGTATCGAGTGATCAAACAAATTGCCACTATTTCAACAAAGGTAACAGCTCCGCTTAATCAAGTTTTATACCCCGAAGTTAATACACTGCTAGCAAGCAAAGAGTACAGCAAGGTTAAGGGCGCGATGCTAAAAATTATCACCTTGTTGTTGGTTCCTTCATTAGTCGTAGTGGTGCTGGCAAGTGTTTCTACAGAATACTGGATCCCGGTGATGTTCTCTGAGGAGTTATTAGCGTATAAATGGCACATCATCACATTTTTGCTTATTCACGCTATTGCCACCGCATTTACCCCCGTACACCCAATATTTTTGGCATTAGGTTATGTGAAACGCTTATTTATAATTACGCTATTTTCCAATTTGGTATTGTGTGCAGGTATTCTTCTGCTAGGGCCGCAAATTGGACTGTGGGGCATCGTAATCGCAATATTTATACAATATGTATTGACCATTATATGCAAATTACCGCTCATTTTAACCAGACTTGCACGAGAAATGGATGAAAGTACTACATTACATACCTAGCTTTTCTGTTACTACAGAGACTTTTATTTATGATCAAGTCGTTGCACTAGAACGCGGTGGGGTTGAGTCTGCGGTACTGACAGCCAAGCGCTTGAATGTACACAGCCGACCTTTTGATAAGGTATATACCGCTCCTATCAAGTCTATTATTAATCCACGTATTACACAGGCCTTTGCTTTACGTTTGCAGTTACTTCCCTTTATGATTGACTATAAAACATGGGCACGTGTCATAGAAGAATTTAAACCTGATGTGATCCATTGTCATACGGGTAATGCTGTGAAGACATGGATGCATGTTAATGACAAACTGGGTTTTAATATTCCCACTTTGGCATCCTTACATGGTTCAGATGTTAACAGTGAACCCTTGATCCGTCCTAAGTATCGCGCAGTGCTTGAAGAGGCGGGTAAAAAGCCTTTTATCAAATGGACTGTGCCATCTGCATTCTTAAAGCAAAAATGTATGCTTAACTTAGGCACGCCAGAGAATAAGATAAGCGTAGTACACAACGCATTTAATCCTATATTTTTGGCGGAGCAGCAAAAAAAAGCGCTTGATGAGTTAAGGATTATTTCTGTTGGGCGCTTTATTGGTTGTAAAGGGCATACTTTTTTAATTGATGCCTTTTCTTTATTACTAAATCGCTACCCTAATGCAACGCTTACGCTTGTGGGGGGCGGTGAGCTTGAAAGCCAGTTAAAAGCCCAGGCAGAAGCGCTCAATATCGACCAAAAAATTACATTTATAGAGCAAGTTCAGCACGCTCAGCTACCAAAATTACTGGGCTCACATAATGTATATGTGCAGCCCTCAATTAGAGATGAAATTACGTTTCAAGAGGAATCATTTGGTGTTGCTGCGCTAGAGGCGATGGCAGTGGGGTTGGCTACTGTGGTGTCTGAATGTGGTGGGCTTACCGAGCTTGCGTCACTTACAGACACAGATGCCGTTGCCGTGGTACCACAAAAAGACGCCAGCGCGATAGCAACAGCGGTTGGGCAATTATTTGACCGTCAAGCTTGTCTTTCTCCTTCTGAGCGTGACAAAGTTGGTGCGCTATTTTCATCTCAGACGAATACATCAGCTATCTTAACGCTGTTTAACCAGCTTTTATCTGAGAAGTAGCATCACTCGCGCTAGAAAAGCTGAATTAATTCATCAGCCAGTAAGAATGGCTCTTTTCTATAGGTGTTAGGCTGGTAGTTAGGAGCTTGTTCGATCAGTTGTGCAATATGTCTGGTATTATGGCAAACCAAGGCAAAGTTATGCTCGGTAATATACTGTGCCAAGTCTGACTGATGTTTATCAACTCTTTCTACATTGGGTACTACGATACATTTTTTCCCCATCTCCAGCAGCTCAAATACCGTACCTGCACCTGCGTGGGTAATAATAAGATCTGCATTAGCTAAGCATTCTGAAAAACGCTCAGCAAAGCTAAAATATTCACCATTAACTGGGGTATAGCTACCACTACCTATTTGAAATGTTGCGTGACAGTGTGGATATGATTTCACTGTATTATCAACGTCTTTTATTAGGCTATCGAACGAAGAAGAGCCAACGGTTACTAAAATATTCATAATCTACCGCAGTATCTTGCATTTTTGTATAGACGGAGCTGCTCTTTATTTTGTACCCAAAATTCATTACTCAGCTTAGACATTAATTTTCCGGTGAAAGAGCGGGTATAGAAGCGGCAAAAGGTTTCAATAAATACAACTTTTTTACCTTGTAGCCGAAGTAGTAGAGAAGGCAGTATAGCTATGCCTGGACCTGTCGAAATGATCCCGCTTACGCGATATTGACGACAGACTTTTAAGGTCGTAACTATCGCTTTCATCGCTCCATACATGGCCATGCTGATAGATTTAATACGGTTTTGTTTGTGGCGTACATCACCGAGGGTATAATGTTCTACACCTTGGTGAAGAGCAGAAGGGCCCAAAGAGATAAAAGTTAGGTTGGAGTCAATAAGGTGTTGGAAAAGTAGACTCATTTCTTTTTTATGCCCACCTTCACCATAGGCAAGGATGACAACCTTTTGTTTCGACATAGTTACTGCTTTTTACTTAATTTTGTAGTGATCCCAAAATACTTACGTATTTTTACGGTGATCCGCCAAATGCGGCTCATCACATAGAAGTATACGAGATTTGCAGCAATAAAGCTCCAAAACATCACATAATCTGGAATATCAAGTGACTCAGCGATGACCCCAACTGCGGCAAATAGTAAGGCAATGCTACAGATTGTCAGTAGCGCTTGCCTAGATGAAAGCCCTAAACGCATCATGATATGGTGAAGGTGCTCCCTGTCAGGCATAAAGGGAGATTGCCCCTTCTTGATCCGTCTCATTATAGTAGAGAGCGCATCCATGATAGGGATTGCCGCTATCCATAATCCGGTTACAGCACTAAATGAACGCTGCTCACCTTGAGAGCCTTCAATTAACATCCAGACTACAGAAAAGCCTATAACTGTACTGCCTGCATCACCCATAAAAACTTTAAAGCGTTGGCCAAATGGCACACCAACGTTCATCAATATATAAGGAATAGTTGCTATTACAACAACAAAGCAAAAAGACAATAGCTGGGTGTGCCCAGACATAAAAAACAGTACAGACATTGCGCCGAATGTCACTGTTGCCATTCCTCCTAATAAACCATCAATACCATCTACCATGTTAAAAGCGTTGATTGCACCAATTACAGCGATAAAAGTCAGTAAATAGCCAAGATACGGGATGTTGAGCTCAATAGGAGCGATAAGTTGCCCAAGATCAATTAAGATTAGCTCTGCACTTAACATCATCACAAGAGACATTATGGCTTGTATGAGTAACCTGAGTTTGAAACTTAAGTCTTTTAAGTCATCCCACACACCAATTAGCAATAAAAAGCCAGCGCAGCCAAGATAAATATAGGAATGAGAGAGGGTAGTTGGAAACACATATAAATAGCTAAAAACAACAACAAATATTGATAAGCCACCGACCAAAGGGATGGTGCCGGAGTGTACTTTTCTTTCATTGGGGGTGTCTACAAGATTAATCACCTTTGCTAGTTTTCTAAAGAAAAACAAGCTGATGAATGTAGCAAAGAAAACGCTTAAATTATTTATTATCACTTGTAACAGCGCCTAAAGTTAAATTGAGCCAGTTAGTAAAAGTAGTCAAAGCTACTTTGTGGTTCGCTTTAAGTTCTAATATCGCAACAGCTCGGTTAGAACCATTACTGCATTACTAGTAGGTTACCAGTAATAAGTTAGTAAAAAAACTGCTTCCCCAGCGCATGATGGGCTACTTAATTAAGCGAACGGTTATTTTTGCCCTTGATAACACAGCCTACTTATCTCAGGCACCTTGAAAAACGAGTTAACAAGGTATAGTAGCGCATTGTGCTTTGTTAGTCACACTGGTTAGCTGTACTTAATGAGCAAATAGCATACACGAATAATCTAACCGCTTTCGTTTCTTTTTGTAAACAAACTTCAAAAATATGAGCTAACGGTAAGTACATATCGAGTAAAAGAAAAGCGTTAGCATAAATACAAGTCAGCGGCTTTGGCGGTTGCATTTGGCTACACTTAAACACCAAAAATGCTATTTTAATAAATCTTCCGTTTGTTATAATGCCCGCCTTTTAGTTAGCTAAAGTTGGTTGAGAAATTCCATGGAAAGTAATGTTGTAGCCACAGAACAAACGATAAACTTCACATTTGCAAAATTAATGCGATACAAATGGGTTGTGATTATTGGAACACTGCTTTCAGCCGCGCTCTCTGTATTGGTAGCGATGGAACAACCCAATAAATATACCGCTAAAGTTTATTTAGTACCATCTAACGCCAAAGAGGGCGGAGGGCTATCTAAGCTGGCTGGTCAGTTCGGTGGTCTTGCTAGTATGGCGGGAATTTCTCTTGGCGGCTCAGAGGGAAATGATGTTGATGCGGCGATTGAGTTTATGAAAAGTCGTGGCTTTTTGCAGCCATTTATTGACAAGCGCACCTTGCTTCCTGAAATACTCGCACTTGAGAAATGGGATTCAAATAATAACGGCTATATCTACAACCCGGAGCTTTATGATGTTGAGACAAAAACTTGGGTAAGAAGTGCTCCTCCTGGCAAGCA
This sequence comes from Pseudoalteromonas peptidolytica, assembly GCF_012641745.1. GTDB lineage: Bacteria > Pseudomonadota > Gammaproteobacteria > Enterobacterales > Alteromonadaceae > Pseudoalteromonas > Pseudoalteromonas peptidolytica. The sequence goes on from NZ_WEHZ01000004.1 coordinate 177,884, forward strand.
AGTTATTCCATCAGCATGGGAAGGTTATATTTCTCTGTTAGGTAGCATAGATGTTTTATATATGAAGAAAAAGGGTCTTGTAGAGCTAAAAGTCACTACGCTAGCACCTGAATTATCAGTGAATATAACCAACTGGCTGGTTGAAGACATAAATGAATTTTGGCGCACAAAAGATAAACACGAAGCTGAAGAAGCGATAGAGTATTTAAAACAAAAAGCCGCAGAAACCAGTGTTGCAGAGTTACGTACTGTATTTTACGAGTTAATAGCAGAGCAAACCCGTTCAAAATTATTATCGTCTATTGGTGACTACCACTTGGTAAAACCTTTGTCTCCTGTTATCTATCCGGAAGAAAAGTCGGGGCCATCACGTGCTCTGATCTGTTTAGGAATTACCTTTATCGGTGGCTTATTGTCTTTGATTGTTGCATTTATTCTAGCGCTTAGATCAAAGGCATAGTTGGTTATGACAATTACCTCATCCAGAAAACCGTGTGTACTGCTGACAAGCAACCAATATAAGCCAAATATAGGTGGGATTGAAAACTCGCTTTACCATCTTTCTCAAGAATATATCCAATTAGGATATGAGGTTATTATCGTTGCCAGCGATTTAAATCCTGAGAACAAGTCACTGCCGGACGTCGAAGTTGAAGATGGCGTAACTATTTATCGTTATAAAACTGGTCGTGATCAAGGAATTGGACGAGGGATAAAGCATATTCGCAATGCTATTTCACTTTATAAAACCGTACTAAAAAAACATGACCCTGTGCTTGCAGTTTGTCGTTTTCATTTCAATGTAGTGTACCTAAAGGCGTTGGGGTATCAAAACCTTGTATATTTAGTGCCAGGTGTGGTGGAAAATGAAACCAAGGCTAGTTTACGACAGCAAAGTACTATTCTAGGAAAAGTGAAAGGTTCGTTGTCTTTTTCTTTGCATAAATTAATGCAGCGCTGGGCATTTTCTTGCTCTGACAAGCTATTTGTATTTAGTGAAAATATGTTGCAGCAAGTCAGAAAAATTAACAAGGATAAAGCCATTAGAACGTGTAAACCTGGGGTAAGCTTATCACGCTTTAGCCTGGTTTCTCGAAGCGAAAAGCACCAATTAAGAGAACAATTAGGCGTTGCTGATAATGGTAAAGTGTTTTTATGTATTGGCCGGTTTGTAAAAGCCAAAGGCTTTGATACGGCAATTGAAGCATTACAGTTGCTAGACGGTGATGCAACGCTGTGGTTATTGGGGGAGGGAGCTGAAGAGAAGGAGCTTCGCGCCTTATGTAACCGCCTTAATGTGGACGACAAAGTTAAGTTTTTAGGACGTCAAAGTTGCCCCGAGGAGTATTATAAGGCCGCTGACTTTTTTATTATGTCATCAACTTATGAGCCGCTTGGGCAAACCATTCTAGAAGCCTTATCTTGCGGTTTACCGATAGTTGGAGCTTGTGCTAGTGACAAGGTGATCACAGCCACAAGCGAGATCCTATCAGATACTAACAATATACTACTCGACGCACATTCTGCGGAGTCATTTGCCGAAGGGATGAATACCTTTATGGCGCTTGAGGATAGTGATTACGCCGAGCTACAACAGCAAAATAGAGCATTAGCAGAGCAAAAATTTAGTTGGAATAAACTGGCTAGGGAGTTAGCAAGTGAAGACTAAATTACAATACCTCATACTGAAAATTGCGAATCGCTTTATTAGGTCAGCGCTGTTGCAGGAGAAAGTTGATAAGTTAGGTTATACGCTGGTTATGGATAAGTACCGTGCTCAAGGTGCTGAAATTGGTGAAAATACCATCATTATTGATACCAAACTATCCTCATCTAGTAAGGGGGATCGTTTTTTTATTGGTAGAGACTGTACTATTACAGGGGCAACGTTACTCGGTCATGATGCTTCTCCAACGCTTTTTATTAAAGAGCTTGTTATTCATCCTGAAAGTTATAAAAAAGGTTCAAGACGCTCGTATCGGTCGCCAATCACAATAGGCGATAATGTATTTATTGGTTGGGGGAGTATCATTTTACCCGGTGTGAACATTGGCAATAACTGTGTTATTGGTGCTGGCAGTGTTGTAACGAAAGATATTCCTGAGGGGATGGTAGCAGCAGGCAACCCTGCTAAAGTGATAAAAACCACAGCAGAATATGTGAGCACATATAAAGCTACGTTCGAAAAAGAACCCGGTAATTTCTGATGTTGAAGCAGTTTTTTGTCAGTAATGAAGCCCCATCTCTTGCGCATAAGTTGTGCTTGCTGATGATGAGCGTCTACTTACTTGCGGATATTGCTGCGGGCTTTACGGTGATCCAGCTTGGCGTCAACCTTAAGTTGTCGTTACTATATAAACTACCATTAACGGTGTTGATTCTAGTGCTCGTGTTACTGCTGGACGCCAGGTATTTTGTTGCTTTACTCTCTTTGCTGGCAATACTCCTTATTGGCCCTATTTTTCAGCTTGCCAATGAAGCAGATGGTGGAGCGTTCATTAATGATTTTTCAAATGTATACAAGATGCTTATGCCGATATCCATTTTTGTATACTTTGGTCTGTTATCAATACGCTGGAAGTCATTCACTGCCAAGTGGTTAGAAAAGATCCTACTTACCAACTTTGCAATATTATGCTTTAACCTATTACTCGGTGCACTTGGTTTTGGCCGCTCTAGTTATGAACTCAGAGATGGTGAAACAGCAGGTTCCAATGGCTATATTTATGCTGCAAATGAGTTAGGTGCAACAATGGTGGTACTGTTTTCTTTTGTGCTGCATATTTGTTGGAACAACCATCGTCGCTGGTATCCTGTACTTTCGTTGTTTACTGTGCTTTGTGGTTTACTGGTAGCAACCAAAACAGCCATGCTTGCAGCGGCATTACTGGTTTTTGTTATTCCGTTGGCCAATGAAAGAGAGCGCTTTTTTCAGATGACAAAGCTTAAGCTCTACACGCTGGTTCCGATGACAATAGGTGTTGTTATTATTGCACTGGTTATTACCGACTTACTTGAAGCGTTAGGCTTGTATGATCGCTTTATGTGGGTGCTCAGTCAAAAGGGAATATTAGGCATAGTGTTATCCGGCCGAGATGAATATGCACGAGACTTGTTGGTGGTCTATGTTGACTACTTAGCGTTTTGGCAACAGGCCATTGGAGTCGGAACTGCTGGTATTGCTGAGTATCTTCCGATTAAATATGCCGCCGAAATTGATGCGGTGGACGTGCTGGCCTATTTTGGCTTTTTTGGGTTATTAATTTGCTTTGCCTTTTATATATTAACGTTCGTTAAGGCAGCCTCACAGTTTGTTAAATGTGAGGCTGTTTACAGTCCAAGTGTTGTTGTCGGTACATTTATTTTGCTATTTTTAGCACAATTAAGTGGCCACGTTTGGATTTCTGGTACGCTAGGGATATCATTTGGGTGTTTTGTTTCATTATTATGGGTTGATAATGAGAAAAGGAGTAACTCGTGAGTTCATCTTTACCCCTAGTTACCGTATGGATCCCAACTTGTAATCGACTGTCATTGCTGAAACGGGCGGTAAAGTCGGTACAAAATCAAACATACAAAAATGTAGAGCTGTTTATAGTTGATAATGGTTCTACGGATGGAACCGTAGAGTACCTAAAACAATTAGCTACTGATGATCAACGAGTTCGTTATCATTGTTTTGAAACCAATCAAGGGGCATGTTCTGCAAGAAACTATGCCATTCAACATGCACAAGGTGAGTATGCCACTGGACTAGACGACGATGATGAGTTTTTACCGTCGAGAGTTGAAACATTACTCAATGCGTTTGATGAACGGTATGCTTTTGTTTGTAGTGGTTATATTTGGGATTATGGCAAAATTCAGCGAGCGTTATTAGATTCAGATTTGGTAATTAATATCAAAACTCAGCTCAACTTCAATCAAGCATCTAATCAGGTATTAGCAAAGCGAACGCGTTTAATTGAGGCTGGTTTGTTTGATGAGTCTATGGTGTCATCTCAGGATTGGGAACTTTGGACCAGAATGATCTTAAAATATGGTGCGGCTATTCGTATTAGTACACCGACATATATAGTGCATACGGCGCATGATAAGCCAAGAATTACAGACAGTTTAAATAACCGAGTTGTTGGCTTTGAACAGTTTTATGAACGTTATGGGCATTTGATGTCTAACACCAACAAAAAGTGCTTTAATTTTTTGGTGCACTACAGTAAAGGGCAAAGGGTGAGCTTTGGCACTGTAATAAAGTTTTTTACCCCTGCAATTGCAACAAAATTATTAAGAGCTTGGCTTGCCTCTTTGTTTCCCAAGTTGGCAAGAAAGCGCTTAGAGCTGTTTAAAAGGGATTAGAGTGAGTAAAATCTGTTTTATTGCCAATTTATTTCCTTCTGAAAAAGATCCTTCGTTTGGCAGCTTTGTTGGTAAAAACTACGAACAATTGAAAAGCCAAGGAAATGATATCGTAAGTAAAGTCGTGATTGATTATCGTGCTTCGGGTATGGATAAATTACGTTGTTATCTGCGCTTTATTGGCCGTGGTATAAGAGCGATTGCTAAGCGAGATTATGATTATATCTACTTTCACTATCTTACTTACTCCACGCTTTGCTTATTGCCTTTCTTGCTCGTTAATAGACCTAGATATGTGGTCAATATTCATGGTGATGACCTAGTTGGTGATACACCAATACATAAGGTAATGGGATCTACCTCCAAGCTGGTATTGAAATATAGTGCTGCTGTGATTGTGCCTTCTTCTTTTTTTAAAGCGACACTTTTAGAACTACACCCATGGTACGACAAAGACAAAATTATCGTCTCGCCATCTGGCGGTGTGGATTTTTCGCTGTTTAAACCTGAAGCTGTTGCCCCTAAGTCAGGGTTTACACTTGGCTATGTGTCAAGAGTCGATGAGGGTAAAGGCTGGCAAGAGCTATTAGAGGCATTGGCCATATTAAAACGATCGCGACCTGAGATATTAGAGGGCTTTAAGCTAAAGATGTTTGGTACAGGGGCTCAGGTGGATGCACTAAATACTCAAATTGAAGCACTTGAATTAACGTCACTCGTTACTTATTTTGGCGCGTTAAAACCACAAGAGCTTGCCAACAAATACTGTGAGATGGACGCATTTATCTTCCCAACACATAGAGAAAGTTTTGGTTTAGTTGCGGTGGAAGCGCTAGCTTGTGGCACGCCAGTACTCGCCTCTAATATTAGCCCTGTTAATGAGGTGGTGCTAGATGGCAAGAATGGTCTACTCTTTGAGGTTAAAAATGCCAATGCTATCGCAGCAAGCATTACAAATATTTTAACGATGAAGAAGCAAGATTTTGCAATGTTATGTGCCCATACTCGAGAGTCTGTAAAGCACTATAATGCTACGCAAGTTGCTAAACAGCTAGAACAAGAGCTTAAAAAGCGACTATCAACTTAGGAATTACCGATGAAAATTGTAGTGGTAGGCACCGGATATGTGGGCCTTTCTAATTCGATACTATTAGCACAGCACAATGAAGTAGTAGCACTCGATATAGATGAAAAAAAAGTTGCGTTGATAAACGAAAAAAAGTCTCCCATTGTAGATGAAGAGATCAGTGATTATTTGGTGAATAAGGAATTAGACCTCAAAGCCACAACTGATAAAACACACGCGTATCAGGGGGCAAGTTATGTGGTGGTCGCGACACCAACAGACTATGACCCTGACACCAATTATTTCAATACTCAATCTGTTGAATCTGTGATAGCAGATGTGAAGCGCTACAATCCAGATGCCGTTATAGTTATAAAATCTACTGTACCTGTTGGCTTTACAGAAAAGGTGAGTGAACAGTTTGGTATGGATACCATACTCTTCTCTCCAGAGTTTTTAAGAGAAGGTAAAGCACTCTACGATAATTTGCACCCTTCACGTATTATTGTGGGAGAGCGCTCTAAGCGAGCAGAAGTATTTGCAGGGTTATTGCAACAAGGTGCCGTAAAAGCGCATATCGACGTTTTGTTCACTGATTCAACTGAAGCTGAGGCCATTAAGCTATTCTCTAACACTTATTTAGCAATGCGTGTAGCGTATTTCAATGAATTAGACAGCTACGCAGAGTCGCACGGTTTAAACTCTAAACAAATTATTGAAGGCGTTTGTTTAGATCCAAGAATTGGCGATCACTATAACAACCCATCTTTTGGTTATGGTGGTTATTGTCTACCAAAAGATACTAAACAACTGCTTGCTAACTATAAAGATGTGCCGAACAACATTATTCAGGCGATTGTTGATGCAAACACAACAAGAAAGGACTTTATCGCTGAGTCTGTTTTAAAGAGCAAACCTCAAGTTGTGGGGATATATCGCCTAATAATGAAGTCTGGATCAGACAATTTTAGGGCTTCTTCAATTCAAGGGGTAATGAAGCGCATTAAAGCTAAAGGCGTGGAAGTAATAGTTTATGAGCCCGTACTAGAAGCGGAGACTTTCTTTAACTCTAGAGTGATAAATAACCTAGAACAGTTCAAAAGTAGCTGTGATGTAATTATTTCTAACCGAATGGTTGGTGAGTTACAAGACGTTACCGAAAAAGTCTACACAAGAGACTTATTTGGCAGCGACTAGGCTTTACGGAGTTGAAAATATACGTATAATACAAGGCCTACTTAGTTAGGCTTTTTTATTTAGGGAACTGAACGCATGGAATGCTGGTATTTACTCTATTGTAAACCAAAACAAGAATTTAGAGCACAGTCTAATCTAAAAAATCAGGGGATCGTCTCTTGCTTCCCGACTATCACCAAGCGTAAAACCGCCAGTGCAAGGTCTGCTGTGCAGCCGCTGTTCCCTAGATATCTATTTGTTAAGCTAGATCCACATTCTTCACACTTTTCTGCGGTAAAACATACCCGCGGCGTTGCTGACTTTATTCGATACGGTACAGATCTTCAAATTGTACCTGAAGAATTAGTTATGGAGCTCATGAATAAAAATGAAACACCTGTAGAGTGTGATTTCAAAGAAGGTGATCTCGTACAGCTAACTGAGGGATGTTACCGGGATGTGCAAGCAATTTATCAGCAACCAGACGGTGAGATGCGCAGTATTTTACTGATTAAACTACTCAACCAATATACAAAAGTTGTTGTAGATAACTGCACAATAAAAAAGGTACAATAGAAACTTCATCCTTTATTCTTATTTATATGTTGCAAGAAAGGTGTAATCTAACTTCTGCGATACAATATAGTCATGGCTTGAAGTCCCTAAAACAGTGATGTTAAGCCATTTTTCCCTATAAATTAGGTGTGACTTTACCTACCGTTACTAAATTGTGCGGATAGTAGGAGCGAGTTTACCTGGCGATCTTTTATTAGTGAGAGCCTTTATCTCACACCATTTTGTAGTATGGTCGCAATCACGGTAGACCTCACTGTACACTGTTATGGCAGGAGTAGGAGCGAGTTTACCTCGCGATAAAAAGCCGATGTAAAACGGTTCAATACGTGCGGCCATAGAGCCATTCAGCATTTAGGAGCTGCAACCTAAGGGCGGAAGCGTGCCTAAATCTCAGATGCAAAAGCACTTTGTTACTGGCACGGTAGGTGCGAGTTTACCTCGCGATAAAAAAGTCGGTGCAAAACGGTTTAATACGAGATGGCCATTGAGCCAATCAGCATTTAGGAGCTGCAACCTAAGGGCGGAAGCGTGCCTAAATCTTAAATGCAACAGCACTTTGTTAGTGGCATGGTAGGTGCGAGTTTATCTCGCGATCTTTTATTAATGTGAGAGCCTTTATCTCACGCCATTTTGCAGTATGGTCGCAATTACGTTAGACCTCACTGCACACTGTTATGTCAGTAATAGGAGCGAGTTTACTTCGCGATAAAAAGCCGATGTAAAACGGTTTGATACGATATGGCCATAAAGCCAATCAGCATTTAGGAGCTGCAACCTAAGGGCGGAAGCGTGCCTAAATCTTAAATGCAACAGCACTTTGTTACTGGCACGGTAGGAGCGAGTTTATCTCGCGATCTTTTACCATGTTGAGATGCTTTATCTCACAGCTCTTAACAGTAACTGCAGAATACACGAGCCGAACCAACAGTACGCTGTTACAGAGGTCGGTAGGAGCGAGTTTACCTCGCGTCTTTACCATGTTGAAATGCTTTATCTCACAGCACTTAACAGTAAATGCGTAGTACACGAGCCGCTCCAACTGCACGCTGGTTACTGAGAGCGGTAGGAGCGAGTTTATCTCGCGATCTTTTACAATGTTAAGATGCTTTATCTCACAGCTCTTAACAGTAACTGCAGAATACACGAGCCGACCCAACTGCACGCAGGTTACTGACAGCGGTATGAGCGAGTTTATCTCGCGATCTTTTACCATGTTGAAATGCTTTATCTCACAGCTCTTAACAGTAACTGCAGAATACACGAGCCGATCCAACTGCACGCTGTTACAGAGGTCGGTAGGAGCGAGTTTACCTCGCGATCTTTTACCATGTTGAGATGCTTTATCTCACAGCTCTTAACAGTAACTGCAGAATACACGAGCCGAACCAACAGTACGCTGTTACAGAGGTCGGTAGGAGCGAGTTTACCTCGCGATCTTTTATCATGTTGAGATGCTTTATCTCACAGCACTTAACAGTAAGTGCAGAATACACGAGCCGACCCAACTGCACGCTGGTTACTGACAGCGGTAGGAGCGAGTTTACCTCGCGATCTTTTACAATGTTGAGATGCTTTATCTCACAGCTCTTAACAGTAACTGCAGAATACACGAGCCGAACCAACAGTACGCTGTTACAGAGGTCGGTAGGAGCGAGTTTACCTCGCGTCTTTACCATGTTGAAATGCTTTATCTCACAGCTTTTAACTGTAACTGCAGAATACACGAGCTGATCCAACTGCACGCAGTTACAGAGGTCGGTAGGAGCGAGTTTACCTCGCGATCTTTTACAATGTTAAGGTGCTTTATCTCACAGCACTTAACAGTAAATGCGTAGTACACGAGCCGCTCCAACTGCACGCTGGTTACTGAGAGCGGTAGGAGCGAGTTTATCTCGCGATCTTTTACAATGTTAAGATGCTTTATCTCACAGCTCTTAACAGTAAATGCGGAGTACACGAGCCGACCCAACTGCACGCTGGTTACTGAGAGCGGTAGGAGCGAGTTTACCTCGCGATCTTTTACAGCATCGCAGCCGTTAACAGTTATTGTGATATTTGAAGTAATCAAAAAACAAAGCCAAATATAAACAAGTCACAGGTATAACGCTTATCGTCATTAAATAATGAGAAAGCACATAATAGAGTGAGATATTACGTAAAACCCAGTACTCGCTTGCGATTAACTAACGTGCATGCTTTAATTAGCCGACTACACTTTTATTGTCTTAATACTATTTAATAAAGGGCAATAAAAGCAATTAAAAGAAAAGATTATAAAACTTTTGGGAAGATACAATGGCGCTACGCTGTAAAACGATTATTGCTTCGGCAGTACTGTTGACGATGAGTGGTTGTACACTCATCCCTGGTGGTCACTTTGAGGGAATAGGCTCAGGAGAGCAAACTGCAAATCTTGAACGCGATCTAGAAAAAGTAAACATTCACATCATTGACTCACAGTTGGTACAAGAACACAAAATCAAACGTGCCAAAGAGATAGACCGCTCATCACTGGCAGGTGTAGATGTTTCAAACTACGAATATCGCCTCGGAGTAGGTGATGTAATTACCATTGGTGTATGGGATCACCCTGAGCTAACAATTCCGGCTGCAGTTCAAAGAACCGCAGAATTTGATGGCTTCCGAGTTCAAGCTGACGGTACTATCAACTTTGCATACGCACCCAAAGTTCCTGCCGCAGGAAGAACAGTGAGTGAACTAAGAGCTGATATTGCAAAGCGACTAAGCCGAGTTATTGAAGAGCCACAAATCGACGTTAAAGTGGTAGGTTTTAGAAGCCAAAAAGCGTATGTCACTGGTGAAGTAACCAAACCTGGCGTATATCCGATTACAGAAACTCCGGTCACTTTAATTGATGCTATTAACCAAGCTGGCGGTTTAACAAAAGATGCTGATTGGGAAACTGTTACCTTTACTCGCGGTGATAAGACAGAAACGATTCAATTAGACGACTTTTACGCGCAGGGGGATATTTCGCAAAATCGCCTATTAAAGCACGGCGATATTGTACACATTAGCCGCAATGACAAGCGTAATGTATATGTGCTGGGTGATGTGATAAAAGCGGGTAAAGTCGATGTAAACCGCTTTGGCCTTAGCCTTGCTGAAGCGTTGACTGATGCCGGTGGTTTTAACGAACGTACCGCAGATGCAAATGGTATTTTTGTATTACGTAAGCGCGATTTCCAAAAAGATGGTGTGCTTGCAGATGTATACCAGCTGCATGCAAAAAATGTAGCGTCATTGGTGCTTGCCGAGCAATTCGAATTACAACCACAAGATATCGTTTACGTAACCAGTGCGCCTCTTGCTCGCTGGAACAAAGTTATCAGCCTATTATTGCCGTCACTTTCAACAGTGGACGCAATTCAAGATATTGACAACCAATAGTGTGAAAGCTCATGTTTGATAGTGTGTTAATGGTTTGTGCGGGTAATATTTGCCGCAGCCCAACCGCTGAATATGTATTAAAAAGCAAATTAGCGGGTAAAAATATTCAAGTGTCATCAGCAGGCTTAACCGCGCTGGAAGGTAAATCAGCTGACGCGATGGCACAAGAACTGACTAAAGCACAGGGGATCGACATGAGCCCGCACCAAGGGCGCCAGTTAAATAGCGCTCTAGTTGCTCAAAATAGTCTACTCTTAGTGATGGAGCATAGGCATCTTGATGACCTATGCAGCCGTTACCCTCAAGCTCGTGGCAAAACGTTTTTACTCGGAAAGTGGATAGGAGACAAAGAAATTCCCGATCCCTACCGCCAGTCTAAAGAAGCATTTGAACACGTATATCAGCTTATCGACAGCGCCTGTGGTGCTTGGCAACAGTATTTATAAGGAATTAAGAGTATATGAATGCTCAGCCAAATCTAATTTCTGCGCAAAAACCGAAACAAGAAGAATCCCAAGAAATTGACTTAATGGCACTTTTTGGTGCACTTCTCGATGCCAAATGGTTCATTGCAGGCGTAACTGCACTGTTTATGCTACTCGGTGTGGCATATGCCATATTCAGCACACCTATCTACCAAGCAACAGCAATGGTACAAGTAGAGGAAAAGGGGGGCTCAGTACCAGGCTTTGACGACATGTCTGGTATGTTTGAAAGCACATCAGAGGCTGTTACTGAAATTGAGTTACTGAAATCGAGAAGTGTTGTGGGTGAAGCCGTCGATACACTCCAGTTGGATATAGTTGTTGAGCCTAAGCTCTTTCCTTTATTCGGCAATCGCGCATTTCGCAATTTTATAGCGTTGAGTGAGGGCGAAGTTGCTGAACCAAGTTTTGGAGCTAAGTCTTATGCTTGGGGTGGTGAAAAGGTAGAAATCCACCGATTCCGAGTACCTAAAAGTGCTGAGGAGCTAGAGTTCACTCTAAAAGCACAATCTCAAGAAAGCTTCTCACTCTACGATGAGGATGGAGAGAAAGTACTGTCAGGCAAAGTAGGGGAAGAAATAAAATTAGGTGAATTTGAGTTAGTGATTAAAGCGTTAATTGCGCGACCTGAAACCGAATTTAGCATAGTAAAGCGTAACCGGCTACAAACGATACTAGATCTACAAGAAGAAATTTCTGCATCTGAAAAGGGGAAGGATTCTGGGATCATCAATCTAGCGCTTCAAGATAAAAGCCCTGATTATGCAGAAAAAGTCTTAGACAAAGTTGCCAGTATTTATGTTCGCCGTAATGTTGAGCGAAACAGCGCAGAGGCACAGCAGTCACTTGAATTTTTAGAGGTGCAGCTGCCAGAAGTTAAGCGTAGCCTAGAGCGTGCTGAAAAGGCATTTAACGACTATCAAATCCGCCAAGAATCCATTGACATTAGCTTAGAGACTCAAGGTGTACTCGAGCAAATCGTTACGCTTGAAACTAAATTACAAGAACTTGAATTAAAGCGCTTAGAGCTTAGTCGTAAGTTTAAACGTGAGCACCCCTCATATCGTGGTGTGGTGGAGCAAATAGATACGGTAAAGCGCCAGCGCAATGAACTTACTGGTGAGGTACAGGGGCTACCTGAAACGCAAAGAGAGCTACTACGCTTAAAACGTGATGTTGAAGTAAACAATGAAATTTACACCTTGCTTCTTGCTAAGACTCAAGAGCTAGATATAGTGCGCGCAGGCACGGTTGGTAATGTTCGTATTGTTGACTACGCAGAAGTAAATACAACGGAGCCAGTAAAGCCGAAAAAAGCTCTCATTGTGGTTGTAGCGACTTTACTAGGTGGTATGCTCGCTGTTGCCATTGTTTTGATTCAAAAAGCGATGCATAAAGGGATAGAAGACCCAAGCGAAATAGAAGCCTTAGGTATGCCTGTGTATGCAAGCGTTCCATTTTCTGACTACCAAGTAAAGCTGACTGGTTTTGCCAAGGCGCGTAAAGGTAAAATCGCAAAAGCAAAATCTATTTTAGCGATTGATAACCCAGCGGACCTCTCTGTTGAAGCGCTGCGAAGCCTGCGTACTAGCTTACATTTTGCGATGCTAGAGGCTAAAAATAATGTAATAGCCATCTCCGGCCCAAGTCCAGGTGTTGGTAAGTCATTTATCACTGTAAACCTCGCAACTGTGTTAGCGCAAAGCGGCAAGCGTGTATTGGTGGTTGATGCCGATATGCGTAAAGGCTACCTACAAACACAGTTTGGCATGAAGTGGGATGACGGATTAAGTGATTACTTGTCTAGTCGACTAAACTTAGCCCAAGTGATTAAGCCGACTCAGGTTGAAGGTTTGCATGTAATGACACGTGGTCAAATACCACCTAACCCTTCAGAGCTTTTAATGCATCAAAACTTCAGCAAATTAATAAGTGAAGTGAGCAAAATGTATGACTTAGTCATTGTGGATACCCCTCCTATTTTAGCAGTAACTGATCCTGCAATAGTTGGTGCTCATGCTGGTACTACTTTATTGGTGACACGGTTTGGCCAAAACCACATAAAAGAACTTGAAATTACACGAAATCGTTTTGAACAAAATGGTATTGATGTAAAAGGCGTTGTATTTAATGGTGTGGTTCGTAAGTCAATGAATGCCTATGGGTACTATGGCTACTATAACTACGAATATAAGAGCGATAAATAAATTATGATTGGCTGCAGGCTCGAAGCCCGCAGCTTAAAACTTACAGCTTAAAATTTTTAAATGGAATAACAATGGAAATCTCCAAAGCCCGTATGACTCACCTAAAGCAACTAGAAGCTGAGTCAATTCATATTATTCGCGAAGTGGCTGCAGAATTCGATAATCCAGTAATGCTTTACTCTGTCGGTAAAGACTCTGCAGTAATGCTGCACCTAACCATGAAAGCGTTCTACCCTGCTAAACCGCCATTCCCTTTAATGCATGTTGATACAACATGGAAGTTTAAAGAAATGATTGAGTTCCGCGATAAAATGGCTAAAAAGTTGGGTTTTGATTTGCTTGTGCATATTAACCAAGAAGGTGTAGATGCCGGTGTTGGACCATTTACTCACGGCAGTGCTAAGCATACGGATGTCATGAAAACGCAAGGCCTAAAGCAAGCGCTAGATAAATACCAATTTGATGCCGCTTTTGGTGGCGCACGCCGTGACGAAGAAAAGTCACGTGCTAAAGAGCGTGTTTACTCATTCCGTGATAAAAACCACCGCTGGGATCCTAAAAATCAACGTCCAGAATTATGGAATACTTTTAACGGTAAAGTAAATAAAGGCGAGAGCATTCGTGTGTTCCCTCTGAGTAACTGGACCGAGCTTGATATTTGGCAATACATTTACCTAGAAAATATCGATATTGTACCACTTTACCTAGCGGCAGAGCGTCCAGTTGTTGAGCGTGACGGTACTTTGATTATGGTTGATGATGAGCGTATGCCACTAAATGAGGGGGAAGTGCCAATGAAAAAAATGGTCCGCTTTAGAACCCTTGGTTGTTACCCTCTAACTGGTGCCGTTGAGTCTAACGCCACAACACTGCCTGAAATTATCCAAGAAATGTTACTCACCAAAACCTCAGAGCGCCAAGGCCGTGTAATCGACCACGATTCATCAGGCTCAATGGAGAAAAAGAAAATGGAAGGGTATTTCTAGAGCGCATAGTAGTGCTTCGTGCCTCAAGCTATGAGCTGCGAGCTTAAATATACAGTTCTGAATTTTAAGATAGTAACAAAATTGATTAACAGGGATAGTTATGAAATACGAAAATTTAGAAGTTTGGCAGCGCAGTTTTCGCTTGAGCGTAAATATTTATAAAATATTTGAGCACCTAAAAGATTTTGGCCTTAAAGAGCAAATGTGTAGAGCTGGCGTTTCTGTTCCTAGCAATATAGCTGAAGGTTTTGAAAGGGAGTCTGATAAAGAAAAGGTTCGCTTTTTAATAATTGCAAAAGGCTCTTTAGGTGAATTAAAAACACAGGTAATGATTGCAACGGAAATAGCTTATATTTCAAAAGAAAATAGCTTAAGGATTGTTACAGAGTGTGAATTAATTGGAAAAATGCTAGGTGGCTTAATTAGAGCAATCAAGAATTGCTCGTAGCTCGTAGCTCGTAGCTTATAGCTTATAGCTTATAGCTTATAGCTTATAGCTTATAGCTTAAGTAAGGACTTAAAATGACCGACCAAACCAAACCAAACCTTCTTGAAACAGATATCGAAGGTTACTTAAAACAACACGAAAACAAAGATCTACTACGCTTTTTAACCTGTGGTAATGTTGATGACGGTAAATCAACGTTAATTGGTCGTTTATTACACGACTCAAAATTAATTTTTGAAGATCACATGGCGGCAATCAAAAACGACTCAAAAAAATTTAACACTACAGACGAAGAGTTCGATTTAGCATTACTTGTAGATGGTCTACAATCAGAGCGTGAGCAAGGCATCACCATTGATGTAGCATACCGCTATTTTGCGACCGAAAAGCGTAAGTTTATTATTGCTGACTGCCCGGGGCACGAGCAGTACACACGCAACATGGCAACGGGTGCCTCTAACTGCGACTTAGCCATTGTGATGATTGATGCCCGTAAAGGGGTACAAACACAAACTAAACGCCACAGCTATATTGCATCACTACTAGGCCTAAAACATGTAATAGTAGCCATTAATAAAATGGACTTAGTAGTTTACAGTCAAGATGTGTACCGTCAAATTAAAGCGGATTACAAAGCCTTTGCTGAGCAATTAGATATTCCAGATGTGCGCTTTGTGCCGATCTCGGCCCTTAAAGGCGATAATGTTGTAGATAAAGGTAATAACCTTGATTGGTACCCAGGTTCAACCCTTATGCAGCTGCTTGATACAGTAACCATTAGTGACGATAAAAACTTAGATACATTCCGCTTACCTGTGCAGTATGTAAATCGTCCTAATTTAGACTTTCGCGGTTTTTGCGGCACCATTGCCAGTGGCATTATTAATGTTGGCGACCAAATTACAGCATTCCCATCAGGTAAAACATCGTCAGTCGAGCGTATTGTTACTGCCGATGGCGATTTACCAAGCGCCTTTGCTGGCCAAGCAATTACATTAACCTTAAAAGACGAAATTGATATTTCGCGTGGTGATGTAATTGTACGATCAACTGCAGACCAAAAACAGCTACCCACAACCAGTTCAAACTTTGCAGCAACTATTGTGTGGATGGCCGATGCTGCAATGCAGCCAGGTAAAGAGTATGAGCTCAAAATAGGTACTAAAAATACCTTTGGTAAAATCAGTAATATTAACCACCGAATCGATGTAAATACCTTACAGCAAATTGATGCCAGTGAATTACAATTAAATGAAATTGCTAATTGTATTATCGAGACTGCTGCACCAGTGGTTATTGATCAATATAGCCAAGTAGTGGGGACGGGATCGCTCATTATTATCGATCGCTTAACCAATGTAACGGTGGGTGCTGGTATGATCACAAATACGATGCTCGAAGCCCACAGCCCGCAGCCTATAGCCCGTACATATACGGATGCCGAAATTGCCTTAAACAAATATATACGAGAGCATTACCCTGAGTGGGGATGTTGTGAGGTATTAAAATAAAATGCTTGGCTCGTTTCGTTTTCTTTTAGCATTAATGGTTGTGGTGCAGCATTTATTGTCTATACCCCACTTAGGTCACTTTGCTGTCCATGGTTTTTTTATTCTAAGTGGCTTCTTGATGACGTTAATTATGCATAAATCATATGGCTATACTTTAAGTGGAGTAAGAGGTTTTGTAATTAATCGGTTTTTGAGGTTATTTCCTACATATTGGTTCTACCTTATATTAACGCTATTATTTATTCTTTTTGTGGGTGAAGATTTTTCGATACAATATAGGTATTTTATTTATTTTCCTAACTCACTAGCTGAGTGGCTTCAAAATGCAACAATGCTTTTTATTTCCACATTCCCTGGAACAGTTGAACCAAGGCTTTTACCAGCCACTTGGGCGTTAACTGTTGAACTCCTCTTCTATTTTTTTATTGCTATTGGTGCGTCTAAAAGTAGAAAAATATCAATTGTCTGGTTGATCATTAGTTTAGGATACTACAGTTATACGATTGCTTTTAATTTAGGTTATGAGTACAGGTATAACTTTTTCTTTGCTGGCAGCTTACCTTTTTCGATTGGTGCCGTAATTTTTCACTACCATGAAAATTTTAAAAAATATGAGTTAGAAAATAGAGTCGTCAGTTTGTTTGTATTGTTTTTAATAAATATAATAGTGTTACTGCTACTTGATTTGCTTGAGGCGTTTGAAGATTGTTTGGGTTTGTTTTATGTGCTTAATTATGTGATTTCATCGTTAATTATAATCTCACTTTTTAATGTTAAGTTGGGAGGTAAGGAGAGAATAAAAATAGATAAGTTTCTTGGTGATTTAAGCTATCCAATATACTTATCACACTGGTCAGTAGGAATGATTGTTTCATATCTTTTATTTTTAAATCCGTCACAAGGGCGCTCAGCTGAGAATTTAATTGTTTTTATTGTTACAGTGTTCGTAAGCTGTGTTTTAGGCTGGTTCTCTTCAACTTTTATTGACAAAAAAGTGGAAAAAGTTAGAGGAAGTTTCAGAAAGTTAGGTTGAATTTGTCTTGATAAAAGCTAAATATAATTTTTATAGGAAAGAATGATGAGTAGCCAGTTATATGATTATATAATTGTTGGGAGTGGGCTTTTTGGTTCTGTATTTGCCCATGAAATGACAAAAGTAGGTAAGAAATGTTTAGTTATTGAAAAAAGAGAACATCCAGGGGGGAATATTTATACTGAAAAAGTTAATGGTATAAATGTTCATAAATATGGAGCTCATATTTTTCATACAAATGATGAGGATGTTTGGGATTATATCAATCAGTTTGCTTCTTTTAACAATTATGTCAATTCCCCAATAGCTATTTATAAAAATGAACTTTATAACTTACCCTTCAATATGAATACTTTTAGCAAGCTTTGGGGGGTAAAGACCCCGCAAGAAGCAAAAGAGGTAATAAATCAGCAAATTGAAGCATCAGGGATAAAAGAACCGAGAAACCTTGAAGAGCAAGCCATATCTATGGTGGGCACTGATATTTATGAAAAACTAATTAAAGGTTATACAAAGAAGCAGTGGGGACGAGACCCAGTCGATTTACCTTCTTTTATTATCAAAAGACTACCGTTGAGATTTACTTACGATAATAATTATTTTAATGATAAGTATCAAGGTATCCCTGAAGGAGGATACTCAAAAATCATAGATAAGCTATTAGAAAATGTGGAAGTTAAATTAAATACTGACTTTTTAGATAATAAAGAAAGTTATGAAAGAATGGCAGCAAAAATTGTTTATACAGGGCCAATCGACGAGCTTTTTGGCTACCATTATGGAAAGTTGGAGTATAGAGGCCTGAGGTTTGAAACGACTCTACAAAATATTGAAAACTATCAGGGTTGTGCCGTAGTAAACTATACAGAGGAAAGTGTTCCATACACAAGAATTATAGAGCATAAGCACTTTGAGTTTACAAAAACAGAACAAACAATTATCACTAAAGAGTTCCCATCCGAATGGAAGCTTGGGGATGAGCGTTATTACCCTGTAAATGATGAGCAGAACCAAGAGCTGTATAATAAATATAGAAAAATGGCTAAGTCTAATGAAAAGTATATTTTAGGTGGAAGATTAGCTGAGTATAAATATTATGATATGCATGTTGTTATTCGAAGCGCTTTAAACTCGGTAAGGAAGGAGTTGGAATTTGAATAAGCTGTATGTTATGTGCTTTTATGAAAGTAATGCTCGTTACTTTCACCACTCAGAGAAATACTTTATAGAAAAAGCCGTGGAGCTAGTTTATCTGTGTATGTACCCTTCTGCAGCTTATTACTGTAAAATTAATAGGTTAAACTATATTTATGCGCCAGATGCTGCAAGGGAAAATTATAAGAGTGATATAAAGACTTTATCCGAAAAGGAAGTTGAGCAATCTATTGTTTTTCACAAAACACTTTTACCACAACTAGAGAATAACTTTAAATTAACTGCTGAACAATACGCGCAGTTTTATGATGATATTTTCGCAAATGAGAGTTGTTTAGGTGCCGTTATTATTGGTGATGTTAGGGTGTTTTCTTCAACAGCAAAAATAATTTCTCAGAAAAGATCAAAAAAAATTATATATTTTGAACCAGGTCCTTTTGGTACAATGATTTTTGATGAAAAAGGTGTAAATAAAAACATGGAAATATCTAAGTTTGATTGCCATGAAATTACGCTAGGTACGAGTTCTAATGAAATTCTAAGTGAATTTTATACAGTTAATTCTTGTAAGAAATATTTTGAAGGTGATTTTTTCGCATACTTTCGTAAAATTCCAGATGTTTTTTTAAGTGTTCCTCCATTTTTTATGAGAAAAGCTCTTCTTGTCGAATTGCAAACCGGGGAAGGCTTGACTGATTCCTTGCCATATCTAGTTAGCCGTATTGTATCTAAACAGCCGAAAGCTATTAAATATAAATCACCAGATAGATTTATTTTTTTTCCTCTACAAGTACCGTGTGATGTACAGATTATAATGAATAGCCCACATTTTCGGTCGATTAAATCAATGCTTTCGGAATTAATATCAAACTTACCTGATGGTTATAAATTAATCATAAGAGAACATCCTATGAATCTGGGGAGATACGGTAAGGACTTCTATCAAATAATTACAAATAGTGAAAATGCTATACTTGATAACTCAACTTCAATTGATAAATTGATAAAAAATGCAGACTTAGTCGTAGTGTGTAACTCAACTGTAGGGGTTGAAGCTCTTAGAACAGATACTGAAGTGTTTACATTAGGTGATTCATATTACCGTTCGTGTACTCATTTTTATGATCCTACTTATAGCCTGAAGGAGCAGCTCTTATTCGCAATTGAAAACCCTATAACAAGGGAATTTAAAAATAACTACTTGTCAAAATTATATAGAGATTATTTAATAAAGGATAATTATAAAAATGAAAAATATTTTAACTTAGAAAAAATGGTAGAACGTTTGTGTGGTTTTTATGCTTAGTCTGGTTACTCACTCTTCGATGGTTCTCATAAAGTCTGGTCTGCTTTTTTCTTTATTTCTCTCTTTTTTTAATTCTAGAGTGTTGAGCTTTTTACTCTTTTTGTTTTTATTATTGTTTATGGCGATTGTTTTAAATAGCGGATTGATCGTTAGTCATGATTCTGTTGTTTATTACATTCCATTTTTTCAAGTTGAAACTTGGAGAGAGTTTGAACCGGGATTTACTTTTATAAATTACATTTTTAGGTCTGCTGGTTTAAGTGCGGAAAGTTTTATTTACTTTATTGGGACATTTTCACTTTTTATTTTTTTGACTTCAATATGGAAATTGACACGAAGCTTTCCGTTGTTTTATTTGATGTTATTCCTTGCTTTTTGTACGCTTAGTTTTAATTTTTTAGCTACTGGCCTTCTTAGGCAGTATCTTGCATTTTCAATAATTTTATTAGGTTGTTCTTTCTTTTACTTTGGCAAGAAAGTTAAATTTTTCTTATCTCTTTTTGTTGCTACAACAATTCATTTTTCTTCTTGTTTATACTTTTTTGTTATTTTTGTTTTTAAATTAAGGTGGGTTAACAAAATTCTCATTTTAATTTTTGCGTTTTTGTTTTCTTTTTTTTCTAAAGATGTGGTGTTGATTTTATTGAATAACATTCCTTACATTGATAATAACATTTATGTTAAGTCTTTGGTTAGAGTTCTTGGTTATTCTGATAAGAACGTTGTACATGAGGATTATTTTTTTAAATATTTTTTTGTTTTTATATCTTTATTAGCTGTGGGTATGGGAAAAGTTTTTTTTAGCGTTAGTGAAAACGGTGAAAAGTTAATAAATGTTCTGTATTCGTTTTCTGTTTGTGGGTTTTTAGTTTCTTCTGCTTGCTACTTCGCGAGTGAAGCGTCAATAAGAGTACTTTATGGTGTAGCTATTTTGTCAACTTTGAGTTTTGCGGCGCTGCTCATGAATTCTAATTTAAAGAATCGTATGGTTATTGTGGGGTTAGTCTGCATTCCATTTTTTTTCTACTCATTTTTATCCCATAATTGGATTGTTGGTTTTGTTAATAGGTATGTGTGATGCTATTGAAGAGTGTAAAGTATTTTGTTTCTATAAACGGTAGGGTGGAAAAGGTATTTCGAGCATTTCATCACTCCCTTCCTCTACATATTAAGCTAAAACTATCAAGAAGGTTTCAAAGCGCATACACCAGTTTGGAAGATGAAAACAAGATCATCTTTATTCATATACCCAAAGCAGCAGGTAATGGTATAACTCAATCATTATTCGGTAAGCCCTCTTCAGGTCATTACTTTTTACAAAAGTATCATGATGATGATGAATTAAAGTTTAAGTCATATAAAAAGTTCACTGTTGTTAGAAACCCATGGGATAGATTTGTTTCAGCATTTCATTATTTACACTCCGAAAAGGGGGGGATAGGTGTTTGGGATAACGAGTTTAAAAAGCTATATTTAAAGGATATAAAAACATTCAAGGAGTTTATTGATAAGATGATAGCTGACCAGGCTTATAGAAAAAAAGTAATGAACTGGACTCACTTTATCCCTCAAACCGAGTTTTTCATCTTAAACGGTAATGCCGATCTAAGCCTTTTAGATTGTGTGTGTCGTTTTGAATATATAGAAAGTGACTTTGAAAGCTTGAAATCAGCTCTAGGGAAAGATGCTTCTGAACTTAAAAAGGTAAATAAATCTCAGCATAATCATTTCAAAGATTACTATAATGAAGGGTATATGGTGGATTTTGTTGGTGAACTGTATGCTGAGGATATTCAGCTTCTGAATTACGAGTATTAATATGATAGTTGTCGCTACGCATAAAGAGTTTAATACGTCAATATTAAATGATATATATGTTCCTTTTCGTGTGGGAGCAGTTAATAAAAATTCTGATTTTGGTTATTGTCGAGATGATGTTGGTCATAATATATCAATAAAAAATCCAAACTTCTGTGAGTTGACAGCATTATACGCTGCGTATAAAAATAATGCGGATGATTTTGAATATCTTGGCTTGGTTCACTATCGTCGTTTTTTTTGTTAGAAATAATATTTTATCTTTTTTTAATTTTGAAACCAGCGTTTTAAATGATGTTGATATTAAGGAGCTTCTGGTTGAGTATGATGTTATACTTCCTAAAAAAAGGGTGTACCCTTTTATTTCTGCAAAAAAACACTACGAAAAAAATCATAACTCTAATGACCTTGAATTATTGAAGTGTGTACTAAATGAAAAATGCCCGGAGTATGTTGATTCCTTCGATAGGGTGATGAATAGAACATCTATTCATTTGTATAATATGTTTATCATGAATAAAGATAACGCGATAGCTTATTGTGAATGGCTTTTTGATATTTTATTTGAGTTAGAGCTTAAAGTTGATATTGATGATTATGATGCATATCAATCCCGTGTTTTTGGCTTTCTATCCGAACGTTTATTAAATGTTTGGGTTCAACACAATTCGCTAAAAGTTAAAAGCTTAAACGTTTATGAGCCGGATGGTCGGCGCTATTTTGAAAAAATTAAAAAGTTTATCTCAAATCTATAGGTGAGTAACGTAAATATGGAGCAAATTTGCCTAGTTTTATTTGATATAGATAGAATAATGAATGATGGCAGTAGCTATATAGACTAAAGTGGTGAAATTTTTAAAAATTTTAATGTAAAAGATGGTTGTTCAATAGAGCTTCTCCGCAGTCATGGTATCAAAACATACGTTGTTTCTCGTAAGGCTAGCGCAGCATTAACAGAACGTTGTGAAAAGCTAGGCTTGCAACAAGTTGCGTTTGTTGGTGACGATGTGCTTAATGTGCGGGTAATGAATGAGTGTGGTTTTAGCTTTGCCCCAAAAGATGCCCATGAGCTTGTTTTTAGCTACGCTACACATATATACGCTACACACATAACTGAATCACATACCAGTAAATGGGGTAGTAAGAGAAGTCGCAGATAAGTTTTACTATCGCGTTTTGAGTCGCTTGAGCAAATTTATGATGTTCTACTTAGTAAAATCGTCGCTGACGATGTTACTACCGTGGAACAGTAAAATATTCATTTAATAAAATCATAGTACAAGGATTATCCATGTTTTTAATTGCAGGCCCGTGTGTTATTGAATCAGAGAAACTGGTCTTTGAGGTCGCAGAGAAAATGAAAAAAGTGACTGAAGAGCTTGGTGTAGAATATATTTTTAAAGCCAGCTTTGATAAAGCCAATCGCAGCTCAACCTCCAGCTATAGAGGTCCTGGAATTGCAGAGGGCTTACGTATTTTGGCTAAGGTTAAGTCTGACTTGGGGTTAAGAGTTTTAACTGATGTTCATGAAGATACTCCAATTGATGAAGTAGCGAGTGTTGTTGATGTCTTACAAACACCAGCATTCTTGGTGCGCCAAACGAACTTTATACAAAAAGTTGCTCGTGCGGGTAAGCCTGTCAATATAAAGAAAGGTCAGTTTCAAGCGCCTTGGGACATGCATCAAGTTGTTAATAAATGCTATGAAGTAGGTAATAAAGATATTTGGCTATGTGACCGTGGTACCTCATTTGGATATAATACCTTAATTAGTGATATGCGTGGCTTGCCTGTGATGCGAAGTACGGGGTGTAAAGTAGTATTTGATGCAACCCACTCTGTGCAGCAGCCAGGTGGACAAGGCTCAACATCAGGTGGGCAGAGAGAAATGGTACCAGTATTAGCACGTGCCGCTGTAGCTGTAGGTATCGATGGTTTATTTACTGAAACACACCCCAATCCAAGCATTGCACTAAGTGATGGCCCAAACATGATCCCGCTTGAGCACATGTATGAAATGTTGGAAACGCTACTTGAAATAGATGCTGTAACACATAAACGCCCTTTCCTAGAAAGTAAGTTGGTATGATATCGGAATCACTCAAAATGAAAGAGCGTAGTTTAAAAGTAGTTATACCAGCTAGATATGGTTCCTCTCGCTTACCAGCAAAGCCTCTACTAGAAATTAACGGTAAACCAGTTTTTTGGCATGTAGTGCAACGAGTACTAGAAGCTGGTGTCTCAATCAACGACATTATTTTAGCAACTGATGATGTAAAAATTGAAGAGAAAGCTAAATCACTTTCTATTCCGGTAATTATGACGGCGTCAGGTCATATTAGTGGTACAGATCGTGTTCATGAAGTCGCTATCAAACTTGGGTGGCCTGACTCAACGCTAGTGATGAATGTGCAGGGGGATGAACCATTAATTCCTGATATGTTGATTTGCCGGTTAGTTGAGTTTGCGACGCGCAATCAACACTTTAGCATTTTAACTGCGGCAACTAAAATTACACGACTAAGTGAATTACACAACTGTAATGTAGTTAAAGCAATTATCACCGAATATAATGAGGCGCTATATTTTACTCGAGCACCGGCACCAATAGATCGTGATGATCCCAATGATATTTCTGCTGCTAAAAGGCACATAGGTATATATGTGTATAAGGTATCTGCGTTAAAAACTATCTGTGGTTTACCTGAATCTCGTTTAGAAAAGTTAGAAAAACTTGAGCAGCTACGAGCTTTAAGTAATGGTCTTTCCATAGGAGTAATGGATTATGATGGTGAAATTCCTCACGGCATTGATACTATGGAAGATTATTTGGTGGTAAAACAAAAAATGGAAGGCTTATGAGTACGTTAGAAATAGCGCGTAGAGTGATCAGTAATGAAATCGAAGGGTTACATGCACTCGTTGCACAACTTGATCAACAATTTGACTCTGTTGTTGAGCTGATACTCAGCACCCAAGGGCGTACAATTATTTGCGGTATGGGTAAGTCAGGTATTATTGGAAAAAAAATTGCGGCATCTTTCGCAAGTACCGGAACACCAAGCTTTTTTATGCATCCAGGAGAAGCTTTCCATGGTGACTTAGGTATGGTTACTCCTGCAGATATTTTTATTGCTATTTCTAACTCCGGAGAAACGGAAGAAGTACTAAAGTTACTGCCTTTTTTAAAAGATAACAACAATCATATTATTGCAATTACGGGAAACCCCAACTCTACACTTGCAAAAAATGCACATTACCATTTAAATGTCGCGGTCCCCTCTGAAGCTTGTCCTTTGCAATTGGCGCCAACCTCCTCTACAACCGCGACTTTAGTTATAGGGGATGCATTAACTGTAGCTCTTATGGAGTCTAGAAGGTTTCAACCTGAACACTTCGCTCGCTTTCATCCAGGTGGTAGTTTAGGTCGAAAGTTATTGAGTAAAGTTGCAGATGAAATGATCAAAGATGAGTTGCCTGTAGTTACTAGCGAAACACCCTTAGGCGAGGTTCTTAATGTAATGTCTAAAGGTACCTTGGGTTTGACCTTAGTTGTAAATAATGGTGAGCTATACGCAATAATAACCGATGGTGATTTACGCCGAGCTATCGAAAAGTACGGTAAAGATCTATTTGATTTGCAGGCAGAGCATATTGCAAGCCGTTTTCCAGCAACTATAGAGCCAGAAGTACCTATGTCTGTTGCTTATGATAAAATGCAAAATAAAAAAATTAACAGCTTAATTGTTTGTAATGGTAGTGAAGTTGTTGGTGTTCTTAAAAAGTAATTCTTTAGATATTTTTATAGTTCGGGATTTTTATGAGTAAAGGTTTTACAAAAGAAAACCATGTTTTAGTTGCAATAATGCACCGATGCTCTGACTTGTTTGCAATTTTCTTAGGCTTTGCACTTTCAATGTGGCTGATAAACGGCGAAGTCTGGCCTCAGAAAAGCTTTATTTTGACTTTATTTTTGAGTTTTGCAGTTGCTTTTTGGTTATATCCGCACTTGGGAATGTATCGTACTTGGCGTGGAGAAACGAAGTTA
Organism: Pseudoalteromonas peptidolytica; assembly: GCF_012641745.1. Lineage (GTDB taxonomy): Bacteria > Pseudomonadota > Gammaproteobacteria > Enterobacterales > Alteromonadaceae > Pseudoalteromonas > Pseudoalteromonas peptidolytica. The sequence continues at coordinate 203,466 of NZ_WEHZ01000004.1, forward strand.
AAAGAAGTAGGTTTAGCTGTATATTGCTGGAGTATTAACCAAATTGTATTAGGAGCAATTTATTATATCTCTGATAACTCGTTAACTTATGACAATACTTTATTTGTTTACTGGTATTTAATCGGTTTGTTAGCTCTTGTCGTGATTCGATTTTCTATACGAGTTTTGTTAAATAAATATCGCTCTAAAGGTGGTAATCAGCGCCATGTGTTGATTATTGGAGATGGTAATATAGCAAACCGTATGGTTGCTAAGATTTATAACTCACCTTGGACAGGATATAAAATAGTAGGATCATTTGGTGATGAGTCACTGAGAGATTGTGAGCTTTTGGGTGATTTCAACGAGATTGAAGGTTATATCAATACACACTGCGAAGAAATAGATCAGGTTTGGATTGCTTTGCCTCTATCTGACGAATTATTGGTTGAACGCATTTTGTATAGTTTACGTAATGCAACTCAAACTATACGTTATATCCCAGACATGCGCGGTTTTAGGTTAATTAATCACTCAGTGAGTGATATTGCCGGTATGCCAGTCATTAATTTAAGTATGTCGCCAATTAGTGGGAGTAATCAGCTATTAAAGTCATTGGAAGACAAACTTCTTTCTGGACTGATTTTACTTATGATCAGCCCTGTACTCATTGCTTTAGCCGTTGGTGTTAAGTTAACTTCACCTGGCCCTGTATTTTATCGTCAAGAGCGTGTTAGCTGGAATAACAAAAAGTTTATGATGCTTAAGTTTCGATCTATGCCACAAAATAGTGAGAAAGATGGTATTCAATGGGGGGGAGCTAAAAATAAAACAAATACTAAGTTTGGGCAGTTTATTCGCAAAACAAGTCTTGACGAATTACCACAATTTATAAATGTATTGAAAGGGGACATGTCGATCGTGGGGCCTCGGCCAGAAAGAACCATTTTTGTTCAGCAGTTTAAAGATGAAATTCCAGGTTATATGCAAAAGCACATGGTTAAGGCTGGTATTACTGGGTGGGCACAAATTAACGGTTGGCGGGGGGATACTGATTTAAAAAAGCGTATTGATTGTGACCTTTACTATATTGATAACTGGTCTATTTGGTTTGATATAAAAATAATCTTTCTAACCATATTTAAAGGTTTTGTGAATAAAAATGCCTACTAAATACCTGTAGTATCCTTCATTTTTTGACTCCTTAAATTAACCGAGAATTTAATGCTTTATAAAGTTAAAGCTGTTTTACGCGATGCGGAGCATCGCCATACTGCTATCAATGCCTGCATTGCTCTTGCTATTCGGGTTTTAGGGGCGGGTATGGCTTTTTTATTTAACTTAATTATTGCCAGGCAGTTAGGGGCTGAGCAGTCAGGGTACTTCTTTCTTAGCCTTGCTTTGGCTATGTTGCTGTCTGCGGTAGCTAGGTTTGGCTTCGACAATACGGTATTGCGCTTTACATCAGCAAATGCAGAGTATGGCGATACTGTAAAGGCGATACTAAATTTTGCGTTGAAATACAGCATACCAATGGCAAGTTTATTCGCTATCCTTGTATTTATTTCTGCTTCTTGGCTTGCTGAAAGTGTATTTTATAAACCAGGCCTTGCTGCAAGCTTACAGTTTATTGCACCCGCAATAACTGGCTTGAGTATCGTATTTTTAGTGGCAATGAGCCTGCAGGCTCGGCATAAACTAGTTGCTAGTATACCATGTCAAAATATTGCTCACTTTATGTTATGTGGTTTGGCAGTCATTGTATTTACTATTGAATCAGCAAGTACCGCAGCGCTTTATTTGAGCTTATCGCTAGGGGTAACCTCAAGCTTTTTTTATTGGTTAAGCACCAAGAATTTAAATAATGACGGTGAAAAGCCTAACTCTCAAATGCTTTGGTACAGTGCTAGACCTAATTGGGTCATAGTAATAATGAGTCAAGCTGTACAATGGAGCGCACCAATTATCATAGGTGTATTTTTAGTTGCAGAGCAAGTCGCTTTTTTTAGTGTTGCACAGCGTATCGCTTTATTGACTTCTTTTGTTCTAATGGCTGTAAATCTAGTTGTTGCTCCTAAATTTTCCGCCTTTAATACCAAAGGTGATCTTGAGGGAATTCGTAAAACTGCACTATTTTCAGTGCGGTTATTAGTGGTCAGCGCTTTTCCAATTGTGCTGGTTATGCTCCTATTTCCAGAATTTTTAATGGGATTATTTGGTGAGGAGTTTAAGCAAGGGGCCGCTATTTTACAAATACTAGTATTGGGGCAAGCCGTTAATGTTGTAACTGGTTCGGTTGGCTTTCTATTGCAAATGACTGGTCATGAGCGCGATATGCGTTTGGTCACACTTATTAGCGGTTTTGGTGTTTTAATTAGCGTGCCTATTTTTACAAAGTTATATGGGGCAATTGGGGCTGCAATAGCTACAAGCTTTTTTATAAGCTTGCAAAACTTATTAGCTGTTTATTTTGTTAAAAAACGCTTGGGTTTTAATACCTTAAAGTTTTGGCAGAAGATGTAAATTAGGAATAAGGATGTTTGCATGGTTTTAGAACAATGGTTGATGGTGGTTATTTTTTTATCAACCATTGTGGGGTTAATTAAATATCAACACTTCCCTGAACGAGTATTTGCAGCGGCGAGCTTAACCTGCTTTGCAAATTCATTAGTATCTACCGAACAATTGCTTGCAAATGCCGTCAATCCAGGTTTAGTTACTTTGTTGTTACTTGTGGTGTGTGCATTTGCTTTTGAACGCACTGGTTTTTTGCGTAGGCTTGCCAATGTGCTTTTCAATGGTTCGGTAGTTAAATCCTACGTACGTACTCTACTGGCCACAGTGCTGGCATCTAGTTTTTTAAATAATACTGCGGTGATAGCTACGCTCATTAGCCCAGTTAAAAACAACAAACTAATAGCCCCGAATAAACTATTATTGCCGTTGTCGTATGCCGCTATTTTGGGCGGAACATTAACTCTCATTGGCACATCTACAAACTTGATCGTTAACTCAATGCTGATTGAGCGAGGTGTTGATGGGTTTGCTTTTTTTGACTTTCTTCCCATCGGTCTCACCGCTGTTGCCGCCTGTATGGTAGTTATTGGGTTTACCGTCAAGCGCTTAAATGGCAAAGTTAACGATTCTGCTGAGGTGGCGGACTATTTTGTAGAAGCACAAGTTAATAAAGGTTCAGCGCTCATTGGTGAAACAGTAGAGCAAAATGGTCTAAGAAGCTTAGAATCATTGTTTTTAGTAGAGATTGTAAGAGAGAGTAAGTTGATATCTCCAGTCACTCCTTCGCATATTATCCGCGAAGGCGATAAGCTTATTTTTTCAGGAGATATCACTAAAATTTTAGTGCTGCAGCAGTTTGAAGGGTTAACACTATTTGCAGAAAAAGACGGGTTGCTTCGTGAAAACCTAACCGAAGTAGTCGTTAAACCTGGTGCTGCGGTTGTAGGAAAAACATTAAAGTCGGCTGGTTTTAGGGCTCGATTTGATGCTGCCGTCGTTGCGATTAGGCGAGAAGGAGAAAAGCTTTCAGGAAAGCTAGGTGAGGTGACAATTCAGGCTGGAGACTTTTTAGTTTTGGCCGTGGGCCCTGATTTTGCTAAACGTACTAATCTTACTAAAAACTTTTTTATACTCAGTGGCGTAAAAGCAGAAAATATGCTCTCAGGCATAAAAGAGCGGATTGTTACTTGGGGGTTTGTTGTTACTCTTGGGGGGGCATTAGTACTAAATATAAGTCTATTAAAGTGCTTTATTTTTTATTTAGCGATACTAGTAGCGAGCAGGTGCCTATCTCTTAATGAAATAAAGCGCCGATTCCCTCTTGAATTGTGGCTAATAGTAATGAGCGCTCTTACCTTAGCAACTGCTTTAGATAACACGGGAGTTGCTTTGTTAATAGCTGAGCAGTTTAAATCTCTTTTATCTGAGCAAAGCGCATATGTGGCTTTTATTGGTGTTTTTATTCTCACGCTGTTGTTTACAGAGCTAATTACCAATAATGCCGCTGCTGCATTAACCTTTCCTATTGCCTTTGCTATAGCTCAGGGATTGGGAGTCAGCTATTTACCATTTGTTTTGGCTGTCGCATTTGCTGCAAGCGGTAGTTTTATGAGCCCCTATGGCTACCAAACAAACTTAATGGTATACAATGCCGGAAACTATAAATTAAAGGATTTCGTGCTGTTTGGCCTGCCTGTCTCTATCACATATAGTGTGGTTGTACTGGCTTTAATTCCTATATTCTTTCCGTTTTAAAGGGAAGCTTTTGGGTAATATTGATGAGTCACAGTTACGTAGTTGCAAGTAAAGATCATTTCAAAGAAGCTAGAATCTGGAAAAGCGATGACAGAAAATATTGTATGGCACTCTCGGACTGTATCAAAAGCACAAAAGCAAGCACATAAAGGGCATAAACCCGTATTGCTATGGTATACCGGGCTCAGTGGCTCTGGTAAATCGACAATTGCCAATGCAGTAGAGGCTAGATTATTTGAGTTAGGGTGCCACACTTATCTTCTTGATGGCGATAATGTGCGCTTAGGACTAAACAAAGGGCTAACTTTTAGTGATGAAGATAGAGTTGAAAATATTCGCCGGATCAGCGAAGTCGCCAAGCTTTTTGTCGATGCTGGAGTGATTGTCTCTACTGCGTTTATCTCACCATTTAAACAAGATAGAGAGCAGGCGCGTAAGCTTATGGAAGAAGGTGAGTTTATTGAGGTGTTTGTCGACACTCCTTTAGAGGTTTGCGAGAGCCGCGATCCAAAAGGGCTTTATAAAAAAGCGAGAGCAGGCGAAATACCAAACTTTACCGGTATTGATTCGATATTTGATATACCAACAAGGCCTGAGCTGCATTTAAAAACAGCAGAGCAAAGTGTTAAACAATGCGCAGAGAAAGTTATAAAGTACCTACAACAACAGCAGATTATTACTTAAACTTTTCAAGCTAAGAGCATATATGTACTACGATATATTTAATGGCGATGCCGACGGCATTATTGCGCTGTTACAGCTCCAACTGGCTAACCCTGTCGACAGTATAAAGATCACGGGAGTAAAGCGTGATATTGAATTAATGAAAAAAATAACGCCAAAGGAAGGTGACAATATTCGTGTGCTAGATGTATCTATGGAGAAAAATAAGCCGGACCTCTACCATGCGTTGTCTGTTGGTGCGCGTGTCATGTATGTAGATCATCATAGGGCTGGTACTATTCCAGAACATTGTAACCTGTTTGCTCATATCAACCTGGGTCCTGATGTATGCACGAGCTTAATTGTAAGCGATATATTAAATAGGCGCTTTCATTTATGGGCTATTACTGCAGCATACGGCGACAATTTAATTAGCAAAGCGAATAGAGAAGCTGATACTTTGGGTTTAACAGAGCAAGAAAAGTCTAAACTAAAAGCGCTTGGCACTTACATTAATTACAATGGTTATGGTAGCGATATAACAGACTTGCATTTTCATCCTGTAGCATTATTTAACGCTTTGCTGCCATATACATCTCCCTTCGAGCTAATTGCAGATAAACATTCAGTCTATTATCAGCTAGAGAGAGCCTATAAGGCAGATATGCTAAGCGCAGAGTCTGCGCAAATACTTCATGAATGCCATTTTACCAAGGTGATTCTATTAGACGACAAAGCTTGGTCTCGACGAGTAAGCGGTGTATTAAGCAATGAGCTTGCGAATAAAACACCGCACAAAGCGCATGCTGTTATCACATACAACAATAAGGGGAGCTACACTGTTAGTGTGAGAGCGCCCCTAAGTAACAAACAAGGGGCAGCCCATGTATGCAGCCAATTTACTACTGGTGGCGGCCGCGAGGCTGCAGCTGGTATAAATGAGTTGAAAGTAGATCACTTAGGTCTTTTTATAGAAACACTCGTAGGCTATTACACAGCTTAATCAATTACTAACGTATATTCATTTGTGTTAGTCTAAGTCAAATTATAGAGCCAAGCTTATTTGGCGTAACTTATAAAATTATAATAACTCTTATGTGGACTAGGGATATGCTTAAATCGAACTTTATTATGCTAGGCGGCTTATCAATATGTTGCTTGCCAGCAGTGGCTAGTGAGCGTCTAGATTCTTTTCAGTCTTTTGCAGGGTACACTGGCTTATTCAATACTCCAACTGCTGAGGTTTTAGAGAAAGGGCATGTAAACTTTGGTTACAACAATCAGCTTGACCTTCGTGGTACAAAGTTTGTGGACGGCCATAATTATGCCTTTTCAACAGGCTTATTCGATGGCCTCGAAGTTGGTGGATTTATTGCAGCAGAAACCATGCACGATAATATTTTCCGAGAGGAAGGTAGAGGGCAGCTGAGGGACCTTTCATTTAACATTAAGTATCAGCTGCCTTTTGTTCCTAAAGAATGGTTTAATTTGGCTATTGGCGCTAAAGACCTAGGTGGAGAAGTCAACTTTTATGAAACCTATTATCTGGCAGCCTCTCGAGAGTGGGAGAGTTTTAGGTTTACTGCAGGTATTGCAGAAAATGATCGTGAACATGGTTTAATGAACGGAGTGTTCGCAGGTATCGAGTGGCAGGCTTTCGATTGGTTAACCCTTCAAGTTGAGCATGATGCTGAGGCTGTTAATGCCGGTTTGCATTTAACAGTGCCTAAAGAATGGATTTATGATGTGGGTACACTCACGTTAACCAGCAAGTTTTACAGTAATACTGATCACGCTCAAAAGGACACCTTTTGGGGAGTTAACTTTTCTATGCCGATTTTTGAGCAGGCTAAGCTAAACGACCCTACAGAAGCGGCACCAGCACCGATTTTAGATAACCATAAAAAGCGTGAAGCTGCATTTAAAGCACATTATCAACAGCAACGAGAGTTGGCACAAAAGCCACTTGAAAAAGCTAAAAAAGAAGTGACTGAGCGCGATGAATATAGAAAGTCACTCACGCTGCAAACTCGGGAACTTAAAAATGCATTAATCGACGATGGCTTAGAGGCGATTAGTGTGGGCTTTAATCGAGACCCGCATATTGTTGTAAGCTTTGAGAACTATGTCTTTAATCGTAATGATATAGACGCTATTGGTCTTGTGCTAGGCCGTATAGCTGAACATATAGACGAGCCTGAGGCTAAATATACGATTCAGTTATTAAACCGTGGTATTCCAATGCTTTCTGTGCGTGGTGATATTGATAATTACCGTGAGTTTATCAATACCAGCAGTACTCCCGATATGGATATTCGCCGCGGTGAAATGGATCCGATTGGCAGTGTGTCTTGGGTGGGAATGCCTAAAGCCAACAGTGCTTACTTTAAACCCAGGCTTGCCTTTGGTCCATCTTTAGATTCTCATTTTGCGACCGATCTCGGTGTATATGATTATTCTTTAGCACTGCGTGCAGATATTGATATTCCTCTTTGGTATGGAGGGGGGCTAAGTTTGAGCGGCGAAGCGGAACTTACTAAAACTGATGATTATGAAGAAGGAGAGCCGCTTGGGCGCTTTGCTAGAAGTAGTGGATTAGTTCAAGCGTCTATTTATCAGACATTAGATCTTCCATTTGGAATTTTAAATCAGACACATGTTGGCTTCTTTAGAGAGTTCCATGATTATACCGGTATAAAAAATGAAACGATCTGGTTAAGTGAAAATGGTCGCCATCAAGTCAATGCGGAGTTAGGGTATTACGAGTTTGAGGACTTTAACCTAGATAAAGACACGCAAACTTTATCATATCGGTATAACTGGGTAGAAAAAGATATTAGCTTTCACGCCTCTGCTGGGAAATTCTTTTTTGATGATAGCGGTGTTAAGCTAGAAACTCGCTTCTGGTTTGGTGATAGCTATATTTCGGTGTTTGCTCAAGATACCGATGTACAAGTTGCTGGTATAGCTTTCAGTATTCCACTAACGCCGCGCAAAGATATGAAGACTACTAAATATGGACAAATAAAGGGCAATGAGGCTTGGCATCATCAGGTTAGCACAAGGTTAAATGATACTCTTAACTATTTGGCTATAGGTCGTGCTCATACAGTTAAAACCCCTGTAAATTTAGACAAAACATTCCTTAATCAAGGGCGCTTGTCGAGCAGTTATATTTATAGTAACTTGGCAAGGCTGAGAGAAGCGTATTTAACTCATAGGTAGTACAGAAGGCGCGGGGCAAACCCGCGCTTTTAATTGTTACACTGATAAATATGATGTTGTCTTTCTTGTCGGGGGGGCTGTTCCTACCAAAGTGGTCGTATTGTGGGGCGAGTTTACCTCGCGATATCGTTGATTTGGCTCTCGCCTTTACAGTTCAGTTAGCTATCGGCATTGATAACAATTTACCTTTTATGGCGAGTTAATAAGCCAAGAAAGATAGATACCAGCTAAAAAGATAGGCTTGGTGTGTCTATGGTCTTCACTGCTGTATATTTGTACTTTACCATCGCTACTTTGTTAATTAATAAGCATTAAGTAAGCGTGTTTTTGCCACATATTTGACTTTGTTCATTGTTTATTTAATATGCCACAGGTATCCTACTTTCAACTGATCACAGGCGGTTGGAACTACCGCTTTTCTGTGATAAATTAAGGCAGCTAACTTCGACTATCTGGTTGTTTTATCTCGAATAGGTAAAGTAGCTAAGTTGGCTTTAGTCAGGGAGCGACTTAGTCCCTGTCTGTCTTAATTAAAATGATTTAAAAAACTTAAGCTCATATTGTCCACAATATGGCTTTTTTATGAGTTAACGCGTCATCAAAGCGAAAGTTAACAAAAGGAAAACAAGGACTAATCATGATTACAAATAAAAAATCTCTACTAGCGCTCTCTGTAGCGTCTGCACTAACGCTTTCAGGCTGTTTTAGTGATGACGATAACAACGTTACCATTCCGCCAACAGAGCCTACTGATCCAGTAGTTGTTGCTCCGGAAGCACCAGCAGCACTTTCTGTGGTAGTTAACGGCAGTGTAGTTGACAGCAAGTCAACTAATGTTGTTCCTTCAACCATCGCTTTTCTTGAAAACGGTGAAGCATCAGACAATATCGTAAACACCAAAGGTGAAGTTATTGCGTCTGTAGAAACGGGCGAAGCTGGTAACTTTGTATTCTCTGTTAAAGAAGGTGCAGAGCTTTCTCAAATTACTGCAGTGGTTAGTGCTGATGGTTACTTCTCAAAAAGTTTTAATATTGACTTAACAACAGAAGCAGAAGTAGCAGAGCTAGCGGTTCAATTAGCACTTGTTTCTAAAAACCTAGACACGGTTGTTGAAAAGGTTGTTGAAGCATCAGTAGCTGGTGGCAGCGTTGACACTGCAATTACTGCTGAAGCTGCAAAAGGTAAAGCAGGTGCGGACGTAACGATCCCAGCAGGTATCGTATTACAAGATGCAAATGGTAATCCAATTACTGGCTCTTCAATTTCTCTAAATGTTGGCTCAGCAGATCCTACATCGTCTGATGCTGGTGCTGTACTTCCTGAAGGCCTAAACGCAGGTAGTGCTGCTACTTTAGCGGCACCTGTTGGTGTTGCTAACGTAACCATGACAGATGACAACGGCGTAAAGATTAAAAAGTTCAGTAACCCAATCTCTATCACTATTTCGATTCCTAAAGATACAGTGTTGGCATCAGAAGGTCGTGCAGTACAAACAGGTGATGTATTAGGCCTATCTTCTCACAACGAAGATACAGGTGTATGGACTAAAGAAGAAAACAACCAAGTAACAGTTGGTGATCTAAACGCTGCTGGTACTGCTTACAAAGCTTCTTTCATGACTGACCACCTTACGTTTTTTACCGCAACTGACGAAGTTGATGTTTGTAATGCTGAAGTATCAGTAAATATCAGTGGTGAAGTACCAGCTGGCGGTTTATTCGTAGATGTTCAGTCTTCAGATATTAACGCAACAAGCTCTATTGCGGCAGGTGCGACTACTAAAGTAATTTACACTGCACAAAATGCGGGTAAGAACAACGTGAGTGCAGATGCAACAGCACGTATCGTATTACGTGATGCTGAAGGTACTGTTTGGTTTGATACTGAAGAAGAAGTAGCTGTGTGTGGTACGCCTGTAAATGCAACACTTGCAGCGCCTCAAGTTGAGTACGCAACAACTTCATTCGCATTGACAGGGGTTTGCTCTAATGATGCGACTGTTACTGTTCCAGTACAAAACTCGGTAGTCACTTACCGCCGTGCAGGTAAAGCAACATACCAAGCTGCAAATGCGTCAGGCACGTATACGCTAAACAACTTGGTTGTTGGCCAAGATTACACTGTGAACATCGATACTCTGTCACTAGATGTAGCGTCAGGACAAAGTACGTCGTTCTCATTCACAGCAGGCTCTGATGCTGCTGACCAACAACTACAGATGGTTTGTGAAACCGTAACTGGTGCATAATAGCTAAACTTTAGTTTGCTTATAAAAGCCACTTCAAATTTGAAGTGGCTTTTTTGTATGCAGTTATCTATACACTTGATTATACCAATTTGACTTAATACTTGCTCAATTTGAAGGAGTAAATCTAACGCTAACAGCGTTAAAAATTTCTCATTTAGAACAACTAAATAGCAAAATTTTTGCCTTGCCTATATGGATGTAGGTACCTTAGCGATAGCAGGACGCGGTAGCGGAGTTATCGACAAGACTTTCTCGCCTCAAAGTAGACCACTTAATTAACCCCAGCTCGGGATAAGAATTTAAAAACTAGGGAACTATATGCCTGTTCCAAGATCAGATCTTTCGACCAAAAAAGAAAGTGACCCAGTAAGGAACAGGCATGAATAAGTTAGTTGAGTTGTTT
>NZ_WEHZ01000005.1 GCF_012641745.1 Pseudoalteromonas peptidolytica
CGCTAAGACTATTTAAACTGCCACCTAGAAGAGAAGATAGGCAGTATCCAAGAGCGATAAAGCCTAAGCCATCAAAGTACCCATATAAAAAAAGAAATGCCAGTCAGCTTAACTGACTGGCATTGGGCCATTTGGCCTCTTTTACTTAAATTTGAGAGTGAGTGTCATTTTTATAACACAAAGTTGGCATGCTATGTGCTAAATTTAACGTGTTCATTGTTTAAATGAACGCAGTTGGATTTTAAGCTCCTCCGCTTTATTATCCAATTCGGTGTCTAGGCAAATACCCCATTCGGCCTAGGCACCTTTACCTTCCTATATTATCCTAGAAGGCTTAAAGCCGCCTGAGGACGCTGGTTAGCCTGACTCAAGATTGTTTGGCTAGCCTGTTGAAGGATCTGCATTTTTGTTAAGTTTGCCGTTTCTTGCGCAAAGTCTGTATCTTTGATACGAGATTTAGCAGCAGATAAGTTTTCAGCAATATTCGACTGGTTACGAATTGTTGACTGGAATCGGTTTTGTACCGCACCTAGCTCAGCGCGTTTCTTATCAACTACTGCAATCAAAGCATCCATACCAGCCATTACTGCTTGCGCATTTGCTTGTGATGATACTGATATACCTGTCGCTGTGAAAACACCAGAGAAACTAGTTGCATCAGCAGATGCTCCTACTTGACTACTAATAGTGCCAGCAGTTGCACTCAATGAAGCTCCGGTTACACCACTTGCAATACCTGCGATACCTGAAAGCGTAAAGCCGCCATTTGATACTAAGCTGTTCGTCGTTGCTCCTACCGTTTGCATACTAAAGCTGATAGTCTGCACTGCATCAGCACCTACTTGGAAGTTAGCAGCATAAGAGCCGTCAAGTAGGTTTTGACCACCAAACGTTGTATCTGCTGCAACACGGTTTACTTCTTTTGATAGAGATTGGATTTCTTCTTGAATTGCCAATCTATCTTCATCAGTGTTAGAGCCGTTTGAAGCTTGTTGTGCTAGCGTACGGATACGCTGGAACATTGAGGTAACTTCGTCCATCGCACCTTCAGCAGTTTGTGCTAATGAGATACCGTCGTTTGCGTTACGATTACCTTGGTTTAGACCGTTAATTTGTGATGTTAAACGGTCTGAAATTTGTAGACCTGCCGCATCGTCAGCTGCGCTGTTAATACGGAAGCCTGAAGATAGACGCTTGAATGAGGTATCTAGTGAGTTACCAGAATTCATTAATTGTCTTTGTGCGTTCAATGAACTTACGTTAGTATTTACATAAAGTGCCATGATGGTTCTCCCACTTTAAATCGAGTCTTTCACTCTCAAACTTAGATTCTTTTCCAACCTTTGAATGTTTTTCACTCTCCGGCTTGGTTAATTAAGTTATCGGTCGGCAAAATATTTCCTTTAGTGTTTTTTTTAAAAAAAAATTATCATCATGATTAGTATAGATTTTTATCTTAAAACCAAACTATTTGACAAAGTTTTGACGGCAAGACATTACCAGCCTTAAATAATTACTAACTATATATAATTCAGACTGTTGGGTGAGAAAGGTAAAGTTTTAGTAGTTGTAGGGGAAGCAGCCTATAAAGGCTGCGTTTTAACGAATGTAGTCCAGTAAAGAAAGGTTAGTTAAACGACCAAATGTAGCTTGAGAGGCCTGCAAGGCGGTTTCATGCTTAGTAAGCTCAGAAATCGCAGAGTAAAAATCAACTTCCATCAGCGCTGCTTTATTAGCTTTGTTATCCACGTCAAGATCTGAGTTAGCCTGTTCGACCAATTTTGCAGCATTAAGTCTGCCACCAAGTCCTGCTTGAGCCTGTGATACCTTTATCTTTGCGTTATCCAAACCCGTAATGCCATCCGCAAGTGCCTGTTTGTAATCTTCACCCGTAATGCTTGGGTCTCGTAAAGAGGTGATCATAGATTCCAACGTGTTAAGAATATTTTCTTTCTGAGGCTTTTCTAAATCAAAGCTGATTTGCCCGGGTGCTGCGCCATCATACTTAAACTCCATCCCTGCTACTTTTACCGCATTACCTTCAAAGGTACCAGTCGAGATAACCGTACCGCCTTGCTCCAACTGATAGGTGTTTGGTGTGCCTGCAGCTATGACTAAATCAAAAGTATTCGCTCCTGCAGGAGCGGCAGGGTCTGCGTTGTAGTTTGCTTTGTGAAATTTATCAAATACTGCTTGCTCATCAACATAGACAGATGCCGAAGTCACCCCGCCAGATACAACCCCTGTATTTGAAGTGATATTGAGGCGTTTGTCTGCACTCTCAAAAACGTCAAAGCCATTGTCACTTGAACGAACTTCAACACTTTCTGCTATTTTTATTTTATGTTGACCTTGGTCGCCGTTGTAAACATACTCTCCGCTCGCTGAATCGAAGCTATAAGTTTGCGTATTGTCTTGATAGCCAGAAAATATAAACTTTCCATCTTCGCTTTTGGAGTTCATCAAATCCAAAATTGTGTCTTGGATTGATTCTAGCTCATCAGCAATTGACGCACGGTCAACATCCGACAGGCCACCATTACCCGCCTGAATGGATTTTGCATACGCACTATCTATCGCTGTTTTAATATTTTCCAAAACCGACTCTTGGGTATCCAACCGCGATGACAACATCGTTAAATTTTTTGTGTACTGATCGTTTGCTTGAATTCTATCGTCAAACAACATTGCTCTGGCGGTCGCGGAAGCGTCATCTGACGCACTCAATACCCGCTTTTGAGTATTAAGCTGTTGTGTGGCTTTATTAACATCTTGCTGATTACGCAAAATAGAATTGAGATTTGAATTAAAAATTTGATTTTGAGATAAACGCATAATTACCTCGCGGCACTTAATAAGGTATCAAATACAGTTCTAGCTGCAGATATCACCTGCGCTGATGCTGAATATGATTGTTGAAAACGTAATAGGTTTGCAGCTTCTTCATCCAAGTTTACGCCAGATAAAGATTCAAACCAGGCACTGGATTGGCTAGCAAGCGCCTCAAATGCTGCACTATTTGTTTTTGCCTGGTTGGTGATAACACCAACACCCGTCACAATATCGGCATACGCCTCGTTAAACGTTTTATGACTTTCGGTGCTGCCGGTAGACTCCACATTCTGTCTCACTAAATCTGACGACTTCAGGCCATCTAACGCAGCACCATTACGGTTATCATCAAAACCACCTGTATTAAAACTAATCTTGAAGCTGTCACCTGCATTCGGCGTTCCTTCAATGTCGAATGTAAATCCAAGATTATTAAACGGTGCAGGAGCTGCGCCAACTGTCGATAGTATATCTTTACCATTAGCAGGCGCGGTAAAGGTGTGATTCACCCCCGACGCACTAGTCAATGTGTACTCATCAGCATTGGCTGTCTTAGTTAACGTATACGGGCCATCATTTAATGTTGGCGGCGTTGTGGCCGTAAATGCACTCGTTGTTGGATCGGTATCCGTTACCGTGCCCGCTGATATTGTCGCCGTTCCGTTATTATCAGCGGATTTTTCAGTGCGAATAGGCGATGCCAATGCCAGCGCTTCAGGCCTTTGCGTTGCTAGTTCTAGACTTGTAGCCGCTTGTTGATTTAGTTTTACTAGAAATTTATCTCCGGTTGCCCCAGCACCAGTGACATTCATTTGCAAACCAAAATAATCCCCAGTACCCGTTATGACACCAGCAGCAATGGTACCAGTCGTTGGGTTACCAACAGGGTTACCTTTTGCGTCTACTGCGGTAATTTCTACCGTTGTCGGGCTGGTGTAAGTGACTTGGAAGTCCGTCGCAGGCAACTCATTGCCGCGGCCAGGTTCGAGCGTTGCCGTTAATGTAGCGGTACCGGTATTATCGCCATAAGCAAAACCACCTACAGTCGGGATTTTAAACAAGTCTCCACCTATATTACCGTCTAAGTCCATCCCTAACTTATTTTGTTGATTAAAGGCGTCCGCTAATGCAAGTCCTATCTGACCTAGTTGATTTTGTGCTGGAATTAATACTTCATCTCTAAAAGCAAGTAACCCACCTATTTTTCCTTTCAAACTGCCACTATCTAACTCTAACTGAACAACATTTTTATCTTTGATGTCCAGAACAAGTGATTTGTGGTTGGGGTCAGGGTCTCCTTTGTTTGCAAACAAGTTAAACGCACCTCCTTGCATAACAAGGGCATCACCCGTGCCAAGAAAAACAAGCTTTTCGCCATTTTCACCATCGAGTGTCTCAATATCTACCAGTTCAGCTAGATCTTTAATTGCTTGGTCTCGCTCGTTGAGTACACTGTGATCAACACTATTAAGATTAAGCGCTGACTGACTTGCAACTTGCTTGTTCAATTCACTGATTTTTTGTACTAAGTTGTTTGCCTCTTGCGAAAAAATATCGAGCTGGTCATTCACAATACTACTTTGATCAACCACAATACCTGACAGCCTGTCCATTTGATCAATTAATCCCTGTGCACCTGTCATAAACAAAGAGCGATTTGTGGTAGATGATGGTAAATTTACTGCGCTCTGAAGATTATTAAACATTGCGTTAATGCTTTTACTCAGGCTGTTAGACTCCTGAGCAAATAACGTATCAACACGACTGGATTCAGTCACAAACTGCTCGTAATAGGATTGGTTTGAAATATCTCGGTTCAACTGTTGCTGTGCGAACTGATTAAGTAGGCGCACGGTTTCACCACGGCCAACCATACCACCTATCATCGTACCGTGTTCTGTTCTCTCACGGATATAACCTTTGGTATTTAGGTTTGCGATGTTTTTACTGGTAGTTTGCAGTAATTCTGAGTTTGCTCTAACTCCTGCAGCTCCAATGTTTAATAGATCAAATGACATTTCATCTGACTCCCTTTGTTAACGCACCAGATACCAAATCGGATATATCTATGCGTTTTAAAACAGACTTAATTTTGTTGGCATAATTTGGGTCAGTCGCGTAACCCGCATTTTGTAGTTCATCAAGATAGGCATGACTGTCTTCGGCTTTGGCGAGCGCCTGTTGATATCTCGGGTTATCTTGGAGAAAACTGACATAATCATTAAAACTTTGCTCTAATGAATGATAAGCACGAAAATGTGCTTGCTTCTTCACAGGCAACCCGCCTTCAAACTCAAGCGTCGATTTTTTGGCACTCTCTCCATCCCAACGGCTATCAGCCTTAATATTAAAGAGATTAAAACTGCTGCTACCATCATGTTTGCTAATAATGTGTTTGCCCCACCCTGTTTCTAATGCTGCTTGTGCAACCATTACCGCAGGATTTAACCCCAGCTTTTTCGCAGCTGACTGCGCATAGTTCCAGACACTTTCGACAAATTCTTTAGGCGAACCAAACCCTATTTGTTCATCACTATTTTGTGTGCTCAAAGCATCTGACCGCTTTATTGTTGTTGGAGCTGGTTGGTTGGTCGCAATGTCAGCGTCAGCACGTAGGACAGAAGCTGGCTTATACTTCTCAGAGTTAGGCGATAGTTGTTGCACGATAAGGTCTGCAAGTCCTAAGCTACCTTTTTTAGATAAGTGCATAGAAAGTTGCTGGTCGTGCATTTCTTCAAAGAATTTCACGCCACTAGAGTTGAAAGGGCTATCTTTATCTTCCAGCGCTTCATTCGCTTTTCTCATACTTTGCAATAACATCTGTGTGAAAATCGATTCAAACTGCTGTGCAGCTTTTTTCAGTGCTTGATCTGACGCTCCCTGATCACCAGCTCCCTTGAGTGCCTCTTTACGGATCGAGTCAAGGTTCCCTAAATCGAAAAAGCTTTGATTTTTTAACTGATCGGTATTCATAACACTACGCACTATTTACAATTCTATAGTTCAAACAATGCAATATACGAGCCAAAAAAAAGCCTCACTATTGTGAGGCTAACTAATTGATTAATAATAAAACACTATATGACGACTAATTGACCATTTATAGCACCAGCCTCTTTTAATGCTTCTAGAATCGCCATTAAATCACCCGGAGCGGCCCCGACTTGATTAATCGCTCTTACTAAATCGTCAAGACTAACACCTGGGTCAAATACAAAAGCACGAGAGTCATCCTGATCCACATCAATGATACTTTGCTGTGTAACCACGGTTTCACCATTTGCGAGCTCATTCGGTTGTGAAACATTTTGCTGTTCAGCAATCGTCACTGTCAGTCCACCATGAGTAATAGCCGCTGGTTGAAGTTTGACATTTTTTCCTATCACAATAGTCCCAGTTCTTGAGTTGACAATAATTTTAGCGGCGGTGTCCGCAGGTTTAAACTCAAGGTTTTCCAATGTCGAAAGGTAGGCGACACGCTGTGATGGGTCGCGCGGTGCAATTACTCTAACAGAGGCAGCGTCCATCGGCTTTGCACTATTTGGTCCCACCAAATCGTTAATGGTATCAGCCAGACGCTTTGCAGTTGTGAAGTCAGGTCTATTAAGGTTGAAGGTAATATAATCGCCTTGTGTAAATGGACTTGGGACTGCTCGCTCAACAGTTGCTCCATTAGCCACTCGTCCAACTGTAGGCGTATTAATAACGACCCGGCTGCCATCAGCACCGTCTGCACCTAACCCGCCAACAATCAAACTTCCTTGGGCAATAGCGTATACGTTACCGTCAACCCCCTTTAGGAAGGTTTGCAATAAAGTACCGCCGCGCAAGCTACCAGCACTACCAATCGATGAAACCGTCACGTCAATGGTTTGACCAGGCTTCACAAAAGGAGGTAAATCAGCATGTACTGCCACCGCAGCCACATTCTTGATTTTCGGCTTAAGCGATGCGGGCATAGTGATCCCAAAGCTATTAAGCATTGCTTTGAAGCTTTGCTCTGTGAATCTGGTTTGCTCCCCAGTTCCAGGAAGACCAACCACTAGTCCATACCCCACTAGTTGGTTCGAACGAACACCTTCAACCATACTGACGTCTTTTACCCGCTCTGCAGCAGCGAAGGATGGATAAAGTATTAGTGATGCAGTAACGCAACTAAAGAGAAAATACTTAAGAAATTGAATCATTTTCTGCATCCTTAAAATGGCATGATGGCACTCATGAAGAAACTAGTTAACCAACCCGCACTTTGTACTTCTTGTTGATCGCCTTTACCGGAATATTGGATCCTCGCATTCGCAACTCGATTAGATTCGACCGTGTTATCGGCAGTCACATCTTGCGGTCTAACCAGCCCTTCCAGTCGAATAAACTCTTCTCCGGTATTAAGTGTTAACCACTTCTCCCCACGGATCACCAAATTTCCATTAGGTAGAACACGCGTCACATTCACAGAAATATTGCCAAACAGACTATTTGACTGATTCGACTTCGAATCGCCTGAAAATGACGAGCTAGATTTCGCACCAAACTGAATTGCTTCATTACCTATGTTTATTGCGTTGGCACCCAAACCAATAATGGGATCTAAGCTTGAGTCACTTGACTTATCTAACTCTGAATTAGCTGCTTTTGTTGCCTGAGTCGTCTCGCGCAGCACGATCGTAATAATGTCCCCGACCCTCAACGCTTTTTTATCTGCATACAAATCATTTGAAAATTGTGTATTAAACAGTGATCCTGTGGCTACTATCTGTACTTGGTTATCTTCAGGATAAATCGGTGCATAATACGGGTCATCACGCACCACACTTTTGTTTTGGGTCGTACTACATCCAGACAATGCAGCTACCGTTACTATGGCCAAATATAATGCACGCATATTACCCCCTACCCAGTTACAACTGCTGGTTAATGTAGCTCAACATCTGGTCAACAGATGAGATAACTTTAGAGTTCATTTCATAGACACGCTGCGTTTCAATCAGATTAACTAATTCTTCAGTAACGTTTACGTTCGATGTCTCGAGTGCTCCTTGAACAATTTTACCAAGCCCTTCTACACTTGGGTTACCTTGCACTGGAGCACCACTTACCGCTGTCTCTGTATATAAGTTCTGCCCTATCGGCTCTAGACCTGAAGGGTTAATGAAGTCACTAATAGTCAACTGGCCAATAACAACATTTTCAGCTTGACCAGCAACACGGACTGATACTTCACCGTCCTGCGATATAGTGATTGATTGAGCATCATCTGGCACGTTCATCTCTGGCAACACCGGGAAGCCGGCACCTGATGTGACGACGCGACCTTCTTCATCAGTGGTAAATTGTCCGTTGCGAGAATAGGCCGTCGTTCCATCCGGCATTTGTATTTCAAAAAAACCTGGGCCTTGGATCATCCAGTCTAAAGAGTTTTCTGTACTCAACATGTTGCCTTGTGAGAAATTCTTTTGGTTCGCCACCACTTTAGCACCGGCCCCAAGCATCAGACCTGAAGGCAACTCTGTATCCTGAGAGCTTCTTCCTCCTGGCTGGTTAATATTTTGGTATAACAAATCTTCAAAAATCGCACGACTCTTTTTATATCCAACAGTACTGGCGTTAGCCAAGTTGTTAGAGATAACTGAAATATCGGTTTGTTGTGCATCCAAACCGGTTTTACTTATCCACAATGCAGGATTCATAATTTCTACCTCACTCTTAAACTATGCGTAGGAGCGAAGTGTGTCGCTCATCTATTTCTTCAGCTGTTTTCATCAGCTTAATTTGCATTTCAAATTGCCTTTGATGATTGATCATATCAACCATCTCGTGAACTGGATTTACATTAGACATTTCTAGGAAGCCGCTCATCACTTTGGCGGTAGGTGATACCTCACAAAAACCGCAGAACCCATCTTCCAAAGTGTCTTCTTTGGGCCTGAATAGACCGTCATTTCCTTTTTCTAGTTTGTTGCTGTCAGCCTTTATAATCTTCAGCCTATCAACAACCTCTAGAAAATTAGCAGGCGCTCCTTGTGGACGAACTTGAATGGAGCCATCATCGCTAAACACCACTTTATCTACAGGTATGGGTAGAACAATCGGCCCACCTTCGCCAATAAGTTGACGCCCATGAGCAGTAACTAACGCACCGTCATTACGAATATTCAACGTACCAACTTTGGTATATGCTTCTTCGCCTGATGCGTCAACAACACTGATCCAAGACTTATCATCAACAGCTATATCTAGCTCCCGACCGGTTTCGACTATTGCCCCACCAGTCATATTAGTTCCTGGGCGCTCTTGCATTGCAAACACACGGGTAGGTAACCCTTCACCAAATGCCTGCATTGAACGAGCCTGTGCAAAGTCCGCTTTGAAGCCAGTCGTGTTGGCATTTGCTAGGTTATTCGCTTTTAACGCCACACCACGTAAGCTTTGCTTAGCGCCTGACATCGCGATATACACCATTTTATCCATGACGATGACCTATAAAATTCTAACTTGGTATATGTAATGCAAACTCAATGCCAAAATGGTGAAGTGTTTTTGACGGGAATAAAAAAGGCTGCTTGAGAAGCAGCCTTTGGAGGGCATAATATATTATCGTATCTGTAATATATTCTGTTGTAATGTTGAATTAACTTCGAGTGCTCGCGAGTTAGCCTGGAAATTACGCTGTGCGCTTATCAAGTCAACCAGCTCATTAGTTAAGTTTACGTTTGACTGCTCTAAGGCTGAAGAGCTAATACTGCCTAAAGTACCAGTGTTAGGTTCCCCTGCCAGTGGTTCACCAGAGGATAGACTCTTCTTCCATTCAGTATTGCCTATCGCTTGTAGGCCTTGTGAATTTGGAAAACGTACTAATGCAACTTGACCTAAATAAGTGGAGTCGCCATTAGTGTAAGATGCAACTACCTTACCATCAGAGCCAATATCAATTCCCGCCAAACGGCCAACTGTGGCACCATCTTGTTCCAATGCTTTTACTTCAAATCGACCTGACGAGTATTGAGTCGGCAGCTTTTGCGCTGTGTTTGCTTCATCGCGCCAGTTTACGACAATATCATTGGGAAAAGTCGCACCATTATCAAGCAAATTCGACATACCAATTGTCGGATCCGTTGCGTCTTGTGGGCCTGCCAGACTGAGCGGGTTAAAAGTCGAACCGGTATTATTATTAAAAACTAGCGGCGTTGCTGATGGGTCAGCAGCAGTCTGTGATGGAATACCACTGGCATCAAAGCGAAATACACTGACAGGCGTATACGGAATTGGTGGCGTTGCCGTCGGATCAATCTGTCTGGCATTATGGTTAAACGGTTTGTCATCTAACGTTGCATAGGTAGACCATTCATTGTCAGCTGTTTTTCTGAAAAATAGCTGTAGCGTATGAGACTCACCAAGCGAATCATACACGGTAATAGCCGTTCTGGAGTTATACGACGCGCGTTGCTCTGGGTCAAACGCAATCGTCGGTGGCTGAACCGTTGCATCAAGGTTGAACGACGTATAAATCTGAGATGTGGCACGAGGCGAGCCTGACGCGTCTGGGATTTGTACTGGCGACGTGGTACTCAAACTCAATGATGTGGTATCACCTGTTGAGGGGTCAACTGGGAACCCCTGCAAATAGTCACCTTTGGCGTTTACAATAAAGTTGTCTTTATTGAGTTTAAACGCGCCAGCTCTAGAATACGTGAAGTCCTGTGACTGTAATGAGTTTGACATGGCAAAATAGCCCTCACCCTCAATCGCCAAATCAAGTGAATTCTGTGTAAACTTGAGTGAACCTTGGTGAAATTGCTGCGCAACCATAGTGGTTTGCACACCATCACCATTTTTCGTTTTACCTGAACTAAAAACAGACGAAGCGTATACATCAGCAAATTCTGCTCGAGACTCTTTAAAGCCTGTGGTGTTTACGTTAGCGATGTTATTTGCCGTTACATCCAAGTCTTTTTGCGCGGCCGCAATACCTGTCAATGCTATGTTAAAACTCATACTCTCACCTCTAATTTCTTAAGGTTAATTCTCTAAAACTATTATGCTATTTCAGCAATGTCAGTTAAGCGCACCGCGCCTTCTTTCGTGTTAATAACGATGCCATTTGCACCATTAACATTCACACTATCTATATTTCTGAATGTCGCTGATGGAAGTGTCTGGTACTCACCTTCAATCATCCCTTCAGCTTTGATGGTGTACTCACCCGGAGGCATTGTTTCACCGTCTTTATTTTTACCGTCCCACGTAAACCTCACAGCACCGGCGCTTTGCTCACCGAGCTCTAATGTATTCACCAGGGCACCAGCTTCGTCATAAATTCCTACGGATAAATTCTGTACCGGCTCTTGAACAATAACAGAGCCTTTAGATAAGGAATCTCCACCATGCTCTAGTGTCGTAGACTCCAGCAACGCCTTTTTACCAATTAATGTTGACGCTTGTAATGCCGAGTTTGAAGTCATGGATGCTGCTAACGAGTCAAAGTTCTCATTAAGCTTCGAAATCCCCTCAGCCATTGTAAAACTCGTCATTTGCGCAATCATCTGGTCATTATCAGCAGGTTTACTCGGATCCTGAAAGGACAGCTGTTGAGTAAGTAGCGAGAAAAAGTCTTCTTGCGACAACTCATCTCTGGGCTTTTGCTCCTCGGCCTGCTTTTGCCTGTCCCAGTAGAGTGAATCTACACCCGTTGATGTGGCATTTACGTTATTACTCATCAGCTGTTACTCCCAATTAGCGCTGGCCTAGTTGCAGCGTTTTTGTCAGCATCTGTTTTGCTGCATCTGCAACTTGTACATTGGTTTGATATGAACGGGACGCTGAAATCATATTTGCCATCTCTTCCACCACATTCACATTCGGTTTATAAATGTAGCCATTTGCATCTGCACTGGGATGATTGGGGTTATACTCCACTTGAAGTGGCTTATCACTCTCAACTACACCCAGCACTTTAACTCCTACAGATGAACCGGCAGCATTGCTTTGAGACGCTGCGGCCTTGGTAAGTTCAGCGGCAAAAACGGGATGTCTAGCTCGATATACTTTATCTTGGCTAGAGCTAACGGAGTTTGCATTAGATATATTACTCGCGGTCGTATTCAGGCGCACATTTTGTGCACTCATGCCAGAACCTGCTATATCAAAAACGTTATATAAACTCATCGTTATGCCCCTTGACTACCTAGAGCTTTTTTAAGCCCTTTGAACTTACCAGATAGGAACTGCATACTGGCTTGGTACTCTAATGCGTTTTGTACATACAAGTTTCGTTCCACCTGTATATCAACTGAGTTACCATCACCTGTATCTGCTTGATTTGGCGAACGATATAGCTCAGATGAATTACTCATTTTAGTACCACCACTTAGGTGCTTGGCATCTGTTCTGACCATATCATTGCCGCTTCTTTGCGATGACTTTGCCGCTTTCAAGGCACTCGCAAAATCGATATCTTTCGCTTTATATCCTGGAGTATCTGCATTTGCGATATTGCTTGCTAAAATTTCAGCACGTTGAGAACGAAGTAGCATTGTGTGCTGATGTACACCCAACGCTTTATCGAAACTGATTGCCATTATCTCACTCCAAAAATTTGACTCATTAGGTAAAAGCAATATTCAGGCCAATTAGAGATTCATTTTAAATCCTTACAATTCAACAGGATAGGAGCGTATCAATAGCAGTTAATATTCTTTGCACCAGTTTACACAGTACAATATAGGGAATTTGTATCGGCATTAAAGGGATGACTTTCACGATTGTGACAATCTCAAGAGTATGCCTATGTGAATAAAATAACGGCAGAGCGTTTAAAGTAACTTGGCGGAGTGGTACTGGTTTGTACAATGCCGACTCAATTTGAAGGAGTAAATCTGATGCGAACTGCGTTAAAAGTGTCTTGTTTATTTAGAGCAACTCAATAGCGAAATTTTTGCCTGCCTACAGAGCGTAGGTACCTCAGCGTAAGCAGGGTTATTGACAAGATTTTCTCGCCTCAAAATAGACCACTTAATTAAGGTAATTGGTATTAGGGATCACAGCGGCTGGATAATAAGTTATTATTTCGAGCTCAAATTGGTTAAGTGGATTAATATTATCAGTAAGAATTTAGAGTCTAAAAATAGCTCACTAGATGAAAGAGGCTGTTACAGTTAGTGAAGTTGTTGTCAAAGTTTAAGGCACCTGCTGGGTACAGCGTTTTTGTACCGCAATAAATCAACAGGCAAGCTTCCCTGCTGCCATTATTGTGTTAAGTTTTTTTCTGATAAATGATACCAGGATTACACCTGATCATGTTGAAGTCATCGCTTAACCCGGCCATTGACTCTGAGGCTCCCAAAAACAAATACCCATTTGGATTAAGTGATTGCGCAAACTGCGAAATTATTTTTGCCTTCACCTCAGGTGCAAAGTAAATCAGCACGTTGCGACAGAATATCACATCAAACTTTCCCATCAGCGCATAAGAATCAAGTAGGTTCAAATGCCTAAAGCTCACCATTTTGCGGATTGGCTCAACCACCTTTGCCATGCCATTACCACTATCAGTGAAAAATTTCTTTCTGCGCTCTGGGGATAAGCCTCTGGCTAGTGCAAGTGCATCATATTCCGCGTTCTTGCACATATCTAACATAGTGTTAGATATGTCAGTGCCTACAATTTGTACACCCATTTTCAGCGAGCCTGGGCTCTTGCTTGTATATTCATTCGCCGACATCGCTATCGAATACGGTTCCTGTCCTGACGAACTGGCAGCAGACCAAATCTTTACCGGTCGCCTTAAGTCTTTAAACTCTGGCAAAATTTTGGTTTTGATTAGCTCAAATGGGTAAGTGTCGCGGAACCAAAGCGTTTCATTTGTGGTCATTGCATCAACCACGGCGGCACGCAGTTGCCGCTCATGTGGACTAAGCGTTTTAGCCACTAAAGATGAAAGCGTTTCCACACCGAAACGAGCCATAAGAGGGGCTAACCTACTTTTAACCAAGTATAACTTATTGTCACCCAGCACAATACCGCACTGTTGTTCCAAAAAAGTTCTAAATTGATCGTACTCTTTTTGCTCTAAATGCTTATTTTCCAAGTGCTACCACCAGCTTTAATCACAGTGAACCCATTTTTTAACCGCTGCTGCCAACTCATCAGGGTTAAACTTTGCAATAAAATCATCTGCGCCGACTTTTTCTATCATCGCTTGATTAAATACACCACTCAATGAAGTATGAAGTATTACATGCAATGGCGCTAATTTCGGATCCGCTTTTATTTCTGCTGTTAATGTATAGCCGTCCATTTCAGGCATTTCAACATCAGAAATTAATAATCCAACGCGCTCAGTGACATTATTTTGACAGTCTACTTCTGCTATCTCTCGTAATCTGATTAACGCCTCCTTACCATTTTTAGCCAGCTCGGTTTGAACACCCAGAGGCTCAAGCGCACGTTTTACCTGATTACGAGCAACAGCTGAGTCGTCAGCAATGAATACTATACGTTCACCAAGATCTTTTTGCATCTCACCATCAGATACAATATCGGCACTCACTTCTGTATTGATTGGACAGATCTCATTGAGAATCTTTTCTACATCTAAAATTTCAACTAATTCATTTTCAATTTCAGTTACCGCTGTCAGGTACGAATAACGGCCTGCACCAGACGGTGGCGGCATTATTTTTTCCCAGTTCATGTTGACGATACGCTCAACAGCGCTAACTAAAAAGCCCTGAACGGAGCGGTTGTACTCAGCAATAACAATAAAACAATTGCGAATATCCTGAATAGGTGGCCCACCTACTGCAAGTGACATGTCTATCACAGAAATAGTTTGACCACGAATATGGGCTACCCCCCTGATTAGAGGGTTTGACTTTGGCATACTCGTGAGTGCTGGGCATTGCAGCACTTCCCGGACTTTAAACACATTGATGCCGAAGCGTTGTCGACCTTGAAGCCGAAAAAGTAATAGCTCGAGACGGTTTTGACCAACCAGTTGTGTTCGTTGGTTAACCGAGTCTAAAATACCTGCCATTTCAATCTCCTACTGTATAAACCGCTAATCGGAACGATCTTTGCTTCGACTCTGATATGGTTTACCACCCTTGATTAGGTGCAGTTATTAAAGCAGAATCTTTATACCTTGTTTCACCCCATAAGCATAGTCGAAACATCATGAGTTTGTTAAAAAAAACCCGTTACATTCAACTTTTTTGTTTGTTCGCTCATTTTATAAGCATAGGATATGGCCACTGTCAGCAATATGACAACAAAGCCTTGGAACAAACTGCTGTCGATTTTGTTGCTCCACAGGTAGAACTTGACCCTGATAGCCAACTATCAATATTTGCTATACCACTTGACTCAAGAATCCCCACTAGAGTGTGTCAAGCACCACTGGTACACAGCACAGCAGCGACACCACCATTTAATACCCAAGTTACTGTTCAAATAAAATGTGATGATTTACAAGGGTGGACACAGTATGTGCATGTGCGCATTGAACACTTGTTTCCAGTGTTAGTTAGCGCGACCATGCTAGAAAAAGGTAGAGTGATAACGGAAGATGACATTAAAGTCGAAATGCAGCCTAAACGGTTTCGCCGAGTTTCATATATAGAAGATCGAACCTTATTAATTGGTAGTCGCAGTAAAAGAAACATCCGTGAAGGGCAAGCATTTACACAGTCACATATTTGTATGGTTTGCAAAGGCGACAATGTAACTATTTTTGCCAAATCAGGGGGGCTTGTTATTAAAACTCAAGGTGAGGCAATGCAAGATGGCAACAGGGGTGAACTAATTACTGTGAAAAATACTCGCTCAGGCAAAACCTTACGTGCTAGAGTAATAGAAGTGGAAACAGTAGAGGTGAATTTATGAAAAATTTGCTAAAGTAATACTGTTTCGCGCCGATATTATGGCTGAGAGTATAATATTATTGGGTCTATAATCATGGTCAATCAAGTTAACGGTCAAAATCAGTCCTCCACCGTTGCAAACAACGTTAAACAGCAAAAAGCTGAATTGCAACGAAATGAGGTCAGTGCTACAGCGGCTAAAGCGCCCGCTACCCCAAAAGCTGCGGCAGATTCCGTCAGTCTAACACCACAAGCACAGCAATTAAAAACAGTGAATGAAAAGGCACAGCAGTCTTCAGGCTTCGATGACAAGAAAGTCGAAGAGCTGAAAAAAGCGATCGCTGAAGGCAAATACCAAGTTGATGCCGAAAAACTGGCGAAGAACATAGCTGCATTTGAGTTTGAAATATATGGATGATTTGGTTCGGCTTTGCCACCACAAACTTTCTGAACAAATTGTAACGCTAGAAGCGATGACCCAGCTTCTGGCGCGTGAGCTTGATGAACTAGCCTCTCGCCGTGGCGACCACCTCAAAGAGGTTGCACGGGAAAAACTCTCTTATATATCCAAACTTCAAAAGCTCGATAAGGAGCTAGCGCAGACAGACCCTAAAGTATTTCAGCACGCTGAGATAGTGCCCTTGGTGAGTAAAGTACGCGCGTTACTTGCCGAATGTCAGACCAAAAATGAAGTTAACGCCAAAACAGCTCATCAAGCCAACGTCAGCACAAGAGAGCTAAAGAGTATTTTAATTGGTGCACCAACATCCGTCACTTATGGTCAAGATGGCAACGTCAAGAGCAGTGATGGTGAACTGGTAAGGAACCTTAAAGCTTAATTGGCACTTTTTACCTAAACATGCCTTATGCTCTAATTTAACGTCGCCCCGCTCCTATAAACAGTTGCACGCCGTATTATTAGAACCTTGTCCATGTTCTAATAAAAACAGTAAAGCACTTGGCTATAGGTAGTTAACCCGAACTTCAAACAATTAATTCGTTTCTAGCGGCTAGTTTTAGCGCTAGCTGTACGCTGAGTTCACTTCCAATAGCCAGCGATTGGTGCGTAAATTTATACCAATTTTCTTAATTAAGTAGTCTATTTTGAGGCAAGCAAATCTTGTCGATAACTAGGCGAAAATTTCTTATTTAGTTGTTCTAAATAAGAAATTTTTAAAGCTGTTAGCGTCAAATTGGTATTACCTTGCCTTCAAGACGTAGGGATCTTAGCGAGAGCAGGACACGGAAGCGATGCGTTTGCCTAGAACCCTCTGGCTAGACAAGAGAAATATTAAGTTGTGCGTTAGCAGCAACGAGTTAGAACATCCCTTATCCAAACCTCAGGGTAGTTACACGCAAATTTATGCTATTTGAAGCTATACGACACTTTTTTAATCTTTTGCGGCTTAACTTGCGTGATGTATAGATCATACACCCGCTTCATATCCAGCTCGAGTTCGGTAGCGTATGTATCTCCCACTGCGTAACTCTTCAGCACTTTTGCCCCTCTCACTAACCCATTTACTTGGCTTTTTAAGCCATCATTTTGTGCTATGGCACCTTTGACAGTCGTAGTTGATGTTAACTTTTGACCGTACAACTGTTCGGCAAGCTCTCGATATGCTTCTAGCTTTGAAACTTTAATCGCCATTAACTGTTTTTCACCAGCAGTATTCCCAGGCTGGGCACTTAACGGCGCATACCCAACAGCACGTAGCACTGGGAAAGTATCAGGCTGGACTGTCTCATATTCAATATGCTTATCGATCATGCTTGAACAACCGCCAAGCAAAACCAGAGCACAAACCATAATCCAAGCATTATTAGGACTGATGATACGCATTTTGCTTCTCTCCACTATGTATCGATGTGCTACTACTGCCCTGATACAATTCTTATTACCATCTGCTAGCATGGTAATAGTAGCAATCATTGATATGAATAATTCACTGATAAGTATTATGCACGAATCTTGCCACAATTTGGCATAGGTATTGCTGTTGTAATAAGTAGTCTTAACACTGAGTATCTGAGTATGAAAACGCAATTCGCACTGAGCCTTTCATTTATATGTATGGTATTCCACATTCCATCTCACGCAGAATGGTTTGAGGTGACTGGGGTGGCTGATATAAAAAATGGCGACCATCAGAAAGCAAAAAAGCAGGCTGTTAATGATGCCATCACCCAAGCACTACTTTTTTCTGGTGCAACCGTAAGCAGTGTGCAAACCGTCACCGACGGTGTGCTTACGCAAGATCAGTTGAAAATACGCGCTAATGGTGAAATTCAGGGTGCTAATGTAATTGCAGAATCAAGAGTGGGTGATGCTTGGCAAGTAACACTACATATAGATATCACCCCACAACAAAGTCAATGCTCTACCAGTGCATACAATAAGCAAATTGCAATAACACAAAGTCAACTCAAAAATAAGCATCAAGCTACTTTGGGTCAAATTTTTGACATTAACAAGATTGTCAGCGAGCGCCTTTATCATACCCTATCAGATCAGAATCAAAGCGTTGAACCGGTGCCCTATTTTGCTCAAAAAATAGATGTAAATCGGTTTTTTAGTCAACGATTCGATTACAACGAGCAGTTAATCGAAACAGTAACAGCAAACACAAATAGTCAGTATGTATTATTTAGTCAAATTTCAGATATTTCTAGCGTCAACAAACTCAACAACGACCTTGCATTTTGGCAAAGCGATAAGTATCTAAGGAGCTTTAAAATAGAGTTTATACTGTTTGATGCTCTTTCTCATGAAAAGGTCTGGCAACAAAGGTACGGTACTCAAGGAGTATGGCCTTTTAAAAAGACCAAATTAGTTGATGTATATAGTGAACAGTTTTGGCAAACTGATTATGCGGCTGAAATTCAAACTGTGTTGAACCAAGTCAGCGTCGATCTGAACTCGGCCATCGCCTGCTTACCCACCCATGGTAAAATACTGCATATTGATGACGAGCAAGTTGTGATTAACTTAGGCCGTATGCATGGGCTGGAAGAGGGTCAAGTGTTGAGCATTGCACATAGCAGCCCCCTTACTGACGCTGGTGGTAATGTCTTTATGCGTCAAGTTAAAACGTTGAATAAATTGCAAGTCATCCAAGTCAACGCCCAGACAGCTATTGCTGTAAACCAAGAACAGCGACCGCTTAACAATGTTCAAATTAATGATTTAGTTGAAATTCACATAGAGAAAGACGACCTGTTTGCCCTGTGATACCAATTTTTCAATTACGTGATGTACCTCCGGACAGGAAAGTAATATCAGTGATCTTAATTAAGTGGTCTATGTTGAGACAAGAGAAGCTTGTCGGTAGCCAAGAGAGTTTTTGCTATTTAGTTGCTTTAAATAAGAAATTCTTAACGCTGTTAGCGTCAGATTTACTCCTTCTAATTGAGCAAGTTTTAAGTCAAATTGGTATTATTCTGCCATAAGATATTGTTAACTCAATTAGGGTCAGATTTACCCCTTTAAATTGAGCATGTCATCCTTTTGGTTCAGACACAGAGCGGACGATAACGAGTGGAGAAAATTGTAACAGATAAGCCACTATTGAGATGGCGTCCCCAGTAGGAATCGAACCTACATCTAAGCCTTAGGAGGGCCTTGTTTTATCCATTAAACTATGGGGACAGCGAAGACTGTGGCGCAAAATGTACCAGCAAAATTCCACTGACTGAAACTTAGTATACTGATTTTTATGAACTTTTAAAGAGTAAAATCATGCAATTATGATGCACTGCTCGATAACACCTAATTTTTAATTATCACGCTTCTAGCCACACTTCAATAAACACAATCTATAATCGTATGCAATGAATAAGCTTAATTACAATGCCTTCATCTGAAGGCATTAATAATCGGAAGCTAAAAGCGGTACACCTATCTTGATGCCGTAGCCCCACCATCTAAAATAAAGTAAGGGATCGTGACTGCCGTTGTCGCTATCACTAAGTTTGTTGAAAATTCAAGAAGTCGCGCATTAACTTCTACCCCACGGGGGCGATAAATCATGGTACCAGACAGAATATGACTTGGTGCTTTGACGCTCTTTAATCTTTGCGCTTCCCGTGAAAATACTAAGTCACCACTTGGCGCTACCTCTATTTTTCCCAGTGCTTTAAAGTCCAGAGCTTGATAGCCTAATTTTTGCATCTGATGAATGAGAGATTCAGCAATTTGATTACCCAGTTGATTGGTGTCACGCAAAGACTGATTGAAATTCACAAAGCTTGCCACAGCTATCGATTCAGGTTTTTGCCCCAGAATGGTGTCTGATAATTCCAACGCAATTTGACTCGCATAGTTTGCGACAGCTTTACGATGACGATAGCTAATAAAACCCATGTCTTGTGTTACTGGCGACAGGGTCGCGTCATCATTTGACTGTTCTTCCATCAGCGCATACAAAAGCTCCATATCACTGGGCTTGGTTTCAATCGGTGCAGGAGATTGCTCTTGTGTCATTTTGCACCCACCTAGCAGTGCCAATGTGGTTGCAAAAAGTACTACATTTTTCATGTTCTGCCTCCAAATTAATTGGCTTGCTCTAAGCGAATACCATCATATGAAGCACCATCTTGCAGCGCATTTACCACACTTTGTGGTAAAAACCCTTGGGCAGAACCGACAACACTCTTACTTCTCAAACCAACAACCCTGGCGTTTACCATTACCCCACCTTGGTGATTAACTAGCGTGCCACCAAGTACATATAAAAATGGATGATCATCTGATAATTCAAGAAAGTCTCTGCTAAAGATAAAATCCCCTTCAGGTGTTACGCGAATGTAATCTGTCGTTTTAAAATCAACAACAGGGATCCCAAAAGCATGTAATTCGTGAATAAAACTCTCAGCTAACTGATTACCGAGAAGCGACCCTTTATCGAACTCTTTGTCTAAGAATACAAAACTAGTTACCGCGACAGGCGTCTTTTCATTTACATGCTTCAGGTTCGTGACCATATCTTGCATGATACTTTGGACATAATGGGTCACATTCTTCCCAGCCATTTGCTGAGATATAGAAAACTGCTTTAATCCATTTGGATTACTCTGAAACATGGACGATTGTTCAAAGCCATTTCTCACTGGCTCCGTTTGTGCTGTATCTACAGCGAAAAAGTTACTCTGAGTACAGCCAACCATCAATGAAAGAGGCAAAGCCAGACTACATATTTTTTTCATTACACTCATCTCCATTAATATTGACTGCGTATGATAAGACCATCTCGAGACGTGGCTCTCTCAGAGCCCCATAATGCCGATTTAGGAATACTAAGCGATGCCGCGGATAGAGCCCGACTGTGAAGTGTTTCTACAAGCCTAGCATTGACCAAATAGCTGTCACGGCTCTCAACTATCGTACCAACTACAACCAGGTCAATTTTCTGACGTTGATTTATCGCTTTTAACTCTCTGCTTAACATACTATCGGCAGAGTCACTCAAAGATAAAGCGCTTCTTAATCTGTACTCAACAACATCAGCTCCCATTTGGCTCAAATGGGTTATTAATGACTCTTGTAGCGCCACACCAAGTCCACTTCCTTGCCCCACTATGACGTCATTTAATTGGTTTGCCCTAAAAAAGCTAGTCACTGCTACTGTTGAGTTCGGTTTGAAAGGTCGCACATATTGCCCAAGTTCAGCCGCTAGTTGTGCACCAAAGCCATCAAAATCTGGTAATATTTCTCGCTGCTGGGTTAGTTCTCTTTTGCCTACTTGCTCACTGCTCGTGCACGCGGTAAGCCAAAATACAAAAATGAATACAAGATATTTCATTGTCGTCAGCCATCGTTGATCTTACTTACGATTAAGCAAAAATCGCGCCACATGGACGGCGAGATTTTACGAACTGTAGGAATAATTAATACCAATTTTCTTAATTAAGTGGTCTATGTTGAGGTGAGAAAATCTTGTCAATAACACCGCTTCCGCGTCCTGTTCACGCCGAGATACCTACGTCCTGTAGGCAAGGCAAAAATTTTGCTATTCAGCTGTTCTAAATAAGAAATTTTTAACGCTGTTAGCGTCAGACTTACTCCTTCAAATTGGTATAAGGATGCTGGTTGTTCATTATCGTTGGTATTTCACATAAGCTTTGTTATCGCAATTGGAACCAGCGCTTGTTTCTGGTTTTCGTGGACAAGAAAGTGGCAACTAATTACCGGCTCATTTTCAGCGACTCAAAGACGAGAAAGTTTTTCTCCACCAAATGCAGTAACAAAACATGCTCGACGATGCTGTTTAAATTTGTCGCACGCATCCAGTGCTGCCGCTTTGTTCTCGAAAGCTCCCCACTTAACTCGGTATCGCGTAACGCCTTTACCATCAACTGTCTCAATCGAAAAAGTTTCTTTGCTCTTTATCAATTCAGGGAGGGTTTGTTCTAGTGTCGACGTCAACTCTAATACTTGTGTTTTGCCGTTTAACGAAGCTAGCTGAACGGCATATTTGTATTCTACTTTTTGACTATTTGTATCAATTGAGTCGTCCACACTAACCGGTTGAGCTTGTGTTTTTATTGGTTGATAACTATTTTGTGTGATGACTTCTTCTACTGCTGCCTGAGACTTGTTGGCTTGTGTAATCAAAGGAGTCTGTTTTTTAGTGGTAGTTACTTGAGCCGGTTTTGCATTTGACACGTAACCGGACAGCGCTTGAATGAGTTTTTGCAAATCTTTTTCCGCATCCAATAGCCTAGCAATTGCTACTTTATCCTCTTGCCACTGGGCAATGGCCTCTTGCATCTGCTGATATTCTTCCACTGTAATCTTTGCATAATTAACTGTTGTTTCTTCTGGCTTTGTACTCTGACACCCAGATAGAAGTGCAAGCACGCATATTATGCTGGTGATGGAAAATACTGGTTTTATCATTTAGTGTACTACCTCTAATGCTTTAACATCACAATTAATACCCTGTTCGAGCACCTGCGAACATAATGCTGTCAAGTCTTGTTTTGGATCTGAGCTAAATGCTACCCCAAGCAGATAGTGCGCTTGATCTTGAACATAAAATGGTTGGATTGATTCTATAGCCATCAATCGTGGTTTGATAAGTTGAAGATACACTTTCAAAAAATTAAGTTCATTGAATTTACCAAGACTTGCAACCTGTAACTGCTCTGTTTCTTTTGGAATAACGTTAATATCAACACCACTGACCACATCCCCTCGTAAAGGTAAAGTCACCAACGTTTTTTGCGCACTTTTCAGGTTTCTTGCCTCTGTTATTTCTTGGTCTAGTTTTACCTCATAGTTGCCAGGCTTTACATCTGTGAATACATAAAAGCCATCAAACTGCGTTCGTGTTGTTGCAACTTCTTCTCCCTGCTCATCAATCAGCGCCACTTCAGTAAACGCAACTTCTTCTTTACCTTGTTTAAATACCTTACCTTCTACTTCACTAGAATAAACAATCGGGAAATCCAACCGCTCTATAAAACCAGCGCGAGGTACAATAGACTTGCCAGCATGCGCTGGGATCATAAAAGGATCGGGCAGTGAAGTCGATTGAAGCTCAATATCTGTGGCTCTATATTCGGTCAAGCCAGTTAGCAATGCAACGCCATTTTCGTCCGTAACAGCACGGCGATACGCGTGTACGGCCCTCACTTCGACATCAGGTAGTAATTCATCTGTACCGTCGAGTACACTGTTATTATTTTTGTCTAAAAAGACCCGAACGACTAGCGAGCCTCGATTAGATAAAGTGTTTTTAGTGGAAAATACACTGCTGGATAGACTATTGTATCCAAGACTAAACCTTCCAGCGACAGCAACTTGCCAATGTTGCTCACTTGAATAAGAAGCGGTGCTAAACAGACTAAAGCGTTCAAAGTTAAAGTTTGAACCAAACTCTATAGAGTCGCTATCGTCAAGCAATGAGTGAGCAAATCGCACCCGCGCTTCAATATCGTCATCTATTTGATGGGTAACGGTAGCATATATATCAGTGAAATCCGCTTCAGGATTAATCTGATAATCTGCACCAAGTCGATACCAAGTCTCGCCATGACTGCCACTAATTTGCGTCGCGCCGAATAGAGCTTCTGATTGCAGACTTTGTCGCCACGTAAGCTGATTACCAATATTCCAACGACCCAACCCATAATTTAATCGATTTACAACCTGCGTAAACCGGCCTGCAGCCGTGTCATTGACACTAAATTGTGTTCTGTGACGCAAACTCCCAAACGAGCTGTTATGTAGCCGGCCTGAGAGGTTTAGTTGATATACATTGTTGGAAACGCTATCCCCTTGAAAATTCGATCGCGTATTACGACTTATACTTGCAGTCAACGCTTGACCTAACACTCGAGTATTGCCTGAAATTTGACTTTTACTTTCACCTTCAGTGGTTGCTTCATGCTCGATATTCAACAGCCAGTTTCGAAATCCGTTATAGTAACTTCCAACAGAATAAGTAGCGGTATCATCATCGCTCCCCATATGAGATTCAGCGCCAATATAGGTCGATAGGCCATCAGTAATACTGGTGCGATAAGTGCCTGCAACTCGCCATCCGTTATCGCCACTATTACTTTGGTTATCTAAAAGACGCTGCCCAACTTTATTTAAAGAGAATTCATACTCACCAGAGTGGGAGGACAAGTTTGGATCAAACTGGTAGACCTGCTTGGCACGAGTTAATTGACCTTGTGGGCCATATTTAACGATTTCAAATTCATTTTCACCATATTGTAGTTCAACGTCACTAAAGTCATATACACCACTCTCAATGTCTAACTCTTGCGCAAGCAACACGCCATTTTGGTATAGTTCAACATCCCACCCTTGTTGAATTTCTCCAGTGATATTGACACTACGCTTCGCTGATGAAGCGCTCATCGGTCTATTCGATAATTTAATGCCAGCAGAGAAGCCTGCTGTACTCAAACTACTGACATTAACTGGAGTGATATCACCTACTCGCACTTCAGTTGCACCAATACCTAGGAGCTCTCCCTTTTCACTTTTACGGCTAAATGTAAGGCGGTTACGTTTAAAGTGGTCATCATATTCGCCAAAGGTATAGTAATCAGCTTTCATATACGCAAACTCATGTGAGCCAAGTACGGAATAAGTCAATTCATTCTGATTTTGATTATGCCTAAAGCTTGCTTGTATATCGGCAACTGGCGCGGATAACATTTGGTAATCCGATCCAGACCTCGGGTAAAGTATCG
The DNA here is from genome assembly GCF_012641745.1 of Pseudoalteromonas peptidolytica. Taxonomy (GTDB): domain Bacteria; phylum Pseudomonadota; class Gammaproteobacteria; order Enterobacterales; family Alteromonadaceae; genus Pseudoalteromonas; species Pseudoalteromonas peptidolytica. Next base: position 24,900 of record NZ_WEHZ01000005.1, read on the forward strand.
CTCGGTCTGATTTTTCTCTGGATAACGCCCTTGACTGGCGTGCAATCTGCGCCTCAACAGGATAGGTAAACTGACTCTGCACTTGCAAGCTTTGACGTCCATAATCTATAGTGTGTGAGAAACCAAACCATTCATTAAGTCTGTTAGACTCTATGAAAAGCTGATCTTGGTCTATATAAATATCTTCTGTCTGCAAGCTGTATTCTTGCTCATTTACAAACACAACTTGGCGAGCCAAATCAATAGCAAAGCGGTTGTCAGGATCTTTTAGCCAGCCAGATGCCCCCGCCTCATTTATTTCTATAGCAAGGCCTATCATCTGGACAAAGCTTTCCAACTCTATCCAAAAAGAGTGTTCATTTTTTATCGCGATAAGTTCGCCAATATAATGACGCTCATTTAAGTGTGTAGATAAAAATAAATATTCGCCGACAGGAATATATAGCTCAGCTTGTGCCGCCTGTACTGGTTTCTTAATATCAGACAAGGTACTTTCGAGTTGACTAAGCACCCGCACTACCGCATTGACATCAATGTCTTGCTTCGCCTGCAAGGGGGTTACAGTAGCAATACAGCACAATGCCATTACTAGCTTACTTCCGAAATGCATCGCTATTAACTTTTCATCATGTGATACAACAACTATGAATAACTGCGTTTATTTCAGTATTACTGTCTTTTCGGCAAAGACATGGCGCTTGTACTCCCCTGAACCAGTAAAACGGATCTCTAATATTCCTGGAGCATTTATTCGAGCGCGAGGTAATAGTGTTAGCTGTGCTTGAGCGCGTTCCAGTTCGGTATGTACCGTATAATCTGCAGTAATGGCCACTCGCTTTGCAGAAGCAACTCCTTGGGGCTTAAAAAATGCCTCAATGGTACCAAATGCACTTGCAACACCGGTTTTGGACAATCCAACGGTCACCTTATCGGTTACATCCACTGTGGTAATCGTTATGTTAGGTGTGTCGATTTTATGTCGGGCCATAATAGGCAAAGAATAATTTAACGCGATATCTAATTTAATTGTTCCTTGATTACCATTTCCGTCATTTCCATTTGGTAACGCTTGAAACAGTAGATGTGAGCGATACTCTCCAGCGCCAAGTGCCCTCGGCTTTCGCAGTGCAATTTTGACTACCTGTCTTTGCCCTGGTGCCAGCCTCATTTGGCTTGGGCTGACTCTCGCCATTGAACTCAGATTTATCGCATTTTCCTCTTGGATTAGCTTATAGCCACCACTGGGTAAGGCTTGTTTTTCTTCCCATGATAAACGATAACTTTGATATACACTGGAGTTATTGAGTACGACGATTTCGGCTGTACGAGTACGCTCGTCAAATACCACTCTTGTTGGAGAAATTAATAAGTTAGCGTAAGAGAAAGTGCTAAATACAGACACAAAAACACTGAACAAAAAAACGATATACTTCATGATATTCTTTTATTTAAAACCAAATTATTAAGTAATGTATGCGTTGTATAGCTGATGCCAAAATGGCATCCATTTTAGATACGCGCTACCTTGTGTTCACCATTAAGCCCATATTATTGGCACATTACCTCTGTAGTATACCTATTCGCCTAATTAACTGTTCTTCATGTAGGCGATAAAACCTTCCCCATGGCTAAGCAGAAATTTTCAACACAGCTATCGCAAGATTTTCCCTTTTAAGTCAGCGACATACATAGTTCGTTAATACTCAATTACTATACTCACTTTACCGGTATAGCTTCCATCTACATAAGGTTGGCCATTGCCAGACGTTGCGAGTATTGCGCCTATTTTTATTTCCGCTTCCCCATATACATCGGTGAAAGCCTTATCAACTAAATTCAGACGCTTTATCAAAAAGAAGTTACTACTGTGCTGGTTTTGTATTTTTACTTCACAACGACAGTCAGAGATATAAATTTGCTTATTGGCTGGAAAGCCTTTGAGTTGCACAACCGCAGGTTCACCACGCTTGAAAATATACAACTCATTGGTGCTCGACACTTCTCCATAAGGGGTCATATTGAGTATGCTTTCCCGCGAATTTTCATAAGCAACAATAATGCCAAAATTAAGATTCTGAAGAACCTCAATTGAGCTTGCATGGCTCATACCTGAGAGCATTGTAGCAAACGCGAAAAACTTTAATCCTTTCATACCACTCAAAAAAGGCGATAAACATCATCGCCTATATCATAACTTAGTAAGATACTGTAATGGCTACCGTAGCTGAATATGTATCATCTAAATAGCTTCCACCATCTTTATCAGTGCCAATAGATGCACCAACGTTGAAAGTAGCTTTACCTTCATTATTCGCTGCAATCACATATTCGTCGTCACCATTTTTTTCAATCGCCGCGTTTGGTGTCTGGCCCTCAACCGCATATAAGGATAAGCTTAAAAGCTCAAATTTAGCCGTGTCACTCGGGCCTTCAGCTGAAACAAGCTCAATTGCTGCTACTTCTGGTGTTCCTGCATCACCATCATGGTCAACCGTTAAGGTTGGTAGTGATATTTTCATGTTGGCATAGCGAGTTACACCTGAAATTGTAAACTGCGCTGGAGAAGAGTCATCTGTTAAAATACCAATTTGAGCACCATCTTGAGAGGTTGCAGCTAGTGCTTCTGTAGAATCTGCTGGACGCGTTAAAGTTGCTTGTTTGGTGCTTTCAGCCATCGCTCGAATCGTACCAAACTTAAGATCGTTTACTTTTTCCAGTGTAAACGCATTCTGAACCGTAACACTGGCATTAAACGTTTTGTTTTGAGACGCAACAGCAACGGAAGTCACACTTAGCAAAGATAGCGTGATTAAACTAACCTTAATTTTATTTATCATTTACCTTTCCTTTACCTTCAGGTTTATTATTAGGATTTCCATTATATTTATCGGTACGATACTAAGAAACTTTAGTTATTTTTATATATATTTTACGACCCATCTAACCAACGGATAAATAAAGAACAAAAAGTTCAAGATTTAATCACGCGACATTTTTCATTATACTTTTCTAAGATTTTACAAAGCATGCTCGCAGCCCTATTTGATTCCAACGGTCCCATTTGAACAAAAAAACGCTCCCCAAATGCCTTTTGCTCTGCTTTAACACTAACACCTGTAATTGTATTTAACGAGGGTAATAATCGATTTAACTTTAATACAATTTTCTCAGCAGCAGTTCGCGTAAGCCTTGGTGTTAACTCCGCATAAAAGCGCAGCATTGTGCTATCTTCAGCATGATGAGAAACCACCGATGGGTTGCCATTCAATAGCGCATCCGAAGATGGGAGCGGCTGTTGTGCAGCTAATAGTGTAATGAGTTTATTTAAGTCGTTTTCAGACTGTAATAAGCGTTTAATTTGCTCTTTCGATTCATTCCATTCCTTGATGACTTGCTCAATTTCTTCCTGTGAATATTCAGAGGTTTTTTTGCCGATGGTTAACTCACTACTTTGTGAGCTGCAACCCAAAATCAGAAGAAAAAAAAAGCGAGCACTGAGTGTTTTTTAACCATTAATATCTCATAAAATAAAAAAGGGAGCAAAGCTCCCATAATTAACTCACTATATAAAAGAGTATTAATTTCACACTCATTTTGCAAGCTTTGTTATAAATTGCATCAGTTCATTGGAAAATTCATCTCGACGAACAGCATGCTCTATAATCGCTTTCAAATAACCAATCTTGCTGCCACAATCATGGCTTTTACCACAAAGCGCATACGCTTGTACTTGCTCAGTTTCCATCATCATTGCTATCGCATCGGTCAATTGGATTTCTCCTCCTGCCCCTTCTGGCGTTTTTGCCAACAATGGCCAAATAGACTTGTTTAAAACATAGCGGCCAACGATGGCAAGGTTTGAAGGTGCCGTGCCAGGTTTGGGTTTTTCAACCATGTTGTGCATAGGTTTAGATTCACCAGCAGCCAACATTTCACCGCCGATATCTACAATACCAAATTGCGACACAACCTCTTCCGCCACAGGCTCAACCATAACTTGGCTACAACCTTGCTGCTCAAAACGTGCAATCATCTGGGCCAGATTTTCCTGTCTTAGATCAGCAGTAGCAGCATCTATTAACACATCAGGTAGCATGACAACAAAAGGTTCATCGCCAATAACCGGTGCTGCACAATTGATAGCATGTCCAAGCCCTTTGGCTTCACCTTGACGGACCTGTATCATCGTTATTCCTTTTGGACAGATAGATTGCACTTCTTCTAATAACTGTCTCTTTACCCGTTGTTCTAGCGTCGCTTCAAGTTCAAAACTAGTATCGAAATGGTTTTCAATCGAGTTTTTACTGGAGTGAGTAACCAAAACGATCTCTTTGATCCCTGCTGCTGCGGCTTCGTCAACCACATATTGAATAAGTGGCTTATCCACTATGGGTAGCATTTCTTTTGGTATTGCTTTTGTTGCAGGCAACATTCTAGTGCCTAAGCCTGCGACTGGAATAACGGCTTTCATGTTAACTCCTAAATAGCGACTGGTGCTTTAATATGAGGATGGCACTGATAATCAACTAGCTCAAAATCCTCAAATTTAAAGTCGAAAATATCCTTAACTTCAGGGTTAATTCTCATTGTTGGTTTAGGGAACGGCTTTCGGTTTAACTGCTCGTCTACCTGATCCATGTGATTCAAGTATAGGTGAGCATCGCCAAAGGTGTGAATAAAATCACCGACCTCTAGCTCGCACACTTGCGCTATCATCATAGTCAACAGCGCATAGCTCGCAATATTGAAAGGCACACCAAGGAAAATATCTGCGCTACGCTGATATAATTGACAGGATAGCTTGCCATCTAGAACATAAAATTGAAATAACGTATGACAAGGTGGTAACGCCTGCTTGCCCATAGCAGCATTATCTTTTGGTGAGTATTGTGTGTCGGGTAACAACGCTGGGTTCCAAGCACTCACAATTAAGCGCCTAGAGTCCGGGTTGGTTTTTATTTGCTCAACCACATCTTTGATTTGATCTACAACCTCTCCGTTTGGTCCTACCCATGAGCGCCATTGACTACCATATACTGGCCCTAAGTCACCTTCATCTGTGGCCCAACCGTCCCATATTCTTACCCCATTATCGTTTAGGTATTTTATATTCGTATCACCGTTTAAAAACCATAGTAACTCATGAATAATTGAGCGTAGATGACACTTTTTGGTAGTAACTAATGGGAAGCCTTCTTGTAAGTTAAAGCGCATTTGATAACCAAACACACTGACTGTGCCAGTGCCTGTTCTGTCTTCTTTTTTAGTGCCATTGTCACACACATGGCGCATCAGTTCTAAATATTGTTTCATTATTGCTACTCTTTAACTTTTTGCTTGTCCGGTAGGTGTCATTTTACTGTCGCGCTTGTATGCCCACACCATGAGAATGGTACCAGCTATTACCATAGGTAGTGATAGGATTTGGCCCTGCGAAATTATGCCGCCATATAAGCCAATATGGGCATCCGGCTCTCGGAAGTACTCAATAGCAAAACGAAATACACCGTATCCGGCTAAAAATAATCCTGCAACGCTGCCTGCTGGGCGAGGTTTTTTTCTGAACCAAACTAGCATAATAAATAACACTAACCCTTCAAAAAACGCTTCATATAACTGTGATGGGTGGCGCGGTTGTGGTCCACCGGTTGGAAATACAAACGCCCACGGCACGTCTGTAACTCGCCCCCATAATTCACCATTAATAAAGTTACCAATACGCCCTGCTAAGAGTCCAACCGGTACCATAGGTACCACAAAGTCACCAACTGACAAAATAGAGCGATTATGTTTAACTGCATAAATAACAATAGCTGTAATTACACCAAGCGCGCCGCCGTGGAATGACATACCACCTTGGTCAACTCGAAATAGATAAAGCGGATTCTCTATAAAGTGAGAAAATTGATAAAATAATACATAGCCGATACGACCACCTAAAATAACCCCAAGCATAGAATAAAAGACAAGATCACCAACTTGGTCTTTGTTCCAGCCAGAATTCGGCTTTTTCGCCTCTTTTGCCGCCCACCACATAGCGAACATAAAGCCGATTAAATACATTAGTCCATACCAGCGCACACTCAGCGGTCCGATGGAAAAAATCACAGGGTCTATCTGTGGAAACTGCAAAGCCATAGCCTTTCCTTAATTTATTAACATATTGCCAGCGATAATAATCAGTAACGCCGCAAACACTTTTTTAATCGTTGCCACTGGTAAATGATGCGTTGCTTTTGCACCAATAGGCGCCATAAACCAAGACGTGGCTACTATACCGACTAAAGCGGGTAAGTAGACAAAGCCTAAAAAGCCGTGTTCAATATCCACATGTTTTGCACCAGAGGCAATATAACCAAAAGAGCCGAAAATTGCGATGACGATGCCGCTCGCTGAAGCGCACCCAATCGCTTTTTTCATATCAAGTGAAAAAAAAGTCAATAGTGGAACAATCAACGCTCCCCCACCAATACCTATCATAGCGGATAGTGCCCCCGTTACAGAGGTTAACACCGAAAGGATTGGCCCTTTTGGCATTACTCTGGTTGATTGTGCCGGTTTCCTGGAGCTCCAAGCCATTTTCATCGCAATACCGATAACACTAACCACAAAAATGATTCTAACGATTTTTTCTGGTAACAATACCGCCGCAAAACCACTTCCCAGCGCGCCGAATGCAACTCCCAACATCACCCAAGGCGCAATATGCCATGGCACATTGTCATTTTTATGATGGGCCTTTGCAGAAGATGTCGAAGTAAAAATAATTGATGCAAGTGACGTCGCCACCGCGACTATGACAACTTGCTCATTGGGAATGATTGCGAACTTAGTAAGTATGACTGATAAAATCGGAACAATTAGCAAGCCTCCGCCAATTCCAAGGAGACCTGCAAGAAAACCAACGGCACAGCCAAGTAAAGCGCATAGTAAAACGATGAGTAAAATAGTGTCCATCAAAAGCTCTTCTTCTTATTGCGCGCTAATGGTAGCGTAAATAGCGTTAAGAAGCACCCTTTGCTTGATGACTGGTGTAGAGTAATTCTGCAAAGCTATGTTCAATCATAAACTCCTTTATCACTCGACGAACTTGCTTTGAAGAAGACTGTGTCAAACAGGTCTGCAACAGCGTTTCCATATCTGTTACATTGAGCCGGCGAAGTACCCACTTCACTTTGTTCAAAGATGAAATATTCATACTTAAACGGCGATATCCCATCGCTACCAGTAATATCGCACCTTCAGGCTCACCGCCGAGTTCGCCACATAAACTAAACGGCAGCTCGTGCGCTTCACATTCCTGAGCAATATGATTCAGCACTCTAAGTACGCTAGGGTGATATGGGTCAAAAAGATCTGCCACTTGAGCATTTGTCCTATCGACGGCTAGCAGGTATTGAGTTAGGTCATTACTACCAACAGAACAGAAGTCAATTTTTGTTGCCCAGTCAGGTAATAAGTATATACTTGAGGGCACTTCGAGCATTACACCAACTTCTGGTCTATCGATTGTGTAAAATGGATCTGCCCATTCATCTTGTAGCTCAAAGCAGGCTTGGTCAATTAATGCTATCGCTTCATCAATTTCTTCACTGTGGCCCACCATAGGCAGCATAATTTGCAAATTCCCAAGACCGGCATTGGCTTTTATCATGGCTTTGATTTGGTCTAAAAATAATTCGGGATGATCGAGGGATACGCGAATACCTCGCCAACCCAGAAATGGGTTATCTTCACGTATATCGAAATAATCTAAAACTTTATCACCACCAATATCCAGCGTTCTCATCACGACAGGCTCAGGATGGTAACGCGTTAGTACCTCACGATACCAAACTTCTTGTTCTGCTTGAGTAGGAAACTGCCCTTTTTGCATAAACCACGACTCGGTTCGATATAACCCTACTCCATCACAATAGCTTGCGCTCATGGTTTCTGTAGAGAGATCAAGGCCCGCGTTTAAGAGCAGGTTAATACGCTCTCCGTCAAGTGTAATTGGCGGTAAATCATGCTCCGCTTCAAACTTATCATGGAGCATATTGTCTTTACGCTTTATTTCCACATATTCATTAACAAGCATTTGAGAAGGTGAGATATAAAGACGGCCGGAGTACGCATCCATAATCATGGACTTACCATCAAACTGTAGTAAGGGAATGTCTTCGATCCCCCAAATAGCAGGCACTCCCATGGCACGAGTTAAAATAGACGCATGTGAATTGACTGAACCGTGAACACTCACCACGCCTTTTAGTTTTTCTTTTGGTACTTGGGCCAGCATTGTTGGTGTTAAAGTGTGTGCAATTATAATCGTATTGTCTGGATACTGCTTGATGACTTGTTCTGTTGACACCAAATGTTGAAGTACCCGTAAACCAATATCTTTTACATCTATCGCGCGCTCTTTGATATAAGGGTCGCTCATCCTATCAAACTGTGCTACCAGTTTTTCAATCACTATTTTTAGCGCTGTTTTGGCATTCCAACCTCGCTCAATCTCGGACTCAACCTGTGTCCCTAAACTTCTCGCGTCTAACAGTTGTTGGTACACTTCAAAGACAGCGACAGCTTCTTTGGGGATATCGTCGCTCAGTGTTTTCGCTAAAATATGAAATTCTTGACGAGTAGCCGCTACAGCTTGATGAAATAACTGAATTTGCTGTTGGCTATTATCACAATGCTGCGCTTCGATACTTTTGAAGTCTATGTGAGGCAACACAACATAACCTGACCCCAGAGCAATGCCCGGGGCACTAGAAACCCCTTTCAAGACAGATGTTCGATGACTACTTGCATCTTGCTGTAATAACGTCTGAATTTCTGCGTTTGCGAGCACAGAGGCCAATTGTGCTGAGAGCGTGATCAAAAAAGACTCTTCGTCGTGGCTAAATACGCGAGCGATTTTCTGCTGCACCACAATGACTCCAAGCACTTTACGTTGATGAACCACAGGAACAGACAAAAAAGCGTTGTAGCCTTCTTCATTTACTTCGGGGGAGAGTTTAAATCTCGGGTGAGATTGAGCATGCGCAACATTGATAGGTTCTTCACGCTGAGCAACAAGGCCAACCAGGCCTTCTGTAAATCCCATTCGGAATTGCCCGATTGCTTCAGGATTTAACCCATCTGTAGCCATCAAGATAAAATTGTCTTGACTATAATCTGCAAAATAAACTGAGCAGCACTCAGTGTGCATAGCCTCTTTAACCATAGTAACAAAGCAATTTAACGCGCTTTGTAGGTCACTTTGCTGTGCCACTGATTCAGCAATCGATCTCAACGTTGCTAACACTTGCTGCTCCTTAAGTTTACCGCTTATTGCGCCAGAACTCTTTTTGCCCATGTGATTCACGCTTGCCAAATGGCATTGCGAATGGAGCAAACTCTTTCATAACACGTCGATAAACATCACGTTTAAACGATACTACTTGGCGGACTGGGTACCAATAGCTCACCCAGCGCCAGTCATCGAACTCAGGATGATGGGTTCGTAATAAATCTACATCCTCATCCTTGCACCTCAGCTTCAACAAAAACCACTTTTGCTTTTGCCCAATGCAGACCGGACTTGAATCTCTTCTAATTAACCTTTTCGGTAGTTTGTAACGTAACCAATGTTTAGAACTTGCTACAATTTCAACATCTTCTGGCCTAAGCCCAACTTCTTCATGATGTTCACGATACATCGTTTGCTCAGGCGTTTCCCCTTGATCTATTCCACCTTGAGGAAATTGCCAAGAGTGTTGTCCGTAACGACGGGCCCAAAATACCTGCCCCTGATTATTACAAATCACTATTCCGACATTGGCACGAAACCCTTCGGCATCAATCACCTTAGTGCCTCATTTATAAGTCGATTTCTAATGATTGTTCCACAACTCCTGCGTCACGGCAAATTTAATTCCTTACTATACCTAAATTATCTCAGCATATTCTCAACTTACCCACAACTTGTGCATAACCCAATCAATTATCGTTTAAATTACCAACAAAAACATAGTTACACACTTTAAATCTTATGTTTTCCACATATTCTGTGGATAATTATGTTTATAGCCCTGTATTTATCCAAAGAACTGACAATTCTACTAAGTTGACAACCTACAACTTTAAAAATAATCCTATATTTATCATGGTGATAGCTATTATACACACAGAAGTTCATGCGACTATTTAAATCCACAATCAAATTGAGTGTAAATTGACCAACTTACTTCGTCTTATGATTTCATTTATAATGATGCTTTCACCACATATTGGAGAATCACTTGTCATTCGTTACGCCACCGCACTCTGTAGCGGAGCTTATGCAGCGTGTTGATAACATCGCTGGCTTAACATTAGGTGAGCTTGCTGAGCAATTATCCTTTAAAACACCTCAAGACTTACTTAGAGAAAAAGGATGGGTTGGGCAACTGGTTGAAGCCGCCTTGGGTGCCAGCGCTGGCTCCAAACCTATTCCCGATTTTGAATATATTGGTGTCGAGCTGAAGACATTACCAATTAGTTATCACGGTAAACCTCTAGAGACAACCTACGTCTCCGTTGTACCACTCACTCAGTTAACCGGGCTAACATGGTACAACTCAACAGTAAAAAAGAAGCTTTCTCACGTCCTTTGGTTACCTATATTAGCTGAGAGAGATATTCCTGTGGTGGAACGAGTTATCGGGCAAGGTTTTTTGTGGCAACCAAGTCCAGTTCAAGAACAGCAGATTCGTAGAGACTGGGAAGAGCAAATTGAATTAATCGCAACGGGCAACGTAGATCAAATATCTGGACACCTGGGCGAAGTCATGCAAATAAGGCCAAAGGCAGCGAACGCAAAAGCACTTACAGATGCTATTGGTCCGAATGGAAAGTGCATCCAAACACTCCCTAGAGGATTTTACTTAAAAACTAATTTTACCCAATCAATACTCGCTCAAGAGTTTAGTGCTTAAGCAGCTGCATTTGCTGACCGTTCAGATTATACCAATTTTCTTACTTAAGTAGTCTATTTTGAGGCGAGAAAATCTTGTCGATAACCAGACAAAAATTTTGCTATTTAGTTGTTCTAAATAAGAAATTTTAACGCGGTTAGCGTCAGATTTACTCCTTCAAATTGAACAAGTACTAAGTCAAATTAGTATTATGCTCGAGCGCCTCAAGTCAAAATAGTAATAGACTACCTGAAACTCATATCGAGCATACGACTGTTGACTTTTCGAACAAAAAATGAAAGTGTAAAAATTAATCGAGCCTTGATCGCTAACCTGTAAATTAAAATAGCATTACAGCCTCGATTGACGCTTATATTTTTATTGAAGGAAAACGATAATGAAATTAAAGTTCAACAAGAAATCAATTAAAGAACTCAGTGTAACTGGCACAATGTCAAAAAAAATGACACCTATGGTCGCAGGAGGTAATGATCTCGGGATGACAGATGGCGCCTGCAACTCAGACCAAATATGTTGGACGTTTAGAAACGGTCAAGCAAATTGTCAAATTTGGAATGACGAGCGTTAGAAATAAAAACGCCAGTCCTGTGACTGGCGTTTTTAAAATTAACAGAGCAGTTGCTACTTACTGCCCTTTGATTTCACTACGACCTTTATAAATGGCTTTTTCACCTAGTGCTTCTTCAATACGTAGTAACTGGTTGTATTTCGCTACGCGATCTGAACGACAAAGTGAACCCGTCTTGATTTGACCAGCCGCTGTAGCTACCGCTAAATCTGCAATCGTCGCATCCTCTGTCTCACCAGAGCGGTGTGAAATGACAGCAGTAAAGCCTGCATCTTGTGCCATTTTGATAGCATCAAGCGTTTCAGACAGCGAACCGATCTGGTTAAATTTGATCAAGATTGAGTTACCAATACTTTCTTCAATACCACGCTTTAGGATCTTAGTGTTAGTAACAAAGAGGTCATCACCTACTAGCTGGACTTTATCACCAATTTTATCCGTGAGAATTTTCCAACCAGCCCAATCGCTTTCATCGAGGCCATCTTCGATTGATACAATTGGGTAGCGTGCAGCAAGATCAGCCAAGAAGCCAGCAAAACCTTCTGAGTCGAATGTTTTACCTTCGCCTTTTAAGTCATACTTGCCATCTACATAAAACTCAGATGCAGCACAGTCAAGTGCTAGCGTGACGTCTTTGTTCATTTCATAGCCAGCCGCAGCAACCGCTTCAACAATCACTTCCAGCGCTTCTTCGTTTGATTTAAGATCTGGTGCAAAACCACCTTCATCACCAACCGCTGTGTTTAGACCACGAGACTTAAGTACTTTTTTCAGGCTGTGGAAAATTTCGGCGCCCATGCGTAACGCTTCACGAAAGCTTTTTGCACCGACAGGTTGAACCATAAACTCTTGAATATCAACGTTGTTATCCGCATGCTCACCACCATTGATGATATTCATCATAGGAACTGGCATTGAGTATTGGCCTGCTGTACCGTTAATGTCTGCAATATGCTCGTATAGTGCAACACCTTTATCTTGTGCTGCAGCTTTTGCTGTTGCTAGAGATACTGCAAGAATGGCGTTAGCACCTAGTTTTTCTTTGTTTTCAGTGCCATCTAAATCTAACATAATTTGGTCGATTGCACGTTGCTCAAGCGCATTTTGACCTTCAAGTGCTGCCGCGATTTCGTTATTTACGTAGTTTACCGCAGTTAAGACACCTTTACCTAAGTAACGAGTTTTATCTCCGTCACGTAGCTCTAGTGCTTCACGGGTACCCGTAGATGCACCTGATGGCGCACATGCACGACCCCATGCACCTGATTCTAGGTGTACGTCCGCTTCTACTGTTGGGTTACCGCGTGAGTCCATAACTTCACGGCCAATCACTCTAACGATTTTTGACATCTTGATTCCTCTTATTCCCAAAGTGGTGTGTGTTGCACTGCTTTGTTGCAGGCGAATATTAGGGTCAATAAACCCACTTTACAGTTTGCCCTATCTCTGCTGCGTCGCAAAGTGAAGAATTTACACGTATCACATTGAGGCGCGGGCAGATAAGAAAAGGCTTGGCGACAAACACTTAATTAGTGCCTGTGGCAAAACCTTCTGCTACAAAAAAGCCGTGCAAGAGCACGGCTTTTTCTTAGTTATGAAGACGCCTTTTGGTGGCTGTGTGCCGCCGCTACAAAGCCTTCAAATAATGGGTGACCATCTCGAGGCGTTGATGTGAACTCAGGGTGGAACTGAGCTGCAATAAACCAAGGGTGATCTTTATTTTCGATGATTTCAACTAGCTTTTTGTCTTCTGAAAGACCGGTGAATTGCAAACCTGCTTTTTCAAGTTCGCTAACATAGTTGTTGTTCACTTCATAGCGGTGACGGTGACGTTCAACGATTTCAGCATTACCGTAAACTTCGCGCACTTTAGAGCCTTCTTTCAAGTGACAAAGTTGTGCACCAAGACGCATTGTACCGCCCAAGTCAGAGTTTTCGGTACGCACTTCAATCTTACCATCAGCATCTAACCACTCAGTAATAAGGCCAACAACTGGGTGCGGACTTTCCAGATCAAACTCTGTCGAGTTAGCACCGGTAAGACCCGCAACGTTGCGCGCATATTCAATCAGCGCAACCTGCATACCTAAACAAATACCTAAATATGGTACGCTGTTCTCACGGGCATATTTAGCAGCTAAAATCTTACCTTCTACACCACGGTTGCCAAACCCACCAGGGACTAAAATGGCATCAAGGTGCTCAAGTAATTCAGTACCTTTGCTTTCGATATCCTGTGAATCAACATATTCAATGTTAACCGTTAAACGGTTTTTCAAACCCGCATGCTTTAATGCTTCGTTTACAGATTTATAAGCATCTGGCAATTCGATGTATTTTCCTACCATTCCGATAGTCACTTCACCGGTTGGGTTAGACTCTTGATATAATACTTGTTCCCACTCAGATAAATCCGCCTCTGGACACTCAAGATAGAAACGACGGCAGATAATATCATCTAGCTCTTGCGACTTTAAGAGCGCTGGGATCTTATAGATACTGTCAACGTCTTGCAGAGAAATAACTGCCTTTTCTTCAACGTTCGTGAACAGTGCAATCTTCGCACGCTCATTCGCAGGTAATTTACGGTCTGAACGACAGATCAAAATATCAGGTTGAATACCAATTGAGCGAAGCTCTTTTACAGAATGCTGTGTAGGCTTAGTTTTTACTTCGCCCGCAGGGCCTAAGAAAGGCACTAACGTTAAGTGCATAAACAAAGCACTTTCACGACCAAGCTCAGTCCCTAATTGGCGAATTGCTTCTAGGAAAGGTTGTGATTCAATATCACCAACTGTGCCACCGATCTCAACAATAGCAACATCATGGCCTTCTGCACCTTCAAGTACACGGCGTTTAATGTCGTTTGTGATGTGAGGAATAACCTGAATAGTAGCACCTAGGTACTCACCTCTGCGCTCTTTACGTAACACATCTTCAAATACACGGCCTTGTGTAAAGTTGTTACGCTTGGTCATTTTGGTACGAATAAAACGCTCATAGTGGCCAAGGTCAAGGTCTGTTTCCGCGCCGTCCTCGGTTACGAATACTTCACCGTGCTGGATAGGGCTCATTGTCCCAGGGTCAACATTGATGTAAGGATCTAACTTTAAAATCGTTACTTTTAAGCCACGTGCTTCTAAAATAGCGGCCAAAGAAGCAGCTGCAATACCTTTACCCAAGGAGGATACTACTCCGCCCGTTACGAAGATAAATTTTGTACTCATGCGAACCCTAGAAATTTCAGGAAAATTGGAATTTAAATAAGAATCAAGACGGGGCGATAGTATAGCAAAAGGCCCCAAGTCATTCCAGCTAAAAATGACTCAGGTCTACAATATATTTAGCCAAAGGTACTACGACTCTGCGATCGACATCCTATTTACAACCGCGTTGACGGCGCTTCACCGTTTCCCATGCAGCATCCATTTGTGCTAAATTCGCTTCTTCTAGTGTAAGTGATGACTCATTAAGCACCGATTCTATTTGCACAAAACGGTGTTTAAATTTTTCATTTGCTTGGCGCAGTAATTGTTCAGGGTCTCTCTTAATGTGGCGGCTTACGTTTACGGTAGCAAACAGCAAATCCCCTATTTCTTCAGCCGTATGTTCAGACAATGGGTCAACCTGCAGAGCTTCATTTACTTCAGCAATTTCTTCTTGCACTTTGTCCCACGCACCGTGATAACTCGGCCAATCAAATCCAAGCTTAGCAGCTCGTTTTTGGGTTTTATAAGCTTTGGTTAATGCCGGCAGGCTACTTGGAATATCAGCCGCAAATTCATCAGTTGGTCGCCTTGATTTCTCTTGCTGCTTTATTTTGTGCCATTGCTCCTCAAGTTCCGCATCTGTGAGCTTTTCTTTTTTTGTAAACACGTGAGGATGACGTCTGACTAACTTTTCATTCAGCGTCTGCACTATATCTGCAAAATCAAATAGCCCCTGTTCTTTACCCAACTGCGCATAGAATATGACTTGAAATAGTAAATCACCCAGCTCTTCTTTTAGGTGAACAAAATCATCACGCTCAATAGCATCAGCAACCTCATGTGCTTCTTCTAATGTATGAGGCACAATAGAGTTAAACGTTTGCTGTTTATCCCAGTCACAAC
Organism: Pseudoalteromonas peptidolytica; assembly: GCF_012641745.1. Taxonomy (GTDB): domain Bacteria; phylum Pseudomonadota; class Gammaproteobacteria; order Enterobacterales; family Alteromonadaceae; genus Pseudoalteromonas; species Pseudoalteromonas peptidolytica. The sequence continues at coordinate 40,523 of NZ_WEHZ01000005.1, forward strand.
CTGTGTCAGAGTCGCGCAGCTGCGTCATAATCTGCAACAGTTTCTCAATATCAGGGACAACATTGGATTTAGAGTCGCTTGGCATCGAATACCCCTTCAATCTGCATCAACTTGGTCAGCAACCGGTGCATCGCGGACAAATCATCTACTTCAACTTTCATCATAAACACAGCAACATTCTTATCATCTTGTGTTTGTACATTCATGTTAAGTACGTTAACTTTTTCATTTGCAAGCACTGAGCTGATATCTCTGATCAATCCTTGGCGATCATGTGCTTCTATCTTCAAAGTAATAGAATAAGCGGCTTTAACATTATCAGACCAACTTACTGCGATCTCTCGCTCAGGATGCTTATCACTAATATGCGCGAATGACTCACAATCTGAACGATGTACCGCGATGCCGCGACCTTGAGTAATGTACCCAACAATGTCATCTCCTGGAACCGGCTCACAACACTTAGCCATATGACTCATCAAACTTCCCACACCATCAACTACGACCGCATTTTTGTCACCTTTGCTTTGCTTTGGTGAGGAAATTTTTAATTTAGGAGTATCTTCAGGTTTGTCCTGTACATAATTAAGAAATTGATTGATCCGAACGTCACCTGCACCAATCGCTACCATCAAGTCATCTAATTCTTTAAAATTAAAACGTGCAATAGCAGGTTCTAAGTCTTTATAAGTAATATCTAACTTTTGTAGGTGACTATCTAAAAGCTCTTTGCCCGCTTGAAGGTTTTTATCTCGATCTTGCTGTTTAAACCAATGATGAATTTTACTGCGTGCTCTTGAAGAATGAATATAACCTAGCGATGGGTTTAACCAATCTCGACTTGGTGACGCATTCTTTTGAGTGAGGATCTCGACTTGATCGCCAGTACGTAGGGTGTAAGTGAAAGGTACGATTTTGCCAAATACTTTTGCTCCAATACAGCGGTGCCCCACATTTGAGTGAATATAATACGCAAAATCAAGAGGCGTCGCCCCCAGTGGTAAATCAAAGATATCGCCTTTTGGCGTAAAGACATAAACACGGTCTTCAACAACCTGGTTTTTCAATTCATCCGCAATTTCACTGCCATCAACCACCTCTTCTTGCCACTGCAACAATTTGCGTAGCCAGCTGATCTTCTGCTCATATCCTGAATTTCGACCTGGCAACGCGCCTTCTTTATACATCCAGTGCGCTGCAACCCCAAGCTCAGCATCTCGATGCATGGCTTCAGTTCTAATTTGAATTTCTACAGTTTTGCCTTCTGGCCCAAACACGACGGTATGGATTGATTGATAACCATTTTGCTTTGGTGTCGCAATATAATCATCAAACTCTTTGTTTAAATGCCGCCAACTGGTATGAACAATGCCCAGTGCTGCATAACAGTCTTGGATCTCATCAACCACGACACGCATTGCTCTGATGTCAAACAGCTGCTCAAATTCGTAGCTCTTTTGTACCATTTTTTTATAGATACTATAAATATGCTTCGGACGACCATACACCTGCGCTTTAACACCGGCATCCGCAAGCTTTTGCGCCACCGAGCTGACCATATTTTCCATATAGGCTTCACGGTCTAAGCGCTTGTCCGAGAGCTTTTTGGCGATCGATTTATAAGTATCAGGGTGCAGGTATCTGAAAGATAAGTCTTCGAGTTCCCACTTCAGCTGTCCAATCCCTAACCGGTTAGCGAGAGGCGCAAAAATATTAGCAGCTGCTTTGGCTGCAACCACTCGCTCTTCTTCAGATGCTTTTTTTACCGCACGTAAATGACAGATTTGCTCCGCGAGCTTGATGACCACCGCTCTGACATCTTCAACCATAGAAAGTAACATACGACGAATGTTATCTACTTGCACTTTCCCTGAGCTTTGATGCGCAAGCGTACTAATGGTTTCCATATTTTCGACTCCCTTTAACAGGAGGGAAATATTATTTCCTAATTCTTCTTCAACCTGCTCAACAGAGAGCGTACCTGCAACAAAATAGGGAGTTAAAAACGCAGTTGCTAAAGATTCACTATCAAAGTTTAAATCAGCGAGGATCTCAACCATTTCAATGGCATTATTGAGATCCTCATTAGATTCATCAGTGGGGCATAGCTCATAAGCTCTTTGTAACCATGCTCGTTGATCCGATGATAAATTTAAGATAGTGAGTCGTGCATCAAACTCCAGTGGTAGCGTGGTTTGATGCGACTGCCGAGTAGCAACCATGTTTTGATACCTCCTTAAAATTTCTTACCCATGTGATAAAACCATCACTGAGGGTATCGCCGTACCCATTTCATTTTTAGGTACTCATGTCATTGCGATTACATTCTCTTTTTCGACCATACGCTTATTCGCGAGCGAATAAAAACGTTTACTAAGAGCCTAAACCCAATTGCCATCACTTAATCTATGTATCATGATGATTCAAGCTATTTTTGCTGTTTTACAAACAGTGCCATGGTTTCAATATGTCCTGTGTGGACAAACATATTCATTAAGCCCAGCTTTTCTAGCGTAAACCCAGCACGATGGATCACTTGCGCGTCACGAGCTAAGGTAACCGGATCGCATGAGACATATAAGATCCGTGAAAACTGTCCTAACGGTAATTGCTCTAACACTTCAAGTGCCCCAGTCCTGGAAGGGTCAAGTAGTAATACGTCTACACTTGGATCAAACCAAGTGGCTTCACTGATAGCGCGAGTTAAGTCAAAACAATGAAACTGAACATTATGGATTTGGTTAGTTTGCGCATTTTGTCTTGCCATTGCAACTGATTGCGCTTCGCCTTCAACACCAATCACTGCATTTGCATATTTTGCGAGCACTAAGGAAAAATTTCCCACGCCACAGAAAAGGTCAAGTACCTTCTCATCAGCACGTGGTTTTAACCAAGTAACTGCTTGATGCAACATAGCATCATTGACGGCTTGATTAACTTGGATAAAGTTATTTAGCTGAAATTCTAATACGAGGCCAAATTCAGGGAGTCGATAATTTGGTAGTTGCTGATATTCAACCGCATTTTCCCCATCGTCAAACACCACTTGATAATTCTCAAGACCAGCTCTAATTGCTTGATAAGTCGTTTGCGAAAGCGCCTTGGTGTGTCGAAATAGCACATAGTTATGATTGTCCGCTTGGCATAACTGAACGTGGCTGATGAACTTAAATTCATTGAGCGCTTGAGACAGCGCATTTAACGTGATGAAAATATCAGCAAAAGGAGCAGCCAACACATTACACTGTTCAATATCCACTATCTGTTTTGACTGACTGGCTCTAAAGCCCAGTTTTACCGTGTTACGTTTCTTATCATAAATACTGGCTATGCGAGCGGCACGACGATAATGAAGTGGTGCAGAGGTAATAGCAGCTTGCCATGGTAACTGTGTTATTTTAGCAAAGCGCGCAAACAGTTTTTCTACGGCTTGTTGCTTTTCGATGAGCTGATTGTCGACGCTTTGATGTTGCAAATTACAACCACCACACTGTTCATAATGCTCACAAAACGGCTGAGTGCGATACTCAGAGGCCGTCATTACTTTGATAAGTTTTGCCTCAAGTAATTTAGACTTTGCTTGAGTTACTTGCGCAGTAACATGTTCATTGGTCAATGCACCAGCTACAAAACATACTTTACCATCGTGACGCGCAACTCCCCTGCCTTGGTGATCCATAGATTCTATTTGAAGGGCAAGGTGTTTTGACGGTTTGGTTGCTTTTTTAGCACGAAAAATCTGTGCCATTGGGTTCCTCATTTGTTTGCTTATCACGTCGGTAAAAGATAATCTTAGTTACAGATTTCTCTGCACTTTTTTGACCCTATGACAAAATTAAACCTGCGTGACAGTATTTTACTACTCACTCTTTTGCCAACCCTACTCGGTGGCTATTTTACTATAAATCGCTACGTAGAGCTTGAGGAAATTCTGATTAGTCAGGGGAATCGTATTTCAGAATCACTAGCCATGTCGGTAGAGTACCCGATAAAAAAACAGGATAAGTCCCATCTGCACAGGATCTTAAGCCAAGCTCACAATAAGCATGCACCTTTGGTAAAAAGTATTGCTCTATTTGACGAGCAAAACCAGCTTATCCTAACCAGCAATTACCATAGTGAATTTGACAAGCTGCACTATTTTGGCGAAGTGCAAGCATTGCAAACGACGGTTGTGACGACTCTTAAAAATACATTTGTCTTTTACTCACCAGTAAAAAATCACCTAGCTAAAAAAACAGACTGGCATAGTGCCGAACCTGCAACGCTAGCAATCTTGGTCGTCGAGATCAGTAAAGACCAAGCACTCATTTCTCAGCAGCGGGCATTAATTTTAAGTGCAATTGTTATTATTTTCTCTTTTTTACTCAGTATCATGTTAGCTATGCGTTTATCTCGTATGCTTACCAAGCCCATTGCCAGCTTAATATTAGCCACTGATAAACTCAATGAGGGTAAGCAAGACATCGCTATTAACGAGCCAATGCGAGGTGAGTTTGAGCTACTACGCCAGGGGCTAATTGTCATTGGTAAAAAAATGGCGAATCAAAAAGACGAAATGCAAAAGCACATTGACCAAGCAACCAGTGACTACCGAGAAACATTAGAGCAATACGAAACACAAAATATTCAGCTCAACATTGCTAAGAAAGAAGCGCAAGATGCCAACCGTGTAAAATCTGACTTTTTAGCGAAGATGAGTCATGAACTTAGAACGCCACTTAATGGCGTCATCGGCTTTACTCGTCAGCTCTATAAAACACCTTTAAATAAACACCAAAAAGATTATTTAGATACCATAGAATTGTCGGCAAACAGTCTGCTTACAATCATCAGCGATATTCTCGACTTCTCAAAGTTAGAAGCCGGAGCAATGGAGCTTGAAAATATTCAGTTTGAGCTGCGTGATGCCGTCAATGAAGTAATGACATTATTGGCTCCAAGTGCCCATGACAAGCACTTAGAGTTTTCTATTTCGGTGAACAGACAAGTACCAGATAATTTGATTGGCGATCCAACACGTTTTAAGCAAGTACTTACCAACCTAATCAGCAATGCCATTAAATTCACTGAAAAAGGGGCAATTAAAGTTGATATTAATCATCGATTAATAGATGAATCTCAATCTTCATTACTGGTGTCAGTCAGCGATACCGGCGTGGGTATCGCACAGGATAAGCAAGACGCCTTATTTACCCCATTTGCTCAAGCGGATACCAGTATTACAAGAAAATTTGGAGGCACAGGACTCGGTTTAATCATTACCAAACACATAGTCGAGGCAATGAATGGCCGTATTACGCTCAACTCAGCACCAGGTCATGGTACATGCTTCTCCTTTAATGCCGTATTTGCATTACCCAATCGGCTTTATAACGATGACTTACCAAGTAAACCTCTTGAGAATAAGCGAGTACTGTATTTTGAACCACAAGAACATACTCACTATGCGGTTGTTTCGCAGTTACAGGCTTGGGATATGCAGGTGACACGCTGTCTCAGTGAAGAGGACTTTGATGACGCACTAGCAAAAGATTTTAATTATGATATTTGTTTAATCGGCTCAATGGCCAGCGTTGATCAAATGCAAACTGTAAAAAGCTACATCAAACAAGCAAGGCAGTCCGCTGATTATTTATACCTAATGGTGAACACGATTTCTCACAACATGCGTGAAGCACTCATTGGTAGCGGTGCCGACGCTTGCCTAAGTAAACCATTAAACCACAGAAAATTGTGTGAAATGTTAGCTGCTCCTTATCGCCTAGACCATCCCGATATGAGCGCCAACGAAATTGAAACTACCAACCTACCATTGAAAGTGCTAGTGGCAGATGACAATGACGCAAACTTAAAGCTGATATGTACGCTCTTAGACGAGCAAGTAGAAGCTATAGACACTGCCCACAATGGTGCTCAAGCCGTGAGTCTATGTAAATCAAGAAAATATGATCTGATATTTATGGATATTCAGATGCCGATTATGGATGGGATCAGTGCTTGCAAAAGTATTCGTGAATCATCTCTCAATGAAGATACTCCCATTATTGCAGTCACGGCTCATGCCTTAGCAGGTGAAAAAGAAGAGTTACTAAAAAATGGTTTTAGTAACTACATGACCAAGCCAATTGATGAAGATATGTTAAAGCAGATCATCTGCGACCATAGCACCTCATCTCCCATTGCAAGGCAAAAAAATAATGAACATGAACGGCACAGCGTCCCTCCTTTTGAAAGCCAAGTACTAGACTGGGGGTTAGCATTACAACGCGCTGGCAACAAACCAGATCTGGCGCTTGAGATGTTGAATATGCTGCTCTCTAGTGTTCCCGAGACACTTCAACAACTAGAATCTGCGCAACAGGCTGAAGATGGTGCGACACTACTCAAGGTCATACATAAGTTTCATGGTGCATGCTGTTATACCGGTGTACCAGCGCTTAAAAAGTTAGCTGAAACCATAGAAACAAGTTTAAAACAGGCTAAACCTCTCAATGATATTGAGCCTGAGCTATATGAATTAGTAGACAGTTTAACAATGCTATTAAACGATGCTAAGCCTAATCAAGTACTATCTTAATGAGGCTGAAGTGAGTGGCATTTGCACCAACCAGCTAGCTAAGTACTTAATTTTTTAAGAGAAGAGCATGACGATAACACCACCTACTCTGCTATCGTCATGGTATGTACATGCAAACTTTGCTATCGAGTCGTTATAGATAAGAAATTTTTAACGCAGTTAGCATCAAGTTTACTCCTCTAAATTGAGCAAGCATTAAGGCTAATTGGTAAAACACGAAAAAGCCCAAGTATCACTTGGGCTTTTTTACGTTAACGCTGATGGCTGAACATCCAGCGCATTTGGGAGTAAGTTTACTACTCGCCTTCTGTGCTTTCAGTTTCTTGATTATGTAACTCAAGACTTGCGGACATAGCTGCTTCACGCGTTGACTTGGCAGAATCATTACGAAGCTCATCGATATGATTCAAATAGTTTTGGTCAACATCTCCGGTGATATATTGGCCATCGAATACTGACGTCTCAAACCTTGATACTTCTGGGTTTTCTTGGCGAACCGCCGCAATCAAATCACTCAATGATTGATAAATAAGACCATCAGAGCCGATGCTTGCATTAATATCTTCCACTTCTCGACCATGTGCAATTAACTCAGAAGCAGATGGCATGTCGATACCATACACATTTGGAAATCTCACTTCAGGTGCCGCTGAGGCGAAGTAGACGTTTTTAGCGCCAGCTTCACGCGCCATTTCAACGATTTGTGCTGAAGTTGTACCGCGTACGATAGAGTCATCTACCAACAGCACATTTTTACCAACGAATTCGCGGTCTATTGCGTTCAGTTTACGACGCACTGACTTTTTACGCATTTCTTGACCAGGCATGATGAATGTCCGACCAATATAACGGTTTTTTACAAAACCTTGGCGATATGGCAAACCTAAAACAGAAGCAATTTCTAGGGCAATGTCACACGAAGTTTCTGGGATAGGAATAACCACATCAATGTCTTTATCGCCCCATTCACTGGCAATTTTCTCTCCAAGCTTAGTGCCCATGTTAACGCGCGTTGCATAAACTGACATCTTATCGATATTCGAATCTGGACGAGCAAAGTATACAAACTCAAAAATACACGGTGCTAGAGTCGTTTTCGCAGCGCAGATCTGTGAGAAGAATTCGCCGTTTTCAGTGACATAAATTGCTTCGCCAGGGGCAACGTCGCGGACAAACTCAAATCCGTCAATCGACAATGCCACACTCTCAGAGGCAAACATATACTCTGTGCCACGCTCGGTTTCCTTCTTACCAAACACCAGCGGTCGAATACCATGAGGGTCTCTGAATGCCAAAATACCGTGTCCAATAATCATCGCGATACTTGCGTAACCACCAGATACAACAGACACCACCTCTGTTACCGCGGTAAACATATCTTCCGCATCTAGCTTCATTTTGTCTGTTTTACCGAGCTCATGGGCTAGGATATTCAGCAAAATCTCTGAATCAGAAGTCGTGTTGACGTGACGGCGAGCTTGAGTAAACAAACGCTCTTTTAGCTTTTCAGCATTGGTTAAGTTGCCGTTATGAGCAAGCGCAATACCAAATGGAGAGTTGACGTAAAAAGGTTGTGCCTCTGCTGAGCTTGAAGAACCCGCTGTAGGATAACGTACATGACCAAGGCCGATGTTGCCTTGAAGTCGTTTCATGTGTCTAGTATGAAATACGTCCTTCACTAGACCGTTTGCTTTTCTCAAGCTAAACGTATTGTTGTCAATGGTAATAATGCCAGCCGCATCTTGGCCACGGTGTTGCAAAACAGTTAAGCCATCATAAATCGCCTGATTAACAGGTGATGTTCCGACTATCCCAACGATACCACACATTAAAAATTTCCTCGCCGATTAACGGTTTACCGAATTTAAAAAACTGGAACTATGCTCAAGGTAGGAAAAAAACCACTCGATCACAAAACCAAATTCAGGAATTAAGTTTGATGATTTCCACCATTGCGTACTTGGCGCGTTGGTAAAAGCATCAAGGAAGAAGAGTAAGGCGCTAACGACTAACACGCCTCGAAGTGCACCGAATACGATCCCGATGATCCTATCGGTACCCGAGAGACCAGTTCTTTGAACCAGTTCACTCAAGACATAGTTAACAAGCCCACCTAGCATCAAGGTCGCAATAAAAAGTATGGCAATTGCGGCTGCATTTCTTAAAAGGGGTTCTGAAATGAATGTTAGGAAGGTTGAGAGATATTGATAGAACATGCTGGAGATGAAAAATGCGCCGATCCAAACAACAAGTGACATCGCTTCTTTGACGAAGCCTCGAAGCAAGCCAAAAAGTGTCGATAAACCAACAATGCCTGCAATGGCGTAATCAACCCAGATCATAGTAACCAATAAGTCGTTAATGTGGGGCGCATTCTAAAAGGTTTGGCAGCTAAATACCAGATCATTTTGTTACTTCAAATTGCGTTAAGCGGCCATTTAATTTAGTTAATTTCTTTAGTTCTGGTAACTTAGCTTCAAGTTCTGCTTTATTTAAAGAAGGGCCTACAAACACTTTTGTTAGTGTTCCATTTGGTGTTTTGACTGGTTTTGTAAACGCTTTAAAACCATTTCCGCGTAATTTGTTAGTTAACGCATCTACATTCGATTTGTGAGAAAAACTACCTAACTGAATTACGTACGCCATCCTTGAAAAGTTCGATGTCTCTGGTCGGGTAAGTTTAGCCACTTCTATTTTATCATTGCTAAGCACTCGTTGTGGCTCACTTTGCTTCAGAGTATTATCCGCTTGCAGCTCTTCTGCGCGCTCTTTCGCGCCACTACTCTCAAGCTTTTCATCATCTGCAGGAACATTCTCAATATGCTCCTCAGTTAGCTCAGGTGCTAGTGCGGCTTGCATATCGAGCTTTTCTTGTAAATCTATGGTTTTGAACTCAGGCCTGTCAGGGATCGCTTGAAAGCCCTCTTTATAATGGACTTTTTCGCCGTCTAGAATATTTGGAATAAATATTATCGCCGCAACCACAACAATACTCGTCCCTACCAAGCGATTTATAAATACTGAGTTCACTACTATACTCTCTACTAAGTGTTAATTCTCGAATGTTATTTCAAGTTGTTTTGCCAATATGTCATTGCCTGAGCAACGGTCAAGAAGGAACCAAATATGACTAAAGCTTGATCCTGTTTTAGGCCGTGAATTTGCGCGTTCAATGCACCTTCCACATCATCATATATTGTAATTTGCTTATCCGTATCAAGTAATGGCTTAAGGTTTTCTGCGCGCTCCCCTCTGGGACCGTGCAACGACGCTAGACTCCACCTGTCGACATAGGGGGTTAGCGTTTTTAACACACTGGCTTTATCTTTATCCGCAAGCATAGCCGCTAAGGCATGAATTTTAAACCCTTTTTGCCGAAGATGTTGTAACTTAGTCGCTAAATACCTAGCCGATTCAGGGTTATGTGCGACATCGACGTACACTAAAGGAAAAGTACTAAGCTGTTGAAAGCGCCCTTCAACCTGAATTTCACTAAGACAACATTGCACAGATTCAAAACTGGGTAGTAAATCAAGTGTCGCTAAGACAGTGAGCGCAGTTGCCACATTCTGGGCGGGAATATTGGGGTTATCAAAGTACCAATCATTGTCAAAATATTGCCACCTAAATTGCGACTCTAGCTGCGTAAAGTGAAAGTCTTTGTTCGCAAGTACCATTTTGGCTGCTATTTCTGTACCGTAGTCAGTAACCGAATCAGGTATATTAAAATCACCAACGATAGCTGGCGTATTGGCACGAAAGATCCCTGCTTTATGGTAACCAACAGACTCTCGGGTGTCCCCTAAAAATGCTTTATGGTCTAAGTCAATGGTGGTAATGACCGATGCAACAGGCATCACGATATTTGTAGCATCATTGCGCCCACCTAACCCTACCTCTAACAGTATATAATCAACATTACAACGCTTAAAAATACTTAACGCACCCAAGGTGCCAAACTCAAACTGAGTGAGCGAAGTATCGCCACGCGTATCGTCAATTTGCTTAAAGGCATCGATATGATATTGCTCGTCGAGCTCGACACCATTAACTCTGACACATTCTGTATATCGAATTAAATGAGGAGAAGAGTAAGTTCCAACAGAAAAGCCTTGATTAAGCAACAAAGCTTCCAAACAACGCGCTGTGGTACCTTTACCGTTTGTACCACCAATCAAAATGATTTTACTGAATGATTCAAGCAGACCGACTTGCTCAGCAACTTGAGTAATTCGCTCAAGTCCCATGTCAATCGTGGCGGGGTGAATAGCTTCTAAATAACAAAGCCAATCATCAAGGCATGATGATTGGCTAGGCTGTTTAACTGTCATGGTTTGAATAGCTCAATCTGAAAAATTTACGCTACTCTATGCTCTTGTTCAGTAGAAGGCAAGTCCATAAACTTAGCTAAGATACGCGCTAACGTATCACGCATTTCACGACGGTCAACAATCATGTCGATGGCACCGTGCTCAAGTAAAAACTCACTACGTTGGAAACCTTCTGGTAGCGTTTCTCGAACCGTTTGCTCAATAACGCGAGGGCCTGCAAATCCTATCAATGCCTTAGGCTCTGCAACGTTAATATCCCCAAGCATAGCAAGTGATGCAGAGACTCCACCCATTGTAGGGTCTGTCAATACAGATATGAATGGCAACCCACGTTCACTCATCTTAGCCAATGCAGCACTCGTTTTAGCCATTTGCATAAGCGACATCAACGCCTCTTGCATTCGAGCACCACCTGAGGCTGAAAAGCAAATTAACGGCATATTGTGTTCAAGACAAACGTTAACTGCGTCAACGAATCGAGCACCTACCACCGATGCCATAGAGCCACCCATAAATGAGAACTCAAAAGCAACCGCTGCTACAGGAATACCTTTAACTCGACCTTTCATCGCCACAAGTGCATCTTTTTCGCCACTGGCTTTTTGCGCTTGAACAATTCGATCTGAATACTTTTTGGAATCTTTAAACTTGAGCACATCTTTTGGTTCATGCTCTATTCCCAACTCTTGACGATCTGCATCATCTAAAAAGCTTTCAAGGCGCTTACGTGCTGTGATACGCATATGATGATCACACTTAGGACACACACTTAACGACTTTTCTAATTCTGCTTTGTATAGGATTGAATCACAATCTGTACACTTCGCCCAAACCCCTTCTGGGATCTCTTTTTTACCAGAAGATTTCGTGGTTTTAGGTAAGATCTTTTCTAACCAACTCATTTGCAACTCTCTATCGTGCTTTATTCTGTTCCGTCAGCAAAGACAGACATCTTTTCCCAATTAAATCATGATTTAGCTATAGGTGATATAAAAAACTGGTCTTAAGAGTATAAGGTAGTACCTAAATATGACCGTTATACTAGCGCTTCCGGCAAAAATAGAGGCCCTAAAGGCATTTTTTCTATCTGCCACTGCTCAGGGTAATCTACGTCAACCAAATAAAGACCATTAGGTTTTGCCGTCGCACTTGCTAGCGTACGATCTTTTGCAGCCAATAATTCAGCCATCCAACCTGGCTCTTGCTTGCCAACACCAATATCCAGCAAACACCCTGTTATATTACGCACCATATGGTGTAAAAACGCATTGGCTTTAATGTCAATAACGATATATTTACCTACGCGTTCCACTTCTAAGTGATGGATATTACGAAATGGCGTATTAGATTGGCAATGTACTGCCCTGAAGGATGTGAAGTCTTGTTCTCCAATCATGGCAGGACATGCCGCTTTCATTCTTTCTACATCAAGTTCATGATGGAAGTGCGTTACACCGCTGCGTAAAATACCTGGTCGATATGTATGATTATAAATGACATAACGATAACGACGAGCAGTTGCAGAAAAGCGTGCATGGAACTCTGGGTGTACCTCTTTAGCAAACCGAACGGCAATATCATCAGGGAGCTGTGAGTTCATACCCAATGTGAATGCACTCATGTCTCGAGCCGACTCAGTATCGAAATGAATGATCTGCCCAGTAGCATGAACACCAGCATCTGTGCGCCCTGCGCAAGTGATCTCAACCGGATGATTACAAATATTCGAGAGCGCTTTTTCTATTTCTTCTTGGACACTGCTAACGTGGCTTTGTCGTTGCCACCCACTGTAATTTGCCCCATTGTATTCAATGCCTAACGCTACTCGCATACTATTTCTATCGCAACCTATAACAAAAACACCATTTTATGCGATTGCTGGCTTTAATTAAAGCGCTGAAGTGAAAACCAGTACCTGCCAAAAACACATCTTGTTATTTGGCAGGCCTTAAGGTGGCAGCCTAATCACCGTTTCCGCTAACTAGTAAGGCTAGATTTAAGCGCTTTAGCTTCTGCTTGAACAGAGTCAGGACCATTGTCTATCACGTCGTCCAGCGTAGAGATTGCAGAATCATAATCTTGGATCTCAATATATGCTTTGGCTAAGTCCAGTTTGGCAGAAAAGCCCTCGTCTTCTAAATCAACATCAGTGGTGTTTTCACCCGCCAGTAACTCATCAAAGTCACCTAGCCCAACATCCATATTCGCACCAACATAAGGCTCTTCATCTGAGACTAAATCATCGCTTTGCTCCAGCAACTCCTCTATTTCCAAGTAGTCACCCTCACCAATCTCTTCCGTAGGGGCGTCTTGAGGGTCATGGGCTTCGAGTTCATCTTGCAATAAGCTATCAAAATCAACTTCAAAATCTTCACTATCATTGGTGTCGAAGGTAGCTGGTTCATCAAGTTCACTCAATAGTGCATCAAAGTCCTGTTGAGTAAAATCGGCCATAAATTCTTTTTCAATTTCGGCTTCATCAACCTGCGGCACTTCAACTTCCGAGTCAGACTCACTTAGCAATGTATCAAGTTCGTCCCCATCAGCCAGTTCAGTGATCACCTCTTCAAACGGAGCAGTTTCGTCATTTATGAGGTCTTCTTCGTCAAGCGTGTCTGACGCTAACTCAACTTCGTCTTCAAGTAACGTGTCTTCATCAAAGTCAGCTTCTAGCTCTGGGAGTAGCTCCGCCTCATCGTGCGCTGCGTCTTCGTCAAGTGCAGTTGGCACGTCAGGTGCTGGTGCTTCTTCGGCTTCGTCCTCAAGTAAAGTATTTTCATCAAAGTCAGCTTCTAACTCTGGGAGTAGCTCCGCGTCATCTTGCGCTGCCTCTTCGTCAAGTGCAGTTGGCACGTCAGGTGCTGGTGCTTCTTCGGCTTCGTCCTCAAGTAACGCCTCGTCTTCAAGTAAAGTATCTTCATCAAAGTCAGCTTCTAACTCTGGGAGTAGCTCCGCGTCATCTTGCGCTGCCTCTTCGTCAAGTGCAGTTGGCACGTCAGGTGCTGGTGCTTCTTCGGCTTCGTCCTCAAGTAACGCCTCGTCTTCAAGTAAAGTATCTGCATCAAAGTCAGCTTCTAACTCTGGGAGTAGCTCCGCGTCATCTTGCACTGCGTCTTCGTCAAGTACAGTTGGCACGTCAGGTGCAGGTGCTTCTTCGGCTTCGTCCTCAAGTAACGCCTCGTCTTCAAGTAAAGTATCTGCATCAAAGTCAGCTTCTAACTCTGGGAGTAGCTCCGCGTCATCTTGCGCTGCGTCTTCGTCAAGCGCAGTTGGCACGTCAGGTGCTGGTGCTTCTGCGGCTTCGTCCTCAAGTAACGTTTCGTCTTCAAGTAAAGTATCTTCATCAAAGTCAACTTCTAACTCTGGGAGTAGCTCCGCGTCATCTTGCGCTGCGTCTTCTTCAAGTGCAGTAGGTACATCAGGTGCTGGTGTTTCTTCAGCTTCGTCCTCAAGTAACGTCTCGTCTTCAAGTAAAGTATCTTCATCAAAGTCAGCTTCTAACTCTGGGAGTAGCTCCGCGTCATCTTGCGCTGCGTCTTCGTCAAGTACAGTTGGCACGTCAGGTGCTGGTGCTTCTTCGGCTTCGTCCTCAAGTAACGCCTCGTCTTCAAGTAACGTGTCTTTGTCGAAGTCAGCTTCCTGATCTGATAATGGTTCAGCTTCACCCGGTGAGGTCACTTCTTCAAGCTCTGGAAATGCGTCTTCGATTTCAAGATCTGCATCACTCGTTAGCTCATCATCAAGGTTTCCCTCAATATCAAAGTTTGAATCGCGTTGCAGCGCTTCAGAGAGCGCTCTTTCAGTCTCTGTTTCAATATCTGTTGTAGCATCTTCCCCAAGCTCTAACTCAGGATAGCTATCTAACTCAACGCTTGCTTCGAATTCCTCTTCTGAGAGATCTTCATCTTCATTCAAATCAACTTCATCAGAAAGCGGATCATCACCAAGTTCGATTTCTACTTCATTATCAACAAGTTCATCATCAGCGCTTGGATCTAGATCTAATTGTTCCTCGGCTTGAAGCTCTTGAAGTAATTCGTCAACGCTCTTTAGCTCTGGATCTTCAAATTCACTGTTGTCATCAGCTTCAGCGTTTTCTTCATTAAACGCCTCTTCGTTAGCCAAATCAGATAGCAAATTATCTTCGCTTTCTTCAGGAGACTCGGGAATTACTTCTTCATCATCAAGTATACCACTTAAGTGACCTTCCTCTGTCCTGTCAACAGGCTCATCTAGTAAGTCGTCGATGTCATCGTTTGCATCAACCTCTGATTCATCTTCAAGCTCAGGTTGAGGCTCTGCTAATGGCTCGTCCAACAAGTCGTCGATATCATCGTCTGCATCAACCTCTAATTCATCTTCAAACTCAGGTTGAGGCTCTGCTAATGGCTCGTCCAACAAGTCGTCGATGTCATCGTTTGCATCAACCTCTAATTCATCTTCAAGCTCAGGCTGAGGCTCTGCTATAGACTCGTCCAACAAGTCGTCGATATTATCGTTTGCATCAACCTCTAATTCATCTTCAAGCTCAGGCTGAGGCTCTGCTAATGGTTCGTCCAACAAGTCGTCGATATCATCGTTTGCCTCAACCTCTAATTCATCTTCAAGCTCAGATTGAGGGTCTACTGATGGCTCGTCCAACAAGTCATCGATATCATCGTTTGCATCAACCTCTAACTCATCTTCAAGCTCAGGTTGAGGTTCTACTGATGGCTCGCCCAACAAGTCGTCGATATCATCGTTTGCTTCAACTTCAAGTTCATCTTCAAGCTCAGGTTGAGGTTCTTCTATAGGCTCGTCCAACAAGTCGTCGATATCATCGTTTGCTTCAACTTCAAGTTCATCTTCAAGCTCAGGTTGAGGTTCTTCTATAGGCTCGTCCAACAAGTCGTCGATATCATCGTTTGCAAGTATATCCGGTTCTTCTTCTAGCTCTGGTTGTGATTCATCTTGTGCTTCGTCCAACAAAGCATCAATGTCATCGCCTGCGAGCATATCTAGCTCTTCTTCCAGCTCTGGTTGTGATTCATCTTGTGCTTCGTCCAACAAAGCATCAATATCATCGCCTGCAAGTATATCCGGCTCTTCTTCTAGCTCTGGTTGTGATTCATCTTGTGCTTCGTCCAACAAAGCATCAATATCATCCCCTGCAAGTATATCCGTTTCTTCTTCTAGCTCTGGTTGTGATTCATCTTGTGCTTCGTCCAACAAAGCATCAATGTCATCCCCTGCAAGTATATCCGGCTCTTCTTCCAGCTCTGGTTGCGATTCATCTTGTGCTTCGTTCAACAAAGCATCAATATCATCAGCATTGATTAAACTTTCGTTTTCAAGGTCACCATTGAATTCAGGCTCTTCATCCAATGCACCATCTAAAATGGAGTCAATGTCATCGTTAGTTTCTGCACTGACTTGTTCATCAGCTAGTTCTTCACTCAATGCAGCCAGCGCATCATCACTAACGTCGACCTCCTCATCCTGAGGCTCATTAAAGAGATCGTCTAAATCACCGTCACTCAAGATATCGTTGCTATCGTCAACATCTAGAGGGATCTCATCGCTAGAGTCCTCGAAGCTTTGCTGCATAAAGTCTTCTTCATGACTGTCGTCAAACGAAATGTCTTCATTTAGTAAGCTATCAAGTTCATCTTGATCTAGTGTATCGTTGCCATCTTCAAAATCATCGTCGAGAGAGTCAAATGTGATCTCATCATCCTCTGGCAGTATGTCATCATCGAGTTGTACACTACTTCCTAAAGTATCCTCATCACCGACACCAATATCTAGCGGATCCGGCTCTGCTGCAAATGTCGCAGCAGTTGCTGCGGCTGTGGCTCCTGCCGCAGCAGGTGTGCTTGGTAAAAACTCATCATCATCTTCAGCTTGAGGTGCTTGATTTTTTCTGCGCATAAACATGATGAACCCAGCAAGCGCCAGTAGTGCTGGTAAAGTCGCTAACAACGCAATACCTGGCATAGAACTGAAGAAATCTCCCAAACCGTCGCTTTCCTCAGCTTTTGCCTGCGCGGCCTGTTGTTCAATCATTTCATTTTGCAGGTCGATTACCGCTTTAAGTTGTTGTTGTATTTCACTATCTTTACCAAGCTGAGTTCGTACTGTTTGAAGTTCTGTGGAAATCGCACCAAGTTGCTGCTTCAACTTATTATTTTCTGACAGGATCTCTTCTACATTGCGCACTGAAGATTTGAACTCTTTTTGTAAGTCCATCAACCGCATATCTTGCTCCATTTTTAAAGAGCGTAATTGGTTGGTTAGGTCTTCTTTTGCTTCTTCAACGTCGACTTTGCGCGCTTGTGTGACTTTTTTATCCGCTTGCTCTATCGCATTAGGGTTTAGCAGCCCTTTGCGTTTCATGTCCCACAGCCTATCGTCCTGATCGGATTTTTGCTTGGCAAGCGTAGGATCTACGCTGCGGATTTCATTAATGGTTGGAATGCGCAGGTAGGTACCGTACTGCATGTGGTTGAGGTTTTTATCTAAAAATGAGTTCGGATTCTTGTCATAGAGGGCCTTCATCACTTGATAAATAGTGACTGAATCGTCCGGACGCACTTTTTGTGCTATTCGCCATAGTGTATCCGTGGGTCTGATAGGCCCTATAGATCGACCTTGAGCCCCGTAATCAACCCCTTTAGGGCCCTTTAACACTACCCCCTCTTGGGTGTATACCGGTGTTGCAAGTAGTGCGAATACAAAGATACTAAAAAAGGCTAAACCGCGCATGCCGATCCTTTACTCAAATGTTTAACACTCGTTAAACGACATTTTATTATTATGGCTTTGAAGCAAGCTCTATTCCAAATGCAAACTATAAACCAGTTACACCTGAATATCCATTGCAACGTATTGAAAGTTAACATGGTTGTAATGCTTTTTGCTGATGTAGAAAAAGCATGATATAGAAGAAGAATAGTCAACTAATTGACTTTTCGGCAAACTTATTGGCATAAGTTTGCCGCAATGGTCAGCTATTTTTAAAACTTTAAGGGGGGACCGGCTTAACAAAGCACCTTAAAGATAACTTTCAATCAATGCTTCAGCTATTTGAATACTATTGGTTGCCGCACCTTTTCTAGTATTGTCAGAAACAACCCATAGATTAAGCCCTAGAGGATGCGAAATATCTTGTCTTACTCGACCCACGTATACAGTATCATTACCGCTTGCGTCGCTGACCGGTGTTGGGTAATCGGTTTCATCTTCAATTAACTCAACACCAGGTGCATCCGCCAGTAACTGCTTTACATGCTCTAGATCAAAAGGCATACGTGTTTCAAGGTGAATAGCCTCGGCGTGACCAAAAAATACAGGGACACGAACTGCTGTTGGGTTTACCAACACGCTAGAGTCACCTAAGATCTTTTGAGTTTCCCACACCATTTTCATTTCTTCTTTGGTGTAGCCATTTTCTTGGAAAGCATCAATCTGTGGAATAACGTTAAACGCAATTTGTTTCGTGAAAACTTCATTTTCCATTGGTCTTGCGTTCATTAAGTTAGCTGTTTGCTTGGCTAACTCATCAACAGCTTCTTTACCTGCCCCTGATACCGCTTGGTACGTTGACACATTTATTCTATCGATGCCATACGCATCATAAATTGGTTTGAGTGCAACCAACATCTGAATTGTAGAGCAATTTGGATTAGCGATGATGTTACGATTTCTAAAGTCAGCTAAGCTTTCCTTATTAACCTCGGGAACAACTAATGGTACGTCAAAGTCATATCTAAAGTGAGAAGTATTGTCTATCACAACACACCCAGCTTCCGCTGCAATCGGCGCGTACTTTTCTGATACCGAACCTCCGGCAGAAAACAGTCCAATATGCGCATTCGCGAAATCAAAAGTTTCAACATCAATGACTTCTACTTTTTCACCTTTAAAGTCAATCTCTTCACCCGCACTGCGACTGCTCGCCAACGGATAAAGTGTATCCACTGGAAACTTTCGCTCTGCTAATAGTTCTATAATCTGCTTACCAACAAGACCTGTTGCCCCAAGCACCGCAACATTAAATTTTTGCGACATTGTTCTTCCTCAATTCTGTAATATACCAATCAAGTTATTAGCTGCTGCACTTTGAAAAGCCAAGCTGATAAAGCTTGTCACTGATTGGAGAGTCATCATTTAATTCAATTGTACTAAATTCTCGGCGCACAGGATATGCTTTACGCAAAGCATCAAACCCTTGTGAAGTTAAGTTAGCTCTCATGATGCCATCATCGCGACGGACGTCATACACCAGATGTACCAAATTTAGTAAGTCGTTCTCGTTTGCTGTATCTTGCAGCTTACATGCAGTAACACTAGGCTTAGGTAAAAAGTCAGTTATCGTTTTTTGTGGTTTAAGATTTAGCGTATTACAAACCGCTTCATATAGCATTTGTGTACCACGCGCTTTGCCTTCGAGTGTATGGCCAGCAATATGTACAGTGGCAAAACGTACGTATGGTAGTAGTGATTGCAAAATATTAGGCTCATTCTCCCACACGTCCAGTACCAACTCTAACGCCTGCCCGCCTTCTAGCGCCCTTAATAAAGCTTGGTTATCAATAACATCACCACGACTTGCATTGATTAACACCATACCAGGCTTTAATGACGCAATTCGTGCTTCATTCAATAAATGTATGGTTTTATGCTCACCATTTTTTACAAGTGGAACGTGAAATGAAACAAAATCTGCGGCCTTGAGTGCATCATCAAGCTCGATATGAGAGTCCAAACTGCCGTCTTGGTATCTTAGCGGGTCGCACAGCAATACTTTGAGGCCCAACGCGCCAATTTTTGCAGCTAAACATTTACCAATATTCCCAACCCCGACAATAGCAATGGTTTTCCCTTGCAAGGAAGTGCCGCTTTCTTGTGCATAGGCCATGATAGCGCTAATCACATATTCTGCCACTGCAATCGCGTTACACCCAGGTGCACTACTAAATGCGATACCTGAGCTTGCCAGTAATTGTGTGTCGATGTGGTCAATACCGATAGTTGCTGTACCAACAAACTTAAGTTGCTTGGCCTTTGCCAACAAGGCTTCATTCACCTTAGTCACTGAACGAGTAAGGAGAATATCTGCATCGCTTAATTCTTCTGGGCGCAGGTTGCGGCCGTCAAAACGGATAACTTCACCAATATCTGAGAAAAAAGACTCTACCAGGGGCATATTTTGATCGGCTAATATACGCATCGGGGTTCCCTATAACCAATTTTATCAAGTTCAAGTGCGAAAACTGTTCACTGACGGAAGTCTAACATGGCAAGGTAGGTAACTAATAATAAAACCTTTTATTCTGAGCTACTTCCTTATTGCATCCAAATGCGATCGCAAAAAACATCACACAACATACAAACACCACCGCACCTTTAAGACTTAACCAACCACCAGAGTCAAGTAAGGGACAAAAGGTCATCGCGAGTACATTGATACAGCATAACAAAAGTGCCCATCGAGTGTATGAACGATAGCCAATCAAGGCTGCAAATAAGCTACTAAAAACATTAAAAATTACAGCTTCTGGAAGTAAATGAAAAGCCGCTAACATCGCAACGAAGGCTAAAATAATAATGAGGCAAAATATACTTTGTTGCATCTTGTTTCTCCTTAACATAGACAACAACTATTACCACTTTACGCGAGAAATCAGTGGCAAAATGAAAGATAAATCAGTTACCAACTGCTCTAGCAAAAGTGAGCATGTAATACCAACACCGAAAGAGTAGATGACACTATTTTGCTGTTCCTTTGCAGTCCATCAATACATTACTTTTCAGATAAGGCACTCCAAAGTGTAGAAGCTTTATAATAGATTTCAATATCAACCTTAGATGAAGTTTTGGCAATTATAGTGGACAGAACTAGGGATTTTTTAAAAGAAAATTCATGTGCATTTTCGCCACATTGCACTACGTTACTTACACTTTTAAGGTATCTAACACCACTGAAGTTACAAATACTGCTGGTTTCACGGTGATTTTCAATTATGTGTGGCACACGTAAATAAATTGTCACAAACAGACTGCAATTAATTAATCGTGATGATATCAAGACGCTTGAAATATCAGCGTTAACCAGCTAGTCTAACTGGGTGGTCAGACCTCTTATAAGGAAGAACAACATGACACTTATATTTGTTCTCGCTTTGATTGTCTTGCTCAGTGCAGCAAGTTATCATCGCGCAAGCTGGAATACCGCTATCGGGATTGCAGCAGTTACTATGCTCGTTGGCACCTTTGCGGGTGCATTCGGCATTATCTCTTGGTTAATTTTCTTAGCGATTGTTATTCCGCTTTCAGTAACGAATCTGCGTCAGCAGTACATCGTGGCTCCGGCATTTAAAGCGTTCAAAAAAGTTACGCCAACAATGTCAGAAACGGAAAAGTCGGCGATTGATGCTGGTACTACGTGGTGGGAAGCCGACCTATTTTGTGGTAACCCAAACTGGGATAAACTTCATCAGTTTCCAAAGCCACGCTTGAGCGTTGAAGAGCAAGCGTTTTTGGATGGCCCAGTTGAAGAAGTGTGTGCCATGCTTAACGATTGGGAAGCTACGCACGAGCTGACGGACTTACCGCAAGACGTGTGGCAATACTTAAAAGACAACAAGTTCTTTGCGATGATCATCAAAAAGCAATACGGTGGTCTTGAGTTTTCAGCTTACGCGCAATCTTGTGTATTACAAAAGCTTACTAGTAAATCAACTTTACTATCGTCTATCGTGGGCGTACCTAACTCGTTAGGCCCAGGAGAACTACTTCAGCACTATGGTACTGACGAGCAAAAAGAGCATTACTTACCTCGCCTAGCAGTGGGTGATGAAATCCCTTGTTTTGCATTAACCTCACCGGAAGCAGGCTCTGATGCTTCATCTATCCCTGACTTTGGTGTTGTGTGTAAAGGTGAATGGGAAGGCAAAGAAGTGCTGGGTATTAGCTTAACGTGGAATAAGCGTTATATTACCTTAGCGCCCGTTGCGACTGTACTTGGTCTGGCGTTTAAAATGCGTGACCCGGACGGCTTACTAGGCGATAAAGAAGAGCTAGGTATTACTTGTGCCCTGATTCCTACTAACACACCAGGTGTAAAAATTGGTCGTCGCCACTTCCCTCTAAATGTGCCATTCCAAAATGGTCCAACACAAGGTGAGAACGTATTTGTACCACTCGATTTCATTATCGGTGGTGCAAAAATGGCAGGACAAGGCTGGCGCATGCTAGTTGAGTGTTTGTCAGTTGGTCGTGTTATTACGCTTCCTTCAAACTCTGCCGGTGGTATTAAATCTCTTGCAGTGGCAAGTGGTGCGTATAGTCGTATTCGTCGTCAATTCAAACTGCCTATTGGTAAAATGGAAGGGATTGAAGAGGCACTTGCGAAACTGGGTGGCTACGCGTATAGCTCTGATGCTGCGGTTACCATGTCAACTGGCGCGGTAGATTTAGGTGAAAAACCTTCAGTAGTTTCTGCCATTTTGAAGTACCACTTAACCGAGCAAATGCGTGCTTCGACTATCCATGCTATGGATATTCATGGTGGTAAAGGGATTTGTCTAGGTCCGAATAACTATGTTGGCCGTGGTTACCAAGGTGCACCAATTGCGATTACGGTAGAAGGTGCAAACATCCTAACCCGTAACATGATCATCTACGGTCAAGGCGCTATTCGTTGCCATCCATTTGTACTGGCTGAACTTGAAGCTTGCTCTATCAAGGATAAACAAGAAGCGCTTGACAGCTTCGACAAATCCCTGATGGGTCACATCGGTTTCACCATTTCGAACTTGGTAAGAACTAAATGGCTAGCACTGACCGGTGCACGTTTCACCAAAGTACCGTTTAACGATGAAACCGCAGTTTATTACCGTAATGCTGCCCGTTACAGTGCATCTTTGGCATTAATGTCTGATATTTGTATGGCTGTATTTGGTGGTTCACTTAAGCGCAAAGAGCGTATATCTGCACGTTTAGGCGACTTATTAAGCTACCTATACTTAGTTTCAGCAACGCTTAAGCGCTATAACGATGAAGGTCGTCGTAAAGAAGACTTACCGTTTGTGCAATGGTCTTGTCAAGAGCACCTATATCTTTGCCAACGTGCCCTTGCTGACTTAATTAATAACATGCCTTCTGCTGCATTACGTGGCTTATTGAAAGTGGTATTGTTCCCATTTGGTCGTCCGGTTCGTAAACCAACCGACAAAATGGAGCATAAACTTGCTCAGCTACTTCAAGTACCTAGCGAAACCCGTGACCGTCTTGCAACACACATCTACTTAAAAGACGAGCCTCTGTGCTTGCTTGGTAAGCAAGAACAAACGCTAAAAGACATTCTTGCCGTAGAGCCTTTATTTGAAAAAGTATGCCGTGGTACTGGTAAAAAGTTACCGTTTATGCAGCTTGATAAAGTGGCAGCAATGGGGCTTGAAGCTGGCGTACTAAGCGAAGACGAAGCAGCGAAATTAACTGCCGTTGAAGCAAAACGTCTTGCCGTTATCAACGTTGATGACTTTGACCCTGAAGAATTACTTGCTGGTAAAGCGAGAACCAAAGAGTCAGCTAAGGCAGACGCAGCATAACTATTTTTGTTTAGGTAGTGTTACCCATACTACCTTAGCAATTAGCGTGGATATAAAGGTCAGAGTTTTCTGACCTTTTTTCTTGGCAGATTAGAGCTGGGGGAACACAGCTCTAGTGATTTAGCGTTAGTGTTTTAAAATAAATATCGCACCTTAAACGTCACTAAGTCTTGCGCTGGCTGTTGCCATAAATCGGCAACACTACCAAACCAATCTCTGCGCCCGACCTGCGACTTTTCAAATGTCGAAAAGTTTGCTCCTCCTCGTTGATACACTAAAAAAATGTCTGAATATGCACCCATGCGATAACGCAGTTTTATCTGGCTCGCCAAGCGCCTATCGTCAAAACTCGTGTCACCATGAACTTCGCGAAGATCACCATTGGTTAGTTGATAAATCGTCTTACTTCGCGCTTCAAGTACCGTCCACTGTAGTGAACCACTGAGTTCAAGGTTGTCAGTGATCCGGCCATTAAATTCAAATTTATTGGAAAACTCATCCCTGTCGTATTCACTCAAGCGGTTTTGCCCGTTTGCCATTAGCCAGCCATCACCGCTTCTAAAGAAATTACTCAACTTAAGGTTCCAGTTATAATGTGGCATCCACGTCAAATCCACGGCGTACTGCTGTGCTGAGCCTGATATTCCTTCTTGGTCAAGCTCTATACTTGCAGCCCAAGAAAAATCTCCCACATAAGGGCTTTGATAAAATACCCGAGACTCCACGCGGCTTGGCATCTCAAACATCTCTGTGCCTCGCCCTAAATTATCTTGTTTACCGCTGGTGTAATAATCTAGACCGAGATTGAGCTGACCACCATTTGCCAGCAAAAACTGCGCTAAATATGCTTGTCTGGCCGCTAAGCCTGTTCCTGCATTATTTTGCTCATGTCTTAATGTGAGTGACTGCTTTAATCTGGTAAACCAGCTGTCTTTTGGGTGCATTGAGTATTCACCATAAAGCTCACTCACCTGCCAGTCGTTTCGTTTCATATAGCCGAGATCACGATTATCAAATTCGTCATCCACTGCAAAGTAGCGCGCAGCGAACTTTGTCTGTAACGACTGTTGATACTCCGCCTCTAGCGATACACCTTCACCTGTAACACGTTGCTTTTGTGTTTCTACCTCAGTTTGTAATAGCGCACCTTTGAAAGACCAAGTATCACTACGATACTGGCCATCAAGGGCATAACTTGTGGCATCACGCTCAAGAAACGGTCTGTCTGTTTTGGTTGCAAGCACACCAGCTTGCCAATCTTGCGTGCGATAATTAGCTCTTGCGGCAAAAAACTGCTTACCGATATCATCCGAAAAGTCCGACTCAGACACAGCAAAAGTACCAAATTGTACCGACTTACCTTTATGTACAAATCGTAGCGCCGCATCTATGGGGGTGATTGTACGTGTACCATCATCACTTGAAGCCCCTATACGACGAGTATGAATAAGCTTAGTGCTTTCAAGTGCAGCAACTTCAAACAGGCTGATATCTTGGGTGAAAAATGGACGTTTATCGGTGCGAAGCGTTTCCACGGCCGAATAATTCACATCAACATCATCGATATCCACCTGCCCAAAATCAGGATTCACAGCAAGACTTACCTTCTGATGATGAGAAGGTTTGTAGAATAAATCAAACCCAACATCGGACTGGTGCTGGCGCTCGGAAGGCGACGTGCTTAGAGGTGCAAATTGAGCTTGATGCGCAAAATAAGGCACAAATGCCAATTGAGAATGCGCGGGAATGTGTGCTGCGATCTTTGGCATAGACAAGAAAAAGTCGTTATTTGCTGTTGTATCCTCATGGTTTGCATAGATAAAATTACTTTTAAGCTCATACAACTGTACCGAAACCCCAATGTTTTTAAGCCCCTGCTCATCTCCCGGTTGAAACGATACAGTATGCCAAGGGATCAGTAATTCTGTGGTCCAATACGTATGGTCAATGTGATTGGCATAGTGCCAATCCCCATCCCAATCGTAATCCACGTTTAAGCTCGGAGTTACAACACCATCTTGCGATCCGCCACCTAATGTCACCGAGAATTGATATGCGCTGCTGCCGTCCCCTGAAAAGTCCACAACTACCCGATTGAAGTCAGCTTGCATAAAGCGGTCATGGATATTGAATTGTCGCTTACGCTCGGCTTTATGCTGGAAGTTTTTAATACCAATATAAACACCGTCGGTGGTTGCAAAGGCTTTTGCTGTAATTTTGTCATTGGCAGATGCCAAAGTTACAGGCACAACCTGAACAAATTGTTCAAAGTGCGTAGCAGAGCCCCACTGCGCTTCATTTAACTTACCATCAATCACAATAGGGTCCGCAAGTACAGCTCCTGCCATCATGGGATAACTTAAACCAAGCCAAAATTTATTGCTTTTATTCATACATACTTTCCTCAGAGTTATGCCTGCTATTGCAACAAACTTTGCCGTAAAAAGTTCTTAACTTTTTCTGAAGAAAGCTGACTTAACCTTTATAAACATTGACTTAATCTTAAGAAACGCTAACGTTATAGGAACAATTGGCTTTGATTATTGAAATTGGTACTCAGCGTGCAGGCACAGGAAGTAGAGATGGTTTGTTTTGGACATTGGCAGTTTGATCTCCAGCAAGACTGCCTAACACATAGGCAAAGCCAAGAAACCGTAAAACTTGAACCACAAATGGCAAGGTTACTCGCACTTTTTATTGAGCATCATAACGAAGTACTAGAGAAATATTGGCTTACTGAGAAGCTATGGCAACACGCGGTTGTCGAACCTAATAGCCTTTATCAGCTACTGACTAAACTGCGAAAAGTGCTTGGGGATGACCCTAAAAATCCGATTTATATCAAAACTATCCCCAAACGGGGTTATCGCTTTATCGCGCCACTTACAAGCCATGATAAGGTGTCTCAGCATACGATAAAACCCGTAAAAACAATAACCAAGTCCCGTTTTTTCTCTTTTAGCGCCGTCGTTATGGCAGTGTTATGCTTTGGCGCAATCGCCTTTTTTAATCAAACACCGACTGAAAAAACACCATCACGCTACGAAACCTCGAGCCTTAGCCATGATCTAGGCCTTGAATTTGACGTTGATGCACACCAAAGCCAAGATCTCATCGCCTACATTAAAGATTTTACTCACCTTGTGATTGCCAACAAGCAAGGTTATCAATTAAATGCACATCATTTCGACTCTCGTATTAGTTTTCCAAGTTGGAGCCCCGACTCAGATAAGCTGGCGTTCTGGCAATATCAAGGTAGAGGCTGTCAACTTCACGTGATGACTGCTGCGGGGCAATTTTTCCACAGCTCTCAAATTATCCCCTGCCAGGTTGGTACTAAACCTGTTTGGAAAAATGATAAGGAACTTATTTTAACGTTCGGCCAATACAATGCCAAAGCAGCGCACCTTTACCGGCTAGAGTCCCATCAAATGGTCAAACTGCCACTCGCTTTGGCAGCCAATGAGCAGTTAAAAATGGCAATTCGAGGTTGGGGAGGCAAAACCTATTATTTAGTGCAAAATAAACAGAGGCTGGCAAGACTTCAAACACTCGATGGCACGGTTCATATAAAATGGCAAACCCCTGTGACTTCCGTGGCATTTGATATTTATCATCAAGCCGTGATTGCGAGTCAATATGGTAGCCTGTCACGACACTTTAGAGACGGTGACATTCAAGCGATAAAAGAAACGGAGATTGGCCTTTATACAAGCTTTTCAAGCGATCAACATGGGGATATTTTTGCCGCATTAGAAAGCTTCCAAGTTAATATTAAAGACCGAGACAACCTCCCTTTATTTTCAAGCTCAAGCATCGATTACCTGCCACTGACAAACAGCTTGGGGGAAACCGCATTTATGTCTAGGCGCAGCGGCGTATGCGAGGTGTATCTTTATCGCGATGATAAAATCAGCCAGCTTTCTTTTCATCAGGGACATGAGTACGTTGGCTTTTTAGTATGGAGCCCAGAGCTAAACTATTTGGCCTCAAACCGTGATAACGATTTAGTGATATACGACCGAAAACGTCCACTCACCCAGTTCGACTCTCAACTGAGTCAGCCTGTCAAAAGCATGGGCTGGATTGATGAACAGACACTATGGGCTTATGACGGTGAAACTTTAAATCAATACAGTTTGTCTGGGGCGCTTATCAGTAGCCATCAAAGCGCAGCGGATTTTGTCTTTTATCACCCCACAAGACAAACTTGGTTTGTGCTACAACAGCCCCTACTGCTTGAGTACGAGACGCTCTTCGAAAGCGACTCAGAAGCAATAAATAAATACTCGCTAAGTCAAAAACAAACTAATCAATTTAGTAACTTAAGAATTCGTGACAACGACATCTATTGGCAATCTGCTTGGTCAAAAGAGGACTACATTTGGCAACTCACATTGATGCCAGCGCAACAGCCTACACTTAAAAAAGTAGGCCACCTGATCTGGCACTACGATATCGACGCCCTTGGCAATCTGCTCATCGCGAAAATGGAGAGTATCGAAGGCGATATCAAAAAACTGACTCGCCTTTCTGAAGCTGCAAATTAGCAGTTGGTATTATACCAATTTGACTTAATACATACTCAATTTAAAGGAGTAAACCTGACGCTAACAGCGTTAAAAATTTCTTATTTAGAACAACTAAATAGCAAAATTTTGCCTTGCCTACAGGACGTAGGTACCTCGGCGTGAGCAGGACGCGGAAGCGGTGTTATCGACAAGATTTTCTCGCCTCAAAATAGACCACTTAATTAAGAAAATTGGTATTAAAAAAGCACAAACGCTGTATAGCTAAGTACTAAAGTACTGAGCCAAGTCATGGCTAAATGTTGTGGACCTTTTAATGCACTTAAAACCAAAAGTGGTAGAAAAACGTAAGGCAATAAACTGACTACAGTCATCCCTAACAAAATATAAACCGGTACGGAAAAGCCAATGGCTGCCGTCAGGACAATTATCCAAACGCTCTGCTTAGCCGATTGCAGTTTATCGAGACTCAACCAATATGACACACGACCGTATATCTCAGGTTTTAGATCGATAGCCAGGCTCGACCACCACAATAAAATTAAAGTCACAAGCCCCGGCACATAATTGGCAACTAAATCTGGACGTTCAGTTTCTAAAATTACACCAAACCACAGCACCAGAGCACTCAACACAATCCGCCAAAGCAGCACAAAGTAGTGGTTATAGGCAAAACTTAGCCAAAATGTCGCTAACCCCGTAACGGATATTGACCTCAAGAGTGTGCGTGGCAGCAGCGTTGAACATCCCAGTATAATTAGGTTTAAAGCAACCAAATACCACGTAATGTTAGTCGCATATAGCGCTATGGCCGCCGCAAGTAACAACCCACTTCCAGTACCAAGCGGACGATAAATAAAACAAAGTGCGACAAAAAACTGCGTTACGACAAACAATATTAGCTGCCATGCTTGTGTCAGTTTCTCAAGTCCCATCGAATAACAAATAATCAAACTCATCAATAATAAAGGATGAACAATAAGTAGAGATACGCCATCGGCTAGCTTTTGATGAATCGTTTGGGTCAATATGGTGTGATGATAGCGACGATGTGTCGAGTCCAGCACGGCATCTCGAAATACCAACAAAATAAAGCTCTGCGCTGCAAGTAATCCCCACGCAATTTGCACCTGTGTCGCGGGACTATCGCTTTCAACTATTTTACCTATCCCCATAAATAATATCGCAATAAAGCCTAGTAAATAGATTTGGAACAGCGCCGCAATCATAAGACCAAATTGTTGTATCTGTTGGCCAATCCCTTGGAGAGATAAAACAAAAGATGCTTTTCTGTAACGGTAATAATAAAGCATATCAGTTGCTCGGTTTTGGAATTAGCGGCACGCAGTGAAAACCTACTTGTAGAAATGGCTCTGGTTCGTGACTTGTCATCAGCACCATGCCTTCATAATTGCTGACCACTTCGACGATATATTCGCAACCTGCTGCATCCAAAGCTGCCGTGGGTTCATCCAATAGTAGATAAGGTGTATTACGCATCAACGCATTTATAAGCTGAAGCTTCTTTTTGTTACCAGAGGATAGGTCTTCGTAACGCGTGTTTAAAAATGGGTCAAATTGAAAGTCGTGAATAAGCTCGGCTGGAAAGTCACATTGCCATGCTGTCGACGTGAGATTTAGTAACTCTTTAGCAGGTAAGAAACTAGGATAAGGAATATTATCCGAAGCTAACGCGACACAGTTTTGTCGTTTTTTCACTTCTTTATTTTGCAACAAGATCTGTCCGCTGAACGCAATGTCTACTCCTGCAATCATACATAACAATGTTGTTTTACCAATACCATTAGGCGCAGACAGGCAGGTTTTATCATGAGTAAATTTCTGAGAGTAGTTTTTAAATAAAGCATTTTTAGAAAAATACTTATCAATATTATTAATTTCTATCATGTTACCTTTTATTCCATTAAAAATTTGGAATTTATTATTTTGTTTAAATTTGTAGCAAATTAAAAATCTAACATATAACAAATCTCAATAATAATCACTGAGTTAAAAGCGTATCTCGCAAATACAACGTACCACTTTTTGTTACAAAGTCTTTCTACTTACAGTTTTTAACATATTCCGAACATCATTAAGCAACGTTTCATTTGGCCATCTTATATTCTTTCTTCGCAATCTGATTAAGTTCGTAATTCAACACATTGATTAAGGAGATCAATAATGAATTTTCGCCCGCTTGCTATTACTACACTTAGTATTTTAGCTGTTGCCTGTTCATCAGAAGATATTGAGACTGCCAACTTTGGTTCTGATCTATACAAGAATGAATACAATTTAGTGAATGCCACCGATTATGAAATTGCATTCCACCTTGCTAATACAAAATTAGATGGCGATGAGCGTAATGCCGCAGATGAAAAATATCGAGTCAAAGTCTTACCCTCCAACTCTGCGCCGACCCGCATTACACATGAGCACAATGTTAATAGAGAAATTAGCTTCTATGCCGAGTCTATTAATAAGCTGGGAATGATAGAACAAAAGAAGGTCAAAGTAAGCAATAACAAAGATTATCATTTTGTAGTCATGCAGCAGGCTAATGAAACTTTGGATATCCAACTAGTACGCAAATCTAAAGAGGATCATGATAATCAATTTACCGTTCGTATCTTAGCCACATCATCAATGAAGCTGAGCATAAATGAGCAGGAAGTGGAAGTAACAAAAGGTGAAGTAACTGGTTGGTATCAAGTCAATGACTGTAACGAAGATATAATGATGGGCGACAAAGTACTGAGTCTATG
Organism: Pseudoalteromonas peptidolytica; assembly: GCF_012641745.1. Taxonomy (GTDB): domain Bacteria; phylum Pseudomonadota; class Gammaproteobacteria; order Enterobacterales; family Alteromonadaceae; genus Pseudoalteromonas; species Pseudoalteromonas peptidolytica. Next base: position 71,324 of record NZ_WEHZ01000005.1, read on the forward strand.
TAACGCCTCTTTAGATCGCTCATACCTTTTAGTGGTTGGAGAAGCTGGTCTAATAAGTACGGTACTAGAGTATTAAAAAAGTCTAACGCTTTTGGTTGCTGGATACGGGTACGCTTCTCAGCGCGGTATAACTTCAATCCATGCAACCTCAATAATCACAGAATAAATCATACCTTTTTACGGGACTCTACATCCATAAAAAATTCACTTTTTTGACCACTTTCATCAATTTTATCTATTCCCTCATCCGACCATTGAAAATAGTGACATTTGTCATAAGTCAGTTTTATTAAACTTTTTACCCCTTCAAAAAATAGAGCATTCACTTTAATAATAAATTAATTCTTTATATCTCATTAAGATATAAAATAGTGATTAACAACTCTTCCCTGCCACCAAAACTTAACATTTCAATTATCTTAATGTTAGGTTTAATTAACATTAAAATGGCAAATTTTCAGTGTTGACACCCCAAAATCTCAGACTTAACCTAGCCGCCATTCTTAAAACACAACAATCAAAAAATCACATTTAATAATTTTTATTTACAAACAAAATAATTATGTAACAAAAATAGTGACAATAGTATCGCGATAGAATTGAACATATAAACAGGTTTAGAACTCACGGGACGTTGGTTAAGTAGTACTCGCCTATAACAGGGTGTAACTCACATTCATAGGTATGTCAGTTACAGCAAAAATAAACATTGTGCACAACACAATCAGAATCATTATTTTAGTCAGAGTAGGAAAGTCATGAACCAGTACAACACAGAAAAGGAAACAATTCAGGTCGAGAAGCAGCTCGGTAGTATTGTTTTTATCTCGCAAGATCAATCACTTTCTCTAGAGTCAGTACAAGAGTATGCAGGTCAACCAACTTCTAAAGTTAAACTAGATGAGTTAGCACTTAAGGCAAGAATCGATCAGAATCGTCAATACCTTGATAACAAACTAACCAATCAAGAAGACATTTATGGTGTAACAACTGGTTTCGGTAACTCAGCAAGCAACCGAATTTCAACTTCACTTTCCGAAGAGTTGCAACAAAACCTTATCGCTTATCATGGCTGTGGTGTAGGCGATTATCTGTCAGAATCTGACTGTGCGGCCACATTGTTAATTCGCATGAATTGTAATGCCAAAGGGTTTTCAGGAGTAAGCTGGGCACTGCTATCTCAAATGGAAACCTTTTTAAACAACCGTATTATTCCTGCGATTCCTGCAATGGGTTCTGTTGGTGCTAGCGGCGACTTAACACCACTTTCATATATCGGTGCTGCACTTGGCGGCAAGCGCAAAGTCTATTATCAAGGACAAATTCGTGATACCGCTGAGGTGTTGGAAGAACTCAATATAACGCCTTATAAACTCAAGCCTAAGGAAGGCCTTGCAATTATGAATGGCACCTCTGTGATGTCAGCCATCGCAACCAATGCACTCAAAGACATTCAGCGTGCAATTGACCTTAGCTGTAAGCTAATTGCCCTGTATGTAGAACTGATAGAAGGTCGTGCTTCTCCGTTCCATAAACGTGTACACGAATTAAAACCACACCGTGGCCAACAAATTTGTGCCGCAAAAATACTCGAGCGCCTAACCAATGTTGATCAACGTTTAGGGCGCAGAAATCGTACCGACGACAATATCGAGTTTGGTAAACAGGAAACTTTCAGACTACAAGATAGCTACTCAATTCGTTGCTCACCACAAGTATTGGGGCCATTAATTGACGCGCAAATGTGGGCCTCACAAATTCTCACCACAGAGATCAACTCAGTAAATGACAACCCACTTTTTGATGATGAAAATGACCTTATCCTCAATGCCGGACATTTTTACGGCGGCCACGTTGCAGCGGTATGCGATACCTTAAAGCCACTGGTTGCAAACATGGGGGCATTACTTGAGCGCGAGCTGGGCATTTTAGTTGACGATCGTCTAAATGGCGGCATTTCTAACAACTTAGTGGCCCGCGATGACTTAGGCGACAAAGCATGGGTACATCACGGCTTCAAGGCAATGCAAATCACCTCCTCTTCGCTTGTTGCTGAAGCGCTAAAAAATGCAGGCCCAATGTCAGTATTTTCACGCACAACAGAAGCACTAAACCAAGATATTGTGAGCATGGGAACCATTGCTGCACGAGATCTGCGCCGTATTACCGACCTTATCAAGCCAGTTATTGCCATTCAGGCAATGGCAATCAGACAGGCATTTTATGTTGATGGAAAAGATGCGAAAGCGGAAAAACTCAACCAGCTTTCTCGTGAGTTTTTCGACGAAATTAGCAGCAACTTCCAGCCTGTAATCGAAGACAGACCGATGGATGCTGAAATCAACAACATGGTTAATGCCCTTTTTAACGAGCAATAAACCTCTCTGAGCCGTTTTTTGAGCTGACAGACTTACTTGGCTGACGTGTGAATACGTCAGCCACAGGTTGCTGTTGCTCCAAAACTCTCAAAGAGTCGCTTAACACACACCGCACAAAAATCAAAAAGGATATAAAAATGAGCAACTTAGAGTCAATAACACAATTTATTAAGCAAGATATCATTGTTGATAATTTGGAAGTAGTAGACAGCATTGAAGAAATCGAGGATGACGCCCCGCTTATCGGTGATGGCTTAGATTTAGATAGCATTGAAGTGCTAGACCTTGTGGTATCGATTGAGAAGCAATACAGCCTCAAGTTTAAAGATTACCCAGAACAAACCATTCAGGAAAAAATGAAAAATGTCGCTACATTAGCTCAATTTGTGCACGAGCAAGTTGCAGCTAAAGCGACTGCCGAAGCTTGTTGATCTACTAGTAACCATTTCGCTTGGAAGGACACCATGCAAACAAACAGTGCCATTCGTTCAACACTCATACAGCTGATTGAAGCTGAGTTAGAAGTAGATATAGAACAATTAAACCTATTAGATGATGATGCCAACTTGCTAGAGGCGCCACTATTTCTCGATTCGGTCGACCTCATGCAGTTATCCGCAGCATGTAAGAAAGCATTCAAGCTCAGTGACTTGGGCGAATTGAGCACTGTTACTCTGAACACACTAGCAGAACAAATCATCACCAAGCTTACACAGCAAAAGCACGCTAGCCTGTTAGATACTTGGACAGATCAACATTCCGCACTAGGTGAACAGGCACTATTAACACTTATTCAGGCAAGCAAAGATACTGAGATTACCGGCACAGTAAGAGTAATAAAAGATAGTGCACCATGCGATATTATTAAAAGTGTGATGATCTTACTTGCACATAACATCACACCTGTACTCTGTGCCACCGCTACAACCTCACAAGATGCTTTTAGTTGGAAAGACTTAGTCATCACACCTCAACATGAGGTAGTACAACCAGGCTCCATTACCCAATTCTTACAACAATATAGCGATAAAACCATTGGCTTTGAAACCTCGGGTAGTACTGGTAAACCGCAAATTTGGCAAAAGTCCATCGCTTCTCTTCATGCTGAGGCTGTTACCTTTGCCGATACCTTTGGCTTTGGCGACGTCGATTACTTTTGTGCGTGTGTCGATATTCGCCATATGTTTGGGTTTATTTGGGCATTTATGCTCCCACTCCAGCTTGGTAAGCCTGTTTGCTATGAGCTGGGATCGACACCGGACTTACAACCTATCAAAAACAAGCATATTGCCGTGATATTAACACCAACCATGTTTGATTTTGTTGCAGATCAAATCAGTTACCAACACCATTACTTGATTAGCTCTGGTGCCCCCTTCAAAGGTGAGAAGGAGCAAAAGCTAACTCAATTGACTGAGCAAAAAGCGTTATCAATCCGTGCTTTTGAGGTACTAGGAAGTACTGAAACTGGCGGTATTGGGTATCGGCCACTTGCTTGTAACGAAACCTTATTTACCAAATTTAGTGTCGTCGACATCTATCAAAATGCTGAGCAAAAAACGATGCTCCGCTCCCCATTTTTAGTGGTTGATTGTGAAGCATTTGAACTCAAAGACAAACTGGTCTTTAGCAGCCACCAACAGTTTTCTCACGCGGGTCGAGCTGATCAGATTTTTAAATATGCCGGTAAGCGTTTCTCATTACAAAGTATCGAAAAAGTCCTCACGGAGCATTTTGCCGGGCTGCGCCACAAGGTCTTTTTTATTGAAGATAGTAATAACAATAAAGGAGGCGAGCTAGTCGCCTTTGTCGAAGGATTGTCACACACACCAGCACTTCAAGATATTAGGAGTTGGTTTAAAGACTTACCCACGCCACAAGTTCATTTTCTCGCGCAGTTTCCTGAAAACGAACTCGGCAAAATCACCCTCTCGGCACTACAGGAAAGCGTACATGAATAATAAACAAGAAACTTTCATCACTGGATATGGCGTACTCTGTGCTGCTGGCGAAAATCGCCAAGCGATGCTGACTTGCATCAAACAAAACCGTACGGGGATCGGCCGTATTCACCGTTTTGACACTCAGGGGCTTGCACATAATGTGGGAGCGCTCGCCGTCAATTTTGAAGCATATGTTGCGGATAATTATGAAATGGATCTGGCAAGTCAGTATGCCATCCATGCTGTAGAAGAAGCACTAACACATGCAGATTTAGTATTAGGCGAGGTCGACAACACTAGGGTTGCTTTTATTTTAGGTAATGCTAACTGTGGCATGTTTTCATTAATAGAGAGCATAAAAGGTAAACATCAAAAAGGATTTAAGTTTTACCCTCCACATCAGATAGCAACTGATGTAAGCCGTCACTTTGGTATTCAGGGGCCGATAATGACGTTTACCTCGGCCTGTACAGCAAGCAGCAGCGCCATAGCTTTTGCCAAACAACTTATTGAGAACGACCAAGCTGATGTAGTGATTGCAGGTGGCGCCGACGCGCTAAGTGAGCTGGTCTATGGTGGCTTTCAATCGGTGCAATCACTGAGTCCTGAACCTTGTGCCCCGTACAGTGAAAAAATGGGCTTGAGCCTTGGTGAAGGCGCTGGTTTCTTAGTCTTCGAGTCAGCACAACATATCAACAAACGCGGGGGGGCGGCACGCTATCAATTGCTGGCTACAGGTTCTAGTTTAGATGCGCACCACGCCACCGCTCCCAACCCTGAAGGCGACGGTGTGCGCCGAGCGCTATTACAAACACTCTCTTTTGCGCCTGTTACAGCCAGCAATATTGAATACGTCAATAGTCATGGTACCGGTACTCCTGCAAACGATGGCGCAGAGCTCAATGGCATTCAGACGGCAATTGGCACTCAGGCAATGCAAAAAACATGGGTTTCCAGCAGCAAGTCTTATTTTGGCCATACTCTAGGCGCAGCCGGTGCGGTAGAGCTTATCTCAACACTTGTTAGCCAAGATGACGGACTATTACCCGCAACACTTGGGGTTGATTCAGTTAGACCATGCTGCAAAGAATATCAATTAGTCACTAACCAGCCAAGACCTCACGTTGTTGACGTCTTTGCCGTGACTAACTCAGCATTTGGTGGTCATAACACTAGCATGCTGCTTAGTCACCAAGAAAAGCCCATACCCAGTCAATCGCTACAACCAGTTTATTTACTAACCGCCACCAGCCTCTGTGATGAAAAAGTCTACCTCGCCAGAGAAAACAAAACCGATGGCTTTAGTGAGTTTAACTTGAAAAAGCAATTCCCATCGCTATTTCAGCGTCGTACGCCAAATGTAACCCAATTTGCCTTGGGCGCCTGCCAGTTTGCATTGCAAGACAGTGAACTTGACCTAACTCAATTACCACTTGCCGAGTTCGCCGCGTACTACGCTAACCCCATAGGCTCGTCAGAAACACTCAATAAAAACTTAGCGTCGTTCTGTGAAGGTATTGCAGAGCTTAAAAGCACGCATTTTCCAAACACAGTCGTCAATGCCACTTTGGGGCAGCTAGCTTTGGGGTTTGGTTTCAAAAACTCCGCTACGTGCGTGAGTGACTTAGGTAACGATTTTTTACATGCTTTATGGAGTGCAACGCTTGATATGCGTGAAGGCCGTAGCCGTTACGCAATGGTATGTGGGTCACAAGATGACACAGCACTGTCAAAGCAAGTGTGGGCTGCCCATCAGTTCAATGCGGATATTGGCCATTTTGCTAGCGCAGCACTACTTGCCACCAGCGCAGTATTGCCTGCAGGTTACCAACCCCTTGCTGAAATAATCGAGTTTATTCAAATCAATGATACACAACAGCCTAATTCACTAGATAAGCTGCTGAAAGCTCACGCTAGGAAACTGAGTCGAGTCGGCAATATCGTGTTAAGTGCCCATCACGACAGCGCCTTTGGTGCAATCGCAGCCAGCTTAGATTGTCATTTACCACAAGCGCAACTTATCAAGTATCAACCTCAATGCGTACCACGACATAGTACTGAGTTAGCGGTGCAAGCTTTAATGCACGCGCTAAATACACCAACGAATAATACCGAGTTAGATCAAACCCTTCTCCTGAGCGTTAATCTCGCGGGAAGTATGACGGGATGTATTTTACGAACAGTAAGGAAATAAGATGACAACCGTGATTGAAGTGAAAAACTTAAGGAAGGTCTATAAAAGAACACGCAAAGTCGCTGTAGACGATGTGTCGTTCAGCGTGAGCGAAGGAGAATGCTTTGGACTGCTTGGCCCCAATGGCGCAGGTAAAACAACCACGCTGGAAATACTTCAAGGGCTACGCAGTGCCACCGCTGGTGAGGTGACCTTGTTTGGCCTCAATTGGAAGCAGGATGAAACGAAATTACGCGGCCTGATGGGTGGTGTGATGCAGCACAATAACCTCTACGAAAAGCTCAAAGTAAAAGAATGCGTTGAGTTATTTGCTAGCTTTTACCCAAGTTACACACCAATTGACACTCTGTTAGCGCGCTTCAATTTGAGCGAGAAAAAAGATGCTTGGCTGAGCGAGCTCAGCGGCGGGCAAAAGCAACGAGTATTTCTCGCCATGGCTGTTGTGGGTAACCCAAAACTGGTGTTTTTAGATGAACCAACCACAGGACTTGACCCCACCAGCCGCCAAGAGTTTTGGCATATCATCAAAGATCTTAAAGCAGCAGGAACCTGCGTGATGTTAACCACCCATTACATGGATGAAGCTGAGTTTTTATGCGACAACTTGGCCATTATCAACTCAGGACAAATTATTGAGTCAGGTACACCAAGCGCCATCATTAATCGCACCTTTAAAACACCAGTGCTCAAAGAGCCCAGAAAAGCCACGCTCAACGACGTATTTTTAAAACTTACAGGTTCCACAATGGAGGCGCAAAGCTATGCCTGAGTTAAGTCAGACTAAGTTAAACCAAACGCAGCCAAGTCAAACAAAGCTATATCCTTTTTGGCAATTAATGATGGTCAATATTCGGCCTTTCTTCCGTGATAAAGCGGTATTGCTATGGACGTTCGGCCTGCCTATTTTCATCGCTTTATTGCTCATTCAGGCCTTCTCTGGCGGACCAAAAATGTCACCAATGAATGTGGTCGTAATACATGGTGAACAAATTGAACAAAAGTGGTTAAAAGCCATGGAGGAAGACCCACTGATCACCGTTACCCGCCTGTCGCAAACGGACTCAATTGTACTCGAAGACAGTTTTGCATCGGCACAATTGGCTGAAGTGATTAGCTCTCCTGGATCCGTGTTGCGTAAATTGCAAAATGAGATAAGCCCTGAAGTATATCTCGCACCAAATGCGATGTTTTCTACCCATAACTCCGATGAGTCATTAATGGCACGTAATTATTTATTGCGCCTAAAAGAGCAAGCTAACGGTCAAGTGATGCAAAGTAATGTGGTTAGCGTCAAAGGCTACCGTTATACAGATTGGTTGATCCCTGGGATCATCGTTTTGCAGGTTCTGGGTCTGGCACTAGTATCGATTGCCAATAGCCTAGTATCTGATAGGCAGAACGGCTTTTTCAAACGCCTTCGCCTCTCCCCTTTTAAGCGTCGCGATTACATTATTGGGATCGTGCTTGCACGTTTGTTCTTGCTGGTATTTCAAATGGCTATCTTGTTTGTGGCATTTCACTTTTTATTTGGCTACACGCTACAGGGCAATGTTGTCGACATCATTTTAGTCATGGCGTTAGGCTCATTTTGTATCTGTATGCTCGGTGTTTTAGTTGGCGCACGCAGCCAACGCGTCGAAGTATCTTCTGGTATTGCCAACCTACTTTATTTTCCATTGATGTTTTTATCAGGCATTTACTTCGACACCGTCAACTTCCCTACTGTGTTACGGGAAATTGTGTCGCTCCTGCCCACTACTGCTTTTTTGGATGCCCTGCGCTTAGTAGCCAACCAAGGTGTTGAGCTTGTGGCTGTCAGTCGACAATTGATTATTTTAGGTGTCACCAGCGTGGTGTTTTTTCTCATTGTTTACTTTTGCTTTGACTGGGGAGATGAAAAATCATGATCACCGACAACTTGCCACATCAGGCACCATTTAAATTCGCCGACAAGATCATTGAACACTCACCAGGTGAGATGATTGTTGGGCTTAAGTTTATCTCACATAACGAGCCGGGGCTTCAAGGGCACTTTCCCGATGAGCCTATTTTCCCTGGGGTACTCATTATTGAAACCATGGCGCAAATAAGTGGCCTTTGCTGCAACAATTCCCATACAGGAGGCATGCTGTCTTCAATTGAGAAGGCTAAGTTTAACCGCCCTGTACGCCCGGGCGAGATCATAAAAGTGACTGCGAAATTAGAGACCGAGTTTGGCGCGCTGGCTCGATTCAAAGCGCAGGCACATGTTGAAGATGAGTTGGTCGCCAAAGCCGAACTCACCATTGTTTACACGGATTAAGGAATTAGCTTGTGTTTACTGGAAAAACAGTCGTAGTAACTGGCGTATCCAAAGGGATAGGCAAAGGCATTGCACTGGCCTTTTTACAAGGGGGTGCTCGCGTATACGGTCTTTGCCGCACACAAACCCCGATTACAGAATTACATCAGCCTGAGTATGAAGCTCGCTTTGTCCAGCAAAGTGGCAATATTATTGATTGTGAATTTGTAAATGCAGCTATTCGCCGAGCAGTTAACGACACAGGTCGAGTCGACGTGCTGGTGAATAATGCTGGCGTCACCCAAGATAGTTTGTTTTCGCAAATGTCTTACGACGCATTTCACGACGTGTTAGACATAAACTTTAAAGGCACGTTACAGTGCTGCCAGGCCGTGTTGCCTGTAATGACAAAACAAAGCGCTGGCAAAATTATCAACATGGTGTCGCAAAGCGGGATCAGCGGCCGTGAAGGACAAGCCAACTACGCCACTTCAAAAGGCGCAATCATTGGGTTAACTCGGACAATTGCTCGCCAATATGGGCACTGTGGCATTTATTGTAATGCCCTCGCGCCAACCTTTATCGCCACCGATATGATTGATGATATTCCTGCCAGTATTATCAACCCGGTGTTAAAACACACCGCCCTTGGCCGCGTTGGGAGCGTAAAGGAAATCGCGGATGCCACGCTTTATCTCGCTTCAAGTGCGTCAAATTATCAAACTGGAAATGTCCTCCGGCTAGACGGAGGGCTTGCGGTATGAATGCTCAAGCGTTTATTTTGCTCTATCCAACTGGTGAGTTTGATAACCACTTTATTGCCCATTTATTATCACAAAAACACCCGATACTGCTGATTAATGCCAGCCCTTTGGTTGTTGCACAAAACCCAGAAGCTACATATCTATCTTTAGATGCGCCGCTCAGTACATCTGACACCGCAGTACTATTAGACTGGTTTGAAACCCACAACAAACAACAAGAAGTGATGGTGTTACATTGTGCCAATCGCCTCGATGAGAGCAAGTTGCTTGAAGACATCAGCGTCGGTGAGCAAGTGATAGCTCGGCTGGAAAATGCCTTTGTTGTGCTTAGAGTAATCGCCGATAGCTTACGGATGAGTGGTGGTAATCTGGTGTTTTTGACCCAATCAGACACGCTAAATTACGAATTAGAAGCCACTGCTAGTGTCTGTAATCACGCCCATAATGCGCTGATGATGACACTCGCTCGAGAGTATCAAGGCAGTAAGCTTGCGGTAAATAGTTTTGTGCTCCCATTGCTTGCAACTGATAGCAAAGCCGCAAGAATGCAAAAGCGCAATCTTAAAGGCGGTGTACTTGGGGCCCGCCCTGCGGTGTTTAGCCATCAAGATCTCGTTGAATACCTTGTCAACTTTATGAGAACCAACACCATGCTAACCGGCCAGTCGATAGCATTTACCCCTACGTTGGAGCTCAAGCTATGATGCCAGTTGATCTCTATTGCTTTCATCACGCTGGCGGCTCATCACTGTTTTTTCGAAAGTGGGCACAATATTTACCTGACCATTGGCAGCTGCACGGTATCGACTTACCCGGTCGCGGTACTAAAGCAGGGGTACAATCTCAGCAGGATTGGCAAGAAGTACTTGATCACTTAAGTAGAAATATGCAAATTCAGTCACGCAGTGAGCGGCTTTGCGTATTCTTTGGTCATAGCCTCGGTGGCATGGTGGCGTATAAGCTCGCTGATCACCTCCGTAAACATGCCTTGGCAACCCCAGATTTAGTGTGTCTATCAGCCTGTCGTGCTCCTTGTATTCCATCAGTGACACAGTACGCGAAACTGAGTGATAGCGACCTACTCGCTACTTTGTATCAGCTTGATATGCTGCCAGCGCACCGCCTAAGCCAAGAAGTGGAAACCGTAATCACAGGTATGTTTAAGGATGATTTTACCCTCGCCGAGCAAACCGTAAGCACAGATATTACCCTTACCATGCCTGTAGAGCTTATTTTGGCAACACAGGATCATTTAGTAAGCCCCGAGTCTTATCGCGCTTGGTATCCCTACTGTGAGAACCATTTTCAGCACCATCATGTTGTGGGCGATCACATGTATTTACAACCTCATCCAACGCTTGCATGTGAGGTGATCACCCGTGCAGTAACACGGCATCTAACCCGCATACAACAAACCAAATACCACAAAGTAAATTGGCAAAAGCCGCTGTGTTAGAGCGAAAAAAGGATAACGTAATGAACTCACTGTCTATTAACGCCAACTTCAAGCCTCTTTCAACAAGACAGCTTCACGTATGGCAAGCGCAACAACTTGATTTGGCCAACCCGGTTTATAATATCGCTTGTGCCGTGACATTTACCGGCGAGCTTAACAAGCCGGTATTACAACAAGCTCTCGATCTTTTATTTTTACGCCACCCTATCTTGTCAAGCTGCATCAATGACACAAAAAATGAGCCGCAACTGGAGTTACTCACCACGCCACCTTTATTACTTGATATTGCGCCAGAATTCATTTCACACACTGATGCTGACACCGCTAAGACAATAATTGAACAGGCTATCAATATCGAAAAAGAAACCTTTCAGTTTTATGTTTGTGGATCTGACACTAGACTGTTACTGATCATTAAAGGTCATCACATCAATTGTGACCAGTGGGCGCTGCAAGTGCTCATGAGTGACTTACTCGCTTGTATTGAGGCGGTGCTTGATAACACGGAGCTTAACCTTGCACCACTTGATTACAACGTGATGTTTGAAAAGAAGCCATCCCGCGACAGCAAATCAGAAAACCAAGCGCTCTATCCAATCGACTTTTATCAAAGTAATACCGAGGCACTCAAACACCATTACGACGGTATTGCCTTTCGCGAAGAAAATCCGCAGGCATTGAAACAAGTAAAGCAGGCCGCCGCTCAAGCTGGCGTGACCAGCTTTAGCGTGGTGCTCGCCAGTGTCTTTTTGACTTTATTTCATACTACCGGACAAACCGACTTAACCATTGGTATTCCAATGGCTCGTCGTACCCGAAAAACGCGAGCAATTTTGGGTCACTACTCTGACGTGGAAACGGTTTCTATTTGCGATATTGAGCAATACAGTGGCGCGTCGCTTATCAATGAAGTCAGTAACCAGCTGACGCAGTTATTACTCTCTGGTAACAGCAATAAAGACGCTGCAAAACATATTAATGTCACCTGTAACTACTTAGCCAGACTAAAAAGCAATGGTATTCGTCCGGGGATCACCCCGTTGATGATTGGTCGTCAGGGGTATGAACTGACTCTAGGTGCGACAGGTAACACTCTCGTTAAAGGCGTATCTATTGAGCCTGGTGTTTCTCAATTTGATATCGAGTTTACCCACTTTGAAACAGAAGGCGGCCTGTGCCGCAAAGTGGTCGCGGCAAAATCTGTGTTCTCTCGTGTCGCCATGACACGGATCACCGATATTCAAGCACGCTTTATTGAATTACTTACCCACTCAAGTGATATAAATGTGGCCGAACTTCCCGTACTTGATGAGGCAGAGCAACAGCTTATTTTGGCACGCAGCAACCAAGAAAATAAAACCTTCTTCTCAGATATCACCCTAAATCAATGGTTTGAGAAAGCGGCAATCGAGCACCCGCATCGGATTGCACTACGAACCCAAACGCAGTCTATTGATTATCAAACCCTGAACGCCAGAGCCAATGCCCTTGCTCTGTATTTACGAGACCAATACCAGTCTGAGTATCAACAACCACTTAGCGCAGATACGTTAATTGCGCTGTATATGCAGCCTTCTATTGAGATGCTAATTGCAATTATCGCGGTGACTAAAGCGGGTGCGGCTTATGTGCCAATATCTCCTGATCATGCCAGCGAGCGAACAACCTTTATTTTGAGCGATACCAACCCAAGTCTATTACTAGTCGATGAACAGCAGTACGCGGCAGCGCAAGATAAATGTCATGTGGCGCAGGTGACTTGTCCATTAGTTACACCACTTGCTCCCCAGCAACAGTGCAATGAAGCGCCAAAAATCAATCAGTCGCCGAAAGATTTGGTCTATATCATTTATACCTCGGGTACGACAGGCAAACCAAAAGGCGTAATGCAAACCCACGAAAATGTTGCCAGGTTGTTTAGTGCAACCGCAAAAGACTATGGCTTTAACCACCAAGACGTATGGGTCTTATATCATGCCTATACCTTCGACTTTAGTGTTTGGGAAATGTGGGGGGCACTACTGTATGGCGGCCAACTGTGTATTCCTGACAACCGCCTTATTCGTGATTTTGAAGCATTTGCACAGTATTGCTCAACCAATCACATTACCGTACTCAATCAAACGCCTGCAGCCTTTTACGAATTTAGTGCCGCCGCCCTTCGTGCCAAATTAAACTTTAACCAATTGAGATATGTGATTTTTGGTGGCGACAAGCTTAACCCTGAAATGCTCAACCCATGGTGGCATCACTATGGCGATGAACAGCCTCTACTAGTCAATATGTATGGGATCACAGAAACCACCGTCCATGTAACTTATAAAGCATTGCAACAGCACTCTAGCTCTAAGGCGTCACACATTGGCAGACCGATTGCTGATATGAAAGCCTACGTATTAAACAGCAAATTGCAATTAGTCGAACCCGGCGCAAGCGGAGAGTTATATATTGGCGGAGCCGGTCTAGCTCGGGGATATTTAAACCGTGAAGAGTTAACCCAAACACGCTTTATTAGCAACCCATATGCAACCGAGCAAGATGTTCAACAAAACCGTGCCAGACTCTATAAAACAGGCGATTTGGCACGGCGCTTACCGGATGGAGAACTGGAGTATATTGGTCGCAACGACAACCAAGTGAAGATCCGAGGCTATCGCATCGAGCTTGGTGAAATCGAAGGCGTACTCAACCAACTGCCTGAAGTCGCCCAAGCTGTAGTTATTGACCGCACCTTACAAAACATCCCATACCTGGCCGCTTACTTGAAGTTTAACCCTGAATTTATCGGCCAAATTGAGCAAGTCAAAGCACAAGTATCACAAGCGCTTCCTAATTACATGCTACCGAAAACTTGGACAGAACTGGCTGAAATTCCACTAACCGGTAACGGTAAGTTAGACCGCAAAGCCTTGCCTGAGCCCGTGCTTACAAGCCAAAACGAATACGTTGCGCCAGAGGATGAAACCCAAGCCCTGCTATGCGAGGCATTTAAATCATTACTGGGGATTGAAAAGGTCAGTACCAAAGACGACTTTTTTGCCATCGGCGGCGACTCAATTTTGACAATTCAGCTCGTTGCCTCACTCCGAAAGCAAGGTATTGAGCTACAAGTTAAAGATATTTTTGACTGTCCAACAGCATACACGCTGAGTAAACGCATTCTCAGTGTGCAGGCAACTCAACGCGAAGTCATACAAGAACAGGGGCTATTAACTGGGCGTTTTGATTTACTGCCAATACAACAGTGGTTTTTCAATAAGGAATTACCTGATGAAAACCACTGGAACCAAGCCTTCGCCATTCGAATCCCAACTGGTTATAGCCACGCTCAACTGCAAGAAGCATTACATAGTTTGAGTGAACAACACGATATGTTGCGCACAACTTTTATGGAATTTGAAGGCCATATTAGCCAAGAATATCGCGATACTAGCACGATGGCAGCGCTTGATACCCTGGGTGGCCAGTCTCCTATACTTGTTACCGAACTAAACAAACGACAAAGTCAGTTTGATATTTGTCACGGCCCGCTTTGGCACGTCACGCATATCCAAGCATTTTGTGAAGAATATGACCTACTTCACTTTGCGCTGCATCACTTAATTATAGATGCCGTTTCTTGGCGGATCATTGCCCAAGATCTGCAAACACTGCTAGAGCGTGGAGAGCTGCTCGCTAAACGTACCAGTTATCGTCAATGGGTTGAGATGATGCAGTCTTATCCTGCGGCACACCCTCAAGAAATGACATTTTGGCAACGTGTAGCAACCAACTTGCCTAGCTATCCACCAGTTATGGCAGCCACTCCTTCAACAGTTTGGTTGGAATTAGACGCAAAAGCTACGACTCACTTACTGCGTAACGCCAACGCTGGGTTTAATACCCAAAGTGAAGAGTTACTACTAGCGGCATTATGCCAAGCGTTGAGTAAAACATTTAGACAAACTCAGCACGCCGTTACCCTTGAAAGCCATGGCCGTGAAATGTGGCGCGATGATGTTGACATTAACCAAACTCTCGGTTGGTTCACCTGTTTATATCCACTACGGCTGACACAACAGCGCACCCTGGGCGACACCATTATTGATGTCAAAGAGGCCCTGCGCCAAATCCCGAACAAAGGACTTGGTTTTGGTTGTGCACAACTGCAAGACACCAGCTTAACATTGCCAAGCATCAGTTTTAATTACCTAGGTCAAATGGGCAGGCAAAGTGATGCGCTATGGCAGATAGACAACCAGCTACAAACTGAGACAAGTTCAGCTCAGAACAGCTCAAATTTACTTCTCGATATCAATGCACTAGTTCAAGGGGAACTGCTGAGAATAAAGGTAGATTCCTTGCTTGATGGCAATCTTACCGAGGCATTTTCACGTCATTTAACACACGCATTACATGAAGTGATTGAGGTAGCGCTTGAGGCTAAAGCCCACGGTGGAGTAAGTACACCGAGTGACTTTGGTGCCGAGTCCCTTTCACAGGAGCAACTCACCGCATTGCAATCTCAGCTACATGAAACACCACAAGAACACACCTCAACTCAGTCTGAAAAAACACAAGAATTAGAGATATAAACCATGTTGAATTTATGCCAATCACTTGCAAAGGATAATATTGCGCTTTGGGCCAACGTAGACAAGTTGAAGATTGTCCACGGTGAACAAGGACTCAGCCAACAGTGGGTTGACTACCTCAAAGCAAATAAGACCGTATTACTTGACTATCTTAAGTCGCAGCAGGTTTTTTCCGAGCAGGACTTTGAACAACTCCTCGCGACAGAGCGCAAAAGAGCCTCTGAGATCCGTGCTATTTATGATGCCAACAGCATGCAAAAAGGCTTTGTTTATCATCACCTTGCCCAGCCTAACGACGATGCTTATCGCGTCCAATTAGTGATTGATTACCATCAAGCGCTCGACATTGATGCTTACCAACAAGCTTGGATACTGGCTTCAATGCGCTACCCAGCACTACGTACCGCATTTAACTGGGATAATGAAATTATTCAAGTGATCAAAGGAGGAGCTGGGTTCACTCCAGATCACTTTGGCTTTTACGACTTCAGTACATTAGGCCAAATCGAGCAACAAGCACGTATAGATAAATTAATACACGATGATCGCCATACGCCATTTGACCTCACTAAACCTGGATTAATGCGCTTTGCTATCGTTAAACGCAGCGCTACACACTTCACCTTGATTAAAGCAGAGCACCATAGTATCAGCGATGGTTGGAGCTTTCCGGTAATGTTACAAACCGTGCACCAAAACTATGGCAAGCTCGTTAACGGCGAGCCGGTGATAGTAGAAGAAGAAACTGCGTACCTACAAACGCAGGCGCTGTACCAGCAAAACCAAAAATCTAGCGACGCGTATTGGCAGACTCAAAAAGCAAAATTTGCTGAGCCCAATGATATCAATCGATTATTAAGCAAAAATATTGACCAATCCGGCTCTTCACAAATCAAACAAGCAGCGGCAAGGGAGTTAAAGCTCTCCTCAGAGCGTTATCAGCAACTTAAATCGTTTGCTAAGCAACAAGGACTAACATTGAATGTATTGATGCAGTTTGCTTGGCATAAATTATTGCAATACTACTGCGATGCTGAGCAAACCATTGTCGGTACGACAGTTTCTGGTCGTGAGTTACCGGTTGATGGGATCCATGCCAGTGTTGGCTTATACATCAACACCTTGCCACTGGCACTGGAATGGCAAGAAGACGCCAGTATTACCACCCAGCTGAGCGCTTTGAAAGACAAAATTGCTGAGCTTAACGGCCACAGTAGCGTTTCACTGTCACAGCTACAGGAGCCAAATACTCGCCTGTTCAACAGTCTATTTGTATTTGAAAACTACCCAACGCCAGCGGGGCAAGATGTACTCAAGTGGTCATTCGATAAAATGATTGAGAAAGTAGACTACCCGCTCACCATCAGTGTCGTTGAACAGCAAGACATTTTATTACTCAAATTAAGCTTTTGCGAAACCATGCTAGCACCGAGTAAAGCACAGCGATTGCTCTGCCAGATGACATTGGTGTTAGATGCCATGATTGCTGATGAACACCAGCCGCATAGTCAAATTTCTTTGTTAAGTGCTGATGAGCGAGTGCCAATGGTTGAAGTAGATGAGCATGCGGATTATTTGCACGCGACAATCCATGAATTGGTTACTCAGCAAGCACAAAAAACACCGATGCGAATCGCGCTGGTTGAGAACGAAACACAGCTGACATATCAAGAATTAGAACAAAATGCGAATAGGCTTGCCGCCTACATTAAAGATCATGTAGACCTTAGTGCTAGCCAGCGCTTTGTTGGGCTATTCTGTCAGCGCTCTGTCGATATGGTTGTGGCGAAGCTCGCGATTTTAAAGGCCGGATGTGCATATGTGCCGCTGAACCCTGATTACCCAGATCAGCGCATCGAATATATGCTCAGCGATACTCAACTCGGCCTTATCTTGACCCAAAGTGAACTGCGCCCACGCATTGCGGCGCTGGTTTCAAGTTGTCAAGCTCACCCACAAATCACCTGTTTGGATAGCCTAGTGCTCGCTGACGCACAACCTGTATTAACAGATGCAAACGCACACACTGAAGCTTATGTGATCTACACATCGGGCACAACGGGCGAACCAAAAGGTGTGGTCGTACCCCATCGTGGTGTTGTTTCTTTGGTGCAAAATACCGACTTACTAAATACCTCTGAAGACGATGTATTTATTCATCTATCTAATCCAAATTTTGATGCCGCCACGTTTGAAATCTGGACACCGCTGATAAACGGCTGCAAATTGGTCGTAGCAGGTGCACAACAAGGTGCTGAGCCTGACAGCCTATCGAGATTAATCAAACAGCACAGCGTAAGTGTGCTTTGGTTAACGCGAACATTATTTGATTCACTGTATTTACAACAGCCAACTATCTATGACCATGTGCGCTGTGTTATCACAGGCGGTGAAGCTATCACTCCAAGCATAGTGAAGAGTATTCTTGCCAGAAGCGCTCGACCAGAGCTGATTGTTAATGGTTATGGGCCAACTGAAAGCACCACATTTACTGCGTTTTATCCGTGTGCCGAGGTTGACGGTCCAGTCCCCATTGGTCAAGCCATCAATCATCGCCAAGTACTGTTGTTAGACAAATACCAAAACCCTGTACCTCATGGAGCTACAGGCGAGATATTTATCGCAGGTGCCGGACTTGCGTGCGGTTATCTGAATAAACCAGAGATGACGGCGTCGCGCTTTATCGATAATCCATTTGCAAGCGAAAAGGCCAAACAACTTGGGCTGGATAAACTTTATAAAACAGGGGATTTAGCACGTTGGTCTGAATCAGGGGCGTTAGAGTTTTTAGGCCGTAATGACCACCAAGTGAAGATCCGCGGGTTTAGAATTGAGCTTTCTGAAATAGAAGCACAACTGAATGAATTGGCACAAATCAAAGTGGCTGCCGTGGTGGTATTCGAGCAAGCTGGCAACAAGCAGCTTGCCGCTTATATCGTGCCGGAGAACGGCGAACTAGACTTAACTGCCGTAAAGCAGGAGCTGGCTCAGGTTTTACCAAGCTATATGATCCCAAGCTACTTTGAAATCATGTCGGCATTACCGGTTAATAACAATGGTAAGCTTGATCACAAAAAACTGCCTACTCCCACCGTAGTGGATGAAGACAATTATCAAGCACCCAGCAGCGAATTAGAAAAGCAACTATGCAGTATTTGGCAGTCAGTACTGGGATTAGAACAGGTGGGTGTCAACGATGACTTCTTTAGAGTCGGTGGCGACTCTATTGTCAGTATTCAACTTGTGTCTGCGCTACGTAAAGCTGGTTTTAACCTCCAGGTTAAAGACATCATTGATGCCCCAAATATCGCAGCGCAAGCTTATCTCATTCAACATGTTAGTAACGACACCATTGAGCTACGTACAGAGCAAGGCGCGTTAAGTGGCGAGTTTGCACTACTGCCAATCCAACAGTGGTTTTTTGATTTGGCGCTACCAGATCCAAATCATTGGAACCAAGCATTTACTCTTAACTTGCCGAAGCACATTGAACATTATGCACTGACACAAGCAATTCAAGCGCTGAGCGCACATCATGACATGCTACGTTGTCACTTTGTTCAGACCAGCAACGGGATAAAACAAGCGTACCAAGAGGCAATTGAGTTTGAAGTGCCATTACTTGATGCAACCGAGCTAAGTAACAGTGTATTGTTTGACGAACTGACCAAACTGCAAAGCCACTTTGATTTATTTAATGGCCCATTGTGGCAAGCAGCGTTAGTAAAAACTGCACTGGGCAATCAGGTGTTTTTTGCCTTCCACCACGTCATTATTGATGTCGTATCGTGGCGCGTGCTAAGCCAAGACTTACAAACCTTATTGAGTGGCAAAGCACTAACAGACAAGCTTACCAGTTACCGTCAATGGGTAGATGCCATTGCCGCCTACCCTGCAACTCACCCAGAGCAGGCGTATTACTGGCAACAAGTACAACAAGGATTTACCAGCCAACCTACTTACTCAGCACACTCACAGCACAGCATCATGTTAGAACAAGAAACAACCGCTAAGCTGCTACGAGAGGCCAATCTGGGTTTAAACACTGAGATAAACGACTTGCTGCTGGCTGCCCTCAATATTGCTCTGTGCAGCACATTTGAAAGTAGCGTCAATCACATTCAACTTGAGGGCCATGGCCGAGAAAATATCGACCCCTGCTTGGATGTGTCACAAACCTTAGGTTGGTTTACCAGTATGTATCCAGTGCGTCTTGAACACCACAGCGACGTTATTACAACCATCGCAAACACCAAAGAAATACTGCGCCATATTCCAGATAAAGGCGTAGGCTATGGCGCTTTTGTACAAGCAGATAAAGTCAGTGCAATCCGCCCGCAAGTGAGCTTTAACTACTTAGGTCAATTGAATCAGCAGCAGCAAAACCAAGACTGGCAGCTCGATGATACTCATGCAGGTTATGTGATGACTAAGGCGAACGCTCAGGCTGATAACACACTACTACTCAACATCAATGGTGCAGTTCGCGGTACTGCGCTTCACTTTGATGTAGTTTCAAGGTTAACCCCATCGCAGTCGTTGGCATTTGTTGAGCACTTTGAAATGGCGCTTCGCCAGGTCATCAATGCAAGCTGTGAACTAGCCGCGCAAGCGCCGCAGCAAACCCCAAGCGACTTGGGGTTAAATGATTTGTCTTATGACCATTATCAAGCGCTGAGCAAGCGCTATAATATTGAAGCGCTTTACCCTGCTAATAGTTTACAGCAAGGCTTTATCTATCATGCCGTAAACTTCCCAACGGATGACGCCTATCGGGTGCAACTCGTCATGGATATTGAGCAAGCACTAGAGGTTGAGCATTTTATTCATGCTTGGCGCTTAGCGTCGGTTCGCTTTCCAATTCTTCGCACCGCTTTTGATTGGCAAGAGTGCCTACTTCAAGTGGTGTGTCGCGATGCCAGTATTGACGACAGTCACTTTACCATCACAGATCTGTCATCTCTTGACGAGCACAGCCAACAGCAAGCTATTCAAGAGGCACAAGCCGCAGACAGACAAATACCGTTTGACCTAAGCCAACCGGGGCTTATTCGCTTTAGCTTATTTAAGCGTGGTGAAAACCTCTACACGCTTATCAAAACCGAGCACCATGTCATTAATGACGGCTGGAGTGGACCGTTAATGCTGCAAGCGGTTGCGGGATATTATCGCCAACTTTGTGATGGCAACACGCCTGAGGTGCAAACGCAGCAAACCTATTTAGAAGCGCAAGCTTATTATCTTAAAAATGCAAAGAAAACGCAGGCTTACTGGCAGCAGCAACAAGCTGACTTTAATACCGCAAACGATATAAACTTGTTGCTTGGTGGCCAGTATGACTTGTCGCAAAGTCGAATTGTTGAGCAAGTGCAATCGGTACAGTTTAGCCTTCAAGGTGAGGCATTTAGGTCACTACAACATACTTGTCAGCAAGCTGGCGTCACCCTCAACGTGGCACTGCAATTTGCTTGGCATAAGTTACTGCAAACCTATTCTGGTGATAACCAAACGATTGTTGGCAGCACCGTATCTGGCCGTGAAATTCCAGTCAATGGGATTGAACAAGCAGTCGGTTTATTCATCAACACCTTACCTTTAGTGGTGAATTGGCAAGCAGACGCAAGCTGCAATGACATCCTCAAAGCGATTCAAAAAGGCGTGGCTGCACTCAATAGCCACAGCGACATGAGCTTGTCGAAATTACAGCGTGATGGTCAGCGCTTGTTCCATACCCTCTTTGTATTTGAAAACTACCCGACTCCAGAAAATACTGGCAGCTGGAAGTTCAGAGAATCAATAGAAAAAGGTGACTATCCACTTTCTGTGGTGGCTCAAAGCGAGTCAGACCGCTTAGACTTTGTAATGCACTACAACGCTGAGTGGTTAAGCGCGGCGCGGGCAGAATGGATCCTTGACCAAGTGCAAGCCATTTTGATTCAGCTGGGGGAGCGGCTAACACAACGCCATCAAAGCATTAGCTTGGTTAATAAGCAAATGCAGGCAACGCTCAGTCAATGGCACGACAACGCCGAGTTATTTGCCACCGATACAGATCTGGCAAGCATCGTGGAGCAGCACGCCGCGAGTCACCCTGAACACACAGCCATATTAACCAGCAGCGGTGACGCGCTGTCTTATGCCGAGCTAAACGGTAAAGCCAATGCCCTTGCCAACCACATCATTGCTCAGCATCCCAAAGCCCAAGCTGGCCTATTGCCTGCCGATACCCCTATCGCGCTTTACTTTTCTCGCAGCAGCGAGATGCTCATTGCTATGTTGGCTGTGCTCAAAGCCGGTGGTGCCTATGTCCCTGTTTCACCAGACTACCCCGAAGCTCGGGTTGAATTTATTTTAACCGACACCAATACCGACTTAGTGCTAACGCAGGAAAGTCACTTACCCTCGCTTAACCCTATGCTTGGAAAAGCAGCGGTGCTCGACGCGAAGGCGCTGTGCGTAAACACCCATGCGCTGGCAGTGGAGCATGAGAATTTAGTGCGTCCAACGGCTTTGGCTAACTTGGCTTATATCATCTACACCTCAGGAACAACCGGACAACCAAAAGGCGTGATGCTTACTCAGCACAATGTGCTTTATTACCTTCATGCCTTAACCCGCCAGTTAGGGGATAAGTATCGCAACATCGACTTTTCGTCTAACTACTGTTTTGACCTGTCAGTCACGACTACCTTATGTCCGCTCCTCGCGGGGCAAACCGTGTGTGTCTATGAAGGCGATATTCTTGATGCTGCCGCCTTTAGAGCTCATCTCAGCGCCGCGAATATTGGTTTTGTAAAAACCACACCGAGTCTTGCCATGGCACTCTTACCTGGTAGCGATGCTCACGTTGATACCCTAATGCTTGGTGGTGAAGCACTGACTGAGCAGGCCATTGACGCCTTGAGCGGCCATGTTAATGCTATCTTCGACGAATATGGCCCCACGGAAACCACTGTCGGTGCGATGCTAGCACAGGCGTACCCTCGCCTTCATCAAGGCATAGGTAAAGCCTATCCTAACGTTAATCTTCATGTATTATCTGAGTCGCTCCAGCCCATGCCTATTGGCGCACCGGGTGAGTTGTATATTTCAGGTCTTGGGGTTGCCCGTGGTTACTTAAATCGCCCTGAGCTTAATGCCGAGCGCTTTATTGATAACCCGTTTAGTCATGACCCCGGCCATAACAAACTCTACAAAACCGGTGACCTTGCCCGCTTCCTAGACAACGGCGACTTGGCGTATCTCGGTCGTAACGATGAGCAGGTAAAAATCCGTGGTTATCGCGTTGAATTAGGCGAAATTGCCGCTGCTATTGCCAATCAGCAAGGCGTACAAAACGCCGTGGTGATTGATGTGCCTGCACCGCAAGGCAAAGCATTGGCTGCTTACCTTGTTGCAGAGCCTACTCTTGAAATTACCGAGTTAAAGCTTGCCCTAAGTGCTGCGTTACCTGAGTACATGGTACCCAGTCACTTTATCCTAGTTGAACATATTCCACTCACCGGTAACGGCAAGCTTGACCGTAAGGCTCTGCCCGCACCAGAGCTTCAAGCCGATAACCTCTATGTGGCACCGCGCAGTGCTTTAGAAACCCAGCTTTGTGAGATTTGGCAGCAGGTACTTGGTCTTGAGCAAGTCGGCATTGAGGATAATTTCTTCCAAATCGGCGGTGACTCTATCTCGGCTATCCGGTTGATGAATGCGTGTAATAAGGAGCTGGATTTAAACATCCCAATTTCGGCTTTGTTTGAGCATACCCATATTGCCGCAATCGTCGACAACCTAGAAACACTGAGCGCCGATATCGAGATCAAAGCAGGCTCGGGATCACAACAAGAACAAACTAATAGCATGAGGATTTAGCCATGTTGTCATTGCTCGCTGAACTCAAAGATCACAATCTCTCAATCTGGTTGCAAGATGGTGGACTAGAGCTGTCATTTGGCGCGCAAGCGCCAGATGCAGCGCTTATTGCAAAGTTAAAATCAAACAAAACGCAGTTAATGGATTACCTTGAAGCAAAAGCAGTTTTTTCAAAGGATGCGTTTAACACATTACCAGAATTAAACCGCTATCCGCTTTCGTTTGCGCAAGAGCGGTTACTCTTTATCGAACGCTTAGAAAGTGGCACCAGCGCTTATCATATTCCCTTTTTGGTGAGACTCTCTGAGCACACCGAACTGACACATTTAGCAAACGCGCTAAGTATCGTGTTAGATAGACATCAAGTACTTCGTAGTGTCTATCGTCAAGATGAGCAAGGCCATGACTATCAAGAGGTATTGAGCGCCAGTATTGATATTGCGCCGAGCTCAGTGGCTGACTTAGCGGCGCTTAATTCGGCTGTGAAAAAAGCGATCAGTACACCATTTAACTTAGCTGATGAGCCTATGTTCAAGGTTTGCTGTTGGACGTTGGGCGCTGAACGTTACGTGCTATTTATGTGGCATCACATTGCGTTTGATGGTTGGTCTACAGAAATTTTTATGCGTGAACTACATCAAGCCTATTTTATGTTAGCTTCAGGCAAAACGCCTGAGCTACCAACGCTTGAGTTACAGTACAAGGATTACGCCAAATGGCAGCGCGAGTACCTCAGCGGCGATACCTTAACTACGCTTTTAGCGCACTGGACTGAGGCGCTCTCAGGCGCTGAGCAGCTCGAATTACACTCACCCCTACCACGGCCAAAGGAATACCAATATCGCGGTGCCGATCATCGTATTCATTTGGGTAAGGAAAGAAGCGAAGCCTTAAAGACCATAGCCAAAAAGCAGCAAACTAGCCTTTATGTTGTGCTGCTTAGCAGCTGGGCACTGACCTTACAGGCGACCAGTGGTCAGTCAGACTTAGTCATCGGCACCCCATCTGACAACCGCCATCTAAGTCAGACGCAAAATCTTATTGGCTTTTTGGTCAATAGCTTAGCCCTGCCAGTTCATATTGATAACGCACTCGACTTTAATGCCTTAGTGCAACAAGTGCACCAAACTCTAAAAGCGGCCAAAGCACACCAAGATTTACCATTTGATAAATTGGTCGACGCTCTGAAATTACAACGAGATCCGTCTCGCCATCCGCTATTTCAGATGATGTTTTCACTTGAGCAGTTTAAAAATAATAGTGATGACAACAGTCAACAGCTATTTACGCCTGTGGATGAGTCACAAATAAAAGCGCTCCATAAAGTCGCGAAGTTCGACATTAGTTTACTGCTACAAAATGGTGACGAAGAAGTATTTGGTGATATTAACTACGCCACCGCACTATTTCCCAGTGACTGGATCGCAACCCTTGCTGAGCGCTTTATTAATATTATCGATCAGGTAATCGCCAGAACCGCACAGCCACTTGCAAAAGTAGCGCTACAAAATAAATTGGAGACTGACACACTTCGTACTTGGCACGACAACGCCGAGTTATTTGCCAGCGATACAGATCTGGCAAGCATCGTGGAGCAGCATGTCGCGAGTCACCCTGAACACACAGCCATATTAACCAGCAGCGGTGACGCGCTGTCTTATGCCGAGCTAAACGGTAAAGCCAATGCCCTTGCCAACCACATCATTGCTCTGCACCCCAAAGCCCAAGCTGGCCTATTGCCTGCCGATACCCCTATCGCGCTTTACTTTTCTCGCAGCAGCGAGATGCTCATTGCTATGTTGGCTGTGCTCAAAGCCGGTGGTGCC
The DNA here is from genome assembly GCF_012641745.1 of Pseudoalteromonas peptidolytica. Lineage (GTDB taxonomy): Bacteria > Pseudomonadota > Gammaproteobacteria > Enterobacterales > Alteromonadaceae > Pseudoalteromonas > Pseudoalteromonas peptidolytica. The sequence continues at coordinate 96,603 of NZ_WEHZ01000005.1, forward strand.
TATGTCCCTGTTTCACCAGACTACCCCGAAGCTCGGATTGAATTTATTTTAACCGACACCAATACCGACTTGGTGCTAACGCAGGAAAGTCACTTACCCTCACTTAATCCTGTGCTTAGAAAAGCAGCGGTGCTCGGCGCGAAGGCGCTGTGCGTAAACACCCATTCATTGGCGGTAGAGCACAAGAACTTAGTGCGTCCAACGGCGTTGGCTAACTTGGCTTATATCATCTACACCTCAGGAACAACCGGACAACCCAAAGGCGTGATGCTCACTCAGTACAATGTGCTTTATTATCTTCATGCCTTAACCCACCAGTTAGGGGATAAGTATCGTAACATCGACTTTTCGTCTAACTACTGTTTTGACCTGTCAGTCACGACCACCTTATGTCCGCTCCTCGCGGGGCAAACCGTGTGTGTCTATGAGGGAGATATTCTTGATGCTGCCGCCTTTAGAGTTCACCTCAGCGCCGCGAATATTGGTTTTGTAAAAACCACACCGAGTCTTGCCATGGCGCTATTGCCTGGCAGCGATGCTCACGTTGATACCCTAATGCTTGGCGGTGAAGCACTGACTGAGCAGGCCATTGACGCCTTAAGCGGCCATGTTAATGCTATCTTCGACGAATATGGCCCCACGGAAACCACTGTCGGTGCGATGCTGGCACAAGCGTACCCTCGCCTTCATCAAGGCATAGGTAAAGCCTATCCTAACGTTAATCTTCATGTATTATCTGAGTCGCTCCAGCCCATGCCTATTGGCGCACCGGGTGAGTTGTATATTTCAGGTCTTGGGGTTGCCCGCGGTTACTTAAATCGCCCTGAGCTTAATGCCGAGCGCTTTATTGATAACCCGTTTAGTCATGACCCCGCCCATAGCAAACTCTACAAAACCGGTGATCTAGCCCGTTTCCTAGACAACGGCGACTTGGTGTATCTCGGTCGTAACGATGAGCAGGTAAAAATCCGTGGTTATCGCGTTGAATTAGGTGAAATTGCCGCTGCCATTGCCAATCAGCAAGGCGTACAAAACGCCGTGGTGATTGATGTACCTGCACCGCAAGGCAAAGCATTGGCCGCCTACCTTGTTGCAGAGTCTACTCTTGAAATTACCGAGTTAAAGCTTGCCCTGAGTGCTGCATTACCAGAGTACATGGTGCCCAGTCACTTTACCCTAGTTGAACATATTCCACTCACCGGTAACGGCAAGCTTGACCGTAAGGCTCTGCCTGCACCAGAGCTTCAAGCCGATAACAACTATGTGGCACCGCGCAATGCTTTAGAAACCCAGCTTTGTGAAATTTGGCAGCAGGTACTTGGTCTTGAGCAAGTCGGCATTGAGGATAACTTCTTCCAAATCGGCGGCGACTCTATTGTCAGTATTCAGCTGGTTTCACGCTTAAGAGAAGCTGGATTAACGGTACAAGTTAAAGAGATATTTGCCGCCCCAACTCCGGCGCGGCTGGCAAAACTTATCAATGCCAATGGCGATAAGCAGGTTGAGATAAAAACCGAACAAGGCCAGCTTGAAGGCGAGTTCGATCTGCTGCCTATCCAGCAGTGGTTCTTTGCCAATCAGTTTGCTCATCCCGCACATTTTGCCCAAACTTTTGCCACTGTAATGCCAAATACAATCAGTGACGAGCAATTAGTCGAACTCTTGTCCGCATTGGCTGAGCAACACGATGTGCTTCGCCTAGTGTTCAATCAAAAGACAGCGCACTTTACCCAACAGTACCAACAAAATAGCACCATGGCGCCTTTGGCTAGGCTCGATGCAGATACACTCAGTGACGATGAACTTGCCAAACAGTTAACCCGTTTGCAATCACAGTTTGCGTTAAATTCAGGCCCGTTATGGCAGCCAATTCGCGTCAAACGCCAAGGCCAAGATGTATTGGTACTGGCCTTCCATCACTTGATCATTGATTTTGTCTCTTGGCGGATCCTAATTGAGGATTTAAATAGCCTTTATCAAGGCAAAAAATTAGCACAAAAAACCTCAAGTTATCGCCAGTGGGTTGAGACCTTAGCCCAATATGCACAGGTTCAATCTGAACAAATTAACTACTGGCAGGAAGTACTTGATACTTGCCAAACGCACTTAACAGCCAAGAGCACACCGAAAAACCGAGTGATTAAACTAGATTCTGCATTCACGCAACCGTTGCTATTTGAGGCTAATCAGGGTTATCACACCGAGCCTAGGGATCTTGTTGTTGCCGCGCTATCACTGACACTTGCTCATATTACTGGTAGTAACAATCAGGTTATTGCCCTTGAAGGGCATGGTCGTGAGCACATTGCAGAAGACATTGACCATTCACGCACTGTTGGTTGGTTTACATCATTATATCCACTGGCACTCCATGCAGGTGAAAGCCTCGAAAACGCTATCGTCAATGCTAAGGAGCAGCTGCGTTACTTACCAGATAACGGCGTTGCTTTTGGTCAGTTTTATTTTGCCAAACAGGTAACCGGTGCTTTGCCAAGCGTTGCATTCAACTATTTAGGCCAAATCGGTGGCACAAAAGCGCAACAACCTAGTGGCGACTTCTACTTAACCGAGGCCATTACTGGTCAACAAGTCGCCGCCGAGAATAACGGTCATTATGTGTTGGATATCAACGCAGCTATTATTCATGGTCAACTTGTGTTGAATTGCACCACAGCATTATCAGATGAACAATTTGCTCTGTTCCAAAGCCAATTCACCGCCAGCCTTAAAGCGGTGATCGATAAAGCATTGAGCACCAAAGCGCTTGGTGCCAAACACACACCGAGCGACTATAACCTGACGGGTATCAGCTTCAGCCATTTAGATGCACTTTGCACACGCTACGACCTAGCCGCAGTTTATCCTGCAACAAACTTGCAGCAAGGCTTTATCTTCCACCAGCTTAACAACCCCGCAGACACCGCTTATCGCGTGCAGTCACAGATGCAGTATTTCGACAAAATTGACTCCTCACTCTACTTACGAGCATGGCAGCTAACCTCACTACAATATCCAGCACTGCGCTGCGCCTTTGATGTTGAAGAAACCATGCTACAGCTTATCGTTAATCACACTTGTGTTGATGATGATAACTTTAGTGTGATTGATATGAGTCAATATGCTCAGGATGAACAAGAGCAGCACATCGCAGCGCTGGCAAAAGAAACGCTCGCCCAGCCGTTTAATTTTGCAAGACCGGGACTATTTAACCTGCATTTGGTCAAACGCGGTGAAACCCATTATCACTTAATAAAGACTGAGCATCACAGCATTTGTGATGGCTGGAGCGGCCCACTCGTTATGCAGACCGTTCACCAGAACTACACGCAATTACTACAAGGTCGAGCCCCTGTTTTTCAGGTGGATAATGCTTATTTAGATGCCCATGCTTACCTAAGAGACAACCAAGCCGCCACCAAAGCTTTTTGGCAAAATCATGTCGCTGATTTATCACAGGCAAACGATCTGAATACCTTGTTTAGTCACTCAACAGATTTAGAAACACTGCGTCATAACCACGACCCACAGACACGACATTTTACTTTGCCAAACGAAATGTTAAGTAAGTTGCAACAAGTGTGTCAACAACACTCGGTCACACTCAATGCTGCGGTTCAATTTGCTTGGCATAAGCTTATCCAAATTTATACGCGCGACGAATTTACGCTGGTAGGTACAACTATCGCAGGCCGTGACTTACCAATTGACGGGATCGCGCAAAGTGTTGGTGCTTATATTAATACGTTACCGCTTTATCTTGATTGGCCTACCGATACCACCATCGCGCAACAACTTGAGAAGATCCAAACGGCCATTTTAGACTTAAATAGTCATGCGAATGTGTCACTCGCGTCGCTACAACAAGGCGGAAACCGCCTATTCCAAAGCTTGGTCGTTTTCGAAAATTACCCCAGTCTTGAAAACGAACAAGCTGAGGCACAGCAAGCTCGCTGGCAGTTTGACGCTGCGCCAGAACACGTTGAGTACCCATTGGCGTTAATCGCAAAAGAGCAAGGCACCTTACAACTTGAACTAATGTATGACGCCAATTTTCTCAGCGCTCAGCGCATAGAGCAATTACAAAACCAACTACTGCTTATCCTTGAGCAGATTGCTGTAGATCCTCACCTACTACACAATCATATTGAAATAATTACTGCTGAAGAAAAAGCTCGTATTCTTAATGAATGGAACCACACTGAGCGTGCACTATGCAAGTTCAATAGTTTCAATGATTTACTGCGCAATCAGGTCGAGAATACCCCCGATACAGTCGCTGTAGTTTGCCACGATAAACACTTAAGTTATGAAGCGCTCAATCAGCAAGCTTGTCAGCTGGCGCAGCAGCTGTTGCACTACAAGGCTGAGATATATGGTCATGAGTACCAAGGGGATTTTCCAGTATTGTTGATGCACGAAAAACAGCTGGACTCGATTGTCGCTATCCTCGCTATTCTCAAAGCTGGCGGTGGTTACGTTCCAATCTCACCGGAGTTTCCTGACTCAAGAATTGACTATATTGCCAAAGACTGTAATGCAAAAATCGTGATCACTCAGTCTCAGTGGCTAAATAAACTAGCAAGCTCACCATTAGCTGCTCTGGACTATCTAGTCAGTGACACGCCATTACATGAAGCCACCGTAGAGCCCAATATACCTGTTCAACCATCTGATCTGGCATATATTATTTATACCTCAGGAACCACTGGCAATCCAAAAGGCGTAGAGATAAGCCACGAAGCATTGTTAAATTATGCTACTGATGACCACTTTATCGACGCTACCTTGCTAAACAATGTGCTTAGCCTGTCAAGCATTACCTTTGATGCCTTCATTTTTGATTGCTTTGTAACGCTTTGTCATGGAGCAACGTTACATCTGATAGACAAACATACCCAACTTGATCCAACCAAACTCGTAAACTATTGCCTGCAAAATCAAGTTGATACCTGCTTCGTCACAACTGCACTATTCAACCGTTTAGCCAACGAAGATTTTTTTGTGCACGCAGGACTGAAACAAATTAACTTTGGGGGTGAAGCTGCTGACTTGACTATGGTTGAGCAAGTAAAAAGTCAAGCCCCCAATCTCAGTCTCTATCACGCTTATGGCCCTACGGAAACAACCGTCTATGCAACATGCTGTTTACTCAATGACACCACTCAAGGCGCGCCTATCGGCCGTGCTACAGCTAATAAATCTGCTTACGTGTTGTCACCTACAGGTAAATTACTGCCGCCAGGTGTCGCAGGAGAGCTGTATATTGGCGGTGCAGGTATGGCGAGGCGCTATTTACACCGCCCAGATTTAACTGAACGAGCATTCTTAATTAACCCATTCGCATCGACTAAGTATCTCGCAAATGGTTGGAACAAAATGTATAAAACGGGCGACTTGGTTAAGTGGCGGGAAGATGGCCAACTTAACTACGTTGGCCGAAGCGATTTTCAGGTTAAAATTCGCGGCTACCGTATTGAGCTTGGGGAAATTGAAGCTGCCATTAAACAGCATCCACAGGTAAAAACAACCTTTATAAAGGTAAACGAGCAAGATGGAATTAAACGTATTGTCGCTTACTTAGTACTCGCAAACACTGAGTCATTCAATGAAGCTGCACTGGAGCAATCGCTGTGTCAACTATTGCCAAGTTATATGCTACCCAGCGCCTATATGGTGTTAGATGCGCTACCTGTAACAATGAATGGTAAAATTGATGCTCGTGCGCTGCCAGAGCCAGAGTTTTCTCACGCACAGCACCGCCGAATACCACACACAGCACAAGCAAAACAGATTGCACAGATTTGGTGTGCGGTACTTGGACTCAAGCAAGTGGGGCTGGATGATAACTTTTTCCATATTGGTGGCGATTCCATTATTAGTATTCAGTTGATGTCCGCGCTAAAGCGCGCAGGTTATGCCTTATCCACCAAAGACATCTTTACTTATCCCACACTCGACGCACTATGTCAGTTTTTAGCAACGAGTGAACAGGTAATAATCAATGCAGAGCAAGGCGAACTTGAGGGTAAGATCCCTCTTCTGCCAATTCAGCAGTGGTTTCTTACCTCTCATTACCAACATAAAGCGCATTTTAATCAATCTATAATGCTGGCGCTGCCACATGATATTACACTAGATGCACTAGAAAATGCCCTTGCTCAGCTTCATTGTCACCATGACATATTACGAGCACAGTTTAGCCAAGGTGAAACATGGCAATCTCAGTATCAAAGCACCAAAAGCTGCCCTGTGCCAAAGCTGATCCACTTAGATACGACTTCCCTTGATGCTGAGCAAACGGCACAAGCACTGACCAATATACACGGGCGCTTTGAATTAGGGAGTGGCGCCCTTTGGCAGCCTGTCCTGCTGAACAGTGAAACCTGTGCGCCTAGACTGGCCATAATTGTCCATCACTTAATCATCGATGGTGTTTCATGGCGGGTGTTTGTTGAAGATCTCAACAATTTGCTCCAAGGAGGCATGCTTGCAGATAAAACAAGTAGCTATCGTCAGTGGTCAGAAGTATTAGCCCAACATCCGTTTGAGCCACAAATCCCATACTGGAAAAATGTGCTACATACCCACCAGCCACTCAATGCAACAGCTCCACAGCAACACTTTACACATCGCTTCGATAGGCATTTTACCGAGCAGCTTTTACGCCATGCGCCTGCTGGTTTCAATACTGAAATCAATGACTTGTTACTGAGTGCATTTGCCAAAGCATGGTGTCACAGCTTCACCACAGACTATTGTCACCTGACATTAGAAGGCCACGGCCGCGAACATTTGAGCAATGAGATTGATACTTCCAGAACACTTGGCTGGTTTACCAGTATGTTCCCCGTTGCGTTAAAAAATGAGGACGACTTGTCTACCTTGATTATTAGTAGCAAAGAAACGCTTCGGGCTATTCCAGACAAAGGGCTTGGCTTTAGTGAGCTGGTAAGACGTGGCGAGTTTGCTTTTAGCCAACTGCCCAAAGTAAGCTTCAATTATTTGGGACAGCTTGACAACAATAGCGATACTCAGGGTAATGGTATAAGTATGCTAAGCGCTGACTCTGGTAAAGCAAGCAGTGAAGAAAACCGAGACGAGATGGCATTAATAGTCAATGCGCAAGTGCGTCAAATGCAGCTGCAACTTACCTTTGCAAGTCAGTTAGGTGACAACCAAACGCAAAAATTTATCACTGCATTTGCAGCGGCGCTAACACAAATTGTTGAACATTCACTTGGCGCGTGTGAACAAGGTAGTCTAAAAACCCTAAGCGATATAGAAGTCGGTGCATTAGTGAATGGCACGGATACCCCTATTGAGTGGTTTTTATTTCCACCTGGAGGTGGAGGCGCTGAGAGTTACTTACAATCGCTTGCCCCGAAACTTTCGTCACCCTGTTATTGCTTCAACAACATTTATGCTGCGCAAGACAAGTGCGAAGGCTCATTGGCTTATGAATACTACCAGTTCCAAACGCTAGCCCTGCAATATGTTATCCACCTTAAAAAGTTAAAACCAAGTGGCCCTTACCGACTTTTTGGTTGGAGCTTTGGGGCAACACTGGTACTAGAGGTCGCAAAGTTATTACAGAAAAACGGCGACACGATTGAGCACATTGTGTTTGTTGACCCATGTTTTGACTACGCAAAAGTTAATGATGAAGCTTTTACTTTATACCCCGAATTTGCAGCGCTAGCACCTGATAGTATTAATTACAATTACTGTGCTGAACCTCGATTTGTATGCGATGCAAAAGTGACCCTGTTTAGTGCCGGATCAGAGGTAGAGATCTCCCCCTCGGACAGTTTAGAACTACAACTATCCAATCGTATTATCAACTTATATCTCAACAAAAAACATAATCTTATTAATACAGTCATGGATATTAAACAGCTCCAAGAAATCGTGATGACAGGCTCTCACAATAGCTGGATTAAAACCCCTGATGACTTAATAAAAATGTCAGAAATTATGAACACTATTTAACAATTTCACTGTTAATATAATGTTAAATTAAAATCCTAGTGTGATGCTTAAGTGTATCACTCTAGGACTAACTCAATGCCACATTTCTCACAATATATGATTAAGGAATTACAAAATGGCTAAGGAAAATGTAGATGTACTTATTATCGGTGCTGGACCCGCCGGCACCATGACCGCAGCAAAACTTATCAAAGCTGGACTCACGGTAAAAATTGTTGAGCGTAGCCACTTCCCTCGCTATGTCATCGGTGAAAGTCTTCTACCACAAAGTATGCAGCACTTAGAAGATGCGGGATTTATGGAAGCCCTTGTCGCACGCAATTACCAGAAAAAAATTGGTGCCAATTTTAAGCAAGATGATTTCCACGAATTTTTCGACTTTTCAAAAAATTATACTGATGGCTGGACTTGGACTTGGCAAGTACCTAGAGACGATTTTGATAATGTACTTGCAGAAGAAGTACAAAAAATGGGCGCACCTATTGCGTTCGGTACATCAGTTGTTGATGCTAATATGGAGCTTGAATCACCTATTGTTAAAGTAGTAAACGAGGCCGGTGAGCAACAAGAAATCCAAGCAAAATTCGTAGTTGACTCCAGTGGTTATGGCCGTGTGCTAGCTAACTTATTGGACTTAAACGAGCCTTCTTCTTTACCTACACGTGCAACACTGTTCGCACAATTTAAACCAGCAAACGGTGTCAATACAGGCGCTGAAAACAATAAAGTCACTATTTTAGTTCACGAAGAAGAAGTTTGGGCGTGGCTGATCCCTTTCTCAGATGGCCGCGTTTCCGTTGGTTTTGTTGGTGATCCGGTTTATTTAGAGAGCGCAGAAGGTGATACCAAAACACGCTTTTTAACTTATCTTGCTCGTGATAAACATGCCTCCGCGATGCTAGAGGGAATGGAGCTTTGCATGGAGCCTAAGGAGATTAAAGGTTATTCCAAAGGGATTAAGCAGCTTTATGGCAAAAACTTCGTGCTAACTGGTAACGCTAGCGAGTTTATTGATCCTGTTTTTTCAGCGGGAGTTATGTTTGCGATTGAGTCCGGAGCTAGAGCCGCAGACTTAATAGTCAAGCAACTTGAGGGTAAAGCCGCAGACTGGCAACAAGAGTATGAACAGCACATGCTTGATGGTATCGCAGTGATGCGTACCTATATTGAAGGCTGGTATGACGGTCGTCTGCGCCGTTTATTCTTTTCAAATAACAAGCCGGAAAAAATAAAAAGCCAAATCACTTCTGTTTTGGCTGGTTATGTTTGGGACGACACCAACCCATTTGTGAAACGTAGTGAAAAAACATTAAATTTACTTTCGGATCTTCACAACAACCCAGAGGTAGCGTAAGTTAACCTGACGTGAATATAATGATGCACGTCAAATTATACTAATAAGATGCGTTTCAGTAGTAGTGAAAGTAGTTGTGCGAACTCTAAGAGCTCACGAGATTAATACTCGGTCTTAGGCTCGTTATAGATGTGTCACTTGGCGCTTTAAAGGACGAAGACAATGAAAACTAACTTTGTATACACTGCTGTTATTTCAGCGTTATTATCCGGCGTGGCACTTAGCACTCCGGTGCAGGCCGCAGACTATAAAACCATTCTTATCCATGGCTTTCAAGCGGATCAACTAAACCGCCCAACTAGCACGAATGTTGAGCTTGAAGGTCAAGAGTACTGGTCATCTTTTTGGATAAACCATGCTGATGCTCGCATCGATTGGCCTTCTTATGAGCGCCTAGAAGGTAAAATTGCCACTGACTTTATTTGGCCAAAATTAAAGTCATTTGCCGAGAATGGCACCTGTGATCCAGGGTGTGTGTTTGTGACTCACTCAACAGGTGATCTAGTCGCACGTTATATCTTAGATAACCAAGCAACTTGGTTGCAAAATGCAGGCCTTTCTCCTTTGAATATTGTCGCTACCTTTGATTTAGCAGGTGCCGGTGGGGGCAGTGAATTAGCTGACACCGCAATTAACGCGGCAACTTCTGGTGGCATAGTCGGTGGACTAACACGTCAAGCTATTGAAGCGTGGCTAGGCAGTATGCCCGAAGAGTTTGGGATAATGTGGGATTTAAAGGTAAATAATGCCAGACAAGTCTCGCAATACCCGAGTGACAATGCGCCACGCCTGCGATTTGTTGCTGATGCAAGTGACTATTTTGGTCTCACGTCAGGCTTTTTACCTGGCAATGACGATGGTGTGGTATCTACTCATTCCTCTTGCGGTGCGTCGGCAAAAGGCAGTTTTGGAAGCTGCAGTAGCAGTGTTGCTATCAATGGTCAGCTCACCGCACAAGATGATGCAGTAACAAGCTTTATGCCCTATCACTACCCACTTCTCATGAGTGCTGAGTATAGTCACGGCAATCTTCCTGATAGAGACTATCAAGGCAAAGTAACCGCAGCACGCACCCAGTTCAATGCTGGATATAAGACTATTCGCTTCAACACTTACGAAGAAACAACTGGCAGTTGGTTTTGGAAAAAAACCTATCGCTACGTAAGCGAGTCTGACTCTCAAAGCTTTTCACAATTGATTTTAAGTTCACTGTGATCACAGTGTCACTTTGCTAATTTCTATGTTGAGGAACTGACTTGCGCAGTTCCTTGTATTAACAGAGTAAGTTTATGAAAAAGTTTTTCTTAATCAGCACGCTTTTAGTCATCGTCTGTATTGCGGCAGTTTTTTTTGCCTTGCAGCGCCCAATGCCTCCCTCACCTACACCCGCCTTGCTGGCAACTCCTCCCCTTAATGCAAGTGCGATAACACCAACTCCGAAGGCGGCTACAGCGCAAGCCACAGCGTCAAAAAAACAACCTCTCATCGATGCCCTGCCCCTTGCACAAGCAGCGCAATCTGCGGCAGCACATTATGAGTACAGCATCTCCTTGCCACCCTATTCACAACCACTTGGGAAAGGGGATTTTGACAGACTCAACCCCAACCATTTTTACGCCGTTACTATGTTATTAGAAGATACCAACCAACAGGTGTCTTTGGCATTAAATCAATATCGCTTTATTCATCCAGCAACCATCGAAGTTAGTTTATCTGGCAGTCAGTTTTCCAGTGCGGTTGCTACAGTCGTTGATCCAATGACACAACAGGCCATCGCAACCTCTCGATTAATAAAAAAAACAGAGGTTTGGCAAGGAGAAATTGCAGGACAAGCAGACTGGCCACCTGAGTTAAATATCCAAGTTAGAGCAAACCCAACTAATGCAAAGCCCGTAGCACTGACCGCCAATGCTCGTTACTATCAACCCAGCGCAACTTTACTAACGATTGCGCAGCCATATCCCCATAAAAGCGATTTAGTCATTCCGCTTCAACTTGAGGTAAAACAAAGCGGTAGCTATCGGATCCGCGCAAACCTGTTCACACCTGATGGCACTCCCGTAAGTCATCTAGTAGAAAAGCAAAAGCTCAGCGAGGGTAAACAGGTCTTTCATTTAAAAGCTCATCACTCAGTGCTTGAGCCATTTTCAGCGAAGTCAGGCCCTTCACGATTTACACTAAAAACCTTTGTTATTGAGAAAATGTCACCCATGCCAGGAAAACGGGCACAATTTGGCGACAGTAAAGTCTCTGAGTATGAGATCACCGATTTTTACTTTGACGCATTGGAGCGTCAGCCATATCAGCCAAGCGCAGCGGAGCAACAGCGCCTTAGCTACTTACAGAAAATGGCTGGTAATTAATACCAGTTAAAAAGGTAAGCGGTGATACAGGTTCGAACACCGCATATATTGTGAGCGCGAGATATTTAAGAAGCTTCAGCGGCCACGCTTGGTTTTACCTGAGCAATACGATAAAAACCAAGCGCCGTGATTGATACTAATGTCATTACTATAAACAACATCATCCCTGAGTGCAGATCCAAGATAAGTCCACCTATTACTGGTGCCACAGCATATCCTAAGGAACAAAGTCCAGCGGCACCAAAGTAACTAGCTTTTAAATTATCAGGAGCTAACCTATCGATGTACACATTGATATTTGTGAACATAATCGCCTCGCTTAAACTCAACACCATCATTGCTGCTATCCAACCCCAGACATTTTGTACATCATTGATAGCCATCATCAATTGAGATATCACCAAAACTATCCCGCCTGCATATAGTCGATGTTCAATTCGCCAATTTTTCATCAAATGGAGTAGCGGAAACTGGCAGATAATAATGACACTTGAGTTCGCTATTATGAGGCTTGAGATCAACCATGCTAATTCAGGTACTTGAGCACGGGTAAGGTATTGAACTAAGCTCGAATCACACTGAGCATATACTAAGTACACCAAAGTCGTGGCGACAAGCACTATCAGAAATACTTTATCTTTACGTAAAATCCCAAGCCACTTTGAAAACTTTGGTACAGATTTAGCTGCTGACTGAGCAGTTGCAAGCTGTGCTTCACTCAACTTAGGTCGAAAATAAAGCAGAGCAAATAGTAGACCAATATAAGATATACCGGTGTAGATAAAACTAAATTGCTCCCCATTGAGCCCCGCCCATAACCCATAAAGAGGCCCAAGCGCTGCTCCCACATTGACTAAGAAATAGAGAAGGTGAAGCGCTAGTTCTCTGTCTTTTACATCTGCCAGTTCTTCGGTAAGTAACGCCTTACTAGGTGCATCCCAAAGCGTTCTGGGCAAACAGGCCAAAAATACCGATGTTGCGAATAGCCATAATGACTCTGCCACCGCTAGCATAGAAAAAGAAATCGCACCTATGCTGACAGCAATGTATAACATTTTGGTGCGACCAAAACGATCAGCCAAATTACCGGTGTAAAAGCCTAAAAAGACTGCGACCGTCGCAGATACCGTCAGCAGCAAGCCTACCTCAGTAGCGCTCAGCCCATAGTTTTCATACAGTATTACGGCTAAAAATGGCCACACCATGTAATAGCTGGCACGAACAAAAAAGTTGCCAATTAGCATCACCCAAACTAATGGGGTGAAACGCGTTAATCGTGTAGTTACAGAGCTTATTTCCATGGTTCTTCCTTCTTTATTATTGTTTGGAAAAAGACCTTAATTCCTAAACCTAAGTTTAGGTCAAACTTTTGTTCGCAGTATTCCACCTGAACTCAAGGTAAAAGGTTATAAAATACCCAAGCTCAAAAGGCATAATATAACGCTAGTCAGAAGTTATTTGTCGATACAGCTGAACACTGCGGCCAAAACATCCCTAAAGCAGCAACATCAGCTGGTAGATTCTAACGCGTTACGAAAGGAAAATAATCGTGAAATAAGTAAGAAAAGATTTCATCCTTGAAATCATAAAAGGGAGAAAAAACCGTTGTGCAAACCGGATCCGACCTGTTTGCAAAATCACGCTAAGGTTGAGCAATAACAGCCAACCTACTGTTTGAATACGAAAGTTGGTTTAGTAAACCGTATTAGAACCGCCTAACGTAAAATAAGTTAAAGAAATCCAGACCTGGATTATGATCACTTAGACCAGCATTTGAGTAATGTAAGTACCTCATTCCCACTCTGCTATATGGTGTTACGCTTAAATTGATACCAATTCGGTCTTCAAATTGATAATGCACACCAATATCTTTACCGGCAAAACGTGTGTCACTGACGTATGACATGCCAATACCAAATTCAAAATTAACAGGCATCGTGCCGAGTTTGGTTATTGGCACATTGAGCACAGGCGATAAAGCAATTGCAAAACTAGTGTCTGAACGTTTTGGGTCGCCATACTCCCAATAGTTCGTACTCAACTCAAAGTAAATGTACGAACCTTCACTGAACCCATATTCTGAAATACTAAAGTATGCTGGCCGATAACCAAGCCTTAAGCCTTTAACGTCACCCTCTCCCATCACATAATCCAGTGCAACTTCACTACTATATGAAGGGATAGACACCAATAAGAAACCTAGCCAGACCACTATCAATGAAACAAAACGCATAACAACTCCTCAACCACGGAGACTAGTTTACGTCATTATTTAATTCTATAAATACACCAAAATGCACTTTAATGATGCCATAATGACACCAAACGAAAATTATCAAGGCACAAGTAAAACCAATACCAAATTATGAGTTATACTACCTAAAACAACCTTGAGAACGTTATATGCAGTATTTCATTGGGAGCGTTATCGCTATATTCAGTGCTTTTTATACACACGCTGGCATACCAAAGAAAATAGATATCTACACCGAGCATCTTCCTCCTTATCAAGTCAAACAAAAAAATGGCGCCATCGGCGGTTTTGCTAGCGAAATTGTCAGACTCATTATGTGGGAAGCCGATTTAGGCTATCAAATCTATATGTTGCCATGGGCACGAGCCAAGTCATATGCCAGTAAATCGCCTTACGCATTGCTGTACTCATTAGCCAAGACCAGTGATCGAGAAGCGAATTACACTTGGATTGCACCGCTGTGTGAATTGAACGTCGCGTTTTATAAGCGTGCCGATGTAAACACCCACTCTCAGTGGAGTATAGAAAAAATAAAACAACATGTTGTTGCCGTTGGTGCCGACCAACTCTCAGAGAATTACCTGAAACAGCACGGTTTTAATCCTGACAATAATCTTCGGTGCGGAGAATTTTGTTGAAAGAATGGCAACTAGAATGGGCGCTCGTGCGCAATGGGATAAAGTCTTAGAAGTCCCCAACTTGAGTAAAACACTTTACCTCACTGCTCGTAAAAATGCGCCAGAAGCTTACGTACAAAAATTAAAAAAAGCAGCAGCTCAAGTACTTGAAAAACGTCATATGACTGACGTTGGCTGTCAAGTTAGGCCGTAACACCCAGCTGATCATTTTACTCGCAATCTCGATATGATAAGTCTACAGTACAGACTGGAGGTATTAATACCAGTTTGACTTAAAACTTGCTCAATTTGAAGGAGTAAATCTGACGCTAACAGTGTTAAAAATTTCTTATTTAGAACAACTAAATAGCAAAATTTTTGCCTAGTTATCGACAAGATTTTCTCGCCTCAAAATAGACCTCTTAATTAAGAAAATTGGTATAACCTTACAAATTTTACCGCGATTTAATTGGTATTGGGCTGTAGTCTGCGTCATACAGCTAACACAGCCTTACAATGCTTCATCTTACCAATTTCGCGCTCTTATTCTCAGTTATAGGTAGGTAACTATGAATTGGTTCTATCGCATTTACCATTTTGCACTCAAATGTATTGTGATTTTTATTGGTATTCCAAGCCCCAAACTACATCAGGGTAAACAAGGATTAGACAGTGCGATACAAGCACTGGGATTGCAAAAAGGGGACAACGTTCTGGTTGTCACAGATAACGTCCTATTACAGCTAAACCTCCATAACATCGTTGCAGAGGCATTAGAAAAAGCCAATCTGGTCGCGCATTATTACAGTGAGGTATTACCCAACCCTACCATAGACAACATTGAAAATGGTGTCGCGACATATCATCAAAAACACTGTAAAGCTATTATTTCTCTTGGCGGTGGCTCGGTATTAGACAGCGGCAAACTCATTGGTGCAAGAATTGTCAGGCCTCACAAGCAAGTTACCCAGCTAAAAGGCCTGTTTAAAGTACTCAAGCGCTTGCCTGCCAATATTGCTATTCCAACCACCGCAGGAACTGGATCAGAGACTACCGTTGCAGCTGTGGTAAACGACCCACAGAGCAATACAAAATACGCTGCAACAGACTTCTGCTTGGTGCCCCATCACGCTGTGTTGTTGCCAGAATTAACCACCAGCATGCCTGCACATATTAGCGCAACCACTGCGATTGATGCCTTAACTCACGCAATTGAAGCGCTCCTCAGTATCAACTGTTTGAAATTCAGTCAAGAGCGCGCGCTTTGCGCATGTAAAGCCATTTTTGAGTTTTTACCTAAAGTGCAACAGACCCCTAATGATTTAAACGCAAGAGCGCAGTTGCTACTCGCTTCTCATTACGCTGGTCAAGCCTTTACCAGAACATCTGTAGGTTATGTACATGCTATTTCGCATCAATTAAGTGCGCAGTATGGCACGCCTCACGGCCTTGCCAACGCAGTGTTATTGCTACCTGTACTCAAATGGTATGGTGATAGAATAAACCAGCAGCTAGCCTTAATCGCCAGATACTGTGGCCTTACTTCGTTGGACTACCCAATAGAACGACAAGCAGACGACTTGCTTAACCACATAGAAAACTTGCTGCGCGAGCTAAATATTCAAACCAAGCTTCATGAAGTTCTACAAAGCGACGTGGCATATTTAGCAGAGCTTGCATTAAAAGAAGCCCACCCAGATTATCCGGTACCACACTTTATGGATCCTTGCGCATGTCAGGGAATTATAAAAGACATTGCTTGTTAGCTGAATACGGTAACGATGACACTGCACTTCGTAATGGGCGTTGTCATCATCACTGATATTACAATTTAAATCGCTCAACTAGTGTAGCAAGGCGATGCGAGAAACTACTTAAAGACTCGCTGCCCCTTGCTAAACTTTGCATAGCTTGAGCGTTCTCGCTTGCAGTGCTCTGTGCGTCTAGCATCACTTGCTCTATTTGTTGACAGTCTGTCGCTTGATGTCCCGCAGCTTGATTTACTTCTTCACTTAGCGTAGTCACTTGTGCAATCGCGGTAGCTATCTCATCCATTGCCAGTGCAAGCGCTTCGCTTTGTTGGACACTGAATTCAACATCTCGTTGGCCAGAGTTAATCGCCTCGGCGGCAGTATGTGTATCTTGTCGCAGTGCAACAATTTTTTGATTGATTTCATTAGTTGATTCTTGCGTGCGAGACGCAAGTGTTCTTACTTCATCAGCAACCACTGCAAAGCCCCGCCCCTGCTCTCCAGCACGCGCAGCTTCAATAGCAGCATTTAACGCCAGTAGGTTAGTTTGTTCAGCAATAGAGACGATAGTATCTAAAATACTGCCAATACTTTCACTGTGTGAGGTCAGCTTGGCCATACTCTCGACCGCCTCTGACATACGTGTACTCAAAGACAAGATATGCTGCTTATTTTCTTGTGCATTTTTGCTCACTTCGGTTTTGTGTTGGTTGGCAGTGTGAATGCTTGCAAGACTCTCAGAAGAGCGCTCAGACACAGATAAGGCACTGGCTGAAATACTTTGTGATAGCCGGTTTGCATTGTCCATTCGTCGCATCTGCTCTGTGGCATTCCCTGCTATTTGCTTACTTTCCCGCAGTGAAGCTTGTGATAATGCTTCGAGCTCATGTACCTGCTTGTTAATCGACTCTAACAACTCCCTTAAGTTGTCTTTTACTTGGTTGATGTTATCAATTAACTGTCCAAACTCATCGTCATTACGTTTGCTCATTTTTTTTGAAAAGTCACCAGCCGCTAAGTGCCTCAACATTTTATTTACCGCAGCCAAAGGCCCTAACATCGCACGGCTGGTTGATACAGAAATAAACGCCCCCAACACAATAAACACCACAACCAGAATCATGGTCACATTTTGTGCCCGCTCGATTAGTACACTCACCTCGCTTTGTGCACGATTAAAAGCAGCATTGGCATTTTGCTGCATTTTTTCAAGCTCAGCTAAAATAGTAAAACCATGTTCCTCAGATTGTTTATATAGTGTAGCTGCCTGCTGTTGCTTATTGAGCTTCTCTTTTACTGCGCTATAAAGGTAACCCGGCGCTTCTAGCTTTTCCCTCAGCCTGCCCATTCCCTCACCAAACTGCGCCAGCAGCGGCTCTGCATTCATTCCTATAGCTTGGCGCTGTAAAAATGCCACGTTATTATCAATATTATCCAGTAAAAACAGCATATCTTGTTGATGGGGTGTCAGCTGTTGAAGAGATAGCCCACTGATCCTCTCACTGTTATTCTCAAGGGTAAAAAGCATGTCATCAATACGGACACCTGTACCTATCATTTCCTCTAGTTGTCTCGTATTGCTGGTTTCTAATAACTCAAGATCCAGCATCGCATTACTGGCCAGTTCTTTATCTTTTTGCAATGTTTGATATTGCTCATGAATACGTTGTTGTGCTTCTACAGCATCGGCTTTAGCCTGTAGCATTTGCTCTGCTGCAAGACTTAGTTTACGGCCAAGGTTAAGCGTGCGTTTTAGCGGCTCTGCAAACGTAGGCATGGATTCCGTTAATGATGTCAAATGCTGTTGGCGCTCAACATACAACGCGTTTCCAGCAGCGAATCGCTGCTTTGCGTCACTTATCTCGGCTGCACTTTCTAATGTGTAAGCTTGGGCAATAAGCTTGCTGAGTTTAAGTTGTTCAAGCTGCAGAGCATCAGCACTGCGCTGAATTGGTAGTGTGACCTCGCCCATATCTTGATTGGCTGATTTAATTTGCGCTAACGCTAAGTAGGCTAGGATACCTGCAAGTAGCAGCAGCAAGCCTAATGCACTAAAGCCTAAAGTAATTTTTTGTTTTATTGTTAGTTTACTTAGCATAATGTCATTGCTCTAATTTGAGTAACCAAACTATGTTACAAACGGAATAAAAAACCAAGTAAATACTCTAAATTTTATGAACTCAACTATTAAAAAGGTAGCTACAAAACCTCTCTTTTGCTTACTTACTTTTTGATTTTATTTTTAGTTTTAGCGATCATAGTGGAAAACCACCTGATGATTTATGAGCATATTACAATGAGAAAAACTGCTATCAAAGAAGCTAAGGACTTGTGTCAAAAACATAAGAGCGCGTTTTTATCTACCCTATCAAGCAATCAAAAAGGGTTTCCTTTTTCCTCTATCGCCCAATATATCTTTCTTGATGATAACCACTTTTATTTTTTTATCAGCGATATAGCACAGCACACGAAGAATTTAATTAAACACTCTGAGCTTTCTTTTATGATTTTAGACGATGGTGATGTCGCAGACGTTGAAAATGCTCGAGTCACTATTTTAGGCCATGCCCATAAATTATCGAGAGATGAAAGCCGCGCGCAAATTGACCAGTTTATTGCCACCCATGAAAAGGCACAGCAATATGCCATGCTCGGCGATTTTAACCTTTGGCGAGTGGTTGTTACACGAGTACGGTACGTTGGTGGTTTTGGACGCGCATTTTGGCTTGAAAAAGGTGAGTGGTATTAAACGGCGAAGTCGAATGTATTTTGACTTTGCTTCGCAGACTTGCCTTTGGTATTCAAAACAGCATGCCAAAATGCACGAGAGCTGGGTGTATCGCCCTCTTTCTTGACCTTCCAGCACCCTTTATAAATAGACCAGATATGCGCCATAAACTGGCTGGCATACCCTTTTCTGCGTTCTGAGGGAATAATATAGAGTGCACAGACCTCAAACTCTCTGCGGCGTGAAATACATATCGCAATGAAGCCCACCAACTTGCCATCTACATATAATAAATATGCCATGTTCGTTGCACAGCATAACTCAAACAAGCCAAGTTGACGCGGATAATCGCTCTGCTCCAACAGATGTGCCATTGTCTGTTCACTGTATTTATCAACTCGAATAAGTTCTAATTCTGCCACGCTCGCTCCCCCTAAACAGTAAGCCTATATCATCCGCAACGTTTGTGGGTAAATTGTGAAGTTAAATAAAATTGTTCGATTTGCACTTAATATCTGAAATTTGGTTTGCGTGATTGTTTGTCGTAATGCAACAAATCAGCCTGGTATCAATACAAGCTTTGATTAAGACGCAGGGCTTATATGTCCCAATCAGCGTAACAAATTAACCTGCCATAATTACACTCTTTTACACTTCCATCCTGTACCTAAGTTAGTATATTTTCTGACCTTAATTGATACCAATTTTCTTAATTAAGTGGTCTATTTTGAAGCGAGAAAATCTTGTCGATAACACCGCTACCGCGTTCTGCTATCGCCAAAGTACCGACGTCCATGCAGGCAAGACAAAAATTTCTTATGTCGTTGTTTTAAATTAGAGATTTTTAACACAGTAAACGTCAGATTTACGCCTTCAGATTGAGCAAGTATTAAGGCCAATTGGTATAAAAGGTTGCTCTACTTATTATGAATTACAGATTCGCTAACCCGTTTCACTATTTTGACTCAGCACTTGAGCTGTTTGAGGAAGTACATAACTAAGATTGCGTTAATAGCCTCTTTCTAACATCACCAGATGGAGTCCCCCATCACCCATATAGGTACTTTGTTAGATGGAAACGTAATGTCATTGCCTCAATATAGAGTGCTGAGTAAAGCAAATGGTGTTACTTTTGAAAGGATTTTATTATGCGTGTAATACTGACTATACTCGTTTGCGCTACCACATCGCTGGTAGGCTGCGGTGGAAGCGCTTCAGACTCAAACACTGTGCCTCCCCCAAAAAATATTGCTCCCAACCCTGCGCCTAACCCTCTGGAAAATAAACTCAACCTCAGCGCACTTGATCAACAAAATAGCCTGTACTCCAGCGATTTGGGTTACACCACAGCTTTGGAGCGCGTCTTTAACTTAAAAAATGACAAGCTATTAGTGCTAGGAGAAACGTCAAGTGTTGAAGAATCGGGAAATAAAGAAGGTTTTTATGCCATCACTGATCCTAACGGTCAAACTTATCAGTTCGAACAATCGACTGAGGGGTTTGTTGATGCTTGTGTATTCGATTCGGGTGAATATATTCTTGGTCGATTTATACAAGAAGGCGACGATATATTCAGTGTGCAACTAGAGCGTTATGATGAAACTGGCGTACAGCTAAAAAGCGTACCAATGCAAGCACTATCAATGGATGTCAAATATGATATACCCACTGACAAAAACGCTTGGCTTCTCAATCCTTTCACTATCATCCCGACAGATGATCCTCTTAGCGACACAAAATACACTCAAACCAGTATCACGTGGTGGCGCTTTAATAATGCTAAGTTCACCTGCCATGATGAAAACTTATATGTTAGTTATAATAATGGCGGACGAAAAATTGCAAAATATGACGCCAATTTACAACTAATGTGGCAAAAACCTATCGATATTCGGTATTGGGGTAATAGCTCTCGGGCTTCAGAAGCAATAGAAATTGCCATCTCTGATAATGGCTACCTTTATAGCGCTCAAAACATCAGCACAGATGCAATCCCCGCATATAACCATAAATTTTCGACGGTTCATGCAGTCCCCCAAGATGTTGCGCAAAGTGACATGCACGTCATTGTAAAAACATTTGACCTCAATGGCGAGTTGCTTAATGAGCAGTTTATTAGCGATGAACACTCTTCTTTGATTGACGATATCAAAGTGCATCAAGATACCGTGTTTATCGGTGTATCAGCGCGGCGAAGCAAAGCAGATAGTACGCGCTATTCGAGTGAATGGGATGTTGGTTTAATACAGGTTTATCATGGTGAACGAATACCTCAGCGGTATTGGTATAACATAGACAAAGAAGATGTGCTGAGAGGGTTGGCAATAGCTGATAATACACTTTATCTTTACGGTCATATCGGTGGTGTGCAAGTAGACACAAATAGCTGGGTTGAACACACCAATGGGTTTATCGGACAACTGGACATAGAAAACTTGTCTGATCTATCCATCGAAACATACCACACCGAGCGCTCTGCGAGTATTCAAAGTTTATCGGTACATGACACAGGTACTATTACCGCTGTTGGTATTGAAAATGCACCGATGACGCACTCCGCAGATACCTCTATGGCGGGACTGTTTATAAAAGTGAACAGTAACCCATAATGTTACTCTCGCGAAGCGCTGTATAAATGAAATACTTAATCTGAGGTTTAGGGATAGCGATGCAACTTCATTGGCAATAACTGGTTGCCAGCAAAGCTTTAATCACCCCAAACCCAGATCTGGTAATATCAATTATTTTAATTAGGTGGCCGATTTTGAGGCGAAAAAACCTTGTCGATAACTCGGCAAAAATTCTGCTATTTAGTTGTTCTAAATAAGAAATTTTTAACGCGGTTAGCGCCAGATTTACGCCTTCAAATTGAGCAAGTATTAAATCTAATTGATATAACAGACGCTCTGTACAATTAGCACAAGGGGAGCGTGATCAGCGCTTTAGCCCCTTGATTGTCCGCTAAATTACTCAAGTACAGCTCGCCTTGTTGATTGCGAATGATTTCTCGACTGAGTACTAAACCAATGCCCGAACCGTTCGGTTTAGTTGAATAAAATGGGACAAAAAGATTATCTAAATTATCAATGCCACCGCCATTATCTTGTAGGCAAAGTTGCCATTGTTGCCGTTTTTCAATGGTGAGTGTAATACCTTGCTTCGAAGCTAATTGATTTGCTTGTAGTGCGTTATTCACGAGATTAATCATGGCTTGTGTGAGCTGCGGTTCATCACAATACAGTACACCTGAACTCAGTACGTCTATTTGCACTTCAGGAAAGAGCGCTTGCCAGCGGTTAGCTAATACTTCAACCGCTATCGTTTGTTTTTCTACCGCAGGTAATTGAGCAATTTGCGCATAATTTGCAACAAATTGCTGTAAGTGTGCCGCACGACTCTCTATCACCCCTAGCATTGTTTGCTGCGTTGCCAATGGAATTACGTCTCTGTCTTGTTGTAATGATTGCGCCATGGAAGACACGGGAGTAAGGGAGTTACGAACCTCATGGTTTAGCACTGAAAGTAACTTTTGCCAGACTTGTTTCTCGTTGTCTCTTAGCGCTTGCTCCACCGATACAAAAACCAGCAATTGATAGACACGCTGCCCGCGATAAAGTGGGTGTGATGCTATCTTGTAGCGCGAAGAGTGTTGTTGTAACTGCCACTGTTCATCGACCTGATTTAATGCCAATTTTGACGCCGGTATCCCATCTAGGGTCATATTTGGATATATGTCCGCCATAGCACGATTGGCAAAATAAACCTGTTGATGACCATCAAGCACAAGTACTGGCAGTGTTAACTCACTGATAAAATTAAAGACAAAAGCCTCGTTTTGACCATATTCTTGCCGCTTTTGCTGTAATCGTTCCACAACTAACTGAATTTCGGCTTTTAGCGCTGCGACTCGACCACCTTGATAGCTAGATAATTGCCATACAGTTAGCTCCTCGTTGGAGATGCTATCTAGCTGCACAGCAAGGTTATCAAGTACTGACATCACCTTGTTGTAGCTATACCAAAGTGACAGTAAAGAAGGCACTAGTAAGGCTAAAAGTAAGGTTATTGCCCCCAATAAAGTCAGCTCAAAATAAATAATGGTCGCAATTAATACCGCAACAAGAATGACTAAAGGGACCGCAAAACCAAGCCATAGTTTTTGCTCAACGGATGTGAGCTTAGCCACCTTGGTTGCCCTTTAATTTGATTTCATGTTTTTCTACACGTCGATAAATTGCAGATTTACTCAGCCCCAAAAACTCACCAGCGGCAACCACATTTCCCTCAAAGTGACGAATAGCATTTTCTATCATCCGCTTTTCAGCCTCTTCAAGGCTTAGCAACGGCATATCTTGCTCGTGAAAATCTTCATCTAACTCAAGATCTTGTGCACCTATCACAGAGTGCGCCCCTAAAATCACTGCACGCTCAATCACATGGGATAATTCTCGAATGTTGCCAGGCCACGAGTATGCTTTCATTTTTGCAATTGCTGCATTACTTAAGTTGCGTTCACCACCGGTGTCATTGCCATGGCGCTTGGTATGTAGCGCTAATAAATGAGTCGCTAAACTGGGTAGCTCATCGACTCGCGCTCTAAGTGCAGGGACGGTTAAGATAACCGTATTTAAACGATAGAGTAAATCTTGGCGAAATAGTCCAGTTTTCACCGCGTCGCTTAGATCAACATTAGTAGCCGAAATTATCCTCGCATTACTGTTACTGGTTTTTGAGTCGCCGAGCACTTCATACTCTCCGCTTTCCAGCACTCTGAGCAGTTTTGCCTGTTGTGCTACCGGCAAACTGCCAATTTCATCCAAGAATAAAGTCCCATTTTGAGCCATTTCAAAGCGCCCTGTGCGATTCGCTTTCGCATCAGTAAACGCCCCTTGGCGATGACCAAACAACTCACTTTCAAATAGCTCTGTGGGAATTGCGGCCATATTAACACTAACAAAAGGCTGCTCACTACGTAGACTATTGTTATGGATGTACCTTGCTAACTGGCTCTTACCACTACCATTTTCTCCCAATATCAATACATTTGCATCGGTTTTTGCAACCCTTAGTGCCTGTTGTAGTAAACGACTGGGCATTTTATTTTGCGTGTTATTTGTGGGTGGCTCAGTAGTTGTTTGCCTTGTTTCAATGTGGCGTTTAACGGTTTTTAACAAGCGCTGGTTTTGCCATGGTTTTTCGATTAGATCACACGCACCTAGCTGCATTGCTTGTACCGCCAACTCGACTTTGGCCCAAGCCGTGATGACTACCACAGGCACCTCTATCGACACTTGCCGAAGCCACATCAAAAATTGCAGCCCTTCTTTTCCCGAGGTAGTGTCTTTATTGAAGTTCATATCCAGTAAAATCAGTGCAACAGGTTGCTCTGCAAGTATGACTTTTGCCTCGTCAGGGTGTGAAGCTTCGATACTCTGATAACCGTGGCTTTGCAGCAAAATAGTTGCAGACATACGCACATCAGGATTATCTTCAATGATTAAAACAGCTGTCATCGTTTCCTACTTCTTGTTTGTTTATACCAATTCTCTTAATTAAGTGGTCTATTTTGAGGTGAGAAAATCTTGTCGATAACAACGCTTCCGCGTCCTGCTCACGCCGAGGTACCTACGTCCTGTAGGCAAGGCAAAAATTTTGTTATTTAGTTGTTCTAAATAAGAAATTTTTAACACTGTTAGCGTCAGATTCACTCCTTCAAATTGGTATTAGGTTCTTACCCACACTTTTATTGCCTTATTGCGCTCATTGGAGCGGAATTGATGAGTTGTCTCATCGGATATACTGCACAGAAAAGTGCAAAAGTAAGTAGTGTCATCAGCACTACCAAAAACCAGCTTGGCTTGACTAAAACCCACTCAGATGATGGCGCGCTCAAGTACAGCCCAACTACGACTGTCACAGCGACAAAAATTGCCGCACAAACTGGTATCAGCGTGTCTGATATTAACAAGCGATATAAACGATGTTTTTTCGCACCCAGCGCCATGCGCATACCAAACTCATATCGTCGTTGCTCAAAGCTATAGCTGAGCACGCCGTATATACCTACACCGCATAACAATAAGCTAAAGCCACATAGCCCAAAGCTTAACAACAATGTGAGACGTTCTAAATATGTAAGCTTATGATATGTTTGTGTTAGGTCTAAAAACCGCCATATACCAGCCTGACCTGCTACGGATTGAATAGCCGATTGAACTTGAGCACGCGTCAGTGTTACATCAGGTTCCATTTCAATAATAAATGGGTAACCAAAAGGAAGCGCAGGCAACCAAGCCGTCTTGCCTTGAAGCTCGGTATACCGTTTTGGATGGTTGAAATTTTGTGAGATCCCGACCACTTCAGCTGGGACATCGGGGTTAAATATAAAGAATGTATCTCCGAGAACATTGCCCCCCGGCTTTAGCGCATGTGCGGCTGCTTCTGATACAATGACTTCTTCTTTGTCCCCCCTAATCGCCGCTTCACTAAATGTGCGCCCAGCAATCAGCGAAAGCCCTGTTAATGAAAAATAATCTGGACCTACATTTGCTCGGATCATACTTGGCATCCATTCACCAGCCAGATCCCGCATCGCAACCACCGCTAAGTCGTTTTGTAATGGGCTTTCACCATGTGCTACCCCCACCACACCAGGTATTTTTCTGAGTGCCTGTTTAAAGTCTTCAATGTGTGTGTAGCGCTTGGGAAATGGCGTCGAGTCATTTGGTATATGTAGCATCACACTGTACATATTATCTACCTGAGTTCCAAGGGGTCGCAACAGTGTATCCGCACTTTTGCTCAGCACAAGCGTTGCACCAAGCACCAGCACGGTGGTGAAAAATAGCTGAACCGCAACCAGTGTTTTGGTCATCTGCATGCTGAGCGCTTTCACACTCCCTTTGCCCGAAGTACGTATGCTTTGACTGAGTTGATTAAAATTAACCATACGCGAGGTTACAAAAGCAAACAATAACGCCAACAACAGCACTATCAAAACTGCGCTAAGCAACACAGTAGAGTCCAGAGAGAGTGTATCAATAAGCGGTAAGTAACTGTGAGTCAGGGATTGTACTAGCCGCAGTTGCCACGCCGCAAAAAATAGCCCAACCACCACGGCACTTGCAACTAGCAATAACGCTTCGAGGAAAATGCCACGAAACAATACACCACGCTTTGCACCAAGCATTGCCTGCAGCACAAGCTGTTGTTGAAGCGTGTGAGCGCGAGAGATGAATAAGTTACTTACATTAAAAATGGCAATGAGCACCAAACACATCACACTGAGTAGCACAACAATAGCCAAGGTATCATGGCCTGCTACTTCTACATCCCGGTATAGACGTATGATAGGTTTAATATCCTGTAATTCTTGCTCTGCTGATTGCCATTCTCCTCGATGCCTGAGACTGTTTTGATAAAGCTGCTGCGCTAAAGTGCTGTGTGTGCCTTGCTCGGTAAGTATCGCCAATAACTTGAGATTTTCCTGCCTACTTGTCCATGGATGATATTCACCACGCTTGGTACCAAAAAATCGTTCATTCTCTGAGAAGCTTAACCATAGCTCTCCCTTACCTTGGTTTAAAAAATAAGGGTCTGAATAGGCCTGAGCAGCGACACCGACCACGGTATATAGCTTATCAACAATCCGTAAGCTCGCGCCCAGCACGCGAGCTTCACCATTGAAATACTTTTGCCACAATGGATAGGAAATAATCACTTCAGGGTTTTTCTGATTAATATCTTCAGTCGTAGTCAAGTATCGACCCAGCGCAAGTGGCATTTTCATCATAGTGAAGTAGTCATCACTTACAAAACTCAGCGTCAGTTTAGGTGAGCCTGGTAGGTTTTCGACGACATCCGAAAAACTACTGATCAAAGCACGCTTTTGATAAAGCGCCTCGGTTTGTCGCCAATTAAGCATGTTTTGAACACTTTGCATGCCTTCAAATACCCGATCTTGATAGATATTGTTTTGCTCAATGACCACAAAGCGTGACTCACTCTCTATATCAAGAGGTTTAATAAAAAAGCCGCTAAACAGGCTCAGCGCAACAAAAAAACAGCTTAGTGTCAGCGCCAAGGTCAACACTAATGTAATACAGAAACTAGGCACTTGAAGTAAGCTTTTGATGGCAAGTGTGGTTTGCCGTTGGAGCTGCATCAAAGTCATCACATAACCTCCGATAAATGAGCTGAGTGAGACACTTTGCTTTTTGACACCAATACTCCATCCAGCAGTTGAATTTGCTGTTTTGCGTAGCCTGCATAGCGGGTGTCATGAGTAACCATACAAATGGTAACACCTTGTTCATTGAGGCTGTTCAGCAAGGCCATCACCGCATCACCATTCTTAGAATCTAAGTTACCTGTGGGTTCATCCACCAGCAAAATACTTGGCTCGCCCGCAAGCGCTCTGGCAATAGCTACGCGCTGTTGCTGACCTCCTGATAATTGACTCGGTTTGTGATTGGCTCGGTGGGACATCTCTACTTGCGTTAACGCTCGTATCACGCGCTGTTCGATTTCTTGAGCTGTGAGAATTGGCTCTCGGTAGTGTAGCGGTAACGCAACATTGTCAAATACGGTTAACCCATCGAGCAGATTAAATGATTGAAATACGAAACCAATATGTAAATTCCTCAGTTCTGCCTGAGTATCTGCATCGAGTGAACGGGTTTCAACACCTTGAATGCAATAGCTGCCTGAGGTGATCTCCTCTAGTAGCCCTAAAACACTGAGTAACGTCGACTTACCCGAGCCGGATGGCCCTGTAATTGCGAGATAATCACCTGCTTTGATGTTTAGACTGATGTTACTAATCGCATGGGTTTCTACATCCTGACCGTAGTATACCTTGCTTACTTGGTGCAATGCCAAAATTGTATTATCCATTTGCTTTTCCTTTACCGATTGAGTGATGTAATTGTTATTTTTTTTAAGTGTTGATGAGCTGACATATCTGACATCACCACTTGCTCACCGGCTGAGCCGCCTTCAAGTATTTCAATGGCATTGCCGGCTAGTTTACCAAACTTGAAACTTTTTTTGATGAGTACATTTTCTTGTTTATCTAAAACAAATAAGTCGCTATTGGATTGTGGAGACAGCCACGGTAATTGGGGGATTGAGAGCGCGTCCTGTATCCTTGCAGTAAAGATTTTACCCTCGATGTTCAGCGCCGGACGCGCGTTACTTGGCAGTGCCCCCGTTAACGCCAGCTCAATGGCGATACGACCATCTTGAACAACCGGTACAACACGATTCACCGTTGCAGCAACTTTACCGACAAAGGTATTGATCATCGCCGGCTGCCCTATCACTACCTCACTTGCCTCTCTTTCAGGTACTAACAAATCTGCCACCAGCAGACGTTCACTGCCCACCACCGCAAGAGTTTGCCCCGGTGTAATTGCTTGCCCTTGACTCACATTCACAGCTTGCAACATCCCTGCGATCCCAGCTTTGACGTTCAGTTGTTCCACTGCTTGTTTTGCTATGTCATGGCTCAGTTCATATTCTTTTAGCAACTCCCGCTCAATCTCAATACTTCTAATATGTAGTGCTTGCATTTGTGTAAGTTGTTGCTCACTGAGTAAAACGCGGGTTTTTAGCTGTTCAAGAGTCAGGACGGAGCGCTTATGATCAAGTTCTGAAACAATGCCTTGTTTCACTAACAGTCGCTCAGCTTGCTCTCGGAGTTTGGCACTCTCACACTCACTATGGAGCAGTGCTATTTGCCCTTGCAAGGTAAGTAATTCACTTTGCTGACTGAGCTTCAATGCGTCAACACTGGCGCGTTGCCTAGCAAGTGTTAACCGTTCACGCTGCAATCTTTGCGTCAGCTCAGGATTAATCAAGCGCATAATAACGGTATCTGGCTCCACTTTTGTGCCTGCAAGATACTCGACCGTGCTTACTTGAGCGGAAAATGTTGTGGTGATTTCTCGGCTAAGTTTCGAACGTAATTTTCCATACCCAGAAACGCTATACTGTATCGAGCTTTTTTGAATTGGTGCAAAGGTAATCGTATTCGCATCAAGCTGATTATGCTCTTGAGATAGCAAAAAACTCAGTGCCACAAACACACTAAGCGTTATACCTAGCCACCGCCAAATGGGTGACTGACGAGAGGATTTATTGCGGCTGATTTTAATGTCCATAGTGTTATCGCACTGTTTTTTGATTTCATAAAGCGAACACCATGCCAAAAGTAACCTGTTGATATATAGTCAATTTAACAGTCTCCTTTTCGTTTACTCTCCCAATAATGGGACAATATTCAACAGCGCTGGGACAAGCATGTAGTGCGCGTCGCCAAAGTCTGTAGTTTGTGATTGCAGTTGCTAATTTTTTGAGCTAAGTTAGTCCCTGATACATTAACGAAGGAAAGTAATAAAATGCACCGCTTACTCATCTGCTCTGTTAGTGCAGTACTGGCGCTTTCAGGCTGTAATTCAACTCCACATAACGACACACCCGCTGATAAAAACCTGACTGTTGGTGTGGTTCAAAAAGAAATCAAAAATGGCCTTCCGGCCAGTGACGTCGCTATTGCATTAGGCAGCCCTAATATTGTCAAGACCGATCCTGATGGCAAAGAAGTGTGGATCTATGACAAATTTACCAAAGAGCAAGTGTTTCAAACGAACTCGGGAACATTGGGCTACTTTTCAGGGAATGGCGGTGGCATAGTGTCAACGGGCTATGACAAAAGTAAGGTTAGTACTAAGACGCTCACGGTTGTCATCAAGTTTGATAAGAGAGATACAGTCGAAAAAGTAGCGTATCATACCAGTTCGTTCTAGGAGCAATAATCAATGAACGCCCTAGTAACAGCAACCGTTAAAGGTGTCGTACTTGCGACAACACTGCTTATGCTGAGTGGATGTAAAAGTTCCGCGCCACAAATGTCAACGATGGAAGTGCGTAGCTTACAAACCAAAGAATATAGCGATGCAGAGTCTATTTTGGTTTACCGTGCACTTGTCAACGCACTGCTGGATAGAGAGTTTACTATCAGTGCGTCAGACTCATCTTCAGGTGTGCTAATAGCAAATTACTCCACCACCCAAACCAATACCACCGAAGCGGTCACCAAAGCACTGGCAACCTATTTCACCCTCGGCTTAAACTGGATATTTGGTGACAACAACATGGATGATATACTTACTGTTGATGTCTCTGCCAATGTTGCCCCAATAAAAAGCGGTAGTCGACTTAGGATTAATGCGGTGGCTAAACGCCTAAATAGCGATGGTGAAATCGTCGAGTCGCAAATGATAGTCGACCCTAATTATTATCAGGGTATCTTTGAACAAATAGAAAAGTCGGTGTTCTTAGAGCAAAACATCAACTAAACCCAAAAGCTGAGCCTACTACTCAGCTTTTTGATACCCTTTACGTTACTGCGTTCTGATCTTTAAGCAAAGCTTACATTATACCAATTCGCTTAATTAAGTGGTCTATTTTGAGGCGAGAAAATCTTGTCGATAACGAGGCAAAAATTTTGCTATTTAGTTGTTCTAAATGAGAAATTTTTAACGCTGTTAGCGTCAGATTTACTCCTTCAAATTGAGCAAGTATTAAGTCAAATTGGTATTATGCTCATGAAGCAGTGCGATGATATCGCCAAATTCCCTTAAAGGCTTTACTCGCTAAATAGAAAAATAACAGTGGCATGAGTACTAATTTTAATATTAGTAGCGAAACCACATTCAAAAAATCAATAAATAAAGACTCTGCGGCATTAAGCATATCGGTAATTCCACCAGATACCGCTTTAATTGCTCGACTGAGTGTGCCTTCTGTATCACCTTGAAGCTGCTCATTTAATTCATTAATAGCTTGTTGATGTTGGTCTTTCTCTCTATTAATGAGTGCGATTTGGTTATCTAGCTTTGCCTTTTTACTGTCTAGTTGTTGCTGCTTCTCTATAAGTGGCTTAGCTTCTTCACTTTTAGTAAATGTTAGCCACTGTGACAAACTGCGATTAGCTTGCGCTGCTTCAATGTCTTTTGATAGTGCTTGAAGTTGTGCGCTGAGCTCAGTCGCTTCACCGTGCAGCTGAACTTGTTGATTGGTTAGTTGTTCAATATGCCCACGATGTGTTTGTTTTTGCTCAGTGACCTTGGACTTTAACCTAGCACTTTGGCTGCTGGTCTGCGTCGCCTGTGATTGAAATACATCAACACTACTAGAGACAACTTGGTTTTGTTTATCTATTTCATTATCTAACAACAACTGACTGGTGACGCCTGTCGATAAAATAACGAAAGGTACTAAAAACCGGATCAATATCATAGTCGCTAGTATTTTAGTTCGCACATGTTGCCAAAGCCCCATGTACGAGCACACTATGTAACCAACCACGGTTACCGTAAACGCGATACTAAACATAACATGGGTTGAAATAGAGTATAGAATTCGTTGAATAAACAGTGAGCCTATCGCCAGCTGCATTACATTAGATATGTATTCTGCTAAGTCATTGATAGGATCGAGCAACTGAGCTGGCTGAATACTCGCTACGCCTATGCCGAGTTCTGCCGATTGCAGCAAAGAAATCGCACCATTCACGGTACGAGCAGAAGCATAGACCAATGAAGACTGAAGTAACGCTTCGTCAATAAACGCCATCATCGCAGCGTTAAATGGCGGCAGCCAACTGGCCAACACCAGCATTATTAACAATAAAAAAATAACTAGCTGCCTGCTTTTTATTTGCATCTATTTCTCCCCCTCAACTATAGCCACGCGTTTTATACCAATTTTCTTAATTAAGTGGTCTATTTTGAGGCGAGAAAATCTTGTCGATAACTAGGCAAAAATTTTGCTATTTAGTTGTTCTAAATGAGAAATTTTTAACGCTGTCAGCGTCAGATTGACTCCTTCAAATTGAGCAAGTATTAAGTCAAATTGGTATTACATCAAGCTTAACGAGTAACCGCGTTTGTTGCGAGCGAAGTTTTCCGATAGACTTAAATACAAAGCAGGCCATTTTCAATCATGTCTAATACTTCTGCATAAAAGCTAGATATAAGCCTCTTTACAGCATTAATTTGTGCAGACAAGAACAAGATGGAGTTTTTCCTACCACTCGCCTTTCGTCAACTAATGAGATTTAGGTTTTATCGAGCGACCAGGCTTTTCTTCTAGCGGCTTATCTGGCCAACGGTGCTTGGGGTATCGGCCACGCATCTCTTTAGCTACATCAAAGTAAGAGGTGCGCCAAAAATTTCCTAAGTCACTGGTAGTTTGAATAGGCCTTTTGGCTGGCGACAATAATTCGAAGCGTACCGCAACCTTACCACCAGCCAACATGGGTGACTCTAGCTGTCCAAACATTTCTTGCAGCACCACGGACACCGTCGGACCTTGATGCTCGTCGTAGCGGATCAAGACACGTTTTTCACTGGGTGTAATATAAAATTCGGGAGCCTGTGACGCTAATTGTTGCTGTTGATCCCACGTCAGTGTTGCCTGTAGCAAATTAAAGATGTCCAATTGTTTTAATTGCTTAATAGTATTCACACCGCTGAGATAAGGCAGCAACCACGTATCTAACTGCGCGATTAAATGGGCTTCTGAGATACACGGAAATTCATCCACATGTTCGCCAAGCCATTTCGCTCGTGCAAGCCAAGCTTGACTTTTTGCGGACCAGTTTAATAGCCCAAGTCCTTGTGAAGTTAAAATATCCTTCACACATGACTCAAATTCACAAGCAGGGATCTGACTTAGGTTTTGTTCTTTTAAGATAAGTGCCTGGTAACATAGACGGCGACGCCCAAGTATCGCTTCTTTTTTATTGTCTAGCTGATAATGGGTTTCCTCGCTTAACTGCGAGGCTAACTGTTCAAGGAGTAGGCTCTGGCTCACCGCACAAGCCAGATATACTAGGCCATCTTTGTTTTTCCCATCCACATCACATACCACTAAATATTCCTCACCTTGCAGCGTATCTGCTTCGCGTAGCGTTACGCCTCTACCATTGGCAAGTAAATAACGATTGTCACCGTGAGCACGCTTTTGCGCAGCGCGATCAACAAAGGCATGCAGCAGCAAACTAGCAGTATGGTTATGTATATCAGTAAGTGAGAGGCGTTCGATGTTTAACACAATGCCCAGCTTTTTAGCAAAAGACTTGGCTAAAGTAAGTACAACTTCAGTGGTCGCACGATGTAGGCGGTAAGCACTAGTGGCGGCCTTTTTGTCTTTACTATACTCAACTAATGCCAACAATCGCCGAGCAATATCACTGTTTTTGGCTTGTATTTGAATATCTCGTTCACTTAACATCGCCGCTAACAAGCAAGCAATTTGCTGTTCTTGTAATGTGCTACTTTGCAATAGCATGCTTGCCAACCTTGGCGCAACCCCCAGCGCCAATGCCATTTGCCCAGCGGTTAAAATTTTATTTTGTTCATCAACGAGGTTTAGCGCGTGATTAAGTTGACGGGCAACCGTAAAGTGTCGTTCTGGCGGTGCACTTAGCCAATTAGCATCTTGGTATTGCGTTATACCCCAAGCACTTAACTCCAACGCTAGCGAGCAAAGATCGGTGGTCGTTATCTCTTCTGGCTGAAAGTCACCCAAGGTATTGTGCGCACTTTCTTGCCATAAACGTAAACAGTACCCTGGCTGTAAACGTCCTGCTCGTCCTGCCCTCTGAGTGGCAGAAGCTTTAGATATCATTACCGTATCCAACCGAGAGAGGCCACTTTTCACATCATAAGTCAGACGCTTTTCAAGTCCTGAGTCAATCACACCCGTGATCCCTTCTATGGTCAGACTGGTTTCAGCAATATTTGTGGCAAAAATTACGCGTCTCACCGCGGCACTTTGTTTGCTCAATACTTTCTCTTGCTCTGCCAATGGTAAACCACCGTATAGCGGCAAGCATATAATGTCCTCTCCAAGTGTGGCTTTGCAGGCTTCTATACAGCGTACAATCTCTCCTTGACCTGGGAGAAACACCAAAATATCGCCACTCTCTTGCACCCTAAGTACCTGTTGCAATGCACGCAGAACATGATCAGACAAATACTGCGACGGTTTACCAAAATAGGCGACGTCAACGGGGTAAGTTTTTCCTGGACACGTCAGTATCGGGGCATCATCGAGATAGCGAGATAACAGTGCGGTATCTATGGTTGCCGACATGACTAGCAGCTTTAGGTCATCTCTGTAAGCTTGTTGTACTTCATATGCCAGCATCAACGCTAAGTCAGCATGAATAGAGCGCTCATGAAATTCATCAAAAATAATCAAGCCAACATCCACCAGCTCAGGATCCGCTTGCAAACGGCGTGTTAATACCCCTTCAGTGACTATCTCTAACCGTGTTTTAGCCGACAGACGTTTTTCGTTGCGAATTTGGTAACCCACCCGCTCACCAACGGTTTCTCCTAGCTGCTTTGCTAAATAATGCGCAATAGATTTAGCCGCAACTCGACGTGGCTCTAGCATGATAATTTTTTTATCACCGAATAAGCCTGTCTGTAATAATCGCAGCGGTACTAGGGTAGATTTACCTGCACCCGGCTCCGCTTGTAATACCAAACGACTATCTGAGGCAAGTGTTGAAATAATATCGGGAATAACAGCTTCTATGGGTAACAAAACGGGTCGTACTTTTTAGGTTGTTTTACCCTACATAATACACTTAAATGGCGCCATAATGTATGCTATTGCCTGCACAGCTTGTTACCCCGCTTTTCGAGAATAGATAAGATCAGCAAGATTTGAGAGCGTGCTCAGTCTCCCTGTTTGTAAATACGTCTGTAGGTTATGTGCAAGTGGACTGCTGCCGCTAAGCGCCTCACCCTCTCCTGCTAAAACACCGACCCACGCGTTTCTGCGCGATGCTTTTGCAAGATATAGCCCACCATCAGCCAATTCTAGTACGTGCTCCCAGCCAAGCTTTTCAGGCTCACTAGGGTAAAAAGGAAAAGGAGCGAAGCCGATTGAGCAAGTACAATTGATAACTTGGTCATTGACGATAAAAGGGTAAATTTCCACTTGCCGCCTGATCCGCTCCATCACTTCCTGTGCTGCCACATAGTCTAAATCAGGCATCACCAACAAAAACTCTTCTCCACCCCAGCGAACTATCGTGTCTGACTCACGGGTGCACTGCTTTAAAATTTCAGAAAAATCTTGTAAAACTATATCACCAGCGGCATGACCAAAAGTGTCATTGATCCCCTTAAAGTGATCAATATCTACAATCACAAAAATAAGATCTGCACTGCCTTTTGGCTGCGCACCGTGCCAAACTTGACGGCATGCTTCAATTTTACTGTCAATCACACTAAAAAAATGATGGCGATTATTAAGTCCTGTCAGGCTGTCTGTAAAGCTCAAGGTTTGCAGGCGTTTGTTGCGCTCAGCAAGCTCTTCTGTTCGTGCTGTGACTTGGCTTTCAAGTCGTTTGGTGTACTGCCTATTTTGCCAGCGCCAATAAATCACGGTGATAAGCGTAAAGGTAAGTAGTGCAATTAACAGCCAACGCTGCTGATTGAGCCTTGCATTCTCAATCTGCTGTTGGTGAGCAATAATAAGCTTTGCCTGCTGAGCATTATCACGCTCAAGTGCATCAAGCGCTTGTTGTTGCTGCGCAAGCGAATACTGCGCTTCGAGTTTCAAAAGTTTGCTATTACGCTTTTGCAAATTTAACGACTTTTCAGTCACAGTATATCGCTTTAGGTATCGATGCGCTTGTTGATAGTTACCTTGCTGGGCATACGCTGCCGCTAATATCCATTGAAGCTGAGACTGAAACAGCAAAAATCGCGTACCTAATGTGATTTCTAATCCCTGTTGAGCAAGTGTTATCGCATCTTGATATTCACCGGCTTGTAACGCGATCCGCGCTCGCTGCACCGCAGCCATAATGCGCATCCGCTGATTCTTCATCAGGTAGTTTTGTTCATCCAACTTTTGGATAATTGCTCTTGCTTGTGGGTACTTACCGAGCTGCAAATACGCCCATGAACGCGTTAAGCTTAACTGTGCGATAGTTTCTTGACGAACAGAGGAAGCTAACGGCGTGGCTGCGGTTTTAAGTGCCAATCGATATGCGCCTTTATCCATATATAGGCGTGCTTGCCAGAGCATAATCTCAGCATGTATCTGCGCGTTATCGTCAATTGTTTCTATCAATTGTAACGCTTTGTCTAAATACCGCTGTGCAAGATCAAAACTTTCAAGGTCGATATCTAGATGTGCAATGGCAAGATAAGTCGTGGCCTTAAGCATAGTGTTAGCTTCAGATCCAGCGAGTTGCAAAGCTTGTTGATGCAGATCCAGCCCAGCTTCAAACTCACCAAAGTGTTGCACTACACTCCCCTCAAGCAATAGGGTTTTAATTTGCAATTCTTTATCACCCTGCCCTCGTGCTTGCTCTTTGAGGGCACGAATACTGGGCAATAGCGACAAATCATAGTCTTCTTCCACTGAAAGTAGCAAAGCATCGTACATCTGCTGCATGTGTGCTTTAGATTCATAAGCCAACGTACCAAAGGACGGCAAAAGTGCAAAAACGACACCAAACACCATAAGCAAAAATTGCATCAATCTACCTCAACTACCATTTTTGCATTAGCCACCTGCCAATTCGCAACCCTTTTGTTAATAAAGCCAGACTCAGTAAGTGCTCGCTTTATGATCCCCCTTTGCTTTAATACGTGTAAACCACGATTTAGCGCTGCAAATATTTGCTCACCTTCAGGGTGATTTTTACTAACAACGAAATGGCGAGAATCGGGTAATACAACTTTAATGTCTTCTATAGGAACATATTCTTTCCCCTCAAAGGTTAACACCAAAGAATCGCTCACACTGAAGTTGATCAACATGGTATCAACCACATTGCTTTCCACCATCTCTAACATAGTTTCCCATGGACCTATAAAACTCACCATGTGTAAATCTGTATTCATCAGGGCTCGCCAATCAACTGCCCATCTCGGGTTAGAAACCACATCAAGCTGCCTCAATTGGGACAGTGGAGTCTGTTGCAACGCGACATTGCGCTTTGTAACATACAAACCCGCCTCATATTCACCAACCTCAACAATAGGCTCAGAAATAAATAATGCGCCTCGATAATCTACGATACTTTCATGCCAAACACTGCGGGCCAGAATTAAGCTCTCTCCTGCTATCAGATCGGAAAACTCTAAAATATTGACAGATGGTTTTGGGTTGAATACAACTTGGCGGGTTTCGCCACCGAGAAACAGCGCTTGTTGCAGTAACACCATTTCGATGATTTCGATATGAGATCCCTTGGTTGTGGGATGAAAGGTGTCAACATCTAACACATGACGACCTGCAAGAAAGTCTTCGTAGCGTTGACTGAAATTTTCACTGCTAATGATGTCTACAACAAGCTGGTTGCTTCCCCAGCTAATGGGCGAAATAAACAAAAGCCAACATACCCACTTCATTTTCATTGTTGACGAAAACCTTATTATTAACAGTTATTCAATCTAGTATACGTTAGTTTAGTCTCCATTGTTAACCACAAAACAACATTATCTAATAAATTTGGATGCTTAATTTATCTAGCTCAAGGTTTGAATTTGGAGCTATGTTAATTATTTTATTTAAGTGGTTTATTTTGAGGCAAGAAAATCTTGTCCGTCACATCGCTTTCACGTCCTGATCACGCCGAGGTAACTACATCTGTAGGCAAGGCAAAACCTTACTATTTAGTTATTCTAAATAAGAAATTTTTAACGCAGTTAGATTTCTGCCTTCAAATTGAACAAGTATTAAGGCTGATTGGTATCAGTCATAGGATGTGTTGTTTAGCGCAATAAAAAGCCCTATAGAAATAGGGCTATATCATCATCCAGTTTATGTCGTTTCGTAGCCGAGGTTTGGGCTGAGCCAGCGCTCAGCTTCCGCTAATGACATCCCTTGGCGCGTCGCATAATCTTCAACTTGATCTTTTTGAATAGTCGCAACGGCAAAGTACTTAGAATCTGGATGCGAGAAGTACCAACCCGACACCGCAGCTCCCGGCCACATGGCGTATGAACTAGTCAGCTTCATACCGATACGGTTTTCGACATCTAACAGTTGCCAAATTTTTTGTTTCTCGGTGTGTTCAGGGCACGCAGGATACCCTGGCGCCGGACGGATCCCTTGATAGTTTTCACGGATAAGTTCTTCGTTGCTGAGCGCTTCATCCGCAGCAAATCCCCAGTGCACTTTACGCACTTGTTCATGCAAGTATTCGGCAAATGCCTCGGCTAAGCGATCTGCAACTGCCTTAATCATAATCTTGTTGTAGTCGTCTTGCTTAGCATCAAATGCCTCTGCTAAGTCATCTTCTTCAAGACCACCGGTGACGGCAAATGCACCGAAATAATCAGGAGTGCCTTTAGGTGCAATATAATCCGACAAACAATAGTTAGGAAAATCAGTTTTTTCGGTTTGCTGGCGCAGCTGACATGACGTAACCAAGACTTCACTTCGTGACTCATCTTTGTAAATCTCAATATCGTCACCCACGCGGTTAGCCGGGAACAAACCAATCACACCAAGTGGCTGCAAACTACCATCTCGCTCTAGTTGATCTAACATGGCATTGGCATCATGAAACAGTTTTTGCGCCTCTTCACCAACCACTTCGTCTTGCAGAATACGTGGATATTTACCAGCCAATGACCAAGTCATAAAAAATGGCGTCCAGTCGATGTAATCGCGCAGAGTTTTGATGCTCACATCTTTAAACTCAGTGATCCCCAACTTACTTGGTACCGGTGGCGTATAGTTTTGCCAATCAAGTTTTGCAGCATTATCCCGAGCTCGCGCTAAGGTAACCGGTTTTGAGCGTGGCTTTTTACGCGCTTGTTGCTCTCGCACTTTGACGTATTCATCCGCGGTTTTTGCCAAAAATTCGGGCTTTTGGGTTTTACTTAGCAGGCTAGATACCACACCAACCGCGCGACTGGCGTTATTGACGTAAATCACACCTTTGTCGTACTGAGGTTCAATTTTAACTGCGGTATGGGCTTTCGATGTGGTAGCACCACCAATAAGCAATGGAATATCAAAGCCGCGGCGTGTCATTTCTTTAGCGACATGCACCATTTCATCAAGAGAAGGCGTAATAAGGCCAGACAAGCCAATGACATCAGCATTTTCATCAATGGCCGTTTGCAGGATTTTTTCTGCTGGCACCATCACCCCTAAGTCCACAACTTCGTAGTTATTACATTGCAGTACCACGCCCACGATGTTTTTGCCGATGTCGTGTACATCGCCCTTAACTGTGGCCATGATCACTTTACCGTTACTTGAGCCCTCTTCTTTTTCTGCCTCAATGTAAGGGTCGAGGTAGGCCACCGCGCGCTTCATCACTCGAGCAGATTTCACCACTTGTGGCAAAAACATTTTGCCCGCGCCAAACAAATCGCCAACCACGTTCATACCATCCATCAGAGGCCCTTCAATCACTTGGATTGGCTTATCAAACAGCTGACGACAGGCTTCGGTGTCTTCGTCAATAAACTCTGTGATCCCTTTAACTAGCGCGTGTTCCAAGCGTTTTTCAACTGGCCAAGAGCGCCACTCTAGATCTTCTTTTTTGTCTGCTTGCGCCATACCTGAATATTTGGGCGCTATCTCAACTAATCGCTCGCCAGCACCAGCGTCGGTATTGAGGATCACATCCTCAACGGCATCACGGAGCTCTTTTGGAATATCGTCATACACTGCAAGCTGACCGGCGTTAACAATCCCCATATCCATACCCGCTTTAATCGCATGGTACAAAAATACAGAGTGGATAGCTTCACGCACGGGATTGTTACCGCGGAATGAGAAGGATACGTTCGATACGCCCCCAGACACTTTACAGTGCGGTAAGTTTTGCTTGATTCTGCGCGTGCCCTCGATAAATTCAACGGCGTAATTATCGTGCTCTTCAATCCCCGTGGCGACCGCAAAAATATTTGGGTCAAAAATGATGTCTTCTGGCGGAAACCCAAGCTCATCAACCAAGATTTTGTAAGAGCGCTGACAGATCTCAAACTTTCTATCTGCGCTCTCCGCTTGACCAACTTCATCAAACGCCATAACTACCACGGCTGCACCAAAACGTTTGATAATTTTAGCTTGATGAATAAATGGTGCCTCACCCTCCTTTAAGGAGATTGAGTTTACGATGGCTTTACCTTGAATACATTTCAGGCCCGCTTCAATGACTTCCCATTTAGACGAGTCAACCATGATGGGAACTTTTGAAATATCTGGCTCTGACGCTATCAGATTGAGAAACTTTACCATCGCTGCTTTTGAGTCCAACATGGCTTCATCCATGTTGATATCAATTACCTGAGCACCATTTTCAACTTGCTCTCTGGCAACATCTAATGCAGTTTCGTAATCCTCTTCTAGAATAAGGCGCTTAAACCTTGCTGAACCCGTTACATTGGTACGCTCACCGACGTTAGTAAATACTGCTGTTTGTGTCATGGTGAATTCCTAATTTAAGTTACAGGCTTCAAGTCCTGCCAAACGCATCCGCACTTCGATGTCAGGCAAGCTACGCGGCGGGGTTTGTGCAAGACCACGTGCAAAGGCGCTAATATGCTCAGGTGTGGTGCCGCAGCAACCACCAACTATGTTGATAAATCCTTCTTTACCCCAATCGATAATTTCTTTTGCCATGTCATCGGCTTCTAAGTCATATTCACCAAACTCGTTGGGAAGCCCAGCGTTTGGATGCACAGAGGTAAACGTTTCACATACCCGTGATAGCTCTTCTACATATTGTCTTAGTAAATCTGGGCCTAGCGCACAATTCAGACCAATGGAAATGGGTTTAATATGGCGAATGGAGTTATAAAACGCCTCTGTGGTTTGCCCTGACAGCGTACGCCCTGACGCGTCGGTTATAGTACCTGAGATCATCACAGGTAATCTCACCCCAGCTTGCTCAAAAGCTTCCTCCACGCCATAAGACGCGGCTTTGGCATTCAGGGTATCAAAAATAGTCTCAATCAAAATAAGGTGCGCACCGCCTTCAATAAGGGCAAGCGTTGACTCGACATAAGCTGCAACCAACTTGTCGAAAGTGATATTGCGAAAACCAGGGTCGTTTACATCAGGAGAAATGGAGCAGGTTTTTGATGTTGGACCAAGTACACCTGCCACATAGCGAGGCTTGCTGGGGTCTTGGGCGGTAAATTCATCGCACACCGCACGTGCAAGCTTCGCCGATTCGAGATTAATCTCTCGACTCAGGCTTGCCATATCATAATCTTCCATTGAGATAGTGGTGGCATTAAAAGTATTGGTTTCAATGATATCCGCGCCAGCAGCGAGATAATCACGATGGATCTGCTTGATAATCTCAGGTTGTGTCAAGCTTAGCAGATCGTTGTTACCTTTGATAAGGACATGCCAATCTTTAAAACGTTCACCACGATAGTCCTCTTCTTCTAATTTGTGCTTTTGGATCATTGTACCCATCGCACCGTCTAAGATCAGAATACGTTGCTGCATTGCTTGCTTAAGCTGCGCTGCAATTTGCTCACCGTTTACGGCTACATTATTCGGCATAATTGTTAGTCCTTACATCTTGGCTAACTAAGTTAATATCATAAGGTGTGGTTTGGTAAACATAGTAGTTTAACCAATTTGAGAATAACAAAAACGCGTGACTTTGCCATGTTTTGGAGGGGCGCTTTGTGGTGTCATTCTCAGGAAAATAGTTCTCGGGCAGTGGTGCATTAGCCATTTTCTCACAGTCACGTAAATATTCTTTTTGTAACGTGTCAGCATCATACTCTGGATGACCGGTGATATAGACTTGGCTGCCGGAATGGTTTTTTATTAAGTAAGC
This sequence comes from Pseudoalteromonas peptidolytica, assembly GCF_012641745.1. Classification (GTDB taxonomy): domain Bacteria; phylum Pseudomonadota; class Gammaproteobacteria; order Enterobacterales; family Alteromonadaceae; genus Pseudoalteromonas; species Pseudoalteromonas peptidolytica. The sequence goes on from NZ_WEHZ01000005.1 coordinate 138,526, forward strand.
ACCCACTTTTTCTGAACCAGCTAAAATTACAAGGTCTTTACATGTATTAATTTTGTCGACATCAATATGGCCATATCGAGAATGAGGCACTAAAAATTCATCGTCAAAGCCGCGAGTCAGCGCCCCGTGGTCAAAATAACAGTGGTGCTTAAACACACCGCACAGTTTGTCCTCTTTGAGTTCCCGTTTTAAGCCATAGTGATGATACAAACCGGCATGCGCTGCCCAGCAAGAAAAGAGCGTTGAAGTAACATGGTGCTCTGCCCAATCAAAAAACGCCTGTAACTCTTGCCAATACACCACATCGTCATACTCAAGATGCGCCAGTGGTGCGCCAGTGACGATCAAGGCATCATAGTTTTGCTCTTTTACATCTGAAAAATAGCGGTAAAACATGTCTAGGTGTTGCTCTGAATTTTCAGAACTGCGGTGAGTGTCTAGCCGTAGTAAATCGACATTCACTTGCAAAGGCGTATTGGCCAATAGCCTAATAAATTGCACCTCAGTTTCCACTTTATTTGGCATCAAGTTTAATATGGCAAGTCGCATAGGGCGGATCTCTTGCGTTGATGCACGGCTTTGTGGCATCACAAAAACATTTTCATGACGCAGTTGGGCAATGGCTGGGAGTTCGTCGGTGACGGTGATTGGCATGCGCTGCTCCAGACTAATCGAATGGCATTATTATGGACAAAAACAGGAAAATTTCAACCTCTAGATGTATGGACGTCCAAAACCCCATAATAACGATTTGATCTCGCTCCCTCCCCATTTTTTGTTCAATGTATGTATACTTGCCACCAAATTAATAAGCACAAGCAGCGTGGTATATATGATTGGCATTGGGGAAGCGGCAGCAATTGCAGCAGCCGGAGTATGGGCTGGTTCAACAATTTTATACAAGCGATTTAGCCATCACCTCAGTCCGTTTGAGCTAAACGTCAGCAAAGGCGTTATTGCTTCTGCTCTGATGATATTATGTTTACTCGTCACCGCTGATACCATGTACCCCACCTTACTCTCTAGTTGGGGCTGGCTGATTGCCAGTGGCATACTGGGCATAGCGATTGGTGACAGCGCCTACTTTGCTGCACTTAGAAATATTGGCCCTGCACGCACTTTGGTGATTGAAAGCCTAGCACCTGCCATTGCTGGGATCTTAAATATTATTATTCTTGGTGTTTATCTTAGCACATCAGCTTGGCTTGGCATTGCTATCACGACAGTAGGCGTAATGCTCGCAATCAAACCGAGTCGTAGCCAACCAGTAGTAGACAACAAGCACTATATACTTGGCGTTTGCTTCGCGCTTACAGCGGCTGTTTGCCAAGCTGCGGGTATGGTACTTTCCAAAGGCGCATTAACTAACGAAAGCATCAGCAGCTTGTGGGCAGCACTTATCCGTCTCGCCTCAGGTACCTTATTTGTGGCCTTTATTGTCACCTATCTGCGTTCACAAAGCCTACTTAAGGCACTCACGCTGAAACAAATTCAAGGCAAAAACTGGCTGTTTGTTGCGGTGTTTTTTGGTACTTTTATCGGCCTATGGCTACAGTTGATATCCGTTAATCATACCGACCCAGCCATCGCGCAAACCATCTTTGCAACGGCACCGCTTATGGTGATGACGATTGGGCTTTTACGCAGAGAAACTATCACTAAATCAATGCTATATGGTGGGTTAATTGCGTTAGTTGGGGTATTTTTGCTACTAAGAGGATAGAGTATCGGTGTGATCACAGATATTTGCATTGAAGGCTCGCAAACTATTAACAATCAATTAAACTTCCTTCTACTACATTAAAAAAGGAATGAAGTCATGCGCGTTATCATTGCCATTGCTGCGCTCAATTTAATAGCTTGCAGTAGTACACTTGCTGTACAACAAGCAAATACCAAAGTGCTCGGCGCTTACACTATGTTTGCGCCCTCAACTACTGAAACCCCCAATATTTATGCTCGAGTGATTGTCGATGGTGTACTAACCGACGCCAGCCAATGTCCCTCTCTTATCTCAAATAAAGCTGTCACACCAATGACATTAAGAGCAAAGCGCCCAAACCCGGCGCACTTTCCTGTTACCGTATGTGAAGCAAAGCTAAGATCAAACACTGCCTATACAGTCACCAATAGCGCATTTTCGTTAGCACCAGTCACCTTTGACCCTAAGAAAATCGCGGTTTTCGGCGATACCGGCTGTAAATCGTCAGTGTGTAAAAACAACAGCGCTGCTGAGCCGTTTAAAAGCCTTACGGCGCAAGGAGCACAACAACGACCACAGCTACTGCTTCACATGGGAGATCTCAATTATCGCGGTACTGGCGGCGCAATCTCTGGGGATACCTACGCCTATGACGCAGGTGACGGCGGCTACGGTGGTGCAAGCTGTGGCTTAAATGACACTTACTACAGCCAAAACGCGCTAAATAGCCCCAGGCCAGACACATGGAGTAATTGGCAAGCCGACTTCTTTTTTGCGACGCGTCAACTTTCAACTACGGCACCATGGATTTTTGCACGGGGAAATCACGAGTTGTGTAGTCGAGCTGGCGTTGGCTGGTTTTACTTTTTTGGCCCAGGGGCAGCCCTCCCTGATGCTGTAGACCAACAACAATGCCCAGCACAAGGTGATTATACTCAACCACCAAAATCTGCAAGCGCGCATATCATTGTGCAAAACTCCTATACCATCAATTTAAAGCCGCTCAGTATTTGGGTAATGGATAGCGCGAATGCGTGTGATGCCAGTGCCGATAATGGGCTAACTAAAGTTTACCAGCAACAATATCAAAGACTAAATGTCAGAAGTGAATTACTAAAAACCAAGCCCATGTGGATCATGAGCCACAGACCCATTTGGGGCGTTGAGAACCCAACAACCAAAGATACCCTAAACGTAATGCTACAAACTGCATTGAAACGCACCAAATCTGGCCAACTGCCCGATCATGTAAAATTATCGCTCGCAGGACATATGCACATTTATCAGTCTTCAACTTTTGCAACAAGCACCGCTAGGCCGCCGCAAATTGTCGTAGGTAACAGTGGTGTTAGTTTAAGTAACACCAATGCCTTTAGTGAATATGATTACAACTTGGATGGTGAAAATGCGGTGGTGAATACACAAGGCAAATTTGGCTTTTTATCAATTGAACTTGGTAAAGGAGGAAAGTGGCAAGGACAGTTTTTGGATGAAAATGGTGCAGCCTTTTTAACTTGTGATAGTGAAATTTCAGACAAAAAAGCGGTGTGCTTAGCAAAATAAAAACGAATATTTCTTAACTAACCTAAGGTTTGGATAAACAATAGATTGGCAGGTTTTGCTTTCAACTTATAACCTTGTGGCATTTGCTAGACTAGGGGCTACTACGCCCCTATTCCATTTACTCTAGACTGAGGTGAGAAGTGAGTTAATATCCTACCGCAGCACTGTCAGCTCGTCTTGGATCTGAGGAACCAAATAGCCCTTTATCGGTAAGCATGATTGACTGGGTCGATCCCATGGCGTTTTTTTCTGAAAGCCTATGCCCTTTACTTTCGAGTAGGCGTCGGGTGTCACCATTTAAACTACGCTCTATCCGAATTTCATCTGGTAACCATTGATGATGAATACGCGGAGCCACGGTCGCTTCAGCGATATTCAAGCCATGATCGATAACATTCATAATGACCTGTAGCGTGGTGGTGATAATTCGTGAGCCACCCGGACTACCTGTTACTAAAAAGGGTTTACCCTCTTTCATGACGATGGTCGGGGTCATCGAACTTAGCGGACGTTTCTTACCTTCAACAGCGTTGGCTTCACCACCGACTAACCCAAAGCCATTAGGACTACCGGGTTTGGCCGAGAAGTCGTCCATTTCGTTGTTGAGTAAAATCCCCGTACCTGCCGCTACAATACCCGAGCCGTAGCTAAAGTTTAGAGTATAAGTGTTACTAACTGCATTCCCCCATTTATCAACGACGGAATAGTGCGTGGTTTGGTTACTTTCAAACGGTAGCAATTTACCGGGCTTAATTTCACTACTTGGCGTTGCCTTATCTGGATGTATCTTTTTACTGCGTTGCTTTGCAAACTGCTTATCAACTAACGCCTCAACTGGTACGTCATAAAAATCAGGGTCGCCTAAGTATTCACTGCGATCAGCGTAGGCACGCTTCATAACTTCAGCCATCAAATGGATAGTTGCGGCGCTGTTATGACCCAGTTCACCAATTGGGTATTGCTCCAACATATTTAACATCTCTATGATGTGAACTCCACCTGATGAAGGCGGCGGCATAGAGATGATTTCGTAGCCTCGATATGACCCTGTTAGCGGCTGACGCTCCAGCGCTTTATATGCTTTTAGATCGTCAAGTGTCATAATGCCACCAGCCGCTTCTACTGCCGCAACGATTTTCTTAGCCGTCTCACCTTGGTAAAAACCCGCACTGCCCTTTTCTGCGATTAGCGTTAAAGAGTGAGCAAGATCAGTTTGTACCAACCATTCATTTGGTTTGTAACTACTGCCATCTTCTTTATAAAATATTGCCTTAGACGCGGGTACATCTAGCATTCGCTGCTTAATGTAATTATGAGATAGTGAGTTGGCTAGATCAGAGGTCACTTTAATGCCATCACGCGCCAGCTTTATCGCCGGTTGCATAACTTGGCTAAGGGTCATGGTGCCATACTTTTTTAGTGCTAACTCCATCCCCATAACAGTACCTGGGACACCCACAGCAAGGCCATGTTGAAGGCTAAGTTTAGGGTCTACTTCACCGTTTTCATCAAGAAAAATACCTTTATGGGCGCTACTTGGCGCCATTTCGCGATAATCAATAGCGATGGTTTTATTTTCTTTTGCTAAATGCACTAACATAAAGCCACCACCACCAATGTTTCCAGCCCTTGGTAAAGTTACCGCCAGACTAAACCCAACCGCAACAGCTGCATCAACGGCATTACCACCTTGCTTAAGGATCTCTACACCTATCTGACTGGCAAGTGCTTCTTGACTCGACACCATACCATGCTCAGCCCAGATTGGTTGCGCCGTAGCTTTAGAGCTAAATATGGGTGACTCGTCAGCATGCGCCGTGTTTCCAAGCGCAGCACCTACGCACAAGGAGACAGAGCAAGACCACACCAGTGCTGTTAATTTTCGCATCTTCATTCCGTTTTCAATTATTCTCATGATGCAGTGTTGCATGAATAAAAAGACCAAACAATCTCAATGCGTTGGGCTACTGACAATACAAATTAATCTCACACCCTAGTAGAAAAATTTGTCGCTAGAGAAAGGTTTATTAGAGAGAGCTAAAGCTTAATAATGTTAAAGCGATATGATTAATACCAATTTGACTTAATACTTGCTCAATTTGAAGCAGTAAAGCTGACGCTAACGTTAAAAATTTCTTATTTAGAACAACTAAATAGCAAAATTTTTGCCTTGCCTACACGGATGTAAGTACCTTGGCGATAGCAGGACGCGGTAGCGGGGTTATCGACAAGGTTTTCTCTCCTCAAAATAGACCACTTAATTAAGCAAATTGGTATTATTTTAAAGGTCAACGCTGGTTAAAATATTAGCCCCAACTCACGCAGCTGACGCTCAGCTTGCGCTGCGTTAAAAAATTGAATGCCGTGTAAACCAACCTGCTTTGCACCTTCAACGTTCGCCAGGACATCATCGAGGAACACACAATCACCCGCAGCGAGTTGATAGTGCTCCAGTAGATGAGTAAAAATAGCTTTGCCAGGCTTCATGCAGCCAAGTTCAGCAGAAATAATTTCACCGTCAAAGTATTGCCAGAAAGTATGACGTGCTTTTAAGTGGCTTACAATTTCATGTACGTTGTCTGTTAGGGCATAAGCACTATAGCCAGCCGCTTTTAGGCGCTGCATTAAGGAAAGCGTGCCATACAGCGGGATCAGTGATTCTTTGATATAAAAGAACAACTCCTCCGCTTGCTCTGAGGTTAATCTGCAGTGCTGTATAAAGGCTTGCTTCGTCTGTGCTTCGCTCAGCTCCCCTCGGTTAATCGCAAACCAAGTCTCACTATGGAACAACTGTTTAGATAACCCCACAACATCACATTCACTGCCAAAAGTAAGGCGTATAATCTCCTCAGGCGACCACCTAACAAAGACATTACCCACATCAAAAATTACGTGCTTAATACGACAAATAGCCATCCTTGAACCTCATTAATTATACCAATTTGACTTAATACTTGCTCAATTTGAAGGAGTAAATCTGACGCTAACAGCGTTAAAAATTTCTCATTTAGAACAACTAAATAGCAAAATTTTTGCCTCGTTATCGACAAGATTTTCTCGCCTCAAAATAGACCACTTAATTAAGAAAATTGGTATTACGTTAAACTTGGTATTATTATGCACAGTTTTTATGCTGATGCACGACCAATTCGTTTAACTGCAATGACGTAAAACAGTGCCATGTATTTATAGTACATTACTGATAAAACAGGTTAGGAATACTTTGATTTTAGGAGGCCAAGCTCACTTCAGTGCTTATCATGAGTTAGGCAATACAAACGCCATGCTGGAGTTTACATGTGGCATTTATGTCACTTAGAGGTTCACGTTGGATAAGTAAAAAGCTGCAGGTGTCCTGCCAACAAGCAGTATAAGCGCTAGTCGCTCACGCACGCTAAAATTAATTTAACATCGCAATCAATTGCCGACCCGCAGCAATCATGTTGGTTTCACCATTATAAATATTATCGCACTGCTTGGCGTCAAATACTTCTTTTATCCACACAAACAAATCTTTATTGAACATCACTAACATTTCAATTGGAATATCGCTATCACTCAAGTGTTGCGTCAAACATACTGCAACCTCATCGATAATTAATGCACCATCATTAAACTCAACACAAAAGTATAAACTGTTAGCCAGCTCCTTATACAGTTTGATGATCAGCTCAATACGTTGCTGCGAATAACCATTCGCCTGGATCAAGCCAACTTCCGCGTCCACCTCATCCACAGCTTCGAGTAAACAAGCAACGTCATCTTCTTCAATTGGACATTCTAGCCAAAAGCCTTCCGCTGACTCAGGGCCCTTTTGCTGTTTGCTAGAAAAAGCACCTAGATCATCTGGCCCCATGTCAAAAAACGCATCTTCAAATAGTTCCTCGGCCGCTTCAGAGCGCAGGTTACCATTGAGAAGCTTTTCATTTTTTTTAAGCTCAGTTAGTGTTTCATCGAATAACTCTATAGCATCTGGTGTTGATTTACCTTTGCTGCGAAAGCGGCGAGCTTCTGGCCCTACAAATGCTTGATTGTGGGTCGCATTAAAGTAAAAACGCTTAAATACTGTGGTTGATTCTTGAATTTGCTCCGCGAGTCGTCGCAGGTTGGTTAGGTCTTTTTGCATTGATATGTAATGAGTCGCAACACCTTGTTCATTGCGCACCGCAGATATGTTCCACTCTACAGGATACATGCTGCCATCTTTACGATAATTAATAGAAGAACCATAGAAAAAGCCATCACGCTCTAATGCCGCACTGAGCCTGGCAATAACACGCTTATTACTCTTCGGGCCTTGCAAAATAGCAGGCGAGTTACCAACCAGCTCAGCTAATTCATACCCTGTGTGAGTACAAAACTTTTTATTTGCATAAACAATGCGATAGCCATTATTGCGATCAGCATCAGTGATAACCACCGCATGATGGGAGTGCATCAATACTTGTTTAAGTAATTCAATTGCGGACGTTTGCTTCAAAAGCTGACTAAAAAAGAGTGTCTCTTCGACATTTTCTTGCTGGATAGGCATAGTACACCCAAAGACCAAAGCCGATTAACCGAACCTCATTTAACATTAGCTCAAATCCACAACTGTGCTAATTTATTGACGCCCAACTTACAACATTAATTTGATACCAATTTGATTTAATACTTGCTCAATTTGAAGGAGTAAATCTGACACTAAAAGCAAGATAACGACCGACGACTAGGGCAAAGCCATTTATTTCTATTGCGTGGGTTCAGCACTCAGGCTAGTGTTGTACCGTGGTAAAAATATTGTCGATGTTCTAGATATCTGGCCCATACTCTATCCATTTGTGACTGATAAAGCTCAGTAGCAAGTGTTGATCTCAGTCCATGAGCGACGAGAATTTCTGCTAACTGCATACTGCTATTCATAGCATGCAGCATTCCCTGCGACGAAAGCGGGTCAAAGCTCATACCAGCATCACCGACTGCAAACCAACCGTCAGCGGCACAACGCTCCAATCGTGCAGAGTTAGCACTCACCATAGGATGCAGCCTAGCACCTTGACGATTAACTAAATCAACCAAAGTACTAAAACCTTTCACCTGACGTGCTCTTGTCAAAAATCCATCTACATCAGCTATGCCGCTGCGTTTTATGATTTCGGCAGGTGCTTGCCACGAAAACACTCGTGTCTGCATGCCCGTATTTTGTGATAGATACGCGGCACTTGGTGCACTATACCACCAGCCGTGTGTTTCATCACTGATCACCGCAAGCTGTTTTGAGGTAGCCACTGGTGCCGTCAGCCAAAGCGCCATTTGCTTGTCGCTTAACACTAATTTGGCACCCAGCTGCCTAGCAATATGGCAACTTCGTCCGGTTGCATCAATCAAAAGTTGGGTCGTCAATTCACTCTGACTTTTTTGACTGGTAACCTGTACCTGCCAGTCCATATCCGCTTTGGTTATCCCTGCTACTTTAGCCGAAGATAACAACGAAATACCACGGCGTGCCAACTCATCTCTGAGTTGCTGTTCAAAGTGTTGCCGATGAAGATGCCAGCCAAGACCATCTGGATTTTTGACGTTATCCACTATCGTTGGATAGTCGCTGCCCCAAAAAGAAACCATTCCATGACTGGTTGTATGTTCAGAGCTTTGTAGCAAGTGCGATAAATGCAGTTTTCTAAGCACCCTAGATGCGGTTGGAGGTAGGCATTCGCCTACCTTTTCTTGTGCCTGTGCCTGCTTATCAATTACGACAACATGGTAATGTGGGTGCAGTGCTAATGCTAGTATGCACCCAGCAATACCGGCTCCCACAATAACAATGTCTGACTTCCTTTTCGTCATGTTCAACTAGCGCTTGCGACTACGACGGTGAGCTTTGTCAGTTTGTGATAGGTCAGGACGTACACCCTGTTTGCCATGCCCACTGGTCATCAACTTCTCTGTTTGCGGTACTGGCGTGTGCGGCGCGATCCCAACTTGCATGGTCGTTGGAAAACCTGTTACACCTGGCTCGCTTTTCGGCAATACGACTGCTAAGTCTGCAAAATTCGAGACCATGCTGTTTATCTGAGCTTGATACAATTCTTTTGGTTTTGTATCCGGGGGGATAGGTAAGTCATCTAACCAAAGCGCTCGGTCATTAAAAGCAGCCTGACGTACTTCTGGTGACAAACACTCATCAATCACAGCATGGTAGTTTTGCTCGGTTAACACATTATTTGGTACGCGAGCTGGCCAAAAGGTCGGCAAATATGGGTCATATGCAGCATTGTAACCATCTCGACAGCTAGCTGTATCCGTTTGCCAAGGTATAGCCATCCACCGTGTTATCCCTCCTGCAACTTGTCCTGTTAATATCGGGCCGCTCGAATGTAATGCTATTGCAGGTGTCATTTCTACACCATAATTTGTGCCATGAGTCGGCGCGGTGTTTTGTGCATGGTTAAGGCGAAATGCTTCACTATACAATCCTGCTGTACGCATCGGCCATGTCATTTCACACCCGGGATGAAAAGCATCTGCGAGGCAAAACTCCATCGCGGCTTTGGTTAACATATCGGGCTGTTGCGCCAGCGGAACATCATCAAGATCCATGGGAGGCTGGTACTTGGGATCATAATCAGACTCAAAGTCGCCGTTCGACCACTGCTGTAGCATGTGCAACTGAATATCTGTCAACGTTACAAACTGTCTTGGAGAATCATCGGCATCAACACTCATTGCATCGCCATATAACCACGGCCACAGCTGTGGCGCGGAGGCTGCAAATTGTGGATCCCACACATTCTTTTTACCTTCAGGTGTTATTTTTTCAACTTTTTCGACTTGCCTGAAATTGTTAAATAAGTTGCGTCTCGCTTCTCTCCACGTGTCAGAGTTATCATTCAGTCGGCTTATCCATTCCTTTGACGTAAAATCAAATGGGCTATGCCAACCAAACCCAGCGGCAAAACCGGCATTAACCCACTGTAGGTTTGTCATACGTTGAAAAATTGGCAGAATATCTTTGCTGAAAGAGGGTTTTCCTGAAGGCGCAGGCAACATATCTGCATCAACAGCCACTTGACGCATTAAGTCCCACATCGTACGAGGTGACTTTTGCATCGGAGCATAATCCGGTGGCGCACAAATTACCCATGCAGGTTTTACTGTTAAACACTTGCCTTGATATTCGACAGATGCCATAACCGGGCCGTCTGAGGTATCGTCGTACCAACCTTCGTTATTGCCAAAAGTAACCGCTTCGTGACCTTGGGGGTTTTCAGAAACACCATGACCACCGAGCATTATCAACCTGCCCTGTTCATCCGTGCGCATTTCACCAAGATATACTTTTTTACCCTGAAAGCGGCCTTCAAAACGACTACAGCCACAACCAGAACTAGTACCACTTATCTGACATTCACCTCCGTCGATCAGCAACGCGTTACGGTCTTCCACGTTTAAATTGCGCAGTAAACTAGGATCTGCTTCTGCTGCTTCAGGAATGTCTAATGCTAACTGAAATTCGTACCAAGAGGCTTTTTGATTTGCAAGGCGTGCACGCCAAGTGATTGATGTTTGCTCATCAGAGACTAACTCTTTGACGACATTTCCCTCTGCATCCAAACCATAAATACGAAAACGTGCCGCTTGACGTTTTAATGCACCGGTGCGGTCGCGATAATATTGAGTATCTCGCGGGATTAAAGTATCAACTTCAGGGCCAATGAAAAACTCATCAGGACTGTTTCCGACACGCATCACGCCAATAGGCGGATAGATAGCTGCCGACACAATGGGATTTTGATTGCAGTGGTGTGACATGTTGTAATCCTTTTTTGCAGTTGTTAAATCAAAAAGCATTACTGAGTGTAGAAGTAATTGATACCAGATACCATTACAGCGAATTACAGCTTATGTCATAAGAGGAAAGAGGCCAGAGCCTCAAAATAAGGATGGCCCACATGGAGAAAGGATTATATCTTGCACTTTACGTACATCGGACAATTGCTACCGATTTGCTAAAAAAACACTCAACACGGTATAACTACTTCGCCTGATATAAAAACACCCTATTCGGGACATAGGGAGAAAGGAGACATACCAACTAAGATTCAAACCACGTGGCATGCCTTTTTAATATTTATTTGTCTTCGTACTTGCTCAAATTGGTATAAGGGCTTCACAAGTCAAGTGACTGGCAAAACCTGAATGATTGATAACGTGTTTAACCTCACTAATAAACCAATCACCATCAAGGCTGTCATCAACTTCCTTAATGGTGATCACACCTCCAGCAACCAAAGCAGGATCACCAACAACGCTAAGCGCGACCACACGGTGCGCTCGGGCGAGCCTGCTTAGCATCGCATCAGCAGCCGCTTGCGCCTGTGCTTGTGTGTGGTGCACATAGGTCAGCGCTGTTTTTGGTGTGCCGCTGCCCGCACTCACTTGCTTTTTCTGTGCTAATGCTTGGTCATAAAAGTAAGCATCAACCGATTTTATCAACTTATGGTGATTGGCGTTGAGCTTCCAAGCGGTGAGCTGCTTTTTACCAATAGTTGCACTGGGTAGGGCTTTGCCTGAGAGCGACTTCCCGGTACCTTTTGCCATAAAAATGAGCTTGTCGTCTGCAATTTTCATAATGGCATCAAACTGTACTGCCAGTTTACTCAGCAGCTGCATGTCACTTTCACTTTGCTCAATGTGAGGAATTTCTAGTCCTTGAAAAGTATCTCCAATCTTTGCTTGAAGACCATATTCTGCAGCTATCTCTTTAATGAGTTTATCCAGTAATACCGGTTCATCTTTACCATTTTCAGGCCAAGAGCGCACCTTAAGCGCCTTAAAGTCTTTATCCCACAGCACTTTATTGCCGAAAAGGGTTAAAGAACGATTTGGCCCGGTCAGCTCATAAGCTCCCACTTCAAAAATTCCTAACTTAGTCGATGGTGCACTTTGATCTTTCGTCCCCTCTTTATACCCCATCGCAATTTCTAGCTTGTCGCTCGGGGACGGGAGCGCAATGGGAGCTTCAGCTAAGTTGTCAAAACGTACGTAGCAGGTATCACTTGCCAGCCCTGTTCGAGTCGTGACGCTTACTTCAACTAAGCGGTTTTTGAGTGTGTTTGCGACTTCACTCCCATTGGCTTTAATTGAATAGTGTGGCTGTAGGTTCATATTAGTCCCAGATATTAATCACTTTAGATGCCGCTGGTTTTGCAATCTCAGGTAAAAAAATACTGACCTGTTCAGGATAAAGCGGGCCAAGCTCAGCCAGTCCATGATTTGCTTCTAACACTTTTTCCACCATACCGCTGCTGCGCCCGTAGTGTTTAAAGCAGATTAAATCGAGACAATCTCCATCTCGAGTAATATAGGTCACACCTTTGTTCATGTTCACTCCTTAGGGAAAATTGCCGCTAATAGCGGCTAAGCTCCATCGTAAATTGTATTTCTCGCGGGATCCCATCGTTAAAAAACAGAGTACGAGTTTCCGCTATCCGCGTGATCACCCACTTTCCCATAACTCGACCAACACTGGGACTCGACTTACCACTTTCTTCTACATATCCAAGGGTCATTGGCTCCCCTTTGGCCGCCTCGTCTCGCATCATGTCTAATTGCTTTAGGCCGTTGTCTACAATTTGTGGAAATATTACGCCTTCTATCGTGAGTCCTTGCTCGCCAACACCGATGAACTGCATTGGAGGCGAATCTTTGTCAGTTTGCGAATCATGAGTTTCCCAACGATATGTAGACTCATATTGGAGCTTATCAAATGCCGCCGTGCTCACTGAAAATTTATACTTTCCTAGCTGCATCATATGCTTAGCATGGTTTACCTTGCTCATTTAGCCCTCTTTTTGTTTATGCTACATGGTTGTAATAGCGCGCACTGAGCGCCTGCTCAGCTTGTTGTTGCTGTTGCTCTAAGATGCGTTTCACTTGTTGTGCGATTTCTTGCGCCTGCTGAGCTTCTTTTGCATTCACGGTGATGTTTGCATTCACAGTAACAGAGCCGCCATGTCTGGTTGGTTGTAAGGTACTGTTGGCCGCACTGTCACCGCTGGTGGGCTGCGTACTTAAGCTGTTTGGATCGAGTATCGCATCAGGAGCAACCGTTTTAGACTTTTCATCTGTAAACCACCCTTTAATCGCAGATCCAACTATGTTATTGGTAAGATACCCCGCCATAGGTGCTGCCATTTTCACATACGGGTTTTTACTTTTTGACATCGCCCCAGTTACAGCATCAGCTGAAAACATCCCACCTAAGGTGCTACCAATTACGCCTGACTTTTGCTGTAGTGAAAGGGTGTCATTATTCATCGTCTCCCACACGGTATGTGCGTTAAGCGCTCTGCCTACCATGTCGCCGGCTTTACTCACCCCGTGCACTTTAGTGTTGGCGACTCCATGCTGGGACGCCAATGCCGCAGCGGTACCCGTTGCTAAGTTCAGCTCGTTAATAACATTGTTCTTAACAAAATCGAGCGCTTCGCTAGCGGCCGAGCCTGCATTAGGTGTAGCTGGCTGAGCCACAACTTGTGGGCGACTGTGATCGCTACCAACCGATGTAGATGTCGTTTCGCCAGATTGTCCCTCACTTGAAAATAAACCACCCAGTTTATCTCCAAGCCACCCACCGATTGACTCGCCACCCATTGCTCCAAGTGCACCTCCCACTAACCCGCCAATAGCAGTGCCAACCACTGGTACTACCGAGCCAAGCGCCGCACCAGCAGCCGCGCCAGCTAGTGCGCCACCAGCACCACCTGCAGCAGCACTCACTTGGGTGGTTTTTTCTTTTGCGCTAAGGGCAGGATCGGTGAGCGCCGTCATCGCATCAAATGCGCCTAAAGCCACACTCAAAGGAGCTGCCACGCGCCCTAGCAGTCGCTTGGAGCCTTTAAATACGCTGCCAAGTTTACCGCTTTTGACTGCTGAAAAACGCCCCAACTTTTGTACACTGGGATCATTTGCAGCTGCCATAGTTTTGATTTTTTTAGCTTTTCCTTTTGCTTTTTTTGGTTGCTCCGCGTCAGCATTTAGCTGTGCTGTTGCACTTGGTGCTTTGCCCCCGTCAAGCAAACGAAGAAAAGGCTTATTGCCTTTACGCTTGCTTGCCTGCTGTGGTGGTTTAGCAGAACTACCTGAAAGGTGAGTTTTGTTTTTGCGCTTTTTACCGCGTTTTTTGCGACCTTTCTTTGCTTTAGGCTGGTTATCTTTTATATCGGCTTCAAGTTCAGAGAACGACTCCGACAAGTCATCTGCCATTCCTTCAAAACCAAACTCACCAAATAAGTCTGGTAGGCTTTTAGTTAATGAAGATAAATCTCCTTTGAGTACACCTTTTATATCAATATTGGAGAGCAAATCTGCGTGCTGCTCCAACACACTCGCGGCATCTTGCAAACCAAATGCGTTTAGTAACTGAGGCCCAGCACTCACTAAGGACTGAATATCGCCACCTAAAATCGCATCCACATCAAGCTTTTCTAATGCTGGTAATGCGTTTTCCAGTACACCTGCCGCGCCATCTAGCTCAAACGCTTTGAGCAATGATGGACCCGCAGCCATCAAACTCGACACATCGCCGCTGGCTATTTGCTTTAAGTTCAGCTGTTTTAAACCAGGTACTGCGGCTTGTAACTTGTCTGCGGCATCTCCAAGCTCAAATGCCCGAAGAACTTCTGGTGCAGCATCAACCAAACTGCCAAGCTCGCCACTCATTAACCCTTTGAAATCGAGTTTTTCAGCAATTGGTAGTGCCGCACCAAGCGCCTGTGAGGCACCTTGCATATCAAATGCGTCTAGCAATGCGGGGCCATTTTGCAGTAATGATTGTACATCACCCTCTGCTATCGCCCCCAAATCCAGCTGTTGTAGTGCAGGTAATGCCGCTGACAGCGTATCCGCTGCCCCATCCATTCCAGCTGCATCCAGCAAATTAGGTAAAGTGGTAACAAGCGATCCCAACTCACCTTGGGCAAGCCCCGCTAAATCTAGCTGTGCCAAGGCTGGGATTTGTTGAGCTAATGTCTGGTTTAGCGCACCTAAATCAACCGCATCAAGTAAACTAGGTAATGCTTGTTGTAGACTTTGTAAGTCACCTTGTACGATACCCTTGAGATCAAGCTGCTCCACCGCCGGGGCAAACTGGGTCACTACATTTGCAGCCTCATCGAAACCAAACTGAGTTAATAGGGTTGGTGCCGCAGCTGTTAGTGAGCTAAGGTCGCCTTTAAGCACCTCAGTGAACTGTATATCACTCAAGGTCTTGCCGGTTTCAAGCAGCTGAGTTGGCAATGCGGAAACATCTAAATTTGTCATCAATGCCGGCAAAGCTTGACTTAATGACTCAACATCCACACAAAATTGCTGCTGTGGCTCGGCGGCTCCCTGGACTTGCTTTGAAGCTTGCTCTACTACATCCACAGCAGAGGCGACAGAAATACCATTAAAAATCGATGGCACCTGCTGCGCCAACGCCTCTAGCTCAACATCTACGGTTTGCGCCGCACGGCTAAAATCAAGCCCTGACACTTTGTCAGACAAACCATCTATTGCATGCTTAAGTGAATCAGGCAGTGCCAACATCACTTGGTCGACTTGCTCTACCAGTTGAGAGCTTTCGCCTGCGCTTGCGCCGGTTTGGCTTTTAGGTATTTGAAATTCAGGGAGAGAAAATGACGCCTCAGGATGCAACACCGCACTGGCATTTAGCTGGGTCATAATCGTGATTAACTGTTGAACTTGTTCACTGGTTGCTGTGGCTGAATTTGCATTTAGTTTGGCAACTATACTGCCTAACTGTGCCACTTGGTTTGCAAGAGAAGTTACCTGTGGCAACTTATTTTTGACTTTGTTCGCCTCGCGCGAACGAGCCTGTTTACCTTTTTTTGTCATGGCGTTACCTGAGGAAAATAAAGAAAAGTGAAACGCTTTAGCTTAGGCTGCTGAGTAAGTAGCCTAAGCTAAAGCGTCTAAAAATATGGAAATACGCCCCTTAAAGGGTTAAGGGGCGATTGCGGTCATCGGTTTAGCCCGCTTCTGTCGCTTGTTTATGATCAAGCGCTGCTTCGAACCATTCAATGAGTTCATCTTCTGTCAGCGCGTTCAGCTCGGCCAAGCCCCAGCCGGTGTACTTGGCAAGGGCAATGACCATCGCTTTTAAGCGCTTTGGCGGGACACGAGAAAAGCTTGTAGCGTTTCTCGCAACTTAACAAAATCACTCCAATCAAGCTCTTCGATAATGTCAGGAGAAACTTCGCACAAGTGCGAGAAATAACGAATTTCGCTTTCAGACTCGCTAATATCCGCTTTATCCACCATTAACCGATCGCGTACTTTTGGTCGTCTCATTGTCAATTCTGCATATTCATGCCCATCGACCGTAATTGGGAATGCTAAGGTAATGATTTCTTTCATGGATTAAGCTCCGATTGCTGCGCGAAGTGCTGCCATTTGATCCTTACCGTTAACGGTACGAACGTCGTTGTATAGGTCAATTTCATAAATCACATCTTGACCGATTTGTAGTTTGTACTTCTGAATTGCATATTGCAGAGTTAGCTTGGCTTCTTCGCCATCTTTCCAGCTGCCCATATCCACTTCTTTGAAGAAGCCTTCAAGCGTTACCACTACAGGAACAGGCGCTTCGCCTTGTGCTTGGATTGCGCCACGAGCAGTCAGAGGTGTTGTTGCACCACTCCAATCGCCAAGTAGCTTCATCATGTCTGCGTTATATTCAAGTAGCGTAATAGTACCTTCTAGCTTTTCAAGTTGGCCTACATCTAACTCAACTGGCGCTTGGAAACCTGATGTCACTTCACGAGTTTTTACCGTGACTTTTGGTAGCTGAATTTCATCAGCGATACCTAGATAGCCTTTACCGTCTACAAACAGCTTGAACTTTTTAAGAATTTTTGGAGAGATTGCCATTATACGATTTCCTCTAGGTAGTTGTTAGTTAAAATGCTCTTGAAGGTGATGTGCTCAGCCGGTGTTGGCGGCGTGAAATCAAAGCTAAAATACACTTTACCCGCTTGAATATTGGCCGGTGTGTTTAGCTCTTCGTCAGCCCAAATTTGACCGCCCAAAATTGCACCTTGTGCTTTTAGGCTATCCAGATACGACTGCACACTTTGGGTAACATCTTCGATGTAAGTTTTGGTGATATTGCGGTCAACCGCCCACATGTGCGCACGCAGTAGTGAGTCGTTGATCATATCTGCGGTACGTACCACTGACAGGAATGCCCATTTCGGGTCGTCAGAACAAGTACGGTTACCCCAAAGCTTAAAGCCGTTTTGACGAATAATGGTCGATACTTCTTTTTCGTTTAGCATATTCGCACGTGCGTTGGCATCGCCCAGCTGGAAGTCGATAGGACGTGCAGTTGCCACAATACCGTTCATATTGGTGTTACTTGGGCTCCACCAAAAACCTCGGTCGTTATCCGATTTGGCAATCATGCCCGCTACACGAGCACTGGCTGGTTCAACTTCTGTTTTACCATCGCGGAATACTTTGACATGAGGGTCAACAACATAAACACGTCGCGAACCAAAATCTGCACGATATGCTTTTGCATCTTCATCATTGGTGTTTGGGCCATCTGCGATAATCACCGCACGAAGGCGCTCAGCCACATTTACAAGCTCTGTAACAACCGGGTTGCGATTACCTTCAGGGCGCTGATGTGCATAACCTGGCGCTACAAGAATACGTGGTGTTACGCCAAGTACTGACTCCGCACCTAAGAAAGCTTGCACACCCTCATAAGAACCGTCTGCTGCCACACCGCCAACCATGTTTGACATGATTGCCGCTTCATCAGCACCATCAACACGCACTACAACCACGACTGCACCAGCTTGGTCAAAAATACCGTCCATTGCCGCAGGTAGTGTTCCTTCGTTACCAAGCGGCGCTGCTTCAGCACGTTTGCCAGCAACCAACACTGGAGTATTAAGCGGAAACTTATCAGGATCTGCACTTGGCGCTGTACCAATTACACCAATTACTGAGCTTTTTACTGTTTTGATTGGACGCGTGCCGGATTGCGCCTCAATGACTTCTACACCGTGTAGAAATTTTGACATAGTTATCTCCTTTAAAGACATGTCAGTTAGAGAATAAAAAAGGCCATACAAGCTGCCTTGTATGGCCCTAATAACTTCATATAAATTAGAGTTTGTTGACCTTATCCCTAACGGATAAGGTGGATAAAAAATAACTTAGATTTGGATACCCTCAATGGTGACAGGCTCCCCGTTGATTAAGTACAGTCCTTTAATTTCGATGGACAGTTTGCCCTCTCCTGCTGGATGTACCGCAACACCATCAAGTTGAAAACGTGGCTCCCACTTTTCAAGTGCTTCGGCTATGGTCATGGTAATGTCTCCGACCAAAGTGTGCGAAAAAGGTCTATCGACAAGTTCGTACAAACCGCAGCCGTAGTCGCGTCGCATCACGCGACTACCAAGCGGTGTGGTGACGATATCCCTGATACTTTGTTTTAGATGCTCAACGCCACCGAGTGCTTTACCAGTTTTGGCGTTCATTCCTATCATGTTGAGTTACCCTCCTACGGTAAATGACGCCACACCAGCCGTTGCAAGCTTGCCGCCACAACTGGTGGCATCGCCTATTCTGGCGACGGCTTTACCCGCAATAGTAAAGCTGCCAGCACCAGCGCTGATGGTCGCACCTGCATGTTTTACTTGTGGGTCTGGTGCAAAAACATGGGTGCTAATTGGGTCGCCAACACGTAATATCGGTTTGCCCGCTGCGGTAAAACTCGACTGCGTCGCACTGGCCGTCCCCGGTACAAATTGCGCGTGAACATTCGTGATGTCGCCATCCACTGCGATGACTGGCATAACTCCTTACTCCTGCGCACTAATATTGGCGCCGTTAAGTTTTAACGTGGCGCTGGCTGCAACCTCAATATTGCCCGAGGTTGAACGCATGCTAATGGTGCTTCCCTCAAGCGATAGCGCATTGGCTGCGGCCACATTAATATTGTTGTCTGCATTTACTACCGCGTTATTACCAATATTGGCGGTTAAGTTATTTGCAACTTGTATATTGGCGTCGTTTCCAACAATAACAGTGGCATCTTTGCCACATTCAATATGTACATTGCGTGCTGAGTGCACCTTAATTTGCGCCACATCATTGCCGCTAGTGTTGGGCACGTATAAGTGATAAATATGCTGCTCACGATCATATTCCACCATCGCACCATCTTTATATTTAGTACGACTAACCGCTTCTTTATCCGCTATTGCCCCATACGCTTCCCCGCCATCCAGTACATGCTTTTGGTGATGATGAGGCGCAGCATTGGAATATAAACTACCAAGGATCACCCCCTGTGCAGTATCTCCGTATGGTGCTAGCACCACCACTTGCTCCCCAACCTCTGGCGCTTGCCATGTCATGTCTTGAGCAGCCTGTGCTGTTAACCAAGGTAGCTTAGCGGTGATCCAATCACCCATTTTGACTTTTGCAGTCGCCGTTTCATAATCGACCTCATGTACCGTACCTAAGCTAATTAATTTGTTGACTCGTTGCTGTAGATCAGACATCGCTAGGTCAGAAAAGTGTTGATTTACAATCATGTTGCCACCTCAGTTGCTGGTACTTTGGCGATCAAACGATGTTCACCACCGCGAGGGCCAAGGTAAACCTCTGTGATTTCGACTCCCGGCTCTTCAGGATAGTGAACTTGATAATAAAATTGCCAAACCAACGTCGCCTTGGCGAGCATAGAACTGACTTGGTCACTGTAATCAATACTGACGTTTTCAAAAATACAATGTTGCCAAGGGGTGGGCGTTTCGTCCTTTATAATTGCAGCTTCAGCAGCACTGACCACATTATCTAATCGCGTGACAAGGGCGATAGGATCAGCCTCTTCTAGCGCCAGTTCGAGCTGCAAGGTCAACACCCTTCTGTCGAGTGCATTTGGGCTCAGGTTTTTATTGGACGCAGGCCCATAGGTGACGCCTTTATCGGCGCCTTTTGCTTGCAATTCACTGGCTTGTCGTTCAGCGATTGGGATAAGGGTAAGCTGTGCACGCTCTGTTAAGTCAGGCTGCTGGCTTGCTTTTAGTAAATTTACTGTTGCAAGCTCAGACAAGCCATCACTCAGACACGTCAACACCTTAGCTATCAAGGTTTGTCGATGCATAGTTGTGCTCTCAAATTATAAATTGGCTAGATGAACAGCCGAAGATGGACGAAACGCCCGAAGGGATTGAAATTAAGCAGCAGGCAGAGGGTATCGTGCCTTAATTTCTGCGACTTTATCTATCCAAGCTTGCTTTGACTCAGGTGTTTGATCGTATTGCCATTCCATATACAAAGGGTCGGATTCCTGCAAATAAGATAACTTCCTATATTGCAACGCTTCTTCCCTTTCGTAAATAAAGTCTAATTGATCCATTGGTAATTCAACTGAGTTTTCAGCCAAGTAACTCTCAATCTGTGATAGTGATAAATTACCACCAATCGTCGCTATCAACCTTCCTTCATGCATCACTTTCATAATTAACTCCTTAATTAAAAACCTTATACTCGTGAAAGCTCTGGGAATATACCCCAACCAGCTTGCTCAAGGTTGACAAAACCTGAAACAGTCCCAAAGAGACAAATCAAAATTTCTCCCTCTTGGGAATGCAGATCTAGTTTCGTGTGGGGTGCGTAAAAACGACTCGCCTGACTATTTGCCGCTTGCTGGTGCGCTAGTAGTTGCCAATTATTTGGAAACGCCTTAACCTCAGACATTGCCCCTTCAACCTCACCGTTAAGCACTTTGATATAACATGCCGAAGTTAGTGCTCCTTGCTGAAAGTTACTACTCCAATTATTATCAATTCTAGCAGGGTGGGTGTTACTATTTCGCTTCCATTTAACACGTAGAATATTGAAAAAGCCATTTACGTAACCACTAAACACGCTACTTCTAAAGTCTGATACCGCTCCCGCCCCTGTCAAATCCACATCATTTTCTGGACGAGCGTGAATAACCCCTTCTTTAGTGACTTCAAACGACTCCATTCCTATCGTATTAAACCCCTGTATGCTCGATGTTCCGCTTGGCTCCATTTTTTGGTTTCGACTTAGCAATATATGTGACTGCTCGCCCCTCGCATTTGACAAATAGCTAGTTACAGTTTCTTCAGCTAAGTCGATTGCTTCAGTCGTCGCTTGGCTGTTTGTAGCCAATTCAGCTTGAATAATCCCAACCTGATCTTCAACAGTTTGGCACAGTGCATTGGCACGTGTGGCAACCTGACTCAGGCGCTCCGTCATGGTTAAATTGTCATTTGACATAGTGTTTCCTTATTGATGCTCAAGAGTGGTTAATCTGATTTCTTGATTGGTTTGGCGGTTCATCGTATCTAGTTGCACCCGAGTTACATTGGCGAGCTCACCGTTAAAGACACCATAAATAGCTTCAACCCTATCGTCTAGTCGCGTCATGTGTGTTGTATCTAAACGTGTAATTTCACTGGTAAGCAATTGTTGCAGCTCACTTAGGGCGGTTTCCTGTTGTTGCAAACGAAACTCCTGCTTAATTTGCCGGTGCATGGTATCGAGCTGGGTGAGCGTCATCTCAGCCAGCTCTTTGTCGACGATAAGGTTTAAGTTATCGACACTCAATTTAACTTCGATACTTTCACTGGGTAACTGAGCAAGGCTGAGTGTCAGCCACTGCAACACTTTTACGTCAGGTGTACGATAGCCTAGGGTGGTGTTGGCTTTTGAATAAACCCCAAGCAAAATAAGCTCCGGCTCACCACTTGCATCCACTTCACCGCTATCTAAATACACACCGATTTCTCTAATGGCATATTCCAGTGGGGCGTCAAACTTGCCTGCAACTTTAAGGCTTGTGCTTTCACCATCTTGATAATCGCTGTCGGCAATCGCAACGCGCTCTTTTAGGCTGCGCAGCTCGGTTTGATTTTGCGATGGCGTGTACGCCGCATCACCAAATGCCATGTGACTAATTTGCCCTTTAAAACCACGCGCCTGGGCACTTAAGAGCGCATCCAGTCCAGCGTGGGTAAATTGAAGCGTTAGTGCTGACATTATGTCGCTCCTTGTAATTGATAATGTTGATAATGAAGTCGTTGCATAGCACTGCCCAGCGCGACTCCTTGCGCCATTTGATCAGGCTTTATTCCTTTTCCCTGGCAATCATGTTCATGCGCATTCAAATGTAAAGCGCCAGCCGCAACCGCTACTCTTGCCTTGCTTTCATCAGGTAAAATACCACCACCAGCAACCTGTAAAGCTTGATAGCCATACTGATTAAAGTGACCACATGCCGCCAATCCCGCTACACCTTGAGCGGGCTTAACTCCCAAGCCCAATACCTTGGTACTGCTCAGTCCCAGTGGCGTATTACCAAGTGCGGAAATTCCTATTTGCTCTCTAAGCGAAATACCCAGCTGTAAATCAACATGGATAGCGCCGCGCTTGACTGCATTTACCACACGGCGAATGCGTTTAAGCATTTGGGGGGTCAACAGTCCCTGTTGTCGGTCGTCCAAATTTTGATTAATGAGTGCCCAGATCTGTACCGTTCCCGGTGTACGGTGGGTTTCCCACCACTCTTTGATTTCAGTTTCAATGTTTAAACTGTCTAGCGCCTTTTGCAGCGCAAACGGTGTGCCTTTATACTGATGTACTGTAAATGCGTCAGCCACCACTTGGCGTTTCACCTGCAAAGGCCAGCTTTCATCCCACTCATCCACAGAGTAGTTCCACGCCACAAATGGCAATAAAGGCTCAGGGCAAAGTGCGGGTTGCCAAAGACTCGTCAACAGCAGTCGTGTATCGTTCAATACACAAGCATCACGCAATTGAGTTCGTGCTTCATCATCCTTTAGGGAGAGCCCAATTAATCCAATACTTGTGGCTAGGCGCTCAAGTGCATCTCTTGGGAAAAACACTTGAGAATAAATAATTGGCAGCAGCTTATCGCTTGATAAGCGTTTAAGTGCGCTGCGTACATCAAGGTAACTGACCTCCGTCAACGAGAGGTAACGCGCAATTTCAACGAGTTCATCATCGCTGCGCTGCTCAAGTGTTAAGGCCGCTAATAACCTCGCTCGAATAGTTCGAGGCTTGGCTTGCAGCGCAGCTAACCACTGCTCAAGCTCCGACGCATTATGAGGTAAAAGCTTAGTCATCCTACCCCCTCACCTTTACCCGCAAATCCATTTGATCACAATACGCCACCTCAATATCTAGAGGTATAATGTCTTCACTTGGCGACTCCAACCTGATGTTCTCGACACCGGACAAAAACAAAGCGTTGCTAATGCCCGCTCGCGTGATCTGCCGACCAAGCCGTCGCCTTTCTGTTAAGTAAGCGTCGAGCGCGGCTGAGGCACTGTCCACAATCACCTCAGGCGACGGGCCAGGTAAAATTTCAAGTTCCGCTGTAATGTTAAATGTCAATATCTGTGGCTGCTTGATAGTGACTCTATCGCCAAGCGGCCTCACTTTAGAGACTTGAGGCTGAGTTGATAATTCAGGAGTAAAGGCGTCGTGTAATTTACTTAGCAGCTCCGCGCTTAGTGTACCTTTTCCAATGCGACTCAAGGCGGTTAGCTCTATTTCACATGGCCTCGGACTATGAACTTGCACATCGCAAATCTCATTACTCACCGACAAAGCATGAAAGCAATAAGAGGCCGCACTCCCTGCGGTATTGAGTCCATCAAACGCTAATTGCGTTCTCGCTCTTAAACACTCATCATCCTCATTCCCAAGTCTTGCAACATTAAACCTTGCAGCGATTGCATCTAAATCACTCCCTGACGCACTGGCAAGTAAATTGGCATTCACCGCGTCGTTTAGCATGCTCTGCTGCTCTAGCTCACGATACGCCATAAGTTCAAGCAATTTAGTGAGTGGTTCACTCTCAAGTGCAAGCACAGGGTGTAATGCCTCATCTTGCGCGACTAACGCTTGCTTTAACGCTGTTAAGCGCTGCTCAAAGTCTAATTCCTTGATTACTTTTGGGACAGGCAACTGCGATAAGTCCAATTGCTCAAATGCCATGGTCAACTCCTTTTATAAAAAAACCCACCGCAATAACTTGCTTGTGGGCCTTGGAGGTTGGAAGCTTATTTGCTTGTTAACTTTCTCAAGCATAGGTGTATCTTACTGATTTTTAGGAAGTAAAACAGGTCAATTATGACCGCTTTAGAAAATACGCAGCTTTTAGAAAATACGCAGCTTTTAGAGCACTGAGAAACGATACTCTTCTAGTTCAAACACCGGCTTTGGCAAATCAGCGTTAATCAACGCTTGATCCACTATCCAAATACCGTTTGTTTCAAATCTAAGCGGTATGGAAAAATGACCATCTTTTACTTGTGCAGGCATTAACTGAATGCGGCCAGTATCGATACGCTTAAATGGTACTTTAAATTTACAGTCGCCTATTGCCAATTGCCCTGTGGCTATTACATCGTTTGATTGTTGTGGAACGGTAAATTCGTTAGTGTTGTTTTCATAACCACTCAATGTATTTGTAACGCTCTCTATATTAATAGGCGTCAAATCTAACGGTTGTTCATCATCATTTGCAACACGTTCGAACTCAGATGTTTCCGCGTTATAAAAAGAACCTATTTCTACATCTTGATTTTTATCACATAAAATATACTCATCAATAGACATCAGCGAATCTAAATCGTAAATACCTATCACAATACCTTTATGATCAATATGTGCATATCTCATCCTTCTATGATCTCCCAGTGTATTTCTAAGTTTTGGTACGATACTGTAGCGCGATCGCCACCGATTATCGCTATTTTGTTTCGTATATTTAGTTGTGTCTCACTCTCTAGTGTCACTGATACCGTACCTGCTTCGCCTCTTATAATCTGCAAATAATATGCATGGGTAGAACCAGCGTTAGCAGTCCATGGGATTGATGTAATATTCACATGTGATTTACTAATATCCACAGGAGGGATTTGTATAACACCCGGTTCTCCTGCATATTTACCGCGTATAACTCGTTTAGATGAACTACTACCCCAATCAGTTAACGCCATATCTGCCATCCTCCATCAATAAAAATAAATGTTCTTTCAATCCCTGATATTGTCATGTGATATTCAGTATCTGCATTTCCTTCATCGTCTGAAATCGTTTTAGACACAGGTGCCAACACCCGAGCCGGTAACTCTTGAGTCGCCCCGGCATGGGGGCTTAACATGACGCTTAAGGTTGTACCATTTTGTGCTTCATCCGGTAATTGCAGTGTAGTTACCGCTTGAAATAAATGACGAGCACCACAAGCGGCAACACTTGGAGCGGCTACCTCAATAAACTTAGACATCAACACTGGTACGCCGCCCAGTGTTTCGCCATCACCGACATAAAGCTGCTTTGTATCTGTTGAAAACCCCGGTTCGCCGTTACCAAGTACAGTCTGTAATCGTGTTGCTTCTGGGCCTCTTCTAAATTGGATCCGTCGCCCCATTAAAATACCCCCCCGTCAATATCACCGCCTTCAACCGCAAGGCCTAATGAATTAACCCAGTCTCGCACCCACGCGGTGGTAGCAATATTGGTGCTATTATCTGAGCGTGCTCGTGTGGGGGATTTTGGCGTACCGGTGAACATCGGCGAGGTAAACAGCTGCGATTTCGATAAATTATCAACTTGGTTTAGGCCAACATCTGCTTTGTTAACCGTTACAGCGCCTGTTTTACCATTTACAGATAATACATTATCTGTTGGTGTGCGTAGCAGCACCCAGTTTGCCAAGACATTTGCAGGCGTCGACTTGAGAATATAAGACTTGTTCTCATCAGTGCGAATTGCCAAGTCGCCGGGCTGCGCATGCAGCGCCAACATAGCAGATTGGCTAGCGACCTCAAATGGCTCACCGATAGCAAGGCTCGGAAGCACATTTTCAGGAATTTTACCGGCACTGTCTAGCAACAGAACATGGTTGGCACCACTGCCTGCATCACGATGAATAGCACTGCCAAGAGTGGTAAAAATATCTACGCCGCCTGGGGTGGTGCCATCACCAATAAATAATTTTTTGCTGTCGGTCAACCATATTGGTTCACCATTACTCGGCGTAACATTGGTGCGGTTTGCTGCAGGCCCGCGCCTAAATTGAATTTTGTTCGACATTAAATACTGCCTCCGTCTAACGAGGGAACATTAGGGTATGAATCGGAAAACGCGCCACCATCAAGCGATAGCAAGCCTACAAATTTATTAATTTCACTATTTACATAGTTTTGTGTGGCATACACCATAGAGGGATCAACTTTTAAATTCACCATCTCTGACTGCACCACATCAATTACCGCTTTTATGCCAAGCTCGGCACTGGCATTATCTTCAATATTTGGCTTATACGTTTCAGGGTATTTAACAATGGCAAATGCCTGGTCGTCTTCGGTGTAAAAAGCCGCTTCACGAACATAGAACCCCCCCTCTGTAGCAGGCACAATACCGATAACCTCAAGCATCGCGGGATTGTTATCTAACGTTTTGGAGCTATTGATCAGTCCTCTAAATCGCTCACTCGTGAGATGTTCTGAATCAGGTAAAATATTGCCATCGCCCACAGCAAATTTGACTAAGTTGATTTTAACGCCTGTGCCAATGGCATTGGCTATTTTAGCGCGACCCGCTGGTGTCAGCATGGTCCAGTATTGTGGTTGGGGCATAACTACTCCGAGGGTTAATATGGGTATAACTGCAAGACTGACTGGCTGCGACAAGACGTACTTGGGCATCGCTTACAATTTCGCTGGCATAATAAGGGTACACCGTGACAGAAGAACCAAATAGCGTGGCTGACGCTAGCTGAATCTTTGCTGTGGATAATAAACTGAGCGATAAATCAAACTGAATACTATGGCGCTTATTCGCGGAAATAGTTTGAAATATCTGCTGATATAACGACTCATCAAGCCCTCTATCAGATACCGCAACATCTATCGCGATAGTTCCTACTGGGCCTTTCGGTACTTGTTCAAACCATTCTGTGATACGGGTGTCATAGCCAAAAGGCGCTAATGCGTTAATAATGGCAAAACGCGTCCCAAGGTGTTTATGTTGCTCATAGCTTTGCGCAATGATCTGGCGTTTTATAGGCTCTGGCCACTGTTCATTCCACTGCGTAACACTTTGACTCCACGCCAACCAAGGTAGTAATGCAATTGGACAAGTATCTGGTTGCCATAATGCCTCGAGGCAGCTTGCCGCGTCATTCAGTACTTCAAAAATTGGGGATTGAGCGGCTTGTATGTGCTCAAGTAGCTCAGCACCGCGGTGCAAAAGTTGACTCTCACTCACACGTCACCTTCAAATATCACACCTGCGATGTCATTTTCACACCAAGGGATCTCATGACCTTCTACTGTGACATTCTCACTCGGTGCAGCGAGTACAACATCTTCCACACCACTACTATATAAAGTGGCAAACAGTGCTGATCGTTTTATCGCTTTGCCCATTACACCCGTTTGTGCAAAAAAATCTCTCAACTTGGCCAGCACTTGTGCCTTAACTTGTGCTTTGCCGGGTCCTGGGGCTAATTGCACTTGAGCGTGAAGAGTATAGGGCTTCACTGTCACTGGTTTAATTTCAACTCTGTCACCTATTGGCCGCACTTTTTGTAATGCAAGCACATCAGATACGGTATCAACTGTATCCGCTTTCAGTCCAAACGTTGCTTTAAGCTTGTTTAGCAATCCATCTGAAGGTAAGCCATTAGGCGATTCATAGCTTAAAATTGTCAGCACAACATGACAAGGTGAAGGACTCGCAACATGCACATCTTTAACACGACTATCAGCAGAGAGTGCATGATAGCGATAACTTTCTGCGGTTCCTGCGGTATTTAAACTATGAAAAGACTGTTGAATACGACTTCTAAATCTATCATCCGGCTCTTGTGGCAAACGACTTACCCCATACCGTACAGCGATATGATCAAGGTCCGTGCTCGTCGCTGTTGCCAATAAATTACCTTTAACCGCATCGTTGATCCGCCCTTGCAATAACATGCTGTGATAGGCAAAAGTATTGAGCAATTGTGTAAGTGGCTCCGACTCAAGTTTGAGTACCGCGCTAATATCCGGGTTTTGCTCACTGAGCGTACTTTTAAGCTGCTCCACCAGATGTTCATATTCTAGATTGTCTAGCAACTGTGGCAGAGGAAGCGCAGATAAATCAATCAACTTAGATGATGCCATAACGTCCTCCTGTGAAATATAAAAATAAAAAAACCCACAGCAAACACTTGCTTGTGGGCCTTGGAGATTGGAAACCTGTGCTTGTTAACTTTCTCAAGCATAGGTGTATCTTACTGATTTTTAGTGAGTAAAACAGGTCAATCCTGACCTGATTAGTATTTAAAACTCAATCACATACGCTAGTAATTCAGCTTTAGTGGTCAAACGCTGTACCTCAGCCTCTAGCTCATCGCTTTTTACTCGCAGTGCTTCTCGCTGCGCCAAAATGGATTTTAAATTGTCGCGTTGCTGAGTCGCCTCTGCGTCATTACCACTTAGCGTCGCTTGAAGCTCACGCTCCTTAGCCCGCTCCACTCGCCATTGCTGCCCTTGCAATTGTTGATAGGCAAGCAGCTTAACTCGTGCAATTACTTGTTGCTTTAACTGCGCTACCCCGTCGTCGTTATCCGTCTGTGCCTTAACCTTATCCATAAAGTCAGCTACCGAGTCTGTATCCCATGGCTTACCTGTTTCTGGGTGCACTTGCCAAAAGTTACCGTTAATACACATGCCCTGTTGTTCATCATAATACGTTTTCATTTTCACTCCTTAAATTGCACGGCATGTTCTGGCGAAACCATACACGGGGTTATTCGCTGAGTTATAAGCTAATACTTCATCTATAATCCCAATCTGCGAATATGGGTTCATCACTTGTATTGCCGTGGCTACAATACCACCATAGCGCCCTTGCCTGTCCGTCGTAACCCGATAGTGATAAGTGCCTAGTACCTCACCATTTACAGATTCAAGCGCTACCACTACCTCTCCCTCTGAGTTAACCGTCCCGTTAGCATCAGGGTGTCTGGCAGGATCACCATGACTGGTAAAATGATAGTTTATCGGTGCTAGTTTCTGCTCTGCTGTAAACACATAGTGGGCGCTATAGCTATTGCCAGCTATTTTAGTTTCACCTGCAAATATGCCGAAAAATCCATAATAATCTAGCGCATAGCTCGAAATACTGTGCTCATTGACTTCATACTTAATTCTACCTTTTGGCTGCGCCAATGTATTGGCGATAAAAGCCAATGTGGTAAAGTCACCGCTGTCGACATAAGCCTGGTATTCATTACTATTCGCTATGGAAATATTGGTTACATGATTGCCATCACGGTATTTTTCTACCACCAAGTTTGTGCCAGCATCAATGACGACTAAACAATGTTTTTGGTTGTTATACAACACAGCCACGTCGTGGTGTTGATGGCTTGTACGGGTAGCGATGCCAAATTGGTCTACCGCGTTTAAGTCTTGTTTAGGTAACGTCCTTGATGTGAACCCCTGCTCAGATACAAAAATCCCACCATACTCGGTTACGTTAGTCGATTGAGATTTTTGTGTACTAAACACCACTTGATACTCGATATCATTCGGCTGGTCTTTTAATCCTAAAGGCACCAGTGCGCTCGCGCCATATTGATACACTTTTGTTGTTGGGTTTTGCTCAAATGCGTTGTTATATACAAAACTGGTTTTGATTCTGTTAACGCCACTGCCAGTTTCTGTTACCTCAACATGCTCTAATCGACAGGCGTCATTAGCACTATTCGCCGTGTAACTTGGTCGCGTTAGATACGACTTACCACTGCTATCGTATATTGCTAACACGGCTGTGGCGCGGCGGTTATTGGTTGACGTACTCGGCGTATCTATTAATTTGTTTGCAAACAACGTTTTTGGCGCTGCGGCATTGGCTTGGTTAACCGCGGTGCTAATTTGTTGTGTCAGCGGCGCTATTTGATCCAATAAAGCGAGCTTTGCTGCCCTTGTTACCAACTCCGCAGTTGCACCGCCTAGCTCTGCTTTTGCGGTGTCGATATTGTGCAGTGCTGAGGTTGCCACTTGCTGTAAAAGTTGAGTTGACTCATCTAAATGCTCCTGTGCAACCGCAACGACGGCTTGCTCTAGTTTGGCGTTATCGGTAAGGCGGGTTATTGCATTGCTGACTAAGGTTTGCTCTTCTGCGCTTAGGGGGGTTGTGCCATTCATATCTGCGACAAGTTTGTCGACCATTACTTGAACGGCTTGTTGAATTGTTGCCATGATTTCCTCTTAAAGTCCTTTAAATTGGTAGTACAGATTCACCCAATACTTGATTAAGTCGAAGCCTGTTAAAGCGTTTATTGATGTCGTGTTGCGCTTGTGCACTGGCAAGTTGTTGTTGGTGAATATCACCGTCAATCGCATGCAGGGCGTTAATCAAACGCTGGACATCTTGCTCAAGTAAGTTTTCTGGGTGAGGGAGTGGATAGTGCTGATAAGGCGTAAATTGATTAATGTCCAATGCGCCTCCTACAAGGTAAATGCACGTAAATTACGCACCCTTGGGCGCTGTGAAGGTGTGCCTTTTAAAACCAGTTTGACTCTTGTTGTGGCAGTATCAACACCACTAAAGCGATACGTAAACTGCTGCCAGCCGTCGGTTAATACACTGCTACTATCAAGCTCAAGCGCTAACCACTGCGCTTCTTTTTGCAGTAGTACCTGCACTTCAGAGTGGCTTTGAATATTGGCTTCAAATGTCACCATTACATCGCCACCGAGTCGGCACGGTAATTCACGAGAGATATAGTCACCAGCGTCAGCAACCTGCCCATGTACACATTGGGTTCCTGCAAATAGCAGCGGGGTTAGCGTTTGCGTACCAGTCAGTAAAGCACTGACTTTCACTTTGCCAGTGATAGTCTCGCCCAGTGAGCTCGGTTGCCACTCTTGTACATTGAGCACTTTTTCTTTATTACCAGATGGATAGGTAAGCTCAAAAGCAACTTGAGTTTCAGCACTTGGGCGCTGCACGACTGCAAGCATCATTAAATCGGTTACTTGTTCAACGTCCACAGAGCCTAACTCCACACGTAGGCTTGGCGCAGTAAACTTAGCGGCTTTTAACCTAAAGGTGAGATCTTTATCTTGGTGTGGCGTCCACGTACTTGCGTTACTTGAAGACAACAGCACTCCAACCTGATAAGGTTGTGACGTAACCCAGTTATGCCCTTGGTCAAGCTTGCCCAGCTCAGCAATCGCCACACTATGCTCAGCACCATCGGTGAGCACAACCAAAGCATATTCTTGATCTGCATTTAAAAAGGTTGGCGTAAAAGTAAAAGGCGTTGGCTGATCATTTAGCTTTATCTCATCGCTACTTACCTTGCTACTGGCCAGCACAGTTTGGGTAGGAATACCTTGTACCACTTCACGAATTTGTACTTCAACGGCTTCTGGCCCTTTGGCGGTAAACCACAGTTCAACCCCCGCAATAAAGCGTGACTGCTCCAAAATAAAGGTTTGTGCAAGTGGGTCAAAGCGCTGAGTAATAATGTTATTGACGCGGCGTAGCGTTTCGACTTCTATGATGCCGCTACCGGTATAGCTGGCGCTGCCTGCGGAGCCTTGCTTGCCAATAAAACGCACCAACTTAGTACCTGCGGGCACGTTATTTGGTACTTTAAATCGACCAGTTAACTCACCGCGCGTATTTGCTTGGATCATGCTTGTACCTCTGAAATAATTTCAATCCCATCAAACAGTAAAGAGTCAAGTTGCTCACCAGAGTCAAACCCTGAGATAGCAAAATCAACCCAACGAGAACGCAAAAACTCAGCTTGTTGACGTCTCACTCCCACTCGCTCGGTTGTGGTATGTTCAACAACACGGCGTACGCGCCCCCCACCTTGAGTTAAGCGGCGTGTAATAGGGCTTGTCCATTGCGTTTGAGTTTGTGTCCAGTGATCAACACTGGGGGTTAAGGTGACGTCCGCTGGAATAGGCTCAAATGCCATATAAGGGTTGATTTTCATCTCCCCGGTACGGCTTTCTTGTACCAACACATCTTCAAGTTCAAATGGTAACGACAGGGTCTGTGTTTGCGCCAGCTGGGTGACATCAGCGCTCATCGGTAACATCAATTCACCATCCACTATAGAGCCACTTTGGCTTAGCCCCACATCACGCATGTCATCATCTAAAAACGGATCAACAAACACCCCATATTTGCTGGCTGGTGTTTGTGCCGTGGTGTCGTTACGAAGCCGCTCAATAGCCAATAACTGATACAAATCGGATATTTGCTGCTGCATCAGTGCCAAATCGGTCATTTGTACGGCTTCAATTGCAATATTTTGAATTTGCGGTGGTGCACTACCCCAGTGCTGATGCACTTGTGCAAGACCTAAATGCTGATGAGGCACCAAAGGCGCTTGCGGGTTAATTCTATCTGGTGCGCCTTTGATCCGCTCAACGCTACCACTTGGCGTTAACACCAATAAATCAATCCGTGGCATATACCAGTGGTAATCCACCACGATCAGGCCATTTTCCAGCACTTCTTCTGCATCATTTAAATGCTGTTCAAGCCAAAATCCAGTTTCATCTGCATTGACCTCCACCGCGCGGCGGTATGTGTAAATCACATCGTACGTTGTGCCTGAGGCAGGTTTATCTCCGCCGTCACGCCAGCTAATGTGATTACGGACGAAAATAAAGTCGATACCTTGGCGGTATTCCACACCGTTTTGCGAAATCGCCATAATCTCAATCACCGAGTCATCATCAAATGGGTCGGTGTTTTGTCCGGTCTGTGCATGTCCTCGGGTAAGTTCAGTGCGCTTTTTCACCTCAGCGGTCACTTGATCAATACGCTGAACCGGCGCAAAGTCCAGATCGATACGCATTTTCCCTTGGTCATTGGCAATAAACCGGCTCGGCTCATTGATCACCTCTCGCACATCGGGATCATTGGCCAGTGCAACTGGTAATGCGGTATTAAATGCGATTTCATAGCCATTAATATGGGCTTTACCTTCTTGCACATTAAAATGCTGGTGGGTTGCACTTGTCTGGCGATAACTGACATTTAAACCGCTAACTACATAACTGCCACCGTTCGACTCACGGTCGTAACGGGCAAGGGCACTGGTGATGGAGTCAAGCTGCGGTGGCGGTTGCTTAACAATGAGCGTGCCGTGATCTATCTGATAAACAGGGAAAAAGTCACTGTCAGGGTAGTCGAGGCTATCACTTAGTCCCCATACTCCCGATATTTTTAACCGTGCTGCACCGGCCTCATCAAAGTTGTGGGCGCCAATGGCAGGATCTCTAAGCGCGGGGTCGTGAAGCTCAGTAACAACAGACTTTGCCAGCCACACCCCGACAACTTCTAGTTTATCGAGCCTAATGGCAAGCTGCGCCGTTGGCACATCATGTACCGCACCTTGTAAATACACCGACGATGCCCCTATGGTCGCACGCTGCTGGGTGTTATCGACGACAACATCACCGCCTTTTACTACATCGCCATCTTTCATCAAGACATCAGCAATGCCTTTTACATGGTGCTGAGACTGTAGCTGTAAATCGTTTAACTCACGGCTTTGTAAGCCTTTGCTTGCCCGAAACAACAGCTGACTATATTGTTTGGCGGGATCAAATTGTTGGTAATAATCTTTTATCATTGCCTTCTTCTTAAAAACTGATCACAAACTCAAAGGTCTCGCGTACCCCTTGGTCGCGAAATAACGCCGTACGATGCTCTAATAAAATGAGCTCGCCGGGCTGCGCCACTTCGTCGGGTGCGAGGTAATACTTGCCTGCTGGCACGTTGGCTTTTGCTGTTGTGCCCAGCATTAAGCCCAGCTCGCGAATATGCTCACCTAAGCCATCTTCAAAGTCATAGGTAAACTGGCAATACAGATGCTGGCTGGGCGTGTCGGTCAAGCTGAACTTGCCGCTCGGCACTTGGATCTCCCCTTGCTCATCAGGTTCACAAAAGCGAATTTGCTTTGCCTTGCGATAACCAATAAGACTGGTGAGTTGAGTGGTATTGGTTGGGGTTGGCGACAGGGTGTCGTCCCAGCTTGGGTCGCCTTTACCCCATGCCAAATAAATAGCTTGCTGGCTCAAAAGCCGCGCAAGCGCCTTGCGGCCTTGTTGTGTTAAAGTGGCCAAGGAATACTCCTTATAATTTAATTGTTTTATCTTCGGTAAATAATAGAAACTTTAAAGCTTCCAGCCGCTTGGAGAATTGCATTTGTTGCTGAAGTCACTTGGCTATGTTTCAAGCTGACTTTACACGGCATTCCTCCAGCGACATCATGTACACCCCAGCGCTGTTGCCATTTACCCTGCCACGAGCGTGTTGACCACACTCGATGCGATGATAAAAGCCGCACTCTTGCGGTGCTTACAGGCAGGCGTGACGGGTCTTTGTCGCTAAGCTTATATGCACTCAAACGCTTGGCGCTAAAGTAGTGGTTGCGCTGGCTATGGGTGCGGCTCAACTGTGTTGCAGCCTTGATCTGCCCGGGTGCGACACCGTGCTGATGACGCCGACCAAAACTGGCTTTGCACAAGACCTGCTCACCATCATAAAATGCCACTCCAGAGACATCCGACAACAGTTGGCCAAATGCGCCCGTGGATAATCGCAGCTCTCGCACATCATAATCATGATAGACACGCGAGAGCTTGGCTCTGACGGGCGCAGATAACCCAAGCAACTGATGAATATCTTTAAAGGCTTTGTCACCGGGAATTTTTCCAGCGCTGAGTTGATAGCGATAAAAGTGACGACCGGGAGGCCTGAGCTCTAACTCAGCATCTTCAAAATTAAGCCAGTTCAGCGCCATGTCTAGGCTTTTAGGAGTGCCACGCAGGCGCTGCCATACCAAACCTTGCTTGAGGGTTTCTCGTAGGTCTTGGGAGTATGGCAAAATAGCTTCTAAGCCATATTCCCATACGAGCCACATTAACAAATTAATGTGTGGCTCTGCCTTAAACCCAGAAAGAGATGAAATACCCGGGTCAATGTCGTCGCTCACCGTCACACTTTGCTGTAAATGTTGCTGTAGCTCGGTGTGATTAGGGGGTAATAAGGTCATATTACCCCCGCTTTAGCACAAGCGAGATTGCACTTGGGATCACGTATTGGTGTGCGGCCACATCAATTAACTGTGTGGGTGTTAATAGCTCGATATGTCGCACCCCTGTGCCATGAAGCTGAGCATGTAGCCAGCTTGGTGTTAAGTCCCAACCAAGCGTAGTAGCTTGCAGCCATTTTTCTTGTAGCGTGTGCTTTAACTTATCGACAATCAGCTCCGAAGCATGGGTGTTTAGGTATAGCTCTGCGTTCACCTCAACCAACACCGGCTCTGCCAAGTTGACCTCTAAGGTATCGGTTAACATTTTTACTGAGTCATCAAACAGGCGGTTTTTAACTTGCGCTAACACCTGCTCGGCGTCAGCGTCCAACTTTGCCAGTACCGTGACAACCACCAGCCCATCCCCTGGGCTTTGTACCGATACGTCCTTGATTAACCCCGGTGCTGCTTCGATGGCTTGATGACGATAATGTGCTGCGCTGCCTGCGGTACTTGACGCGATGGTGCTATTACGAATACGCATTCTAAGTGTTTCGTCTTGCTCATTAGGCAACCGCGATACCCCATAAAATGCCCCAAGATGCTCAAGATCTGCCCCTTTGCTGGTGGCCAGTAAATTTGCCGCTGCGGCCTCATTAACACGCTGTCTTAGCAATAACTCACGATAGCTTTCCACTTGCAAACATATCGCCAGCGGCGAGCTTTCTAGTGTTAACGCATCGCTATACTCAGGTGCAAGCTCAATAAAGCGCTGTTTACGCGCTTGAAATAGGCTTTCAAAGTCAAGTGGTTCGAGGATGTTAGGCGCAGGCAAAGTCGTAAGATCAATAGTTTGATTTGCCATAAAAAGCCTTATTCTGAAGAAGTGAGTATGGTGGTTACGCCCGTCGCGCGCGCTGCTATCTCTTGATACACACGCTCAATGTTTTTACCTTGATAGGGAAATTGAATTTCACGGTTTAGTACTTTATTCGCCAATGTGCCTAGACGCGTTTGACCTTGTGATGCCACCGCGCGCATCTCTGCCAATGTGGTTGCTTTACTCAAGCCATCAATCAATGTAATAAGCTCAACCAATAAAAGGTGGCTGGTGTCTGATGTAGTACCAACAATCGAGTCTGCGTCTGCGACTTCTCTGGCAATTTGCCCCCGTTTTACTTGCTTGTCTAAGTAGGCGAGCGTCGCTAAATGGT
Source organism: Pseudoalteromonas peptidolytica (assembly GCF_012641745.1). GTDB lineage: Bacteria > Pseudomonadota > Gammaproteobacteria > Enterobacterales > Alteromonadaceae > Pseudoalteromonas > Pseudoalteromonas peptidolytica. The sequence goes on from NZ_WEHZ01000005.1 coordinate 175,145, forward strand.
CTTGTTGTGAAGGAATTTGCTCTTGCATCATTACACCTTAATTCTTGGATAGTTAATTACACGGTCTACGGCAAATGTTGCATTACCGCCAAATTCAACGATGTTTTGTGGTGGATTTGAAGTATTAGCAGCATGAAAGGTATGGTTAACAAACCTGACAAACAATCGAGAATATGGGTGGTGGTGCTCAAGTTTTAACACCGGAATAGTGCCCGTTGATGAACCATTCCACCAGCCACCAAAGCGTGTTAAATCAAGCGTTGACGCATTCAGTTGCTCATTAATTTGCGCACTTGTTGCCGATGAGTTTGCAAACACAAACTGCAAATAAGTAATGCTCCAGTCACGTTCATATTGTGGTGTTTCACTGTGCCCCGGCGCGTATGAGTACCCATGAGCGAGATGAATTTTAGTAAGTGCACCGACGGTTGGATAAATATGGTAACCACTGCTCGTCGTTGGCACTAACATCCACTCAGAGCGCGATTCATCTTCTGGATCCGGTGTTATTTCTAGTGAAGCCTTTGAATGAGCGATTTGATCGTAATAACTGATGTTTATATCCGAATGGCTATCTGCAAAATTAAGGATCGCTTGATCGGTTTTGGACTCTACGCGAGCAATCGCTTCATTAACATCTTGCTGCGCGTCACTCAGCGCATGGTTAATCTCCCCCATTTTACCCACCACGGTTTGGGTAAGGGCATTATTTGAATCTATTAGTTTGCCGTTTTCGGCTTGCAGTGCGCCGATGCGCTGCTCTAATGTCATTGGCTGATAGTCGGCCATTTTACACTCCTAGCTGTAGTAATCTGTCGTTAAATTGAATTTGCCTATGGTTGGCTTGAATATGTGCATTAATTTGCTGGGTTTGTGCCATGAGCATGTCGAGAAATTCTGCTGCATAAAAAAGCCTTAAGTCGCCGGTCGTGTTAATCGTGACTGCCTCTGCTGGCACGGCGCTGAGCAGTAAGTCAAACCCTTGAATAATTTGTGCGATAGGTGTTTGATAAAATAGTACGTTTTGAGGGTGAGACCACACTGCGAACAAGGTGCCATCGGCAAGGTAAAACCCGACCTCTCGCACCGCATACTCTTCATCGTCCTGAAAATGACCGGTAAGATGAAATTGACCATCTCCCACAACCTGCCCACCAGCAATCACAACGCGGTTTTTTTCTTGTTGCAACTGAGTTTGGCTGCGTGAAGGTGCATAGCCAGCCGTCCCCACCGCAATGGCACTTATATCAATGGTAAAGCCATTGGCCTTGGCATTAACGGCCGCATTTAATCCCGCCTGTGTGATAAGCGGCGTAAAGTGTTCCATAAATCATTCCTTAAAGATTAGGGTTTACTTATCTCTCAAATTTGCTTTTGTTCATCTGAGCAAGCTTGGTTTATTGTTGCTCAACTTTTACTTAGATCACTTGGCGGCAGGTCGAGCGCCGCGACCAAAACACACTCAGGAAAACAAAACGCAAGCAGCAAAGGCTTTAGTAACAATAAAATTGTTGGCGCTGCATTTGGATGGTAAAAGGTGCCGCTTGGATAAAAATACTCGACGCGGAGGTGAGATCTGAACTTACCTTACCTGATACTTTGGCCATACTGTGTGAAGCCGCTGTCGTGGCAACCACAAGCGCAGTCATATTCTCAACATTATCAGCATGTTGGGGCATCCAGCTACGTTGTAGGCTTAGCGATTGACTTGCCGAAGTAACGAGCAAGCTGGCACTTTGCTGTACCCCGACGCTCAGGCTGATTTGGCTGCGACATGGTTTGGTCATCACCACCGCTTGCCATAGCTGCGCCTGTAGTTTTGGCGTGAGCAGCGTATTGCCTGCTGGGTCTAAGTTTTGCGCTGCCAATGCGATTATCTGCGCCGAATGCGGCGCAAAGTCACTGGGGTTGTCTTGTTGCCACCACTCTTTTAGCTCAACTTTTGCCGCTAACGTGGAAAGCGCGCTTTTGATTGCACTGACTGTCCCTTTGATACGGTGATCTGGCACGCTATTGGCGATGATTTTACGTTTGACCTCAGCAGGCCAAGTACTGTCCCAAAAATCCACACTAAGCGCGTCGGCAAGCCAAGGTAAAAAGTGCTCAGGACAGCGCCAAGGATCCCATAAACTACCGAGCGGTACTGGGGTTTTGGAGACTTTGCATAACGCTTTTGCCAGCCCGTGCTCAAGTGGTTCGCTCGTATGTGGTAGTAAGGTATTAAATATCTCGTCCTGCAATTTCTACCTCCACTTTCGTACAATACGCTGCCTGCCAAGGCGCATTGATAATATCTTCGGTTGGCGAGACCAGCTCAACACGTTGCACGCCCGTTTGATGTAATGCGCCATACAGTCCAGACATACGAATATCGTGATTAAGCTTATGATGCGCCTGCAACCACTGCTTCACGCTCTGCTCGACCAACGTTTTGACTTTTTGCTCATCAGGGCCGGGATATAAATACAGTTTGGCATGAAGCGTAAATTCCTTTACCTCAGCGGCGAGTATCCTTGGTCTATCGGTCAATGGCCTAATTTCTTCTTGGAATAAATAGTCTGTTATCGCTGTTATTTCGTCTTGGCTGGGTATGCCATTACCGCTATCTGTGAGCACCGTTATCGCCACATCCCCTGGCGCTGCATCTTGAAGTCGAGCGGCATGGGTACAGTGCAGCAATTTCGTTTGCGCTGGAACGAGCTCTGATAATGGCGGTTCGACTTGCAGCAGCGCAAATTCGGGGGACTCCACAAAAACATCTTTTACTTGAGGCAATGCTTTAAACGCATGAAAACAATATGCGCCAATTGGCCCTGCGGTGCTAAATCCTTCAAGTGCCAGCCGGATCCGCTCACGAAAACGAGCATCACTTTCATCGACTTCACGAGTGACTAAAAAGCGATTGCCTAGATAATCAAGTTCACTGCTCGTTGCTTTTGCCAACAACACTTGCTGCGCGCCCTCATTAATTTGCTGACGTAAGAGCAACTCTCGATAAGCAAACACCTCCATCAACTTCGCTAATGGGTCGCTTGGCAAGGGCTCGCCAAGATCAGGGCAAGCCGCCGCTAGTGCTTGCTTGAGTTCATTGTATAAAGTGTCAAATTGGACCGGCGCAAGTAAATCAGATGCCGGTAGTTGGCCAAGATCAACGGCACTAAAATTGATTAAAGACATAAGGAACCTATTTATAGTAAGGCTCTCTAATTGAGCCTTACCATTTGAGACTTTAAAGAGTTGGTAATGTTGACTTGATTGCAGCTCGCTTACTCATCCAAGCTTGCTTAGCTGCTGTGGCTTTTTCTGATTCTTCGCCGTATTCAGTAACCGCAGCTATATAGTCAAAGAATAAGAAATCGGTGTTGGCGCTGTAATGTTTGCGTCTTAACTCGCTGATTTCTTTAGGACTGTATTCAATTTCACATAAAGCGAAATCAACTTCAGCTTCTTTTGCAAGGTGTGCTGCGTGTGCATCATCAACAATACCACCAGCTATCGCTTTACCTGTTGTTTTTAATTTTAAAATCGCCATGTTTATGCTCCTTCATTTAAAGTTGGACCTACGTGAGTGTATGGATGGCCGACACTATCAGCCCAGATCATATTGTTACCATGATCGCCCGTACCAACATAAGGCAACGCAATGGCCACTTTCATGCTACCAAGCCCTTTGAAGAGTGGCTGATGATACCCTCCCCAACCAGTTCTTCTACTCGATTTATATTGCCAACCTTTACCTACATCTGAGCTTTCAACAGAAATTAAAGCTGAGCGATTTTGGGATGGGTAAAATCGTAATGTACCTGTTTGTTCTAACACATTGACCCAGCAACTTGCTTGCGTTAAAAATTCCCCTTTACTCCAACCAATATATCTTTCACCCCCTTGATTCAACAAAAATAGATTACCTTCAGTGGGCTTATCGTCTCGCCCTTTATTCAAAACGACATCCATTAGAAGAACTTTATATTGGCTTCCAGAGTAGCTCTCATGATGGGGATATTTCGCTCCCAAGCCCCGCCTTAACAAATCTTCATTTGGTGTTAGCCCAAATTCTGAAAGTTGACTCAGCGATAGCTTAGTGATTGTTCCCGAACCTTCAGTTCCCCGATAGAAGAAACTTGCCCATGGTTCCGCATGCGCAGTCAGTACATCCACAGCAGTGCCATTTGGCACATCAGCACAAATATTATTAAAGTGCTTAGTATCAGAAAGTGCATTAGGGGCTAAAGGTAAAGCTCGCTGGAAACTGGCAATTTTTGCGTCCACAGCCTGCTCTTTAGCTTGCAAGCGGGCGTCTACCTCAGCTCTTTTTGCATCTAATTTTGCCGTAATATCTTGAATTTTATTATCGACAGTTGCGGTGAGGTCATTGGATGCCTCGATGAGGTTGGCAATATCTTGCTCTAGTGCCATATTTTTTCTCCATATGGTTAAAGTTGTTTATTAAAACGATTGAGCGTTAGCTCTGTGGTAAATCAGGCACAAAAAAGCCCACCAAAGGGTGGGCTTTGTAGCCTAACGTGGTTGTAAATATTCGTTATTCAGGTTTTGGATAGCGAGCCTTAATTGTGGTTCTTGCCTGTAACCACGCGGCTTTTGCCTCCTGAGTCGCTTCGCTGTTTTCGCCAAACTCCGCTAAGGCGGCTAAATAATCAAAGGCCAGCCCGTCTGACTCGCTTTGATAAGAAAAGCTTCTGGCGTGCATGCACTGTGATAGTAGCTGCGCCTGTTTTGCCTCGGCTAAAATAGCGGGAATATCAGCGCTAGCAATGCCCAAATCCGCCAGCGTTTTTTCATCCGCAGGGACATTAATCAGCTCATCATCGCCAATTCTTAACGTTTTTATTTCCATGTTTACTCCTTTAGGCTGTCGGTGGTGTATAGGGGTGGTTTGCGTATGGAATGGTACTTAGTGTTGGCGCTAAACGCTCAGCAAATGGAATTGGCTCTGCGTACCAGCGAACAGAGCTATTGGCAAAACTAGCCTCTGTTAACTCTCTTCGCAAATTATCATTTCCATCATGATAAGATACATCTCCTTTCCAATTCTTGATAAATCGGTATTTAAGTCCACCACCTCTTAAGTACATACCATTGTAGCGATAACACCAGGCACCCACTGAACCGTCATCACGGCCGACATACAGAGGTTTATCAGCATCTACTTTTTCCACTTTTGAATACGCGTAGAAGCTTAAATGACTTACTGTTGGATTATAACGTTCATGAAAACGCTTAATTTGCATAAAGTTAGCATCGCCATGCCAAGCATAAGCATTACCTTCCAGCTCAAGGAGAAGTGCCGCTTGGTGAGGGCTCGCGGTGTTTAAGGGTTTTGTGTCACTATTCCATGAATACTGGCGAGCAACCGTAAGCTTGCCCCCCCCGCGGCATTATCTGGAAAACGCCACCACACCGGATAAAAATAATCCTTTGAACCACCGATAAAAATATCTTGTACGTAGCGTGTTTCTGGCATCGCTTCTTGGATAAATTCATCTACATCTTGCTCTTTTTTTGCGATACGCACGTCAAATGCTGCCATTTGGTTGTCTAACTGCTGTGCCTTGTTGTCAACCACTGCGGTTAACGCGTCCGTGGACTGTATCAGGTTTGCAATATCTTGTTCTAATGCCATAAATTGCTCCTATAAAATTCCTTTAGCCATCAGTTCAAACTTTTGTTTAAGATGACGGGTCATATTATTGATTTGTGCAGCGCCGAGCTTGGCAAGCTCTGGGGCGATAAGAATATTGAGATTAACGCCATTATCGACAATGGTCACCGAGTCCGCAGGAACCCCTGTTAAGACCAAATCAAACGCCAGTAATAAGTCGACTTCCGCCGACTTATACGCAATGGGTCTATCTGGTGAAGAGTACACCGCAAAGAGTACTTCTTCGGGTTGACCATTTGCTTCACTTTCGATGTAAAAGCCAACTTCATTGACCCAAAAGTTGTGATCTGTGTCGTCAATCACACTCATGTGGATTTGGGCATTGCCCTTGTCTTCGCCGCTGGCCACCATAATGCGGTGGATTTCTTGTTGCAGCTGGCTACGCCCTTGATCTGGCGTGTAGTTGCCTGTGCCAAGCCCTACTCTGCTGATCTTCGCTTGAAAGCCATTTTTTTGGGCGTTAAATACTGCTTCCAACCCTCTGGTGGTGATCGTCGGCCGTAAAATCGTGCTCACAGCACCTGTCTCCTTTTGTTGAGTGATACCAATTTGCTTCAATAACCTGAGGTTTGGATAAGGAGTGCTCCAACTCATTGCTGTTAAAGCACAACTTAGCTTTTCCTTGTCTAGCCAGAGAGTTTTAGGGAAAACACCGCTCCCGCGTCCTGCTCTCGCTAAGGTACCTACATCCTGTAGGCAAGGCGAATTTACGCACCAATAGCTGGCTATTGGAAGTGAATTCAACGCAGTTAGCACTAAAACTGGCTGCAAGAAGGCATTAATTATCCGCAGCTCAGGTTTTATACATATCGGTACGAAATAACAGCAATGGGTTATACCAATCGGTATTACCGCTGGGTAAACGCTGATGACATCAATTGAAGTAAAGTAGTCGCTATTCCAATAACGGTTGTTGATTGCATTGCTGCGATGATTAGGCGTGGCAGTAGAATCTTGCCACTTGAAAACGTTGATTATTAATATGTAAGCTGGTTGCAAATGCACAGCTCAAGTCAATCTTGGTAGCTGGCAGCTTTTGCTCGTTGGTAAAATAAATACGGCTTACAGCGTGACGGCGGTTATTAAGGTGCAGTGCCAGTTGTGCTCGTGTATGCATATTTGCATTCACAGGTATGCTTTTCATGTACTGGCTTGTTGCCGCAACGGGTTTGGTGCCTGCCAAGGCCAATGCCGCCGACACTTGCGCTGCTGGCGCTTTGACAGCTTGGGTGTGCGCCGTTTTTCTCGCAACTTGCATGCCACTGGCGATCGCCGCACTTTGCACCCCTAGCTGCATTTTTGCCCCAACTAAAAAGTCAAAGTGTGCACGCTGTGGCTTGGTGCTGTGTGTAACATCTCTTACAGCTTGGTACAGCTCAGGGCTGAGCACCACAGCATCGCTGGTGTAGGGAACTTCATTCGCCCATGCAATAAACATAAACGTATGCGGCTGCTTTGATTGATATGGCGCAATGGCAATATCATCAATCTCTTGAAACCACTCAAAAAACTCTACACTGACGCCAAGTGATGTCAGTGCTCGTTTCACCGCGCCTACAGTCCCTTTATGTTTATGTACTTTAACTGAGTTGGTGATAAATGCGCGTTTAGTCTGAAGCGACCAATTTTCGTCCCATTCATCCACTGACAGTGACCAAGCAAGCCAAGGCAATAGCGCCTCTGGACAGGTTGCAGGGTGCCATTGCCTACCAATGTATTCTGGTATGGTTGCCTGCACTTTGAGCTCTTCAGGTACACGCTCTACTGCCTCAGCCATGTTACAAACCAGTGGGGATGTACCTGGCGGTAGTAATTTATGATAATTCGCCATAAGTCTCCTTACTCTGTTGGAAAGTGCAGCTGTATAGTGCGACAAAAAGCAGCCTCTTTCACAGTAGATACAATATCGTCATTCATTGTGTGCAATTTGACTTTTCTGACCCCTCCTTGGTGTAGCGCATCAATGAGACCTGAGCTTGGTACTTCTTTACCTAGTAAATAATGAGACTGAATAAACGCATTAACCGCTTGGTTAATCGCTACCTTAACCTGCTTTGTATTAATTCCTGCGTTAAAGTAAATATCAGCTTCAATCGTGTATTGTGTTGGCTCTACCAAATGGACTCTGACCAAATCAGTAAGCGGCCTAACATCTTCATTATTTAGGTATCGCAATACCTCGGTACGTAGCGCTTCTTTTTCGTGCAGTGTCTCAACACTTGCTACTGGCAAAATATACACCTCGACAATACCGGGTAAGCTTGACTCAACATATACGTCTTTCACTTGCGCAGAAGCGGTAAAAGCATGATATTGATAGGCGCCGTTTGTCCCAGCCATTGAGTGGCTTTCTAACGACAATGGGATCCTGAGTCGATAACGCTCGTCAAGCTCATTTTCCTCTCGCGGCACACCAAATAAGACGCCCAAGTGATCTAGGTCTGACCCTTTAGCATAAGCAACCATAACTGATTGCGCTGCATCATTTACGCGTTGCCTAAGTAGCACTTCTCGGTAGGCAAACAGCTCCATCAACTTAATTGCTGGATCTGAAGGCAACCACGGGTAATCAGGGAAATGCTGCTGTAGCTGCGCCTCTAATTGCTGGTAAACAGCCTCATAGCTAACAGTCTCAAGCACCTCGGGTGCAGATAGGCGCGTCAGATCAATAGCATTATTCATGCTACTCTCCTTGTAAATTAAGTTGGATATAAAAAGCTCTGCCGAAGTAGCTTTGCTGCTAAGATTCTTTGCGCCGCGCGCTTAATAAGGTATCAAGTTTTTTGTCTATGGAATCTAAGCGTTTTTCTATACGCTTTTGATCTTCCTTGCGAATTTGCTTGAGATGATCAAGCGCTTGAGAATTGGTCGTGATCCGTTTATCTAAATCCCCCAGATAAATAATGCTAGACACCAGCAAGACGATGGTGGTTAAAATATGAGCCAGATTCAACTCTTTTTTCATCTGCCATTGTTCTGGGTGATTCACTTACTCACTCCTTTTACTTTTTCCACCGTGCGTAACCCTGCAAGCCCCAACATGGCAAGTGTTAATTCCAGCATGACATCCAACGGTAAATCGGGTGTGCCCTTCTCCGGTACTAACCACTGCAAGATAGGATTAACAACAAATGAAAATAAAAAGCCAAACCCACATACCCACATCAAAAAAGGTCTAGCACCGGCAACAAAAACACTGCGATGTGAGGCTTGTACTTGGTTGATCTGCGCTTGTACTAGCGCATGCTTTGCTATCAGCCGCGCTTTGAGGTGCTCTTGTTTTAACACCTCTTCTTCGCTGGTAAATAACTCATCCAAGATATTACCAATGGCCTCGATAGGTGCCACGGTTTTAGCTGAAAACAGACTTGCCAGTAGACTCATGCTTGCCACTCTCCACAAATCATTTGCTGTGCTAATTCTTGTGCTCGTATCGGCACTTGTTTTGCCCAGCGACTGTCTAGCATTTCAAGCGCAGCGGTTTCAAAGTCACCTTTTTCTACTGCTTGCAGCATCCGGCGAAAATTAAGCAAACCGGTCACTCCGAGATTAAACGCCATATTGACTAACACCGCTATCCTTGCTTCATTGCAGTGCTGCGTATTAATTCTGCGTGACACTGCCGCTTTTGCGTTTTCAACATCACTGGCAAGCAATGACTCAGCTTCATCTTCATTTATTCCGCTATCGTCTAGGTTGCGTCCGTAGCCTATGGTTAGCTTTCCTGCTGTACACAAATAAGGAAATTGCCGAAATCCCTCATGTTTTTTGATTTGCTCAACTGTATTCATCACTGACATACAATCCCCCTCCTTTTCTATTGTGCAGACAAGTTAACCATTAAACTCTGCTCGGCCTTAAGTAACCAAAACTCCATAGAACGCTTACTATCAAAGCCCAGTAGTTTGGCTGCGTTTACGGCGCTACTGTGCATCATATATTTTGCTCGAATGGCTCGCTTACACTCTGGTCTTAGCAACTCTATAGAGGCGCTTAGCTGCGCTATTTCATCTGGGACATGGATCTGCTCTGCACTCATGTTACGACTCGCTACACTTCCTATTGCTTCTGTCGCTGCCTGACGGCTAAACCCCTTACCTAACTCTTTGGCACACCAAAATTTCCCCCAACGTTTAAGCGCGGTACGAACTTGTTTAATTGTCACTTGTTTGTTCATCGTGAATTTTTCCTATCACTTCTAAAATATCGAGTAAGTAAACATCTTCAACTAGGCCAATCACGTCATTCCAGCGAGGGCTATATTCCCTATTTTCCCAGCGTCTTAATGTGCGCTCTTCAATACCGTAGTGAGCCGCTGACTCGGCTTGTGTATAGCCTCTGAGCCTGCGTGCTACACGCAGTATTTCTGCTCCTGTAGGTGCAGGCTTGATTTGACCCACCAGTCTGGATGTGGCTGTGTTTATAAGTGTCATAGTTCTCCTTACCTCAAAAAATAAACACGACTAGTGAAATTTTGTTCTGCTTAGCTGAGTTAATACCAATTTGCTTAATTAAATGGTCTATTTTGAGGCGAGAAAATCTTGTCGATAACTAGGCAAAAATTTTGCTATTTAGTTGTTCTAAATGAAAAATTTTTAACGCTGTTAGCGTCAGATTTACTCCTTCAAATTGAGCAAGTATTAAGTCAAATTGGTATAACCTTTACTGAGAAGCGAAAACAACGTAGTCGTTCATCCTTGCCAACAGGGTTTAATTCCAATAACCCCACAACGCTGTTAACATCTTCATCCGATAACTTTCTTCAGCGTAGTGATATAATAGCGATTTTAAGGTTGCGAAACAGGTCAAAAATGACCTACTAATGAGAAACTTACAAACATCAGCTGGATATATACACAGTACGATTGTTTAACTTATTAAAAGGTAAATAAAAAATTACAACAGTTAACTAAGCTGACGTTCACTGTGGTTTTTTAAGCGTTATGACCTATCAACATTGCAGCCCGTCAAGGCTTTCTCTAAAATACGTCTAAATCAAAAAAGAGATTGGAAACTCATGGCTCAATATATTTATACCATGTCGCGGGTGAGCAAAGTTGTGCCGCCTAAGCGCACTATCCTCAAAGACATTTCTTTATGCTTTTTTCCTGGCGCTAAAATTGGTGTGTTAGGTCTAAATGGTGCGGGTAAATCAACTTTACTACGTATTATGGCAGGGGTTGATACAGAGTTCGAGGGCGAGGCACGTCCGCAGCCAGGTACTAAGATTGGCTACTTACCACAAGAACCTGTATTAGATGAAAGCAAGACCGTTCGCGAAACAATAGAAGAAGCAGTTAGTGAAGTTAAGCGTGCATTGACTCGATTAGATGAAGTATATGCTGAATATGCGATGGAAGATGCCGATTTTGATGCACTAGCAAAAGAGCAAGGCGAGCTTGAAGCAATTATCCAAGCACATGATGGTCATAACTTAGACAATGCACTAGAACGTGCTGCTGACGCCCTACGTTTACCTGAGTGGGATGCTAAAATTGAGCACCTATCAGGGGGTGAAAGGCGTCGTGTTGCTATCTGCCGCTTGCTACTTGAAAAGCCTGATATGCTACTTCTTGACGAGCCAACTAACCACTTAGATGCGGAGTCTGTCGCGTGGCTTGAGCGCTTCTTGCATGACTATGAAGGCACTGTGGTAGCAATTACCCACGACCGCTACTTCCTAGACAATGTCGCAGGCTGGATTTTAGAGCTTGACCGTGGTCACGGTATTCCATGGGAAGGAAATTACTCTTCATGGCTTGAGCAAAAAGATGCACGTTTGAAGCAAGAAGAAAAATCAGAAAAAGCACGCCAAAAGTCGATTGAAAAAGAACTTGAGTGGGTGCGCTCAAATCCGAAAGGTCGCCAAGCTAAGTCTAAAGCACGTATGGCGCAGTTTACTGAGCTTCAGCAAAACGACTATCAAAAGCGCAACGAAACCAATGAGCTATTCATTCCACCTGGCCCTCGCTTAGGCGACCAAGTGATTGAAGTAAGCAACCTACGCAAGAGTTTTGGAGATAGGTTGTTGATTGATGATTTGAATTTCAACGTACCAAAAGGGGCAATTGTTGGGATCATCGGTGCAAACGGCGCAGGTAAATCAACACTATTTAAAATGTTAAGTGGCCAAGAGCAGCCAGATAGCGGCGACATCACAATTGGTGAAACCGTTGAGATTGCTACCGTTGAGCAGTTCCGTGATGATATGGATGGCAACAATACCGTTTTCCAAGAGATCTCAAACGGCCAAGACATTTTAAAAATTGGCAACTTTGAAGTACCAAGTCGCGCTTATGTTGGCCGCTTTAACTTTAAAGGTAATGACCAGCAGAAATTTGTAAAAGAACTTTCTGGTGGTGAGCGCAATCGTCTTCACCTAGCAAAACTACTAAAAGCTGGTGGCAACGTACTGCTGCTGGATGAGCCAACCAACGACCTAGACGTAGAAACGTTGCGAGCGCTGGAGAATGCGATTTTGGAATTCCCAGGCTGTGTTATGTGTATCTCGCACGATCGTTGGTTCTTAGACCGCATCGCGACGCACATCTTGGATTACCGTGATGAAGGCCAAATCAACTTCTTTGATGGTAACTACACTGAATACGAAGCGTGGTTGAAAAAAACCTACGGCGCTGATGCCGCAGAACCCAAACGTATCAAGTATAAAAAAATTGGCTAATCAATATTGTAATAAGGCTCCTCATTGCAGGGGCCTTTTTTATAGCACCAAAAAATTTTCAACTTCGGGCTGCATCATGAGCTTTATACCAATTTTCTTAATTAAGTGATCTATTTTGAGGTGCGAAAATCTTGTCGATAACCCCGCTAACGCGTCCTGCTATCGCCAAGGTACCTACATCCGTGTAGGCAAGGCAAAAGTTTTGCTATTTAGTTGTTCTAAATAAGAAATTTTTAACGCTGTTAGCGTCAGATTTACTCCTTCAAATTGAGCAAGTATTAAGTCAAATTGGTATTATGCTTAAGAGCAACAAAATACAGCTATTAATTATCACTTTTTAGTAGCGAGTAACGTGATATACGCTATTATTTTAACTATATGGATTATTGGGTTAAGTAATGAAAGAGCGTAGAAGGTTTTCTAGAGTGATTTTTTCAAATGAGGCGCAGTTTATGGCTTCTAGTGGCGACTTTAGCTGCAAAATCTTGGATCTATCCTTGAACGGAGCGCTGCTCACCCTACCTGAAGGTTATGTTCCACTTAAAAATGACCCTGCAAGCTTAAATTTCTACCTGCCCGGCAGTGATATTAAAATTACCATGGAAGTTGAAGTTCGCCATGTTGAAGAAGGACATCTCGGCGTCCACTGCCGCCAAATAGATTTAGATAGTGTTACCCACCTTAAGCGCCTTATAGAGCTTAATCTAGCCGATGAAGATATACTTTATCGCGAACTCGAGCAGTTGACCCACGAAGAAGACTAGCCCACCGAAGCGTTTAAAATAAAAGAAACCGTCCGTGTCAGCAATACCGATTGTCTTAATTAAGTGGTCTATTTTGAGGCGAGAAAATCTTGTCGATAACACCGCCTACGCGTCCTCTATCGCCAAGGTATCAACATCCGTGTAGGCAAGGTAAAGATTTTGCTTTTTACTGGTTCTAAATAAGAAATTTTTAACGTACTTAGCGTCAGGTTTACTCCTCCAAATTGAGCAATTATCGGGGCTAATTAGTACACCCCTTCTTGTAAAAACAAACCTACTTACAAATTAACTAACGCAATACTGATTCGCTTAACTTTACAAACTTCTCTCGAGCACCAAGCTGGGTGTACCGTGATAAACATGATGGTATTTTGTGATGAAAATGTGATAATTCCGTGAGCCCCTCTCAATAACTCCTTGCCATGATAGGTTTACTAACAATACAAAATGAGAAGACCACATCATGAAAGCCAAGATCCTTACCACCCTAGTAGCCACTTGTTTTGCCAGTAGTGCCCTTGCTCAAGATCTCGAAGTGAAAATAACCAACCTTACTCATGGTATTTACTATACGCCCTTGCTTGTGACTGCACACGCCCCTGGCACAGCATTATTTTCATTGGGTGAAACTGCTTCAGAGCCACTTCAAGCGATGGCCGAAGGAGGTGATATTTCTGGACTGAGTAATGTGTTAGAAAGTATCAACGCCGATATGGTAATGAACCCTGCTGGTGGGTTACTCGCCCCGGCAAGCTCAACAATGGCGATGCTCTCAACGAGTAATGGAAACACATATCTATCGTTGGTTGCCATGATGCTACCAACGAATGATGGCTTTGTCGGCTTAAATAGTTGGCCCATACCTACTGAAGCAGGTACATATGAAGTATACCTTAACGCGTATGATGCAGGTACCGAAGCCAACAATGAGTTGGTTGTCGATGGTTCTGGTGCGCCAGGTATGGCTGGTATTCCCGCTTCTCCGGGCGTGACTCCGGGTAGCCAAGGGCTAGGCGTTACCACCAGCGAAGAAAACAACACGATCCATATTCACAGAGGCAATGTTGGAGATGATGAACAAATTGGCGGGGCAAGTGACCTACATAACACTGTACATCGCTGGTTAAATCCAGTTGCTAAACTCACAATCACCGTAAAGTAACAGGAGCCTGAGATGAAAACCAAATTAACACTCGTTGCCATATCAGCGCTCTTACTGAGTGCATGTGGAGACAATGACAATAACAGCACAGTGGTAACAGACACACCAACACCACCGGTGGTAGACTATGAGTTTTCCGTAAGTATCACCAACCTCACTCAAGCACAGCCGATGTCACCTATTGCTGTTATGCTACATCAATCAGGTCACTACTTCGAAGTTGGTACCGCCGCCTCTAACGAACTTGAAAAGCTCGCAGAAGGTGGCGATAACAGTGCACTTTTAGCACAAAGTATGACTATGTCGTCAAGCACAACAGAGACCCCAGTTGGGCCAGGCTCTACGTCAACCATTTCGATTAAGTCTGAGACTCTCGCCAATTTAAAATTATCTTTATTGACCATGATGGTGAATACAAATGATGGATTTTCCGGTCTTAATGCCATAGATGTGTCCACTATGCCCATCGGTGAAAAAAAAATGTATCGCACTTCAGCGTATGATGCTGGTACAGAGCTAAATACTGAAGCCCAGGGGAGTATCCCCGGGCCTGCTGATGGTGGAGAAGGATTTAATGTGGAACGTAACGATAACCAGAATATGGTAACCATGCATAGCGGAGTCGTTGGCAACGATGATGGCTTAACAAGCTCTACGTTAACCAGTAAACATAAGTTTGATAATCCGCTGTTGGCAATAACAATTGAGCGAATCAAGTAGCCCATGAGCAAGCGCCTGCCCATAGGCGCTTTCGCTCCACTAAGGGCTGCATATGTTAGACAGTGTGTTGTTAGTTGAAGATGATGAAGATATAGCTAGATTGCTTCAAGTTCATTTAGAAGAGCTGTCATTAACCGTCACCCATATCGCGGATGGTGTAGACGCTTTGAATATGGCAAAAAAGAAGCAACACGCAATATTTATGCTCGATTTAATGTTACCAAATATGGATGGACTCAGCTTGTGTAGAGAACTTAAATCTTTGTACCCAATGAGTAGCGTGATTATTGTTACCTCGAAAAGCAGTGAAATAGACAAAATCATTGGGTTAGAAGTCGGAGCCGATGACTACATTTGTAAACCATTCAACAGCCGAGAACTTCAAGCTAGAGTAAAAGCCCAATTGAGACATGTACGTCAATTAAATGATAAAAGCTCTATTCCCACCTCTTCAGACGATAAAATTCAAGTTGGCGCGCTAACTATCGATACCGATTGTCATGAAATCTTACTTGGTGATATAAAGCTAGAGCTCACAGCGACTGAGTTTGAGCTATTACAGTTTTTTGCTAAACATCCTAATCATGTGTTTTCGCGATCTCAATTACTTGAGTCCGTTTGGGGCTATCAACACTCAGGGTATGAGCATACCGTTAATTCACACATTAATCGCTTACGCGCAAAGCTAGATCCCATTTCCAATCATATTGTCATAGAGACCGTATGGGGCGTCGGATACAAGCTGAACGCAAGCTCCCTTCAAGGAGTGAACGCATGAGACTCACATTATATAAAAAGCTAGCAGCCATGCTATTTGTCACATTTTTACTGATTTGCATGCTTTTTATATGGTGGACTCAAGCATTATCACAAGTGTCAAAATCGCAGGCAGAGCAACAGCTTCACTTATCTTTAGCTCAACATTTAGTTGCGGATAACCCACTTATCAGGGAGGGGGTTTATGACTATGAAGGGCTAAGCAACTTGTTCCATACGCTGATGATCTTAGGACCTGCCTTTGAATTCTACTTTGTATCTCCAGAGGGAAACTTGCTCACATACAGTGCAGAGCCAGGAGAAATCAAACGAGAGAAGATTGATATTACCCCATTACAGCAGTTACTTATCACAAACAATACGCTACCAATTTTAGGTGACGACCCAAGAAGTACACATGGCAGTAAAATTTTCTCTGTAGCACCTGTTACTAACAAAGATATACTTCAAGGCTATTTATACATCATTATTGGATCTTCAAAATACAACAACATCATTGAGCAACTGAAAAGCTCCGAAAAGGTCATGCTTGGCACATTATGGTTACTTGGCACCTTATTACTCCTCCTTGCAATAGCCTTATTTTTACTCAACAAGATAACCAATCCGATTGCTCGTCTTACTAGGTATATTGACAGAGTGAGTCAAAACCAATTTGACATCAGCCCTGATGCGCAAATCAATTGGCCTGCAAAAAATGACGAGATACACCGCCTAGGGCGAAGTGTGAATGCGATGCTGGATAAAATCCAATATCAACTAACCACATTGAACGATAAAAATGAACAACGTAAGAAATTTCTATCTCAGCTTAGTCATGATCTACGCACTCCTTTAGCATCGCTAAAAGGCTATATAGAGCTCACCGAAAAGCAAACCACAGATAAAACCATCATGGAAAACCTTAAAGTTGCCAGTAAAAATATCAATCAACTAAATCACCTCATTGACCAAATCTTTGAACTTGCTCATCTAGAAGCTGGGCATGCAAAAATGAATATAGAAACTTTTAATTTACTGGAGGTTATTTATGACGTTGCTGCAAAATTCAAATTAAAAGCTGAGGCTAACCAATTACAGATAGTCATATCCCCTATTCAAAGTACTATAGCTATTACCAGTGATATAGGTAAATTGGACCGAGTTCTGTCAAACTTAATTGATAATGCAATAAGGCACACACAAGCCGGAGGGAAAATTAGCTTGATACTAGAAGAGCATGAAGGTTATGCACATGTCAAAGTTAATGATACGGGCATAGGGATCAGTGAGATGGATCTACAACATATTTTTGATGCCAGTTTTCAAGGCAAAAACAGCAATAGCAACCGCAAACACAATGCAGGTCTCGGTCTTGCGATAACCAGTGAGCTAATCAGAATACTGAAAGGTCGGATCAGTGTAGCAAGCATGATCAATGAAGGTACCCAATTCAAAATCATTTTGCCTTTAAATAAGTGAATAAAGTTTGTGATCAACCTTTATGGTTTGGTACTTTCTACTTAAGATAACCTCTCGGTATACCTTCGATATAAATATTTCTGGCTTTCTACTTAAGTAAACTATATTTTAACTAAAAGTAAAAATTATACTTCATTGATTTGTAATACAATACGGAAAGTTTACTATGCCAATAGTCTCAATGCGTAACTTTATGAACCACGTTGGAACCGCCAATGATGGCTTTCGCCAGAGTGCCTCCTCTCTAAACAATATCATTCTCCTGCTAGGTGGTAATGCGCAGAACAGCCCAAATAATCGAAATATCAATAATCGAACGGCCGAAAATATAGAGGGTGAGATACACAGCCTGCCAGTAGATAAACTTCTAAAATACCAAACAGCATTAGTTTACTTAGGCAACGCATTAAATATCGACAGCTTTGCCCGCCCAACGAATTACAATATGGCTTTTCATGATTTTGAATTACAATGGTATCAATTTCGAGATCCCACTCATGGTATGATAAGAATTGATAACGCACGGTATATTTTTAAACATCAATTCACATTTGATAGTACCAATGGTGATGTGAACACCTTTACACACTGCCTAACAAGGGAGCATGTATGGTATCCAACCGCTAGGGCTTATGACCCTCCTTTTAACCAATTATTAAGTAGAGTACCTCAAAGCTTTTTTATGCCACCAAATGGCTCTCAAAGCGCCTCGGTCACTGACGACCACTCAACATTTAACCCTGATTATATTGTCAGGCGCCCCCTTACTATGGGAAGAACCATTGATATCCGTCAGCGCTATCAATACAGACAACCAGGACGACAGTGGCAGAATATTCCAGGTGCTTCATATATTTTGAAAAAGGGTGTCCGCTGGGGTGTTGGTGGTGATCCGTGCTTTTTCTTCTCTAAAGAAAACTATGCTCCAGAAAACCCCAAGGCATTTCACTTTGAGGTAGAAATCGCGCTAGGGAATGCACCACTGGCTACTTTTAATAGACTCCCATCACGAGGAGCTACATCCCATAATTCTATGAACAGGCAACGGGAGATAAGGGTGATAGCTGACGGATCATAGCTATCGTTACATTACTCATGCCTATTGCATTAAATAAATGATCTATTTTGCAATGAAAAACACTTATCACAAACGGATCAATTCTATCGAGAGTCATAAGCTGTAAGGGCTCTCGAGCAATAATCCCCCCCAGAAACCATCGACGGGTAAACCGCCTCCTACCAGTGCTGCACTTTGTTGATATTGTGGTGGGAGCGAGTTTACCTCGCGAGGTCATGATTTATTTTCAAATCCCACATAGCAAAAAACCCGGTGCATTACTGCAACGGGTTTGACGCACTTGGATGTACTAATGTCGATTAGGTTAATGGATGAATGCTGTTAATCGACCTTTAATAAGGCCCTGATCGCTACAAAGTAGGATGTTTTTATTCTTTTTTGAAGCCCAACAGCTCGGCGGGTAAACCGCCTCCTACCAGTGCTGCACTTTGTTGATGTCGTGGTAGGAGCGAGTTTACCTCACGAGGTGTTGATTTATTTTCAAATCCCACATAGCAAAAAACCCGCTGTATTGCTGCAACGGGTTTGACGCACTTGGATGTACTAATGTCGATTAGGTTAATGGATGAATGCTGTTAATCGAGCTTTAATAAGGCCCTGCTCGCTACGAAGTTGGATGTTTTTATTCTTTTTGTTTGAAGCCCAAAAGCTCGGCGAGTAAACCGCCTCCAGCAAGTGCAGCACTTTGTTGATGTCGTGGTAGGAGCGAGTTTACCTCGCGAGGTGTTGATTTATTTTCAAATCCCACATAGCAAAAAACCCGGTACATTACTGCAACGGGTTTCTCTAATAAGGCCCTGACGATGTTCTACTTTCACATGGGAAGCCCACACTATCATCGACGCTGTTTTGTTTCACTTCTGAGTTCGGCATGGGGTCAGGTGGTTCCAAAACGCTATAGTCATCAGGAAAATTCTTTTTTTAGTTTTTGTTTTTATATAAAATTTGGCCCTGGCGATGTTCTACTTTCACATGGGAAGCCCACACTATCATCGACGCTGTTTTGTTTCACTTCTGAGTTCGGCATGGGGTCAGGTGGTTCCAAAACGCTATAGTCACCAGGAAATCTGGGTGCAAATGTATAATTACATCGTGCCTCGCACGAACATTCCATTTGCGCAAGGTGAACCGATTTCGCTATATCGCTGAGGTTGGTCACCTTGTTTAATTCTTAAATCTGGAAAAAGCTATTAAATTCTTTTGTCTACTTCAGTCTATTAACTTCTGTCGCTAAACCACTTTGGCGTTGTATGGTTAAGCCTCACGGGTAATTAGTACGAGTTAGCTTAATGCCTCACAGCACTTCCACATCTCGCCTATCAACGTTGTAGTCTTCAA